>NZ_BAABJM010000001.1:436405-2041235 GCF_039543305.1 Nocardia callitridis | reverse complement strand
GAGACCGGCACGGCAAGTTCGCGGCCGTCTCGCTGTTGAGTGCCCGTTTCGTAGGCGACGAAGGAGCAAGAAACGGGTACTCAACAGCGAGACTCAGGGCCGCGAACCACGCGGCGCCAGCCGCCAAAAAACACAGCGAGGAAGCACTCGCCCCCGCGTACCACCCCGCACTTCTCACCCCCGCACTCTCGAGCACACACCAAGATCGCCCAACAACCACACCGCGCGAAACCACCAAACCGCAAAGCCCGCGAACAATGCGACAACCAACCGCACGAGTACTCAGACGCACCCGAGATCAGACGTGATCAGCCCGAGGCGGTGTCGGTGTCGGCCGCACGCCCCCACCGAGATGCTCACGCGCGAACGCCAGGGTGCGCGCGAGCATCGCCGCACGCTCCTGGGTGGTACGCGCGTTCTGCGTATTGATCTCGGCCACCGCCTGCCCCGCGAACCCCTTGCGCGCCAAGGTCGCACACACCTCCGCGCAGGGTTGCGTGCCTTCGCCCGGCACCAGGTGTTCGTCATGCGCGGCCCCGCGCCCATCGGCCAGGTGTAGATGCACCAGATTGCCGCCCATGCGCGCGGCCAAGGCCAGTGCGTCGGTTCCCGCCGTCGCGGTGTGCGACAGGTCGAGGGTGTAGTGGCGGAACCCGGTGTCGGTGGGGTCGTAGGACGGGCTGAACGCGGTGAGACCCGGCCCAGGCCCGCCGCGGCGTTGCAGGCGCTGTACCGACTTCTCGCCGCGCCCGAACAGGGTGTCGGCGCGCATCGGGAACATGTTCTCCACGGCGACGGCGACGGCGCTGTTGTCTTCCAATTCGCGGACCTGCTCGGCGAATCCCATGGCGTAGCGGCGCTGCCAGCGGAACGGGGGATGCACGACGACGGTGCTCGCGCCGAATGTTTCGGCGGCGCGCACGCTGCGCGTGAGCTTGGCGACGGGGTCGGCGCCCCACACGCGCTGCGAGATGAGCAGACACGGTGCGTGCACGGCGAGCACGGGAACGTCGTAGGTGCGACTGAGCGTCTGCACGGCGCTGATGCTCTGGCTGGCCGCTTCGGCCCACACCATCAATTCGACACCGTCGTAACCGAGTTCGGCCGCGTAGCGGAACGCCGCCTCGGCGTTCTGCGGATACACCGACGCCGTGGACAGTCCGATCGGGATCGATGGTCGCGCCGACGACGCGGGTTGTCGCGTCGAGTCCGGTGCGGCGTGCGAGGGCGTGTCGGACACGGTCACCGCATTCAGTTCGTACTGAGTAGGAAGGCCAGCGGGCCCAGGGTCACGAAACTGCCGACGACGACGGCGATCACGGTGCTGAGGATGTCGTCGGTCTTGCGCAGGATTCGCACCATCGCGACCAACCCGAGGATCACGATCATCGCCAGTGCGAGCGCCACCCACGGCAGCATCTCCCACATCCGTTCGAATCCCTTGAACAGCAGCATTCCCGCGACGGCGGCGCCGAGGCTTTGCCCGCCGAGGATCATCCACTGCCGACGGTTGATCTCGTCGAGCGATTTCCGCTCACCCGAGCCACTGCCGCCGCCCAGCCCGGCCTTGCCCAGCGAGACCTTCCCGAAGGAAGACGTGGCCAGCGCTGGCAATGCGGCGAACTTCGTGGTGAGCGCGCGCAGCTTGTTCGGCTCGTCGTCCTCGAACTCGTCGAGGTCGTCCAAGTCGTCGAGGTCGTCGAGGTCGAGGTCCTCCTCGTCGAGGTCATCGTCCAGTTCGGCCGGCGAGATGGGCGCGTACACATCGGTTTTGCCGTCGTACATCGCGGGGGCGCCGGCCCTGCCGCCGCGCTTGCCCGCACCATTACGTCCAGCACGTTCGGCGTCGTCGCGCAGGAGATCACCGGCGACGGTCGCGCCGGCGACGAGTTGTTGATCTTGGCTGGCCAACGACCATCCGGCGCTCGGCCCACCCTCGGGCCCGGCGGATGGGCCGTTGCGCGGCGGCACCGAGGATTGGCGGCGGCGCTGCGACCATGCGGGCAGCGCCCCTTCGCCGTTGGGTCGCGGTCGCGGACGCTGCGGTCCCTGCTGTTCGGGGAAATCGCCTTGGTCGCCGCCGAAGCCCGGCTCTTGGCCGTTGGGCGCGAACCCGTTGCCGCCGAAACCGTTGAGCCCGAAACCATGGGGTCCGGCACCGTTCGGCCCGGCACCATTCGGCCCGGCACCGTTGCGACCGACACCGTTCGGTCCGAAACCATGGGGTCCGAATCCGTTCGAGCGCGCGCTGTCGGACTCGAAGTCGTTCGCGGGGAAACCACCGCCGGACGGCGACCACGGCGCGGTCGACGGTCCCGCCTCCTGCGGCTCGTCGGCCTCCAGTTCGCGGCGGCGCGCGGCTCTGCCACCACGCATCCCGTTGCGTTCGGGCAGCGGCGGTTTGGCTTCGATCGGTTCGCGCGAGATCCACGCGTTGGAGCCGTCACTGCCGAACCCGTTGGCATCCGAAGGCCCGAATTCCGGCATCGGCCGAACTTCGGTGGACTCCTGCTGGTCGATGTCCTGCTCGTCGCGCCTGCGCCTGCGCCCGGTGGGCAGGGGCTGCGGGTCCCCGGGTGCGTACGAGTCCTGCGACGGCCCGTACGAATCCGACGCGCCACGCACCGACAACAGGTCATCGGGAGCGCCGTGTCGCGAACCGGGACGCGCGGAGCCCTCGGGCGCGTAGGGCGCCAGCGGGTCATACATCGAAATCGGGCCCGACATCGGCGAATACGACGTCGCGTCCTGCGCAGCGGAGTAAGGGTCCGGCACGGCGGCGGGCGGTTCGTAAGACGGTGTCGAATACGACGTGGGCGCGTACCGCGCAGGCTGCTCGTCGTAGGACGGCTGCTCGTAGGCGGGCGCCTCATACGACGGCACTTCATAGGACGGCGTCTCGTACGACGGCGTTTCATACGACGGCGTTTCGTAGGCGGGCTCGTCGGCGGCGTCAGGCCGCGCGTGCGAAGACTGCCCGCTGCCGAGAGCGGGTAGGTCGCCGGTCAATTCGGCGACGGAGATTCCGCGCCCACCACGGCGACGGCGGCCGCCACCACCGGAGGCCGCCGCACCCTGGCCGTTGCGGGCCAGCAGTTCGGCGACCGAAAGTTGTTTGGAGTCATCGCTCATTGCGACACCGTTCCGATCGGTCCGGATAGTGCGGTACCACCGCCCGGCCCCGGCGATTGCTCGTCGGCGCCCGGCAAGCGTGTCGCTCGGGGTCCATTGTTCATGTCGGTATCCAGTTTGCGCAGAATCAGTCCTTCGCGCAGTGCCCATGGACAAATCTCGAGGGAATCCAGCGAAAGTGCCCGCATACTCGCCTCCGCGACCAATGCGCCGGCCACCAGTTGCTGTGACCGATCAGAACTCACGCCTTCCAGTTCCGCGCGGTCGGATGCCGTCATCCGCGAGATGAAGGCGATCAGCTGACGCAGACCCGAACTGGTGAGTGTACGTCGCACGCGCGGGCCGGCGGCCGACGGCGCGGCACCGGTGAGCCTGGCCAGCGAACGGAAGGTCTTCGAAGTGCCAACGGCGAGATCGGGTTTGCCCGCGTCGAGCAACTGCTTGGACGGTGTCACCAGTTCGGCTTCGAGCCAGTCACGCAACACCGCGATCCTGCGCTTGCCCGGCGGGTCCTCGTGCATCCAGTCCCTGGTCAATCGACCGGCGCCCAATTGCAGGGAGACGGCGACATCGGGTTCCTCGTCGCCACCGTTGCTCGCCTCGAGCGAGCCGCCGCCGATATCGATATTGAGGATGCGTCCCGCGCTCCAGCCGTACCAGCGACGCACGGCGAGGAACGTCAGCCTGGCCTCGTCGACACCGGAGAGCACCTGCAGGCCGACGCCGGTCTCCCTACGGACACGCGCGAGCACTTCCTCGGAATTGGCCGCCTCGCGCAACGCCGAGGTGGCGAACGGCATCAACTCGACGCACTGGGAAGTCTCGGCGATGCTGGCGAATTCGGCGACCGTCGAGATGAGCCGCTTGGCGCCCGCTTCGGTGATCCTGCCTGCGTCGTCGATGTTTTCCGACAGCCGCAGCGTGGCTTTCGTCGAGCTCATCGGCAGCGGGTGGCCACCTCTGTGCGCGTCCACCACGAGCAGGTGAACGGTATTGCTTCCGACATCGAGTACCCCAAGGCGCACATGAACACGGTACTGGTGATCCGACGCGGCGGCCCCGGCGACCGAGCTGTTAGCGTCTCGAGGTGTGACGGTAGGCGCATCAACGAGCGGCCGACGACCAGCGGGAAAGATCGTTCCGGCGGCAGAAGTCGACATGGATTTTCCACGCGAATGGATCGAGTTCCTCGATCCGGCTAACGACGAGCATGTGATCGCCGCCGATTTGACCTGGCTGCTTTCCCATTGGACGTGCGTTTTCGGCACACCGGCATGTCAGGGGATCCTCGGCGATCGACCCGACGACGGTTGTTGCTCGCACGGCGCGTTCCTCTCCGATGACGACGACAAGAAACGCCTGGGACGAGCTGTGAAAATGCTCACACCTCAGGACTGGCAACTGTACGACGAGGCGACCAACGCCGACGGCAAGGTCACCAAACGCGGGTATCTGGAGACCGACGAGTTGGAGGACGAGCCCGCGCTGCGCACCCGGCGCTTCGAGGGCGCGTGCATCTTCTTGAACCGTCCCGGCTTCGCGGGCGGTCCCGGCTGCGCCCTGCACAGCATGGCATTGAAGCGCGGCATCGAGCCGTTGGAGGTGAAGCCGGACGTGTGCTGGCAGTTGCCGATTCGACGGACCCAGGAATGGGTGGATCGGCCCGACGGCGTGCAGATCTTGCGCACCACGATCACCGAATACGACCGACGTGGCTGGGGTCCCGGCGGCGAGGACCTGGATTGGTACTGCTCCGGATCGCCCGACGCGCATGTCGGCGAGCGCCAGGTCTGGCAGTCCTACGGCCCCGAACTCACCGAACTGCTCGGCGTCCCCGCCTACGAGGAGTTGGCGCGGCATTGTCGTCGACGTGCGGGGCTAGGTTTGGTCGCGATCCATCCGGCGACCGTGCATGCCGATCGGCTGCGCGAACCCGAAAGCCGACCCGAAACATCCGACAACGGACACTGAACGTTCCCGCCGCAGAGATTCGCTCATCGTGGGCCACCCGGTTCACCTACCGGCCACGCGAGCTTCACCCGATTCGGGTTGGATATCGAATCATGTCCAAGAAAGCTCTCACCATTGCCGTCGCCGCGGTCGGCGTCGCGCTCTCGTTCCCCGGAATCGCCGGCGCGGCACCGAACGGCGATCCGGCGGCATACGCCGAATTCACCGCGGATTTCGTGCCGGCCAACACCCAGGAAGCCCTCAATGCGACCGCCAACGGTAAGGCGCTGATCCTCAGCCCCTACGGCACCTCGCACACCATCGCATGCCGTGGCACCGGTGTCGCGGACTTCTACGAGTGCATGCAGGAAGACGACCTCGGGTGGATCACCCTGAACAAGGTCGACGTGCCGGGAATCGGCCCCACCTGGACCTACTTCCCGTAAGTCAGCCCCGCTCGCACGGTCGCGAGCAATACGGCGAGAGTTACCCCTGACCTACGAAACCGCTTGTCGCGGTGCGTGCGTCAGGGGTAACGCCGTTTCGGGAGCGCTCACGCCTCCAGCTTGTATCCCAACCCGCGCACGGTCACCAGGTGCTCCGGCTTGGCCGGGTCGCCCTCGATCTTCGAGCGCAGCCGCTTGACGTGCACGTCGAGGGTCTTGGTGTCGCCAACGTAGTCCGCACCCCACACCCGGTCGATCAGCTGGCCTCGGGTCAGCACGCGACCGGAGTTGCGCAGCAGGTACTCCAGCAGGTCGAATTCCTTGAGCGGCAGCGTGACCGGCTTGCCGTTGACGAGCACGGTGTGCCGGTCGACGTCCATTCGCACCGGTCCTGCTTCGAGCACGCCGTTCTCGTTACCCACGTCGAGTTCGTCGCCCGCGCCGCGGCGCAATACCGCGCGAATCCTGGCGATGAGTTCGCGTGCCGAGTACGGCTTGGTCACGTAGTCGTCGGCGCCGAGTTCGAGGCCGACCACCTTGTCGATCTCACTGTCGCGCGCGGTCACCATGATTACCGGGACCCCGCTGCGGGTGCGCAATTGTTTGCACACATCGGTTCCACTCATGCCGGGCAGCATCAGGTCGAGCAGCACGATGTCGGCGCCCGCCCGATCGAACTCGGCAAGCGCGGACGGCCCGTCACCGACCACGGTGACCTCGAAGCCCTCCTTGCGCAGGAGGAACGCGAGCGGGTCGGCCAGCGACTCCTCGTCCTCGACGATCAACACACTCGTCATCTGCGTGCCTCCACACCATTCGGTCGGCCCGGCCCTGAGGGTCGCGGGCTTGTTTCCTTCACACTCACCACTCGACCGGCGGAATCCTCTTCTCCGTCGGCCTCGTGGTGGGCAGGTATTCGCAGGGTGAACGTCGACCCGGTCCCCAGCTTGCTCCACAGGGTGATCTCACCGTTGTGATTGGCGGCCACGTGTTTGACGATAGCCAGGCCGAGGCCGGTGCCGCCGGTGGCGCGCGAGCGTGCCTTGTCGGAACGGAAGAACCGTTCGAACACCCGCTCCTGGTCTTCCTTGGCGATGCCGATGCCTCGGTCGGTGACAGCCATCGCGACGCAGTCGCCGCGCAGCGATCGACTGACCGAGACGTGCGAGCCGCTCGGTGAGTAGGCGATGGCGTTCTCCACCAGGTTCGACAATGCGGTGACCAGGAGAGTCTCGTCGCCGAGCACCTCTAGCCCGCTGGGGCGGTCGGTGCTGACGGTGATGCCGGCTGCCTCCGCGGCGGTGCGGGAGCGGTCGACGGCGGCGGCCACCAGAGTGTCCACGTCGACCACTTCCAGTTCGGGGAGCTTTTCGGCGCCCTGTAGACGCGACAACGCGATGAGTTCGGTGACCATCTTGCCCAGCCGTCGCGATTCGCCGAGCACGCGCTGCCCGAAGTGGCGCACCGCCTCCGGGTCGTCGGCGGACTCGAGCATGGCCTCGGCGAGCAGGCTCATCGCGCCGACCGGGGTCTTGAGTTCATGGCTGACGTTCGCCACGAAGTCGCGGCGGGTGGCCTCCATGCGGGCCTGTTCGGAGTCGTCGTCGGCGAACAGGACGGTGAAGTTGGTGTCTTCCCGCGAGAGATGTCGCGCCACTCCGCGCACCGCGATGCGACCGCGTCCAGGCACCGGGTTTTTCGCGGTGAGGTCGAATTCGGCGGATTCGCCGGTGGCGAGCACCTTCTCCACCGCGGCCCACGCGCGTTCCTCGAGTAGTCGGTTGCGCACGAGGCCGAGTTCTTCGGCGCGCGGGTTGACGAGCACCACGTCGCGGTATTCGTCGACCACCGCGATCCCGCTCTCGGAGGCGAGCACGATCAGGTCGAGCACCTGCGACATGGTGAGTCCGGAGTCGGCTTGTCGGCGCGCCGCCTGTCTGGCGTTCACGTAGGGAATGAGCAGCCCACCGACTCCGAGACCGACAACGGCGGCAAGGACTGCCAGCAGTACGGCCTGTGGAACGCTCACAGATGAATCGTACGGTCGCCAACCGCTTAGCCAACTCCGGGTTGGTGAAGTTTCGTGCAGGTCATGACCACTTACTGCGGTGTTAGCCGAATGTTTACGCCCTGTTCGGGTTTGGGTTTCGGCGCGGTCGCATCGACCGCCCAGCCGTGTGTCGACATCGGCGTGTCGCAGTAAACGGCCTTCCCCCACACAGCGACGCGGGCACGTGTCGGCGGTGCGCCGAACACGTGCCCGCGAGATCCGCTGTGGGACCCGACCGATTACCAGCCGGGGTTGCCCTTGATCGGCACGTTCACGAAGCTCGGCTGCTCCGGGTCCAGTTGCAGGTGTTGCGGTTGCAGACCGGTGTCGATCAGCATCGGCAGGATCGGCAGACCCTTGGGGAAGTTACCCGCGTACACATCGACCCGCAGCCGGTGCCCCGGTTGCAGCACCGCCTCGGTGGCGGGCAACCCGATGTCCAGCGTGGTCGCCTCGCCCGGAGTCGTCGGCCGGTGGTGATCGAGCGAGGAGAACGGCCGGGGGTCGGTGTAGTCGCCGTTGGCGGACTTGCTGCTGTTGTCCTCGTCGACATCGCGTAGCGAGGCCATCAGTTGCCCGGAGGACAATACCGAGGACTGCCCGTCGGGCGCGACGTCGTTCACCGTTGTCACCCAATAACCGTCGGCCGCGTCCTGAACCGTATTGAGCCGCACCGCTATTCGCCCGGACACCGTGGTCGGCTCGGCCACCGGCTCGCTGGTGAAGGTGAGTCCGTTGGTCTCCTGGATGCGCGAGTCGGCGCCACACGCGACGAACACCGCCAGCAAACCCATCGTGGCCTGCGAGGAGTCGTTGGAACACACGCCGGTCAAGCCGGGGCCGACGGTGAGTCGGTCGGTGTCGCCGGTGGCGTCGGCGGTCAACGCACCGTCGTAGGCACTGGTGGCGGTCCCGGTGTGGTTGGCGGACAGGTACATCCTGCGGTACTCGGGATCGTCGCTGCCGGTGCCCTCTTCGGGTTCGGCGAACGAATCGGTACTGATCCAGCCGCCGCCCTGCTGACGCAGCGTGACCGGACCGTAGTTGTCGATGCCGTTGTCGATGTCCTTGAGCCACCGGTCGAACCAGGCGTGCTGCAACACATCCAGGCGCGGCGGCAGGCCGGGCTTGCCGTATTCGTTGCCGGAGGTGAGGTGGTAGGTGTTGCCCATGAACAGCTGCTTCTGTCCCGGCGCAACGTCGATCGCGTTGTAGATCTTCGATTCGGAGTAGGTGAACAGGTCGTGCCAGCCGCCGGAAACGAAGGTGGGGATCTGAATCCGGCTCGGGTCACCCAGCCAGGCCTGGCGCGGACCGGAATTCTGGTTGAGCAACTCCTTCGCCCGCGGGTCGAGATCGTCCAAACGTGTTGTCGTATACGCGTTGACCAGCACATCCATGAAGGTAAGCGGGTCTTTCGCACGATCGGCGAGCCACTTCATATCGAAGGTTCCGTTGAACGCCGACGCGACATCCGGCACCAGTTTCATGCCATTGACCAGGCTCAACCACAGCGGAATGAAGTTGAACCCGAACCCACCGCCTGGGGCGAGCACGTCGTTGATCAGGTCGCTACCCGGGACGACGGGAAAGATCGCCTGCAACCCCTCCGGTCGCTTCGCCGCGACCTGGACCTGGTTGATGCCCGAGTAGGACAGGCCGTTCATGCCGATCCGCCCGTTGGACCACGGCTGCTGCCTGGTCCAGTCGATCACCTCGACGGTGTCCTGTTGTTCGCGATCACGCAGCATGTCCCAGGTGCCCTGGGAGAAACCGGTACCGCGCACGTCGACGACGACCTGGGTGTATCCGCTCTTGATGAACTGGCGGTCGACGGTGAAGTTGCGCAGTTCGCCACCGGCGACGGCCTTGGTGAGATCCGTGACGCCCGACAGCGGGGTGCCGCTCATGTCGATCCCGCGCACGAATTCCAGTAGCGCGTCGGACAGGCCGGGAATGGACTGCGCGTGGTCCATCAGGTTGGACACCAGTTTGGAGTACGGCGTCAGGTTGACGATCGTCGGAGTCGGTGCGTCGATCGGACGGCCGGACGGGTCGGCGGGGCGATAGACGTTGCCCTTCAACACCGTTCCGTCGCTCATCGTGATGGGCACGTCCCACTGGATGTTGATGTTCGGGTACTGCTGCGGGCCGTCCTCTGCCGCAAGCCAATTCGCCCCCGCCGCACCACCGTCCGGGCCGGGAGCGGGCGGAGCCGCATTCGCGCCCGCGGCCAGGAAGGGGCCGAACAGTGTGACGGCGACCGCCGCCACTGTGACTCGCATCGCGTTCTTCATCGGACGTGATCCGCCTCTCAGACTGGTCGAACGCTCAGCAGTGTATACCTACCATTCGGTAACAACAGCGCGAGCCGGCGGAATGCGGTTGCGGCGCAACATCGGTCAGCGGTGCGGGAAACGACGAAGGGACCGAACACCGTGCCGGTGTCCGATCCCTCTGCCGAGCGGGTGGGTGCTACTTACCGCCCTGGTCAGCGACCGCGGCGGCACCGGCGGCGGCAGCCTCGGGATCCAGGTATTCGCGCGGACGCACCGGACGAAGATCGTCATCGAGTTCGTAGCGCAGCGGGATACCGGTGGGAATGTTCAACCCGGCGATCTCGTCGTCGGAGATCTGATCGAGGTGCTTGACCAAGGCGCGCAACGAATTACCGTGCGCGGCCACCAGCACCGTCTTGCCCGCCCGCAGGTCGGCCGAAATCGTGGACTCCCAGTACGGCACCATCCGGTTCACCACATCGAGCAGGCACTCGGTCTTGGGCACCTCGATGCCCGCGTAACGCGGGTCGCCGTCCTGGCTGTACTCGTTGGCCGGATCGATCGGCGGCGGGGGTGTGTCGTAGCTGCGACGCCACAGCATGAACTGCTCGTCGCCGTACTCGTCGCGGATCTGCGCCTTGTTCTTGCCTTGCAACTCGCCGTAATGACGTTCGTTGAGCCGCCAATCCCGCACCACGGGAATCCAGTGCCGATCAGCGGCGTCCAACGCGAAATTCGCGGTGCTGATCGCGCGACGCAGCAGCGAGGTGTAGACGATGTCGGGCAGGATGGCGTGCTCGGCCAACAACTCGCCCGCGCGCTTGCCCTCGGCGACACCCTTGTCGGTCAGGTGTACATCCACCCAACCGGTGAACAGGTTCAGGGCATTCCATTCGCTCTCGCCGTGGCGCAGCAGCACGAGGGTGTTGGTCATTCGGTCATTCTGGCACGACCACCGAAGCGGCTCGCAACCCTCGCCGCGGCGCGCGGGCTCACACCAGGTCCTCGGATCGAGCCAGCGCCGCGGCACCGACCAGGGTCGCACCGTGCGTGACGCGCGAAGGCAACACCCGCAGCTCACGCAGGTACTGCAGGCCCGCGTGCTCGCGCACCGCCGCGCGCAGCGGATCCCAGAGCAGCGCACCGGATTCCGCGAACCCGCCGCCGATCACCACCGTATCGATGTCCAGCAATGCCGAGGCCGACGCGATCGCCTGCCCCAGCGCGGTACCGGAGCGGTGCAGCGCGGCAACCGCGATCTCGTCACCCTCGTTCGCGGCCGCGGCCAACTGGACGCCGGTATCGCCGGTCCACCCCTGCGAGCGGGCCCACCGCACCGACGACATGCCGCTGGCCACCGCCTCCACGCACCCCACGCCACCGCACGCGCACGGCACATCCCAGCCGGGGACCACGATGTGCCCGATGTGCCCGGCATTACCCGTCCTGCCGACGACCACCCGGCCATCTTCGATGATGCCGCCACCGATCCCGGAGGACACCGTCATCGCCAGCGCGTTCGCGACCCCACGCAACGCGCCGACGTGGAATTCGGCCAGTGCCAGGCACGCGCCGTCGATCGCCAATCGCACCGTGGCCGTGGGGAACAGCGCCGCCACGGCCTCGACGACGGCGAAGCCGGATTTCCACTCCGGGATGTTCAACGGGTTGATGACCCCGATACGCACATCCACCGGCCCCGCGGAGCCGATACCGACCGCGGTGACCGCCGAGACGTCACCGGCCGCGGCCGCCACCTCGCGCAGCAGACCCGCGCACGCCTCCCACACCCCACTCGGCGGCACATCGACCCTGCGCACGTCGTGTACCTCGACACCGTCGCGCACCACACCCGCCGCGAACTTCGTCGCACCGATATCCAGAGCGAGAACTGTCATCGCGCCGCCTCCGCCGTCTCGAACCACCAAGCGATTGTCACCGAGCCAGGACGGTAGCCGAGGGTCAGGGTTTGTCGGCCGAATCCACCAAATGTTCGAAGGCGCGCAGGTTTTTCAGTGACTCGCCGCGCGAGACCCGCCACTTCCATTCCTTGCGAATGGATTCCGCGAAGCCGAGCTCGAGCAGCACATTGAAATCGGCGTCGACGGCTTCGAGGATCTGGCCGAACACTCGATCGAGTTCGTCGGCGGTCACCGCGTGCGCGGCGACCCTGCCGACCAGATAGATGTCACCCACATTGTCCAGGGTGTAGGCGACACCATAGAGCCTGCGGTTGCGCCGAAGCAGGAACTTGTACACGCCCTCGAAGTTCTCGTCCGGCTTACGGCAGACGAACGATTCGCTGCGCACACCATGGGTGCCGACCGTGAGCATCACGGTGGTCTTCAGTTTGCGTTCGCCGGGCAGGATGACCACGAAGGTCTCCTCCGACGGGTGGGTGTATTCGATCTCCCGCTCGCGCAGCGTCTCGTCGATCAACGCGGTCGTCCGCTCTATCGCACTCACCGACGCACTCCCATCCGGCGCCGTCGCAGCGCCCGCGGTCTGGTCTGGCCCGATTCGGGGCCGGTCGCCAGGCTAGTGCGTTCCTCGGCGGCCCAGTCGTCCTCGCGCGGCAACACGACGCCGCCTCGGGAGACTCGTTCGGTGTCCACCAACGGGCCGATGCCGAGCTGACCTCGGATGGCGCGAAAATCCATGCGGGCGGCCGTGTAGCTGTCGAGCAGTCCGTCGGCGGTGTGTTCCCAGGAGAACTCGGCCGCGTGCTCGACGGCGCGGGCACCCATCCGTCGCAACGACTCGGGGTTGTCGACCAGGTGGCCGAGCGCGTCGGCCCATTCATCGATCCGGTGCCCCGAGACGAGCAGCCCGGTCTCGTTGTGCCGCACCGCGGTACCGAGTCCGCCGACCTTCGCCGCGAGCACCGGTGTTCCGCTGGCCTGCGCCTCGATCGCGACAAGCCCGAAGGACTCGTTGTAGCTGGGCACAGCGACCAGATCCGCAGCCCGGTAGACGTGCGCCAAGCGGTCCGGCGGTTGCGGCGGCAGGAACGTGACCCGGTCGGCGATGCCGAGTTCGGCGGCGAGGTCGATCAACGCGTCCGGCCGTTGCAGCCCGGTCCCCGAGGGTCCGCCGACGACAAGCACCCGCACCTTGCGCGTCGGGTCGCGGCGCACCACCTCGGCGGCGGCCCGCACCAGCACGTCGGGCGCCTTCAACGGTTGAATGCGGCCGATGAACGCGACGATCCGTTCGTCGGTGGCCAACCCGAGTTCCGCGCGCGCGGCCGCCTTGTCGCCGGGCCGATACCTGGCCAGGTCGGCGCCGGGCGGGACGACATCGATGCGATCGGGTTGCGCGCCGTAGAGCTCGATCAGCTGTCGCGCTTCCTCGGCGGTGTTGGCGACCAGTCGATCGGCCTCCGCGATCACCTGCTTCTCGCCGATCTCCCTGGTCGCTGGTTCCGGTGAGTCGCCTTCGGCGAGCGCGGCGTTCTTCACCACGGCCAGCGTGTGCGCGGTGTGCACCAACGGCACGCGCCACCGGTCCCGCGTCAACCACCCGACCTGCCCGGATAGCCAATAGTGCGAGTGCACCAGGTCGTAGTAGCCCGGCCGGTGTCTGGCCTCCTGGCGCATGACCTCCGCGGCGAACGGGCACAGCTGGGTGGGCAGATCGTGCTTGTCCAGTCCCTCGAACGGCCCCGCCATCACATTGCGGACGAGGACACCGGGACCGGCTTCCTGCACCGGAGGCACGTTCGATGACGTGGCCCTGGTGAAGATCTCCACCTCGATGCCGCGCCGCGCCAGTTGCAAAGCGGTTTGCAGCACGTAGACGTTCATTCCGCCCGCGTCGCCGGTGCCCGGTTGAGCCAGTGGTGAGGTGTGGACCGACAGTACGGCGATACGGTTCGGCCGTAGCCCATGGCGTTCACTCACACTATCCATAGTGCACGGTGGGTCCTACGCCCCGGCATCGTCACCGGGGCAAGTGAGAGCTATCACAAGCGCGACCGTCACAGGTTGTCGATGAACCCGGAAACCTCGGCGACGAACCGGGCACGGTCTTCGATGAACAACCCGTGTTGGGCGCCTTCCCAGATCGAGGCGGTGGCCTTCGGCGCCGTCTCCGCGACGTAGCGACCGTTGGCGACCGGTACCACCGGATCGTCGGCACCATGCAGCACAAGGACCGGAATATCCAGTGCGCGAAGCGTTTCGGTGTTGTCGACGGTGCGGTAGAACAGCCCTTTACGCACCGAGGGCGGGGTGGCGAGGCTGGCGCCGAACAACCGCTGCGCCGCCGGCCCCTTGTCGGCACCCGGCCCGGTATTGGCGTTGCCGAACGCGGCGAAGGCGCGCACCGCGCGGCCGGCGCTTTCCTCGAAGACGCCGGGTATCGCCGCGGCCATGGCGGAGCCGACCTCGGCGCCGGGAACGTCGCGGCCGATATTGGCCATCGAACCGCTGTAGATCACCCCGGCCAGCGCGCCGGCACCGTGCTCGGCGAGGTAATCGCTCAGCACGAGGCCGCCGTAGGACCAGCCGAGCAATACCGCGTCGGCGGTGATCTTTTCCGCCGCGAGCACGGCGGCGACATCACCCGCCCAGTTCTTCGGATCGTCGTAGCCGGTCGCGGGCTTGCCCGAGTAGCCGTGCCCACGCAGGTCGACGGCGATCACCCGGAAACGCTCGGCGAGATCGTCGGCGGCATCACCCCAACACCGCAGGTCCGCCGACCAACCGTGCAACAAGACCAGCGCACGCGCCTCGGGCGGGCCGCTCACCCGGTACACGATCTCGGTTCCATCCACACTGACCACGTCGCGTATTGCCATGCCGCCGAGGTTAACGCGCGTTTCGCCGCGCGCGCCCACCCTCGGGCACACGGGGGGATCCGAGCAGCGGGCCGTGCCCACTTAAGATCGAGCACATGAGCACTCGTACCGCCGTCGTCACCGGGGCCAGTTCCGGCATCGGGGAGGCCACCGCCCGCGAACTCGCCGCACAGGGCTTCCACGTCTACGTCGGTGCCCGTCGCGTCGACCGACTGCGCCGGCTCGCCGACGAAATCGGTGGCACCGCACTGGAACTCGACGTGACCTCGGAGGATTCCGTGCGCGCCGCCGTCGACGCGATCGAGCGCGTCGATGTGCTGGTCAACAACGCGGGCGGCGCCAAGGGCATGGCCACGGTCGCCGAGTCCGACCTCGACGACTGGCGTTGGATGTGGGAAACCAACGTGCTCGGCACGTTGCGCGTCACCAAGGCCCTGCTGCCCAAGCTGATCGATTCCGGCGACGGCATCATCGTCACCGTCACCTCGGTGGCCGCGCTCACGGCCTACGACAACGGTTCCGGGTATACCACCGCCAAGCACGCCCAGGGTGTGCTGCATCGCACCCTGCGTGGCGAACTGCTCGGCAAGCCGGTCCGGCTCACCGAGATCGCGCCGGGCGCGGTGGAGACGGAGTTCTCGCTCGTTCGCTTCGATGGCGACCAGGAGCGTGCGGACAAGGTCTACGAGGGCATCGACCCGCTGGTCGCCGCGGATATCGCCGAGATCATCGGTTTCGTCACGTCGCGGCCCTCGCATGTGAACCTCGACCAGATCATCGTCAAACCCCGCGACCAGGCCGACGCGGGAAGGTTCGCCCGCCGCGCCTGAGGTATTTCATAGCGAGACAGCATATCTCCGCGGTTTTCGGCTACCGGCAGCGTGCCGGCGACAGCACCGCAACCATCCGGTGGAACTCGGCCATACCTTCGGGCCGCCCGAACGCCGACTCCCCTCGCAGCGAGGTCAGCGCGGTGAATTCCGCACTCCCGTGCCCGTTTCGTCCGTGCCGGACGAGCAGGAACCGGTACTCGAACGCGAGACTCCGTGGCCGCGAACCCGCGGCGCCAGCCGTCGAAAACACCGTTAGCATCGGGGCGGTCGAAAGCAAGCGAGCGGAGATTGGAGTCGATCGGCCATGATCAAGGGGTTCAAAGAGTTCCTGATGCGCGGGAACGTGCTAGACCTCGCGGTCGCGGTGGTCATGGGCACCGCGTTCACCACCGTCGTCACGGCGGTGACCAAGGGCATCATCAACCCGCTGCTCGCGGTGTTCGGCAGTACCAACGAGCTCGGCCTCGGCGTGCAGCTGATCGGCAGCAAACCCGCGACCTTCATCGGGATCGGCCCGATCATCACCTCGGTGATCAACTTCTTTCTGGTCGCGGCCGTACTCTATTTCGTGCTGATGCTGCCGATGAAGACACTCAAGAACCGGTTCGGCACCTCCAAAACGGCCGAACCCACCGAGACCGAGCTGCTGATCGAGATCCGCGACCTGCTCGCGGGGCGCCACGACAAGGTCGCCGCACAGTTGGCCACCGACCTGGCGATCGAACGCGAAGACGCCGAACAGAATTCGGGCAACGACCAGACCACGAGCAGCGTCAGGACCGCGACCGACCGGGCCTAACCGCCCGCGGGCTTCGGCGGCACCGGCGTCGCGGTCACCACGGGCGAGGGCTCCCCCTGCAACGCGGACATGCTCTTCCAGGTGTCCCAGTCGATGGTCCAGTCGTAGAGGTCACCGTCGGCGGCCGACAACGCGATCGAGGTGCCGGTCACCTCGACCGGGTCGCCGTAGAGCGCGGTCGGGAAGAACTGCTGCGCGTCACCTGGCGAGAGGTTGATGCACCCGTTGGTGACATTCGACGAGCCCTGCGCCGACAGCGATTCCGGGTTCGCGTGGATGAACTCGCCGTTGTTGGAGATGCGCACCGCCCAGCGTTCGCGCACGTTCTCGTAGAACGGCGGGTTCGACATCATGAAGTCTTCGTATTTCTCGGTGACCACGTGCACGCCCGACCTGGTGACATTGCGCGGCTCATTGCCTTCGCCGTAGCTGACGCCGAAATCGAACACGTCCTGACCGTCGCGCACCACCTGCATGCGGTGGCTCGGCGCGTCGGCCCGCACGATCTGGCTGCGCCCGATCCGGAAATCCGTGGTCAGGTCGGAGTCGCCGTAGTTGCCGCCGCCGAGGTCGACGCCGTAGAGCTTGGCCGACAGGTGCACGGCGGTGCCGGGTACCCAGTAGTCCTTGGGCCGCCAGTGCAGCCGAGAGCCGCCGTTGTCGTCGGGGAACCAGGCCCACGCACCTTCGGTGTTCGGCTCGGTGGTGACGGTGAGCGCCTTCTCCACCGCCTCCTTGTTCTGCACCGGCGCGGTGAATTGCAGGATGATCGGCGCCGCGATGCCGACTTCCTGACCGTCGCCGATGTTCAGCGTCGCGGGAACGGTCTTGTCCGGCGCGAGGGTGCTGAGCTTGCCCTCGATCGGGACCGGCTTCTGATCGGTACCCACCGCGGTGCCCGACCAGGTGTAGGTGGCGTCGTAGCCGAGCGGCTCGGTCGCGCGGAAGCTGTGCCGGTCCTGACTCAGTTCACCCTTGACCTGCTTGCCGTCGGCATTGCTCAGCGCGACCTGGGTGATGATTCCATCGGCCACGCTCACCGCGACGGGCGCGGCGGGGTTGACATCGTCGGCACCGTCGCCGGGCTCGAAGCTCACCTTGGCGATCGGGTCGGGCTCGGCCGCGGGCCCACCGGCCCCGTCGCCGGTGCAGGCGGCCAGCAACGCGACCATGGCGAAAACTATGGCCGAGAGGGGGAGCAGGACGGCCGGCCTGCGCATCCGTTGGCGGTGATTCACCAGATCGAATTTACGCGTCGGGTCCGACCGTTTACCGCAGCCGAGGCCGTGGTGTCCGCTGTCGCGCTACAGCCGGACCCCCACGGTCACCGGCTCCGGCTCCAGGCGAATCTCGAATCGTTCGGCCACTCCGTCGCGCACCGTGCGTGCCAACGACACCAGGTCCGCACAACTGGCCGCACCTCGATTGGTCAGGGCCAACGTATGTTTCGTCGACAACCTGGCCACCGCGTCCGCACCGGGGAACCCCTTGCCGAAACCGGCGCGTTCGATCAACCAACCCGCGGAGAATTTCACCCCGCCGGTCGCAGGATAGGTCGGCACCGTGACATCGCCCACATGCGCCGTGATCGCCGCGCGCACCCGCTCCACCGCGGCGTCCGCCACGACGGGATTGGTGAAGAACGAGCCCGCGCTCCACGTGTCGTGATCGATGGGATCGAGCACCATGCCCTTGCCAGCGCGCACCCGCAGCACGGTGCGACGAACATCGGCCGACGGTCGCGACTGCCCCTCGGCGGCATCCAGCACCTTGGCCACCTCGCCGTAGCGCAGCGGCGCACTCGAACCGTCCGCGCGCAACGCGTACTCGACCGCGAGCACCACCGCGTCGTCGCGATGCTTCAACACACTGGTGCGGTACCCGAATCCGAGCTCGTGCGGGTCGACCCAGCGAATCTCGCCGCTGGCCCGGTCCAGCAATCGCACCCGTTCGATCAGTTCGGCGACCTCGACACCGTAGGCGCCGACGTTCTGCACCGGGGTCGCTCCCGCGGATCCCGGAATGCCGGACAGGCACTCGAGCCCACCGAATCCCGCCTCGACCGTCGCGGCCACCACCGTGTCCCACACCGCACCGGCCTCGGCGATCACGGAATTCTCGGTCAGGCGGATGCCGTCGCCGCGGATCGTCACCACGACGCCGTCGAAGCCGTCATCGCTGATCAACAGGTTGGAACCGCCCGCGAGTAGGAGCACGGGAACGCCGGCGGCATCGAGTGCCCGCACGGTGGCCACCAACGCGTCGGTCGTCGCGCACTCGGCGACGGTCGCTGGCCCGCCGACCCGGAACGTGGTCAGCTCCGCGAGCGGGACCGAAGCCCGAATTCGCGCGCCCGTGTCTGCCAGGAGTTCCGTCGGCTCCACCCGTGAACTTCGCACGGTCAGACGGTAGCGTGTCCGATCATGGCTACACCGCTGGCGTACACGGCCCGCTACTCATCTTCTGTCGCCGCCGTACGCGCGGCCTTCGCGAACGACCAGTACTGGAAGGACCGGCTGGACGAGGTCGGCGGCCCGAACGCACGATTGGACGCGATCACCGTCGAGGGTGATCAGGTTCGCGTCGAGATCGTGCAGGCCATCGCCGCCGAGCACCTACCGAGCGCCATCACCTCGGTCCGCCCCGGTGATCTGGTGATTCCTCGGGTCGAGACCTGGAACGGCGAAGCAGCCAGCTTCGAGGCGCGCGTCGAAGGCGCACCCGCCGAGCTGCGCGGCACCATCACCCTGCGCGCCGACGGCGCGGGTTCGATCGCGGAAACCGCGGGATCGGTCGAGGTCAAGGTTCCGCTGTTCGGCGGCAAGATCGAATCCGCGATCGTCGAGCACCTCACCGAGTTGCTCCAGCGCGAGGAAGAGTTCACCAACACCTGGCTCGCCGAGCACTGAGCGAGGCCAGCGATCCGAAGCACGCGCCGCCGAACCAGTTCCACTGGGCGAGTTCAACATCCGGCCGCGCGTGTTTTGTGCTCACTGGCAACGTTTCGCGCCGAACGCTGTGACCGACACCGGTCCCGGTAACGTGTCCAGCCATGGCCCGTCGACTGGATTACTCCGCGCGCTACCCGCTGCACAGCACCAAGGAGCTGTACGCGGCGTTGTCGAACCGCGACTACTGGCACGCGCGCATGGCCGAAATGCAAAAGTACGCACCGGGTAACGAGGTGGCGCAGTTCGAGGCCGATGACAGCGGCATCTCGGTCGAGCTGCACCACATCCTGACCCGCGAGATGTTGCCGGAGATCGCGCAAGCGGTGATGCGCAAGGACATGGTGATCACCCGCAAGGAGAGCTACGAGCCGTTCGATGCGGAGGAAACCGAGGGGAAGTACTCGGCGTCGATCCCCGCGGGACCGGGCAGCCTCGGCGGGACGATCCGGTTGTTCCCCACCGACACCGGCTGCACCCTGCGCTACTCCTCGGTGGCGAAGGTGTTCATTCCGATGGTCGGCCCTCGACTCGAACAGTTGATGCTGGTCAACCTGGTCGATCTGTTTCGCGCCGAGGCCGAATTCACCGTGCAATGGCTGGACGAAAACCTGTCGGTGCGCTGACCAAACCGCTCGGCACCATCACCCGCGGCACCACCGGCATCAACCGGCTGCGCCGCAGCGACCGTTGGTTGGTGCACGACGACATGGTCAGCACCCGATTGCGGGCGCGCCAGGATCCGCTGGTCGTCGATCTCGGTTACGGCGCGCAACCGTGGACGACGCTGGAGTTGGCGGCGCGGCTGCGCACGGTCAATCCCGGTGTGCGGGTGGTCGGCTTGGAGATCGATCCGCAGCGTGTGGTCGCCGATCGCGACGGTGTGCGTTTCGCACGTGGCGGGTTCGAGCTGGCGGGCCTGTGTCCTGATCTGGTGCGTGCGTTCAATGTGTTGCGGCAGTATCCGGAGACGGCGGTCGGTCAGGCGTGGGCGACGCTCAGGTCCGGCCTCTCCCCCGACGGTCTGCTCGTCGACGGCACCTGCGACGAGCTGGGCCGCCGGTGCGCGTGGGTGCTGCTCGACCGATCCGGTCCGCGTTCGTTCACGATGGCGTGGGATCCGTTCACCGTCGAACGTCCCTCCGACATCGCCGAACGGCTACCGAAGGTCTTGATTCATCGCAATATCGCGGGTGAACCGATCCATACCCTGCTGACCGCCGCCGACCGCGCATGGGAGCACGCCGCGGCGGTGGCGCCGTTCGGGCCGCGAGTGCGGTGGCGTGCGGCAACGAATTCTTTGCGTGCACAGGGTTTTCCGGTACGGAACTATCGGCGAAGGATGCGCGACTGCGTGCTCTCGGTGCCGTGGAACAGTGTCGCGCCGAACGGGTGGTCACCGCAGTAGCCTCAGGCGGCGGCCAGCGCGCGACGCAGGCGTTCGGCCACCGGTGGCGCGGATCGTTCTCCCGCGCAACGGATCTCCTCGCCCGCGCAGCGGTGGATCGCCACCGCGTCGGCAACCACCTCGTTCAGCGCCAGCTGGCCGATGTCGGCGGCGGCCAAGTCGAGCACGGTACGCACCGGGGTCGTCACCAGGAACGGGCCCGCCGATTCCACCTCGCCGAGCGAGAATCCCTTCCGCACCACCAGTCGCGGCGGCACGCTCGCTGTGCGCGCACTCGCCCCAGGGCCGCGCACCGCGACGTGCAGAAACGTGGGCCGCAAGCGTCCGAGACCGTGCAGTTCGGCGGCGCTGTGATGTGACACCGCGACCGCGCCGTCGAACCATGCCGCCCACATGGCGTACTCATCGAGCGGTCCCGAGGGCCATTCGGCCAGCCGCAACAGTCCCGATTCGCCCTCGGTGACAGCACCTTCGCCGATCGCGGAGCGCACCCGCGCCGCGCATCCGGTGCGCCACGCCTGCCGGGTGGTGAAGAATCCGGCGTGACGACCGGCGATACGCCGCAGCACTCGCCACCGCTGTTCCGTCGCGGAACCAGGGACACCATCGAGCGCGCGGCCCGCCTCATCGCCAGCCATGACGATAAGGCTACGCCGCAAGCATGTGCCATGTGTCACAGTGAGGCAAGTCACAACCGACCTCATCGGCCCCACAGAACCGGCACAGAAACATCGGGAAGAATCGGCCGCATGAGTACCGAGGCTCGATCCCCGAGAACCATCCAGCGACGCACCCTGGTGATCGCCCTGGTCGTGATCGTGCTCCTGCTGGCCACGGTCCTGGTCGGCGGCGAGGTCTACGCCCGACACAAGCTTTCCCGTTGCGTCAGTACCCAATTCGAACAGGAGATCGGTTCCAAGATCGACGTCGGTTTCGGCGCCAAACCGATGTTGATCACCCTGCTCGACAACAAGATCGGCAAGCTCACCGTCGACAGCGACGACACCAAGTTCGGCCCCGCCGTCGATATGAAGGTGCACGCGGTCTTCAACGATATCGAGCTGCAAAGCGGTGGCGCGGGCGGCGGCACGATCGGCAGCTCGTCGGCCGACATCGACTGGAGCGACGACGGCATCAAGCAGACCCTCGGCGGCCTGGTCAGCGGCGTGCACTCCTCGTCGGGTTCGGACTCGCTGAGCCTCGACGTGCTCGGCGGCCTCGCTCAGCTCCAGGTGAAACCGGTGGTCACCAATGGTGCGGTGAAGGTGGAAACCCAGTCGGCGCAGTTACTGGGAATGGGTCTGCCCAACGACCTGGTGCAGGGCATCGTCGACACCTTCTCCGAGAGCTTGCAGACCTATCCGCTGGGCTTGCGGCCGACGGAGGCGGAGGTCACCGACTCCGGGATCGCGGTGAAGCTCACCGGCGGACCTTCCGAGCTGCAACCGGCGCAGCCGGGCCAGAACACCGAAATCCGCTGCTGAGTCGGCGTTCAGCCGCCGAAGCCGTCGAGTACCTCGCGTGACTTGGACAAGCCGAGCCTGGTCGCGCCCGCGTCGATCAGCGCCGCGGCGGCTTCGGCGGTGCGGATGCCGCCGCTGGCTTTGACGCCGAGTCGGCCGCCCACCGTCTCGGCCATCAGCCGCACCGCATGCACGCTCGCGCCGCCGGCGGGGTGGAATCCGGTCGAGGTCTTCACGAAGTCGGCGCCCGCGGTCCGCGCGGCCCGGCACGCGCCGACGATGGCCTCGTCCGAGAGCGCGGCGGATTCGATGATCACCTTGAGCGCTGCTCGATCTCCGATCGCCTCGCGCACCGTCACGATGTCGGACAGGACCGCGTTGTAGTCACCGGTGACGGCGGCGCCGACGTCGATCACCATGTCCACCTCGGCGGCGCCCTGTTCGACGGCCAGCCGGGCCTCGGCACCCTTCACCAGCGAGTGGTGTTTGCCGGAGGGAAATCCGGTGACCGTCGCCACCACCAATCCCGACGCGCGCACCGGAAGCATCGCGGGCGAGACGCAGATCGCCAGCACCCCGAGCGCGCGGGCGTCCTCGATCAACGACGCGACATCGGCGGCCGTAGCCTCCGGCGCCAACAGGGTGTGGTCGATCATCGCGGCCACTTCGGACCTGGTCAGCGACAGGGAGCTTGCCATGAGGTCAGAGTCTGACACACCTGCGACACCCCAGCCGAATTCCGTTACGCACAGCCGTTTTACGATCGGTAACCCGCAGCGGCGAGGTGCGAGCCTCATCGCAGGCTTTCGACCTGGGAGTATGGGCGCATGAGTTCTGTGTCGCCGAGTTCCGTCTCACTGGGTTCACGCGTGCCCGACGAGGACGATCGCCGTTTCGTGCTGACCCTCGGCTGCTTGGATCGGCCCGGCGTCATCGCGCGGATCACCTCGCTGATCGCGGAGTTCGGCGGTTCGATCGTCGAGGCCGGGTATCACTCCGATGCCGACACCGGGTGGTTCTTCACCAGGCAAGCGATCAAGGCCGCGACCGTGCCGTTCGAGTTCGCACGGTTGCGCGCGCGATTCGCGGCGCTTGCCGAGGAATTCGGGCCCGAAACCGAATGGCAGCTGTTGGATTCGGGTGCGCGCCGCACGGCGGTGTTGCTGGTCAGCAAGGACGGTCACTGCCTGCACGACCTGCTCGGCAGGGCGAGCAGCGGTGAGCTGCCCGCCGATATCGCCGCCGTGATCGGCAACCATCCCGATCTCGGCGCGATCACCGAGGCACACGGCGTGCCGTTTCATCACGTGCGGTTCCCCAAGGACCCCGCCGAACGCGGTCCCGCCTTCGAGCAGGTGCGCGAACTGGTCGACAAGCACGACCCGGACGCGGTGGTGCTTGCCCGGTTCATGCAGGTGCTCCCCGCCGCGCTGTGCGCGCACTGGGCGGGCAAGGCGATCAACATCCATCACAGCTTCTTGCCGTCGTTCGTCGGCGCGCGGCCCTACCATCAGGCGTTCGCGCGCGGGGTGAAGCTGATCGGCGCGACCTGCCACTACGTCACCCCGGAATTGGACGCGGGACCGATCATCGAGCAGGACGTGACCCGCATCGATCACGCCGACGACGTGCGCGACATGGTGCGCCAAGGCCGCGATATCGAGCGCGTGGTGCTAGCGCGTGGCCTGCGCTGGCATCTGGAAGGCCGGGTGCTCGTGCACGGACGCCGCACCGTCGTGTTCTCCTGAACCGCGCCGCGATCACTCGAGCGCGTCGCCGTCGCCGATCCCGCGACTGCTGGGTCGACATCCGGTTTTGCCGCGCACTGAACCGCGCGTGCGGTGCGCCCCACCCGGACAGACGCGCTTCGCGCGCGTAGCGTCCCGTCGGCACGGACCCCTGAACACCACTCGAAACACGTTGCAGACGAAGCTATCCCGCGGTTTCCACGGCAACATATCGCGCTGACCGCGCCTACGTGCGCGCTGACATCCGGGCACACCGGCTCGCCGGGCAGGCCCGGCCGTCATGGACTCCTGAACAGCTAAACCTCTTGCGGCGGAATCTAGCCCGCGATTTCTACGTCGGCATCCGGTTGTCCGCGATCGCGCACCGATTCGAGCACCCGCGCCAACTCGAGGTTGAACTCCGCGTAGGCCTCGGCGTTGCCGAGATGACCGGTCGGTAGCAACCGGTACGCGTCGAGGCTGCCCGTGTCGGCGAGCATGCGGCAGATCCGCTCCGCGTGCACCGCGGGGGTCAGGTCGTCGAATTCGCCCGCGATGACGGTGGTGGGCACGACCAGCTTGCGCGCCGCCTGTCCCACATCCATTCGGCTCAGCAGCACACCGTATTTGGCGCGTACCAACGCGGGACACGAGCGAACGATCGACAGACTGAAGTCGAGCACATCGCCGGTCGCGGCCTTGCTCATGATGCCGTTGGCGAACAGGCGGCGAAACGGTGCGATGGGCGGAAACAGCAGCGGCATGCCGAGTCCGATCCGCCCGAGCCACCTCGGCATCGGAATCCGTCGTGCGCGCGACCCGAGCGGCTTGTTCAGCAGTGGCAGGAGCGTGGTCTCGGCGACCAGACTGTCCGGTCCGGTGTTGGTCAACACGACGGCGTCGAGTTGTTCGGCGACCCGATGTGGGTAGCGACCGGCCCACGCCTGCACGGTCATGGCGCCAAGGCTGTGGCCGACCAGGGCCGCCTTCTCCCCCGGTGCCAGCGCCGCCGCGAGCACATCGGCCAGGTCGTCGGCGAGCAGGTCCATGCTCAGCGGACTCGACCCGAAGTCGCTGTCGCCGTGACCGCGCTGGTCGTAGGCGATCACGCGGTACTTGTCGGCGAAGGCGTTGATCTGGGGGTTCCAGTATTCGAGGCAGCAGGTCCACCCGTGCGCGAGAACGAGCGCGGGGCCGTCCTCGGGACCGTAGGCGTGCACTCGGAGCTCGGCACCGTCACGGGCGGTGACCGGAATGACCTCACGCGGCGCGGTCGGCGGGTTCAGTGCCGCGGTCTGATAGGTCCTGGTGCGCAGTTTCGCACGATGGTCGGCGAATCGGCCGCCCCCTCGAGCGGGCACCAACGCGTTCGGCGACATTGCGCGCATCGGTCACTCCTTTGTGTTACTGCTAGATACAGTAACTCCGATGCGCGGAAACCACCAGGGTGGCCCCCGCAAACCCCGCCGTCATGCGTGTTTACCAGCGCGGACCGCGTTGCACTTCATCGACTTTCGGACGCACGTCGGCCATGTACACCCCCGTGGCGACAATGGCGATGAACGCGAGCAGCCCGAAGCTGAACGGCGCGATCAGCAGCAGCAGGATCGCGACACCGAGAATCGCCAACCAGATCTGCTTGGTCATCTTGTCCACCGCGGTGAACGCGTCCGGCCGTTGCCGCACCGCGTGGATCAGCGCGAAGATCGCCGCCCCCAACGCGGCGAGCCACAGCACGAGAAGAATTACCCCGGTCAAACTTTGCGCTGTATCCACAGGACCCATGATAGGAGCAACGTCCCCGCGCACCGAGGGCGCGCGGGGACGTCACGAACGAACGACGGCCGACCGGGTCAGACCTGCTTGGGCGCGGCCTTCTTCGGGGCGGTCTTCTTGGCGGCGGCGCGCTTGGCGGCGGGCGCCTTCTTCGGCGCCGCGGTGGCGCCACCGGTGGCCACCGGCTCGCTCGGCGCTTGCGGCTCGGCGACGGGCTCGGCCTCGGTGGTCACCGTGACGACCTCGGCGTCGACGACCTCGTCGCTGTCGCCATTGCTCGACTCGGCCTTACCCGGGCGCCCGAGCAATCCGTTGAACCGGCTGACGGCGTCGGTGTAGAGCACCTCGACGCGCTCGATCCGGTCTTCGACCAGGTGGTTGTTGCGCAGCCGGTCGACGGTTTCCTCGCCGCGGTCGGCGAGGTCGGTGTAGGCGTCGAGCGCCTGACGGTAGTACTTCTCGGCCAGCGCGCGCAGTTCCTCGGGGGTGAACTTCTCGCGCAGCTCGGCGAGGTCCTCCGGCAGCTCGGACGGCAGCTCGGACAGCCGCTCGCGCAGCGACTCGAACTGTGCCTGCACGTCGGCGGGGACGGTGGCGAAACGCTCACGCGCCTCCTCCACCTTGCCGGAGACATCGGTGGTGCTCGCGCGCTCGCGCACCTGGGTCACCACATCGGTGACGGCGGCGTAGAGGGCATCACCCGCACCGACGGTAGCGAGCAGTGACCTGGTGACGGTGGGGTTCTTCTCGGTCATGATGGTTCGTCCTCCTGGCGTGGCGCGGTAGCCGCGTTATCCACGGATTCGGTTGTCGTCGACACGGTTTCGGCGCTCTGACCGTCCGTGCGCGGAACGTCGCTGTCCCATTCGGTTCCCCCTCCGGTCGGCGCCACCGGCTCGTCGGACTCGTCACCGCCGTTCTCCCGGCGGAACGATTCGTAGATATCCAATAGCACCTGTTTTTGCCGCTCGCTGATCGAAGTGTCGGCGAGCAGCGCGTCCCGGACCGGACTGTGCGGCCGCTGTTCGAGATAGCCGGCCCGGATGTACAACACCTCCGAGGACACCCGCAGCGCTTTCGCGATCTGCGCGAGTACCTCGGCCGACGGATTGCGCAATCCCCGCTCGATCTGACTGAGATAGGGGTTGCTCACTCCGGCCAGGGTGGCGAGCTGTCGCAGCGAGACCTGTGCGGCCTCCCGCTGCGACCTGATGAAACCGCCGATGTCGTGCGCCGCGTTCACCACGCGGGCCGCCTTGTCGCCAACTCCTGCCGATTGCTCGGACTCGTTGTCGGTGTACTCGGCGGAAACCTCGGGCTTTTCAGCCATCACTCACCTTCTGGCGTTGTACGAAATCGATGATAGGACAGGGTGCTAACTATTGCAAGCAGTCTGTAAGCACTCTTTACGCGGCGTGTTCGTGCCGGAGGACTAGCCGCCGAACATCAGCTGCGAAATCGTGTAGATCAGCAGGCCGGCAAGCGAACCGACCACCGTTCCGTTGATACGGATGAATTGCAGATCCCGACCGACCTGCAATTCGATCTTCTTGCTCGCCTCGTCGGCGTCCCACCTCGCCACCGTATCCGTAACCAGGGTCGTGATTTCCCCCGCGTAGTTCTCCACGAGGTAGCGTGCCCCGCGATCGATCCAGTTGTCGACTTTGGCGCGCATGCCGTCATCGTCGCGTAACCGCTCACCCAACTGCTGCACGTTCTCGGCGACCTTGCGGCGCAATGTGCTGTCGGGGTCATCGGCCGATTCCAGGATCAAACGCTTGGCCGCACGCCACGTAGCCTCGGCCATTCCGGTGATCTCCTCGCGCCCCATGATCTGTGACTTGATCCGCTCGGCCTTGGTGATCATGGCCTCGTCGTGTTGCAGGTCCTCGGCGAACTCCTCGAGGAAACCGTTGACCGCCAGGCGCACATCGTGTTCCGGGTCGGCCCTGATCTTCCAGGTGAATTCGACGAGTTCGCGGTAGACCCGCTCCGAGAGCAACACATTCACGAATTTCGGCGCCCACTGCGGCGCCTCACGCAGAACGATCTTGTCGATCGTCTCCTGCGAACCCAGCGCCCACTGGTGCGCCCGCTCGGCGAGCATGTCCAACAGCGCCAGCTGACGATTGTCGGCCAACAATTCCGCGAGCACCCGCCCGATCGGCGGCCCCCACAGCGGCTCGGCGATCCGCTTGACGATGGTGTTGTCGATGACCTGCTCGACGTCTTCGTCACGCAACGCGCCAACCACGGCGCGCAGAATCGTCGAGCTCTCCTGCGCCACCCGTGCGGCGTGCTCGGGATCGGCCATCCATCGACCGACCCGCCAGGACACCTGCGCCGCGCTCACCCGGGCCGAAACCACCTCGGGAGCAAGGAAATTCGTGCCGACGAAGGTGCCGAGACTGGCACCGAGCTGATCCTTCTTCTTCCTGATGATCGCGGTGTGCGGGATGGGGAGGCCGAGCGGATGCCGAAACAGCGCGGTCACCGCGAACCAGTCGGCGAGCGCGCCGACCATGCCCGCCTCCGAGGCGGCACGCACGTAGCCCACCCAGGCTCCCGCGTCGTCGGAGGATTCCAGCCAGCGACAGCACAGGTAGATCACCGTCGCCAGCGCGAGTAGGCCGGTCGCGAAGGCCTTCATCCGCCACAGGTCGCGGCGCTTGCCCTCTTCGTCGAGCACTGCGGCGAACGCGCTCGTCGGTTCGGGTGCGGAGGTGTTCGATACAGAGGTGTTCGACGCGGCGGGGGTGTCCACGACCGTGCTGTTGTCGGGAGCATTCTGCATAGCGACCATTCTGCTGTGCTCCGGCGCGTACGGCCGGTGCGAGGCGGACAAGTGTGGTTCGTGACGCATACCGACCCCAATCGTGACAATCGACGGTGGCCGGGACATAAGCTGGGGACATCAGGACACGTAACAGGTCGACACACGCAACATAAGGAGCTCACGCTGTCCACCGAAGACATCGTCGACGTCGGCGAACGGGCCGAGCGACCGTCGGCGGTGCGCACCGGCCGACCGGACGGTCGCAAACGTCGTTGGCGCCAACACAAGATCGATCGTCGCGAGGAGCTCGTAGACGGCACTCTCGCCGCGGTGCGCGCCCGAGGTAGCGGCGCGGGGATGGATGAGATCGCCGCCGAGATCGGCGTCTCCAAAACCGTGCTATATCGATATTTTTCCGATAAGAACGACCTGGTCCGCGCGACGATGCAGCGGTTCATCGAAACCACGCTGATGCCGAGGGTCTACGGCGCGATCAGCCTGGACGCCGACGAATATCAACTCACCCGCTCGGCGTTGGCCGAATATGTCGGCACGGTGGACGAGGACCCCGAGGTCTATCGGTTCATCATGGGCAACGGCTCGAACGAGCAGTCCTCGCTGGCGGAGTTCGAGAAGCTGTTCGCGGAGGTGGTCGCCGCGGTGATCACCGCGCGTGCCGGTGAGAAGGGCATCGAGACCGACGGCGCGTTGCTCTGGTCGTATGTGCTGGTCGGCGGGATTCAGCTGGCGACGCACTGGTGGACGACGGAGAAGTCGATCTCCCGCGAGGAAGTGATCGATTACCTGACCATGATGGCCTGGAGCGCCATCGAGGGCATGGCCCGCGCCAATGGTTCGCGCGAGACGTTCAACAACCAGCCGCATGTGCTACCCACCCCCGCGCTCGACGCGAAGAACGCCGTCGCGGCGCGCGAGAAGACCGACGCCGCGGGGACCGAGGACGCCGCCACCGAGTCCTGACCCGCGTGTCGACACGGGTGCTAGCTGGGGCGCTAGCAAAAGGCGATCGCGCGACTCGACATCGCCGCAAGGTTGGTTAGTCTGAACCCCGAGCGGTCCGGCCCCAGTTCGACTCGGGCGCCGAGCGGCCGCCCGCGTCGGCACCAATGGAGGTACCTCGATGGCGAAGCAGGTCCCCACTTCTCGACTTGCTCGTGGCACCAAACTAGGTGCGGTCGCCGCCGGTTCGGTGATTCGAACCCAGCGCACCCGCTTGACCATGCGGGGCAGGTCGGAGGCGGTCCGCGCGAAGATGGCCGAGGAGTCCATGATTCGCACCACCGAGCAGGTGGTCGCGGTGCTCGGCACCATGAAGGGTGTCGCGATGAAACTCGGACAGATGATGTCCGTGCTCGATTTGGACCTGGTGCCGCAGAATCATCGCGAACGATTCCAGCAGCGGCTGGCGGTACTGCGTGACGCGGCACCGACGGTCTCGTTCGAGGCGATGCGCAAGGTCATCGAGGACGATTTCGGCAAGCCGCTCGAGCAGCTGTTCGCGGAGTTCGAGCCCGAGCCGGTGGCGGCGGCCTCGATCGGTCAGGTCTATCGCGGCAGGCTGCACGACGGCAGACAGGTCGCGATCAAGGTGCAGTATCCCGGCATCGATACGGCCGTGCGCGCGGACCTGAAGAACCTGGCCATGTTTCGGAAGATGCTGCAATCGGCGCTGCCGTGGGTGACACCAGCGGTGCTCGACGAGCTTCGGCTGAATCTGGAGAGCGAACTCGATTATCGGACCGAGGCGCAGACCCAGGCGCAGATCGCGGATCTGTACGCCGGTCATCCGTTCATCGTGGTTCCGCGTTCGGTACCGGAACTGAGCTCGACCAGGGTGTTGGTCACCGAGTATCTGCCGGGAAAGAGTTTCGCCGAGGTCCGCGAGCTACCCGAACGGGAGCGGGACCGGATCGGTGAGATCATCTACCGCTTCTATGTGGGTTCGTTGTTCACCTTCCACGAGTTCTGCGGCGACCCGCATCCCGGTAATGTGCTGCTCGCCGACGACGGTCGCGTGGGATTTCTCGATTTCGGCCTGTTCAATCGGATGGGCCCGGAGCACGTCCGCTTGGAGATCGCGTGCCTGCGTGCCGCCTGCGAGGGACGCGCGCAAGACCTGCGGCAGTTGATGATCGAGCGCGGCGTGATCAGTTCGCCGGAGGAGATCACCGCCGAGGACTGTTTGGAGTACGTACTTTCCGCCTCGGAGTGGTGCCTGATCGACGAGGAGCTCACCATCACCCCCGAATTGGCCAGCGGCGCTTTCCTGCTCGCGGTCGACCCGAGGGCGGGCGAGTTCGCGGGCATGAAACATCAGAATCTGCCGCCGGAGCATTTGTTCTCCCGTCGCGCCGATTTCCTCACCTTCGGCACCTTGGGTCAGCTCGGCTGCACCGCGAATTGGCATCGCGTTTCCCGTGAATGGCTCTACGACGAAGAACCGGTCACCGAACTCGGTGTCGCACACCACCGTTGGCTTGCCGAGAAACCGAGGGAAGCGAATACCGCCGCGGCGAGGAAGCCGAAGAAAACCACCGCGAGCAAGCAGCCGCGTGCCAAGAAGGCATCGACAACGAAGACCACCGACAACACCGCCGCGACACCGACCGGTGCGAGCTCGAGCGATGCCGCCGAGCTACGCCGCGAGGCTTAGTGGCAGAACGGAAACCATGGCAGACACCCGAGAATTCGATCTGATCCTCTTCGGCGCGACCGGCTTCGTCGGCAAACTCACCGCCGCCTATTTGGTTGGGGCAGCGCCGGATTCGGCGCGGATCGCACTCGCGGGCCGTTCGTTGGACAAGCTCACCGCAGTGCGCGCCGACCTCGGACCCGAGGCCGCCGACTGGGGGTTGGTGGTGGCCGATTCCACCGATCAGGCTGCGCTCGACGCGTTGGCAGAACGCACCAGGGTCGTGGTCACCACGGTCGGCCCGTACCTGCGCTACGGCCTGCCGATGGTGGCGGCCTGCGCGAAGGCAGGCACGCACTACGCCGATCTCACCGGCGAACCGCTTTTCGTCCGCGACGCCATCGACGGCTACCACGAGCAGGCGACGAGCACCGGCGCGAAGATCGTGAATTCCTGCGGCTACGACTCGGTGCCCTCGGACCTCAGCGTGTATCAGCTCTACCGCAGCTCGGTGGACGACAACACCGGCGAGCTAACGGACACCACCCTGGTAGCCACCTTGAAGGGCGGCGTCAGCGGCGGGACGATCGATTCGGGCCGGGCGATGATGGAGGCCGTCGCGGCCGACTCGTCCAAGGGATCGGTGCTCGCGCACCCGTATTCGCTGAGCCCGGACAAGTCGATGGATCCCGAGGTGGGCCGCCAGACCGATCAGGCGCTCGCGCGGGCCAGCGCGATCGACCCGAGCCTGGACGGCTGGGTGAGCACGTTCGTGATGGCCGCGCACAACACCAAGATCGTGCGACGCAGCAACGGCCTGCTCGGCTGGGTGTACGGCAAGAACTTCCGCTACCGCGAGGTGATGAGCGCCGGCAGTTCACCAACGGCTCCGCTGGTGGCGGCGGGTATCGCGGGCGGAATCGTCGCGGGGCTCGCGGCGGGCGCGTTGCTGTCGCGAGTGTCGGTCGGCCGCAAGGTGCTCGACCGCGTGCTGCCCAAGCCGGGCACCGGGCCGAGCGAAAGCGCCCGCACCAGTGGATGGTTCAAAATGAAGACCTTCGCGCGCACCACATCCGGCGCGAAATACGTCGCGACATTCGCCGGCACCGGCGACCCCGGCTACCAGGCCACCGCCGTGCTGCTCGGCGAGAGCGGACTCTCGCTGGCCTTCGACACCGACAAGCAGCCGGAACTGTCCGGCGTACTCACCCCTGCCACGGCGATGGGTGACGCGCTGACCGAGCGGCTGCGCGCGGCCGGAATGACCATCAAGGTCGAGCGCGCCTGACTAGACCACGTCCACGCGCACCCCGGCCGCCTCCATCGCGGTGACGGCGGCCGGGTCCGCGTCGGCGTCGGTGATTAGCACGTCCACCTCGTCGATCCCGCAGATCCTGGCAAGGGCACTGCGCTGCAACTTGTCCGAGGTGGCGACCACGAGCACGCGCCCGCAGCGGCGCACCATCTCGGTGGTGACCCCGGCTTCGTCGATGTGCCTGCATTGCGCGCCGCCGTCCACGGAGATCGCGTTCACGCCGAGGATCAGCTCGTCCAGGCGTAGTTCGGCCAGCGCGCGTTCGGCCAAAGGACCGTGTAGTTCATAGGATTCGCGCCGCGCGACACCGCCGAGCACGATGGTGCGAATGTGCGGCCGCAGCACCATCTCCCCCGCGATGTTCAGCGCGTTCGTCACCAGGGTCAGTTGTTGATCGCCGGACAGTTCGGGGTCGGTGCGTCCGGCCAGGGCCCGTGCGACGACCGTTGTCGTGGTGCCGCCGTTGATTCCGACCACCGACCTGGCGTCGACCAGTGCGGCGGCACGTTCGGCTATGCGTTGTTTGGCCGCGTCGGCGGTCTGCCGATAGCGGGCAGGCAACTCGTAGGCGACCGAGGTGGCCACCACACCACCGTGTGTCCTGGTCGCCAATTGTTGTTCGGCCAGGGTGGTGAAGTCGCGCCGCACGGTGGCCGCGGAGACGCCGAGGCGTTCTGCGGTCTCTTCCACCGAGAGCCGTCCCGATTCGGCGAGCAGTTCCAGCAGCCGGTTCCAGCGTTGCGGACGGTTGGTCGGCCCGGTCGCCGACGTCATTTCACGCTGCCCGCGGTGAGTCCCGCGACCAGCCGCTTCTCGATGAACGCGAACAAGATCACCACCGGAACGATACCGACGGTCGAAATGGCGAACACGTAATGCCATGCGGTGTCGTATTGTCCGATAAATTTGGTGAGTGCCACCGAGATCGGCTGATTCTTCGGGCTGGTCAAGATCACCAGGCTGGCCGCGAATTCGTTCCAGCACGACACCAGCACGAAGATCGTCGCGGTGACGATGCCAGGCCAGACCAGCGGCAAACTCACCCGCAGCAGGATCTGGCGGCGGTTGAGCCCGTCGAGCATCGCGGCCTCCTCGATCTGCACCGGGATCGAGGCGAAGAAGCTGTGCAGGATCCACACCGCGAACGAGAGATTGAACGCGGCGTTGACCAGGATCATCGCCAGCCACGTGTCGTTGATCCCGAGCACGAAGAATTCCCGGATCAGTCCGGTCACCAGCACGGTGGGTTGCAGCATCTGGGTCACCAGCACCACCCCGAGAAATACCGCGCGACCGGGAAAACGGTGCCGCGCGGTGTAATACGCGGCCGGTATCGCCACCAGCAGCACGAGCACCGTGGCGAAGACCGCGATGATGGCCGTGCTCACCAGGTTGAACGGCAGCGGGGATTCCGGAGTGTCCCACATGGTGGCGTAGTTGTCGGGGTGCCAGGTCTCGGGCAGGTAGGTCGGCGGGATGCGCCGGATCTCCGCGCTGGTTTTCAGCGAGCCCAGCACCATCACCACGTACGGGATCAGGAACAGCGCGGCGATCAGCACGCCGGCGGCGGTGAGTTCCCACCGCCTACGCCTGGTCCATACCCGCCCGCCGCGTGAGCCCGGGACCGATTTGCCTTGCACCGCGGACTTTCGCGCGTCGACGGTCACGGTGGATGTGGTCACTCGTCGACCCCCTTCACCGGCCGCACGAGCTTCACATACACCGCGATGATCACGATGATCAGCGCGAAGTTGAGCACGCTCATCGCGGCGGCGGTATCGATCTCTTGATTCTGTCGAATCAGCTTGAAGGTCAACGTGGTCGTGGTGTCGGCCGAGAATCCCGCGATGCTGCCGGTGAGCACCTGCAGGATCGGTAACGAGTTGAACGCGTTGATGATGTTGATGATCGTGGCCACCGCGATCGCCGGTCGCAGTTGCGGCAGGGTGAGGAAGCGGTAGCGCTGCCACGCGCTCGCACCGTCGATGCGCCCCGCCTCGTGCATCTCGGCCGGAATCGCTTGCAGCCCGGCGAGCATGGTGTAGGTGGTGAACGGGATCGAGACGAACACCGCGACCCCGATCGCCACCAGGAACGCGGGTCCCGGTTGTTTGGTGAAGCCGAAACCGCGGTCGAGCACGCCGATGTCGACGAGGAATCGATTGACGATGCCGACATCAGGGTCGAGCATGTTGTAGAAGATCGTCGTCGTCATCACCACCGACGCCGCCCACGGCACCAGGATCGCCAGGCGCACCGCGGTGCGTCCGGGAAAATCCTTGTTCAGAAATTGCGCGAGCGCCGCGGATAGCACCAGCGTGATCAGCACGACCGCGACCACCCACACCACCGTGTGCACGAGCACACCACCGAGTTCGGAAATGTCGAACAGGGTGCGGAAATTGGCGAGCCCCGCACCGCCGCGGTCTTGGCCGTAGGAGCTGAGGTCCCTGGTGCTCGTCCACACCATGTAGCCCGCGGGGAAGGCGACGACGGCCGCGATCAGGATCAGCACCGGACCGATCCACGGTATCGCGGCCAGCGCCTTGCCCGGCGTGGACGTTACCCGGGATGTACTGCGTGACACGTCAGTTCGCGGCTTCCTGAATCCGTCCGAGCACCTGCGCCGGGTCGGCCCCCTGCGCGATCGTGCCCATCTGCTGCCGGATGGCACCCTGCGCGGCAGCCCATTTCGCGTTGTTGCTCGGATAGAACTCGGCAACCGGCAGGGTCGGTGCGAAGGCCTTGGTCACCGGGTCGTCGGCGAGCACGGCGGTGGCGCTGTTGGTGATGGGAATGAAGCCCTCGTGGCTGACGAAATTCGCGTACACCTGCGGCGAGTAGAAGTAGTCCAGGAACTTCTTGATCGAGGCGGCCTTCTTACCGTCCTTCTTGAACGCCATCAGATGGTCGGCGACACCGAGGGTGACGGGTTCGCCGGTCTTGGTGGGCGATGGCGCGGTCGCGTAGCGCAAGCCGGGGTTCTTGGCCGCGATCTGACCGATCGTCGGTGGCAATCCCTCGATCATGCCGATCTTGCCCTGGATGAACGCGTTGATCACGTCCTTGCGGTCGGTGGCGCCCGGATTCGGTTGGGTAGCACCGGCATCGACCAGTGCGCGGATCGCACGCACGCCTTCGAGGTTGCGCGGAGTGTCGACGGTGACCTTGTCGCCCTCGGACCAGCTGCCGCCGGCGCCGAAGGTCCAGATCGAGGTCTCGCCCTGGGCTTCCTCGCTGCCCAGCGGCAGGCCGTAGCCGGACACTCCGCCGCCGAGGGCTTGAATCTTCTTGGCGGCCTCGGTCAACTCGGCCCAGGTCTTGGGTGGTGTGGCGATGCCCGCCCGCTCGAACAGCTCGCTGTTGTAGAACAGGGTGCGCGTGGAGGCGAACAGCGGCAGCGCGTACTGGGTGCCTTCGATCGAGGCGTTCTTCGCGAATCCGGGTTGAATATCGGAAAGCACCTGGTCGGAGACGATCTCGGGGGCCGGGTAGAGCATGTCGTCGCTCGCGAAGCTCGCGTAGGCGTCGATATTGAGGATGTCGGGTGTCGTCGATTCCGATTGCAGTTTGGTGCGCACCACGTCGTTGATCGAATCCCAGGATTCCAGCTCGAGATTCACGGTGACGTCGGGATTCTCGGCACGGAAGTCGGCGATGATGCCGTCCCACAAGGCTTTTGTGCCGGTATCGCCGTCACTGTAGGTGGGTGCGAGGAAGTTGATGGTGGTGTCGGAGTCGCCGGAATCGGTGGAGCCGAAACCGCAGGAGCTGATCGCCAACGCGAGCCCCGTGACCATCGCGAACCCCGCGAGCATGCCGTGGTGTGTTCTTTTCACGAGTAGAACCTTTCGATAATGCACACCCGGCGACAGCGCAGGGCCGATGATGGATCGAACTGATCGACCGGTTCTCAATCTAACGCCAACGATGATCATCTGTGACCGATTTCGTTGTTAAGTTGACATGAACGATCACCGGGGCGATTGTTGTTGTCGTGCCGAATTCCGACCGTTCCCGCCCAGCGCCTTACCTGGCCGCCGAGGTCTCCACCCAGCCCGACGACTGGGCCGGCGCGGACGCCATCGCCACGCGACACCGCGACATCCTGCCCCGCGAGGGTGAACGTGTCGCGGTAATCGGCTGCGGCACTTCGCTGTTCATGTCTCGCGCGTTCGCGGCGCTGCGCGAGTCCTCCGGTCACGGCGTCACCGACGCGTGGTCGGCCAGCGATGTGCACCACACCCGCGACTACGACCGCTACCTGGTGATCTGCCGTTCCGGCACCACCACCGAGGTGGTCGAGGCGATGCGCGCGCTTCCCGCCGATGTCCCGCGCGCGGTGATCTGCTCCAGCCGAGGCACTCCGGTACTCGATCTCGCCGAGCCGATCCTCATCGACCAGGTGGACGAACAGTCGGTCGTGCAAACCCGTTTCGCGACAACGACACTCGCGATCCTGCGTAGCCACCTCGGCGAAGACCTGACACCGGTCATCGCGCAGGGCCGCGCGGTACTCGCCGAAGATCCCTCGGTCTCGTTGGCGCAGGTGCGCGCCGCGGCGCAGATCAGCTTCGTCGGCATGGGATTCGCCGCCGCGATCGCCGACGAGGCGGGTCTCAAGCTGCGCGAGTCCTGCCAATCCTGGACCGAGGCATACCCCGCCACCGAATATCGGCACGGCCCGATCAGCATTTCCGCGCCGGGACGCGCGGTGTGGGCGTTCGGCCCACTGGTCGAGAACTTCGCCGACGACGTGGCCGCCACCGGCGCACACTTCGAACATCGCGCTATCGATCCGATGGCGGATCTGCTGCGCGTGCACCAACTGTGCCTGCTGCGCTCGGCCGATCTCGGTCTCGACCCCGATCATCCGCGCAGTCTCGCGCGCTCGGTCCTACTGAAGCCGTGAACCCGCACGCCGAACTGGCCTGGCCGCGCCCCCGCCGCGCACCGCATGCGGGCCGTCGTGGTTGACACCGCGGCGCTCGCCGAGGACGCGTCGGTGCTCGGCATCGACGTCGGTGGCACCACCATCAAAGGTGAGATCACCGACGCCGACGGCACAGTGCTGGCCGCGCACACCGTGCCGACACCGTTCGGAGAGCGCGCATTCGAGGCCGTCGACGAACTCGGCGACCGCCTGCTCACCGAACTCACCGGCCCGCAACGGGATCGGGTCGCGCGCGGCGCGCTCATCATGCCGGGCATCGTGGACACCGAGCGCTCGATCGCCGTATTCAGCAGCAATATCGGTTGGCACGACGTCGCGTTGGGCGACCGGTTCACCCGGCGCTGGGGCATCGAGACGGTGATCGAACACGATGTGGCCGTTGCGGGTTGGGCGGAATGGCGATTCGGCGCTGGCCGTGGCCACCGCACCGTGTGCGTGCTCATCCTCGGCACCGGCATCGCGGGCACCCTCGCGGTCGATGGTCGACTGGTGCGCAGCGCCTACGGGCAGGTGGGCGAATACGGCCACGTGCCGATCCGGCGCGGCGGCGGATTGCCCTGCGCGTGCGGCAATACCGGCTGTGTGGAGACCGTGGCATCCGGCGCGGCGATCAGCCGGGCGTATACCCGGCGCACCGGTACCACTATCGACAGCGCCGCAAAGGTTTTCGACATCATCGACACCGATGCCGATGCCGCCGCCGTGGTAGCCGACGCGGTCGACGCACTCGCCGAAGGACTACTCGGCATCGTCCACGCCGCCTGCCCCGAGTTGCTCATCCTCGGCGGCGGCCTGGCCGGTGCCGCGACCGTACTCACCGAGCCACTGCACAGCGCGCTCACCGAGCGCCTACGACTGGTGCCAGCGCCGAGGGTCGTCGTCGGCGAATTCGGCGCCCGCGCCGGACTGGTCGGCGCGGCGCGACTGGCGCGACAGGGTGCCATCGGATGAGCACCGAGATTCGCGGCCGCATCGTCTCGGCCAGCATCGAACTGGACGATGGAGTTATTTCTGTGCGGGGTGAACGCATCGCGTCCGTCACCCCGTTCGTGGAGTGGTCTTCGACACACCGGCACTCCCCCGAACCACAATTTTCCGGGACCATATTGCCCGGCCTTGTGGACCTTCACAATCACGGCGGACTCGGGCATCGGTTCGATTCGGTCGATCACGCACAGGCGCGTGCGGCGGCGAGTTACCACCACGCGACCGGAACGACGACGCTGCTCGCCAGCGTCGTCACCGGGCCGGTCGAGGAGATGGTCGCCCAGATCGCCATGCTCGGCGAACTCGCACGAGAGGGTGTGCTCGCCGGGATTCACGCCGAAGGCCCCTTCCTCTCGCACGCTCGCTGCGGCGCGCAGGACCCCCGATTTCTGCACGACCCCGACCCCGCCACGGCCGAACAACTCCTCGCCGCGGGCGGTGGTCAGCTCCGGGTGATGACGCTCGCCCCCGAGCGCCCCGGCTACGCGGCGCTCGCGCGGCAGCTCGCCGAACGCGGCGTCGTCGTCGCACTAGGGCACAGCGACGCCGACTTCGCCACCTTCTCGGATGCCCTGCGCCCCAAGGGTTCAGGCGGTCTGGTCACGCACCTGGCCAACGGTATGCCGCCGACGCACCACCGCGCTCCCGGCCCGGTCGCGGCGAGCCTGGTGGCCGCGGCGGCCGGAAACGTGACCGTCGAACTGATCAACGACGGCGTCCACGTCGACCCCGGATTCGCCGCGTTGGTCTTCGCGGCCGCACCCGATCGCGTCGCGCTGATCACCGACGCCATGCAGGCCGCCGGTCTCAGCGACGGCGAATATCGACTCGGACCCCAGGCTGTCACGGTGCGCGACGGCGTCGCCAGAATCGCCAACGGTTCGATCGCGGGCGGGGTGAGCACGCTGCTGTCGTGTCTGGCGCGGACAGTGCGCGAATCGGGCATTCCCCTGCGCGCGGCGGTCCGCGCGGCGACATCGACTCCCGCGGCCGTGCTCGGACGCACCGATATCGGCGACCTGCGGCCAGGGCAATACGCCGATCTCCTGATCGTCGGTGACAACTTACAGTTGCGTCGCGTGCTCAGACGTGGATCGTTGATGTCGTGATCCTCACCGTGACGATGAACCCCGCCTACGACATGACCTACCGTGTCGAGCACTTCGAACGCGGCCAGGCGCACCGGGTCCGTTCGGTGGAACAGCGCCTCGGCGGCAAAGGCATCAATGTCACCCGGGTGCTCAACCAGCTCGGCAAGTACGCGCGTGCCACCGGATTCTCCGACCACGCCTTCGCCGCCGCCGCCGAACTGGAGATGCCGGTCGATTTCGTGCACGCCCTGCCATGGGTGCGGCGCACGGTGGTGATCAGCGAATCCGACGACGCCACCGCCACCGCGCTCTGGGAACCCGGCGCGCGGGTGTCCAACCCGCACGCGGCCGAGCAGCTCGCCGTCCGGGTGACCGGCCTGCTGCCCGATATCGACGGTCTCGTCATCTCCGGGTCGCTGCCAGGTGGCATCGACCCGAGCCTGCCCGCCGAGATCGCGCGCGCCGCTATCGCCGCCAATGTGCCGACCCTGTGCGATATCGACGGCGACGCGCTGCGCCTGGCCGCGCAGGTACCCGGCGTGGTGCTCACCCCCAATGTCGACGAGCTCCGGCTGCTCACGGGTGTCGAATCCGCAGGCGCCGCAGAAGTTTTCGAGGCCGCCCAGCCATTGATCGACAACGGTGTTCGCGCCGTGGTGGCCACCAGGGGCAGCGCGGGCATCGTTGCCGTCACGAAGGCGGGCGCGTGGTCGGCGGCGCTGCCCGAACCGATCGCCGGAAACCCCACCGGCGCGGGCGATTCCGCGACCGCGGCGGTGATCGCGGGGCTTTCCGATCGCGGCACCCCGGACTGGCCCGCCATCCTGGTCGACGCCGTCGCGACCTCCGCCGCCGCCGTGGTCATCCCGGTGGCGGGCGAGATCGACCGCGCCCTGCGCAAGCGACTATCCCCGACCGTGCTCGTCGAACAAGTGGAACTACCCAGCCGCCAAGAAGCCTCGTGACTCACACGGCGTCTCGGCGCACGTGGGGTCGGCCCTACCTCCAGGAGACCTCGCCGTGCCGTTGACGCCGGTTCCCGACCTGATCGCCGCCAGCCGTCCCGGTGGTCTCGGCGCGTTCAACGCGATCACTCTCGAACACGCCGAGGCGATAGCCTCGGCCGCCGAATCCACGAAATTGCCGGTGGTGATCCAACTCTCGGAGAACACCGCGCGCTATCACGGCAGCCTCGCGCCACTCGCGCTCGCGTGCCTGCGCATCGCGGCCGAAAGCACCGCCGCCGTCGGGGTCCATCTCGATCACGCTACGACACCAGAATTGGTATACACCGCAGTCGAATTGGGAATCGACTCGGTGATGTACGACGGCGCGGCCCTCGACTACGCCGCCAATGTCGCCACCACCGCCCAACTCGCGCGCTGGTGCCGCGATCGTGGCGTGCATATCGAAGCCGAACTGGGTGAGGTCGGCGGCAAGGACGGCGCGCACGCACCCGGTGCCCGCACCGACCCCGACGAGGCCGTCGCGTTCGTCGCCGATACCGGCATCGACGCACTCGCCGTCGCCGTCGGCTCCTCGCACGCCATGCACACCCGCGACGCGGAACTCGACAACGAGCTGATCGCCCGCCTGGCCGCGAAGGTCCCGGTTCCCCTTGTGCTGCACGGTTCTTCCGGCGTCCCCGACGCGGGTCTGCGCGCCGCCGTCGCCAACGGCATGCGCAAAATCAACATCGCCACCCGCCTGAACATCCAGCTCACCGACACCATCCGAACAACTCTCGCCCACTCACCGGCCTTGTCGGACCCGAGGAAGTACCTCACCCCCGCCCGCCACGCGGTCCACACCGAAACCGAACGCCTGCTGCGCTTGCTGGCTGCCTGAACTGTTTCTCGTGCCGGGGACCTCACGCGTTTACCCACGCCATGGGTCGCACCCGCCGCACGCACTACTGGGAAGCAGCCAAGACCGGCACGATACGCACCGAACCCGAACGCCCCCCGCCTACTGACCGGCACATCGCGCCTACGAGCGAGCCCTCGGCTCGAGCCGCGCTCGCGACTGCCACGGTGACATATCGCCTTTGGACTTCCGACTCACTCCGGACGTCGACCACGGTCGAGCCGTCGCGTTCGAAGATCACCGACGCCACTCGGGCCGACGACGAGCTCGCGCCGTGACGACCACAGCCCCTTCCCGTCATGACCGGCCCGACGCGCCTAGACCGGCACCCAAACGGCAGCTGCGCACGCCGTCTGCGCGGGCAAGCCGCAGTCGCACGCGCCCGACTGCTCGCGCCATCCTGCGGATAGTCCACGCCCGAGGAAGGTGCGCTCCTCGCAATTGGTCCGGCAGGTCCCGGTGCGGGTGGTCGGGGACGCACTACTGAATCAACCACGGCGCGAACACCCTGACCATCGCGACCCCGACAGGTGGACGCGATACCGTTCGGCCGCAACAGCTGCATGCACCGCGCAGCCGAAAGCCTTGTCGCGCTTAATGTTCCGAATCGGTGCGGCCGGTGAACTCGGCGCGGCAGCGACTCCCGGAAACGAGGGTGGTCGACGGCGCCGGAGGGGGACGGCGCCGTCGACCGTGGTGGGACAAGGGCAGCTGCCCACCGGTGAAATGTCGGAACGCTTCCCCGACATATTCACTTTGGCTGTGGCACCTGTGGAAATCCCTGGATGCGGATGTGAGGAGGCTGAGAGCTGTTGGCGCTCACTCGTCGTGCGGCCAGGCGTGTAGCCGGGCCTGCACGCGCGCGACATCCGTCTCCGAAGGCATTTCGTTGGTGACCTTGGTGATCATCACCAGGATGTCGGTCTTGTCGGCCGGGAGTTCACCGGATCTGGTGAGTTCCGCGGCGATCTCGCGCACCTCGTCGTCGGCGAGGCGGCGGCGCAGCAATGCCAGCAACGGGATGTAGTCGGCTTCGGGGACACCGTCGGGGTACCCGGCGCGCAGCCACTCGATGATGGTGTTGAGGAACGGCGGCATGCGATCGTCTCAGTCCGAATCGGCGGGCGGGTCGGCCAGCGGCCATCCGCCCGCGGCGAGATGCGCGGCGACCCGGGCGATATCGCTGTCGGAGGGTCGCAGTTTGGCGTAGCGCTCGATCGCCTCGACGATCTCCTCGTGGCTGATCGCGGTGGCCAGCACGGTGTCGTCGGCGGTGGTGTCAGCCGGGGCGTCGCCGGGTGCCCGACCATCGGCCCTGCCTGCATTCGATTCGGCGGCATTCGGCTCGGCAGCGATGAATCCGGCGGACTCGGACGCGAGCGGACCGGCGGACTCGATGTTCTCGGGGGCCTGCACGTTCTCGGTGCCCGCTGCGTTCTCGGTGCCCGCTGAGCCCACTGTGTCCTCGGCCTCGGTCCCCGACGCGGCGATCAACTCTTCGGCGATCGCGGCCACCTCGAAATCGGTGAGGTGGCGGTGCAAAACCGCGAGCAGTGCGACATAGTCCGAACGCGGCACCCCCTGCGGATACCCAGCACGCAACCACCCGACGATCTTGTGCAACAGGTTGGGCCGCACCGACCCTGATTTCGCCTGGTCGGTCTTCGCTTGGTCAGTCACGGATATCCCTTCAGGACTCGCCGAACAGATGAATTCCGAGCTTGGCGGCGATGAAAGCTTTCGCGGTGTAAAGGATTCCGACCACGATCGCCGCGAGCACCAGTCCGAAGCACAACAGCGCGACCAGCAGCGCCGGGTAAGCGCGCTGGCCCGCACGGCCAGCTTCGGTGACTGGCGCGGCGATCGACCAGAATCGCACACCGACGGCGAAGATCATCGGCAACCCAGCACCGAGTATCAACCCGGCCAGCGTCACCTGCCACAGGGCGTTGAGATTCGTGATGAGCGTGTGCACGGTTACTCCTCCTAGGCCCGAGTGGAGTGGGTCGTCGATTCCGACAACGAGGTCGGCAGCTGCACCGGCTGTGGTGCGCCGTCGCCGGGCCATTCGTTGACATTGCTGGTGTCGACCGGATCACGCCGCGAGCGCACATACATCAGAGCCGAAAGCACGAGCAGGATCGCGAACACCACAAGCACGCCGGGCAAACCGCCGATGAAATGCGCGATGGCCCAACACAACGCACCGGCGACACCGGCCAGCGGCAGGGTGAGCAGCCAGGCGACCGCCATCCTGCCCATCACCCCCCAGCGCACCTCGGCGCCCTTACCGATGCCGGTGCCGAGGATCGAACCGGTGGCGGCCTGCGTGGTCGACAGCGGCAAACCGAAGTGCGCGGAGGTGAGAATGATCGCGGCCGAGGACGATTCGGCGGCCAAACCCTGCGGCGAATCGATCTCGACCAGCCCACGCCCGAGGGTGCGAATGATCCGCCAGCCACCGAGGTAGGTGCCCGCGGCGATAGCGAGGGCGCACGCCCCCATCACCCACAGCGGCATGTCGTCGTTCTTGGTGAGCGTGCCGTGCGCGACGAGCGCGAGGAAAATCACGCCCATCGTCTTCTGCGCGTCATTGGTGCCGTGCGCGAGCGAGACCAGCGAGGCCGAACCGATCTGCCCCCACCGGAACCCCTCTTCGACCTTGCCTGGATCGGATCTCTCGGTGATCCGGTAGACCAGCCAGGTGCCGATCGCGGAGACGAGCCCCGCGACGATCGGCGCCAGCACCGCGGGCAGGATGATCTTGACGACCACGCCGTCGGATCCGGCGGCCCAGATCACGCCGCTCCAGCCCAGCGCGGCGAGGGTGGAACCGATCAGTCCGCCGAACAGTGCGTGCGAGGAACTCGACGGCAGACCGAACAGCCAGGTGACCAGGTTCCAGAGGATGCCGCCGACCAATCCGGCGAACACGATGATCAACAGATCGTTGCCGCTGACGGCGTCGAGCCGAACGATGCCCTTGGCCACGGTGGCCGCGACGGCCACCGAGAGAAACGCGCCGACGAGATTGAGAACCGCCGAAAGTGCCACGGCCACGCGGGGCCGCAGCGCTCCCGTGGCAATCGAGGTCGCCATCGCGTTCGCGGTGTCGTGGAAGCCGTTGGTGAAATCAAAAGCCAGTGCGGTGACGATGACTATCAGCAGAATCAGTAATTCGACGGTCACCCCTACAGTGTGCGGCACCGCAAATACGATCCTCAGGCACCATCCGGTAAACAGTTGGCAGGGATTTGGCAACTCTTCTGTTCGGTCGCCAATCCCCCGCTCATGGCAGTAATCGCCGGACCGCGTCGATGGTGTCGGCGTCCTCGGGACGCTTGTCCGGTCGGTAGCGCACCACGCGAGCGAACCGCAACGCGACCGCACCCGGATAGCGCGAACTCACCTGCACCCCGTCGAGTGCGATCTCGACCACCAGTTCCGGCCACAGATACACGGTGTGCTCGTCGCTGCTGCGTTCGTGACGGGGGAATTCGACTGTCTGCCACTGCAGGAGCGCGTCGGTGAGTCCTTTGAAGGTCTTGCCGACCATCACCGGTTCACCCGTTTCGCCGTCGCGCGCACCGAGGTGCAGGTTGGACAGATATCCGGTGCGGCGGCCGTAACCCCACTCCGCGCCGAGTACCAGCAGGTCGAGGGTGTGCGTGGGTTTGATCTTCTGCCACGCTCGCCCGCGCCGACCCGCCGCGTAGGGCGCGTCGAGCGCTTTGATCATCACCCCCTCGTGCCCCGAGGCGAGCGCACCGTCGAAGTATTCTTCGACCACCTCGTTGTCGGGTCGGATGATCGCTGGAATGCTCTGTGTGGGAGCGACTTTCGTTAGTGCCGCCCGGCGCTCGAGCAACGGCGCGTCCAGCAGATCAACGCCGTCGAGGTGCAAACAGTCGAAGAAATAGGGATGCAGCAGTAGCTCGCGAGTGGAGCTCACTTCGGCGAAGCGGCTCATCGTTTCCTGGAAGGGTCGCGGCCGACCGGCGTCATCGAGTGCGAGGGTTTCCCCGTCCAGCACCACGCTCTCGCAGTCGAGGCCGCGCGCCAATTCGACGAGTTCGGGGACACCGCCGGTGATATCACGCAGGGTCCTGGTGAAGACCCAGACCTCCGCGCCGCGGCGATGGACCTGGATGCGCGCGCCGTCCATCTTGTGTTCCACGCTCACCGCACCGTCGAACTCCGCCATCGCCTCCTCGAGCGAGGCACCGGGTGCGGCCAGCATGGGACGCACCGCGCGGCCCACCTCCAACCGGAATTCGCGCAGGGCCGCCTCGCCCCCGGTACGCGCGGCGGCGGCCGTGATCGGCAATTGCCCCGAGAGCATGTAGGCGCGGCGGACCAGCTCGACCGGTACGCGCGCGGCCACCGCCACGGCCTCCACGACGAGGGCGGCGAGCGCGCCCTGGCGCAATTCGCCACTGAGTAGGCGCAGCAGGAAACTCTGCTCGTCCCGCGTCGCGGTAGCCCACAGTCCTGCGAGCAACTCGACGCGGGTGGCGCGCGCGCCTGTGCCCTTCGTCTCCGCGATGCGGCGCAACGCATCGTCCACCTCGATCACCGACAACTGCTCGTCCTGCGCGGCGCCGTGTTCCAGCGCGGTCAGGGTGCGCCAGCCGATGCCGAGGCGCCCCTGCGGCAGCTCCCCCGACACCCACGCGACTACGGGCGCGAGTTCCTCCGGGGCGGCCGATCCCAACAGCTCGGCCAGCGTCGCGATCTTGGTCTTGCGCGAGGTGGTGGCGCGGACGGCCGCCGAAACGCGGACGACATGCGAGAACAGCACGAACTCGACGGTAGCCGGTCGGTATGACAATGTGCGGCAATCAGCTGTTAATGCTTTCTTGGCAAGCTTGCGAAACAGGCATATTCTCGGTCACATGGCCAAGACTTACGTCGGCGCGCGCCTTCGCCAGTTGCGCACCGAGCGGGGGCTCAGCCAGATCTCACTCGCCCAGAAGTTGGAGATCTCGGCGAGCTACCTCAATCAGATCGAGCACGACGTGCGCCCGCTGACGGTGCCGGTGCTGCTCAAGATCGGCGACGTCTTCGGCGTCGACGCGACCTTCTTCTCCTCCCAGGACGACACCAGACTCATCGCCGAACTCCAAGAGGTCGCGATGGACCAGGAGCTCGGCATCGAGGCCGACACCCAGGAGATCGCGGATATCGTGTCGGCGCATCCGACCATGGCGCGCGCCCTGGTCAACATGCACAACCGCTACCGCAATACCTCCGCCCAGTTGGCCGCCGCCACCGAGGATCGCTTCGCCGACGGCGCGGGCAGCGGTGCGATCAGCAAGCCACACGAGGAAGTGCGCGACTACTTCTACCAACGCCAGAACTACATTCACGAATTGGATACCGCCGCAGAGGAACTCACCGCACGTATCCGATTACACGGCGGCGACGTGAAAACCGAGATCGCCCGCACCCTGCGTTCGCACGACGTGCACATCATCGAGCGCATCGACCTCGGCGAAGGAGTCCTGCACCGCTACGACCCCGCCACCAGGCAGCTCGAGATCGCGCCGCACCTCTCGGGCGGTCAGCGCACCTTCAAGCTAGCGGCCGAATTGGCCTACTTCGAATGTGGTGAACTACTCGAAAAGCTGGTCGATGAAGGCAATTTCGCGTCCGAAGACACTCGCCGCCTGGCAATGCTCGGCTTGGCCAACTACTTCGCCGCCGCGACGGTCCTGCCGTATTCCCAGTTCCACGAGGTCGCCGAGAAATTCCGCTACGACATCGAACGCCTCTCCGCGTTCTTCGCCCAAAGCTACGAAACCATCTGCCACCGCCTTTCCACCCTGCAACGCCCCGAACTACGCGGAGTCCCCTTCTCCTTCGTCCGCGTAGACCGCGCGGGAAACATGTCGAAACGCCAGTCCGCCACCGGTTTCCACTTCTCCTCCAGCGGCGGCACCTGCCCCCTCTGGAATGTCTACGAAACCTTCGCCTACCCCGGCAAGATCATGACCCAGATCGCGCAGATGCCCGACGGACGCAAATACCTCTGGATCGCCCGCACGGTAGAACGCCGCGCCACCCGCTACGGCCAACCCAGCAAGACTTTCGCCATCGGCCTCGGCTGCGAACTACGCCACGCCGGACGCGTCACCTACGCCGACGGCATCGACCTCGACCAAGTGCAGCCGACTCCGATCGGCGCCGGGTGTCGCGTGTGTGAGCGCGCGAACTGTCCGCAACGCGCGTTTCCGCCCTTGGGGAAGGTGCTCGATATCAGTGAGCATCGGAGTTCAGTATCGCCATACGTGTTGAAGTAGCACGTCACTCGGTCGGGCGCACACTCTCCTGTGTCCCGGCATCAACGAGGTCGACCACGCGGTACCAATGGACGAACAGCTGGAGCGGCACGGCTCTCGGCCACCAGCTACGTTGCCAGCAGCCATTCGGTCAGGACCGCGAAGTCCGTGTCGAGCAGCCCGCGAAATCCATCCACTCGATGAAGCAAAGCCCTGCCACAGTGGTTGCCTCTCACCCAGGCCATGTCTTGTTGTCTGATCTCGTCATCGATCCAGATGAAACGGCGCCCCTCGGCCAGGCTGACCAAAGTCCGGGTTTTCCAGTGCAACTCATCGTCGTAGTAGTCGCCGCCGGGATACTCAGGCAACCTCGCTACCGGAAGCTGCGGCAGACCGAGAATCGGGGCAATGACACGGTTGGCGTCGTCACCCCACCCGGTAGCCCACATCAATTCGCACCCCAACCCCAGCAGCCTGTCGCCGAGCACCCGAGTCAACCCGGACAAGGCCGGGTTCGTCGGCTGTTGCCATGCAGACCAGTCGATCTCCTCTACTGAAGGCGCCGCCGCAGGACGCGGTAGCAACGTCCCATCGACGTCCAAGAACAACAACGGTGGTTTCGAGCCAGCCCTCACGCACACATTCTGCGGCTTAGTCCGGGCCACCGGACGCCGTTTCCCTGCGTGCCAGGCTGGAACACCCGCGGCGGTGGATTGTGCACGGCAAGTGCTGATCTAGGCCGGAACGTATGACCGCACAGTCAGGCGCTCGGCCCGGAAAGTAGCGACGCAGGTGTTCATCGCGCGCCGGGTAGGCGGCGGCGGCCGGTGTGAACGTCGGTGGCTAGGTCTTCGTAGCCGATGGCCAACTGGGCCAGGTGTTCCCAGGTTTTCCAGAGGTCTTGTTCGTGGGGGCTGGTGAGGGCGGCGTAGGCGTGGGAGGTGAGGTTGGCTAGGCGGTCTATTACTGTGCCTGCGGATTCGGTGTGGATCATGGCGCTGCCGTGGGTGGGTGGGAGGTTGTTGGTGATCCAGTGGTCGATGGTGGTGATCAGGGTGGTGCGGTGGCGGTCGACGTCGGGGTGGGTGGACTCCGGGGCCGCGCGTTTGCGTTCGTGGAGTTCGGTGAGTTGGTGGGCCCAATGTAAGAGGGGGTGGTCGGCGGTGATTGTTCCTCGACAAGCTTGCAGGAGTGCGTTTTTCGGCGGGAATACTGGGATCACGTCGCCGACCCACCCGTTGCCGTGACGGTGACTCCGCGCACTTGGGAATGCGTGCCGCGCGGTTGTACTCGTGGTGGTTCGATCGCAGTGCGCACGCAATCCGCTATCGCGCCCGCACTATCCACCAGTACGACCGCACTATCCGACATCGCACACGCACCATCCACCGCCGCGCCCGCACCAACCACCAGCACACCCGCGCCATCCGACATCGCACTATCCGCTATCGCATCCACGCCATCCGACATCGCGCCATCCGCTATCGCATCCACGCCATCCGACGTCGCGCCATCCGCTATCGCACCCGCACCAACCACCAGCACGGCCGCGCCATCCGGCATCGCACGATCCGCTATCGCACCCGCGCTATCCGACATCGCGGCGCCGCTGCTCAGTCGACGCACGGTGCCACAGGACCATGGTCGAGGCGCGTACTGCGGTGATCAGGAGGCTCGCGGAGGGACGGAAGGTGCTGCGGGGTGGTTCGATCCATTGGCGGATCGCGCCCGGTTGGGTGGTGGGCGAGGGTAAGGCGATCATGGCGCCGCTTCGGATTATCGAGACGTTGAATCGGAGCATTTCCACATCGAGGGACAGTTCGTTCGGGGCGTCGGGTCGGACGAGAAATGTCCACCTGCTCGAGCGTGGGTGTCCCACAATGGGTCCCGTCGCATGGCCGAGGTCGCGCAAATGCGTTCGCAACCAGTGGCCGAATCGGGCGGGCATGGCCATGCCGGTTACTCGGCCCGCACGCATCATGATTCGGTCCGAATCGGGGGGTTCCACTACGGCGGGGAGATCGCAGACCCGGCGGTAATAGTGGCATCGATCCTCTGGGGTGTCGCCAAAGGGAATGTGGTTCATGGAAGATCTTTCTCCGATCACAGAGCAGGTGTCTCGAATGCGTCGGCGGCGCGATTTCGCGCCGATCACGAAACCAAGAACATCACGAGCCATGTTGCCGCACAATGTCGTTCGTGAAGCTTCGAGAAAACTCTTCGGTCTCCGCAGAGCTCGGCTCCAGCGGATTCAGCTCATCATTCATCAGGGGTTTCGACCTCATTCACCGTGGGGGAATCAATGAGTGAAACAGGATCGACTCTGACTCGACGGCAACTCGGACGGTATCTCCGAGAGGCTCGACAAGAGAACAATCTGACGATCGTCCAGGCGGCGGACCTCATGCAGTGGAGCGAATCCACATTGCAGCGCTTGGAAACCGGGAATGCGGAGAAAATCCGCTGGCGGGATGTGCGCGAGCTGTGCCAGTTGTATGACGTGAGTAGGGAGATGACAGCCGCGCTCGTCGGTCTTGCCCAGCAGGCGCACGTGAAGTCGTGGTGGCATGAATTTGGTGAACTGATACCCGAAAATTTCAGCGTCTATGTCGGTTTGGAATCTTCAGCCCGGACCTTGACCGCGTATCAGCCCGATTTGGTGCCAGGCCTCCTGCAAACCGTGGACTACGCGCGAATCCTCGCAAGCATCGCATCACCAACAGATTCGGCCGCAGAGCTCGCGGGTCGTGCACAGATTAAAGTTCGCCGACAGTCGATAGTCACTCGATCCAGGACGCCAGCCACCCTCGAAGTGGTCGTGCACGAAGCTGCGATACGCCGCGTTGTCGGCAACCCGCAGGTCATGGCGGCACAGCTGCGGCATATGGCAGACGCCAGCACGATGCCGAACGTCACCATTCGCGTCCTGCCGTTCGCTGCCGGTACACCATTGGGTGCCTCGATCTCACCGTTCGTCATCCTCGCGTTCGGAGAGTCATCGAATGGCAAACCTGTAGAGCCGACAGTTGTCTATCTGGAGAATCTCTTGGGCGACCTGTATCTGGAGAAACCAGTTGCTGTCGACCGCTATTATCATGCGCACCAGGCGCTTCAGGCAAAGGCGCTCAACGAAGTTGCGACCCGCGAGGCGTTCCGGAAGATTGCAAGGGAGTACGAGAATGAGCGTTGACCTGTCCGGTGCACAGTGGTTCAAGAGCAGCCGCTCCTCGGGCACCAAAGAGTGCGTCGAAGTAGCCTTCCTCCAAGACCACGTAGGCGTACGCGACAGCAAAAACCCCACCGGCCCCGCCCTCATCTTCACCTCCGCCGAGTGGACCACCTTCCTCAAGACCACACCAAACCCCAAGTAGCCCATCACATCTCCCCACCACCCGCCTACCAAGATCACCAGGACATCCCGGCGCCTCCTTCCGACAATCGCTGCGCCGATGTCCTGGTGATCATCTGGGAGAGCTACGCGACACTTTGCGTACTCAGCGGCTTTTGGTGACGGTTTCGTATTCGCGAACCGCGCAGAGTGGGGCCGCGTTCGTGATGAGCACCCTCGCGCCGTGTACGCCCGCATCATCGCCGTTTACGAGTTGGCCGACTTGATCCTTGGCGAACCTTCCGAGTCGGGGAACGTCGAAGACACCAAGTCGTATCTGCAAGCAATCGGACAAAAGTGGTCCATCCGTCTCGCGAATATCGGTGTCGCCGACGTGACTCCGTACTTGCGCGAGGCCGTGCACAACACCTCGACCCGGCTACTTCCGGAAAAGCCGCTCGTGGTCTACGGCATACCGACGATCGACGACGACACCGAATTCACCGGCACCGCGTAAATTCTGGCCGACGTCACGACGCCATCGCGTCGCTTCCGACAGTCGGCGTATTGGTGCCCAGCCAACCATTTGCCGAGCGGTGGGTCGGGACCTAGCTCTCCACCGGGCGGGAGGCTCACCCTGCGTTGTTCGCCAAAAGCTTGAGCACCACCGGACGCGACAGCGTGCCGTCGACCTTCCTGGCCAGGGCGTTCGCACCGGCGCCCGCCGCATGAGCGGCGCGCAGTTCCGCGTCGAGTTCCGCGCGGGCTTCCTCGGCTGCGGCTCGTGCGCGCCGGAGCCGTTCTGCTGCCGCGTCGACCCGGTCACCCTCGTGGGCGCCCGATGTCGGCTCGGCCACCACGGATTCTCTCGGCACGTCGGCGGTGTCCGACGCGCCAGCATGATTCGGCGCACCGGTCAATTGGTTTACCAAATCCTCGGCAGTCGGCTCAGCTCCTATCCCCTGCGCCGAAAAGTGGTTGCGTAGGGCGGTTCTCGCGAACTCGATGAGGAATCGCTTGGTGGCCTGCTTGTCTTCGGCGGCGTCGCCTAGCAGCAGCTTGGTGGTTTGGGGGACCGCGAGGCTCCAGTTGCACAGGCCGCACAGGGCGAGCAGCACGTAGCCCGCGTGTTCGGCGTCGACGCCGAATTGGGTGATGGCACTGTCGAATTTGCGTTCGTAGTGCTGTGCGCGCCAACCGTCGACGTCGTGCACGTCGTCACCGCCGCGTTGCAGCGCCTCCCACAGCAGCATGCGCAGCAGCTGTGGGTGCTTGTCGTGATAGTCGAACACCCTGCTCACGTAGCCACCGGGATCGCTTTCCGGCATCGGGCGGGCGACCTCGACGAACTCGCGCATGGCGTCGACCAGGATCAGGTCGAACAGCTTGTCCTTGTTGCCGAACAGGCCGTAGATGCGTTCCTTGTTCACCCCGGCCGCCTCGGCGATGCGGTCGACCCGCGCACCGGCGAGCCCGTACTCAGCGAACTCGTCACGCGCCGCGCCGAGCAGGGCATTTTTGGTCGCGTCGCTGCGTTTCACCGTGGTGGCCGACATGAACGCGATTTTACCATCTCGTTAAACCAACTATTTGGTTGACAACTCGATTCGGCCGCGCCTACTGTCGTCCGCATGGCATCGCCCACCGTGCACACCACCGCCGTCGCGCCCGAATTCTCCGGCGCCTCCGGCAAGATCGAACGCGCGCACACCGCGCGCACACTTCCGGTTTTCGTCCTCTCGGCCCTGTTGGCAACCGGCCAAATGTATGTCCCCATTCCCCTGTTCAACGCGATGCGCGCGGACTGGAACGCCGAGGCTAGCGTGATGACCTGGATCATCAGCGCCTTCGCGTTCGGCTACGCGGGCGGCTTCGTTCTCTTCGGTCCGCTCGCGGATCGCTACGGACACCGCAAAGTACTCACCGCCGGCCTACTCGTCGCCGCAGTGGTAACCATATTGACCGGCTTGGCAGTCAACCCGGAAATGGCCGTCGGATTGCGCGTGGCCCAGGGGTTGGCCGTCGGATCCATTCCACCCGCGATCATGGCCTACGTCGCCACCAAGATCACCCCGAAGCATCGGGCCGTCGCGACCGTTTCGGTGGCCACCTCGTTCCTCGCCGCGACGGTGATCGCACAGATCGTCTCGCAAGCGGTAGTCGCGTCGTTCCCGTGGCGCACCGTATTCCTCGGCTCCGCAGTCGTTTTCGTGATCCTGGCGCTGACCGTGCGCCGTGTGATGCGCGAAGACACCCCCACCGGCCGCGATCTGCCGCTGCACCACAGCTACGCCGCAATCCCCCGGGTCCTGCGCATCTGGGCGCTGCTGCCGATGCTGGTGGCGGGCGCGATGAGCATGGCCGTCATGGTCGGCGTGTACACCGGGCTCGAATTGACCGGTGTCGTCGAGGGATCCGGTGAGCTACTCGCCTTGCGCGCCGGTGCGCTTCCGGTCTTCGTGCTGCTGCCGCTGCTGGCGGTCCCGCTGGCGCGACTGTCCAAGCACAGTCAGATCGCGCTCGGGGTGCTCGTCGCCGCGGCGGCCATGGTCGCGGCCACCTTCGAGGGTTCGCACCTCGCGGTGCTCACCGTCCTGTTGGCGATCCTCGTCGGCGGACTCGGCATCATCGGCCCCGCGGTCTTGCAGAGCGCGGGCGAGTTGGGTGGTCACGCACGGGCGGCGGCCATGTCGGTAGCGATGTTCAGCTTCTACGTCGGCGCCACCGTCGGACCCTTGGTGGCGGCTGCCGCCGCGCCACACGGCTTTTCGGCGCTGGCGTGGACCATGACACTGTTGCTTCTTGGTTCGCTCGGCATGACCGTGCTCGGCTTGGTCGTTCAGCGAACCACCACGCGCGCAACCGAAGCGGCCGCATGAGCCCGCTGGGCGTCAACCGACCTCGGCTCAGAAGGCGTCTTCGGAAAGTTCCATGATGTCGTTGTCGAGTGCGGCCAGTATCGTGCTGGTCGCACTCAACTGCGGTAACACGTTGCGCGCGAAGAACTTGGCGACCGCAACCTTTCCGGCGTAGAAACTCGCGTCCCTGGTCGCCGCCCCCTCCGCGAGTGCGGCGGTCGCGATCTCGGCCTGCACCAGCAGTCGCCAGCCGATGAGTAGATCACCCATCGCGTACAGGAAACGCACCGAGCCGAGACCCACCTTGTACAACTCGGCCGGATCTTCCTGTGCGGCCATGAGATAGCCGGTGAGCGTGGCGGCCATCGCCCGCACGTCGGCCTGCGCGGTGGCCAACAAACCACGTTCGGTGTCGAAATGGCCTGACTTCGCCTCCAGGAACGCACTGATCTGGCCGTCGACATGCGCCAGGGCCGAACCGTTGTCGCGAATGATCTTGCGGAAGAAGAAGTCCTGGGCCTGGATCGCGGTGGTGCCCTCGTAGAGACTGTCGATCTTCGAGTCCCTGATGTACTGCTCGATCGGGTAATCCTGCAAGAAACCGGAACCACCGAGGGTCTGCAACGATTCGGTGAGGTACTGGTAGGCGCGTTCGGAACCGACACCCTTCACCACTGGAAGCAACAGGTCGTTCACCCGATGCGCGAGATCCGCGTCGGCACCCGAAACCAGCTGCGCCACATCGGGATTCTGGTGTGCGGCGGTGTAGAGATAGACCGCGCGCAATCCTTCCGCATAGGCCTTCTGCAAGGCCAGCGACCGCCGCACATCCGGGTGGTTGGTGATCGGCACGCGCGGTGCGGCCTTGTCCGACATCTTCGTGAGGTCAGCGCCCTGTACGCGCTGCTTGGCGTATTCGAGCGCGTTCAGGTACGCCGTCGACAAGGTGCCGCTGGACTTGATGCCCACCATCATGCGGGCGTTCTCCAACACCTGGAACATCTGCGCGATGCCGTTGTGCACGTCGCCGACCAACCACCCCTTGGCGGGGACGTCGGTGGCGCCGAAGGTGAGTTCGCAGGTAGGTGAGGACTTCAACCCCATCTTGTGTTCGACATTCGTGACGTAGACACCATTACGTTCGCCCAACTCCATGGTTTCGGAATCGAACAGGAACTTCGGCACATAGAACAGCGAAAGCCCCTTGGTGCCGAGCTTCGCACCTTCGGGCCGCGCCAACACGAGGTGGAAGACGTTCTCCGAGGCCGTACCCACATCGCCGCCGGAGATGAACCGCTTCACCCCTTCGAGATGCCAAGTGCCGTCGGGTTGTTCGACCGCCCTGGTGCGTCCCGCGCCGACATCCGATCCGGCGTCCGGTTCGGTGAGCACCATGGTCGCCGCCCAACCACGTTCGTAACCCTCACTCGCCCAACGCTTCTGCTCGTCATTGCCGACGTTGTAGAGCACCGAACCGAGGGCTGGACCCATGTTGAAGAAGCTGGCGTTCGGGTTCGCACAGGTAATCATCTCGCTCACCGCCCACACCAACGCGGCGGGCGCACTCGTGCCACCCATCCCTTCGGGGAGGCCGAGCCTACTCCAATCCGCTTCGCGCACAGTGCGAATGGTGGCCAGCAGCGAGTCGGGAACCGTCACCGAGAAGGTTTCGGGATCGTAGCCGACGGGGTCGCGGTCTGCGGAGGCGAACGTTTCGGCCAGCGGGCCCTCCGCGAGACGTTTCACCTCACCGAGGATCGCGCGCACGGTCTCGGAATCGAGATCACCGTATGCACCCGTATCGAGCAGCTTGTCCAGGCTCAACACCTCGAACAAGTTGAATTCGACGTCCCGCACGTTGGCCTTGTAGTGACCCACCGTGTCCTCCAGTTTTCGGCTCGCGAGGTATGGCAAACCGAAGATTGCCGCACCCCCGCGACACTACGCAACCGTAGCTTGCCGGTGACCGAATAAATCACACACCGACCGTCCACGCATGGACCGAACGGCGATCAACAGTCCCGCTGCAGCGGGAAACATTCCTTCGGTTGGTACGGCGGGGGCGACGGCGTCGGACTCGGCTCAGTGGTCGTCACCTGATCCGGATTGCGTGCGTCCTGAACCCACGAGTCGACGACGACGCCGACCACCAACACCATCCCGATCATGGCGACCGCGAGGACAATCCAGCCGGCGTAGGACTGACCCTTCGACGGCATACCGGGTGCGGTTAGCGTCTTCGGCGCTTCGGGCGGCGGGGTGATGATCGCTACCGGCTCCGGCGCCTTCTCCTCGAATCCGTCGTCGGTGAGCTCACCTCGAGTGGGAGTGCGGTCGTCGAGACCCAGTGCGGCACAGGCACCGCGTACCCGGTCGGCGGTCCAATTCTTCGAACCGTCGGAAAACCCCTCCAGGTAGATCCGCAATTCGGTGGTGTCGGAAGCATTTCCGACGACCACATCAAGACCCGGACGCAGATTCGTGCGACCCGGTCGCACCACCGCTCCCCGAAACGGCACGAGAACGATTGCGCCGCAAATGTATCCGGGGTCGAGGCTGGCTTGTTCCAACGCGACACCGACCTCGGACATGGCGTGCTCGAGCGGTCCGATCGGATTGTCGGCCACGCTGTCCAACTCGGCGACGCTATTGCTCACCGTCCACGGCTGCGTGGCCGAGAGCGCCAGAATGCCGCTCTGCCTGCGCCGGAAGCCGCACACGTCGAGCACGATCGGCCCGTAGGGGGTGAAGATCAGCGCATCGATGCGCCGATCACCGATTTCCACATCGATGACCGCGAGAGCGGTCGTCGGATAGGTGCGCAGGCATTCGACGAATTCTTGCTCGGCGCCGGAGGGTTGTGCCCCCTGCCGCATCCTCACCAGCATTGTCTAGCTCGTCCGCCTCTCCACACCTTCGGGCCATCCAACACCGATGCCACCGACGAACTCCCGCACGAATGAGCCGAGCGCTCGGCGTTGTTTCTGGGCATCCCCATCGAGTAACCCATGTACTCCCGCTCGATGGTATCGAGGTAATCCCCCGCCCACAGCCCCCATTCGACGATCGCCCGCGCCATGGTCTCGACCAGCGAGCCACGCGCTCTACCGCCGGGTAGGCTCACGGCGCGCCTTCGGCATCGCGGCCGAGGCACGGCCATCCACCACGCGCAGGAGGCGAGCAGAGTATGGGAACAACCCCGCGACCACGTATTTCGCCGGGACGATTCCGGGAACTCGGCCCGGTCAACTGGCTTGCCTGGCAGGTACTTTCCAAGGCGGCCGGCACCGAGGACGCGCACCTGTTCAGCACCCTCGGCCGCACCGGCGGCCTGTTCCGCGGCTGGCTGCACTACTCCGGCAAACTCATGCCGGGCGGGCGCTTACGCAGACACGAATCCGAACTCGTCATCCTGCGCGTCGCCCATCTGCGCGAATGCGCCTACGAGACAGACCATCACATCCGCCTCGGCAAACGCGCCGGAGTGACCCCGGACATCCTCGAACAAATCCGCACCGGGCCCACCGCCCCCGGCTGGTCCGACAAACACCGCGCCCTCATCGCCGCCGTCGACCAACTCGTCACCACCCGCGACCTCGACGACGAAACCTGGTCCACCCTCGCCAACCACTACGACGAGCGTTCGTTGATCGAAATCGTCCTGCTGACAAACCAATACGACGGCCTCGCCAGCACGATCACCACATTGCGGATCGAGCGCGACGGGGTCTGAGCCGCACCGGGTCGGCGTCGTGCACCGCGAAGCACGTGCCCAGGAAGCTCGGCTTTCGCTTTCGCCTCAGCGCACAAGTGGTGTGAGCGCGGCGAGCACTCGGGCCAAACCGAACTCGTACGCGTACTCGGCGCTGTGCGCGCTTCCGTGTGCCGCGCCCGCGGCGGTGCCGACTCGCGCGGCGAGGGGGTAGCGGTCCGCGTCGAAAACTTGCGCGAGGAGCGGGCGCGCCTGATCCCACCACTGCTGGTCGGTCATGGTGCTGTCGGCGGCCGCGCGTTCGGTGTCTATGGCGATTCGGGCTACCGAGGTGACGAAGCCGAGGACGAAGGTGAGGGCAGCGTCCATGGTGATGTCGTCGAGGCCGAGGCCGTCGAATGCCTGTAGTTCGTGGTCGTATTTCGCGGCTTGGCCAGGGCCGAGTGGTGGGCGGGTGGTCGGAAGGTAAGCGACCCAGGGGTGTTCGGTCAGCAAAGTGCGGTTCTCGGCCGCTACTCGGGTGACCCGTTCTTGCCACGGTTGGCCGGTCAGGTCGGCGCGGTCCATCTCGGCGTAGACCTCATCGAGCATGAGGTCGATCAGTTCGGCTTTGCCCGGCACATAGGTGTAGGTCGCCATCGGGGTGAGGCCGAGTTCGCCCGCGACTCGGCGCATGGTGAGCGCGCCGATGCCCTCGGCGTCGGCGATAGCGATGGCCGCGCGGACTACCGCGTCGACGCTGCTGCGTTGTTTCGGTCCGCGTTGCTTCGGACCGTCACCCTTCGCGGGCCGATCCGCCACGCCACCCGGTGTACCCGAAGCTCTTGGTCGCCACAGCAATTCGAGTGTGCGCAGCGGATCGCCCGCACCGCTGCGGTCTTTCGACTGCTTCTGTCCCGCCACGTGTCCTCCTCGGCCCGATCGTATCGGGATGACCCGGCGACACATCGACAACAACACTGTACGTGATACAGTGTACATAGTACGGAGTTCAAGATCGAGGAGTGCCCATGCAAGCCACCGCCTTCGCCGTTTCCCTCAACGTCGCCGAACCCGCCGCTTCGGCGCGATTCCTGATCGAACACCTCGGCTTCACCGAACAGATGTCCGCCGACGGATTCGTCTCCCTCGTTCACGAAGGAGCCAGGGCCAATGTGATCTACCTACGCACCGGCCTGTCCAGCTTCAAACCGGCCAGCGCAGCGGGTAGCGCAGGCGACGGTCTACTCATCGTCCTGATCGTCGAGGACATCGACACCGAATACGCCAGGCTTCGCGACGCGGGCGTGCCGATCGTGACACCCATCGAAACCGAGGAATGGGGTGAGCGGTACTTCCAGATGAGCGATCCGAACGGAGTGATCATCCAGCTCGTACAGTGGGTGTGATCGCCTCGGCCACTACCGCAATTTCGATCAACGGAAAAGCGCGATCGTGCGGCCCGGTCGGATCGGCGCGGCACGAACCCGGGAACACCGACAGCCGAAGAAGGCGACAGGCTCGCAACGGCATCCGAGGTCGATGTGGATACGAGATCAGCCCGGGATATCTGGGACATCACCGCGACTCAGACCATCGGACAGCCCGATCGGCCCGAGGCCACGAGGACGAGCCGTTAGCCGGCGATGCACGGCGCGCGCCGCGACCTGGAGCGGCACGCGAGGATGCTCCGCTGCCACACCAGTGCGCGGCACCGACGATCGCGGGACCTGAACGCGATCGTCGGGCAATCGGTCAACCCAGTGCGGCGCGGATCGCGTCGGCGGCCGAGGTGGTGCGGCGGCCGATCAGTTTGTGGAGGTCACCGGCGCGCACGTCGAGCCAACCTGCCGCGGAACCGGCGTCCGCGTTGCTCGAGAATTCGGCGACGAACTCCGGTAAACCCGCCTGACGCAGTGCGGCGGCATAGTCCGGCTCGGACAGATTCTCGTAGCGGATCGGCTTACCCGAAGCCGCCGAAAACACCTGGGCCAGTTCGGCTAACGTCAGCGGCTCGTCGCCGCCGAGTTCGTAGACCCGCCCCTCGTGCCCCTCGGTGCTGAGCACGGTCGCCGCGGCGAGCGCGTAGTCCCTGCGCGTGGCAGCGGCCACCCGGCCGTCACCGGCCGCGCCGTAGAGCACGCCCGATTCGGCGGCCTGCGTCAGCCGTGGGAGATAGTTCTCCCAGTACCAACCATTCCGCAACAGCACGGTGCCGAGCGAGGACTCGGCGAGCACCTCTTCGGTGGCGCGGTGCTCGCGCGCGAGGATCATCGGGTTGTGCGTCGCGTCCGGGATGCTCGTGTAGGCGAGCAGTTCGACCCCCGCGCGTTCGGCTGCTCGAATCACGTTGGTGTGCTGCGGAACTCGCGAACCGTTCTCGCTGCCGGAAATCAGCAACAGCTTGCGCACGCCGTCGAGCGCGCGTTCGAACCCCTCGGGGTCGTTGTAGTCGGCCTGTCTGATCTCCACCCCGCGCTCGGCCAGATCGCCACCCTTCGCCGGATCACGCACGAGCGCGACCGGCGCAATTCCCTGCTCCACCAATGCCAGCACGACGAGCCGACCCAACTGGCCACTCGCTCCGGTCACGGCAACGGTCATGACATACCTCCCAGGCTCACACAAATCAGAAGTGCTTACTATTAGTTAGTGCTAACCATTTGTACACCACTGCCGACCAGTTGGGTACTATCGAAAATATGAACGCCCAGCCCAGCTCGTCGGACGACCTCGACGATCCGACGCTGGAAGCCGACGTCTTCGCCAAGGCATGCACCTCGCGCCCCGTCCTCCAGAACGTCGCGGGCCGCTGGGGCACCCTGGCGCTGGTCGCACTCCGGGACGGTCCCTACCGTTTCAGCGCCCTACGCAGACGCGTCGACGGAATCAGTGAACGCATGCTCGCCCAAACGCTGCACGCCCTGGAACGCGACGGCATGGTGCACCGCGAAGTACACGAAACCATCCCACCGCGCGTCGAATACACCCTCACCGACCTGGGCGCCGAAATCGCCGATCACCTGGAGAACCTGGTCCAAGCCGTCGAAGCCAACATGCCGAAGGTGCGCGAGGCCCAAGCAGCCTACGATCGCCATTGACCACGGCCACCAGGAGCTCCACACGATATCCACCGGGTAGAAACCCGTTGGTACGAACTTTGTCGGCCCTCGACCCACACGCCCCCGGCGTTGTCTCCCATGAACCCCCGCTGAGCGAGGCCGCCAGGCGGTTACCGGCACTTCGACGATCGCGCCGCGCGGGGTGGACCAAGACCCTCGACCGAGCCGCCAAGCCAACGGGCCGAGGCACGCCAAGCCCAAGCAGCCGACCGATCACCGGGAGCTCCGCGCGAGGGCGGACGACCACGGATGACCTCCGCGTGGATGCGCCAGAAGTAGCACCGGGAGCGACCTGGTGACCCTGCTTCGAGTTGATCGAGAAGATGACGGCTTCGATCCTGGTTGAATCAGGGCATGGAACTCAGCACCGCAGTCGCCTTTGCCCGCGCGCACCGCTGGTCGGTGCTCACCACTATTCGTCGGGATGGTCGTCCGCAGTTGTCGAATGTGCTGCACGTGATCGGCGACGACGGGATCATTCGCGTCTCCATCACCGCCGACCGGGCGAAGTACCACAATTTGCGTCGCGTTCCGTGGGCCGCGGTCCACGTCAGCAGTGACGACTTCGCCGATTACACCGTGATCGAAGGCGAGGTGGAACTCACCCCGGTGGCGAGCGCACCCGACGACCCCGGCGTCGACGCCCTGGTCGACTACTACCGCGCCGGCGCGGGTGAGCACCCCGACTGGGCCGAATACCGCGCCGCCATGGTCGCCGACCGCCGCGTCCTCGCCGTCATCACCCCGACCTACGCCTACGGCAGGAGCTGACCCCACAGCGACCGCCCGCTTCGAACAATCCGCAGGCACCCGGCCGATAATGCTACCGGGCGAGGCAGTCGGACCCCTATGCAAGAAAAGAGCGAAACATATTGGCGGCCAAGGCTTTCGAGTCGACCAGACACCCAATCTCGTGCACCGGGCCGGAAAGGTCGGCCACACGCGAATTCGTGTAGCGACAGCCACCAATCCCTGGTCGACGACGTCACTTCCAGCGGACCCACCAAACGCTCGACACGAGCCCGACTCACCTACCCGGTCGACAACCCCACCGGGCCCGTCGGCTCACCTGCGAACGCCGGTACCGACACCGAATAGCGGCCAGGGCTTCTGGCGGCAGGAGTCAGTATCGATTGTGCGACAACAGTTCCGAGACTGTCACGAAACGGTAGCCCGCTTCGTGCAGTTCGCGGATGATCGGCGCGAGGGCGGCACGGGAGGGCGCACCGGAGGCGTACATCGCATGCAGCAGGATGATCGACCCCGGGCGTACCTCGGCGAGGGTATCGGCCACCAGCTGATCGGTGCCAGCGCCGGTGCCGGAATCGGGTTCGACATCCCAGGTGACACTTACCCGGTTGTGGTCGGACAGGTATTTGGGCAAGGCCCACAACTTCTTTCCGTACGGCGGTCGGAAGGTGACCGCACCTCGGTAGCCGGTCTGCGCGATCTCGGCATCGGTGCGTTCGATCTCCTCGCGCACCGTCCGGTCGGACACCGCGACCATTCTGCGGTGGTGGTAGGTGTGATTGCCGATCTCGTGGCCTGCCTCGGCGATCGCGCGACCCGCCTCGGGGTGCTCGTCGAGTTCGCCGCCGGTCAGATAGAAAGTAGCCGGAATCTGCTCCGCCGCAAGGACACTCAATATCTCGGTCGTGTGCTCGGTGGGACCGTCGTCCAGGGTGAGAGCCACGACCTTCTCGGCGGAATCGACGCGATCCACCAACCGCCCGGCCAACTGGAACGTCCGCGAATTCATCAACTGATACCCGCCGACCACCACCGCGAGCAGCACCACCACCACGAGCGCCCCACCGAGCAACCACCTCCGTCGTCGCATCGCGGTCACCGATCAGTCGAGAATCGAGCAGTTGACCGCACACTGTAACCGCGAACGCGCCGCCATCTGCGACCACCGCTCGCCGGACAGCCCCCGGTACCGATGCGGTCACATCGGCTCGGACACCACCCGAACCAACAACCCGCAGCTCGATTCTCGAACACCCCCGCCGCCGATACGGTCACCATCGGCATGACCCGAGCCGAGAACCACGCAGCGCGATTCCGACCGCCGACGACCACGGTCCTCAGTCGATCTTCGGACGAAAATCCTTGTCGCACACAGGTTCCACCCACGCATCGTGGATCGGAACGACGAAGGCGGTGGTGGATTCGCACTCCCGCGAACCACCACCGCCTCCTTCACGGAACGGTCGATCAGAAGTTGATCATGTGCCCGGCCAGGCCGTGGAACGCCTCCTGCAACGCCTCGCTAAGCGTGGGGTGGGTGTGCACATTGCGGGTGAGCTCGTTCACCGTGAGGTCCCACTTCTGCGCCAACGTGAGCTCCGGCAACAGCTCGGAGACATCGTGGCCGATCAGGTGGCCGCCGATGAGCTCACCGTAGGTGTTGTCGGAGATCAGCTTCACGAAACCGGTGGGATCGCCCAGACCGTGCGCCTTGCCGTTGGCGGTGAGCGGGAAGGTCGCGACGTTCACGTCGTAACCTTCGTCGCGCGCCTGCTGTTCGGTGAGCCCGAAGCTGGCGACCTGCGGCTGGCAGAAGGTGGCACGCGGTTGCATGCGGTAATCACCCAGGGTCACCGTCGGCGCACCGGCGATGGTCTCGGCCGCCACCACAGCCTGCGCCTCGGCGACGTGCGCGAGTTGCAGCTTCGCGGTGACATCACCGATGGCGTAGATGCCATTGACGTTGGTGCGCATGTTGTCGTCGATCGCGATGGCACCGCGATCGGTGAGCGCGACACCGGTGTTCTCCAAGCCGAAACCTTCCACGCGGGGAGCGAAACCAACGGCCTGCAACACCTTGTCGACGGTGACGGTCTCCACCGAGCCGGACTTGTTGTCCTTGATCGAGACGGTGACCTTCGCCCCGTCGTCGTCGATGGACTGCACGGCCGCACCGGTGCTGATGGTGATACCGAGCTTCTTGTAGGACTTGGTGATCTCCTTGGAGACGTCCGCGTCTTCGTTGGGCAGCGCGCGATCCAGGAACTCCACGATGCGCACATCGACGCCGTAGTTCTTCAGAACGTAGGCGAACTCCATGCCGATCGCGCCCGCGCCGACGATGAGGATCGAGCCGGGCAGATCGCGAGTGAGGATCTGCTCCTCGTAGGTCACCACATTGGCGCTGAGCTGGGTGCCCGGCAGCAGCTTGGTGGTGGTGCCCGTCGCGATGATCGCGTTGTCGAAGGTGAGGGACTCGGTCCCACCCTTGGACAATTCGACCGACAGCGCGTTCGGCCCGGTAAAGGTGCCCTTACCGTCGAACTCGTCGATCTTGTTCTTCTTCATCAAGAAGTGGACGCCCTTGACCCGGCCGTCGGCGACCTTGCGGCTGCGGTCGTAAGCCGCGCCGAAATCGAAGGTCACGTCACCGGAGATGCCGAATGTCTTGGCCTCCTTGGTGAAGATGTGGGCCAGCTCGGCGTTGCGCAGCAGCGCCTTGGAGGGGATGCAGCCGACGTTCAGGCACACCCCACCCCAATACTTCTGCTCGACGATCGCGGTTCGGAGGCCTAACTGTGCCGCACGGATGGCGGCGACGTAACCGCCTGGACCGGCACCGAGAACGACAACGTCGTAATGGGAAGTCACAACCCGAGCCTAGCCGCGCCCGCGTCCGCCGCCCACCGCCTCCCCCGAACTCGAGCGATTTGCCACACCGCACCGGTGCTTCCGTGCCACGGGTGGGAAGCAACACCCCGCAAATCGGGGCAGCGCACGAATGGGAACCACACCGAACTGTGCGATACGGTCTGGCACGCACGGCCGCCGAAGCAGTCGATGGGCCGTCCTCGAAACCTTCATCGCCACAACAGGAGAACTTCGTGCGTATCGTCAAGGACCGCTTGCTGACGCCGTCGTTGCGCAGGATCACCGCCCTCGCCGTCGCGCTGACCATCGCCACGGTCGCCGCGGCCGGTTCGGCGTACGCGGACGAGCCGAAGCCCGCCGAGCCCGGCCAGTCCGAGCAACAGAAGTCCGAACCGGGACAACCGGACTTCCAGCAACCCGACGAATTCCTCACCGTCGACGTCAACCTGCTCGGCTGCTCGTTCGGCGCCGGACTCGGTGCCGACCTGCTGTTGGCGATGGGCGCGGGCGGCGGGTCGAGCACCAACGTCAACTCAGGACTGGTGACGCGGCTCAAGCTGGCGGGCTGCCTGCCCTGGGAATGGGGCAACAACTGAACCTCGGTGGGCGGCCCGCGCCCCATCCGCCCACCGCACGGCCCTTCAGCGACAATGTGGGCATGAGTGGCGTCGAGCAGAACGTGAACGATCCCTACCTCTGGCTCGAGGAAGTGACCAGCGACCGCGCATTGGCCTGGGCGCGCGAACACAACGAGGTCGTCATCGACCGGTTCGCCTCCTCCGACCGGTTCAGCGTGCTCGAGCATCGCATCCTCGACATGCTCGATACCGACACCAAGATCGCGTATCCGGGTCGGCGCGGGCCCTGGCTCTACAACTTCTGGCGCGACGCCGCGCACCCGCGCGGCCTGTGGCGGCGCACCACTTTCACCGAATACGCCGGGCAGAACCCGGAGTGGGATGTGCTGCTCGATCTGGACGAGCTCGCCGCCGCCGAGGCGGAGAACTGGGTGTGGGGCGGCGCGGGGGTGCTGCGGCCCACACAGTCGCGCGCGCTGATCAGCCTGTCGCGCGGTGGCGCCGACGCCAAGGTGGTGCGCGAATTCGACCTGACGACAAGAACATTTCTGGAGCCCGCCGACGGCGGCTTCTCCCTGCCCGAAGCGAAGTCGCAGATCAGCTGGATCGATATCGACACCGTCTATGTGGGAACCGATTTCGGCCCGGGCTCGCTCACCGACTCCGGTTATGCGCGCATCGCCAAGCGTTGGCGGCGCGGCACACCACTGGAAGAGGCCGTGACGGTCTTCGAGGGGGCGGCCAGCGACATCTCGGTCTCCGCGGCATATGACCGAACCCCCGGCTACGAACGGCATTTCGTCGGCCGAGCCACCGACTTCTACAACGAGGAGGCGTATCTGATCGGTGAGGACGGGCAGCTGAGACTGCTCGACCTGCCGACGGACGCCGGGGTCTCCTGGTACAAAGACCACCTGCTCGTGCGGCTGAAGTCCCCGTGGCAGGTGGGCGATCACCACTACCGGTCGGGCACCCTGCTTGCCGGGAACTTCCCCGAGTTCCTTTCCGGCACAGTCGCCTTCGAGGAGATCTTCACACCGAGTGCCGATACCGCGCTACACGGGTACGGCTGGACCGAAAACCACCTGCTGCTGATCACCCTCGAGAACGTGCAGACCAGGCTCTACGTGCTCACACCCGGCGCCGACGGCTGGCAGACCGAACCACTCGCCGACACCCCGCCGATGGCCACCACCGGGGCGATGAACCTCGACCCGCTCGAGGGTGGCGACGAATTCATGCTCACCACAAGCGGTTTCACCACACCCACCACCTTGCTCAGCACATCGGTCGGCGGCAGCACCGAGGTATTGCGACAGGAACCCGATTTCTTCGACACCGAGGGCATCGAGACCGAGCAATACTTCGCCACCTCCGAGGACGGAACCAGGATCCCGTACTTCGTGATCCGTCACCGCGACCGCAAGGCGATCCCTGGCCCGACCGTGATGTCCGGCTACGGCGGCTTCGAGATCTCCCGCACCCCCGCCTACAGCGGCGCGTCGGGGATGGGGTGGCTCGAACGCGGCGGCACCTGGGTGATGACCAATATCCGGGGCGGCGGCGAATACGGGCCGCACTGGCACACCTCGGTGCAGAAAGCCAACCGGTACAAGGTGTATGAGGATTTCGCGGCGATCGCCACCGATCTCGTCACCCGAGGGATCACCACCCCCGAACAGTTGGGTGCCGTCGGCGGCAGCAATGGCGGACTACTGATGGGCGTGATGCTCACCCGCTACCCGCAACTGTTCGGCGCCATCGTCTGTCAGGTTCCACTGCTGGACATGCGGCGCTACCACCTCTTGCTGGCGGGTGCGTCCTGGGTCGCCGAGTACGGCGACCCCGACAAGCCGCAGGAGTGGGAATACCTCGGCAAGTACTCCCCGTACCAGAACACCCGCACCGATCTCACCTACCCGCCGATCCTGCTCACCACCTCCACCCGCGACGATCGAGTGCACCCCGGCCATGCCCGAAAGATGGCCGCACTCTTGGAATCTCAGGGCCGCGAGTTCTGGTACCACGAGAACATCGAGGGCGGCCACGGCGGCGCGGCCGACAACAAACAGTCGGCCTTCCAGGCGACCCTGATCTACGAGTTCTTCACCCAGATGCTGATCGAGCGCCCCGAAACCACCTGATTTCGCCGAGTCGGCGGCACACCCTCGGCCGCCGACTCGCTTCCTTCCGCTTTCGTCCGCGCCGCATCTTGCCCGATGTCTGCGCGAGTACGTCATCGGTCATATCCTCAGCCACGCCGTGGCCTCGGTCGCTCGCAGCCGCAAGCCGAAACCCGGCGCTGTCGAATACAACTCGTTGGCCGCCGCAGACGATGCGGCGGCGGGAGCCGACCATTTCGAAACCGGCCTCGACGCGGTGCTCGACGGATTCGCCCACCACTCCGACAGCTGACCCGCCGGTTACCGATCGCGCAACCACTTCTCGATCCGGTCGATGGTGCTCACGTTCTGTCGGATCCAGCCGTTGTGCCCCAACGGTTGCGGCTGGTGCCACGTGGTGACGTCGGCCTTCGGCAATTTCGCCAACAGATGCGCCGCCGCGCCCGCGGGGGACAGATCGTCGCCGGTCATCGTGATCGAGAGCACCGGCAGCTTCAGGCGGCCGATCCGCTCCTCGTAGTCGATATCGGCGCCGACCGGGACGAAGCGGCCGGTGCGCGCCAGGCGCGCCCAATCCGACATCAGCACGCGAGATTGGCGACCGAATCCCATCGAGACCCGGTCACCCGGCCAGACACCGGCGAGGTTCGCGGTGAGCGAGACGGCGGCGGTGCCCAGCAGCATGCCGGGGCCCGAAAGCCCGCGGAAGCCGCGGTGATACGGCGTTCCCGAGGCGAGCAGCACCAGTCCGCCGAGCCGGCCGCGCACCCGCGCCGCGTACAGCACGCCGAGTTGGCCGCCCATGCTGTGGCCGACCAGGTACGGCGTGCTCTGCGGAAACCGGTCACGCACCGCACCGAAGATCGCGGGAAAGTCGACCGATACCAGCTCGTGGTAGCCGAAGGTGCTCGCCAAGCTCGGTTTCGGCCTGCTGTCACCGTTGCCACGCAGTTCCCCGATCGCCACGTCGAAACCGCGCTCGGCCAGGCCGGTCGCGAATGGTTCGTAATAGCCACCGGGGACACCGAGTCCCGGCACGATCACCAGCACCGGGCGCGGCATATCCGGGGTGACCGGATGCCGATGCGCACCTTCGGCCGGGATCAGCCGCACCGGAACGGTGCTTCCGTCCGGCATCTGGATCGGGACTGTCTGCATGGGCGAAAACGCTACCGCGTCGACCCCGCCATCGCCCGGTACCGCTAGGCCTGAACGGCGCCGACGATTACCCTGCTCAGCACCCGAATCACGTCATCGAGCGCGGGCCGCGGCTCCGCACCACTCCACGAATCGACCACGTAATTGACCGCCCCGATGATGGCCAAGGAGCGCATCTCGTAGTCGCCGGTGGGGATCGCACCACGAAGAGCGGCGTTCTCCGCTGCCCCGGCGAGCACCGAACCCCACACCCTGCGCAGTTCCAGCCGGAACTTCTCCACCTTGAGGGTGGCGCCGACCACCTCGACGAGGGCAACCCTCGCCTTACGCGGATCCGAACCGATGGACTCGACGTAGGCACGCACGGCCACGTTGATGACCTCGAGCGGACCCGCACCGGTCTTGGCTGTCACGGCAAGCGCTTTCTCGACCGTCTCGCGCGACTCGCGATCTATCTGTTCGTAGAGTTCCAATAGCAGCGATTCGCGACCGGTGAACTCCTCGTAGAACTGTCGCGAGGACAGCCCGGCATCCTTACAGATGGCGCCGACCGAACTATTGGCGTATCCGTCGCGGGCAAAGACCGTCAGGCCGGATTCCAGAAAACGCGCACGCCGCTGACGTTGCCGGTCCTCGACGGGTTGCCCGGCATACATTCGACCCGTATTCGCATCCTGTGACATTGAACCAGACAATACAGAAGCCCTGGACCGGCCCGACAAGTATCCACCCTTTCGCTATTTTGCAGGCAGCCGCCAGAAGTTCGCCAGATGTTTACAACTGATCGGCAACTCGATTCACTACTAACCGGTAATAAAAACTGGTACCATTTTTCTTGATCGTTCAACCTCGACCAATGGCCGATAATTAAGACAACCGGCCATACGCGTACTTATTTTATAATTGTTACTGGATGTTTGCTGAGTCGGCAATAGGTCGGATCTCCACCGATACTCCAGTTTTAGCGGATATCAATAGATTTTAATTCGCTAACCAAGCAGACCGAGCATCCCGATGCTGCGAGCCTGGTTTCGCCGACTATCGGCTACGGCCAGTGAATTTCCGTAACGCAATCGGGCTTTCGCAATTTCGCGAACTAGTGCCGCATACCGTAACCGGCCGACACCAACAGAGTCGGCGAAACCGCCGCGCCCGTTACTCGCCACCCGCGCACATCCCCCCGCGGCTCCCCCGACCGGAGAACACCATCGGGTCGCGAAAACCCACCTCGCCAAGTTAGCCTATCCTAATGAGTGATCTGGATGTGAGTGCGCCGAGCACCCCGCGGCCGGAGAAACCGCAGGACCGGTCGGAGCAAACACCGCGCACGTGGCGCGACCGATTGCGTGGCGGCCAACCTCCCGCCCGGCGCCGAAACACCGCGACGCCCACCCACCCACGCGGACGCGCACGTCGACGCGGTCGCAAGCCGGTGCGCCGCGCGCTCATCGTCGCGCACCGCTGGTCTTCGCTGATCCTGGGACTCGTCCTGGTCGTGGAATGCACCACGGGCGTCGTCCTGCTCTACCACGCCGAAATCTTCCGGGCTCAGCACTCCGCCTTCTACCAGCACACCGACACCGCGCCGGTGATCAGCACCGAGCAAGCCGTCGAATTGGTACGCGCGAGCGACCCCGCGTTCGACATCGGCTGGGTCGGCACCGACGGCGGCATCATCGCCGTCGGAGACAAGGCCTATGCCTCGGCCTACAGCATCGACCCCGGCACCGGCAGGATCAACGAGCGCGTCGATCTCGTCGAAGGGCCGCTGGGCTGGCTGGTGAACCTGCACGACTGCGCCTTCGGCTGCCTGTCCTCCCCGGGCGCCGTCCCCGCGCTGCACGAAACGGTCCCGCTGCTCGACCTCACCTGGTCGGCACTGATTCTCGGTGTCCTCGGACTGCTACTCGTCGTGCTGGCCGTGACCGGCGCGATCATCTGGTGGCCGTCATTGAAACGCTGGAAGCACGGGTTCCGGGTGCGCCGGCGCAAAGGCCGATTCGCGCGAGACTTCGACCTGCACAACGTCATCGGGATCATCAGCGTCCCCTTCCTACTGATGTGGGGCGTCACCGGCGCGGCGATCGAAATGCCCTTCGTCGAGAAGGCATGGCTCGCCACAACCGGTGGCGACACCGAACTCGCACCCGCACAAGACATCTACACCCCACGCCCGAGCGCCGAGGGCAGCAGACAGATCTCCGTCACCGAAGCCACCGACAGCGCGTTGCGCGCCAAGCCTGGCCGCCTCGCCTACCTGATGCTGCCGACACCGGCGACGCCGTACTACGTCGCCTCGGTCGCCGGCGACTACGCACCCTACGGTGAGCGCGCCTTCTACAGCGGTGATGTCTCGGTCTACGTCAACGCCGCCGACGCCACCGACACCAAGGTCGTCGACAAGTCACACGACCGTCCGCTCGCGAATACCTTCTACGACAAGGTCTTCGAACCCGCGCATTTCGGCTGGCTGGTCAACGACTGGTGGCGGATCGTGTGGGCGATCCTGGGCCTGAGCCCGCTCGCGCTGATGGTCACCGGACTGTCCACCTGGTTCTTCAAGCGACGCACCCGACGAAACGCCAACGCCGCCAAGGCGAAACAGCGTCAACCCGCCATCGACCGAGACGCCTGAGACGCCTGAGACGCCACCGAAAGCCCGAAAGCCGACCCGCCTGCTGGCGGATCGGCTTTCGGTTCGAACAGTGTTGCGCAGAGGCAGGACTCAGAAGTCCATGCCGCCCATGCCACCGGTCGGATCGCCGGCGGGAGCGGCGTTCTTCTCCGGCTTGTCGGCGACAACGGCCTCGGTGGTGAGGAACAGAGCCGCGATCGACGCCGCGTTCTGCAGCGCGGAGCGGGTGACCTTCACCGGGTCGGCGACACCGGCGCCGAGCAGGTCCTCGTACGCGCCGGAATCGGCGTTGAGGCCGTGGCCCGCGGGAAGGTTGGACACCTTCTCCGCGACAACGCCCGGCTCGAGGCCGGCGTTGAAGGCGATCTGCTTCAGCGGAGCCGACAGCGCGAACTTCACGATGTTGGAACCGGTCGCCTCGTCACCGGAGAGGCCAAGGCCTTCCAGCGCGGGAGCGGCCTGCAGCAGCGCCACGCCACCGCCGGCGACGATGCCCTCTTCGACGGCGGCCTTCGCGTTGCGAACGGCGTCTTCGATGCGGTGCTTGCGCTCCTTGAGCTCGACCTCGGTGGCCGCGCCCGCCTTGATCACCGCGACACCGCCGGCCAGCTTGGCCAGGCGCTCCTGCAGCTTCTCACGGTCGTAGTCGGAGTCCGAGTTCTCGATCTCGCTACGGATCTGCGCGACCCGGCCCTTGATGGCCTCCGCGTCGCCCGCACCCTCGACGATGGTGGTCTCGTCCTTGGTGACGACAACCTTGCGCGCGGTGCCGAGCAGCTCGATGCCGGCGGTCTCCAAGGAGAGGCCGACCTCTTCGCTGATGACCTCGCCACCGGTGAGGATGGCGATGTCGGCGAGCTGCGCCTTGCGACGGTCACCGAAGCCGGGCGCCTTGACGGCGACGGACTTGAAGGTGCCGCGGATCTTGTTCACGACCAGGGTCGAGAGGGCTTCGCCCTCGACGTCCTCGGCGATGATCAGCAGCGGCTTGCCGGCCTGGATGATCTTCTCCAGCAGCGGAAGCAGATCCTTGACGGTCGAGATCTTCGAGCCGACCAGCAGCAGGTACGGGTCTTCGAGGACCGCTTCCTGACGCTCGGGGTCGGTGACGAAGTAACCCGAGATGTAGCCCTTGTCGAAGCGCATACCCTCGGTGAGCTCCAGCGACAGCCCGAAGGTCTGCGCCTCCTCGACCGTGATGACGCCTTCCTTGCCGACCTTGTCCATGGCCTCGGCGATGAGCTCACCGATGGACGCGTCGCCCGCCGAGATACCCGCGGTAGCAGCGATCTGCTCCTTGGTGTCGATCTCCTTGGCGGTCTTCAGCAGGCTGTCGGTGACGGCCGCGACGGCCTTCTCGATGCCGCGCTTGAGGCCGAGCGGGTTGGCGCCGGCCGCGACGTTACGCAGGCCCTCGCGCACGAGCGCCTGGGCGAGCACGGTGGCGGTGGTGGTGCCGTCGCCCGCGACGTCGTCGGTCTTCTTGGCGACCTCTTTGACCAGCTCGGCGCCGATCTTCTCGTACGGGTCCTCCAGCTCGATCTCCTTGGCGATGGAAACACCATCGTTGGTGATCGTGGGGGCGCCCCACTTCTTCTCCAGGACAACGTTGCGACCCTTGGGGCCCAGCGTCACCTTGACCGCGTCGGCGAGGGCGTTGAGGCCCCGCTCGAGGCCGCGGCGAGCCTCTTCGTCATACGCAATTGTCTTGGCCATGGCGTTGTTGAGATCCTCCATGTTTATGGCTGACACGCAGGACGTCCGGTTGGGCCGCCCCAGTTACGCTGGCCAGGTTCGGTGCCCGCGACGGACGACCGAGGGTGTCGATGGAACCCGATCTCACCGTCCCGACCTGGCACTCACAGGTCGGGAGTGCCAATGCCATTTCTAGCACTCGGGTGTGGTGAGTGCAAGGTCTCCCGAACGAACGCGCGCCGCGACGACACCGCACCGAACCCAGGTGGCGCCCACACGCCCCGAGGCTCACTTCAAATCATCCACCCGTAATACCAAGGCGACGAAGGCGTCGGTGCGTCGTTCCTCGGGAGTCCTCGGCTCGCCCTCCTCGACGGTGACGAGCTCAGCGTCATTGAGCAGCAACTCCGCCTCGACGCGCATCACCGCCCTGATGAACGGCGGCGCGACCTCCGGAGGCAGGTCGCCGTTCACGACGTAGCTGCCGTCGGGCTGGGACTCCGTGGACACAAAAGAAAGCGCGTGGAGCAGGTCCGCGCGCCGCTCCCCCGCGATCAGGTCGGAATCGGTGTCATCCGCCATTGCTATAGCTTAGCGGGCAAGATCGCCGAATCCGGCCGGTCAGTCGGACATCGCCGAATTCCGCTTCCCTCGGCGCACCGCCTCGCACCCCCCACGTCGGTACTGAGCAGGCGATTCACCGATTCCATCGACGGTAGGGAAGTCGGTGTGATTCGGCTCGCCCGCCTTCGCGTGGCGGCGGACGAGCCCGACGAGCAGGCACGTGACACCGCAGCGGCCACACGATGCGGCCACTTATGGTGGCGGAGTGAGTGAAGCACCGGGCTGGGCTGCCATCGATGGCGCGCTACGGCCGCTGTACGGCGATACCGAGCCGGTTCGTTGGGCGAACGACCAACCGTGGTCGGGCGGCGGCGATCCGCTCGACGGCGTCAGCGCCTATCCACGCCTCGACCCGGTCCCGCATTGGCACTACATCAGCTACGGCATGACCGAGCTGTATGAGAAGGAATGGGACAGCCAGGAGGTCTCCGGCTGGGGTTTCGAGTTCACCTTCCGCCTCCTGCGCGACCCCGGCGACACCGAACCGCCGCGGTGGCCGGTGACCTTCGCGCAGAATCTCGCGGGTTACGTCTTCCAGTCCGGCAAGGTGTTCGAGCCCGGCCAGGCGATCAAGGCGAACGGTCCGATCGCCGAGGGCCATCGGGACTCGGCGATACACGCGGTCTGCTTCACCGCCGATCCCGAACTCGGCACCATCGACACCCCACACGGGGGCGTCCGCTTCCTCCAGATCGTCGGACTCACGATGCCGGAGTACCGCACCGCGCGCGGGCGACGCGAGCGCGGACTGGAACTGTTGAACCGGCTGGCGCCGCAGTTGCCGCTGTTCGTCACCGATATTCGCCGTGGCCCACTGGTCCCCGAGCCGAAGCCCGAGGCCAGCTGGCCGCGATGGGGCGGAGGACTGCGCGGGCGCGGCTAGCGCTCACTCGGCCTGCTCGGCGGCTTCCGCCGCGGCGACAAGGGGTGCCAACAGCTCGATGAGCTGTTGTTCGACGGTCGCCTTGTCGAGGCCGAGGCCGGTCAACACGCCGTCGCCGTTCTCCTGTTCGAGCTGCGCGAGTAGGATGTGTTCGGTGCCGATGTAGTTGTGCCCCAGGCGAAGTGCCTCGCGGTAGGTCAGTTCGAGCACCTTCTTCGCGTCCGAACCGAAGGGGATGAGCGCGACCTGATCCACTTCCGGCGAAGCGGAGGGCAGCAGCGCCTCCGCCGCGCCGCGTACCGCCTCCAGCGTGACGTTGTTGGCGATAATCGCCTGCGCGGCAAGCGATTCGGACTGGGTCAGCAATCCGAGCACTAGGTGCGCTGTGCCGATCTCCTTGTTCTTCGCCCGTCGCGCTTGCTCCTGCGAGGCCACCACCACCGCCCTGGCGCGCGGCGTGAATTTGGCGAACCCCGCGCTCGGATTCATCTGCTCGGGATCGCCAGGGCCCTTGGGCACGAACCGCTTCTGCGCGGCCTGCTTGGAGACGCCCATATTGGCGCCGATGTCGGTCCACGAGGCGCCCGTGCGGCGGGCCTGGTCCACGAAGTGGCCGATCAGGTGGTCGGCCACTTCGCCGAGGTGGTCACCGGCGACTACCGCGTCGGACAGTTGCTCGAGGACATTGTCGGGTCGGGCTTTCTTGATGGCGTCGATCAGATCGTCGAGCCGAACATTCGGTGCAGTCATGCCGTCAACTGTAGGTTGACGATACGCAATCGTCAACCATTGGTTGACGATCTTCAGACTCGCACCGACCGGCCAGCGCCGAGCACCACCTGCTCCTTCAACCACCCCGCCGCTCGGCCCGTCACCGCGAACCGCCCCGGCGAATCATCAGCGTGCAGCGCCTGGATCACCCCGTCCTTGCGGCCGAGACTCACGCACTGTGCGACGAAGCGAAACTTCAGCTCCGGCAATGGTTTTCCCCGCAACTGCGCGATGACGACATCCGCGGCGTACTTGCCGGTGGGCAGGGCCGTCGCGCATGCCATCCGCAACCGCTTGCCATCGGACCCCACCACGACCGCACTGTCACCGACCGCGAACACCTCGGGATGCGACACCGAACGCAACGTCGCATCGGTCACGACCCGCCCCGACGCGTCCACCTCGAACCCCGAGCGCGCGGCGAGATCGGGCACACCGAAACCCGCGGTCCACACCGTCGCATCCGCCTCGATCAGCCGCCCGTCGGCCAGCCGCACCCCCGCCGAGGTCACCTCGATCACCTTGACCTGCGCATAGGTTTCGACCCCGAGCCGGGCCAGCGTTCGACCGACATGCGCGCACCCGCGCGGTGACAACCACGCGCCCGCCTCCTCCGAACCCAGCAACAGCACGCGCGTATTCGGCTGCGATTCCCCGAGTTCCGCGGCCAGCTCGATCCCGGTGGACCCGTTGCCGACAATCGCGACGGTCTTACCGTCGAGCGCATCGGCGCACACGATGGCCTCGGCGTCCTCGGGGGTCGAGACCGAGTACGCGTGCTCGCTCACCCCGGCAACACTGTGCTGACTGTTGCCACTACCGAGGGCATAGATCAGGGTGTCGTAACCGACCGACTCCCGGTCGCCCGCGCCCACCGGGTCGAGCAACACCCGCCTTCCCTCGGTGTCGATCTCGGTGGCGCGGGCCTGGATGAACTCGATTCCCTTGCGCCCCAACTCCGCTGCGAGATCCCATGCGGGAATGTCCTGACCCGCGGCACGTTGGTGCAGTCGAACCCGTTCGACGAAACGCGTCCGGGTATCGACGACGGTGATCCGTGCCCCGCGCGCCTTGCGTACGAGCCTGCGCGCCGAAGACAACCCGCCGTACCCCGCGCCGAGGACGACGATCCGATGCTGTTCGCTCATGATGTGGCTCCTTTTCGATGGCCTACATCACCCAAGACCGGACACCGCGCGGATTCCTGACACACTTCGAGCGTGAACCAGCTCACACCGGCTCGACCTGCGGTTATTACCGCGACGAAGGCCCGGCGAGCTCGGTGTAGCGCGCCAGCTTCTCCGGGTTGACCAGCAGCCGAAGCGCGCCGATACCGTCGGCACCCAGTTCGATACCGACGATGAGCACCACCCCGCCCCGCACCCGCACCACGGCCGCCGGCTCGCCGTTGACCTCTTCCACCGCCATCTTCATCTCCGGTACCGCCCAGCGCAGCAAACCGGCCAGGTACCGCGCCACATGCTCGGCACCGACCACCGGACGCCGTGCCGCATTCACCACACCGCCGCCATCGGCCGTCGCGACAACCTCGGCGGCGAGCATCCTGCGCAACCCCTCGACGTCACCGTCACGCGCGGCACCGAGGAAACGCTCGACCAACTCGCGCGCGTCCTCGGGTGGAATCTCGAAGCGCACCTTGTCTTCTCGCACATGCATCCGGGCACGGCGGAAGATCTGCTGCGAGTTGACCTCGGTCACCGACAGCATGTCGGCGATCTCGCGATGGGCGTACCCGAACGCCTCGCGCAACACGAATACCGCACGCTCCACCGGGGTCAGCCGCTCCAACGCGGTCAACAAGGCCAGCGAAACCTGTTCGCGCTCTTCGACCGTCTCCAAGGGGCCGAGTTCGCCACCCGCGGTGGGCATCGGTTCGGGCAGCCACGGCCCGACGTAGCTTTCTCTGCGCACACGCGCCGAAACAAGTTCGCTACGACAGAGATTCACCAACGCCGTAGTCAACCACGCCTCGACGGAACGAATCTCGGCCCGATCTGTGCCATCCCAGCGCAGATACGTCTCCTGCACAACGTCTTCGGCCTCGCTCGCCGAGCCGAGCATGCGGTAGGCCAACGCGAACAGCCGGGGTCGATGTGCGAGGAACTCGTGCAGACCGTCCTGCTCCATCGTCACCCTCCTGTGCCGATCCGAGTGCCGAGCTTCGGAACGATGAAGCGCTCGCGCACACGAATGATTGCTGTCTCGGCAGACTCGCACCGCGAACTTTTCGTATCCTTGCGGCATTCTTGCAACGCCGATGCGCGATCGCTCGAAATCAGCGCGTGCCCTGGGGTTCTAGAGTTCGTCTTCGCTCGGTTTGCCGCCGGGCCTACGCAACCGAAGCCGCGCGGTGGACCCACGGATGGCGGGCCTGCGAAGCGCGGGCCGACGGAGCGCGGGCCTGCGCAACGCGGGCCGCCGAATCACCGGTCTGCGTGCCGCCCTACGCTGCGCGCGCCGCTCGGAAGGCTTGTGCTCCCAGGTCTCCGGTCGCGCCGCGACCCAACGCTGCGAATACCAGGCGAACGGGATGTGCGCGAGATACAGCCCGACGAGCACCAGCAGCAGCACGATCGGATACACGAGCAACGCGGCCGCCGCCGCCGCGACCACCACGAGCAGACCCGCCGCGGCTTGCGGCGCGACCGACACCGACTTCAACGCCAGCGTCGGAATAGTGCTCACCGCCAAGGCCGCCGACAACACCGTCCACACCAGCACCGCGTAGAAGCCGACCCACCAACCGTCACCGAACTGCACGAGCAACGCGACGGGCACCATGGCGATCAACGCACCGGCGGGCGCGGGCACCCCGACGAAGTACTCACGCGCCCAATCCGGGCGATCGTCGTCGTCCATCAGGGTGTTGAACCTGGCCAGGCGCAGCACGATGCTCACCGCGTACAGCAACGCGACGATCCAGCCCGCGCTGTTGCTGTCGAGCAGGGTCACGTACAGCACGAGCGCGGGTGCGACGCCGAAGGAAATGGCGTCGGACAACGAATCCAGCTCGGCGCCGATCTTGGTGGTCGCGTCGAGCATGCGCGCGAGCCTGCCGTCGAGCCCGTCGAGCACCGCTGCCGCGCCGATCATGGCCAGCGCGGTCGGCAGCTGGCCGTCGAGGCCGAATTTCACCGCGGACAGACCCGCGCACAGCGCCATGATGGTCACTATGCTCGGCAGCAGGCGGATCGTCCTACTGCGCCGTGGCGCGACTGCCGATTCCATCACGAACCGGCGTCCACCGAGGGGTCGCCCGATCCCGGTAACGCCGAGTCCAGCACGGCGAGAACAGTTTCCCCGCCGATGGTGCGTTGGCCCGGCCGGACAAGAAGTTCGGTGCCCTCGGGGAAGTAGGTGTCGACGCGGGAGCCGAAGCGAATCAGGCCGTAGGTGTCACCGATGGTCAACACGTCGCCGACCTGGGCATCGCAGACGATGCGGCGCGCGAGCAGGCCCGCGATCTGCACCACGACGAGGCGTTGGCCCTCGGGGGTCTCCAACACCATCGTGGTGCGCTCGTTCACCGAGCTTGCCTCGGGCAGGTCCGCGGAACGGAACTGGCCGGGCTGGTGCATCACCGACCGCACGAGACCGGAGACCGGGGTGCGCTGCACGTGCACATCGAGCACGGACAGGAAGATGCTGACGCGAGGCAACGGCGCTGTGCCGAGCCCGAGTTCGGCGGGTGCGACGGCGGTGTCGACGAGTGCGATCTCACCGTCGGCCGGCGCGACCACGGCGCCGCGACGGTTCGGCGGCACCCGGTCGGGATGCCGGAAGAATGTCGCGCACGCCGCGGCGGCGCCGAGCCCTGCCCTGCGCACCCACTTGTTCCTACCGCCCACGACGGCCACGGCCAGTGGCGTGGCGACGAACGGCAGCCCGGCGGGGTGTAGCGGTGGAATTGCCTTGCGTACCAGGTCGGCGACGTGGCCGATCCCAGTACGTGCTGGCGTGCCGGGTGGGGTGGGACGGCGGGCCACAGGCTCCTCTTTCGTGCTAGACGCGAACGGTTCGCGCCGGGACGACGGGGGTCCGGCGCAAGCGATCACACCCTACGGGAAAGGAGCCGGTGACACCTGGGCGTATACCCAACCGCTACCGGTCAGGTCCTGCTTCGGTTTCCGGTCACCAGCTTCACCAGGAACAACAGGATGACCGCACCGGCAAGGCAGGTGAAGAAGCTGAACCACCAACCACCGCTGTCGACATCGACACCGAGCCATCCCAACAGCAGTCCGCCGAGTAGTCCGCCGACCACACCGACCACGACGTTGAGGATGATGCCCTGCTGAGCATCCGTCTTCATGATCTTGCTGGCGATCCATCCCGCGATGCCGCCGATGATGATCCAGCCGATAATTCCGAGACCCAACATGGCTTCCCTCGAATCCATTGTGTGTCCACGCGATGTGGAACGAATGTCATGGTACGAGCGGCCTACCCCGTTCGAGTCGAAATACGCCGGGCGCATACGCGACAATCGGGATAATATGAGGTGGCCTCATGTCTACGCAGTCGTAGGTGGTGGATGATGGGGAACACCCGCTCGAAGTTTCGGCAACAACCCGGCAGCGCCGCCGCAGGTCACAAGCGCAGCCGCAGGTACATAGGAGACGCACATGGCTGCTCGAATCGCCCAGACCACGGGGGCAGCACACACCGCGATTCTGGGTCTCGGCGTCTACCGCCCGACCCGGATCGTCACCAATGACGAAGTCGCAGGACCGATCGACTCGAGCGATGAGTGGATTCGCACCAGATCCGGGATCAAGACCCGCAGATTCGCCGGGGAATCCGAAACCATCCACAGCATGAGCGTCGGCGCGGCCCGGGGCGCGCTCGAGTCCGCGGGCATCGCCGCCGAGCAGGTCGACTGCGTCATCGTGGCGACCTCGACCCACCTGCTGCTCACCCCCGCAGCCGCACCGCAGATCGCCACCGAACTCGGCATGAACGCACCCGCCGCCTTCGATGTGTCCGCCGGATGCGCCGGGTTCTGCCACGCATTGGCGATGGCCTCGGACCTGGTTCGGGTCGGCACCGCGAATCACGTACTCGTGGTGGGTGTCGAGAAGCTGACCAACACGATCAACCCCACCGACCGCTCCACCGCCTTCCTGTTCGCCGACGGCGCCGGCGCGGTGGTCGTCGGCCCCGCCGAGCAGCAGGGCATCGGCCCGGTGGTGTGGGGTTCGGACGGCACCCAGAGCCACGCCATCCGCCAGGACAAGGACTGGATGGAGTTCTTCGCCGAGATCGACGAGAAGGGACTCGACGCCGTCCGGCCGTACATGCGCATGGAGGGCACCGCGGTATTCCGTTGGGCGGCGCACTCTTTGGAGAAGGTATGCCGTGACGCGGTAGACAGGGCCGGACTGAGCACCGACGACCTGGACGCGATGATCCCGCACCAGGCCAACGGCAGGATCATCGAGATCATGGCGCGCGTCCTCGAACTGCCCGAACACTGCGCACTAGCCAACGACATCGAGGAAGCGGGCAATACCTCCGCCGCGTCGGTGCCCCTGGCGATGGAAGCGTTGCTGCGCAACGGCGAATCCAAGCCGGGCGACACCGCGCTGCTCATCGCGTTCGGCGCTGGCCTTTCCTACGCGGCCCAGGTCGTGACGCTGCCCGATTGGCGGTAGGTAGGACGCGTGCTCCCGCACGGTGCGTCGACACCGTGCGGGAGACCGCTCGACTCAGGAGCCCGATTCCGCCGCGGCCTTGATCCTGCCGAGCGTCTCCTGCATACCGCGCTCCAACAGCCCCTCGAACGGCTGCTCGCCGCCGAGCATCGCATCGATCAGCTTGCGCGAGAACAGGGTCACGCCGGCGGAGACATCGCGGCGCTCGGTCAGGCGCGTGCCTGTCTCGGTGGGCTCGATCGTGTAGCTCCACACCGTGTGGTTCTCGTTGATCCGGAACGCGAATTCCCGATTCGGCTCGTAGCGGACAACGCGTGCGGTGGTCGGCCAGAACTTCTTGCCGTCACGGTTGAAGTTGATCGTCCACGTGCCCTCCTTGGTGCGCCCGAGCGGAATCATTCGCACGCACTGCGGGCTGAATTCCGGCATCCGTTTCAGATCCGACACCACCGCCCACACTCGCTCCGGTGGTGCGGCGACATCGATAACGGCTTCGAGATCTTTCGGCATAACAGCCTCCGGGACTACCCGCGCCCGCCCATTGGCCGGTCGGAACGCTTTCGACAGGTCTTCGGCATCCTAATGGGGAAGGCAGTTGTGTCACATTTTCACACCATGGTCTTCACCAACGGTCACGCTCGGCGCACAATGGCTGACAGAGCATCATCGCAGCAAATCAAATCCCACCAGGCACGACCACGTACCGGAAACCGCCGCGAGGTTTCCGTCCAACCGTGAGGTGATTCGCCGTGAACCTGCGCTCCCTCCTGACACGTCGACCGACCGACCGTCTGGCTTGGCACCCCGTTATCGCACCCGAACACACCTCGGTGTTCCGGAACTCGCTCGGCGATGACGCCAGCCGCCACGACGATCATCCCGGTTACGACTATTCGCAGTACGCGGACTATTGCCACCAACATCCGACGATGCTGCCGCAGGACGACGCGGACACCGACGACGAGGAGCCCGCGCGGCGCAGTGCGGCACAGGAAAGCCTCGAACGCTTGCTCACACCGAACGAGCTGGACGTTATCCGAGGACAACGGCGCTGACCGGGCCGGAATCATGAGTCCGCATCGAGATTGCGCAAACAGCCGGCAAAGAACTTGCGCCCGCAGCGAACGAGCAGGACAGGCCCGCCCACGACGCTTCATAATTCGTAGGTGAGTTCCCCCGCCATCAGCAAGCCGGTCATCCTGAGCGTCGACGATGACCCTGGCGTCTCGCGCGCGGTCGTGCGCGATCTGCGTCGCCGCTACGGCGCCGACTACCGGATCGTGCGCGCCGAGTCCGGCCCGCAGGCCCTCGACGCATTACGCGAACTCGAACTGCGGGGACAGGCGGTGGCGGTACTCATCGCCGACTACCGAATGCCGGGCATGGACGGCATCGAGTTCCTCGAGCAGGCGATGGACCTGCATCCCTACGCGCGCAGGGTGCTACTCACCGCGTACGCCGATACCAGCGCGGCGATCGAGGCGATCAACGTCATCGATCTCGACCACTACCTGCTCAAGCCGTGGGACCCGCCGGAGGAGAAGCTTTACCCGGTACTCGACAGTCTGCTGGAGGCGTGGCGGGCCAGTGATCAGCGGCCGATCACCGAGACCAAAGTGGTGGGCAATCGGTGGTCGCCGCGCTCGTCTTCGCTGCGGGAGTTCTTGGCGCGCAACCAATTACCGTATCGGTGGTTTTTAGCCGACGAGCCGAAAGGCGCACGGCTGCTCGAGGCGGCGAGCGCCGACCCGCAGCGCTGTCCGGTGGTGATCACCTCGGCGGGTTCGGTGCTGATCCAACCCTCCGACAGCGAGCTGGCCGAGCACGTGGGGCTCGCGGTGAACGCCGAGGGCGAGTTCTACGACCTGATCGTCGTCGGCGGTGGGCCCGCTGGGCTCGGCGCGGCGGTCTACGGCGCCTCCGAGGGATTGCGCACGGTGCTGGTGGAACGCACCGCGACCGGCGGCCAAGCCGGGCAGAGCTCGCGGATCGAGAACTACCTCGGTTTCCCCGACGGATTGTCCGGCGCGCAGCTGGCCGATCGCGCGCGCAGGCAGGCCAGCAAATTCGGCGCCGAGGTGATCACCACCCGTGAGGTGATCGGGTTGGAGGTGAACGGCTCGGCGCGCACCGTGCGCTTCGCCGACGGCGGGCGGCTGTGCGCGCACACCGTGATCATCTCCACCGGCGTCGACTACCGACACCACCCGGCACCCGGCGTAGACGAATTCACCGGGCGCGGCGTGTATTACGGCTCGGCGATGACCGAGGCGGCCGGTTGCGCCGAACACGACGTGTACATCGTCGGCGGGGCCAACTCGGCGGGCCAGTCGGCGGTATTCCTGTCACGCAGCGCGCGCACCGTGCACCTGGTGGTGCGCGGTGATGCACTGGCGAATTCCATGTCGCACTACCTGATTCAACAGATCGAGCAGATCCCGAACATCGTTGTGCACACCAACACCGAGGTGAGCTCGGCCGACGGCGACGACCATCTGGAACGGATCATCCTGCGCGACAACAGCTCCGGCGAGGAAGAGAAGGTCGACACCGAACGGCTCTTTCTGTTCATCGGCGCAGCGCCGCAGACCGATTGGCTCGACGGCGTCGTCCTGCGCGACGACGCGGGCTACGTGCTGGCAGGACCCGACCTCCTGGTCGACGGTGCGCGCCCGCCCGGTTGGGAACTCCCTCGGCCCCCACACCACCTCGAGACCAGCGTGCCCGGCGTCTTCGTCGCCGGTGACGTGCACGCCGATTCCGCCAAGCGGGTCGCTTCCGCGGTCGGCGAGGGCGCGATGGCCGTCATGCTCGTGCACCGCTACCTCGCGTAATCAGGAGGAACACAGATGGATTCGGATTCGACGGCCGAGGGCCGTAACCGCGCGGCGTGCGACCCCGCGGAATTGAGCACACTGTTCCTGTTCGAGAAACTCGACGCCGACCAGCTCGATTGGCTGTGCCGCGACGGACGCATCGAGACCATCGAACCCGGCGTCGTCTACCGCGAAGGTGAACCGGCCACCTGCTTCTACGTGCTGATCGAGGGCGAAGTGATCCTCACCAAGCTTTCGGGCGGCGTGGAGATCGAGATGGTGCGCACCGAACATCGTGGCGCGTACGCGGGTGCGTGGATGTCCTATATCGGCGACCGCGTCGAACAGAACTACAACGGGTCCATGCAGGTGAGAAGGACCTCACGGTTCTTCGTCCTCGACGCCGAGATCTTCGCCAGGATGATGCAGGAATGGTTCCCGATGGCGGTGCACCTGCTCGAAGGCGTGTTCTTCGGCAACCGCAACGCCAAAATGCGGATCGCGCAACGTGAACGGCTCCTGGCCCTCGGGTCGCTGTCGGCTGGTCTGACCCATGAACTGAACAACCCCGCGGCCGCGGCGGTCCGCGCCACCTCGGGGCTGCGTGATCGCGTCGCTGGCCAACGCCACAAGTTGGCGATGATGGCGGAGGGCAAATTCGACCCCGAGTCCCTCGGCGCACTGGTGCTGATGCAGGAGGAAGCCGCCGACCAGGTGGCCAAGGCGCCGGAACTGACGCCGATGGAGGCCGCGGACCGGGAAGATCTGCTCGCCGACTGGTTCGACGAGCACGGCATCAGCGACGGCTGGGACCTCGCGCCGAATTTCGTGCAGGCCGGGATCGACATCGACTGGCTCGAACGCGTGGCGGGCACCCTGGAGGGCGCGCCGGAATCGGTGTTCCAGGGCGCGATTCGGTGGCTGAACTACACCATCGAGACCGAACTGCTGATGAACGAGATCGGCGATTCCACCACGCGAATCTCGGCACTGGTCGACGCGGCCAAACAGTATTCCCAGATGGACAGGGCCCCGTTTCAGGTGGTCGACATCCACGACCTGCTCGACAGCACACTGGTGATGCTCAGCCGCAAGATCGGCGACGGGGTGCGGGTCACCAAGGACTACGACCGGTCGCTGCCCGAATTACCCTGCTACGCGGCGGAATTGAATCAGGTGTGGACCAACCTGATCGACAACGCGGTGTACGCGATGCACAGCGAGGGCACACTCACCATCCGTACCAGGCACGAGAACGATTGCGCCGTCGTCGAAATCGGCGACACCGGACCCGGCATCCCCGAGGACAACCGCGCGCGCATTTTCGAGCCCTTCTTCACCACCAAGCCGATGGGTGAGGGCACCGGACTCGGTCTCGACATCTCGTTCCGTATCGTCGTGCACAAGCACGACGGCGACATCAGGGTCGAATCCGAACCAGGCAACACCACATTCACCGTGTGGCTGCCACTGCACCCCACCACCGAGAACAGCGAAGCGAGCACGACCGAAACCCCACAGACGCCCCCCGCGACAGGAGACCGGTGATGGCAGCACAGCTCGAAGGCATCGACCCCGGCGCGACACCGAGCGGTACAGGTTGCGCGGAATGCGACGCGGCACAGGGCTGGTGGGTGCATCTACGGCGCTGCGCGCAATGCGGCCACATCGGCTGCTGCGACAGCTCGCCCGGCCAGCACGCCACCGCACACGCGACCGCGACCGGTCATCCGTATATCCAGAGCTTCGAGCCGGGCGAGGACTGGTTCTACAACTTCGACACCGAGGAAAGCTACAGCGGCGGACCGGAACTGGCGCCACCCAACAGCCATCCCGCCGACCAAGGCGCACCGGGGCCGCGTGAGCGTGTCCCGGCGGACTGGCAGTCCCAGATCCACTGATTTCAGCGATCGTTCAGACGATCGCAAGCACGTCGACCCATGGTTGTTGCTCGAGCACCGCGCATCGGCGCCGGTCCTCTAGCCACGGGAGGCTGCTATGACCACAGACCGATCGAACCCGGTACGCTGCACCGAGCGCGCCGGAGGCCCCGGCGCACCGATCCACCGGGGAAAGCACGGTATGCAGCGAACTTCCATCATGGTCATCGCCACCGCCGCGGCGGTCGCGGTGCTGGCCGGATGCGGGTCCGACACCGACACCGCCGCCGACGCCAACGGCTTGCGCAGAAACAGCACCACCACCGCGAGCGCGCCACACACCGAAGCACCGGAGAGTTCCGCGACACCCGAGCAGTCACAGGAACCCGGCACCGAGGAATCCGCGCCCGTCAACCAGCCCGACCCCGACCTCGGGCCCGCTTCACAGACCACGTGCGCGGAGTTCAAGCAGTTGCAAGGCGAGGCGGAGAAGGCGCGGATCGAGGAGATCCTCGCCGAGAACCCCGGTAGCCCGTTCGAGGGCTCCCCCAATGTCGCGCTCGGTACCGCGAAGCTCGTGTGCCTGTCGGCCAGCCAGGCCGACACTCCCGTCGCCAAGGCTGCCGGGATCGTCAAGCGCTGACCCTGCTGAACGTGATCCGCTCGGCGACTCGACCGCGCGGATTCGTCACACACCACGCACGTTCGCACAGCGCCGAATCCGATGCTGCGCAGCGCCACGACCACCCGTTACCGAGCGCGATCACCACAGCGAAGTGTCGGCCCGGCTCGGGCACCACTCAGGCACCGCGTGTTCCCCTGCCGTCGATCAGATCGCACGGCGCCGCCGGGCCGCCGGGCAGAGGTGCCGATCGCGCACTGCGGTGCGATCGGGTCGGCCGCGCGCACCCGGCTCCCGCGGTCACGTTGTCGTTGCGCGACGGGTCGGTGTCGCGACCGCCGGCGCTGCCCGGCAGCTGATCGTCTTCGCACCGCCACACTTCGGCGGTGACCTAACCTGGCTAGGTGGCCGACCTAGCGCTCACCGCCCGTCTCAACCAATCCGCCGCCGACGCTCGACGCGGTGTGGTCCGACTGCACCCCGAGGCGTTGACCGCGCTCGGGCTACGCGAATGGGACGCGATCGCCGTCATCGGGTCGCGGCGCACGGCGGCGGTGGTCGCCGTCGCCCCCTCGGGCACACCCGCGGGGGTCGCACTGCTCGATGACGTCACCCTCTCCAACGCGGGTCTGCGTGAGGACGCCAGCGTGGCGGTCGCGCCGGTCACCGTGTTCGGCGCGCGGCGGATCTCGGTGAGCGGCTCGGTGCAGGCCACCCGCACCATCGCCGCGGCGACGCTGCGCCAGGCACTGCTCGGCAAGGTTGTCACCGTGGGTGACGCGGTCTCGCTGTTGCCGCGCGATCTGGGCCCCGACATCAGCTCTTCGGCTGCGACACAGGCGCTTTCGCGTGCCTTCGGCATCGCGTGGACCACCGAACTGCTCACCGTCACCGCGACCGACCCGAGCGGCCCGGTGAGCGTGCAACCCAATACCGCCGCCGACTGGGGTTCCGGCGCGGCGACCCCCTCCGACGACGGCGATCGGCCGACAGCACGGCCCGCGACCGCGACCACCACACCCAGCACGACCACCTCGACGATCGACTCCCCCACCGCCGAGCACGCCGTGACCGATCCCGCCGAGAATGCGCCCGCGCCGACCGAAGCACCGCTGTCGATACCGGTGGAGGATCTGGCCGGGTCGACAACCCAGGCGGCCAAGCTCGCCGAATGGCTGAGCCTCGCCCTCGACGAACCGGAACTGCTGCGCACCCTCGGCGCGACACCCCATCTCGGCGTGCTCATCACCGGTCCCGCCGGGGTGGGGAAGGCCACCCTCGCCTGTGCCGTGACGGTCCCCCGCCGCATCGTGGAACTGGACGGCCCGACGGTCGGCGCGACCGAGAGCGGCGCACGGCTGCGCGCGGTCGCCGAAGCCGTGGCCGACGTCGCCTCCGGGCAGGGCGGGATTCTGCTGATCACCGATATCGACGCGCTGCTGCCCGCACAATCGGAGCCGGTCGCCACGCTGATCCTGGACCAGTTGCGCGCGGCGGTCGCCGCAACCTGTGTGGCCTTCCTCGCGACCACCGCGCACCCGACCGGCATCGACGCGCGGCTGCGCGCCCCCGACCTGTGTGACCGGGAGCTGACACTCGCGCTCCCGACCGCGGTGGTCCGCAAGGCCCTGCTGGAACAACTGCTGCGCAAGGTGCCGACCTCGGCCCTGAAACTCGACGATATCGCCGCGCGCACACCGGGTTTCGTCGTCTCCGACCTGGCCTCGCTGTGTCGGGAGGCGGCGCTGCGCGCGGCGTCGCGGGCCAGCAGAGACCACGCCGACCCGGAGTTGGCGCAGGCGGACCTGGTCGGCGCACTCGAGGTGATCCGGCCGTTGTCGCGTTCGGGGATGGAGGAACTCGCCGTCGGCAGCCTCGCACTGGACGACGTCGGCGACATGGTGGAGACCAAGCAGGCGCTCACCGAATCGGTGCTGTGGCCACTGCGCCACCCCGATTCCTTCGCCCGGCTCGGTATCGAACCACCGCGCGGCGTGCTGCTCTACGGCCCGCCCGGCTGCGGCAAAACGTTTCTGGTGCGCGCGTTGGCCGGAACCGGTCAGCTCAGCGTGCACTCGATCAAGGGCGCGGAACTGATGGACAAATGGGTCGGCTCCTCCGAGCGCGCCGTGCGCGAATTGTTCCAGCGCGCAAGGGATTCCGCACCATCGCTGATCTTCCTCGACGAGGTCGACGCGCTCGCGCCGCGCCGAGGACAGAGCAGCGACTCCGGGGTCGGCGACCGGGTGGTCGCCGCACTGCTCACCGAGATGGACGGCGCGCAGGCGCTGCGCGACGTGGTGGTGGTCGGCGCGACCAACCGGCCCGAGCTGATCGACCCCGCATTGCTGCGGCCGGGAAGGCTGGAACGGCTGGTGTTCGTGCCGCCGCCGGATGGTGCGGCGCGACTGGAGATCCTGCGCACCGCGGGACGCTCGGTGCCACTGGCCGACGACGTCGACCTAGCGGCGCTGGCCCGACGACTCGACGGCTACTCCGCCGCGGACTGTGCCGCGTTGTTGCGCGAGGCCGCACTCGCGGCGATGCGCCGCGATCTCGACGCCGCCGACGTCACCGTCGCCGACGTGACGGCGGCGCGCGCGGTGGTGCACCCCTCCCTGGATACCGACCAGGTCGAATCACTGCGCCGCTACGCGGAGAATCGTGGCCAGGCCGCGAGCAATTCGGCGTCCGGGAACGAGGGGCGCTACCTGTAACGCAGTAGCGGCGGCATTGCCACCGGATGTGACATGGCCAACGCCGTGCTCACCGCAGCACGGAATGCTCCCAGGCTCCACGTAAGATCGTCCAGGACGACGCGCCACCCCGACCCGACGGAGTGAAGTTTGCTCGCGATCCTGCTCGCTCACGGCGCCGCCGCACTGGTGGCGCCGCTTCTGGTACGAGTGCTGGGCCGCAACGCTTTCTACCTCCTCGCGTTGGTCCCGCTCGGCGGCTTCGGCTGGGTGCTCGCGAATTGGGGTAGCACCCAACGCGTTCAGTGGGAGTGGGCGCCCAGCCTCTCGATGGACATCGACCTGCGCTTCGATTCGCTGGCCGGAGTCCTGTGCGCGCTGGTGCTCGGTGTCGGCGCGCTGGTACTGGCCTACTGCGCGAGGTACTTCCACGACGACGAACCACGCCTCGGCCTGTTCGCCGCGTTGCTCGTGGGTTTCGCCGGTGCCATGTTCGGCCTGGTGACCAGCGACAACATGCTGGTGCTCTATATCTTCTGGGAAACAACGACGGTGTTGTCGTTCCTGCTCGTCGGCCACAACGCCGAACAGGCGGTCAGTCGCCGCGCCGCGATCCAAGCGTTGCTGGTCACCACCGCCGGTGGCTTGGCCATGCTGGTCGGGATCGTCATCATCGGCGAATCGACCGGCAGTTACCTGTTGTCGGATCTGCTGTCGGGCGCGCGGCCGGTCGGTGCGGCGTCGATACACGTTGCCGTAGCGCTGATCCTGGTCGGCGCGCTCAGCAAATCCGCGGTGGTGCCGCTGCACTTCTGGCTACCGGGCGCGATGGCCGCACCGACACCGGTCAGCGCGTATCTCCACGCCGCCGCCATGGTGAAGGCGGGGGTCTACCTGGTGGCGCGGCTGGCGCCGATCTTCGCCGACGACCCGGTGTGGCGGCCGCTGATCCTGATCCTCGGCACTGGTTCGATGCTGTTGGCCGGACTGCGCGCGCTCGAGGTGACCGACCTCAAACTGGTGCTCGCCTTCGGCACAGTGAGCCAACTCGGCTTCATAATGGTGCTGGTCGGGCTCGGCACACCCGACGCGGCGCTGGCCGGGATCGCGATGGTCATCGCACACGCGCTGTTCAAAGGTTGCCTGTTCATGGTCGTCGGCGTGATCGACCACAGCGCGGGTACAAGGGATCTGCGCAAACTATCCGGGGTCGGTCGCCGCGCTCCGGTGCTGTGCGCCACCGCGATACTGGCCGCGCTGAGTATGGCGGGAATACCGCCGCTGCTCGGGTTCGTCGGCAAGGAAGGGGCGTTGGGCGCGGTACTCGACGCCGAGGTCCTCGCATGGCCCGCACGACTGGCGCTCGTGGTGGCCCTGGTGGTCGGCTCGATGCTGACCGTCGCCTACAGCGTCCGATTCCTCTGGGGTGCCTTCGCGAGCAAACCGGGAGTCCCCGTGATCGACGTGGATCCCGCGGCGAAAGTCGAGCACGCCACACCCGCCGAAACCGATCCGACCGTGTCGGGTCCCGCGCACAGTTGGCATGCACCCGGCGCACTGTTCGTCGCGGCGCCCGCCGCACTCGCGGTGCTGAGCCTCGTCGCGGGCCCCGCGGCCGCCCTACTGGACCGGGCAGTGGCCGACTATCCGAAAAGCCTTCCGGGACACCTCGAATCGCACTTGGCGCTGTGGCACGGGTTCACTCTCCCGCTCGCACTGAGCGCGGTCATCATCGTCGTGGGGTGCCTGTTGTTCGGCCTGCGCAACAGGCTCGCCGACCCGGTGCACCCGATGCTCGGCAACGCCGACCGCGCCTACGACGCCACCCTGCGCGGTATGGACCGGTTGTCGCTGCGGATGACCGCGGCGGTGCAGCGCGGTTCGCTGCCGCTGAGCCTGGCGACCATCCTCACCACCCTGGTCCTGCTGCCGATCATTCTGCTGATCGTCGGCGCCAACACCGAAGTGCGGCTACGCCTGTGGGATTCGCCGCTGCAATTGGCGATCGGCGCGATAATGGTGGCGATGGCGATCAGCGCGACGGTGCTGCGCAATCGTCTTGCCAGCGTGCTCGTCGTCGGTGCCACCGGCTACGGGTGCGGTGTGATCTTCGCGCTGCACGGCGCACCCGACCTCGCACTCACTCAGTTCCTGGTGGAAACCCTCACCCTGGTGATCTTCGTCCTGGTGCTGCGTGGTTTCCCCGCGACGATCGAGGCGAAGCGCACAGCGGCCTTCAAGGCGCGCAGGGCGATCTTCTCGGTCGTGGTCGGCGCCGCGGTCTCGGTGCTGCTGGCCTTCGCGCTCGCCGCGCGCAACAGCGAACCCATCTGGGACCGGATCTCCGATGCCGCGTACGAATTCGGCGGCGGGAAGAACGCGGTCAATGTGCTGATCGTCGACATTCGCGCCTGGGACACCCTCGGTGAGATCTCCGTACTCGTGGTCGCGGCCACCGGCGTCGCCTCACTGGTGTTCCGCAGCCGACGCTTCGGCAGCGCACCCCGCGCGGCCGACGCCCCGAACTACGACCCAGACCTGGTCAGCTGGCTGCCCGCGGGCCGATTGGTCTCGCGCGCCGACCGGTCGATGGTCCTGCAAATCACCACCCGCCTGGTGTTTCCCACCATCATGGTGCTCTCGGTGTACTTCTTCTTCTCCGGACACAACGCGCCCGGCGGCGGCTTCGCGGGCGGACTCACCGCGGGACTGGCCCTCACCCTGCGCTACCTCGCGGGCGGACGCTACGAACTCGGCGAGGCGCTGCCGGTCGACGCGGGACACATTCTCGGCGCGGGCCTCGCACTGGCCGCGGGCACCGCGACGGCGTCACTGTTCTTCGGCGCGCCGCCGCTGTCCTCGGCCATCTTCGAGGTGACGCTGCCGGTGCTCGGCCACATCAAGTTGGTCACCGCCCTGTTCTTCGATCTCGGCGTGTATTTGATCGTCGTCGGCCTGGTCCTCGACGTGTTGCGCAGCCTCGGCGCGCGCCTGGACAGCGAACTGGCCGCCAACGAGGACACCTCCCCCGTGCGTGGTGATGCCGTATGAAAGCCGAGCTACCGATCCCGGCCGACGGCGAGGTGACGGCATGACGGTGAACCTGACCCTGGTGGTCCTCATCGGCATCCTGGTCGCCTGCGGCGTGTACCTCGTGCTGGAACGCGCGGTATCGAAAATGCTGCTCGGACTGATCCTTTTCGGCAACGCGGCCAATCTGCTGATCATCAGCGCGGGCGGCGCGGCAGGCAAACCGCCCATCCGTGACTCCGGCGAAGCGGGCAATCTGGACGCACAGTCCTCGGCCGACCCGCTGGCGCAAGCCATGGTGCTCACCTCGATCGTCATCACGATGGGGCTCTCGGCGTTCGTCCTCGCCCTCGCCTACCGCTCCTTCCTGCTCACCACCACCGACGATGTCGAGAACGATCCCGAGGACGTCGACGTCGCGAGTCGGCGCGAAGGAGAGGACCCGGAAGATTGAGCCTCTCCCCCAGCTTGTTACCGACGCTGATGCCGCTTCCGGTGCTGTTGCCGTTGCTGGCCGCGGCGGGCACCCTGATCTTCGGCCGTCGGCCGCGCACCCAGCGGGTGCTGATGCTCACCGTGCTCAGCAGCCTGGTCGTGATCTGCGGTCTGCTGTTATATCTGGCCGACCGCGACGGCACCACCGCATTGCAGATCGGCGCGTGGGAGACACCCATCGGCATCACCTTGGTCGCCGATCGACTCTCGACCGCGATGCTGCTGGTTTCCTCGATCGTGCTGTTGGCCGTCGCGTTCTACGGTGCGGGCCAGAACATCCGCGACGGCGGCGAGCGGCAGCCGACCTCGATCTATCAACCCACCTATCTGGTGCTGAGCACTGGCGTCTCGGCGGCATTCCTCGCGGGTGACCTCTTCAACCTGTTCGTCGGCTTCGAGGTGCTGCTCGCGGCCTCGTTCGTGCTGCTGACGGTGGGCGGCACCGCCGAGCGCATCCGGGCGGGTGTGTCGTATGTGATGGTGTCGATGGTGTCGTCGATGATCTTCCTGACCGGCATCGGCCTGGTCTATGCGGCCACCGGCACCTTGAATCTCGCGCAGCTGGCCGAACGAATGGCCTTGGTGCCCACGGGCACCCGCACCGCCATCTACGCGGTGCTGCTGGTGGCGTTCGGCATCAAGGCGGCGGTGTTCCCGCTGTCGAACTGGCTGCCGGACTCGTACCCGACCGCGCCAGCCCCGGTGACCGCGGTGTTCGCCGGGTTGCTGACGAAAGTCGGTGTGTACGCGATCATCCGCACCCAGACGCTGTTGTTCCCCGGCAAGGAGTTCAACACGGTACTGCTGGTGTGCGGGCTACTGACGATGCTCGTCGGCATCTTCGGCGCGATCGCGCAGAGCGACATCCGTCGACTGCTCTCGTTCACCCTGGTCAGTCATATCGGTTACATGATCTTCGGAGTCGGGCTCGCCAATCTCGCCGGGTTGGCCGGCGCGGTGTTCTACGTGGCCCACCATATTCTCGTGCAGACCGCGTTGTTCCTGGTCGCCGGGTTGATCGAACGTCAGGCCGGTTCGACCTCGCTGCGCAGGCTCGGTGGCTTGGCCTCGGCGAGTCCGTTGCTCGGTGTGTTGTTCCTGATTCCGGCGCTGAATCTCGGTGGGATACCGCCGTTCTCCGGTTTCATCGGCAAGGTGGCTTTGCTGCAAGCCGGTGCGATCGACGGCAGTGTGCTGGCCTGGGTGCTGGTCGGCGGCTCGGTGGTCACCAGCCTGCTGACGCTCTACGCCATGGCGCGGGTATGGAGCAAGGCGTTCTGGCGCCCGCGCGCCGAAGCACCGGAGGGGCACTTGACGGCGGCCAGCACGCCGACGCTGGTGGAGGATTCCAGTTATGTGCACTACGACGAGCGCACCCTACCCGGCCGGATGCCGTTTCTGATGGTCGGTTCGACGGCGGTGCTGGTCGCGGTCGGCGTCGGCATGACGGTATTCGCCGGTCCAATCCTCGCCATCGCCGATCGCGCCGCCGACGAACTGCGCGATCCGGGGCACTACATCACCGCCGTGCTCGGTGGCGACGACGGGACGCCGCGATGAGCAACATGGATCGGGTCAAGGGCGTGCAGCGCGAAACCCTGGTGCGCATCGGGGTGCTGCTGTGGTTGACGATCGTCTACATCGCGTTGTGGGGCGATCTGAGCATCGCGAATGTGTTGGGCGGCCTGGCGATCGGCGCACTGATCATGCTGCTGCTTCCGCTGCCGAGGGTGCCGGTCTCCGGGCGACTGCACCCGTTGTCGTTGCTGCAATTGATCGTCGTCGCGTCGTATTACGCGGTCGAGTCCAGTTTGCAGATCGCCTGGTTCGCGATTCGCCCCGCACCACCACCGGTCTCCGGGGTCCTGCGGGTGTACCTGAGCACCCGCTCGGATCTGGTGCTCGCGCTGTGCACCGACGTGCTCAACCTGATTCCCGGCACGATCGTGCTGGAGATAGACCGTCGTCGCTGCATCGTCTACGTGCATGTGCTCGATGTGGGCAGCGAGGAGGCGGTGGACAAGTTCTACCGCACGACAAGGCATGTGGAGCGTCTGCTGATCAACGCGTTGGAGCGACCGACCGAGTGGCGGTCGGTGGATCCGCACACCGGTCGCAACAACCCCGAACCCCCGGAGCTGGCCTCATGACCGTTGTCGTACTCATCGCGGCCGTGCTGCTGATCGCCTCGGCCCTCCTCACCAGTTTCCGAACACTGGCCGGGCCGAGCACACTCGACCGGGTCGTCGGTCTGGACTCGCTGGTGGCGATCGCGGCCTCGGGCCTCGCGGTCTGGGCGGCCTTCAGCGACGACACCACCGTCGTCCCCGCGATCGTGGCGTTGGCGCTGGTGGGATTCCTCGGCTCGGCGGCGGTCACTCGATTCCGGGTGCGTGATGACCGATGAACCTGTGGCACTGGATCTCCGGGGCGTTGATGCTGGCGGGCTCGCTGTTCGCGCTGACCGCTTCGATCGCCGTCGTCCGCTTTCCCGACACCCTCACCCGCATGCACGCCGCGACGAAACCCCAGGTTGTGGGGTTGGTGCTGGTGTTGATGGGTGCCACGATCGAGCTGCGCGGCCACGGCAATGTCTGGGCGCTGATCCTGGTCGGCGTTTTCACGCTGGTCACCGCGCCGGTGACCGGGCACCTCGTGGGCAGGACCGCCTACCGCGAACAACGCCACCGCGACGGCTTACTCCGCGTGAACGAGCTCGGCGACAAAGACCCCGACAACGATACCGACTGAATCCCGTTCAGCCCCGGTCGCTCTCACACACTGAATTCGGGTTCGGTTCGCGCACCGACGCTTTCGCGATTCTCGGCGAACCAGGTCGCATGGAAGGCCACCGCGTAGGCCGCCAATCCCGCGAGCACGAGGGTGCCGAACGGCACCGGATATTCCGCCATCCACACCGCCAGGTAGCGGTAGGTCAGCAGCAGCGCGGCGAGCAGGCCGAGACCGAGCCCGACCAACCGCACCCGGAACAATCCCCAGCCGCGCTCGGGTTCACGCAGCGCCGATTCGACGGTCAAGCACAGTACCGCGCCAGCGACGAGGTCGACGCCGTAGTGGTAGCCGAAGCCGAGGGTGGCGGCGAGGGTGGCCAACAACCAGAAGGTGCCGATCCAGCGCAGCAGCCGTGGCGCGCGGGTGCCGTCGGTATCCCGGCGGGTATGCAGGAATACCGACAGCGCCCACGCGGTGTGCATGGACGGCATGCAGTTACGCGGGGTCTCGGTGTCGAAGGCCAGCGGCATCGGGTTGTGGTCGATCGGTGCCACCACACCCGGCCAGTAGTTGCCCAGTTGCAGGCCGTGCCCGTCGGGTCCGAACGCGAACATCGGTCCCACGACCGGGAAGATCAGGTACACCACGGGTCCGAGCAACCCGAGCACCAGGAACGTGCGTACCAGATAATGCGAAGGCCATCGTCGGCTGGAGACCACCCGGCGCAATTGCCACACCGCGACCACGATCGCGGCGACCGGCAGTTCGATATACACCCAGTGCAGCACCGCGTACACGCCGGGACCGAGTGCGTCGAGCACCCGACCGAGTACCCATGACGGGTCGCCGAGCGCGTGATCGGCCAGCATCAGATATTCGTCGAACACCGAGGGTCCGGCGAGGACGGTGATATGCAACCACACGTCGCTGACCTTGGTGGCCAGGATGAGCAGCGCGCCGAGCGCCACGGCGTGCAGCGCGTCGCGCCGCTCGACGCCCTGCCAGCGCACGAGCGCGACCACCCCGAGAACGGTGAGCACGATGACCGGCCCGTTGCCCACCGCGAAGGATGCCCCCGACGACAGCCGGATCGCCACCCACACCAGGTCGATGGCCACGGCGGCGCCGACGGCGAGGACGCGGCGGCGCCAGGAGATGCCGACCACCGCGAGGATCAATCCCGCCCACGGCACCGACATGGACTTCGGCGTCGATACGTAGTCGTGCCAGAGACTTTCCAGCGGTCCCTCGAAACCCCGCAGCGCCGCGAACACTTGCAACGCGATCAACAGCACAGGGACCGCGGCCACCCCCGCGAGGACCCAGCTTCGGGCGCGCGGACCGCGGGAGAATACTCGCGCGTTTCCCCCCGCGCTGAAACCTGGTTTCTCGACTAGCACCCACCCATAGTAAACGTCAGGTGAACGCCATCCCCCTGGCCAGCTGAACAGCAGCCGACGACAAGCCGCCGCTAGCCGCGTAACTCCTCGACCAGCGCGTCCACCACTGCGATCAGATCACCCTGCGCCGCGGCGGCGACCCGACGCTGACGCTGATAGGAGGCGCCGTGTTCGGGAATGCGCTCGACCGAGGCCAGCTCGCGCGCGCACCCCAACCGGGCCGCGGTGGGCTCCAATCGATTCAACAGATCGGTGAGGTCGTCGGTCACCAGGCGTTCGTGGTTGTCGTCGTCGACGATGAGGATGGCGTCCAACCCGTAGCGCGCCGCGCGCCACTTGTTCTCCTGCACATGCCACGGCGGCAGGGTGGGCAAAGTCTCACCGTTGTCGATCCGCTGGTCGAGATCGACGATCAGGCAATGAATCAGCGCGACGATGGCCGCGAGCTCTGCGCGCGAAGACAATCCGTCGCATACCCGCACCTCGATCGTGCCCCATTTGGGTGCGGGCCGGATGTCCCAGTGCAGGCCCCCGAGTTGCTCGATCACCCCGGTCACCCGCTGGTCGTGCACGAACTTCTCGAACTGCGTCCAGTTCTCGAACTGGAAAGGCAAACCGGCGGTGGGCAGTTGCTGGAACATCAGCGTGCGATTGCTCGCGTATCCGGTGTCCGAGCCCGCCCACATCGGCGAGGACGCCGACAGCGCGAGCAGATGCGGGTAGGACAACAGCAGCGAGTTGAGGATCGGAAAGACCTTGTCCCGGTGTGAGACCCCGACGTGCACGTGCACGCCCCAGATCATCATCTGGCGGCCCCACCACTGCGTACGCTCGATCAGTTCGTCGTAATGCGTCGACCTGGTCAGCTGCTGGGCCGACCACTGCGCGAACGGGTGTGTGCCCGCGCAGAAGAGGTCGACGCCGAGCGGGTCGGCCGCGCGGCGCACGAGGTCCATCGACGAGCCGAGGTCGTCGATCGCCTCGCCGACAGTGTGATGTACACCGGTGACGAGCTCGACCGTATTACGCAGCAGTTCCTTGCTGACCTGCGGTGTGCCGTCGTGCGCGCGGGGATCATCGAGTGAATCGAACACCGCCGCAGCGGTATTCGATAGATCGCGGCTCACCTTGTCGACGAGCGCGATCTCCCACTCCACACCGAGCGTGGGTTCGGGCGAGCCGCCGAAAGAAACCTCTTCGATCCTTGCCCGACCCATGTCGGTACCTACTGGATGACGCCGCAGGCGACGCGACCACCCGCGTCGCCGGTCGACAGCGTGGACTCGTCGGGGCCGGTCTGGCCGTCGGCGCGGGTGTAGCGGCCGGGGATGTTGCCGAAGTTGTCGGCGTCGGCGTGCACGACGACGGCCTTGTCCTTGATGTCCTCGATGGTCAGCTTGTCGGTGGTGGTGACGAGCTTGGCCGAGCCGTCGCCGCGCACCTCCAACGAGGTCAGGTCACCGCTGGCCGGGTGCGACGTGGCGCCGCCGACCTGCAAATGCCCTCCGGCGGAGAGGAAGTTGCCCGCGGGGCCGCCCGTAGGCGCGACCGAGTTCGCCTCGCACTTGCCGACCTGGTGCACGTGCAGGCCGTGGAAGCCGGGCGTCAGCCCGTGCGCTTCGACGGTGACCTGCAGGTGGCCGCTCTGGTCGGCGAACACGGCGGTGCCGAGGGTGATGCCCGCCGGGTCCTTCAGGTCGACCTTCAGACCCTCGCTACCCGACTCGTTTTCACCGGACTCGGAGCCGCCGGCGGGTTCGGGTGAAGCCGACCACACCGGCGGAGTGGTGCCCTCGACGTCACTCGATTCCTGACTGTTCGAGCACCCCGCGACAGCGAGCGCCGCGACGGCGAGCATCGGGGTCACGGTCCACCAGGACCGGCGACGAGTTGTGAACGGGGCCATCGAGGGACTCCTTTACGAGTACCGAGTTACGAGTGACAAAATGATGCCACGCACGACGTGTCGCGCCGTGGCAGGGCCTGCGGCCGTGCGAACACCGACGCTGGTAACGGCGTCGGAGTCGCGGTGGGTTTTCACTGTCCGGTGACGATCACGGTCACGCCCGTGCCGGTGCCGCCCGCCGCACCGGTATCGGGCTCCGCAGCGCCACCGAGTTCATCGGCGATGCGCTTCGCGGTCTCCTGCGCCCCCGCCTCCGGCCCGTAATACACCGTCGTGGTGGGCAGGATGCTGCCGCCATAGTTGCCGGTCTCGACGACCGAGAACCCTTTGCCCTTCAGCTCATCGGCGGTTTTCCCCGCGAGGCCCATCACCATGCTGTTGTTCAGTACGCGCACCGGAACACTCTGGGCGACGGGCGAAGTCGTGGTGGTCGGCGCCGCACTGGTGGTAGTCGGGGCCGCGCTCGGCTCGTCGGCATCCGAGGTCGGCGCCGGGGCCGGGGCCTCGGTGGCGACGGGCGCCTGGGACGAGGTGGAGGTCGGGGCGGCGTCGGCTTGCGAATCGTCGGTGTCGGCGCTGGACAACGACATCGCACCCAGGCCGCCGAACACGATGGCCAGTGCGATCAACACCATCGCCAACGCACGCAATGGCGGCCCACCGGAGGTGGGATTCGGGTTGCTCACCCTGCGCAGCCTAGTCGCATACCAGACGCGGATGCCCGCATCACCCGGTTAGACCTGGAAACCGAGTCGCCGCGCCGCGCGTGCCTTCTGACGGCTCGCCCGCAACCTGCGCAGTCGCTTCACCAGCATGGCATCGGCTGCCAGCGCCTCCTGCCGGTCGACCAGCGCGTTGAGGACCTGGTAGTAGCGGGTCGGCGAGAGGCCGAACAGTTCGCGGATGGCTTCTTCTTTCGCCCCCGCGTATTTCCACCACTGCCGTTCGAAGGCGAGGATTTCGTGTTCGCGACGGGTCAACCCGTCTTGCGGATCGTCCTCGGCGGCCGTGCTGTGCGCGTCCGCGGCGGTGTTGTACGGGTTCGTCGCCGGTTCCGCCGCAGCGGGAACCGCAACCGTGACTTCATCGCTCGCGGAGAGGCCGTCCTGGATCGCGGAAAGATTCCGCGCCGCTGCGCCGTCCATCTTGCTCCCTAGCCCAAGTGGTCACCAGTCGAAATCGGTGCTCATACGTCGCGAATCATTGAACCACGCGGCCCGACAGTTGCCCGGTCTACGGCTCGGCGTGTTCGTTACCGACGGGTAAACCGCTGTCGGACGCACCGATACGGCCCTGGGCGCGCCCGCACCACCCTGGGCATGGGCGGGCGTGGCGGCACCGCAATAATCGAGGCATGGCAATCCTCCCGATCGTGATCGTCGGCGACCCGGTTCTGCACAACCCGACCGAACGGGTCGAGCAGACGCCGGAGGAACTGGCCGGGCTGATCGCCGACATGTACGAGACGCTCGACGCGGCACACGGCGTCGGCTTGGCCGCCAACCAGGTGGGTGTCGGGCTGCGGCTGTTCGTCTACGACTGCCCCGACCTCGCCGACGGCAAGGCCACCCGCCGCAGGGGCGCGGTGATCAATCCGGTGCTGGAGACCTCGCAGATCCCCGAGACCATGCCGGACCCGGACGACGACGAAGAGGGGTGCCTCTCGGTGCCCGGCGAGCAGTTCCCCACCGGCAGGGCCGACTGGGCGCGGGTCACCGGCATCGACGAGCACGGCGAGCCGGTCGATATCGAAGGCAAGGGATTCTTCGCGCGCATGCTGCAACACGAGGTGGGTCATCTCGACGGTTTCCTGTATGTCGACGTGCTGGTCGGTCGCAACGCGCGGGCGGCGAAGAAGGCGATCAAGCGAAGTGGTTGGGGTACACCGGGTCTGAGTTGGCTGCCCGGATCGGTGGCCGACCCCTTCGGTCATGATGACGATGACGACTGAACCGGACTCGCTCGGCGACATTCCGCTCGGTCGGCGGGTAGTGCTTCGATACCGACTGCCGTCGGGATACACGCACACGATGACCGACGTGATCGGCGAGCTGGTATCGCTCGATCCGCCGACGGTGCGTGCCGCCGACGGGCAGACCGTATCGGTGGCCGCCGATCAGGTAGTAGCACTGAAAGCGTTGGGGCCCCGGCCTATTCGCACCAAAGAGATTCGGTCGTTGGAGGCCGCGGCCGCGAACGGTTGGCCCGGCCTGGAACACGCATGGGTCGACGGTTGGCTGGTGCGCGCGGGGAACGGGTCCACCCGTCGCGCCAATTCCGCGCTGCCGCTGGGTAATTCGAGTACCGAACCGGCGACGATCGCACCGGAGGTCCTCGACCGGATCGTGGACTGGTACGCCGCACGCGGACTGCCCGCCGAACTGGCATTACCCGATCGACTCGCGCCGATCCCGTCGGGTTGGACCGGGCATTCGGAGACCGTCGTCGTCCTCGCCATCGACATCGCGAATTTCGTGCTACCGCAGGGTCCTTCGATGGTGCGTGTACATCCGCAACCCGATGCCGCCTGGTTACGGATGCACCGATTTCGGGGCGAAGACCCTGCCGCGCAGACGGATTCGGCACCTATACCGGATACCGGTGTGATCACCGCGGTGCACGAGGGCGAACTCGGTTTCGCGGCACTCGGACTACCACAGCCCATCGCGATCGGCCGCGGCGCGCTCACCACCGGCTCCGACGGCCTGCGCTGGGTCGGTCTGAGCTGTGTGGCTGTCGGCGCGCAGCACCGCAGGCGCGGCCTCGGGTCACTGGTCTGCGCCGAGTTGATCCGCTGGGGTCACGACCGTGGTGCGACCCACGCCTACCTGCAGGTTTCCGCCGACAACGGTGGTGCGCTCGCCCTGTATCGGGACCTCGGCTTCGTCGAGCATCACAGCTACCGATACGCGGTGGTCGACGAGTCCGCCTCCTGAGGTAGAACGGAGCTGTGCGCCTCGCGACCTGGAATGTGAACTCGATCCGCTCCCGAATCGATCGGGTGACCGCCTGGCTGGACCGCCACGACATCGACGTGCTCGCCATCCAGGAGACCAAGTGTCGTGACGACCAGTTCCCGTTCGAACGGTTCGAGGAGTTGGGCTATGCGGCGGCGCACCTGGGAGTGAACCAGTGGAACGGTGTGGCCATCGTCTCGCGGGTCGGGCTCACCGGCGTGGAGTTCGCGTTCCCGAATCAACCCGGCTTCGACAAGAACGCCGGTGAATCGCTGATCACCACCCCGGTGGTCGAGTCGCGTGCGATCGGCGCGACCTGCGGCGGGGTGCGAGTGTGGAGCCTGTATGTGCCCAACGGCAGGGCGCTGAACGATCCGCACTACGCCTACAAACTGGAATGGCTTGCCGCGCTGCGGGATAACGGCGCACGCTGGCTCGCCGAGCAGCCGGAAGCCAAGATCGCACTGGTGGGTGACTGGAACATCGCGCCGACCGACGACGACGTGTGGTCGGTCGAATATTTCGCCGACAAGACACACATCTCGCAGCCGGAGCGCGACGCCTTCGCCGCCGTGGTGTCGGCTGGTTACTCGGATGTGTTGCGGCCCTTGGCTCCTGGCCCCGGCGTCTACACCTACTGGGATTACACGCAGCTGCGCTTCCCCCGGAAGGAAGGCATGCGCATCGATTACGTGCTCGCCTCCCCCACGCTTGCCGCGAGCACCGTCGACGCGGTGATCGACCGGGAGGAGCGAAAAGGCAAGGGCGCCAGCGATCACGCGCCGGTGATTGCCGAATTCGATGTGACCCCCGCCACGTAAACCTGTCGCCCATCGTTAGATAACCCAATTCGTCGGCCCGATCTTTAGGGCTCAGACCAGGGAAAACCCGGCCGTAGCGCTGATATGTTCAATGAATGGGTAGCGAATCGGGCCTACGGCCACGTCAGCGAGCCCAACATCTCGGTCCCGGTCGCCGTCGCCCGCAGGTGCTCGACACCGCACTCGAGATCGCCGTCGCGGACGGTATCGCCGCGATCACCATGGCCGCGGTCGCTGAACGGATGAATGTGACTCGACCGGTGGTCTATGCCTGCTTCGGTGATCGAGTCGAGCTGATCGAAGCGCTGATCCAGCGCGAGGAAAGCTATCTGATCAGCGGAATGTTCGATGTGCTCCCGACGAGGGATGTGAACGCCGACGAGACGGTGTTCGTCGAGGGATACCGCGCGTTATTGGACAAGGTCGCGGCACGACCGGCGGCTTGGCGGTTGATGTACGGCAATCCCGATCCCGCCGTGGCGGATTCGTTCGGCCGAGGGCGCGCGCTGGTGGTGGAGCGCTGCACGACACTGCTGCGGCCGACGCTGCACGCCTGGGGCACCGAGCAGGCCGAGCGCAAGCTCCCGGTACTGGTCGAGCAGTGGATCGCGGCGGGCGAGGGCGCGGTGCGCGCGTTGCTCGACGAGGACAACGAGTGGACACCGCGCGAACTCGGCGCGTTCGTCGGCGCCGCTGTCTTCCGCGCCCTGCGTCGAGCATGACCGACGCTTCGGGGCGACATTCTCCGGTATAACCGTCCCTGCCTTGTGACGCGAGTCGGGCCGACCCAACCGACCCGACTCGCGCCACTGTTCATGATCCATCTCGCGTGCCGGTTTCGGTCGCGACTCGCGCGGTATTTCGATGAATCTCACTCGCGCACGCCGTCGGTATTTGTACACATCCCAAATCCCCCTACGGAGGTCGCCATGCAGAAGATCGTCACCAACCTCTGGTACGACACCGAGGCCGAAGCGGCGGCGAAGTTCTACTGTTCGCTGATCGACGGCTCGCAGGTCACCAATATCGTGTACTACCCCGAGTCCGGTGGCCGACCCACCGACCTGCCGCTCACGGTGGACTTCGAGCTGGCCGGGCAGCGCTTCACCGCCATCAACGGCGGCGGTGAGTACCACTACACGCACGCGATGTCGCTGCTGATCAACTGCGACGACCAGGCCGAAGTGGACCGGCTGTGGTCGGCATTGACCGCCGACGGCGGCGAGGAGGTCCAGTGTGGCTGGCTCAACGACAAGTACGGCGTGCCGTGGCAGATCTGGCCGAACGCGGCCGACGCGCTGCTGTCGGGCCCCGACAAACCAGCGGTCGACCGCGCGACGAGAGCCATGTTCGCGATGAAGAAGATCGACTTGCAGGCGCTGCGGGACGCCTACGACGGAAAGAACGAATAGCCAGAAATGGTCGAGCGGCGGTTCAGCAGATCCGCCAGGACCCCACTTCGCGGTAGACGGAGTTGTAGATGCTCGATCCTCGGCCGTCGACGAAAGGGTAATGCCGGACGCCCGCTGCCCAATAGCGCAGGATGCGGCCGAGTTCACCGGCGGGGTCCGGCGCTTCGACCCCGTCGGTCAAGGCATCCAGGTCCACTTCCAGAGTGAATTTCATTGTGTCGAATCTACCTGTAGACAGCCGATTTTCGCAGTGCGGGCAGTGGTCGTCACACTCGGCGCCCGCCGTAGCCCTGCGCGGACGGCCCGTCGCCGGGTATGGTCGGCGGCGGAAAATTACACACACACGGGGGCTCGCACCAGCGGGCTGAGAGGACGGCTAGCCGATTTCGGCGCCAGGGCTGTCGACCGTATGAACCTGACCGGGTAATGCCGGCGTAGGGAGGACTTCGATGGAATCCACAGCTGTATCCGCCGTAGACACTGTCACCACCGGACCGATCGCGGGCAGTACCAAGCATTACCGCGAGGTCGACGGTCTGCGCATCCCGGTACGCCGGGTCAATCTCACCAACGGCGAACATTTCGACCTGTACGACACCTCCGGCCCATACACCGACGACAACGCCCGGATCGATCTGGAGGCGGGCCTACCGAAACTGCGCGACACCTGGACGCGCCCCGAAGTCGACGGGCCGCCAACCCAACTCGCATGGGCGCGGCAAGGTCTGATCACCGACGAGATGCGTTTCATCGCCGCCCGCGAGGGTGTTTCGGCGGAGATGGTGCGCGAGGAGGTGGCCGCCGGCCGCGCGGTGATTCCCGCCAACCACCGTCATCCTGAGCTGGAGCCGACCATTATCGGCAAGAAGTTCCTGGTGAAAATCAACGCGAATATCGGCAACTCCGCGGTGTCCTCCTCGATCGCCGAGGAGGTGGAGAAGATGGTGTGGGCGACGCGCTGGGGCGCCGACACCATCATGGATCTGTCGACGGGCAAGAACATCCACGAGACGCGCGAGTGGATTCTGCGTAATTCACCGGCACCGGTCGGCACCGTGCCGATCTATCAGGCGCTCGAAAAGGTGAACGGCGAGCCGACCAAGCTCACCTGGGAGTTGTACCGCGACACCATTATCGAGCAGTGCGAGCAGGGCGTGGATTACATGACCGTGCACGCGGGCGTGCTGTTGCGCTATGTGCCGTTGACGGCCAAGCGGGTCACCGGCATCGTCTCGCGCGGCGGCTCGATCATGGCGGCGTGGTGTCTGGCCCATCACCAGGAGTCGTTCTTGTACACGCACTTCGAGGAATTGTGCGAGATCCTGGCGCGCTACGACGTGACCTTTTCTCTCGGCGACGGGCTGCGGCCCGGTTCCATCGCCGACGCCAACGACGAGGCGCAGTTCGCCGAGTTGCGCACCCTCGGCGAACTCACCAAGATCGCCAAATCCTATGGCGTGCAGGTGATGATCGAGGGGCCGGGGCACGTGCCGATGCACAAGATCGTGGAGAACGTTCGCCTGGAGGAGGAACTGTGTGAGGAGGCGCCGTTCTACACCCTCGGGCCGCTGGCCACCGATATCGCACCGGCTTACGACCACATCACCTCGGGGATCGGCGCCGCGATCATCGCGCAGGCGGGCACCGCGATGCTGTGTTACGTCACCCCGAAGGAGCATCTCGGCCTGCCCAATCGCGATGACGTGAAGGTCGGCGTGATCACCTACAAGATCGCCGCGCACGCCGCCGACCTCGCCAAGGGGCATCCGCATGCCCAGGATCGCGACGACGAATTGTCCAAGGCCCGTTTCGAATTCCGCTGGCACGACCAGTTCGCGCTGTCACTGGACCCCGATACGGCCAGGGAGTTCCACGACGAGACCCTGCCCGCCGAACCCGCCAAGACCGCGCACTTCTGCTCGATGTGTGGGCCGAAGTTCTGTTCGATGCGCATCTCGGCCGATGTGCGGGAATACGCGGCGCGCCAAGGGCTTACCGACTCGGATGCGATAGAAGCGGGAATGGCGGAAAAGTCGGCGGAGTTCGCCGACCACGGGAATGCGGTGTATCTGCCCGTCGTCAGTACGTAGCCGCTCGCCGGGCGCGCGCCGATGCCGACCTTCGAGCATCGGCGTGCGTTTGCGCTCATGGGGCCCGCCCGAGGCGGGATCGCGGGCGTGCCACCACCGCGGCAGGGTCGAACAGGATCAGAGCCGCCTGCCAGTCCACGTCCGAGTTCGCGTGCGGACCGCCGCGGCGCCTTGAACCAGCGTTGCCCCGATCAGGCCGTGCAGCCCGAATGGCGACACAGCAGCGGGCACGCCGATCATTCGATCTCTCGGCGAATCCAGCAGCGGCTCAACGACCTTCGGCGAGCCTCTGGGACACCGAGCTTGCGAGCTCGACCAGCCGAGCGCGGTCCTGCCTCGGCAGGCGTGCGGCCAACTCCGCATCGAGGGCGGCGCGAATGCGCGTCCGCATAGCGACGCCTTTGGGGGTCAGTACGACACGGGCGACCCGCCGATCAGTGGGGTCGGGGGCGCGGACCAGGAGTTCACGACGGTCGAGGCGATCGACCATGCCGGTGACATTGGTCTTGTCGCAGCCGAGTAACTCGGCCAACTCCCCCAGCGACGGCTGGTGACGACTGAGCATGCACAGCAGCTGAACCTGCTGGACCGTCAGGTCGAAGCGGCGCGCGACAATCCCGTGGAGCACCGTCATCTCGCGGTGCAGCGTGGAGAACGCCGACGCGTAGCCGGTGTCGGTGCGATCCGAATCGTTCGAGGACATGCGCATAGTTTAGATGGTCGACTATTGACACCCTCAACCCAATTAGTCGATGATATCGACTATCAAGTTACTCGACTATCTGAAAGAGGTGCGCCGATGTCGGTTGCCTTGGTCACCGGAAGCTCACGCGGGATCGGCCGCGCCATCGCCGAACGGCTCGGCGCGAACGGAGACTCGGTCGTCGTCAATTACCATTCCGACCGCGGCGCGGCCGACAAGGTCGTCGCCACAATCGAAGCCGCGGGTGGGCAAGCCATCGCGGCGCAGGCCGATGTTACGGACGTGAGCCAACTCCGCGGACTGTTCGACCTGGCCGAAGAGCGCTTCGGCGGGCTCGACATCCTGGTGAACAATGTGGGCGTCGCCAGGTTCGCGACGATCGCCGAGGCCACCGACGCCGACTTCGATCTGGTGTTCGCCACCAACGTGAAGGCCACCTTCGTCGCGCTGCGCGAGGCGGCCAATCGCCTCCGCGACAACGGACGCATCGTGGTGATCTCCTCCGGGGTCACCGCGACCCACCGCCCTGATTCGGGGGTATACGGCGCGAGCAAAGCCGCGGTCGAGCAGTTGGTTCGGGTGCTTGCACGGGAGATCGGCGGACGCAAGATCACCGTCAACAATGTGCTGCCGGGACCGACGGAGACCGAGGCGCTGGCCTCGAACCGAAGCCGAGAGGAGTTGGCGCACGTCACCACGCAAACCCCACTCGGCCGGATCGGCCAACCCGACGACATCGCCGAAGTCGTCGCCTTTCTCACCTCTGACGCCGCGCGGTGGATCACCGGCGAGTCCATCCACGGCGGTGGTGGGCTGTTCTGATCAGGAGGATCGCTCAACTCACTGTCACCTTGCCTACTGACTTGTCGGCGGCACGGTCGGCGATGGCGAGGGCGGGACCGGCGAACACCGTCATGCCGGCACCGACCGCCGCCAGCACCGCCGTCGACCCGACCATCGGAAACGACACCCGGTCGGGCAGCGTGCGCTCGTCCTGGCGCACGTAACTGGAGTCTCCACCGGGGACCGAAGCATCGGCGGCGAACGGCCCGCGACACCCTGTTCGACCGACAGAGCCGTCGGTGCACTCGCCGATCTCACGGAGTTGTGTGCGAGACCGAAAAAGGCAGTATCACAGAGGGTTTCGATCAGGTTTCGGCACCGCGCCGCTGCCAACCTCCCCCTTCACCCTGTTGGTCACCTGCGTGCCGTCCATACGGGCCGGTGTGGGCACGCGCCTGTCGCCCACCGTCAGCGAATGTTCTGTTCGATCAACCGTCGTGCGGCACGGTCGGTCCGCGCAACGTCGCCGGTGATCATCCGGTCCTGCAGAATTCCGCGCAATCCCGAAACGAGCAGGGTAGCGATCACTTCGGCATCCTCGGCCAAGCCGATCTTGCGTAAACCCTGCGCGAGCGCGCCGACGAAGACCGCGATGGCTTCGTTGGCGTAGCTCGCGTACGGCCCGTTCGAGGCGCAGGCCGCGCCGATCACCTGGACCATCACCCGCACGCTCACCCGTTCCGGACCGTCGATATTCGCCTGCCAGAACCCCCACAGCCGCTCGCGCAGTGCGGCCGGGTCGTCGATGTCGGCGAAGACCGCGGCGATGTCGGGGCGATGGGTGGCCAGCGCCTGCATCAGCAGTTCCTCCTTGGTGCCGAAGTAGTAGATCAGCATCCGGGAACTGGTGCCGAGCTCGGCGGCCAGCGGACGCAACGACAGGTCGGCCAGGCCATGCGCGGCGATGTAGCCGACAACGTCGGCCAAGAGTTCGGCGCGTTTCTGATGGTCGAGCGGTCGGGCCATAGGTTGACTGTAGCGAGTGCTACAGGTATTCATGACATCGTGAATGTACCGAACGCTTCAGAAACTCGTTCCGTCGTCGTCACCGCCTACGCGGCCACCACGTCATTGGCCGACGACATGGACGACACCTGGTCGCGACTGTTGCGCGGAGACAGCGGAATCGGCACGCTCACCGACGATTTCGTCGACGAGTACGAGTTGCCCGTGCGCATCGGTGGCAAGTTGCGCACGCCCGTGAGCCAGCAGTTGACCAGGATCGAGCAGCGCAGGCATTCCTACGTCGAGCAGATGGCCCTGGTGCTCGGGCGCCGCGTCTGGGCACAAGCGGGCGCGCCGGAGGTGGCAGGCGAACGCCTCGCGGTCGCCATCGGCACCGGGCTCGGTGGCGGTGACGCACTGATCGATGCGGTCGACGCCATGCGCACGGGTGGATACCGGAAGGTCTCACCACTGTCGGTGCCGATGGTGATGCCGAACGGACCCGCCGCCACCGTCGGACTCGAAATCGGCGCCAAAGCCGGGATATTCACGCCGGTCTCGGCCTGCTCGTCCGGATCGGAAGCCATCGCGCAGGGGTGGCGACTGATCAGCACGGGCGAGGCGGATGTCGTGGTCGCCGGTGGCGTCGAAGGCCATATCCACGCGATGCCGATCGCCAGCTTCGCCATGATGCGGGCGATGAGCACCCGCAACGACGAACCCGAACGCGCCTCGCGTCCGTTCGACCGCGACCGCGACGGCTTCGTCTTCGGCGAGGCGGGTGCGCTGCTCGTCCTCGAATCCGAACGGCACGCGCGAGCGAGGAACGCGACGATCCAGGGCCGGGTCCTCGGCGCCGGGATCACCTCCGACGCCTACCACATCGTCGCCTCCGACCCGTCCGGGGTCGGCGCCGCACGGGCCATGCACAAGGCGATAGCCACCGCTGGACTGCATGTTTCGGATATCCAACACGTCAACGCACACGCCACATCCACCTCGATCGGGGACGCCTCCGAGGCCAACGCCATCCTCGCCACCACCCCCGAAGCCTCGGTCTACGCGCCGAAATCCGCACTCGGCCACTCGATCGGCGCGGTCGGCGCCCTCGAATCGATCGTCACCCTACTCACCCTGCGCGACCAAATAGTCCCGCCCACACTGAATCTCGACAATCGCGACCCAGATTTCGACCTCGATATCGTCACAGGATCAGCGCGCGAACAACGCATCGATGCCGCACTGAACAACTCGTTCGGATTCGGCGGCCACAACGTGGCGCTGGCCTTCGGTCGGGCATAAGGCAGACAGTCGTGGCGGTGCCGGGCACTGCTGGTTGCCGAGAAATCGTTGGCGATCACCGATTGTGCGTGCGCTGGCACGCCCCGAGCCCGCTGGAACGCACCCTCGCCGCCGCGGACTCCGGCAACGGCATCAGCGCGGTCCTCGATTGGTCGAGTTTCCTGTTCATCAACACCGACCTCACCGTCACCCTGCACCGCCACCCCGAAGGCGAATGGGTCTGTCTCGATGCCACCACCCTCCCCCAACCCCACGGCATCGGCCTCGCCGAATCCGCCCTCTACGACGAAAAAGGACCTCTGGGCCGCAGCACCCAAACCCTGTACATCGCACCGCGCGCCTGAGTGAACCGCGTGCGGTGGGTTATTGCCACGGGTCGATGACGGGTACCCCGGCGGCCTCGAACGGCGCTGTGTCGCGACTGGCAACTGCGAAGCTGTCATCTCCCCTCGCAAGCCATCACTGATGGCACTTTTTCACAGTGATATCACGCTCGACCAATGGCATAGCCCGGTCATGCGTAGCCGCGGCTCACACATGTTCGTGCAGCTCACCCCACGCGGGGAACGGGTCGGGATATTCGGCCCACACAGTCGAACCTTCGGCGAATTCCACATCCGTCAACAGGGCGGCGTCCAAGCGGGCGCGTACCGCGTCTCGGTCCAGTTGTAAGCCGATGAACACGATTTCCTGGCCACGCGGGACCTCGAGCGACGACCACCATGCGGCCGGTTCGAAGGTCAGGTTCGGGCCTGCTTGGGACCAGATCGCGGCCAGGTCCGGGCGGCTGGCGATCCAGCAGAAACCCTTGCTGCGCAGCAAGCCTCGCAGTTCGCCCAGCACCGAGGAAAGGCGTTCGGGGTGGAAAGGGCGGTCCGCGGTGTAGGTGAGGCTGCGGATGCCGTATTCCTCGGTCTCGGGGGTGTGTCCGCCCGCCAACTCCGCTTCCCAGCCCTCGGATTCGGCGGCGACCACCGGGTTGTAGCGGCCGGTCGCCAACACCTCGGACAACTCGACAACCCCTTCGCTGATCCGCAAGACGTGCGCACGTGGATTCAGTGTGCGCACAGTGGCTTCCACCATTCCCACGGCCTTTTCGCTCACCAGATCGGTTTTGTTGACCAACACGACGTCGGCGAATTCCACCTGATCCACCAACAGGTCGGAGATCGTGCGGGTATCCCCTTCGCCCGCTTGCAGATTGCGCTCGGCCAGCTCCTGCCCACGCGCGATCTCGGTCAAGAAGGTGGAGGCATCCACCACCGTCACCATGGTGTCGAGCCGGGCGAGCGCGCCGAGGGTGAACCCGTCCTCGAATTCCCAGTCGAAGCTCGCCGCCACCGGCATCGGCTCCGAGATCCCGGTCGACTCGATGACCAGTTGATCGAACCGCCCGTCGCGAGCGAGCTTGCCGACCGACTCGATCAGGTCTTCGCGCAGCGTGCAGCAGATACACCCGTTGGTCAACTCGACCAACTTCTCCTCGGTGCGATCCAGATACCCCTGCCCAGCTACCAGCGCGGCATCGATATTCACCTCACTCATGTCGTTGACGATCACCGCGACCCTGCGCCCCTCCCGATTCGCCAGGATGTGATTGAGCAGCGTGGTCTTGCCCGCACCGAGAAAGCCGGACAGGACGGTGACGGGGAGACGTTCTTCAGCAGCCATGCGTTAATGATAACGATTGTCATTTTCTACTATCCGTGACCCTCGAATCCCGCGGCGCCGAACCGGGCGGGCGGCCGTATGGTCGTTGACGTGAACCTGCTGCCACTGCCCTCGAACGGACAGACCCCGGTGCGAGTGCTCACCATCGCCGGTACCGATTCCGGGGGTGGCGCGGGCATCCAAGCCGACACCAGGACCATGGCCATGTGCGGCGTGCATGCCTGCGTCGCCGTCGCCGCGGTCACCGTGCAGAACTCGGTGGGCGTCAGTGGGTTTCACGAGATTCCGCCGCAGGTGGTCGCGGATCAGGTGCGCTGCGTTGTCGGCGACATCGGCATCGGCGCGGTGAAGACCGGCATGCTCGCCTCCACCGCGATCATCGAGGCGGTCGCCGACGTCTGTCGCGAGGTCGGTATCGGCAAGAACGGCACGATCCCGTTGGTGGTCGACCCGGTCGCCGCTTCGATGCACGGCGATCCGTTGCTGCATACCGAAGCGTTGGACGCGTTGCGCCACACCCTCATTCCGCTGGCGACGGTGGTGACGCCGAACCTGGACGAGGTCCGCCTGCTCACCGGAGTCGACGTGGAGGACGACGACGCGGCGCGCCACGCCGCCCGTGAGCTGCACAAGCTGGGCGCACAGTGGGCCATCGTCAAGGGAGGACACCTACGGTCCTCACAGGTCAGCACGGACCTGCTCTACGACGGCACCGACTTCCTCGAGTTCACCGCCCCCCGCATCGCCACCGGCAACGACCACGGCGGCGGCGACACCCTCGCCGCCGCCATCGCCTGCGCCATCGCCAACGGCTACCCGGTCCCCGCAGCCGTTGAATTCGCGAAAGACTGGACCTACCACTGCCTTTCAGCGGCCTACGATCTCGGCGCCGGTCACGGCCCGGTGTCCCCGCTGTGGCGGCTACACGAAAGCTGATCCGGGCCAGGGGCACCCGGCAAGACACCCGATGTGCCCGCACCGGGCCGCCCTGTGGCGGAAGGCGTCATCGCACACCGCCCATCATTGCCACATCAAGCCCGGTCCGCGTCCCGGCGCGAGAACGGCGGTGCGCTCCCTCAGCGCTTCTTGGGGACGATGGGTGAGTCGTCGACCGACTTTCCCTTCTTGTCCGCCTTGTCTGCTCGCTTTTCCTTGAGCGACTTGGATTTCTTGGTCATCGAGCTGCGCGGAGATTTGTCGGACAATCGTCGTCCTTCGCTCGCAGGGCCTGAATGGTCCCGATGGTTCGACCGTACGCTATCCGCGTCGGTGCCGGATTCGATCGAGCGCGCGGACCAGGGATTTCGCGTCCCCAGCAACCTCACAGCTGAGCCCCAGCTGGGCTCCAGCGTCGCGGTCGAATCTTGACGGCATGACCGAGACCATGACCGTCACGGCGGCCGCACACGCCGACCCCGTTGGCGCACCCGTCCTCGACGTGGTGATCCCCGTCTACAACGAAGAAGCCGACCTCGGCGTCTGCGTGCGCCGGCTACGCACGTACCTGAGCGACGGATTTCCGTTCCGTACGCGGATCACCATCGCCGACAATGCGAGTACCGACGACACCATGCAGGTGGCCAACCTGCTCGCCGAGGAACTCGGCGGCATCCGGGTGCTGCATCTGGACGCCAAGGGGCGAGGACGCGCACTGCGGGCCGCGTGGGAGCATTCCGACGCCGAGGTCGTCGCCTACATGGATGTCGACCTGTCCACCGACCTGAACGCGCTGCTTCCGCTGGTGGCGCCGCTGATCACCGGACACTCCGACCTGGCGATCGGTACTCGACTGAGCTCCTCGTCGCGGGTCGTGCGCGGGCCGAAGCGCGAAATCATCTCCCGCGGTTACAACCTGTTATTGAAAGCTTCCCTGCGCGCGCGCTTTTCGGACGCCCAATGCGGTTTCAAGGCGATCCGCACCGAGGTCGCGCGCGAGCTGCTTCCGCTGGTTCGCGACGGTGAGTGGTTCTTCGACACCGAACTGCTCGTGCTCGCCGAACGCGCCGGTCTGCGCATCCACGAGGTGCCGGTGGATTGGGTCGACGACCCCGACAGCCGCGTCGACATCATCGACACCGCGCGCAAGGACCTGCTCGGCATCGGCAGACTCGGCCGAGCGCTCGCCAGCGGCACCCTGCCCTTGGAGGAGCTGCGGCGCGCGGTCGGTAGGGAACCGTTGGTACCGGGGGTCCCGCTCGGCATGGTCGGACAGCTGGTGCGCTTCGCCATCGTCGGCGCGCTCAGCACCCTGGCCTATCTGCTGCTGTATGTCGTGCTGCAACCGATGACCGGCCCACAGGTGGCGAATTTCCTCGCGTTGCTGATCACGGCGGTGGGTAATACCGCGGCCAACCGCGCGTTCACCTTCGGCGTGCGCGGCGCGACCGGTGCGGTCTCCCACCAGTTCCAAGGGCTGGTGATCTTCGGCATCGGACTGGCGCTCACCAGTGGGTCCCTGTTCGCGCTGCACCACTGGGCGGGCGACGCCTCGGTGCACTGGGAGCTGTTCGTGCTCGTGGTGGCGAACCTGCTCGCGACCTTGCTGCGCTTCGTCGGGTTGCGCTGGGTGTTCCGCAATACACCCGCGCACCCTACGCAACCCGTTGTCGCGCAACCACCTTCGATTCCATCCGGAGCGGCTGCGGTAGCCGCCGACACCAAGGGAGACGCGCGATGACCGCGACACTCACCGCGCCGCCCGAGGGGGCGGCGCACCGGCACAAACCCGAACGCAAGACCCGGTGGGAATACCCGGCGCTGGCCGCGCTGCTCATCGGCACCGGTATCGCCTACCTGTGCAACCTCAGCGCCAGCGGATGGTCCAATTCGTTCTATTCCGCCGCGGTGCAAGCGGGTTCGGTATCGTGGAAGGCCTTCTTCTTCGGCTCCTCCGACGCGGCGAACTCGATCACCGTCGACAAACCACCGGCCTCGTTGTGGTTGATGGAATTGTCGGTGCGCGCGTTCGGGCTCAATAGTTGGAGCATTCTCGTTCCCGAAGTGCTGCTCGGCGTCGCGACGGTCGCGGTGCTGTGGGCGACGGTCCGCAGGCCGTTCGGTCCTGCCGCCGGGTTGATCGCCGGACTGGTTCTCGCGGTAACCCCGGTGGCCGCCTTGATGTTCCGGTTCAACAACCCCGACGCGCTCCTGGTGTTCCTGATGGTCGCGGCCACGTGGGCGATCAGCCGCGCGGTCGCCGACGGGCGATGGCGCTGGCTGGTACTCACCGGCGCACTGGTCGGATTCGGTTTTCTCACCAAACAATTGCAGGTACTGCTCGTGGTGCCGCCGCTTGCGCTGACCTACCTGATCGCGGGCCCACCGAAGCTGGGTAAGCGGATCGCGCAATTGTTCGCCGCCGCGGCGGCGATGGTGGTCGCCGCGGGATGGTGGTTACTTGCCGTCGAGTTGTGGCCCGCGTCGTCGCGGCCGTGGATCGGTGGGTCGCAGAACAATTCGATTCTCGAGCTCACCCTTGGCTACAACGGATTCGGTCGCCTCAGCGGTAACGAGAGCGGCAGTGTCGGCCCCGGCGGCGAGTTACCGCCCGGCGGCAACGGGATGTGGGGTTCCACCGGCATCACCAGGATGTTCGAGCCCGCGCAGGGCGGTCAGATCGCCTGGTTGATCCCCGCCGCGCTGGTCGGGCTGGTCGCGGGAATTCTGTTGCGCGGTAAGGCGGCTCGTACCGATGCCCGCCGCGCCTCGTTCATTGCCTGGGGTGGTTGGCTGCTGGTCACCGGCCTGGTGTTCAGCTACATGGCCGGAATCTTCCACCAGTACTACACGGTGGCTCTCGCACCAGCGGTCGCCGCGCTGGTGGGTGCGGGAGCGGTGGCGATGTGGCGCGAGCGGCACCGGCCGTGGGTGAACCTGCTGTTCGCGCTCGCGGTAGCACTCACTATGGCGACCGCATGGATGTTGTTGTCGCGCAGCGCGAGCTGGCTGCCCTGGCTGCGGTGGACGGTACTGGCGGTCGGAATCGTCGCGACCGTCCTCGTGCTGGTGTCCTCGGCGCGACAGCGACTGGCGGTGGTCGCCGCACTCGCGGTCGCGTTCGCCGGTTTGGCCGGACCGACCGCCTACGCGGTGAACACACTCACCGTCGGCCACAGCAGTCCGATTCCCTCGGCCGGTCCCAGTGTCGAAGGTGGGTTCGGCCAGCACGGGCCCGGCGGTGACGGCCGCGGCATGGACGGACCCGGTGGCGGGCAGATGCCGCAAATGCCGGGTGGCCAAGCTGGGCCCGGTGGCCATGGCGCTCCCGGTGGCCAACCGCAGGGCATGCGCGGCGGCGACGGATCGGAAGCACGCGGCGGTATGGGCGGCATGTTCGGCACCACCGAACCGAGCGCACAGGTGATCGCCCTGCTGGAAAACAATAGCGACCACTTCACCTGGGCCGCAGCGGCTTCCGGCTCCAATAGCGCCGCAGGCTTCCAGCTGGCCACCGAACTCCCGGTCATGCCGACCGGCGGCTTCAACGGCAGCGACCCCTCCCCCACCCTGGCCCAGTTCCAGCAGTACGTCGCCGACGGAGAAATCCATTACTACATCGGTGGCGGAGGCCACGGCGGCCCCGGCGGTTCTTCCAACAACGCGAGCAGCCAAATCGCCCAGTGGGTACAGGAGAACTTCACCGCGACGGAGGTGGACGGCGTCACCCTCTACGACCTCACCGCCCCGACGGCGGCGAGCTGACCCTTCTCGCACCGAACTCCCGGCGATGTGGCCGCGCGTGGTCACACCGCCGGGAGTTCGCCGTTTCGGTGGAGACTCGCACCGGTTTGCCTGCCTGCGAGGAACTCGTTCAGCGTGCTGGGCACCAACTCGTACACTGAACCAGCGGATGAGGGTCTACCCCGAGGGGTCCGGGAGGAGTGGTGTCATGGCTGTAGCGACCGTGACACCTGCGTGGATGCATCAGCAGATCACGGCGGTCGAGTACGACTCCTGGTCCGAGGAGCAGTGTGCGGGCATCGAGAACATGGACGGGATGGTCGTTGTGCGCCCCGGTGCGTCCAAGCGCCATAACCGACTGGCTCGGATCTTGGCGAACGCACTGGATGCCGCGGCGGGACCGGACTGGAACGCCGATACCGATTTCGACGTGCGGTGCCGCGATGTTCCGCTGAACAATCGCCGACCGGACGTCGTGGTGTATCGCGCGGACACCATCGACCGCACACCTAGCCGCCCCGAACATGTACTGATGGTCGTGGAGGTCGTTTCCCCTGGATCGGAGACCACCGATCGCATCGTCAAGGTCGATCAGTACGCGAAGGCGGGCATCGCCTTCTACTGGCGGGTCGAGCAGGCCGCGACCGGAGTCGTACTGGTCTACACCTCTGTGCTCGACCCTGCGACAGGCACGTACCGGACCGGAGATATGTACACGGGGACCGTCAAGGCCTCGGCGCCCTTCCCCGTCGAGGTTGATCTCGGCGAGGTCTGACCTCGCACGTCTGAGGATTCCACCACTTGCTCGTTCGGACTGGGTCCCGGACGAGTTGTTCCCGAGCTGCGCGAAAATAGCAGGGCAACAATCGAACTGAACGATCCAGGGATGCAGCCGGGCAGAAATCCCCGAGGCTTTGTACCGTGCTACCGTTTTCCGAAAGTAGACATTACGGACGAATCGTCATTCGTGAGCGAGTTCACCGGACATACATAGTTAGCTTATGTAATAATGTCAGGGTGCAGCAGGCTCAGACAGGTACAGCAGATGACATCGTCGTCGATCTTCTCGTCACCGCGGGCAGGCTGACTCGATTAGCCGGGGCCATCAGCGGCGATGACCTGCCGCGGGCGGTGATGCGAGCGCTAGCCGTACTCGATGAGCACGGAGCTGTGCGCGTCAGCGAGTTCGCGCGAATCGATCGTTGTTCACAACCCGCGGCAACGGCTTTGATCGGCCGACTGGTCGCCGACGGTTACGCCACGCGCACCAAAGACCCCGAGGATTCCCGCGCGGTTGTCGTCGAACTCACCGAAACGGGGCGCACTCGACTCAGCACGGCACGGCGCTCCTTCGCCGACGCACTGCTCACCCGACTGCCCGGATTCGATCTCGAACGACTCATGTTTCTCGACGCCGAACTCAACGAATTGCTCGACGCCATGAAAGACGCCGGAACCCAGAGGCCGAGCTGATCCGAAATACGTAGTAGTAGAAAGTAATCCAGTAAGGGACAAGCAATGAGTACCTTGGCTCGCAGCGGCGAGGTCGGCGAGGAAAAACCCGCGAACACCTCGATCCTCAAGCAACCGAAATCGGTGTGGGCCGTCGCCTTCGCGTCGGTCATCGCCTTCATGGGTATCGGCCTGGTCGACCCGATCCTCAAGCCGATCGGCGAGCAGCTCCATGCTTCCCCGTCCCAGGTATCACTGCTGTTCACCAGCTACATGCTGGTGACGGGCGTGGCGATGCTGATCACCGGCGTCGTCTCCAGCCGATTCGGTGCCAAGAAGACCCTGCTCGCCGGGTTGTCGATCATCATCGTCTTCGCCGCGCTGGCGGGGATGTCGGGCACGGTGGGCCAGATCGTCGGGTTCCGCGCGGGGTGGGGCCTCGGTAACGCGTTGTTCATCGCCACCGCGCTGGCCACCATCGTCGGCGCGGCCACCGGCGGCGTCGCCAAGGCGATCATCCTGTACGAGGCCGCACTGGGCGTCGGCATCGCCACCGGCCCACTGGTCGGCGGCGTGCTCGGCGGAATCAGTTGGCGCGGACCGTTCTTCGGCGTTTCGGTCTTGATGGCCATCGCACTGGTCGCGATCGTCACGCTCCTGCCGGAGAGCCCGAAGCCCACCCATCACACCTCGGTACTCGCACCGTTCCGCGCGCTACGTCACCGCGGACTACTCACCGTCAGCGTCACCGCACTGCTCTACAACTACGGGTTCTTCACCCTGCTGGCCTACACGCCGTTCCCGCTGGACATGGGCACCTACTCGATCGGCTTCATCTTCTGCGGCTGGGGCATCCTGCTCGCGCTGGCGTCGGTGTTCCTGGCGCCGCGCCTACAGCGCAGGTTCGGAACGCTGCCGATGATGGGGCTGGCGCTGGGTCTGTTCGCCGCCGACCTCGCGGTGATGGCCGTGTTCACCGAGCACAAGCCCGTCCTGATCATCGGGACCGTGCTGGCCGGATTGTTCCTCGGCGTGAACAACACACTGATCACCGAGGCCGTGATGATCTCGGCGCCGGTCGAGCGCGCCACCGCCTCGGCCGCCTACAGCTTCGTCCGCTTCGCGGGCGGCGCCGCGGCGCCCTACCTTGCGGGCAAACTCGGCGAAAGCAGTGTCGGACTGCCGTTCTGGGTCGGCGCGGCGTGCACAGTCGGCGCGGTCGCGGTGCTGTTCGTCGGCCGACACGCGCTGTCGCACATCGACGAGCACGAGCCAGCACCGCACAGCGCCGAGGAGGCGCAGGCGATCACCGTCGGCGACGAATAAACAGCGTTTCACACCGAGGGCAGCCGCAGCACGCGGCTGCCCTCGGTCATTGTTCAGTAATTTTTCCGACCCGGACACGCAGGTAGACGCGGGTACCGTCGGTAGGTATGACCGAATCTGAACGTGGGCGGGTCAGGGTCGAAACGGGCCAGAAGCGGCTGCGTGCGTTTCTGGGTGGACAGTTGGTGGCCGATACGACGCGGCCGGTGCTGGTGTGGGAGCGCCCGCACTATCCGACGTATTACGTGCCCGTCGCCGATCTGCGTGCGAAACTCGAGCCGAACGGCACCACCGAGCGCTCCCCCAGCCGCGGCGAGGCCACCGGCTACGACGTGGTCCTCGACACCGTCACCGCACCGAAAGCCGCACTGCGTTATCTTGATTCGCCGTTCGCCCAGTTGCGCGAATTGGTTCGCCTCGACTGGGCTTCGATGGACGAATGGTTCGAGGAAGACGAGCCGGTCTACATCCACCCGCGCAGCCCGTACACCCGCGTCGACATTCTCGGCAGCTCACGACACATCCGGGTGGAGATCGACGGCGTCACCGTCGCCGACTCGCACTCCCCCCGAATACTCTTCGAAACCGGACTTCCCGCAAGGTATTACCTGCCACTGACCGATGTACGGCAAGATTTGCTTCGACCATCGGATTCGCACTCCGGCTGCCCGTACAAGGGCACCGCCGACTACTGGAACGTGCGAATCGGCGACACCGAATACGCCGACTACGTGTGGGGTTACCGGACGCCGCTACCGGAAAGCGCGAAGGTCGCCGGGTTGGTGTGCTTCTACAACGAAAAGGTCGACATCTACGTCGACGGCGAACTCCAGGATCGCCCCCGCACCCCGTTCAGCTGAGCGACAGCGGATCACACCGAGACCAGTGGCCGGGCACAGCACCGTATTCGGGCTCGAATGCCTCGGCGAAAGCGAATTCCGAGCTGTACCCGACCTTTCGAGTGACAACACCCGACGACTCGTCGAAATCTCGGAACAAACCGGCCGCGGTGCGCATCCGCCGGCTGGTGAGGTGGGCCAGCGGCGGCTGCTAATGCTCCACGCTCGGCGAGGTGTGCTCGGCCGATGCGTCGGGGTGCGTCGACGGGTCCGCGGTCGCCGCCTCGTTGCGTAGCTGGCGAAACTCCTCGGGGTCGTGCGCGCAGAACAGTCGCACGGCCGCGCCGTGTTCGATGTGCAGTGCCCGCAATCGGGCCAGGTTCGCCAGTCGCTGCTGAGTCAGCGTGCCGGAGATCCGCTCGAAGAACGAGAGCTCCAGCGGCGGACGAAAATTCGAAGGATGTACTTCGTAGCGATGGAAATACGCGTCACCGCAGTGCAGCAGCCATTCGGCGCCGCGGCGCACCGCGACACCGCAGTGCCCTCTGCTGTGGCCGATCAGCGGGACCAGCATGATGTCGTCGAGGATGGGCACCGCGGTGAAGCCGAACCAGTCCTCCCCACCCGCGTCGTGCGTGCGCCACTTCGGGCCGTGCGCCCAGTGACCGGGTCGGTACCGCAATTTCTCGCCGATCGTCCTGCGGCGCGTCGCCGCGGCGAGTTCGTCGGTGAAGATGTGCACCTCGGCACCGGGAAAATCCGCGAGCCCGCCCGCGTGGTCGAGATCGAGGTGGGTCAGCACGATGTGGCGTACGTCCTCGCGCCGGTAACCGAGTGCGATGAGTTGATGCAGCGCGGTGCGTTCAGGGGTGAGCACCGGGCGCAACGTCGGCCACACGCCGAAGCCGAGTCTGCGCGCATCGGCGACGTCTTCGGTACCGAAACCGGTGTCCACCAACACCAATCCGTCGTCGGTCTCGAGCACAAGACAGTGGCCGACGAGATCCGACCGCAATCGCGCACTGCCGCCGAACCGCGCCTGACCACCGACGGGACACATCGTCGCACAGTCGAGGTGGCGCACCAGCATCGCCGAAACTCCCTTCAGAGCGCCGTCGATCCTGGGTGGACCGGAATCCGGCACAGCGGTTTGTTTCGCACAACGTAGCGGCAATTATGTGTGTCGGCGGTTTACACGACACGACACCGGTGCATTATTCGGGGACCTCGACCACGCCTTCGTCGACCGCCCATTTGATGGTGCGCTCCAGCTTCGGGCAGGTATCGGGTCGGCCGGGGCCCTTCCCGTTCGCGCTCAACTCGGCGAAGAACGGGCAATGGTCAGCGGGCTTGTCGGCCCACTGCACCGAGGTTTGGTGCGCGCTGCTCTTACGCACGTGGACCTGGGCCTGGCAGGCCTGACACCGCAAGGGTGTCAGGCCCTGATCCAGGTACCTGGTCTTGTCGACCACGGTTTGGGCGCGCACCTGCGCCCGCCGCTCGGGCTGGTCGGCGAAGTCGGGTGCTTTCGCCCAGGACGCGGTCATCAGACCCCGGCCTCCGTGGTTTGCTGGGACGCCGCTTCCGCTTCGTCGGCTTCGCGCTTGCGCCGCAAGTTCTCGGCGACCTCGGCTTCCCACGCCTCGTTGGCCTTGGTGGTGTCCACCTCGAACTCGAAACGCTGGGTCATCTTGTCGGTCACGTCGTCCAGGTCGACGTAGAACTGGTCATACCAGCGACGCAGCTGGTAGACCGGACCGTCCTCCTCGCACAGCAGCGGATTCTCGACCTTGGACTTGTGCTTCCAGATCTCCACATCCTGCAGGAAGCCCTCGCCGAAGAATTTCGCCATGGTCTCGGCGATCTTCTGCGCCACGTCGTCATCGATGCCCTCGGGCTTTTCGACCGTCAGGCCCCACTGCAACATGAACGAGTCCTGCGTGATCGGGTAGTGGCAATTGATCAGCACCACTTTGATCTCATACCCGCCATAGGAGTTGACCAGCGGGTTGATCATGTACGAGGGTCCGAAGTAGGACGCCTCGGACTTCAACAACGTGTCGCCGCCGTACTTGGCCGCCGCGCCGACGTCGGGACGACCCTTGGTCTCCAGGAACTGGGTGGCGACGTGACCTTCGAAGACATTCTTGAAGTACGTCGGGAAGGCGAAGTGGATATAGAAGAAGTGCGCCATGTCCACGACGTTGTCGATGATCTCGCGGCAGTTGGCTCCTTCGATCCGCAACGAATCCCAGGTCCAGTTGGTCCACCCGCTGCCGCGCTCTTCGCTCGGATTACCGTCGGCGTCGGTGTAGGGACCCTCGATGTGCGGGATCGTCACCTCGGGCGGTGGCTGGGTCCCTTGGTGGTCCTGCCAGACGAACAGCTGACCGTTGCGCTCGAGCGTGGTCCATTTCCTGGTACGCGCCAACGGCGGAACGCGGCGTCCGTAGGGGATCGCGGTGCACTTGCCGTTCGCGCCCCAGCGCCAGTCGTGGAACGGGCAGGCGATGTCGTCGCCCTTGACCTCGCCCATGGTGAGATCACCGCCCATATGCCTGCAGTAGGCATCGAGCACGTGCAACTCGCCTGCGCTGTCGGCCCAGATGACCAACTTCGTGCCGAACGCTTCGACCGAGTGCGGCTTGCCGTCACGAAACGACTCCGCCAGCCCAAGGCAGTGCCATCCGCGCGCATAGCGGGTCGGGGCGGACCCGACATCCAGCTCCCGGATCTTCGCGCCGCTGCCCTGTGGGGTAACTGCCATCGCGATTCCTCCTCCATCTGTACTAGAACACGTTACAAAAATGTCGTGTTCAACGCCAGCTATTCCCGTCACTTCCTGCACATGTGCATGTCCGGCCACACATCAGTACCGGTTCTCGACAGAAATAAGAACGTGTTCTAGTCTCAGAAGCAAATAGCCATCGCGGTTATTCCCACCGACCAGGCAGGAGCAGGTCCCGAGATGACGCAAGAAGTGACCGAACGGGTCGAGGCGCTGTTGCCGACGCTGCGTGAACGCGCGCAAGAAGCCGAGGATCTGCGGCGCATCCCCGACGAATCCATCAAGGCGTTGCAAGAGACCGGCTTCTTCCGGCTACTCCAGCCCACACAGTGGGGTGGACACGCGGCCGACCCGGTCGTCTTCTACGACACCGTCCGCAAGATCGCCAGCGCGTGCGGATCCACCGGGTGGGTCGCCGGAATCATCGGCGTGCACAACTGGCATCTGGCGTTGTTCCCGCAGCAAGCCCAGGACGAGGTCTGGGGCGAGGACACCGACGTGCGGATCTCCTCCTCCTACGCGCCGATGGGCGCCGGCGTCGTCACCGACGACGGCGGCTACACCGTCAACGGGTCGTGGGCATGGTCTTCGGGCAGCGATCACGCCGACTGGGTCTTCGTCGGCGGACCGGTGATCAAGGACGGCAAGCCGGTCGACTTCGGCAGCTTCCTCATCCCACGCACCGACTACCACGTCGACGACGTGTGGAATGTGGTCGGACTGCGCGGCACCGGCTCGAATACGGTGGTGGTGAAGGACGCCTACGTGCCGAGGCACCGCTTCCTTTCCTACCGTTCGATGAACGAACTCACCGCGGGCGGGCTCGAGAACAACACCGACCCGGTGTACAAGATGCCTTGGGGCACAATCCATCCCACTACCATCTCGGCACCGATCGTCGGCATGGCATACGGCGCATACGACGCGCACGTCGAGCATCAGGGCAAGCGCCTGCGCGCGGCCTACGCCGGTGAGAAAGCCAAGGACGACCCGTTCGCCAAAGTGCGCATCGCCGAGGCGGCCAGCGATATCGACGCGGCCTGGCGTCAACTGTCGGGCAATGTCGCCGACGAATACGCATTACTGTTGGCGGGCAAGGAGATTCCGTTCGACCTGCGCGTGGCCGCTCGCCGCGATCAGGTGCGCGCCACCGGACGCTCCATCGCCGCCATCGACAAGCTGTTCGAGAGCTCGGGGGCCACCGCGCTCGCCAACGGCACACCGCTGCAACGGTTCTGGCGTGACGCACACGCCGGCCGGGTACACGCTGCCAACGACCCCGAGCGCGCGTACCAGATGTACGGCACGCACGCGTTCGGTCTGCCCGTCACCGACGGCATGGTGTAGGAGTTCCCCGTGACCGCAACCACCGAACTCACCGCGGAGTCCACCTCGAAGTACGCCCAGGTGCGGCCCGACCTACGACTGCACTACCACGAAGCGGGCGTCGGCAACGGGCCGACGATCGTGCTGCTGCACGGCGGCGGCCCCGGCGCGTCCTCGTGGTCGAACTTCTCCCGCAATATCGCGGTGCTCGCCGAACACTTCCATGTGCTCGCCGTGGACCAGCCGGGATACGGGCGCTCGGACAAGCCCACCGAGCACCCGCAATACTTCGTGCACAGTGCCTCGGCCCTGCACGACCTGCTCGACCATCTCGAGATCACCGAACGCGTACACCTGCTGGGCAATTCGCTCGGCGGTGGTGCCGCTGTGCGCTTCGCGCTGGACTACCCCGACCGGGCGGGCAAGCTCGTGCTGATGGGTCCCGGCGGGTTGAGCACCAACCTGTTCGCCCCCGACCCCACCGAGGGCGTCAAGCTGCTCGGCAAGTTCAGCTACCAACCCACCAGGGAAAACCTGGAGGCGTTCCTGCGCATCATGGTCTTCGACCAGAAGCTGATCACCGACGAATTGATCGATGAACGCTTCGCCGCGGCGAGCACACCCGAGTCGCTGGCTGCCGCGCGGGCGATGGGAAAGTCGTTCGCCAGCGCGGACTTCGAGAAGGGCATGCTCTGGCGCGACGCCTACAAGCTGCGCCAGCCGGTGCTGTTGATCTGGGGTCGCGAGGACAGGGTCAACCCGCTCGACGGCGCGCTCATCGCCACCAAGGTGATCCCGCGCGTCCAACTGCACGTGTTCGGCGGATGCGGGCACTGGGCGCAGCTGGAGAAGTTCACTGAATTCAACCGGCTGACCATTGATTTCCTCGCTGGGATCAAGGAGGGGTGATGAGAAATAATCGCGCAGCGCTCATCACACCGACGGGGTGCGGGAACACCCGCGAAACACAGGAGGGGTGATGAGACACAATCGCGCAGCGCTCATCACACCGACGGGGTGCGGGAACACCCGCAAGACACAGGAGGCGTGATGGGTATTCGATCACTGGCGTATCTGCGCATTGAGGCCACCGACATGGCGGCCTGGCGTGAGTACGGCCTCAAAGTGCTCGGCATGGTCGAGGGCAAGGGCACCGATCCCGAGTCGCTGTATCTGCGCATGGACGAGTTCCCTGCCCGTCTTGTCATCGTGCCCGGCGAAGCCGACCGCTTGCAGGTCTCCGGCTGGGAAACCGCGAATGCCGAAGAGCTCCAAGACGTTCGCGACCGTCTCGATAACGCCGGGGTGCCCTACAAAGAGGGCAGCGCCCAGGAGTTGGCCGACCGCAGAGTCTACGAGCTGATCAGATTCGAGGATCCCTCCGGCAATACGCTCGAGGCGTTTCACGGTGCGGCACTGGAACATCGGCGTGTCGTGAGCCCGTACGGCCACCGCTTCGTCACCGGCGAACAGGGTCTCGGCCACGTCGTGCTCAGCACCAAGGACGACAAAGCCGCGCTCGAGTTCTACCGCGACGTGCTCGGCTACCGGCTCCGCGACTCCATGCGTTTGCCACCACAGATGGTCGGCCGTCCCGCCGACGGTGAACCGGCGTGGCTGCGCTTCTTCGGCTGCAACCCGCGTCATCACTCGTTGGCATTCCTGCCCATGCCGACACCGAGCGGCATCGTGCACCTGATGATCGAGGTCGAGAACTCCGACGATGTCGGCCTCGGCCTCGACCGCGCGCTGCGCAAGAAGGTCAAGATGTCGGCGACGCTCGGTCGGCACGTCAACGACAAGATGCTCTCGTTCTACATGAAGACCCCCGGCGGATTCGATGTCGAATTCGGTTGCGAAGGTTTGGAAGTCGACGATCACGAGTGGATCGCCAGGGAATCCACCGCGGTGAGCCTGTGGGGTCACGACTTCACGATCGGCCAACATGGCTAGCGCCTTCGGCGTATTGCCCGGCCCGAGTGACCGTGGTTTGGCGGAATCGACTTTGGTCGCCTCGGGATGAACGAGAAGGCGAGGCTAGCGCCTTCGGCGTATTGCCTGGCCCGAGTGACCATGGTTTGGCGGAATCGACTTTGGTTGCCTCGGGATGAACGAGCGGGCGGGGCTAGCGCCTTCGGCGTATTGCCTGGCAGGGCCAACGCCTTCGGCGTATTGCCTGGCAGGGCCAACGCCTTCGGCGTATTGCCTGGCCCGAGTGAACGTGGTTTGTAGGATTCCACTTTGGTTTCCTTTGGGATGACCTTGGGTTCCTTGGGGATTAGTGAGAGGAGAGTGAGATGATGACCGTGGATGGGGAGCCGGAGATTGATCCGAGGGCGTTCCGGAATGTGTTGGGACAGTTCACCACCGGCATTACGGTGATCACCACCTTCACCACCGAGCACACGCCGATCGGGTTCGCGTGCCAGTCGTTCGCCGCCCTCTCCCTCGATCCGCCGCTCGTGCTGTTCTGCCCCACCAAGCAGTCACGGTCCTGGGCGGCGATCGAGGAATCCGGGCGCTTCTGTGTGCACGTGCTCGCCGAGGAGCAGCGAGAGCTGTGCGCCCGCTTCGGCTCTCGTGAACCCGACAAGTTCGCCGACGCCGCGTGGCACACCTCCGACCTGGACCTCCCCGTCCTCGACGGCGCGCTGGCCACCATCGAATGCCTGGTCGACCGCGTCGTCGACGGCGGCGACCACTACATCGCCATCGGCCGAGTCCAAACCCTCGCGGAATCTCCCACCGCCGACCGCCCCCTCCTGTTCTACCGGGGCCAATACACCGCCATCGAACCCGCCAAAACCACCCCGGCCCCCTGGCGCGCCGACCTCGACCATTTCCTCACCACCACGACCTTGGATACCTGGCTGTAGCGGCGTTCACCGCCCGTACAGTTCGTCGAGTCCAACCAGCTCCACCTCTCCTCGCTCCTGCGCTCGCTCCAGATCAGCGGTGAACCCCACGCCCGAGAAACAAAGCAGGCGGGTCATGGCCGTGTCGAATTTTGTTGCGAGCCGCAAGGTCTTAGAACACGTCCGACGGCTTCTGTATGCCACTCCTGAGAGAACTACAGTTATGAGAACTGTACTTCTCTCAGATAACACCAGGTAGGTCCCCAATTTTTCGGCATCAACCGTGAGCGGTTAGTCGAGCGGGCGGGCGTCCCCGCTGTGGGGTCAAAACACGTGTTGCCACAGCGGCCGATTGGGATATGGTCGGAACCGCTCGGTCCGAAAGGCCGAGATGCATGTGTGGAGCTGGGCATTGATCCGGGGCGCGTGCCGGGCAAGAACGTAGCGACACAAACGGGGCGAGGGACAATGTCGGTATTCAGCAAACTCTGTGCCGTGTTCGCGGCAGGTCTCATCACCCTGACCGCGGCCGCGCAGTACGCGCAGGCGCAGACCGACGGGCCGCAGTATGCCCCGACCATGCTCGTGCTGGATGCTTCGGGATCGATGCAGCGGCCGGACGCGGCGGGGACCATGATGGATGCCGCCAAAGACGCGGTGCACAGCTTCGTCGATTCGGCGCCCGCCGAGTCGAAGGTCGGGCTGACCACCTACGGCACCGGAACCGGCAATACCGACGCCGAAATGCAGGCGGGCTGCCGGGATGTGCGGGTGCTGCACCAGCCGGACACGCTGGACAAGGGCGCGTTGAACGGTGCCGTCGACGGCATCGAGGCGCGAGGGTGGACGCCGATGGGGCCCGCGCTGCGGCAGGCCGCCGAGACGCTGCCTTCGTCGGGTCCGCGCTCGATCGTGCTGGTCTCCGACGGTGAGGACACCTGCGCGCCACCCGACGCCTGCGCTGTCGCACAGGAATTGAAGCAGAAGGGCATCGACCTCGTCGTGCATGCGATCGGGTTCGCGGTGGACGCCCCCGCGCGCGCCCAACTGACCTGCATGGCCCAAAGCACCGGCGGCACATACACCGACGCGGCGGACGGCCCCGCCTTGAAACGGATTCTGCCGAGGGTCAGTGCGGCCGCATTGCGCAATTACCAATCGGCGGGCACGCCGATCACCGGCACCGCGAGCTACGACAAGGCGCCCGTCGCGACTCCCGGCCAGTACCTGGACGCCCTCGGCCAGCACACACCCAAGTACTGGGCCGTCGATGTGCCCGAGGGCGCCACCGCGTATTTCAGTGGCACCGTGTCGTTTCCGCGACTGGCGGGCATCCCCTCGGTCGATGACAACAATGTCGTCCAGCTACGGGTTTTCGGCAGTGACGGCCAGGACTGTCATGCCTCGGACTTCGAACAGAAAACCAGTTCCAGCGATGGAGTCGCGCTGACGGTCGCGAAAACATGGGATGGGGCAACCAAGCAGCGCACCGGCGGACGTGGTGACACGTGCAAGGGCGGCGGCCGCTATTACTTCACCTTGAACTGGGAAACCGTGTCCGCGGGCGTGCCCGAGCAACTGCCGCTGGAACTGCTCGTCGGCATCGAACCCGCCGCCACCGACGCCGGACCCGTTGCGGCACTTCCCAAGACCGAGTTCACCGAACCCACGGGCGAAACGACACCGGTCACCGGTGGCGGGTCGTTCAATTCGGCCGCCACGCTCGCGGAGAGCGGAAGTTACGCCGACGCCGTGCGGCCGGGCGAGTTCGTCTTCTACCGGGTTCGGTTGGACTGGGGTCGCGGCCTGGCCTACCGGGTGCACTTCGCCCCGAACGGCAGCAAGGGCTCGGACTCGGTCTCCAACCTCACCACCACCCTGTACAGCCCGATTCGCGAACGCATCAATTCCGACTCCGGCGTCTACACCGGTAGCGATACCGCGCTGCCGGTGACCAATTCCACGGGCACCGTGCCGATCCGCTATCACAACCGCGACGCCGCCCCGACCGAGACTCGCAAACAGGCGGTGGCCGGGTGGTACTACATCGCCGTGAAGGTCGGCTCCACCTTCACGGAGAAGGGTGACCAGTCGGCGGTGCCCGTGCGCTTGGATCTCACAGTCGACGGCACCAAGGAAAACGGCCCGACGTATGCGACCAGCAACGACGGTGTCTTCGGCGAGAACGCCAAGCCCAAGACACCCGAGTCGGCCACGAGCGCACACGAGGACCCCACCGTCGCCGGTGAGCACTCATCGAACAGCTGGATCCTGTTCACCGCGACCGGAATCGGCGTCCTCGCGCTCGTCGGCATCGTTGTGCTCGTGCTCATCGCCCGCAAACGCCGTGGGTGATACAGCTGGCACAGCTCTGGATACGGCGATCGGACATGGATTCCACCGCTGCACTGAACTTCGAGACCGTCTCCAGAACAGAGACTTTCGCAGTCGAGCAGGATCGGCTATACGCAAGTCACCGACCACCACCAGAATGACGCAAGTCGCTCGCTGCGGTCGAGCGTTCGACCGAAACCTCACTTTCGACTCCGTGTTCGGTTGTGCCGCGCTAGCTTTCCAACAGAAACGACGTGGCCTCGTGTTACCCCCGGTGCTGGAATCGCCCGGCCCCGTGTGACCCCGTGCGCCTACTCTGCGCTAGCCAAGGACGCCGAGTAAGGTAGTCGCGCGTGGATTCCAATACGGCGTTGAGTTTCGAGGTTGCCGCCGGAGCAGAGACTTTCGTGGTCGAGCGGGCTCGGCGTGCTGATGTGCCCGCGATCGTCGACATGTTGCGTGATGATGTGCTCGGGACTGGGCGTGAATCTACTGATCTCGCAACCTATTTTGCCGCGTTCGAGGCGATCGAGCGGTCCGAGGAGCAGCTGCTCGCGCTCGTGCGTGACGCGGGGGGTCAAGCGGTTGCCACCATGCAATTGACCCTTATCCCCGGTCTGTCCAGGGAGGGGGCGACCCGGTTGCAGATCGAGGGGGTGCGTGTCGCCGCCGCGGCTCGTAGTGCGGGACTCGGCGGTGCGATGCTGCGGTGGGCGGCCGATTACGGTCGCTATCACGGTGCCCGCATCGCTCAACTCACCACCGACAAGCGGCGCACCGACGCACATCGGTTCTATGAACGACTCGGCTATGTGGCGAGTCATGAGGGAATGAAGATCGAGCTGTAGTCGCGGCAACGCGCGTCGAATATCCTTGACGCGATGCGTATCGACTTGATGCTCGATTCTTTGGACGGGCTGTCCGTGGGGGACGCGTTGGGGAACGAATTCCCCGTGATGCGGCGCTCACTGGCGGAGCTCCGGGCGGGCGAGCTGTCCTACGGGCCGTGGAAGTGGACCGATGACACCGAGATGGCGTGCTCGGTGGTCGCCGAGCTGCTGGAACACGGGGAAATAGGCCAGGATCGGTTGGCAGGCGCCTTCGCGCGGCGGATGGATCCCGGCCGGGATTACGGGTTCCACGCGGTGGGCACGATGAGTCGGATTCGAGACGGTGCGCCGTGGCGGGAAGCCGCGGGGGCCGCCTATGGCAACGAGGGTTCCTGCGGGAACGGTGGCGCGATGCGGGTCGCGCCGCTGGGCGCCTACTACGCAGACGACCCGAAAAGGATTGTCGCCGAGGCGGTGAAGTCCGCACAGGTGACGCACATGCATCGCGAAGGAGTTGTCGGCGCCGTCGCGGTCGCGTTGGCCGCAGGGCGCGCAGCTCACGCACGACTGTCCGAAACGCGACTCACCCCAAGCGAATTCATCACAAGCATCCTCGGCCAACTCAATGACAGCGAGACGGGTCGTGCGATCCAACGCGCCCAAGCACTGCTGGGCGCTTCCCCCGCCGATGCCGCACACGAACTGGGCAACGGCTCGCGTGTCACCGCGCAGGACACGGTGCCGTTCACGATCTGGGTCGCCGCGACGCACCTGAACGACTACCGCACCGCGATCACCACATGCATTGCCGCAGACGGCGATATCGACACCACCAGTGCCATCGTCGGTGGAATCATCGCCGCCAACACCGCCGGCGCCGACTCGATGACCGGCATACCGCGGGACTGGCTCTCGGCCCGAGAACCCTTGCCCGCCTGGTACGAACGCGCCCGCGCACAGCACGTTGCACGCCCGAGCCGGTTGCGCAGGTTGTTCACCGGCCGAAAGTGACATTGGCTCGACACCCAGGCGGATGCTGCGTCACGACCGTGGGGCTGTGATCGGCCTCGGCCATGCGAGCAGTCGCGCCCTCGTCATCCCGAACCAGCAGCGGTGCCAGGGGTGAACGCGGCATATACCCGCTCCCGAGATACGTCCTGCGTGCCGCCGCGTCGGTGTCGAGCGATCGCCCGCACGGCACATCACCCATTCGTCGTACACGTCGAAGCGGCATACAGTGCCCGTCGTACCCCTACGTTGCCGTGCGATCGAACCGATCGCCGAGGCACCACCTCGACGGCGCAGGTCAGGCGGCAGCGCGCATGATCGGATCGGACCGCAACGATCGGGCGGGCAAGGCGGGTGTTCCAGCAGAGTCGACGGCGAAGGGAGGCCATATGATCTCGGCGCTCAACCGGCTGGTCGATCTTGTCGAAGAGCAACTCCGCGAGGAATTCGACATTGAAGAATTGGCACGGACGCTCGGCACGACCGAGTATCACCTGCGCAGGATGTTTTCCTCGCTGGCCGGAATGCCGCTGTCGGAGTATGTGCGACGGCGGCGCATGACCGTTGCCGCCGCGGAGGTCGTCCGCGGCGAGAGCGATCTGTTGAGTATCGCGGTCGGGTACGGGTACGGCTCGACCGAGGCGTTCGGACGCGCGTTCCGTGCCGTCCATGGCGCGAGTCCCGGTGACGTGCGCCGCGACGGTGGCCCCCTTCGCACACAACCGCAGCTCAGGTTCCGCCTGACCATCGAAGGGAGCACGCCCATGGACACCCGCATCATCGAGCACCCCGCGTTCCGACTCCTCGGACACGCGGCGCGCGTTCCGCTCATCCACCGCGGTATCAATCCGCATATCCAGCAACACATCGGCGCATTGCCCGAGCAGGAGCACGCGCGACTGAGGGCGCTCAGCGACACCGAACCCGCTGGCCTGCTCCAGGTTTGCGACGACATAGATCCCGACGGCACCGAAGGCAGCGAACTCACCTACCTGCACGGCGTCGCCGTCACGAACGGCACACAGACCCCCGTCGACCTCGACACCATCGAGGTCGACGCGGGCACATGGGCGGTGTTCCGTACGGAGGGTCCGCACCCCGAGGTCTTGCAGACCACCTGGGCAGCCACCGCGACCGACTGGTTGCCGTCCAACCCGTGGCGGTTGCGGCGCGGCCCTTCGATCGTCGCGGTGCTGGAGCGCGCGGACGATTTCAGTACCGCGACGTGTGAGTTGTGGTTGCCCGTCGAACCGGCGCGATGAGCACACCCGCCCCGTTCCTCGGTCGGGGCGCAGCCACCGCCCTGCGGACACGCTGAGAACTCGGGCAGCAACGGATCGATTGGGCCCAGAGCTCTTTCGGGACAAGACGTTACGTCAGATCATCGACCACGAGTCGACTAACACGCGACACAGCGGATCACAGCCACAGGGGGGTGGGGTCTTCGCCGACCGTAGGAAAGCATCGTCTAAGCGGTGCTTGAGGTCGGTGTCACCAACTGCCAGTGCGGGCACGTTGCACGGCGTCGATGCGGGATTGGAGTTGGCGCATCAGCTCGTCGGCAGAGTCGGGGAGTTGGTGTGCGCTCGTCGCGACGCGTCCGACCAACCCCGCGTGCATACGCACGACCTGTGCCTGTCGCGGGCCGTGGAAGCCGTGAATCTCTATGCGCACCTGGGGTTCCAGGAGACGCCGGTCAGGACTCCAGGTAAAGGCGCTCACACGGTAAACGCGGCAGGTCAGCAGCGCTTGCGGCACGGACGGTTACCGCTTCCGCGTGTGGACGGATGTGATGGTTGTGGAGGAATACGGTCGCGGCGGTTCGGCAGGCGACGAAATCGAAACGGGTGCCGTGGAGGAAAACGGTGAGGTGAACGTCAGGTTCGCCGGGACGTGGGGATGGTTGTGGACAGTTCGCCGAGACCATGATCGTTACCGGGCGGCGCCACGGTCATCGATGACACGGATGCCGTGCCAATGACAAGGGGTGCCATCGATACGGCGGTGTTCGACAATCATGTCCTCGACCAGCGGCACCCACATGGCACAACACGGTGCGGGGCAAGCTATTTCAGTGATCCGGTTGGTGCGAGGATCGAACTTCGCGGACCCGCAGTGCGACCAGAAGATCCACGGACCGCTGCCAGCGCCGTCGTCAGTCAAGAGCAGCCCTCCGATAGTGAACGCCACGACATCTGCGGATGGCATCGAGGACCGCGAGCCCGGACGGACGGTAGAAGCTGCGCGGCGGCTGAACCCAGCGTCGGAATTCGACGCACTGGTCGGTGGGTGAAGGCAGCGCGATGGTGGCGCCGGACCGGATGATGGAGACGTTGAGGCGGAACATCTCCCGGAACAGGCTGTCCTCCTCGGGCAGGTCAGGGCGAACCAGATACGTCCACCGCCGTGAACGCGGATGCGCGATGATCGGACCGAGTTCCGTTTCAGTGCTTTGCATTTCAACTTTGATTGCTTGCCCGAGCAATCCGGGTAACATGAGTGCCCATACGTGGGTGGCGGGCATGATGATGCGCCCGAGGTGGGGTGGATCGATCACGGCGGGCAGGTCGCACACACGCCGGTAGAAGTGACACCGACTCAAAGGTGTGTCACCAAAAGGTATGTGATCCATCAAGGTTGAGTCTCCGATCGTGGGACAGAGTGAGATTCTGTTCGGCATTCGACTACTCCCGGATGCCGATCGGAGATACAGAAAAGGCCCGGAATCGTTGATGGGCAAGCGATTCTGGGCGCTCCAGGGGAAGCGGTGCATAAGCCATGTGAGCGGCCCGGCCCATCTAGTGAATTTTCCCGAGCACGTTCAGCACGAAACCCGAGATAACGACAGGTCGAAACCCAGAGAAAGCGTCTGCGATGCCCGAAATCGAATCCACTGTCCCCCGAAGGCAGCTCGGTCGGTATCTGCGCGAGCTACGACAGGAGTCCGGTCTCACGATCTCCGAGGCCGCCGACTTGATCGAGCGCGGCTCGAGCACACTCCAACGACTGGAGAAGGGCACCGCCGACCGCGTCCGAGTCCTAGACGTCGAAGCACTGTGCCGCATCTACGACGCCGACGACACCACAACCGCGGCCCTCACCGGGCTGGCGCAGCAGGCGAAGGTGAAGTCGTGGTGGCATGAGTTCGGGGATTTGATCCCGGAGAACTTCGACGTGTACATGGGATTGGAGGCCGCCGCCCGGAGCTTCACGTCGTATCACGTCGAACTGGTTCCGGGACTGCTCCAGACTGCGGACTACGCACGTGCGCTCATCAAAATCGGATTCCCTGCGGAATCAGAGGTCGACCACGCTCGTCGCGTTCAAATGCGTACGCGGCGACAGACTCTGATCACTCGCCGAACACGACCAGCCATCATGAATGTTGTCCTGCAAGAGTCGATCTTGCATCGAGTGATCGGTGGTCGACGAGTCATGTCGACGCAGTTGCGCCACCTCGCGGACGTCAGTACGAGACCGAACATTGAACTTCGCGTACTACCGTTCACGGCAGGGATGCCTGGAGGCAGGCTCACCGGGCAGTTCATAATTCTCGACTTCGGGCACGGTGTTCGAGGCGGCACGCAGGAGCCACGAGTGGCGTATGTACCGAGCCATACCGGCGATATGTATTTGGAGAAGGAACATGACCTGCACCGGTATGATCAAGCACACGGGGCGATTCTGTCGGCCGCGCTAGACGCAGTAAGCAGCAGGGACCGGCTTCGTCAGGCAGCAAGGGAGTTCGACCGTGAATGTTGACCTATCAAAGGCGCAGTGGTTCAAGAGCACTCGGAGTGACGCCGCGAAGGAGTGCGTCGAAGTTGCGTTCCTCGATGAAGGTGTTGTCGGCGTGCGCGACTCCAAGAACCCCACCGGCCCCGCCCTGGTGTTCACACCGGAGGAGTGGACAACCTTCACCGCAAGCGTGACAGCCGGGCCGTTCACCGGCTGACATGGACCGGGTAGGCGACGAACGTGCGCTCCCACCATTGCGCACGTCCGCCGCCCACGCGTGCGGTGTACTCATCACGCCGGATCGACGGGCAGCTACGACTCACGCAACGGGTTCAGCTGAAACCCGGTCGATCGACGCGAACTTTCCCGCTCGACGGCCCGAGAAAACACAGTCTGCCAAGGAAAGGCCGCTGACGTACGAGTCCGAGCAGATGCCGAGTGCGGTGCGGCCTGCCGCGTAGAGGCCCGGAATAGCTGTTCCCGCAGTGGTTTTCACCGCGCCGGTGTCCTCATCGACAACGGCGCCGCCGAGGGTGAGCATGGGGCACGGGTTGATCAGGCTGGGTTTGATACCCACATCGAGTAGCCAAAATGGTCCGGCGCCAACGGTTCTGGTGAATTCGTCCGGTTTGCCGACCGGGTCGGGGGTGCCATCGGTGATGGCCGCGTTGTGCTCCTCGACCGTGGCGCGTAAGCCGTCGGGATCGATACCCGCTTTCGTGGCTGCCGCCTCCAGAGTTCGCCCACGGGAGGCGGTGCGGCGCATGGCCTCGAATTGCGCGCGCTGAAACCAGGCGGCTTGCTTGCCGATCTGGCCGATCGCGGTGCGCATGAGCTCCTCGTCGGCCAGTAGCCAACCCTTGCCGTCGTGCTGTTCGACCAGCGCTTGGCCGACGGCGGCGCCGTAGCGCGTCTCATCGATCACCCTGGCGCCCTTCGCATCTACCAGTAGCGCACCGGTGAAAGAGCTGGGCGGCAACAGGAATCGCCACGCGGAGACGCGGCCGAGCCGGTCGGTGTCCGCGCCGACCGATTGGGCGAGCCGGATTCCGCTGCCGTCATCAGCGCTGCTTCCGAGCGGCAGACCACCGTGGTATTTCGGCGCGTGTTCGGCCACCATGGCACGGTTGGCGATGAATCCGCCCGCGGTGAGGATCACCCCTCGGCGGGCGGTGACGCGGATGGTCTTGCCGTATGCGCGGTCGAGTCGCGCCAAAATCTTGTCCATTGCCTTGCGCAGCGGCGGGTAATAGATACCCGGCTTCGCCCCGATCGCGGCCAGCCTCCGATAGCGGGCGCGAACATGCCCCGGTGCGTCGCGCAGGGTGCGGCACTCGACGCCGGTGACGGTGCCGCTGTCATCGATGATCAGGCTTGTCGCGGTGGTCATGGTTTCCAACCGCACCCCGTTGCGCAGGGCCGACGCCGTGAGCGGGCCGGTCAGCTTCTTGCCGGAGGTACCCCTGCCCTTGACCCGATGGCCGCGTTGCGCGGCGGGGATGTCGCGGAACGCGCCGGAGATCTCACTGCCGGAGTAGTAGAGGTAGTAGTCGTCGTTCGGGTACGAGGTCTTGTAGGGACACAGCGACGCTTCGAAGGGGACGCCGTGGCCGCGCAGCCAATCGATCAACGCGGGACTCTCGTCGACGAAACGGCGCAGCGTTTCGGGTGCCACCACGTCGCCGACCTCGCGTTCGAGGTAGGCGAACATCGCTTCCGGCGAGTCGAGGACACCGGCTTCGTGCTGCACGCTGGTGCCACCGCCGGCGTAGATGATGCCGCCGGACAGCGCGGAGGCACCGCCGCCGTTGAACCGTTCGAGCGCGAGAACCTGCGCGCCCTCGGCCGCCGCTTCCAGGGCGGCGGACGCGCCCGCGGCACCGAATCCGACCACTACAACGTCGGCGACCAGGTCTCCGTCGAACCCCATGCACTCACTCCCTCACGAAACTGCAACGAGTTTCCCAGACCAAAGGAGGCTTATTCAAGTCTTCTGCCTCACAACATAGACCAAACGCCCACTCATTCTATAACGTGTTCTACATGATTGATCGGGAATACGATGTGGTGGTCGTCGGCAGCGGCGCGGGCGGGATGAGCGCTGCACTCACCGCAGCGCACCGGGGTCTGAGCGTGGTGATCGTCGAGAAGTCGCAGTACTACGGCGGCTCGACCGCACGCTCCGGCGGTGGCGTATGGATACCCACCAACGACGCGCTGCGCAATGCGGGCCCCGATGACCTGGAGTCGGCGCGCACCTACCTGCACAGCATCATCGGCGACATCGTCGACAAGCGGCGCATCGATACCTACATCGACCGAGGTCCCGAGGCGTTCAACTTCCTGCTGCGCAGCACCCCGCTGAAGATGCAGTGGGTCCCCGGTTACTCCGACTACTACCCCGAGGCCCCCGGCGGTCGCGCGCTCGGCCGCTCCGTCGAACCCAAACCGTTCAATACCAAGGTGCTCGGCGCCGAAGCCGCCAAGCTCGAACCCGACTTCGGCAAGGCACCACTCAACGTCGTGGTTACCCAGGCCGACTACAAGTGGCTCAACCTGCACCGGCGCACCGCACGTGGCTTCGTGCGTGTACTGAAGGTCGGCGCGCGCACCTTCAAGGCCAAGGCACTCGGCCAGCGCCTCGTCGGACGCGGCCAGGCGCTGGCCTCCGCGCTGCGCAAGGGCGTGCTGGACGCGAACATTCCGCTGCTGCTGAACACCCCGCTCGTCGAACTGCACAGCGACAACGGCGTGGTCACCGGCGTCACCGTCGAGCACGAAGGCGAGCAGGTGCTCGTGCGCGCCCGCCACGGCGTCGTGCTCGCGACCGGCGGCTTCGAACACAATGCCGAGATGCGCCACCAGTATCAGCGCGAACCGATCACCACCGAATGGACCACCGGCGCGGCCGGCAATACCGGCGACGGTATTCGGGCGGGCCAAAAGGTCGGTGGCGCGGTCGCTTTGATGGAAGACGCGTGGTGGGGCCCCTCGGTGCCCTTGACCGGTGGACCGTGGTTCTGCCTCGCCGAACGCAATCTGCCGGGCAGCCTGATCATCAACAACCGCGCGAAGCGATTCGGCAACGAATCCGCGCCCTATGTCGAGGCCGTGCACACGATGTACGGTGGCGAATTCGGCCAGGGCGAGGGCGAAGCCGAGAACATCCCGGCCTGGCTGATCTTCGACCAGCGCTACCGCAACCGCTACATCTTCGCGGGATTGCAGCCGGGACAACGCTTTCCGTCTCGGTGGATCGACAAGGGTGTCGTGACCTCCGCGCCGAGTATCACCGAACTGGCCGAGAAGATCGGTGTCGACGCCAAGTCGCTGGGCGAAACGGTGAGTCGATTCAACGACTTCGCGGCCACCGGCGTCGACGAGGAATACCGCCGTGGCGACAGCGCCTACGACAAGTACTACGGCGACCCGACCAACAAGCCGAACCCCTGCCTCGGCGCACTGGTGCAGGCGCCGTTCCACGCGGTGCAGATCGTGCCCGGCGACCTCGGCACCAAGGGCGGACTCGTCACCGATACCTCAGGGCGCGTGCTGCGCGAGGACGAGACGGTGATCGAGGGTCTCTACGCCTGCGGCAACAGCAGCGCACCGGTGATGGGCCACACCTACGCGGGCCCCGGCGCGACCATCGGTCCCGCGTTGACCTTCGGCTACCTCGCCGTGCTCGATATCGTCGAACGCAAAGCCGGTCGTGGCACCGCCGCCGCCGACCGGACAGCCGCCCTCGAGGAGAACTGATGCCGATCGACCCGAACATCGCCCTCGGGGCCGCACTGGCGAGCCGCGAATTCGCCTGGACCACTTCCGATGTGCAGCTTTATCACCTGGGGCTCGGCGCGGGCACCCGCTGGCAGGATCCGGCCGAGCTGCGCTACCTCGCCGACAATGATCCCCAGGTGCTGCCGACCTTCGCGGCGGTCGCGGCGACCGTGCACGAGACCGAAGCGCCGAAGGTCAGCTTCCCCGGCATCGAGATCGACCTGGCGAAGGTGGTGCACGGCCATCAGGAGGTGCGCGTCCACCGGCCCATCCCCGCCGACGGCAAAGCCACAAGTACCGGCAAGGTCGTGGAGATCTGGGACAAGGGTTCGGCCGCGGTTGTCGTGCAGGAGAACACGGTCACCGGCTCCGACGGCGCGGCGCTGTGGACCACGCGCTCCTCGATCTTCGCGCGCGGCGAAGGCGGGTTCGGCGGCGAACGCGGGCCGAGCAACAAGTCGGTATTGCCCGACCGCGCACCGGATTTCGACGTACACACCGCGACGTTGCCGCAGCAAGCCCTGCTCTATCGCATGTCCGGCGACCGTAACCCGTTGCATTCGGATCCCGAATTCGCCTCGGGTGCCGGATTTCCCGCGCCCATTCTGCACGGACTGTGCACCTACGGGATCGTGTGCAAAGCGGCGACCGACACCGTGCTCGATTCCGACGCGAGTAGGGTGACCGCATTCGGCGCGCGTTTCGCCGGAGTGCTCTATCCGGGCGAAACCATTCGCACGCGAATCTGGCGCGAGGACAACACCTTGGTGATCGCGGCCAGCGCGGTCGAACGTGACGACGCACCCGTACTCGACAACGTCACACTGGAATTCACTTCCTGAATCGTCCCCGAAATTCTCGACACGCCATTGTTTCTCGCCGATACGGCGCGAAACAATGGCGTTCGAGTATCAGAACTCGGTCGACCGTTTCGGTTGACGAACTCGCCGCACCGCGACGCCCTGAATTATCAGGGTGAACAGGAACACCACCAGGATCGGCGCGACGGCGGGCGCCCATTCCAGCCGGATCGGAATCAGTGCGGCCCCCGCCGCGACCACGGTGAAGGCGACAGCACCCACCACCGAGGGCACCGTGGTCGGCACGACACCGTAGGGCGCGGTGACCGTCGCCGCGTTCAACAGATAGGTGGTGGCCACCAAACCCGCTGCCGCCGCGGCGAGTACCCCCGACCCCGCGAAGGCGAACACACCGACGGCGAGCAAGACCGCGCACACCGCCACCGGCCGCCACCACAACCCCAGCGCCACCAGCACCAAGGCGGGCACACCGGCCAGCGGTTCGGTCAGCGTCACCGCGGTCACCAGCAGCAATCCGGACAGAATGGCGAGAAAACGAGTCATCGGCGCACCCGAACGGTACGGCGCTGCTGTGGAAGCGCGCGCATGATCTGATCCAGCCTGGTATCGGCCAACCAGGCCACGACATCCACCCCGACCGTACTCATATCGCGGTACATCGCCGAACGCTCCAGCTGCCACATCTTGGCCAATGTCGGGTTCAGCTCCTGCTGAAATGGCGTGCCGCGCAACACATCGACGACCACCACCACGTGCCCGCGCTTGCGCAGATCGATCATCGCCAACGCGAATTCGGTATCGAGCATGGTCGAGAACGCCACGATGATCGCGCCCAGCGGGACGGCCGCGTGCGGGGCGAGTGTGCCGGTGACCGGAAAGTGCTCGTCCCCGACGCCGAGCACGGTATCGACGATGCGATAGAACTGCCTGCGCCCGATGTCCGGGTGCAGCCACCTCGGTGTCTGGCCGAGGCACACGATCGCGGTGCGATCACCGGCTTGCAGCGTCGACTGCACGACCTGCGCCGCGCCGCGTACCGAGAGTTCGAGCGAATCGGCGGCCGGGCCCGGGGCCTGCATCGAAGTATCCACCAGCACAACGACATCCGCCGAGCGATTGGTGAGGCGTTCGGTGACATACAGCCGACCCCGTCGCGCGCTGACCGGCCAATTCACGGTACGCAACTGGTCGCCCGGCGCGTAAGCCCGAATATCGGCGTACTCGACGCCGGGGCCATGTCGCTTGGTCAGATGTACCCCGAGGCGCTCGGGAAGTTCGGTGCGCGGCAACCGCATTCGCTGCGGGTCGGTCACCGGATACACATACAACTGTCCCGCGGGCAGTACCACGTTCGCGACCGCCAACCCCGCGGGACTCAGTGCCGATACTCGCACCGAGACCGGGTAACGACCCCACCTATCCGCCGAAAGCGCCAGCCGCAAACCCGCGGGAGCCAGCCCGGAATCGCTGGCCTCCTCGATCTCGATCGCCAAGCCGTCCAACGGTTCCGGCTTCATTCGCAGCAGCGCGTGCCCCTGGTCGACGAAGGCCGCGACAGTCAGTACCACCTGCTCGGACTCGAAGCAGCGCAACGTCGCGTCGCCGTCGACCTGAATCTTGGAGCTGGACTGCTGCCAGCGCGCGGTCGCGAGCACCCCGAGCATGGGTGCCGCGAACACCACCAGTTGCCAGCGCCCCAGGGCCACCGCGAGCACCAACGCCACCGCCGCCGCGATCACCAGCATGTAGACCAATGGCGCTGGGCGCCATTGCAGCTCGGCCTCGACGGTGGAGCTGGCGTCCCTGTGCCTCATGTCACGGTGGCGCGCGGGACCGGAAGACGACGCAACAGTTCGGTGATCACGTCCTCGCCGCGAATACGCCGCACCCACATCTCCGGGCGCAACGTGATGCGATGCGCCATGGCCACCACGGCCAGCGCCTTCACGTCCTCCGGGATCACATAGTCGCGGCCGAGCAGCAGCGCACGCGCGCGCGACATCTGCACGAGATCCAATTCGGCACGCGGGCTCGCACCCACCTCTACCTGTGGATGCGCCCTGGTCGCCCCGGCCAGCGCCACCACATAATTCACCACATCCGGGTGCACCGTGACGTATTCGACCGACTGACGCATCTCCATCAGCCCGGTCGCGTCGACGACCTGGTTCACCTCGGCGACCTGGGTTCCGCGTTCGAGTCTGCGCCGGATCATCTGCGTCTCATCGTGTTCGGACAGGTACCCCAGCCGCAACTGGATGGCGAAACGATCGAGCTGTGCCTCCGGCAATGGGTAGGTGCCCTCGTACTCGATCGGATTGTCGGTGGCGAGCACCACGAAAGGCTGTGGCAGCGGGAAGGTTTCGCCGTCGATACTGACCTGGCCTTCGGCCATCGCCTCCAACAGTGCCGCCTGCGTCTTCGGCGGGGTCCGGTTGATCTCGTCGGCGAGCAGCACATTGGTGAACACCGGGCCGCGCCGGAAGTTGAACCGTCCGGTCGACATGTCGTAGATCGTCGAGCCGAGCAGGTCGGCGGGCAGCAGGTCGGGGGTGAACTGCACCCTGGTGAATTGCAGCCCGAGCGCACCCGCGAAAGATCTGGCGATCAAGGTTTTCCCGAGGCCGGGAAGGTCCTCGATCAGCACGTGTCCGCCGGCCAAGACGGCGATCATGATCAACTGCATTTCGTCCCGCTTGCCGACGATCACCCGGGAAAGCTCCCTGAGCACGGCCTCGCTGCGCTGGACGGTCAAGTCCATCGGCATCGTCATATGTGTACCCGCACTTGCCTCAACCCATTTCACATTTCTTGCAGTCGACTCAGGATGGTGTCCAGCGCTGCCCGGCCGGGTGCCTTCGTCGTCTGGTCTCGTAGCGCCGAATTGGTCGGGTCGACCCACTTCCACAATTCGGGACCGAATTGGTGGATGCCCGCGGCCACGGTGGCCTTGCGGTCCTTGGCGATGCGTTGACCCGAGGACAGTTCGAACTCCTTGGCCAGCATGGGGCGCAGGTGGCGATCCCAATCCGCGCGGGTGCCCTCGGCCCGGTCGGCCAGCATGGTCGACTTGGCTTGCCAGCGGCGCAGCGTGTCGGCGGGACCGTTGTCCATGTCGTCGACGTAGGTCTCCTCGCGGGGTTCCGCGCGCCGCAGCAGCGTCCAGATCAGCCAGAGCAGCGTCAGCCCGACCGGAATCCCGGTGAGCAACACCATGATCCCGCGCGCCTCACGGAAGGTGGCCGCTTCGAGGGCGAGAACGGCGAGCGCGCAGACCGTCGCTATCCCCATTCGACTCATCGCGCGGCCCGCCGCGCCGACGGGTCACACACTCGTTCGCGCATCGGCCCGCTCCTCCCCTTGCAGATCGGCGAGGACGATACGCAGCAGTTGTTGCGCACGCATCCGTTGCCATTCCAGCATCGAGTGCGGACTGAACCGAGCCTCCTCGAACAACGCGACCAGTTCCCGCGCCGACGCGTCGCGCAGCGCGCCACGTTCGAACGCGCGGGCGAGCACCTCCATCGGCGTATCGGAGTCCAGTGGCGCCGCCGAACGGTCGGAGGCAAGGCCGCGTTCCATCGCGCCGTAACAGGCGATGATCGCGGTGCGCGGGTCCTGACCCGGCACATTCATGGCGGCCAAGCCCATTTCGGCGGCGCGAGTCAGCGAATCCACCATGGTTTCGGGCGCCGATTCCACGACCGGGGGTGCCTCGGGCTGTTTGCGTCGCCGCGATTGAACACCAACCGCCGTTAGCCCGGCGACGGCCATCGCCACCAGCGCGGCCGCGGCGAGAGCGGCCACCGTCAACGCTGGCCCGGTGAGTTCGGGCGTGGTGGTGGAATCCGGCGCGGGTGCGGGCGTGTGATCCGGTGGCGCGCCGGTGGTCGAAGCCGGTGGCGGCGGGGCGATCTCGGTGTCGCGGCCCGCGTTCAGGAACCAGAGTGCCGCCACCACGGTCAACACCAGCGCGAGCAGGGCGAGGACCCCGAGGGTGACCAGCCCCCCTCGGCCGAGCCGCCACGGCTGGCGTTCGCCGTCGCGCTCCGGTTCGGGCATCGACAGCGGCAGCCGATGCTGACTGGCGATCACCCCGGCCAGCAGTACGACCACCGACACCATGAGCAGCACCGGCATCAGCGCGACCGACACCGCCGACGGTGGGGCGGAATGCGTCGCGGACTCGGTGGTGCCGGGAACGATCCCGTGCACCGCGAACGCGGCAAGACCGAGGAGCGTGATCAGTACGATCACGCGCGATATCGGCGCTCTCGCCCCTGCCACTGCGTTACCACCAAACCTCGATACTGCACAAACATCTCCCGCACGATCGCATCGCGGCAGACAATCAGGACATAGTTACATGTCCAGCTGCCGGTTTGTGATGAAATCGGATATTAGGAGTACGTCAGTTTTATCCCTGCGCATGGTGGTTGAAACCGCAGCGTGGAAGCTACCCGAATTGTAGCGAGTCCGCTTGTGTGAGTTCACAAAGTCGGCTCGCGATCCGGTCCATATCGGGAACACCGCGCACGCCGTCGAGCAACTCGGCCGGTGGCGCCGCGGCAACGAGAGTCAACGCACGATCGGAGTTATAGAGAACGTCGATCACGTTCACAAAACGCATCGCCCAGTCGGCGGGAACTTCGCGCAACAACGGCACCTCGCGAATGATCCAGTGCCGAAAACGCTGCGCGAGTGCGACATAGTCCGCCGCCGAGGTCGCGGTGGCGCACAACGCGGTGAAATCGATCGTGATGACATCGTCTCGGACGTGGCGCGCCCGGATGGTCCTGGCCCCGACAGGAACGTCGACTCCCACCGCATCGGCCACCGAACAACCTGTCGCAGAGCCTGATTCACCTGCCACCAGATAGTGACCCGACGCGAAGCCGGAGCCGGCGGGCGAACCGATCGTGCGATAGTCGGTCGGGCCGTCGACCGAGACGACATCGAGGTGGTCGACGATCCGTTCGATCGTCGGCACGAAACGGTCATGGAACAGCGGATTCGGCAAAAGCTGTCGCGGAGGGTAGTTCGAGGTCACCACCAGGACGATGCGCCGGGCGAACAGGTCGTCGAGCAACCGTGCGATCAGCATCGCGTCGCCGATGTCGTGGACGTGGAATTCGTCGAAGCAGACCAGGCGCGCGTTGCCGAGCAGTGCGTCCAGTGCCTTGTCGAGGGAGCCCGACCGGTACACCGCCCTATGCAGCTCGGCGAAGAATTGGTGGAAGTGGTAGCGCAGTTTGCGCTGCGAGTCGACCTCGGCGAAGAAGCGATCCATCAGCATGGTCTTGCCTCGCCCCGGCCTGCCGCACAGGTAGATCCCCCGGTGCCGCTTGATCGGCCTGCCGCGACGATCGACCAATTTTCCCAACATGGCGGCGGCATGATGCTGGTCGGTGTCCAGTTCAATCGCGTCGTGTGTCATCGCACGCTCCTTTCCTCTACATTTGTAGAGGACTGCTTCGACGAACAACACGAAAGGTGACCGTGTCCACACCCGACCGACGCACACAGCTCATCGACGCGGCAATCACCCTGATCGCCCAGCGCGGACTCCGGGCACTGACCCACCGCGCCCTGGACGCCGCCCTGGACCTGCCAGCCGGGTCGACCTCGTACTATTTCCGCACCAAAGCGGCACTGATCGACGCCGTCGTCACCCGAATAACGCTGCGATCGCGCGCCGACTTCCAGGCAGCGGTAGCCAGCGGCCCCGCACCCACCGACCTAGCCGATGCCGCGCACGGCATCGCCGTCTGGCTCGACCAGCTCCTCACCGAACGTCGAGATCAGCTCATCGCTCGGCATGCGTTGATCATCGATCTCCTGGATGACGACGAGATCACCGCGAAGCTCACGGCAAGCTTGTTTTCCGTCGAGCGCGCGCGAGAGTTGTTCAGCGCCATGGAAGTCTCTGACCCCGCGACAGCGGCCGCCGATTTTCTCGCCCTTCTCGAAGGCGCGGTCTTCGATCGATTCGCCGGGCGCCGAAGGGAATTGACGGCCGGGAGCGCGGACAGCGTTCGACAACTGGAGCGATTGCTGCGCACATACTTCGCCGGAACACCGACCTGACGCATAGTGACCCCAGCGCGAACAAGCCACCAGGACATGGGCTGGCCGATGCCCGGGCCACTGCCTCGGTGGTGTCCTGGTGATCTTGGTGTTCAGCCTGCGGTGAGGACCAAGCCCGAGGTGGGGACGCCGGTGCCTGCTGTGACGATGATGTTGGCGACGTCGGGGACCGGGTTTACCGAGGTGCCTCGGATTTGGCGGACGCCTTCGGCGATGCCGTTCATGCCGTGGATGTAGGCCTCACCTAGTTGGCCGCCGTGGGTGTTGAGTGGCAGTCTGCCGCCTACTTCGATCGCGCCGTCGGCGATGAAATCCTTGGCCTCGCCTCGGCCGCAGAAGCCGAGCTCTTCCAATTGCATCAGCACGAAGGGGGTGAAGTGGTCGTAGAGGATCGCGGCTTGCATGTCCTCGGGGCGTAGCCCGCTCTGTGCCCACAACTGGTCGCCGACCAAACCCATCTCGGGCAGACCGGTCATCGCGTCGCGGTAGTAGCTGGTCATCACATACTGGTCGGCGCCGGAACCCTGTGCGGCGGCGGCGATCACGGCGGGCCGCTGCGGGAGGTCGCGGGCGCGTTCGGCACTGGTGATCACGATCGCCACGCCGCCGTCGGACTCCTGGCAGCAATCGAGCAGGTGCAACGGTTCGGCGATCCAGCGCGAATTCTGGTGGTCTTCCAACGTGATCGGCTTCTCGTAGAAGAACGCCGAGGGATTCACCGCCGCGTGCTTGCGGTCGGCGACCGCGATGCGACCGAAATCGGCGCTCGTCGCGCCGTACACGTGCATGTAGCGACGAGCGACCATCGCCACCTGCGCGGCGGGCGTGCCTAGTCCGTGCGGATAGGACCAACCCGCGTCGATCCCCGACGACGTCGGCGCCGCCGCGAGCGCGGTGGAGAACTGGCCGAAACGCGACACCGAGCGCTCGTTGAACGCGCGGTAAGCCACCACCACGTCCGCGACGCCGGTCGCCACCGCCATGGCGGCCTGCTGCACGGTCGCGCACGCGGCGCCACCGCCGAAACCGATCTGGCTGAAGAACGTCAGCTGCGGGATGCCGACCGCGCGGGCCACGGCCGCTTCGGTATTGGTGTCCATGGTGAACGTCGTCAAACCATCGACGTCCTCCGGTGTCAGACCAGCGTCGTTCAGCGCGGCGGTCACCGCCTCGGCGGCCAGGCGCAGCTCACTGCGGCCGGACTCCTTGGAGAAGTCGGTGGCGCCGATGCCGACGATGGCGGCGCGGCCCGAAATACCCTGCTCGCTCATCAGGCCCTCCGATAGGTGAGAACGGCTTGTGCCGTGATGTGGTCACCGAGGCTGTCGCGCCCGACCACCTCGAGGTGTAGGTCGTCGCCCTCGCGTGCGGTCACCGTGCCGGTGAGCGTGAGGGTGTCACCCGCGTACAGCGGGACACCGAGGCGCAGCGCGATCGATTTCACCACCGCGCGCGGACCGGCCCAATCAGTGAGGAAGCGCTGCACGAGGCCGGTGTCGGTGAGGATATTGACGAAGATGTCCTTGGAGCCACGCGCGACGGCCTTGTCCCTGTCGTGATGGACGTCTTGAAAGTCCCTGGTAGCCAAGGCCGTACTGATCACGAAGGTCGGGTCGACAGTGATCACCAGCTCCGGCAGTTCGGTGCCGACTCGCGCCTGCGCCGGGTCGAGAGTCGCGCTCACGCGATCACCCGCCACACCGGGAGCACCGTCTCGTCGGGCAGCTTCTCGAATTCCACCCGCACCGGCAGGCCGACCTCGACCTGTGCGGGGTCGATGCCACGCAGTTCACCGAGCATGCGAACGCCCTCCTCCAGTTCGATCAGCGCCACCACGAAAGGCAGTTCGCGCCCAGGCACTTTCGGCGCATGGTGCACGACGTAGCTGAATACCGTGCCACGCCCCGAGGCGACCAGATAATCGGTGGTCTCGGTCTTGTCGAGCCAGATCGCGGGGATCGGCGGATGCCGCAGCGTGCCGTCGGGCAGACGCTGAATCCGCAGCTCGTCGACTTTCGTTCCGGCCCAGAAGAATTCGGTATCCAATGAGACGAGCGGAGTAACCCGTTGCCCGGCATCGGGTTTCGGCGCTGCCGTCCCTGGCGCGAACTTCAACAACCGAAACAGCATCTCCGCGACCACTTCGTCGCCGACCCGCCAGCTGGTCTGGAACGTGACGAACCAGCCCTCACCCAACCCGGTGCGCTTGGGTCCGCGAATGTCCGACAAGGTGCTCGTCACCGAAACCTCCTCGCCGACATTCAGATACCGGTGATAGGTCTGCTGACAGTCGGTGGCCACCACCGAGGTGTATCCGGCGGCATCGAGCAGCTCGGTCGCCGCACCCATCGGATCGTCCTCGGGACGAGAACCGTTGAGCCCGAACATGGTCCATACCTGCGCCATAGCGGGCGGCGCCACGATACCGGGATGCCCCGCGGCAACCGCGGCCTCGGCGTCGACGTAGATCGGATTGGTATCGCCGAGCGCCTCGACCCAGTTGTTGATCATCGGCTGGTTCACCGGATCGCGGGCCAACCGCGGCGCACTCTCCCCCGCCGCCTTGATCTTCTCGGCGGCGGCGATAATCGCTTCCGGCGTAGTGGTTTCCGGCACGCGCGGCTCCTTCGTCTGCTGTCGGATGGTGGGTGATCGGCGGCTAACGCGGCACGCGCGGCAAATCGAGGCCCGCCGTGGCGACCAGTTCGCGCATCACCTCGTTGACCCCACCACCGAAGGTGACCACCAGGTTCTGTTTGGTCCTGCGATCGAGCCAGACCAGCAACTCGGCGGTCGCCGGTTCGGCCGGATCGCCGTAGCGCCCGACGATCTCCTCCACCAGTCGACCCGCCTCCTGCAAGGACTCGGTGGAATACACCTTGGTGGCAGAGGCATCCGCGATCACCGCGGACTGATCACCGTCGACAGTGGCCGCGACCTGCCAGTTCAACAGCTCGTTCAGTCGCACCATGGCGTGCACCCGCCCCAGCGAACGCCGCACATCCGGCTCGGCGAGCACACCATTGGTCACCGCCCACGCCCGCGCGCGGTCGTAGAGCTGCTCGATCTTGCCGGAGGGTCCGAGGCTCACTCGCTCGTGATTGAGCTGGGTAGTGATCAACTTCCAGCCACGATCCTGCGCACCGACCAGCATGTCCGCCGGTACTCGCACATTGTCGAAATACGTGGCGTTGGTGTGGTGAGCGCCGTCGCAGGTAATGATCGGCGTCCACGAGAAGCCGGGGTCGGTGGTGTCGGCGATCAGAATGGTGATGCCGCGATGCCGGGACTCCGTCGAACCGGTACGGCAGGCCAACCACACGAAGTCCGCCTCGTGCGCACCCGTGGTGAAAATCTTCTGCCCGTTGACAATCCAGTCGCCCGCGTCGTCACGCACCGCCGAGGTGCGCAACGCGGCGAGATCGGTCCCGGCCTCCGGCTCGGAGTAGCCGATCGCGAAATGAATGTCGCCGGAAAGGATTCCGGGCAGAAAGCGTTCCTTCTGCGCCTCGGTGCCGAACTCTTGCAGCGTCGGCCCCACCGTCAGCAGGGTCACCAGCGGCAACGGCACATCGGCGCGCACCGCCTCGTTGAAGAAGATCTGCTGCTCGATCGGGCCGAAACCCTGGCCGCCGTACTCCTTCGGCCAGCCGACACCGAGCCACCCGTCACTGCCCATCCTGCGCACTACCGCGCGGTAGGCGTCACCGTGCCGGTTCACCGCCATCTGCGCCTCTTCTTCGGCGGTCACGAGATCGGCGAAATAGGAACGTAATTCGTCGCGCAGTCGACGTTGCTCGACGGTCAGATCGATGAACATCTTGTCCCCAATCGATCGAGTCGGAACGACGCGCCGCCGAGCCAGCGGGCGAGGTCCTTGGCTTGTGAGTAGTAGCGCTGCATCGGGTGGGTCATATCCACCCCGAGTCCGCCATGCAGGTGATGACACTTCTGCATGGCGGGCGGTAGTTCGGTGGCCACGGTGTAGGCGAGGACATCGAGGTCGTCATCGATCCGCGCCAAGAGATCCGCATCCGGGTCCTCCTGCGCCAGCGCCCAGTTCGCCGACACGGTGACCGCGTGCAGGGTCCGCGCGACCACGTACACGTCGGCGATCTGCTGTGCCACCGCCTGGAACTGCGCCAACGGCTTGCCGAACTGCGTTCTGGTACGCACATGTTCGGCCGTCAGCACGAGCACGCCCTTGATCAGTCCGTCGGCGACCGAACCGATCGAGGCCAGCGCGAATCGGTGCAACTGCGCCGACGTTCCGGTCAGCAACCACTCGGCGGGTACCCGCACTCGATCCAGCACCACGGTGGCCTCCGGCGCACCACCCGAGGCGGGCGAGGTGGTCGTGGTCAAGCCCTCGGCCTTGGCGTCGACGACCGCGATACCCGAATCAGTCGGCACCAGAATCCAGCGTGCCTGTTCGGCATACGGCACACCGACCTTGCGGCCGCTGATCAGTACCGAATCCCCGTCGACGACCGCACGGGTCGTGGGTGCCTCGGTGAACGGCGCTCCCGGCTCACTCAAGGCAGCCGTGAGGATCGCGCCCTTCGCGACCTCGGGAAATACCTGATCAGCTACGCTTTCCGGTGCCGTGCCCACGAGCGGCAGCACGCCGAACCCCAAGGTCGGCAAGGCGGGCACCGCCACCGCGTCGGTAGCCAACTCGGTAAGCAGCACCGAGATCTCGCCGACCCCCATGCCGTCGCCGCCGAACCGTTCGGGCAGCGCTACCGACAGTAGCCCGCTGCCGACCACGCTCGGCCACAGCTCGAAATCGCGCGCCGATTCGTGTTCCAACAAACTGACGACGACCTCGGCCACGGCGTCCTGGCCCTCGTCCCTGGTGAAGTCCACGCTTGTCTCCCAGTCACTTCTGCTAGCTGCCCGCGTCACGCGGTAGCCCAAGAATCCGCTCACCAGCCACGGTCAGCAAGATCTGTTCCGTTCCGCCCGCGATCGACAGACAGCGAGTGAGGAGGAATTCCTTGGTCACCTCCACCTCCTGTGCGCCGAGCGGTCCCGCGGTCTCGACCGCGAATTCGGCCACCGCCTGCCGATGCCGCACACCGACCAATTTGCGCACGCTGCTTTGCGCTCCCGAATCCTCGCCCGAGAGCGCGCGCACCGCGGCGCGTTGTTCGAGCAACACACCGCCGATGGCGTCGGCGACGAGTGCGCCGAGTCGGTCGTTCACCAATTCCGCGCCGGGACCCGTATCCGGGAGCTTCGTGATCAGCTCCTCCAGCGCGGGGCCGATCCCGTTGCCGCCCATGGCGACCCGCTCACTCGACAGGGTGGAACGCGCGATCTTCCACCCGTTGTTCAACGCGCCGACCACACAGTCGTCGGGCACGAACACGTCATCGAGGAAGACCTCGCTGAAGCGCGCCTCCCCGGTGATCTGTACCAGCGGGCGCACCTGCAAACCCGGTGCCCGCATATCCACCAGGAAGTAGCTGATTCCCTTGTGCTTGGCGGCGTCGGGATCGGTGCGCGCCAGGCAGATCGCCCAGTTGGCTTGATCACCGAGCGAGGTCCACACCTTCTGACCGGTCAGCGACCAGCCGCCCTCGACCCGCTTGGCGACGGTGCGCAACGCCGCGAGATCCGAGCCGGCCTCCGGTTCGCTGAACAACTGACACCACACCACCTCACCGCGCAGTGTCGGCATCGCGAAGCGGTCGATCTGTTCCTCGGTGCCGTGCCGCAGCAGGGTCGGGATGGCCCAGCCGCCGATGGTCAGGTCGGGAGCGTCGAGTCCCGCCTTGCGCATCTGCTCCGAGATCAGCAGTCCGGTCATCGGACCGGCGTCGCGACCGTAGGGCGGCGGCCAGTGCGGCATCACCAACCCGGCCTCGACCAGCGCGTCGCGTTGCTTGTCCACCGGCAGTGCCGCGATCGCGGCAACCTCGGCGGCGAGCGCGTCGGCGCTGTGCTCGTCGACCGGTGCGACGCTGTCGGCGGCGAGTACCCGGTCGGCGCCGGTGGTGCGGCGCGCACCGGCGCGGGTCAGCTCGGTGACCCGCGACCGCCAGCGCGCCGAGCCGCCGAGCAACTGCCGCAGCGCCACCGCCCTGCGCAGGTAGAAGTGCGCGTCGTGTTCCCAGGTGAAGCCGATGCCACCGAGCACCTGGATGCAGTCCTTGGCGGTGTCGACCGCGGCGTCCAACGCGATCGTCGCGGTGAGGGCCGCGGCGATGGACAGTTCGGCGCCACCCTCGTCGACGGCCGCCGCCGCATCGGCCGCGGCGGCGCGGATCAGTTCCGTGCGGCACAGCATCCACGCGCACAGATGCTTGATCGATTGGAACGAGCCGATCGCGCGACCGAATTGGGTTCGCACCTTCGCGTATTCGACCGCGGTCGACAAGCACCATCCCGCGAGACCGGCCAGTTCCGCGGCGGCGAGCACCACGAGCAGGTCTTCCACCGGATGTGGTGGGGCATAGACGTGTTCGGCGGGGATGCGCACGTCGGCGCAGCGCACCTTGGCCAACGGCGTGCCTGGGTCGAACGGCGTGAGCGATTCCACCCGCAGACCGTCGGTATTCGGCGGGATCAGACACCAGCGGGTGCCTTCGCTGCTGGTCACGGGCAGCAGGACCGCGGTCGCGTCGGCGGCGCCGAGCACGAATTCCCAAGCACCCGTGAGTGTTACCGCGCCGGATGCGTCGAACCGTGCCCCTTCGGCGCGGTCGATCGGTACGCTCTCGGACGGACCGATCAACGAATCGATAGCAATGCCGCATGGCAGGTCTTCATCGAGGCCGCCAACGGTGATCAGATTGGCCACCGCGGTGGTGAGCACGGGGCCACCCACCAGATCGTGCGCCGCCTGCTCCACCAATACGGCGAGATCGGCGACCGATCCGCCCGCTCCACCCGCGTCCTCGGCAACCGCTACTCGGAAGATCCCGAGTTCGGCCAACGCGGGCCAATATCCACGCCAGAAACCTTCCGGGTCGACCCGCATTGTTGCAATGGGACCGACCGATCCTGCCCACCCGCTCATCGACTCTTGAACGGCTTTATGCTCGTCACTGGTGGCGATGGTCACAGTCCGTACCGCCTTTCCGGCGTGACTCCCACACCTAGAACATGTTCTAATATCCTAGCCGGGTTCAAGTCAAGCGACGATCTCCGGCGACCGCACAACGGCGACGGCGACACGGCATGCCCCTGCTCGCCGCGCGCGAAAACCACGCACCGAAAGGACTAGCGCCAATGGCAAGCCCTTCCCGATCGGAGCCGGCCGACTCGAACTCGGCTCGCCCCAACCCGGTCACGACGCTCAGCGAGGACGAGCTGAGTTCGACCGCCCAGCGGGAACGGCGCAAGCGCATCCTCGACGCGACACTCGCCCTTGCCTCCAAGGGGGGCTACGACGCGGTGCAGATGCGCGCGGTCGCCGAACGCGCCGACGTCGCCGTCGGCACGCTCTACCGGTACTTCCCCTCGAAGGTGCACCTACTGGTGTCGGCGCTCTCGCGCGAATTCGAGCAGATCGAAAGCAAGCGCAGACCGCTGGTCGGCCAGTCACCGCGCGACCGAATGCACCTGCTACTCACCCAGATCACCCGCATGATGCAGCGCGATCCCCTGCTCACCGAAGCCATGACCAGGGCGTTCATGTTCGCCGATGCCTCGGCCGCCGCCGAAGTGGACCGCGTCGGCAAGGTGATGGACCGGGTGTTCGCCAGGGCCATGAACGACGGCGATCCCGACGAGCGCCAACTGGCCATCGCCCGCGTGATCAGCGACGTGTGGTTGTCGAACCTGGTGGCCTGGCTGACCCGCCGTGCCTCGGCGACCGACGTCACCGAGCGACTGGAACTCACCGTCGACCTGCTGCTCGGCGACAAGTCCTGACCCACTTCCCACCCGCCACACCCGGGTGGTCGGTGAAAGTGGTTGAGCGGCCACCGGATCGGTGGCCGCGAAAAAATCCGTTGCGTCGCTGATCCGAGCGGCGTTAGCTTCATCCGAAGACTTCGAGGATTTCGCATTCGGGAGGATGAGGCCTATGTCGGCGCGCCGAAACCGGCCGCCGCGCATCGCCGAGGGGCACTGACCCTCGGCGCTGGTCGATGGCGGCACGACAACGTCGTTCGAACCACAGGCCAGTAAGGACCACTCCCATGCTCGAGCAGCATATTCACGCGTATCTGCGTGCCAGCGCCGCGCAGCGCACGCACCGACTCGGCTCGTTCCTCGTCCTACTCGACGAGCACGATTCGGGTCGATACTTCAACTACGCCGTCCCCGACGACGATTTCGAACCCACCGCGCAGGACATCGCCGCACTGATCGCGCACTTCCACGAAAAGTCACGAATGCCGCGACTCGAGTACCTACCCGCCGCGTGTCCCGCGCTGGAATCGGCGCTGATGGCCGCCGGCTTCACCGTCGAGACTCCGGTACCGATCCTGACGTGCGCACCCGAGGCGGCGTCCGCGCCGAGCACAGCAGGCATCACCGTGCTGTTCGCGAGCACCGATGCGCAGGTTCGTCAGGCCGCGCAGGTGCAGGCACTCGCCTATGGCGGCACCGACGCGACGACCCACGACGCGGCGCGGCTGCGGCGTGTCATCGACGGTGGCGGTTTGGTCGCCCTCGCGGTGCAGGACGCATCGGGGATCGCGGTGGGATCCGGCCAACTCGGTCCGCCGCACCTATCCGGTCAGCGCACGGGCTCGGCGGACGAAATCGGCGGAATCAGCGAAATCGCCGCGATCGCGGTTCTGGCCTCGCACCGTCGTCGGGGCATCGCCGCGGCCGTGACGGCCGCACTCACCCGCTCGGCGCCGAGCGTCGGGGTCGGTACGCCGTTCCTGATGACCGTCGGAGCCGCCGAGGAACGCGTCTACCAGCGCGTCGGCTACCGCAGGGCCGCGAGGATGCTGCATATCTCACGACCGTGATCGCCGACCGTCACGGGGCCTCGCCCGCGCGCAGCCCCGTGACGGTGGCCGAACACGACGACCGCACCGGTGGGGCTCGGAACGAGCACGGTAGGTCACACGCGGCGACCGTGTGCGACGAAACCCAGTATTGTCTTGGCCGCCCATGAAACTTCTCCTCCGGTCATTAGGTTGGATTGCGTGAGCGCACAGGATCTGCCACTGGAACTTCGCCGTGCACTGTCTACCGCCGCACGGGTGCCACGGCTGTTGATCGCATCGGATTACGACGGGACCCTCGCACCCATCGTCTCCGATCCCACCAAGGCTTTCCCCCACCGCGAGTCGGTGAGCGCGCTGCGTGCGCTCGCCGCGCTGACCGGGACGACGGCCGCCGTGATCTCCGGTCGCGCCCTGCGCGATCTCGCGGCGCTGTCCAGACTCCCGGTCGAGGTGCAGTTGATCGGTAGCCACGGGTCGGAATTCGACGTCGGCTTCGTACACGCCATCGACAACGACGCCAAGCAGTTGCTGCAAGAACTGCAAGCCGCGCTGACCACGATCGCCGAGGACAACCCCGGCGTCTCGGTCGAGATCAAACCCGCGAGCATCGCGCTGCACGTGCGCAACGCCGCCCCCGAGGTCGGTCGGCGCGCGCTCGGACAAACCCGGCAGGGCCCGGCCAGCTGGTTCGGCGTCGAGGTCACCGAGGGCAAGTCGGTGATCGAGCTGGCGGTGGTGCAAACCGACAAGGGCACGGCCCTGGACACCGTGCGCCATCAGGCGGGCGCGTCGGCCGCGGTCTTCTTCGGCGACGACGTCACCGACGAAAAGGCCTTCCGCGTGCTCTCGGGACCGGATGTCGGCATCAAGGTCGGCGCGGGCGAGAGCCTGGCCAAATACCGAGTCGACAGCACCGAGGCAGTCTCGTGGGCCCTCGCTTTCCTGCTCGAGGAGCGGCGCACCTGGCTGGCAGGAGCGAGCGCGCCACGAATCGAACGCCTCACGATGCTGTCGAGCCCGCGTTCGGTGGCACTGCTCACCCCGGACGCCACGGTCACCTGGTTCTGCCATCCCGAACCCGACTCCGCGGCCGCGTTCGCCCACCTACTCGGCGGCACCCAGGCCGGTCACTTCACCATCGAGCCGGAACGGCCGGGCCTGCCACTGTCCCAGCGTTATGTCGACGGCACCATGACCGTCGAAACCCGGTGGGCGAGTTTGCAAGTGGTGGACTACCTCCCGCACGACGTCGCGCCGACCCGCACCGACCTGACCCGGGTGATCACCGGTGACGCGCGCGCCGTCGTCACCTTCGCGCCGCGACCGGAGTTCGGCCAGGTCCCGGTCACCATCAACGCCGACACCATGGGTCTGCGGGTGCTCGGCACCAACGACCCGATGGTGCTGCGCTCCCCGGGCCTCGACTGGGAGATCACCAGCGACGGCACCCACGACTCCGCACGAGCGGTGATCAACCCGTCGAACGGGCCGGTCGTCCTGGAACTGCGCTGTGGCACGGCCGATCTCGAGCCCGCGCAGACCGCGGAGCCGGAACGTAGGAAGCTCGCCGAAGAGTACTGGTTGCACTGGGCGAACTCGCTGCGACTGCCGCCGCTGAAGCCGGACCTGATGAAGCGCTCCGCGCTCACCCTCCGCGGCCTCGTGCACGCGCCGTCGGGGTCGATCATGGCCGCGGCGACCAGCTCGCTGCCCGAGGACATCGGCGGCGTACGCAACTGGGATTACCGCTACTGCTGGCTGCGCGACGCCTCGCTGACCGCGAAGGCACTGGTGTCGCTCGGTTCACTCGGCGAGGCCGGTCAATTCCTCGGCTGGGTGCACCAGGTGCTTTCCACCCTGCCCGGCCCCGAGCGGCTGCACCCGCTGTACACGCTCTACGGCGAGACGCTGCCCCCGGAAGCCGTGATCGACGAGTTGCCCGGCTACGCGGGTTCGCGCCCGGTGCGCGTCGGCAACGCGGCGAACATGCAGGTGCAGCTGGACGTGTTCGGTCCGATCGTCGACCTCATCGCCGATCTGGCCAACGGCAGACAGCGCGAGGGGGTCGACGATCCCGCACTGGTGCTGCCGGACGCGGACTGGGACCTGGTGCGCGCCATGGTTTCCGCCGTGCAGCGGCGCTGGGAGGAACCCGACCACGGCATCTGGGAGATCCGTGGCAATCCGCGCCATCACGTCTACTCGAAGGTGATGGGTTGGCTCACCGTCGATCGCGCGGTCACGCTCGCGGAGCGGTTCGGCCGCGAGGTCGACCCCGCGTGGCCGACATTGCGGGAGACCATCGCCGAAGAGGTGAAGGCCAAGGGGTGGAACGACGAGGTGCAGTCCTACACGGCCGCCTACGACGGCACCGACCTGGACGCCGCGACGCTGCACATCGGCCTGAGCGGCCTGATCGATCCGTCCGACCCGCGTTTCGCCGCGACGGTCGTGGCCACCGAGGCCGAATTGCGCAGTGGTTCCACGGTGTACCGCTACCACCACGACGACGGCCTGCCCGGCGGCGAGGGTGGGTTCCATCTGTGTGCCGCATGGTTGGTGGAGGCGTACCTGTTGATCGGCAGGCGCTCGGATGCCGAGGCGTTGTTCGCGCAACTGGTGGATGTCGCCGGTCCGACGGGACTGCTCAGCGAGGAGTACGACCCGGTTGCCGAACGCTCGCTCGGCAACCATCCGCAGGCCTACAGCCACCTGGGTCTGTTGCGTTGCGCACAGCTGCTCGGCAAGCCAGCGGAGGTACTGGTCTGAGCAACGACGTTGTCGCCCAGCGTCTTTGAAAGCAACCATTTTCAAATCGGGTCCGCGAGCCGCTTCCGCTCGCGGACCCGATGTCGCTGTACCGGGTTCGGTTGCCCACCGGCGCGGGTGACCTGCGCGAACGCCTGCTAAAGTTAACGGTAACGATTTCCATTATGTTCTGAAGCGGTCTCAGCCCGACCGCCGAGCAAGGCCAGGAGAAACCCGCGTGAGAATTCGACCCGCCATGAGACTCGCAGCCATCACCCTGGGTGCGACCACCGCGCTCACGCTCACCGCCTGCGCCGGCTCCGAGGACTCGGGCAAGCCGTCGGTCGTCGCCTCGACCGACGTCTGGGGCAACATCGCCGAGACTATCGCCGGGTCCGACGCCGAAGTCGAATCGCTGATCAGCGACCCGTCCGCCGACCCGCACTCACACGAGACCTCCGCCGTCGAATCCGCCGACCTCAGCGACGCCGACCTGGTCGTCTACAACGGCGGCGGCTACGACGAATTCGTCGAGAAGGCGCTGGCGGGCGGCGACCAACGCACCGTCTCCGCCTTCGACGCGCGCCCCGACAAGAACGACGAGAACGAGCACGTCTTCTACGACACCCGCACCGTCGCCACGGTCGCCGACCAGATCGCCCGCAGCCTCAGCGAACTCGATCCCGAACACGCCGCCGACTACACCGGCCGCGCCACCACCTTCAAGGACAAGCTCGGCGGCATCGACGCGATCGCGAAGCAGGTCGCCACCGCGCACCCCAGGACACCGATCCTGCAAACCGAGCCGCTCGCGCACTACCTGCTGCGCACCGCCGGTACCGACGACCGCACACCGCACGACTTCCAAGAGGCCATCGAGCAGGAGACCGACCCCGCGCCCGCCACCGTCGCCGCGACCCGAAACCTGCTCACCGACAAGCAGGTTCGCGCGCTCGTCTACAACGTGCAGACCCAGGACAAGATCACCCAAGACCTGCGCGCGGTCGCCGAAAAGGCGAACATTCCCGTGCTGGAGGTGACCGAGACGCTGCCGGAAGGCGTCGATTACATTCAGTGGCAGACCACCAACGCGCAAGCGCTCGCCGCCGCGCTGGCCTGAGCCCATGGGGCCGACCGGCGCACCCGAAACGGGCGCGAGCGAACACGCCACGAGCAAGGGAGCCGCGCTGACCGAGCACACCGACCCGGCGCCCGACCCGCGCGCCGCCCGTGATTCGGTCGCCGTCGCGCTGACCGGCGCCCGGCTGTCGTTCGGCGAGCGCACCCTGTGGCACGACCTCGACCTCGCGGTGCGCCGCGGCGAGTTCATCGCCATTCTCGGCCCCAACGGCTCCGGGAAGACCTCGCTACTGAAGGTGCTGCTCGGCCAACTCGCCCTCGGCGCGGGCACCGCGCGAATCACGGGCGTGCCCGCACGCACCGGGCACCCCGACATCGGCTACGTGCCACAGCAGAAAACCATCGACGCGGGCGTACAACTGCGCGGCGTGGACCTGGTCGGCCTCGGCGTCGACGGGCACCGCTGGGGTCTCGGCCTGCGTTCGCGCGCCGAACGCAAACGCAAGGTCGACGCCGCCGTCGCCGCCGTCGACGCGCAGCACTTCGCGAACGCACCGCTGGAAACGTTGTCCGGCGGCGAACAGCAACGGCTACGCGTCGCCCAGGCACTGGTCGGCGACCCGAAGGTGCTGCTGTGCGACGAGCCGCTGCTGAGCCTCGACCTGGCCAACCAACGCTTGGTCGCCGAACTCATCGACCGCAGGCGTCGTACCCACGACACCGCGGTGCTGTTCGTCACCCACGAGATCAATCCCATTCTGCCGCTGGTGGATCGGGTGCTGTACCTGGTCGACGGCAAGTTCCGAATCGGCACACCCGACGAGGTGATGACCTCGGAGGTGCTTTCGGAGCTCTACCGCACCGAGGTCGACGTACTGCGGGTACGCGGACGGCTCGTCGTCGTCGGCACCGGCGACGCCATGGACGCGCTCGGCGCGGGCGAACCACACTGCCACGGCGCGGACGAGCACCCGGCCCCCCTCGAACACACCGCACCCGAGCCGATCGACCTCGGCACGCTGTCGGGTGCGCACGAGCATTCGCGCGGAGCGACCCGGTGATCGACAAGCTCTCCGACGTCTTCCTCGCGACCTTCGACTTCGCCACCACCGGACATCTGCTGTCCTACGACTTCGTGCAGCAGGCCGTGCTCGCGGCGGCACTGCTCGGCTTGCTCTCCGGCGTGATCGGCCCGCTGATCATCAGCAGGCAGATGTCGTTCGCCGTGCACGGCACCAGCGAACTCTCGCTCACCGGCGCCGCGGCGGCACTGCTGGCCGGTGTCGGCGTCGGTATCGGCGCGATCGCCGGTTCGGTGGTCGCGGCCATCCTCTTCGGCCTGCTGGGATCCCGTGCCCGCGAACGTGATTCGGTGATCGCGGTGGTGCTCTCGTTCGGTCTCGGGCTTTCGGTGTTGTTCCTGTGGCTCGGCCCCGACCGTGCCGGATCGAAATTCTCACTGCTCACCGGGCAGGTAGTCAGCGTGGGCAGCAGCGGCCTCGGCCTGCTCGCCCTGTGCACCGTCGGCGTGGTGGCGGTGCTCGCATTCGTCTACCGCCCACTGTTGTTCGCCAGCTCCGACCCGGAAGTAGCGGTGGCGCGCGGCGTCCCCGTCCGCGCCCTCTCGATCGTCTTCGCCGTCCTCCTCGGTATCACCGCGGCCTTCGGCGTCCAGATCGTCGGCGCGCTCCTCGTCCTCGCCCTCCTGATCACCCCCGCGGCCGCCGCCGCCCAACTCACCGCCAACCCGGTCCGCGCCACCGTGCTCGCAGTGGTGTTCGCCGAAGCCGCCGCCGTCGGCGGCATTCTGCTCTCCCTGGCCCCCGGCGTCCCCGTCTCCACGTTCGTCACGACCATCTCGTTCGCGATCTACCTCGTCGCGAGGGTGGTGGGCACGCGCCGCCGAAAGCTCGCCAAGGCTCGCTAACCGGCGCACCAAAACCAACCGCCAACCGCATGGCCTCGTCGGCGAACCTCACTGGTGTTAGCGCGTGACCCGGACGTGAGCGTGGGGTTGTTCGAGGTTATGCGCGCGGGTGTCCCGGTGATCTTGGGTTGGGTTCGAGGGGTGCGGGGTGGTACGCGGGGGCGAGTGCTTCCTCGCTGTGTTTTTGGCGGCTGGCGCCGCGTGGTTCGCGGCCGGAGAGTCTCGCTGTTGAGTACCCGTTTCTTGCTCCTGCGTCGCCTACGAAACGGGCACTCAACAGCGAGACGGCCGCGAACTTGCCGTGCCGGTCTCGCTGACGCTCGGAACAGGTGTTTGGGCGGCCCGTGGGGTGGGTTGAGTTGGGTACGGGTGGTGGTGGTTTCACCGGGTTGTCCGTTGGGGCGTGAGCTCGGTGGTGCGCGGGGGTGCCCTGGTGTGCCAACGGGTACACGCGTTGATGGCGGGTGCCTTCAGTCGGTGGGTGGGTGTTTCGTATGCTCGACGGAACACCCCCGGACGAATGGTGATTACGATGATCGACTTCTCGATTTCTACCGAACTCGCTGCCGAACGTGATCGAGTTCGGCAGTTCGTCACCGACAAAATTGTTCCTTACGAACGAGATTCACGGTTGACTTCGCACGGGCCCACCGACGAGCTGCGCCAAGAGCTCGTTCAGCTGGCCAAGGATGCGGGGCTGCTCACCATTCAGGCACCCGAGGAATTCGGGGGGCGCGGGCTCACGCATGTCGAACAAGCGGTGCTCTACGAGGCGGCGGGGTGGTCGACGCTCGGGCCGGTCGCGATGAACTGCGCGGCGCCCGACGAGGGCAATATGTTCCTGCTCGGCAAGGTCGCCGACCCGGAGCAGATCCAGACATACCTCGCGCCGGTGATCGCGGGCGAACAACGTTCCGTGTTCGCCATGACCGAACCCGACGGCGCGGGGTCGGACCCGAACCAGCTGTCCACCTCCGCCACCTTCGACGGCGAGAACTTCACCATCAACGGCCGCAAATGGCTCATTACCGGAGCCAACGGCGCCAAGACCTGGATCATCATGGCCAGGCTCGCCGAAAACCCGCACCTGCCAGCGGGACCCACCCTGTTCCTCACCGACGGCGACCAGCAGGGCATCGTCATCGAACGCACCATGAACACCATGGATCGCAACTACGTCGCTGGCCACGGCGTCGTCCGGTTCGACAACCTGACGCTGCCCAAAGCCGCACTACTCGGCGAGGCCGGTCAGGCCCTGCGCTACGCCCAACTGCGCCTTGCCCCCGCGCGTCTCACCCACTGCATGCGCTGGCTCGGCGCCGCCGAACGCGCGCAACACATCGCGGTCGAGCACGCCAAGACCCGCACCGCCTTCGGCAGGCCGATCGGCGAGCACGAGGGTGTCTCATTCCTCTTGGCGGACAACGAGATCGCGCTGCACCAGTGCCGCCTCACCATCTGGCACGCCTGCTGGCTGATGGATCAGGGCGAGAAGGCGCGCCACGAAAGCTCCATCGCCAAGGCCTACGTCTCCGAGGAACTGTTCAAGGTCGCCGACCGCTGCGTCCAGGTGCTCGGCGGCATCGGCATCAGCGACGAGACCGTGGTGGAGATGATCTTCCGCGACATGCGCGCCTTCCGGCTCTACGACGGCCCGACCGAGGTGCACAAGTACGCGATCGGCAAGAAAGTTCTTCGGTAACTTCTTCGGTAACACCGCGCGCATCCCGCGCACAATCCGGATACTCCGCTCCACCATATCGGGAACACAACTAGCATCTCCTGGCATGAGTTCGGAACTGCTCGTTGATGTTTCCGCCGGAATCGCAGTACTCACGCTCAACCGTCCCGCCCAACAGAACGCGTTCACGCCGACCATGGCGGCCGAGTTGAACGCCGCGTTCCGTCGCTGCGACACCGAGGACGCGATCCGAGCGGTGGTCGTCACCGGCACACCGAACGCCTTCTGCGCCGGCGCGGATCTCTCCCACCGCGTCGGCGAGGTGAGCGCGAATTTCGATCCGGCGCCGTGGCAGGTGCGCAAACCGGTGATCGCGGCGGTGAACGGGCACGCGGTCGGCATCGGGTTGGCGTTGACGCTGCAATGCGACCTGCGCTACATGGCGCGGGACGCGGTGTACGGACTCAACCAGGTGCGTCGCGGCGTGGTAGCCGACGGCTACGCGCACTGGGCACTACCTCGGCTGGTCGGCATGGCCAACGCCGCCGACATCATGCTCACCGGAAGGACTTTCGACGGTGAGGAGGCCAAGGCGATGGGCTTGGCCAACGGTTGCATGCTCGCCGACGAGGTACTGCCGCAGGCGCTGGCCATCGCCCAGGACATCGCGGGCGGGTCGGCTCCGCTCCCGGTGGCGCTGTCCAAGCGGTTGCTGTGGGAAGGGCTCGGCATGAGCCCAACGATGGTCGGGCAGTGGGAAAACGAACTCAACGAACACACCGCCCGCAGCGTCGACGGCCGGGAGGCGATGTCGGCCTTCCGTGAGCGCAGGCCGCCACACTGGACCGGCAGCGTCAACGACGAATGGCCGACGTGGGAGCGCAAGGACAAGCCGCGACGGTCACGCTTGGACTGACCCGGATGTCGAACTAGCGCAAGGCGACCAGCATGAACAGCACCGCGAAAATCACCATGAAGATCGTCCCGACGACGCCGAGGATGTACCCGACCAACACTTGGGTACGGCCACCGAGCGCGCCGCCGGATTCTTCGATCTGATTGAGCGCGCGCTTGCCGAGAGCCCATGCCACCGGCCCGAAGAGGCCGCAGCAGAACAAGCTGAGCGCGCCGAGGACGAGCACGAGCGTCGCGTTCGGATGCTCGACCGGGTCGCCGATGGTTTGGTTGGGTATCACCACCGATCGAATTCTACGGGGCGCAGCGGCACTCGCGCGTCTTTTGCCGACCAAGCGCGCTGCGCGCCCACCCGAGACGACCCTGGAACCGCACCGCGCCCACGCGCCGAGTGATGCACTGAACAAGTTCTCGCACACCACTATTCGGCGCCGCGGCCGACCGATATCGCGGATATATCGTAGAGTCCGGCCCACTCACCCCACCCAGTGCTACTGACAGTCCGCCACACAACCGCAGACCAGCATTGCTATTGGGTCGAGCGTTGGCTATCGATCCGGATTCCGCGGTGCCGGTCGCCGTCGGCACCATCATGTGCGGTACCTCCACCATCGCGGCGACTGCGGTATTGCTCACCGAGTCGGCTACCCCCTCGGCACCCACCAGCATCCCTGGAACCGGCACGATCCCACCCACAGAAGCAACCGCGCGGACACCTCAGCCCCCGGGATCGCGCCTCAGTGTGGCGGGCGCCAGGCCGCATCCGCGCGCTGGCCACGCCCCGCACACACCATCTGGCCACCACAGCCGCGCCCTAGAACCCACACCGGAACTGGAACGCGAGCTAATGCGACGAGCACCGACCCGAATTCGCCAACGCCACGCACTTACTCGCACACCACCCGCTCTTACCGCACCCTTCGGAAGGGATCACCGAGCAGACGCCGGATATGGGAGCTAGAACGCGCCCTCGCACTGACCGACACCGCCCGCGCGCCGCCGACGCTTTGCCCGCAGCCGGGCGTCGAATAGCGTTGCCGCACAGACGCCTACACCGGCGAGCGGACTGAGTACGCCGCCGAAATCGGCAGTGTCATGTTCGGCTCCGCGCCGGCCACCGTCGGCGCGACTACGGTGCGGCCGATCCGTTGGGCGAGTGCGCCACCCGCTGCACCCCGCTCAGCGCCTGCGTTGCCGCGCGATCTCCGCGAGCACAACCCCGGCGGCGACAGAAGCGTTCAACGACTCGACCGAACCCGACATCGGGATGCCGAGAATGTTGTCGCAGTTCTCCCTGACCAGACGCGAAAGACCCTTACCTTCCGAGCCGACCACCACGACGGTGGGATCGCTGCCGTCGAAGTCATCGAGTGAGGTGTCGCCACCCGCGTCCAAGCCAACGACCCGCACTCCCTTGCTCGCCCAATCTTTCAGTGTGCGAGTGAGATTGGTCGCACGCGCGACCGGAAGCCGGGCGGCGGCGCCGGCGCTGGTGCGCCACGCGACCGCGGAAACACTGGCGCTGCGGCGCTGCGGAATCACCACGCCCTGGCCACCGAACGCCGCGACCGAACGGATCACCGCACCGAGATTTCGCGGGTCGGTGATGTTGTCGAGCGCGACGAGCAGCGCGGGCTGGCCCGAATCGCGCGCGGAGACGAGCAGGTCATCGGGGTGCGCGTAGCGGTACGGCGGCACCTGGAGCGCGAGACCCTGATGCAATCCGTTGGCGCTGAGCCGATCCAGGTCGGTGCGCGGCACCTCGAGGATGCTGATGCCGGTCTCGGCGGCGATCCGCACGCTTTCGGTGAGCCGCTCGTCGTTCTCGGTACCGACCGCGACATACAGCGCCGTCGCGGGAACACCCGCGCGCAAACACTCCACCACCGGGTTACGCCCGAGCACCACCTCGGGCGCGTCGTCGTTCTTGCGTCCGGCTGGCCTCGGCGCCGACCCTCCGCGCCCGGTATTGGCTTTGGCCTCGGCCTTCGACTTCGCGGCAGCCCGCTTGGCGGCCGGATGCTTGGTGCGGGCCACCGCAGGCGGGGTCGCGCCACGGGCTTCGAGCCCGCGCCTGCGTTGTCCGCCGGAACCGACTACCGCGCCTTTCTTGGTGCCGCCCTTACGAATCGCACCACGACGCTGCGAATTGCCTGCCATCAGTTGGCCTTTCCTCGCTGTGGTGGTGCCGGGGTGCCGAGTGCCCATTCGGCACCACCCGGCGTGTCGGTCACTTCTACGCCCGCGGTCTGCAACCGGTCGCGCACGGAATCGGCGGTGGCCCAGTCCTTTTCGGTACGAGCCTGCTGGCGGCGGTCGAGTTCGGCGCGCACGAGCACATCCAACGCACCCAACGCCGCCGAGGAATCGCTCGCGGTGAACCACTGCGGGTCCAACGGGTCGACACCCAGCACGCCGAGCATCGCACGGACCTGTCCGACCAGCTCACGCACCACGTCCAGCTCGGAATCCTCCAGCGCGCGATTACCTTCGTGCACCACCCGGTGCACCTCGGCCAGCGCCTTCGGCACCGCGAGATCGTCATCGATGGCGGCGGCGAACGCATCCGTCCACTTACCCACCGGAATCTCACCGGCACGGTCGACGGCGCGATGCACGAAAGCCTCGATGCGCTGGTAACTCTGCGCGGCGTCGTGCAACGCCTTGTCGGAGTACTCCAGCATCGAACGGTAATGCGCGCTGCCCAGGTAGTAGCGCAGTTCCACGGGCCGAACCCGTCGCAGCACATTCGGAATCGACAGCACATTGCCCAGCGACTTGGACATCTTCTCGCCGCCCATGGTCACCCAGCCGTTGTGCAACCAATACCTGGCGAATCCGTCGCCGGCCGCCTTCGACTGCGCGATCTCGTTCTCATGGTGCGGGAACACCAAATCCATTCCACCGCAATGGATATCGAACTCGGAGCCGAGATAGAATTCAGCCATCGCGGAGCATTCCAGGTGCCAGCCGGGCCGACCAGGCCCCCATGGCGACGGCCAACTGGGCTCGCCCGGCTTCGCGGCCTTCCACAGCGTGAAGTCGCGCCCGTCGCGCTTGCCGAGACCGGCACTCTCGCCCTGATGCACGTCATCGAGGCGGTGCCCGGACAGCTTGCCGTAATCGGGGTAGCTCAGCACGTCGAAATAGACATTGCCCTCGGAGGCGTAGGCGTGATCGCGATCGATCAACCGCTGCATCAGCTCCACCATCTGGGTGATGTGCCCGGTCGCACGCGGTTCCGCCGAGGGTGGCAGCACACCGAGCGTGCGGTAGGCGTTGTCGAACGCACGCTCGTGGGTAGCCGCCCACTCCCACCACGGCCTGCCCGCGTCGGCGGCCTTGGTCAGGATCTTGTCCTCGATATCGGTGACGTTGCGGATGAAACGCACGTCGTAGTCGTGCGCGAGCAGCCAACGCCGCAGCACATCGAAGGCGACACCGCTACGCACATGTCCGATATGCGGTTCACCTTGCACGGTGGCACCACACAGGTACACCGACGCACAGCCGGGAACCAGGGGCGCGAAATCGCGCATGGTCCGGGTGTCGGTGTCAAAGAGGCGCAGCGTCACGGCAGTCGATCCTAGCTGGTAGATAAGGGGGTTCTCGGACCGGATCGAGTTACGATCGAGTCCGGCAAGGGCCTGGGGTCAGCTGGATCAACGACAGTCGTGCAGCAACGCCGTCGCCACGGCGGCGACACCCTCACCACGTCCGGTGAGCCCGAGTCCGTCGGTCGTGGTACCGGAGACCGCGACCGGAGCAGCCAATAATTCGCCGAGCACCCGCTGCGCCTCATCGCGACGCGGCCCGATTTTCGGCCGATTGCCGATCACCTGAACCGCCGCGTTGACCACCTCGAAACCGGCGTCGAGCAGCAGTCGGCGGACCTCGCGCAGCATATCGCCGCCCGAGACACCTTCCCATTCCGGGCGACCGACGCCGAACACCGCGCCCACGTCACCGAGTCCCGCCGCCGACAGCAGCGCATCGCACAGCGCGTGTGCGGCGACATCACCGTCGGAGTGTCCCGAGCAACCGTCGGCGTCGTCGAACAGCAGCCCGGCCATCCAGCAGGGCCGACCGGGCTCGATCGGATGCACATCGCTGCCGATGCCGACCCGCATGGCGGTAACCGCGCTCATCGCGCCACCGTCCCGGTCAGATCGGAGCCGGCGAGTACGGCCTCGGCCAGGCGCAGATCCAGCGGAGTCGTGATCTTGAAGGCCAGCGGATCGCCCGCGATCGTGCGCACCGCGACACCGAGGCGCTCGACAAGGCCGGCGTCGTCGGTGGCCGCGACACCCGCGCTGGCGTACGCGGCGCGCAGCACGTCGGCCGTGAAACCCTGCGGGGTCTGGATCGCGCGCAGGCCCGAGCGATCCGGCGTTCCGGTCACCACACCCGCCGCGTCCACCGATTTGATGGTGTCGGCGACGGCGACGGCGGGGACGACCGCCGAATGCCCCGCCTCGAGCTCGGCGGCGACGCGCACGATCAGCTCGGGTGGGGTGAGTGCACGTGCGGCGTCGTGCACAAGGAAGTAGGCGGCATCGGGGGCGGCAACCAATCCGGCGCGCACCGAGTCCGTGCGTTCGATCCCGCCGACGATCACGCGCACCGCGTCCGAGCGCGGCAACACCGAACCGGCGCCCTCGACCAGCTCCGCGGGGACCATCACGAGAATGCGATCGACTACGCCGGAGGCGAGGAGGCCTTCTACAGCTAGTCGAACCATAGGACTGCCGCCGACCGGGACGAACGCCTTGGGCATGTTCGCACCAAGACGGACGCCGCGACCGGCGGCAGGTACCAAGGCAACGACGGGTCCGCGCGTACTACGGACGCCGTTGTCGAATGTGTTCACAATTAGGAAGCCGCGGCGAGAACCTCATCGAGGAGCGTCTCGGCCTTTCCATCATCCGTGCCCTCGGCGAGGGCGAGTTCACCGACCAAAATCTGCCGAGCCTTGGCCAACATCCGCTTCTCACCGGCGGAAAGGCCGCGATCCTGCTCACGACGCCAGAGGTCACGAACGACCTCGGCCACCTTGTTCACATCGCCGGAGGCGAGCTTCTCGAGGTTGGCCTTGTAGCGGCGGGACCAGTTGGTCGGCTCCTCCGTGTGCGGCGCACGAAGAACCTGGAAGACTTTATCGAGGCCTTCCTGACCGACGACGTCACGAACACCGACGTATTCGGCGTTCTCAGCGGGAACCCGAACAGTCAGATCGCCCTGGGCGACCTTCAGGACCAGATACTCTTTCTGCTCGCCCTTGATGGTGCGAGTCTCGATTGCTTCGATCAGCGCCGCTCCGTGGTGGGGGTAAACGACGGTGTCTCCGACCTTAAAAATCATGTGTCCCGTGCCCCTTTCGATGTTCACAGTTTAACATGCGACTCGATAACGGCGCGATCAACTATGCAGGTCAGGGCCACAACGAGGGCACCCTGGGGCTTGACAGAACGGGTTTGATGTGCATTGATGGGCCCAGAAACGGGTAATCACCCGGCACGCAGCTCCTGACAGCCACTCTTCGGGCGCGGCAAGCGTACTCGACCTCCGTAAAGCTCGACCAAAATGTTATCAACCAAGTGGTGTCGGCCACAGCACGGCCGGACGTCTCGATGACAATCTCACGGCAAAGTACTAGACACCGCCTAACCCGCGCACAGGCCGCCCCCAATTCACCTCCCCGGCGCACGTCCGCCACCGGGAACTACTACGCTGCCTAGTTACTACGCTCCCGAGCGAAGAGCCCGGTCGACATGGAGGGACAACCCGTGACTGCCTTGAACGCCGTGACCGCCCCGAGGAGGGCGCGACGTCACATGCTGACGGTTGCCGCTCTCGCCGCCGGAGCGGCACTCGCGCTGACCGGATGCAGCGCCGGCCAGATCGCGCAGACCGCCGACCAGGTTCCCGCGGTCAACGGCAACGAGTCCACCATCGGCCAGATCGCGCTGCGCAACCTGCACATCGTGTACCCGGCCGCCGGTGCGGAGTACACCAACGCCAAGGGCGGTAAGGCACTCATCGCGCTCTCGATCATCAACGACAGCCCCTCGGTGTCGGACGAACTCACCAGCGTCACCACCGAACTCGGCACCGTGAAGATCACCCCGGCGAGCGGCAAGTCCACGCTGGAACTCGCACCGCAGCAGACCGTGGTCGCGACGAACGATGCCGCCAAGGCGGGTTCGGCCGGGCAATCCGCGCCGACCACCGCGCAGGCCGCCGAAGGCGAAGAGGTCACAGCACCGGAGGCGAAGCCGGCACTGATCGAGATCAACGACCTCAGCAAGGACATCACACCGGGGCTCACCTACCGACTGACGTTCAATTTCAAGCAGAACGGCACCGGCCAGGTCGAGGTCCCGGTGGACGCGGGCACCGCGCCGGCACGCGTCGGCTCGGCAGTCGAAGCCGAGCACGGAAGCGGGCACTGACCCCACGCGCAGTCGACGCCCGCGAGAGCTGTTGGCTCGCGGGCGTTCCCGCGCCACGAGCCCGCCGCGTCCGCGCTCGTGTCGGACCACGCACGTAGGGTGCGCCTGTGGCCAAGTCCAAGCCTGTCTTCCGCTGTTCCGCCTGCTCCCACGAGGTCGCCAAGTGGGTGGGTAAATGTCCCGACTGCGGCGAATGGGGCACGGTCGACGAAGTAGTCGTCGCCGCGACGCCCGCGGGCACGCCCGCGCGACGGGCGATGTTGCCCAGTACCGCCGCCGCGCCCATCTCCGCCGTCGATTCCCGTGTCACCCAGGCGAAGTCGACCGGCGTCAGCGAGCTCGACCGGGTACTCGGTGGCGGCATCGTCGCGGGTTCGGTCGTCCTGCTGTCCGGGGAGCCGGGCGTCGGCAAGTCGACGCTGTTGCTCGAGGTCGCCCACCAGTGGGCCGCCAAACGGGACGAGCGCTCGCTCTACGTCACCGCGGAGGAATCCGCTGGTCAGGTCCGCCTGCGCGCCGACCGCACCTCGGCGGTACACGACCGGGTGTACCTCGCCGCCGAATCCGATCTGTCCATCGTGCTCGGCCACGTCGAGCAGGTCCGCCCAACCCTGCTGGTGGTCGACTCGGTGCAGACCATGCTCGCCCCCGACGTCGACGGAGTCACCGGCGGCGTCACCCAGGTGCGGGCGGTCACCTCGGCGCTCACCACGCTCGCCAAGACCACCGGCATCGCGGTGCTGCTGGTCGGGCACGTCACCAAGGACGGCCACGTCGCGGGGCCGCGCACGCTCGAGCACCTGGTCGACGTGGTCTTGCAATTCGAAGGAGACAAGAACTCCACGCTACGAATGGTGCGCGGCATCAAGAACCGCTTCGGTAGTGCCGACGAGGTCGGCTGTTTCGAGCTGCACGAGGACGGCATCGCCTGCGTCGATGATCCCTCGGGCCTGTTCCTGCACCACCGCACCGACGCGCCACCGGGTACCGCGGTGACCGTCGCGATGGACGGCAAGCGTCCGCTGGTCAGCGAGGTGCAGGGGCTGACGGTGAAAACCGAGATCCCACAACCACGCAGGGCCGTGAGCGGACTCGACTACAACCGCGTCTCCATGGTGCTCGCGGTATTACAGAGCCGGGGCAGAGTATTTCTCGGCAAGCACGATGTGTACGCCGCGACCGTCGGCGGCATGCGCCTGCTGGAGCCCTCTGCCGACCTCGCCATCGCGTTGGCCATCGCCAGCGCCGAATCCGAGGTGCCGATTCCGGCCGGGTGGGTAATCATCGGCGAGGTGGGCCTGGCCGGGGAAGTGCGCAAGGTGACCGGGCTTTCGCGCCGACTGGCCGAAGCCGAACGGCTCGGCTTCACCACCGCACTGGTGCCGCCGGACCTGAAGCCCACGCGGAGCACGATGAAGGTCCACGAGGTCACCGACCTACGTTCCGCCCTGCGCATCGCCGGACTGCGGCGCCTGCGCGCCGTGTCGAGCGATACCGCAGCACCCGACCCCGCATTCGCGGAGTGAACAATGCGCTCGACAACGAGCGACCTGCGCTTGCCGCACCTGCCGATCAGTGCGCGTGCGGCGGGTGGTCCACGGCCTTTCCGCGTTCGCCGGTCGGCAACTGACGATCGATACAGCGGTATGTGCGTCGGAGTCGGCGCTCGCGCACGGTAACCCGGCTGATCGGCTAGCCCGGATTCTCCCGCTCGTCAGCAGGCACCTGCTCGTGAGATGCCCCCTGCTGACCGGCCCGTCTCATCGGCTGGTCCGGCTCGCCCCGCTCATCCGGCTCGTCAGCCCACCCCGGTCGCCTACCCGGCGGTCCGCCCGGCTGGCCCGGTCCGTCCGGCTGGCCCGGCCCGTCCGACTGGTCGGCTCGTCTAGCCGGTCGGCTCATCCAGCTCGTCAGCTCAGCCCCACCCGCCTGGCCTGCCCGGCAGTCCACCGGCTGAGTCCGGCCCGTCCGGCTGGCCCGCCCCGTCCGACTGGCCCGGCCCGTCCGACTGGCCCGGCCCGTCCGACTGGTCGGCTCATCCAGCCGGTCGACTCATCCAGCTCGTCAGCTCAGCCTCGCCCGCCTGGCCTGCCCGGCAGTCCACCGGCTGGCCCGGTCCGCTCGGCTGGCCCGGTCCGCCCGGCTGGCCCGGCCCGTCCGACTGGTCGGCTCATCCAGCCGGACGGCTCATCCAGCTCGTCAGCTCAGCCCCGCCCGCCTGGCCTGCCCGGCAGTCCACCGGCTGAGTCCGGCCAGTCCGGCCAGTTCGGCCGGTCGGCTCGTCCGACTGGTCGGCTCGTCTAGCCGGTCGGCTCATCCAACTCGTCAGCTCAGCCCCGCCCGCCTGGCCTGCCCGGCAGTCCACCGGCTGAGTCCGGCCAGTTCGGCCGGTCGGCTCGTCGGGCTGGTCGACTCGCCCAGGCTATTAACCAACTTGACCTGTCCGGCTGGTCCAGCCCGACAGCACGACAGCCCGGGAGCTCAGGAGCTCAGGAGCTCAGGAGCTCAGGAGCTCAGGAGCAGTTTCGGGGTGTTTGGTCGGCGCCGCTGGTTCGACTCGGCTCAGGCGATGTTGAACGGCTCTGCGGAGCTGCGGACCGAACCCAGTTGCGCCACAACGCTGTAGGCGCCCGCGGGGACCTGGACTCGCTCGCCCGCACACTTCGCCTGTGAGGTAGCACCGGACCACGTGACAGTGAACGCGGCCTGCTCGCCCCCGTTGAGCGTGCGGATATCGGGTTGGCCGTCGGGGTAGCAGTCGTTGCTCGACCACAGCTGACGCTGACCGTCGAGCGAGGACACCGACACCCGCTGGAGGCCGGAACCCATGTCACGCGCGCACGCGCCCGAGGAGATATTGGTGATCACGATCCCGAAGATGGGTTGATCGCCGACGTTATAGGTGGGCTGCTCGACCGTCACCTTCACGGCCAACGACTGATCCGGGCACTGATTCGCCACCGGAGCGCCACCGGGAGCCGCAGGTGCGCCCGAACCGGCGCCGCCGGGTACCGCGTTGTCGGGTGTGGCGTTGCCAGCAGCCGCACCGCCTGCCGCGGAAGTGGACGTCGCGGACTGCCCACCACCGGAGCTGCCCGGATTACCTTGCGAGGTCACCGGCGGCGCCGAGGACGACGAACTCGACGCGGCCGCCGCCGCATCGTCGGGTGTTCCCCCGCCGCGGGTCGCGGTCAATACGAGCCAGATCACCAACACCAGCGCGACGACCAGTGCCGCGATAGCGAATGCGCGACGACGCCAATAGATCTCCGGTGGGAGCGGTCCGTTCGGTTCCAGCACACCTCAACGGTAAGCGCACGGTCGCGCGCGGTGACTCAGGACCTCGGCGTGTCGAGCCCGGCCGCGTCGCGGTCACGCGCACGTGACCGCGCGCACGCTGGGGAAATAACCGAAACTGTCGCTCAGGGCAGCTCGCCGATATCGCCGGCGACCCGGTGCAACTGGGCTTTACCCTCGGACAATCGGTAGGTCACCGACGCGATCGCCAAATCACCCGCTTCCACCTTCTGCGAGATGATGCTCGAACGCTCGAGCAGGAGCTGGCTCGTCTCGACGACGTGCCTGGCCTCCAACTCGTCGACGGTGGAGAGCCCTTCGCGCCGGCCGAGCAGAATCGACGGCGTCACCCGCTCGACGATGCTGCGGATGAATCCACCCGGCACGGCGCCGCCGTCGAGGGCGTCGAGGGTGGCGCGGACCGCACCGCAACTGTCGTGACCGAGCACGGCGATCAGCGGCACGTTCAGTACCTCGACCGCGTATTCGATCGAACCGAGCACCGAACTGTCGATGACGTGGCCCGCGGTGCGCACCACGAACATGTCGCCGAGACCTTGGTCGAAAATCAGCTCCGCGGCCACACGGGAGTCACCGCAGCCGAACAGCACTGCCGTCGGGGACTGACCGCCGACGAGCTTGGCCCGGTCGGCGGCACCTTGACTAGGATGAAGCAGCGCATCACTGACGAAACGATTGTTGCCGTCTCGCAAAGACTTCCAGGCACTGGTCGGGTTCGAATTGGGCATAACGACCATTGTGCACAACGCATGCGTTGCCAGCGAGTTCTGTTGGTTACAAACGAGCAAACGAACACCGGTGGCGGTGCGGAGATACGAGATAGTGAGGGCAGTGCGCAGCAGTACGGCGACGCGGTCGGACGACGACCGCGACAACGGCCAGCACAACGACCGTGGACAACGCACTGACCAGCACCGACGCCGTCAGCGCGGCGCCGAAACGAACGATATCGAGCGCCGAGTCGACGTCGACGCACTGCTGGATTGGTACGGGGAAACGGCGCGCGATCTCCCGTGGCGACACCGGGGTGTGACCGCGTGGCAGATCCTGATGAGCGAGATCATGCTCCAACAGACCCCGGTGGTCCGGGTCGAGCCGATCTGGCGTGAATGGGTGGCTCGGTGGCCGGTGCCCTCGGCGATGGCGTCCTCCAGCCAGGCCGAGGTGCTGCGCGCCTGGGGCAAGCTCGGCTACCCGCGGCGTGCGCTGCGCCTGCACGAGTGCGCGCGGGTGCTGACAGAGCAGCACGGTGACGAGGTTCCCGAGGACGTCGAGGTATTGCTCGGACTGCCCGGCATCGGCGCCTACACCGCGCGCGCGGTCGCGTGCTTCGCCTACGGGCAGCGGGTTCCCGTGGTGGACACCAACGTTCGCCGGGTGATCGCGCGTGCCGTCCACGGCCGTGGCGACGCGGGCAATCCGTCCACGCGCGATCTCGCCGAAGCCGAGGCCCTGCTCCCGACGCACATCGGCCGTGCCGCGACGTTCTCGGCGGCACTGATGGAGCTGGGCGCGACCGTGTGCACGGCACGCAGACCGGACTGCGAGCGCTGCCCCCTGCCGGAGTGCGCCTGGGTACGTGCGGGCCGACCCGCCGCCGACGTGGTACGACGCGCGCAGAAATACGAGGGCACCGACCGACAAGCACGCGGCAGATTGCTCGATGTGTTGCGCACCGCCAGCGGCCCGGTCGAACGCGTCCGCCTCGATATGGCCTGGACCAGGGACACCGGCCAACGCAACCGCGCGCTGGATTCGTTGCTGGTGGACGGACTCATCGAGCAAACGGACGACGGCTTGTTCGCCCTGGCTGGCGAGGGTGGGGCAAGCGCGTAGCGGATCGATGAACACCACCGCACCCTGCCCGACGCGATGCGCGCGTCACGCGACCGCGAACGTGGCGACGGGTCATCGCGGGTCCGGTTCATGGGCGCACCCTCCCCTAGTGCGGCGTACTGGACCGTGCTGCCGTAGAGCGTGTCGCCGATTCCGGCGATGTAACCCGCGACACAGACGACGATCAGGCGCACCAGGCCGGCCTTGAGTCCGAGGTACGCGCTTGGAGTCACCGCCCGACGACTGACAACAAGGTCGAAGGAAGCCACAGGCCAACCGGTGAACCATTCGAGAATCGCGGCAAACCGGTCGAGGCCACCTCGGTAGGCGCGACGGCCAGGTTCTCCCGCCTGGACTCGAAAGTAGGACCCGTTCCGCGGCGACGAGGGCGAATTGCTTCTGGTCGCACCGAATATCGTGGCCGTCGAGCGCGCGCTCCGCGTTTGCCCATCGATTTCCGCCCGTGGCTTTGCCCGCACGAAGTGACCGGCCGAGTGCGATTCTCTTCGGCGTCGTGGTTGGCCACCGGAGCAACCGAGATGGCGTGGACGCTCTGGCAAGTTTGCTCGAAGGTCCGCGTGCGCGCGGTGCGTTCGTGATGTGTTCTCTGCTCGAGCCGCCGTGGTCGCTGCGCGTCGAGGACGAAGCGCCGCTCACCGTGGTGGCGATGGTGCGCGGCGGTGCGTGGATCGTCACCGACACTGCGCCCGCGCGGCAGCTGTGCGCCGGCGACATCGCGATCTTCGGTGGTCCTGACCATTACACCGTGGTCATTCGGTGCTGGAAATCATCCCCGGTCTTGTTGTCCCGGACGCTGAACGAACGAACGTGCGGCCGCGTCAGCGGTTCGACAAGCGCGAGGACCTCGCCGACTCGAACTGATTCGGCGTTCCCCTGCGCGACTGTAGGTAGCGGCTCAGGGGCTCCGGGCTCAAAGCACCTCGCGCAGAAACCTTTCCACCTCGGCCCGATACCGCCCCGGCTGATCGTCGTGCACAAGATGCCCCGCGTCGGGGACGAGCACGTATTCGGCGTCGGGATGTGTGCGCGCCATCTCGCGCATCTGGCCGGGCGGGGTAATCGTGTGCTCGCCCTCGAACAACAGGGTGGGAACGCGCAGCGCACGCCACTGTGGCCAGAAATCGCGGGTGCCCCATTCCTCGGAAATATCGCGGAAGGTCTCGACCGAGCCGTGCAGTCGGTAGCCGTCCGCGTCGCGGGTGAACGAGTTCAGGAAGTACTCCCCCGCCACGGGGCCGAAATACGAGAGCACGGCTTCCGCGTCCGGGAACGGTTGCGGCCACGCATGGATCATGGCCGCCCAGTTCGCGGCGGTTCTTCCGGTGAAATCGGGGGCGATGTCCTCGACCACCAGCGCGCGCACCCGATCGGGGTGCGTCGCGGCGAAGACCCACCCGTGCAGGCCGCCCATCGAGTGTCCGATCACCACCATCGGTTCGGTAATCGACGCGGTCGCGGCGGCGAGGTCGCCGACGAAGGCTTCTGTCGTCAACTCCTTTGGCGCGGGCCGTCCATGCCCCGCCGCGTCGAAGGTGTGGACATGACCGAACTCGCGTACCCACGGCAGCTGCGCATGCCAGGTGCGCGCGCTGCCCATCAGTCCGTGCAGTAGCAGGATCGGTGCCCCGGTGCCGCCTTCGTCGTACAACCACTCGGCTGGCCGGGCTGGGTTCTCCAGGTTCTCCAGCATCGGCTTCAACAATACGAGGCACCGCGCGTTGCCAGGGCGGCAGGCGCTAGCTTGGTTGGTATGGCTGTTGTGAAGATCAATGCGATCGAGGTTCCCGAGGGTGCCGGCCCCGAGCTGGAGAAGCGCTTCGCCCACCGGGCGCACGCGGTGGAGGGGTCGCCGGGCTTCCTCGGCTTCCAGTTGCTCCGTCCCGTGGCTGGCGAGAACCGGTACTTCGTTGTCACCCAATGGGATACCGAAGAGTCGTTCGCGGCATGGCGCGACGGACCCGCGCGCGAGGCGCATGCGGGCGAGCGGGCGAAGCCGGTGTCGACGGGTGCCTCGTTGCTGGAATTCGAAGTCGTTCTCGACGTCACGAACGAGTCGGCCGCGAAGTAGCGTCCGGCGTTCGTCCGCGACGCGGGCGCGGGCTCTATACCGCGTCGACCTGCACCGCGACTCGTGTCGACGGTGGTGTGCGGCGCGCGCGAAAGTATTGACGGCGAGTGGCACCGGGTGCCACAGTGCAGGAGACAAACGCGAGGGTGATGCGGGAATTCCGGTGTGAATCCGGAGCGGTCGCGCCACTGTGTTCCATGCACCGAGGGTGTTCCATACACCGCGACGATTCCTCGGGTGCCGGGAAAGCCAGATACCGGCACCCCCGCGTCCACCATTCACGGGACGCGCATCCCAAGGAGGACTCGCATGGCCATCGCGCACACCCCGAGCCGGGCAGCCGACTCACTCGCCGCCGTACTGGTCACAGTAGGTGTCGTACTTCTCGCACTCCTCACGCTGTACCTGGTGGGTTTCGACCAGGGTGCTCTCTCGCGTAGCGGGATGTACATGCATGAGCTGATGCACGATGGACGCCACCTGCTGGGGCTACCGTGCCACTGACCGGTTCGTTCACCACACTGCTGCTGCGCGGTCTGTTGGCCGGCCTGGTCGCCGGTCTGCTCGCCGCCACCGTCGGGTACTTCGTCGGCGAACCCCAGGTGGATGCCGCCATCGCCATCGAGGAAGCACACTCCGCCGGGGACGGCACGCCGGGGACGGACGAGCACGGCGCCCCGCAAGCCGGTTCACCCGAGGGACATTCGCACGGCGACGAGGAAGACCCACTGGTGAGCCGCGCCGGACAAAAGTTCGGCCAGTTCCTCGCACTCGGCCTCGCCGGACTGGCGTTGGGCGCGATCTTCGCCACCGTCGCCCATTTCGCGCGTCGGTTCACCGGCGTCGCCGGCCCGCGCCTGGCGCTCGGGCTCGGACTCGCGGGCTGGGCGGCGATCGTCGCGGTGCCGTTCTTCAAATATCCGGCCAACCCGCCCGCCGTCGGCGATCCCGACACCATCAATGACCGCACCCTGCTCTGGTTGGCCGCGGTTCTCCTCGGTGCCGTCGCGGTAGGTGCCGGGGTGTATGTGTATGCGCTGCTGCGGAAGCTGGCCGCGGCGCGGTTACTCGGCGGGGTCGCGGCCTTCGTCGTCGTGGTGATTCTCGGCTACGTTTTGCTGCCGGGCGTGAACGAGGTGCCCGCGGACTTCCCCGCCGATCTGCTGTGGCGTTTCCGGGTGTCGTCGCTGGCCGAGACCGCGACGCTGTGGGCGAGCCTCGCCCTCGGGTTCGCCGCGCTCACCGAATTCGCCTCGCGCACTGATACTCCGGTACGAGAGCAGGTCACCACTTCGGGTTGATCCCCGCGCGGTGGGGAAACGGCAGTGTGGATCGCATGATCGACTCTGCCCTTTCCTTGTGGCCCGCCCCGCTGCGCGCAGCCGGTCGTGGAAAATCCCGCCGGCGCGCCGGCACACCGGCGGCCGACGAACTGCCCGCCCAGGACGGTGGTACAACCCCGAATACGGTAGAAACACCGACCACCGGGGCGCACCGCCGGTCCCGAACCATCCGGCCGCACACCGGAACACCGCAGGTGAACGATCCGAATCCGACGCCGCGGGCAATCCGCGTCGCGTTCGTCGGCTTCGTCGTCGCCCTGTTGGCGGGTGTCGTCGAGGCGATCGCGCAAACGGCGCTCGCGGCAGGCGATACCCACCCCGGCAGCCTCGCGACCGCCCTCACCGTCCGACTGACGATCTACCTTGTGGTGTTCGCCGCCGCGTTGCGTATGACCTACGGCAGCCGGTGGGCGCGCCGAGTACTCGCTGTCGGTATCGGCATCGTCGGACTGGCCTCGTTGCTCATCGAGCCGCTGGCACAAGCGTTGTCCGCCGACCAGCTCGGCGATCTGTTCACCGACGTCACCACCGAATTCGTGCTCATCTTCGTGCTACGGACGATCCACGTCCTCGCGGTTCTGGTCGCCGTCCCCGCGATGTATTACCGCACTCGGGCATACTTTCGAACGAGTGCTCGGAGCTGACATACCATCAACCGGAAAGCTCCCACCGCCCGCGATCGCCAGACACCGGCAGCGGTGTCGAAACCTCCCCGCCGCACGCTCGGCCGCTGAGATGGCGGACCCGCGCGGCACTTTCGACCATGCGCATCCTCTGACTTGTCCGCACGGCCGTACGAACTCGCTGTCGACCGAGTCATGACGGCTTTGCCGCCGGCCACGCTGTATCGAACATGGACCGATCAGTTCGACGTGTGGTTCGCGACGCCGGGTTCGGTGCTGATGGGCGGAGCGGTGAACGACCCCGCCTGCTTCGAGACCGAGCACCACGACATACGTAGCCCGCACTACGGGCCGGTATCTGGCGGTTGGTCCCCGACGAACTGTTCGAGCTCACCTGGACCACCGGCGCAGGTGGGACCGCAGGTGCTGAAACCGTACTGACGGTGCGCTTCGCCGCTGCTTCGACGGGTTCTTCGAATTCAGCTGTCCTAGAACGGTTTTGCCGAAACTGCCGCCCGCGCTCGGCATCGCGGGGCCTGGGCGCTGCTGCTCGATCAGCTCGATCGGCGAACCGACGTCCTCGACTGATCGATCGGAGTACGTTCGAGGCGAACCCCGATGATCAACACCGAAAGGACTCTCGATGCCCACACGTAGCGCGCGCACCTCGTGGACCGGTTCCCTGGAAGCAGGCTCGGGCCAGGTGGAACTGGCCAGCTCAGGGATCGGCAAGTACGACGTGTCGTTCCCGAAGCGTGCCGCCGACAACGCCGACGGCACCACCAGCCCTGAAGAGCTGATCGCCGCCGCGCACTCGTCCTGCTACGCGATGGCTCTTTCCGGTGAGATCGGCGGCGCGGGCGGCACGGTCGAGGCCCTGGACGTGCACGCCGATGTATCGCTCGGACCCGATCCAGCGGGAGGGTTCAAGATCACCGGCATCAAGCTCACGGTGCGCGGCAAGGTCTCCGGCCTCGACGCCGCCGCGTTCGCCACCGCCGCGGCGACCGCCAAGGCCGGTTGCCCCGTCAGCAAGGCGCTCTCGGGTGCCGACATCACCCTCGACGCCGCCCTGGCGTAACTCCACCGGACATCGAACCTGCCGCGCGGGTCAGATCAGGTCGCGGCGGCGCATCAGCACGATCGTGCCCGCGACGAACAGCACCGCGTAGATACCCAGCACTATCAGGGATTCGGTCCGCGACAGGATGTCGAGCACCCCCGGTACCGCCTGCCCGTCGGTCGTCCGCATCGAGCCCGCCAACGAGCCCGCCGCGGTGCCGGGCAGGTGGTCGGTGATCGCGGCGACGGCGGCGAAGATGCCCGCTACCCCGCGCAGCAGGTTCTCCACCACCAATACCCACACCAGGCCGAGGCCGACGGCCAGGGCTGGACCACGTGCGATCGCGCCGATGAACGCACCCGCGAGCGTCCACATTCCCAGAATCGCCGTGCCGACACCGATTCCGAGTGCCACCCGGCCAAGCGACGGCAGAACGAGTTCTTGCGAACGACTGGCGCCGATCACGGCGGCGACCCCGGTATCGATCAGAAACGCCACACATACCAGGCCGCCCACCACCACGAGCAGAGCGACCATGGTGGCACCGATCGCCGAGGTTCGCGACGGCCCCTGGGTGAACCCGGTTTTCCATGTCCCCCAACCGAATCCGCTACCGGTGGCGAGCGCGCCGAGAATCAACATGAGCGCGCCACCGAACATCGCCATCCCCTGGGTGAATACTTCCGGCACCGCAGCGGGCAGCATCTGTTGCAGCAGTGCGTCTTTCGGTAATCCATTCGACATTCTCCCGGACTCGCCGGTGGTGTAGGCGAGGTAGTTGAACAGGTAGGTGAAGGCGAGGTTCAACAGAATCCAGGTGCCGAGCAGAACCCAGAAGGCGGGCCATTTTCGCAGCCGCAACGCCTCGGCCCGCGTGCTGGCCAGCAGCCCGCGCAGCAGGCCACCGCCGGTATTCCTGCTGCGCACACCCTGCCGGTGCATCGTTTTCTCGATCGCTACCGCGTTCATCATGCCGTCACCCCTTTGGTCATCTCGAAGAACACCTCTTCGAGCGATTTCTCTTCGATTCGCAATTCCGAGAGCTCCGCGCCGCTCTCGACCACCGCGCGCGCCACCAGGGGCGCCGACCCACTGCCCGCCGCGATCCTGATGCCGTCCGAGACGGTCGTGACGGCGGCGGCGTCCACCACCGCGCGGATCGCGTCCAGCGCCTGCGCGCGTGGCTCGGCGCGCACCAAGAGCGAAGAGGCGCCACGCAATTGCGCGACGGTGGACTCGGCCAGCAATCTGCCCTGCGCGATCACCCCGACCCGATCACAGATCTCCTGCACCTCACTGAGCATGTGGCTCGACAAGAGCACCGTGTGACCGTCGGCCGCGAGATCGGTGATCAGTTCCCGCATTTCGGCCATGCCCTGCGGATCGAGGCCATTGGTCGGCTCATCGAGCACGAGCAGGTCCGGGTGCCCCAGTAGTGCCGCACCCACCCCGAGACGCTGCTTCATCCCGAGCGAGTAAGTGCGGAACTTGTCGTCGGCCCGCTCGCGCAACCCCACTCGCGCCAGTGCCTCGTCCACCTCGCGACCGCTGAGACGCCGATATCTGGCGAGGACACGGAGGTTGTCGCGACCGGAGAGGTACGGGTAGAAACCGGGACCCTCGATCAGTACACCGAGTTTGCGCACCACCGAGGGATCGCCGGGGGTGCGCCCCGCGATCGTCGCCGCGCCGGCGCTGGGACGAATAAGCCCGACCAGCATGCGCAGCGTGGTGGTCTTGCCCGCGCCGTTGGGGCCGAGAAAACCGTAGATCTCCCCGGTTGCGACGCGCATGTCGACGGCGTCGACGGCGACGTGTGTGCCATAGCGTTTGGTCAACCCTTCGGTGACCACTATCGAATCTGTCATAGTCGAAGAATCCCGCGCACGACGGTCGCGCCACATCCGTCCCGCGACCAAGCCGCACATACGTACGCGGCGGTATGCCACCGCGGACGAGGACCATCGGCGGCAACGCGGTCGGGGCCCGTCCTGATCTGTCCCGCCGGTTTCGGCTCAGCCGCGAACGCCGAATCCGCCGCGGCCAAGTTGTCGTGAGGCACGGACCGGTCGAGCCGTGGGCTTTACGTCGAGAGGCGGACGCGCACGGCCGCCGAAACCAATAGGCTCGAGGGGTGCCAGGGATGACGAATCGAGGTTCGGTCGGACGAGACGCGGCGTTGGCGTTGGTAGTCGCGGCCATCCAGCTTGTCGGCGGGACCTTCGCGAACCGAGCCACCGGCGACCGTTCTCTCGACGTGCTCGGTTATCTGTTGTTACTGATCGGGCCGTGCGCGCTGGTCTGGCGACGCGCCAAACCGCTACCGGCGCTCGTGGTGGCACTGTCGGCCTGCGTCGCGTATCTGCTGGTCGGATACGGATACGGGCCGATTTTCCTCGCACTGCTGATCGCGTTCCTCACTGCGGGAACTACCGGTTCACGCTGGCTGACCTACCCCTTGGTGCCGCTGGGATACCTCGTATTGGTCTGGCCATTGCCCACGCTGCTGGGCCGCCCCGCCAACCTGTGGCAGGTGTTCGCACTGCTGGCATGGCTGGCGGTACTGGTGTCGATCGCCGAGGGCCTGCGTCAGCGCAGGGCCGCACTCGATGAACGCCGACACCGCGCCGAGGCCGCGCGCCGCGAGGAGCAGAACCTGCGCGCGCGCAGGACGACCGAGGAACGTCTCGCCATTGCCCGTGAATTGCATGATGTTCTGGCACACAGCCTTTCGATGATCAATGTGCAGTCCTCGGTGGCACTGGAATTGTTCGCCAAACAACCCGAGCAGGCCGAATCGGCCCTGGCCGCGATCAAGACCGCCAGCCGTGACGCGCTCACCGAGGTGCACTCGCTGCTGCATTCGATCCGCACCGGTGGCACCGCGGGGGTCGCGGCCCCCGCAGAACCCGAGGACGCCGAATCCGACCCGGACTCCGATCTTCCTGCGGCCGAACCCGATCCGACGGATCCACCGCCGCGCCAACAAGGGTCGAGCGCACCGCGAGCTCCGGTGCCGAGCATCGAGGATCTGGACGCGCTGCTGCAGCACAGCAGGGCGGCGGGGATGCGCGTGGAAACCAGGATTATCGGGACACCCGCACCGCTGCCCGCCGTGATCGATGTGGCCTCGGCACGCATCATCCAGGAGTCGCTGACCAATGTGGCCAGGCACGCGCCCGGCGCCGACGCGATGGTGACCGTGCGTTACGCCAAGGGCTCGGTTGACCTCACCGTCGACAACACCCGCGCGACCGCGACGCCGCCGCGAGCGATGTCCGGCGGCAACGGCATCGTCGGTATGCGCGAACGCGCGCACGCGCTCGGTGGCGCGCTTACCGCCGGACCACGTCCCAGCGGTGGTTTTCGGGTCGCGGCCAGACTTCCAGCGCAGCTTCAGGAACCGAGCGACGACTCCGCCCCCGCGCAGGACGACCTCGCCGAGACCGAGGAGCCCCGTGCACCGGCACTCGACGCGGCCGACGTCGAGCCTCGAGCGCAGAACCCCGGGCAGGGCCGCGAGGCGAGCTCGCCCGAGGGCGCCGTCTCAGCCGGTGGCACCCACGGATCGAGACAGGCGGACCGATGACCGTACGCGTGCTGATCGCCGATGACCAAGCGTTGGTGCGTGGCGGCTTCGCGGCGTTACTCGCGGCGCAGGACGATATCGAGGTGGTCGGCGAAGCCGACAACGGTGAGCAGGCCGTACGAATGACCCGCAGCCATGCCCCCGACGTGGTGCTGATGGATATCCGCATGCCGATTCTCGACGGCCTCGCCGCGACCAGGAAAATTGTCGAGGACCCCGCGCTCGGTGCGGTCAAGGTCGTGGTGCTGACCACTTTCGAGCTCGACGAGTACGTCTTCGAGGCGATGCGCGCCGGGGCCACCGGCTTCCTGGTCAAACACACCGAGCCTGCCGACCTCGTGCGTGCGGTACGGGTGGTCGCCGACGGCGAAGCGCTCCTTTCGCCCGGTGCGACCCGTCGCCTGATCGCCGAATTCTCCGCACACGCGAAAATTCCTCCGCCCGCGGAGCTTTCCGAGCTCACCGACCGTGAGCGCGAGGTAATGGCGCTCGTCGCGGAAGGACTGACCAACGCCGAGATCGCCGAGCGACTCTTTATGAGTCCCGCGACGGCACGCACGCACGTGAGTCGAATTCTGATGAAACTCGGCGCGCGCGACCGCACCCAACTCGTGGTGCTCGCCTATGAATCGGGTCTGGTGCGACCGGGCTGGCAATAACCGACCGGTGTGTTTCTTCGGCGCCATCACCTGCGTACACACCCGCAATTCGAGGAAAACGCACGAGAAACTGACCTGTGGCAACTTTATAGCGAACTCATTTCGCGGCGCTGTCAGCAGTCCTGGCAATTAACCGGTAACCATTTTGCGGGTACGCGCATACGCGTAGCCCGGGCGAGGACAGCAGGCCGATGCCACACATCGCCCATGACGGCACGCTTTCGGTATGAACATTTCCGCGCACCCCGAAGCCCTGACCTTTCTCGCCGACCACTACTCCGACGGCTGGCAGCCATGGCCGCTGTTCTGGATCTTCCCCATGCTGTTCTGGATCATCGTCCTCACCACGGTGTTCCTCGTCCGACGCCGATTCCACCGACACGAAAGCGGTATCGGCGCACTGCGCTCGGCATTCGCCCGAGGCGAGATCACCGAGGAGCAGTACCGCAGCCGCCTCGCCGTCCTCCGTGAGCCCAAGCGGGGAAAACAGCGATAGCTAGCGAAAAGTCCGGCCCCACACCGATACGGTGCGGGGCCGGACTCGTCGATGGAAGGGAACTACTCGCTGGCAGCCTCGGTCGCGCCACCCTCGGTCGCGCCGGTCAGCACGACTTCAGGCTTGGCGTCCTTCGCGGAATCCTTGGTCAGCTTCGCCTTGCCGACGAAGGTGAACTTGGCATCCTCGCCGGAGCCTTCGCCATCCCAGCCCTCGACATCGACCGACACGGTCTGACCGGGGCCGATCTCGCCGAAGAGGATCTTCTCCGACAGCTGGTCCTCGATCTCGCGCTGGATGGTCCTGCGCAGCGGCCGAGCACCGAGCACGGGGTCGAAGCCGCGCTTGGCCAGCAGTGCCTTGCCCTGCTCGGAGATCTCCATCGCCATGTCCTTGTTCCGCAGCTGCGTCTCGACACGGGCGATCATCAGGTCCACCATTTCCACGATCTGTTCGGTCGTGAGCTGGTGGAAGACGATGACGTCATCGATACGGTTGAGGAACTCGGGCCGGAAATGCTTCTTCAGCTCATCGTTGACCTTGAGCTTCATCCGCTCGTAGTTCGAACCCTCGCTGTTGCTCTGCGCGAACCCGAGCCCGACCGCCTTGGAGATATCCGAGGTGCCGAGGTTGGAGGTGAAGATCAGCACGGTGTTCTTGAAGTCGACCGTGCGACCCTGACCGTCGGTGAGACGGCCGTCCTCCAACACCTGCAACAGGGTGTTGTAGATCTCCTGGTGCGCCTTTTCGATCTCGTCGAACAGAACCACGGAGAACGGCTTGCGGCGCACCTTCTCGGTGAGCTGGCCGCCCTCTTCGTAGCCGACGTACCCGGGAGGGGCACCGAACAGCCGCGAAGCGGTGAAGCGGTCGTGGAACTCGCCCATGTCGATCTGGATGAGCGCGTCGTCGTCGCCGAACAGGAAGTTCGCCAGCGCCTTGGACAGCTCGGTCTTACCGACACCGGACGGACCGGCGAAGATGAACGAACCGGACGGACGCTTCGGATCCTTCAGGCCTGCCCTGGTGCGACGGATCGCCTTGGAAACGGCCTTGACCGCGTCCTCCTGGCCGATGATCCGCTTGTGCAGCTCGTCCTCCATGCGGAGCAGACGCGTGGTCTCCTCCTCGGTGAGCTTGAAGACGGGGATACCGGTCCAGTTGGCGAGCACCTCCGCGATCTGCTCGTCGTCGACTTCCGCGACAACGTCCAGATCGCCGGAACGCCACTGCTTCTCGCGTTCGGCCCGCTTGGCGACGAGCTGCTTCTCCTTGTCACGCAACCGCGCGGCCTTCTCGAAGTCCTGCGCGTCGATCGCGGACTCCTTCTCCCTGCGCGCGTCGGCGATCTTGTCGTCGAATTCGCGCAGGTCCGGCGGAGCCGTCATGCGACGGATACGCATCCTGGCACCGGCCTCGTCGATCAGGTCGATCGCCTTGTCCGGCAGGAACCTGTCGTTGATGTAGCGGTCGGCCAGTGTCGCCGCGGCCACCAAGGCGCCGTCGGTGATCGAAACCCGGTGGTGAGCCTCGTAGCGGTCGCGCAGGCCCTTCAGGATGTCGATAGTGTGCTCGACCGTCGGCTCGCCGACCTGAACCGGCTGGAACCGGCGTTCGAGGGCGGCGTCCTTCTCGATGTACTTGCGGTACTCGTCGAGGGTGGTCGCACCGATGGTCTGCAATTCACCGCGAGCCAGCTTCGGCTTGAGGATCGATGCCGCGTCGATCGCGCCCTCGGCGGCGCCCGCACCGACCAGCGTGTGCAGCTCGTCGATGAACAGGATGATGTCGCCGCGGGTGTTGATCTCCTTGAGCACCTTCTTGAGCCGCTCTTCGAAATCACCGCGGTAGCGGCTGCCCGCGACCAGGGATCCCAGGTCGAGGGTGTAGAGCTGCTTGTCTTTCAGCGTCTCGGGGACCTCGCCGTTGACGATGGCTTGCGCCAGGCCCTCGACCACCGCGGTCTTACCGACACCGGGCTCGCCGATCAGCACCGGGTTGTTCTTGGTGCGGCGGCTCAACACCTGCATCACGCGCTCGATTTCCTTCGAGCGCCCGATCACCGGGTCGAGCTTGCCTTCGAGCGCGGCCTGGGTCAGGTTGCGGCCGAACTGGTCGAGCACCAGCGAGGTGGACGGCGTGCCCGACTCGCTGCGCGAGCCCGACTCCACCGGCTCCTTGCCCTGGTATCCGGACAGCAGCTGAATTACCTGCTGGCGCACGCGATTCAGGTCGGCACCCAGCTTGACCAGCACCTGGGCCGCCACGCCCTCACCCTCGCGGATGAGGCCGAGCAGGATGTGCTCGGTGCCGATGTAGTTGTGGCCGAGCTGTAGCGCCTCGCGCAGACTCAGCTCGAGTACCTTCTTGGCGCGCGGGGTGAACGGGATGTGACCGGAAGGAGCCTGCTGCCCCTGGCCGATGATCTCCTCGACCTGGCTGCGCACGCCTTCCAGCGAGATACCGAGCGACTCGAGCGACTTGGCCGCGACGCCTTCACCCTCGTGAATCAGCCCAAGCAGGATGTGCTCGGTGCCGATGTAGTTGTGGTTGAGCATCCTGGCCTCTTCTTGGGCCAGGACAACGACACGCCTCGCGCGGTCGGTGAACCTCTCGAACATCGCTCCCTCACTCTCCTGCTCCGACATTCTGGCAACAGACGCCGCAGTGTGCTGGTGTTACAACCGTGGGCGTCAGCCTGCCATGAAGCCCGGGTGTTGCGGTCCCCGCCTCTACTCTAGTTGGCGGGTGATGTCGCCGCCGCCGGTCCACCCTATTGCGGGCCGGTGACTACGACGCCATTCACTCACAACGTAGGCGCGGCGTGGATCGTTTCCCACCCGGTTTTGCCCTGAGCGAACGGCGTGATGACCGGGCACCCATCGCGTGTCGGCCAGCGCGACGGTGCACCCGGCGGATCGGCGACCTGCGGGCAACCGGCGGTTCACCCCACCCCGCACAGCGAAGACCCGTGGGGTGCCCTACCCCTACCGCCCCCTCCCCTGCTGCACCCCCGCGACGAACAATACGCCGCACAGCGCGACGAAGGCCAGTGCGTGCAGCACCGCGCGCACCATATTCCAACGCACCCACGCTGATTCGAAATCCGCGCGCACCGAGGCAAGTTCCCCGATGCGCGCGGCCGCGCCCGCCGCGGCAAGTTGATCGTTCAACGGCACGTTCAGCGCGGACGTGACCAGAAACGCGAGCACATTGAGCACCAGTGCCGCCACAATCCAGACCAGCACGCCACGATGCGCGCGATCCAGATGCGTGAGCGCGGCGAGCACGCCGAAGGCTACGGTGCCGACGAAACCGGTGAGGAACCACGGATTCATGATGGCCACGTTGATCTTCTGCATCACCTCGACCAGGGTGCGATCGTCGGCGCGACCCAACGCCGGCATCACCGATATCGCGTACGCGTAAAAAACACCCGCGATCAACCCGGTGGCGAGCGTGGCAGCGACCATGCTCGCGATGCGTGCGACAGTCATCGACTTCCTCCTGCTGGGAACCCGACCGGAGACTTCACCGCTCCGATTCGTGTTTCCAGTCAAGCCGTGGTGACCCGCCGAGGGACATAGCCGAGACACTCAGGACGTTGCGCGAGCGTCTACAGGTCCCGATCGGAAATCAGACCAGTCTGCATCGCCAGACCCGCCAGCCGAACCCGCTTCTGATTCTGCGGAAGATCCTCGACGCCGAATTTCGCGAACAGCGTCCGCAGATGGGTCTTGACCGCATCGACGCTGAGAAACAATTCGTCGGCGATCTGCTGATTAGCGGCCGGGGTGGCGAAACCGGCACCGTGCTTGTACGGCCGACACAACGCGATCAGCACGGCACGCTGAGTATCGGTGAGCGAGCGCATGCTCGGCGTGGTGCTGGTCGAAGTGCGCGTGATCGCGTCGGTGGTGGCGCCGAAGTCGTGAAACGAGACGATCGAGGTACCGACTCGAATCCGATCGCCCGCGATCAGCCTGCGGCGCCCGACCAGTCGGTCGCCGTTGACGAAAGTTCCGTTGCGCGAAAGCCCGTCGTCGACGATGGTCCACTGCGTGCCGAGATATTCGATCGCCGCGTGCAATCGGGAAACCTCGGCATCCCAGCTCAGAGCGAGATCGGCTTGCGGAGACCTACCGATGGTGACGCGCTCCCGCTCGGGGGTCAGCATGATCTCCTGCGCCTGCCCCGTGTTATCGGTGAATCGCAGCGATGAACCAACGAATGCCGTCACCGCGCCGATACCTCATCTCTCCATACCGCCGGTGATCCTCGCACGGATTCCATGGTGCCGCTTTCGACAACCACGAAGCAAGACAGATCAACCGGGCACCAACAGCGCACTTCGGACGTCCGGACAACTTCGGACTACGACATCGCCGCGTTGTCCGCAACACCGCACGAAAGCAATCGAGGACCCCACGAAGAACCACGAAGAACCCAGAAAACAAAACAAGACCGCCGCCCCTGCGTCGCACGATTCGCCGGGACGGCGGCCGAAATAGCGAACTAACCCTTCGCGGCCTTGTTGTACGCGTCGGTGATGTCGGCGGAGATACGCCCCCGCTGCGACACCTTGTGCCCATTACGACGTGCCCATTCGCGAATTGCCGCGCTTTGTTCCCGGTCGATCGAGACCCGGCTCTTGGTGTTGCCCGTCGCGGCCGCTGCGGCCTTCACGCGGCGCCTGCCACTCACTCGACGCGCGCTCGTCACCCACTCTTCGAGCCCGTCGCGCAGCTTCGCGGCATTTGCCGACGACAGGTCGATCTCGTACGACACACCGTCGATCGCAAACTCGATGGTCTCGTCCGCGATAGACTCACCATCGACATCGTCGATCAGGCTAACGGTGACCTTCTTTGCCATGAGATGAACGTCCTCTCGAAATCGTGCGACCCGCATACTAGGCCGATTACCCGAGGCAAGAATACCTCGAATTCCAAAAATTCCAAGACGGGGCTGTGATTTTGCAATCCAGCAGTCAGTGACCAACTGGTCGCACAATTGGGAACAGTATCGTTTCTCGGATTCCCAAACCCGTCAGTGCCATCAACAACCGATCGATTCCCATACCGGTGCCGGTAGTCGGCGGCATGCCGTGCTCCATAGCGGCAAGGAAGTCTTCATCCAACACCATGGCCTCGTCGTCACCTTCCGCGGCCAACCGTGCTTGATCGACGAACCGTTCCCGCTGGATCACCGGATCAACCAACTCCGAATAGCCGGTAGCCAGTTCGAAGCCACGAACATACAGATCCCACTTCTCGGTCACGCCGGCAACAGACCGGTGTTGCCGGGTCAGTGGTGAGGTCTCCACCGGGAAGTCACGAACGAAAGTCGGTGTGTAGAGCTTGTCGCCGTACTGATGTTCCCACAGTTCCTCGACCAGTTTCCCGTGGCCATAGCCTTGGTCGGCTGGAATTTCCAGACCGATCCGTTCGGCGAGCGCGAGCAACTCGGCGACCGATGTTTCCGGGGTGACCGATACCCCCACCGCTTCGGACAACGAGGGGTACATCTCCACCGTCGTCCACTCGCCGCCGAGGTCGTATTCGCTACCGTCCGGCAACGTCACGATCAACGTGCCGAAGACCTCCTGGGACACCTCCTGCACCAATTCTCGGATCATGCGTGCCGAGTCGTCGTAGGTGCCGTATGCCTCGTATGTCTCCAGCATCGCGAACTCCGGAGAATGCGTGGAGTCGGCGCCCTCGTTGCGGAAGTTTCGGTTGATCTCGAAGACCTGTTCCAATCCACCGACAACGCAGCGCTTGAGGAACAGCTCCGGCGCGATACGCAGGAAAAGTTCCATATCGAGCGCGTTCGAACGCGTGACGAACGGGCGCGCGGCGGCCCCGCCGTGCACCGTCTGCAGCATCGGCGTCTCCACCTCGAGAAAACCGCGGCGCTCCAACGCATTTCGCAATGCGCGCACCACAGCGACCCTGGTTCGTGCCACCTGTCGCGCCTCAGGGCGCACGATCAGGTCCACATAACGCTGCCTGACCCGCGACTCCTCGTTCATCTCCTTGTGCGCGACCGGCAAGGGCCGCAAGGACTTCGACGCCATCGACCAAGAATCGGCGAGCACGCTCAATTCCCCGGTGCGCGAGACGATGACCTCGCCGTGCACGAAAACGAAATCACCGAGGTCGACATCGGCCTTCCATGCCGCCAACGCCTCGGCACCCACCCCGTTCAGGCTGATCATCGCCTGCAACTTGGTGCCGTCGCCCTCCTGCAACATCGCAAAACACAGCTTGCCGGTATTACGAACGAATATGACGCGACCTGCGACACCCACCTGCTCACCGGTGTTGGTATCGGCGGTCAGCTCCGGATAAGCCGCCCGAATTCCGGCGAGGGTATGCGTGCGAGGGACCGCGACCGGATAGGCGTCGCCGCCCGCGGCGAGCAGCCGCTCACGCTTGTCCCGACGAATCCGAATCTGCTCGGGAGCGTCATCGGCCGATGTGGCGGCAGCCGAATCCGAGGCCGACGCCGGGGAGGTTGCGGAGTTGCGAGTGCTCACATCCGACAACCTTAGCGGGCAGTATTTTCCGACCTACGGGCCACCGCGTTTTCACACGGACACGGACGCCGCTTGTTCACATCCGCCGATCACCCCGTCCAGGCTGCGCCCACGCAGCGTGGGAGAGCCGAACCGATCCACGTGAAGCCTCGGGGCGGGCAGCAGCACTGGAACGCGATTGTCGCGCCGCGGAATCCGGTACGGAGACAGACAGAATCCGCGGGCGACCACAGACTCAGACAGTGTGTCCCGCCGACAAAGTGACGAGATGAAAGACACCTCACACTTTTCGGCGGTGGGGAGGATTATTCGCTTCGCCGCAGCACGGAAATAGCGAGCGTGCATCGATTCATCGATGAAATCTCCTGTCGTCCCGAATATTTCGCCGGCCGACGCGGGCAGCGGCAATTACAGCGCCGACAGAACCTCGGTCTCGCGGGCGAAGTGCGCGGTGCCGACCGCGACGGTGACCAACCCCGCGGCACGGACCGCCTGATAGCCGCCGACCAGGTCGGTCGCCCTGTGCAAACCGAGTTGCCGCAGCGACGCGGCGGCGAGACTGGAGGTATACCCCTCCGAGCAGACCACAATCCATTCCACATCGTGGTCGGTCGCCAATGCCAGGCGCGCCGAACTGGTGGGGTCGAGGCGCCATTCCAAAACATTGCGCTCGATCACCAAGGCGCCGGGCAGTGTGCCCTCACGCAGCCGCTGCGCCTGTGGCCGGATATCGACCAGTATCGCTCCGCGTGACAATGCCTCAGGCACCTCGAAGGCGAATATCCGATCCAGGGTCGAGCGCGCGTTCGCCAACATCTGATCGATGGTCATGGCGGTCATCACATATCGCCTTCGGGCTCGTCGGTGAGGACGGTACGGGTGCGCCGCAAGATGCCGTGGCCGGTGACCTCGTAATACGACATCGCCGAAAGCGGCGGTGAATAGGCGTGCACGCTCAGAGTCGGATCGAGCGGGCCCGTCGTCGCCTGAGCCGGGTCAGCGAACCTCGACGGCGTGGCCGCCTCGGCCGACGGGGCGCGCATCACGTCGTGCACCCAACCGATCGGGAACGCCGCCTGGTCGCCCGCTGTCAGCGTGCGATGACGCAATTCCGTTCCATTCCAACGGTATTCGGACAACGCGCCGCTGAGCACCGTCAGCGCGCCCAACGACCCGGCATGGTCGTGCAGCTCGGTCGACTTGCCCGGGGTCCAGCTGATCAGCCAGACATCCACCTCGTCATCGGACAGCAGCCGAGTCGCCCATCGCTGCTCGGTCGGCCACTCGCCATTGGCCGGAAGGAGGTGGTCATAGCGGCCGTCGAGCACGTCCTCGGCACCCTCATCGGTCAGCCGCAGTAGATCGGGCGGCCGTAATCGAGTAGGTAATGCCGGGGCTACAGGGCGGTCGATGCGCGGATCGGGGAACCGCGCCGCCGGCCGTGCGGTCGAGTACGAGCCGCGAGCGGAAGACAGGGAGAGAACTGGGGAACGCATGAGCGAATCTCCGTAAGGGTGTGAACGGTCGAGGACTGTCGGCAGCCTCGATCGATCGAGGCCAGGTCAGCCTCGACAACACTCCGGAGTGCGCACGCGGAAATTCACAAAGCAAACTTTAGCAGCAGGTCATCGAATCGCCAATGCGAGCATCCTCACGCGCCGCGGCGGCGCTGGTTGCGCTCATACACCAGCCGCAGACCGGTCGAGGTCAGGTGCGGATCATGGTCGTCGATGGTCTCCGACTCCGGCACGATCAGCGGTGCGCTCGCCCCGGTCGCGACGATGCCGACCGACCGACCGGAGAACTCGTCGAACTCATCGCGAATCCGGTCGATCAAGCCGTCCACCATGCCAGCGAAGCCGAACACGGCGCCGGACTGAATGCACTCCATGCTGTTCTTGCCCAATACCGAACGCGGCCTTACCAACTCGGTCCTGCGCAGCGCGCTACGCGCCACCAACGCCTCGGTCGAGACCTCGACGCCGGGCGCGATGATCCCGCCGAGGAACTCTCCCTTGGCCGAGACCAGATCCACACAGATCGCGGTACCGAAATCGACCACGATCACGGGTGTGCCGTAATGCTGGTAGGCAGCAAGGCAATTCACGATCCGGTCGGCGCCGACTTCCTTCGGATTGTCCACCAGCAACGGAATACCGGTCCGCACACCGGGTTCCACCACCACATGCGGAACGTGCGCCCAATACTCGGCGAGCATGGCACGCAATTCCCGCGAGACCGGCGGCACCGTCGACAGCGCCGCCACGCCGACCACCTGCTCCGAGCGTTCGCCGATCAGGCCGCGCACCTGCATCGCGAACTCGTCGGCGGTCAGCAACGGGTTGGTGTGCAACCGCCATTTGCGCACCAATTCGGCGTGGTCGCCGGAACCGGAGAAAAGACCGAGCTCGATGCTCGTATTACGGACATCGATGGTCAACAGCATGTGGTCACCGCCGCCCTCACGCGTGCGTCAACGAACGCGGCGAGGTCAGCCCCGAGCCCTCGGGCGCGTGCGCGGGGTCCGAACCCGACTCGACGACGCGATTGTGATCGTCGACGAAAACCACCTTCGGGGCGTAACTCGCCAACTCGCTCTCGTCCATCTGACCGTAGGCGATCAAGATCACCAGATCGCCTGGGTGTACGAGATGTGCTGCGGCACCGTTGATTCCGATCACTCCGCTACCGCGCTCGCCCGCGATGATGTAGGTCTCCAAGCGGGCGCCGTTGTCGATATCGACGATGCAGACCTGCTCACCCTCCAACAAATCCGCGGCATCGAGCAAGTCCTGATCCACGGTCACCGAGCCGACGTAATGCAGATCGGCCATGGTCACCGTGGCCCGATGGATCTTGGACTTCATCATGGTGCGAAACATAGTGTCGCCCTCTCTAATTCACTACAGGAGCCGCGGCCGGATGTTCGGCGGCGTGCCGATCGTCGACCGGTGCGCCCAGCGTCACCGGGACATTGTCGATAAGCCTCGTGCCTCCGACCTTCGCCGCGATCAATAGCCGAGCATTGCCCAATTCGGGGGCCGGACCCAGTGTCGCCGAACGTAATTCGAGGTAATCCACGTCGACACCGCTCGACGCGTCGAGTACCGCGCGCGCCGCGGCCACTACGGCGTCCGGCCCGAGACCGCCCGCGTACGCACCCGCGGTGAGCGCCGCCGACAACGCCGCCGCCGAATCGCGGTGCGGCGCATCGAGAAAACGGTTACGTGAGGAAAGCGCCAAACCATCCGATTCCCGCACCGTAGGCACCGGCCTGATCGATACATCGAAATTCAAGTCACGCACCATCTGCCGAATCAATGTCAGCTGCTGATAATCCTTCTCACCGAAGAACGCCTCGTTCGGACGCGTGATCTGAAACAACTTGGCGACCACCGTCAACATGCCCGCGAAATGCGTTGGCCTGCTCGCACCCTCCAATTCGGCACCGAGCGGACCCGGCTGCACCGTGGTTCGGCTGCCGTCGGGATACATCTGCGCGGCACTCGGCGCGAAAACCAGGTCGACACCGTTGGCGCGCAATAAATCGACATCCGCCTCCAGCGTGCGCGGATATTTGCCCAGATCCTCGTGTGCGCCGAACTGCAAAGGGTTCACGAAGATCGAGACGATCACCACCTGATTGGTGCGCTTGGCCTCCCGCACCAACTCGAGATGACCTTCGTGCAATGCGCCCATCGTGGGCACCAAGCCCACCGTGCGGCCGACGCCGCGCAGCGCCTTGGACACCGCGCCGATCGTCGCTGGGTCATGGTGCACGGTCAGCTCCCCGGGACGATAGGCCTGCCCCTGGGTCGCGTCGAACATCAGCGTCCTTCCAAAAGGTCGATTACCTCGGGTGCGGTGCCCGCGCGCTGCGCGGTGCGCAAGGCCATCGCGCGATATGCCGCCGCCGACCCCTGCTCGACCGAACCCAACGCGGCCAGATGTGCGGCGACCGCCTCGGCATCGCCCCTGGCCACCGGCCCGGTCAACGCGGATCGGCCACGGCGCAGCGCATTATCCAATGCCGCGGAAGCCAGCGGCGCCAACAATCGTTCAGCGAGACCATTGGGCTGATCGTCGACGAGCTGCTGCCCCAGCAGACCGGGTCCCGCCAACGCGGCGCGCAGTGCGGCAACCGCGTCGACGATCACCGTCACCAGGTGGTTGCTCCCGTGCGCGAGTGCGGCGTGATAGAGCACCCTGTGCTCCTCGGACACCCGCACGGGCTCGCCGCCCATCTCGATCACCAACGACTGCGCGATCGCGTACCCCACCTCGTCGGCGGCGGTCACCCCGAAGCAGGAGTTCGCCAGTCGTGCCACATCCTCGTCGTGGCCGGTGAACGTCATCGCCGGATGGACCGCCAACGGCATGGCACCGATCTCGGTCAACGGCGCGAGCACGCCGATACCGTTGGCGCCCGAGGTGTGCATCACGATCGTGCCCGGCCGAACCACGCCCGCGCCGGCGAGACCACGAGCCAGCCCGGCCAACTCGGTGTCGGGCACCGCGAGCACCAACAGCTCACTGCGCAGCGCCACCTGTTCGACCGGCAAGATCTCCGAATCGGGCAGCCGATTACCGGCACGGCGTACCGAGGCATCGGAAATGGCGGCGACACCGAACACCACATGCCCGGCGCGCTCGAGTGCGGCACCCAAGGCCGAACCCACGCGTCCCGCCGAGACGATTCCTACCGTCAGGCGTGCGGGCGCCGGGTCGAATCCCGAAGTCGCGTCAGCAGAAGAATCCACGCTTCTCGAGGTCAACGTTGTCCTCTCGATGTCGTTCCAGTCCCGCGCCGCGGGTACCGGACGTTATATAAGCCGAGGATATCGGCCCGGCCGCGCACGGCGCCACGGGGGCCATCGGTGATCTGCGCCGCATCGATCGAGGAAGCCGATCGACAAGAATGGGCCGACGAGCGGTGAGTTCGGCGAAAACCTTCTCCTCGGCAGGGGGCGCCGCGCAGCGCACCGGCACCGACGGGCTGCGATCGGGCGGTCTCGGGCCGATCTGGTCGAGGACCTCGGAATCGGTCTTCGTACGCCGGCCGGATATAGAGGTGGGCGATATTGGTGGCCCGATAATCCGAACTGGGCTCATGGTCGACCCGCCATTCGAGACCGAACACACCGAGAGTGCCTGAAGCCGCCTCCCCGATGCGATTCGGCCAACCCTCCGAGCGCTTCCCCCAGGCAACCTGGTCGCTGGTTTCAGCGCATTGGCCATCAATGCCCTCATCGGGTGGGGCCGCTGGTGACGCGTCCCACGGTGGTGGCATTCGGGTACCCCGCAAACCGCGATGATGTCGAACGCGATCCGGCTTGTCAGGGGCAGCCGGTCCTGAGACGAGGGTATTTGCGAGAAAGTCGTGGACAGGCGCCTCCGAGTGGCAGATTCCCGCCTCGTTCCGGACCGTGATGACCGGGTTCGGGGCGAACCCGCTCGACCGCAGCGCGGAGAACGCATACGCGAATGCCACGGTTCGGGGAACTGGTCGCCCAGCATTCAACCGGTCGCCGAAACTCGAAGGGCCTCAGTTGTTGTTGACGTTCTCCTGGTTGTGATCCTGCTCGGGCTGGTCGTTTTTCTCCGACTGAAGATTGGCCATGATCTCGGCGACCGACAGCCGCCGGGTCGGAGAATCGCCGTCGTCGTCGGCCCTGCGCCGCCTGCGCGACCCACTGGCACTGACAGACTGCGGCTGCGGTGGCCGAGCCCGAGGAACCGGCGGAATGGACGTGGGGCGCCGCCGAGCCGGTGGTGCGTCGGCATGCGCCTCGGGCGGTGTCTCCGCGAACCCGTCCCAGCTCGTCGGCGTCGGCTCCGATGCGGACGGGGCCGGCGCAGGGGAACGCCCGGACTCGCTCGCTGGTGCTGGCGCCGTCTCGGTGGCTTCGGTCTGCGCTGGCTTCGCGGGAGCTCGCTTCGACTTGCCGTCGGCATTGGCCGCGGCGCCCTTCGCGCCACTCGTCGCCGCGCTCGCCTTGCGCCAACCGAGTCGTCGGCCGGTGATCTTGCGTGCGACAGACTTGTACTGGGTCGCGCCTGCCTCGTGACCTTCGGCTACCGCTGCCGAGGTGGTCTTCGGCTGCTCGTCATCGCTCGACGCCGCCGCGGGCGAACCTTCGGTCGCCCCGTCTGCTTCCGAAACAGTCTCGGCGGAAACGGCTTTCGCATTCGCCCTAGCCGAAGCCGCGGATCCCGACTGCTCGGCAGGCGTCGCCTGCTCGGCCCCGAGGGGTGCGGACGAGGTGTCCGCAGACGCTTGCTCGGCGGTCGGTGCCGGTGTGTTCGCACCGGCCGAGACGCCGCGTGCGTCGGTGCTGTCGGCGGCGGAGTTCGCGGCGCGCACGACTCGGGACGACCCCACAGCCTGCGTGGACGCTTCCGTCGGTGCGGCCTTGCCGGAGCCGGACTCGTCGGCAGACGACTCGGATCGGGGCCCGCCGTCCGCGGAACCCTGCACTGAAGACGCGGTGCGGACCTCGGCCTTCGACGCGGACTCTGTCGGCGAGTTCTTCGAAACCGGCTTGGCCACAGCGGAATCCGGGCGACCGGTAACGGACTCGCCCCGCTCCGAAGAGGATGGTTTCGACGTCTCGGTCACTTCGCTGCTCTGAGCTTCACCGCCGCTCTTGGAATCAGGTCGCGCGGACGCATCGGAGGCCACACCGCGCCGCACCGGCGGTTCGACACCCCGCTCAGCCGAAACCGACTCGGCAACAGCCGAATCCGTGGGGGCGGTGGTATCGATCGCCTGCGCGTCCGCGGCGGACGCGACATCGCCGGACGCTGGGTTGCCGGGACCGGCGTTCCCGGACGCAGCGTTCCCGGACGCAGCGTTGCCGGACGACGCGGCATTTACCGACGCGGCCGAACCGGTTGTCTTCGTTGTGGCTGCGGCGTACGCGGAACTTTCGCCGGCGCCCTCGGAAGCGGCCTCGCCAGACGTGAGGTTGCTCGACGCGGTCTTGCCGGACGCGGTCTTGCCCGACGTGGTTTTGCCCGACGTGGTTTTGCCAAACGCAGTCTTAGCCGTACCCGACGCGACCTCACCGGACACGACATCGCTCGACACAGCCTCGCCCGACGCGGCCCTGCCTGAAACCAGACCGTCGGGGTCGGCGCGCACGTCGCCGGTCTCCGTCGAATCCTGCGCGTCGGCGGGCGCATTCGCGACCAACTCGGTGGTCCGTCGCAGCGCAGCTTCGCCCGACGCGACATCGACCGGCGCAGCCTTGCCTGACGCCGTCTTGCCTGACGCTGCCCTGCCCGACGCTGCCCTGCCCGACGCCGCCTCGCCCGACGCCGCCTCGCCGGACGCGACATCGCTCGACACAGCCTCGCCCGACGCGACATCGCTCGACACAGCCTCGCCCGACGCGACATCGCTGGACGTGACGTAGCTTGACGCGGCTTTGCCCGACGCAGCGGTCCTCGACGCAGAGGTGCTGATCCCAGCACTGTCGGAGTCGGCATCGGGCTCGGCACTGTCGCGGTCAGCACTGCCGGAAGCGGCGTTGTTCGACTTATCGGATTCCGGCGTCACGGACTTCTCCAGCCCACCGGATCGGTCCCCCTTCGACGACGCCGACACCACACCGGCACCCTGCTGCTCGTCTCCCCCTTGCTCGGCGGCCCGCTTCTCGGCGACCAACTTCGCTTCGTGCGCATCGAGATCTTCGGTCGACACCACCGCGGTCTCGGCGGTAACCGGGTCGTCGGAGGGACTCGCGAACAGCGGGCGCTTCGGATGATCGGCGTCGTAGACCGGCGCGTCGGTGCTGTGCGATTGCTGGGTCGGCGGGCCGACGAACTCGTCAGCATCCGCCGAGCTAACGTTCGCCGGCTCGCCGGTAGAACTCGTCAGCTCATGAATTCGGCGCGCTTCGGCCCGCAACGCTGGCCGATCCACCGGAAGATCGCCGTCGAACAGCCGCTGCAAGCTCTGCCGCAGCACCATCAGATCGTCGCGCAATGCGGCGATCTCGCTCGCGTCGGCCCCGACTTCTCGACGCACCCGTGCTTCGAGGCCGAGTTCGTATTCCCGCCGGGCCGTGACCTCGCGCTCCAACTGCAACTCGTACACGGTTTGCAGGTCTCGGACCTTGGCCTTATCGATCGACGCGTCCTTGCGGTACTTGGTCGCGGCCAGGGCGCCGAGGACCGCGGCCCACAATGCCGCGACGAGACCGATCCGTACGAACTGGAGTCTGTCGCTGAAAACCAGGAAAAAGCTGGCAACCAAACCGAGCAGGATCAGCGCGCCGACGAATACTTTTCCCGCTTCTTCCCGTCGGCGACGGGAAGTGCTGCTACGGGCGGGTGAAACCATGGACGCCAGGGTAGCGTGATCAGCGCGTTCCGCCCAGATTCAGCCGTCCCGCTCCGCTCTCGTGGATACGCTATGTGGTTGCGGGATCCGCGGGATCGTCGGTGGGGTCCTCGGGGGCCCGGCAGCAGTACTCCAACCATAGGGCCGCAGCAACCAATGCGACACCCGCCAGCAATCCCACGATCGCCCCTGGACTGTCCGCCGAAGCCGCGTTCAGCGTGGATCGCTGCGGGAACACCCAGCACAGAAAGCCCAGCCACACACCGGCCGCGATCGAACCGACCTGCAACGACGCCTTCGCCAACGCCATGGCCCGTGCCGCGGTGATCGGATGCAACTGACGGCGACCAGCACCGATCTCACGGTCGTTGACCCGCGCCCTGATCAGGAATCCGAGCACCACCTCGATCGCGGCGACGGGATACAGCGAGGCGCCCGCGTACACCGAGATGGGCGGGAAGTTGCTGTAGGTCAGCCGCGTGGCTATCCACGCGGCCACCGCGGCGATCACCACATTCGCCACGAGATCCAGCACACGGGTCGGCTTCAACTTCACGGCGTCGACCTCCGTGGGTCCGCGCTCGCGTGCGCGGTGTTCGGCAGCAGAGTGAGGTCGGTCAGGTGCACGCCATCGCGTTCCTCGGCGTCCAGCCCGTCGAGCAAGGCGCGCACCGTGTGCGAGACACCGTCGACCTCCAAGGTCGCGTCGCGCTCCACCTCCAGCCACGGCACCAGGACAAACGCTCGACGGTGCGCCTGCGGGTGCGGCAGGGTCAGTTCCTGGTCGCTGCTGCGCGCCGCGACCAGCGTGCCCGCCCGCAGGTCGGCACACCACACCACATCCACATCGAGCGTGCGCGCACCCCAGCGAACCTCGCGCACGCGCCCGGCCCGTTGCTCCATCCGTTGACCGGCACGCAACCAGTCGAGGCCGCTGAAACCCGGATCATCCACCACGACAATGGCGTTCAGGAAATCATCCTGTTCGACGCCGCCCCACGGCGCGGTCGAATACACCGAAGACACCGCGACAACCCGGTCCGCGAAACCCTCGACCACCCCGCGCAGGTGCGCGAGCCGGTCCCCAAGGTTGGCGCCGATCGACAGTACCGCCCTGCTCACGAGGCCACCCCGCTCACGCGCGCACCTGTGCCCTGCGACGCCTGGTAACCACCCGCACGTCGGCGAAGGTGTGCGGAATGGGCGCCGACGGCTTGTGTAAAACCACTTCGGTTTCGGCGATCCTCGGATCTCCCAGCACCGCATCGGCGATCTCGCTGACCACGGTCTCGATGAGGTCGCGCGGCGGTCCGGCGACGATCGATACCGCGCGTTCGGCCAACTGCCCGTAGTCCACGGTCGCGGCCAAGTCGTCGGAGGCGGCGGCGGGACGAAAATCCACCCAGACCGTCAGGTCGACGACGAATTCCTGACCGTCGCGACGCTCGTGCTCGAAGACGCCGTGGTAGCCGAACACGCGCAAGCCACGCAGCTCGATCCGATCGAGCCGCGAGGTCTCCGGCGAAACATCCTGTCGCACATCGTGGTCGACAGAATTCCCAGCGTCACTCATCAACAATCTCCTCGCCTGCGGCGCCGACCAGCGCGCCGCCACGCGTCGGTGACGGAAATGGCGTCCAGCGAGGCACGCACATCGTGCACCCGCACCCCCCACGCGCCGTGCGCGGCGGCAAGCGCCGAGACGGTAGCGGTCGCCACTTCGCGGCCATCGGGTGGGCGCGGGCCCGCGTCGTCGGCGAGCAACCCGCCGAGGAACCGTTTCCTGGAAGCTCCGATAAGAATCGGCAGGCCGTTGGCCACCAATTCCGGGAGGGCGCCGAGCAATTCCCAGTTGTGTGCCGCGTTCTTCGCGAATCCCAGACCGGGGTCGAGGATCAGCTTGTCGCGGTCGACGCCCGCGGCGACCGCCAGCTCCACCTGAGCGGTCAGCTCGGCGAGCACTTCGGCCACCACATCGTCATAGTGCTCGGCCGGGCCGACGTGCCGATAGTCCGCGTCCGCGCGCCAATGCATGAGGATCCACGGAACGCCCGCCGTCGCAACGACTTTCACCATATGCGGATCGGCACGGCCACCCGAGACGTCGTTCACCACCGAGGCGCCCGCCGAGAGCGCGGCCTCGGCGACGGCGGCGCGCATGGTGTCCACGCTGGTCGGCACACCCTCGGCGACCAGCCCGCGAATCACCGGCGCTACCCGAGCCGCCTCCGTGCCCGGGTCGACCCGTGCCGCACCCGGCCTGGTCGACTCGCCACCGACGTCGATGATGTCGGCGCCCTGCGCGTGGAGCTCGACCCCGTGCGCGACCGCGCGCTCGGTATCGAGATAGCGGCCACCGTCGGAGAACGAATCAGCGGTGACGTTCACCACCCCGAACACGACGCAGGAACGACCGCCGCGTGCGGTCACACCTCCGTTTCCGGTCACGCGGTCTCGCTCACAGGTCGACTCACTTCCGCAGAATGAGATCGAGGGCTTCGGCGCGCGAGGACGGGCTCGATTGCAGAATCCCACGCACCGCGGATGTGGTGGTGCTCGCGCCCGGCTTCCTGATCCCGCGCATCGCCATGCACAGGTGCTCGGCCTCGACCACCACGATGGCGCCGCGCGGCTCCAACTTGCGCATGAGCGCGTCGGCGATCTGGCTGGTCAACCGTTCCTGCACCTGCGGACGCTTGGCGTACAGGTCGACGACGCGCGCCAACTTCGACAGTCCCGTCACCCTGCCGTGCCGACCGGGGATGTAGCCGACGTGGGCGACACCGTGAAACGACACCAGGTGATGCTCACAGGTCGAGTACAGCGGAATGTCGCGCACCAGAACCAGCTCCTGATGGCCTTCGTCGAAAGTGGTGTTCAGCACCGCGTCCGGTTCGACGTAGAGCCCGGCGAACATTTCCCGGTACGCGCGGGCGACCCGCGCCGGGGTGTCGAGCAGGCCAGGACGGTCGGGGTCTTCACCGACCGCGATCAGCAGCTCACGCACGGCCGCTTCGGCGCGGGCCTGATCGAACGCGGCGCCCGTCTCCAGCGCGACGGGCTCGTTGACCCGGTCCGGCGTGGGATCGTCTCGTTCAGCGACGCCCGAATCGGCGAGCGTGTCGCCGCCGAGGTGATGGTTGGTCGACAATCGAGGACACCTCCAAAATCCAGGGCGCCGCACTCTCTCCGCACCCAGATGGTCGAGCGTAATCGTCGCCGATCAGTGTCGACCGTTCGGACCGTCCCACTCGTCGCCTTCGCCGTCACCGCGCTGGTCGGCACCGTTGCGCAACGGGCGACCGTGCTCGTCGTATCCGGGGGCGTCGTACCCACGGCCCCCACCGCCGTAGCCGCCGCGATCGTAGCCACCGTCCTGCGGACCCCTCGGCTGCTGGTATCCGTGCCGCGGTGGCGGTGGTGGCTGCTGTTGACGTTCCTCACGCGGCGGCCAGCCCGGCGCCGACCAACCGGCGGGAGCGCCGTAATCCGGTCGGGAGCCGTGCGTTCCACCCTGCGGGTACGCGGGTGCGGGCGGCACCTGCTGGCCGGGTTGCGCGGCGGGCGGGTACCCGTACTGTGGCGGCGCGTCGTAACCGCCGTCCTGCGGATAGCCGTTGGCGGGCACGGACTCTCGCGCCCCCACACGCTTGGTGACGTCGACCGGTTCCGGCGGCCACGGCTCACCGCGTTCGGCCGCGAGCTCACCCGGAGTCTTGACCGGCGGCTTGTCCGAAGGCACGCGGTCGCCGAAGTCGTTGAACGCGGTGATCCTCGGCCGCTTGTCCACCGAAGCGAACAGCTCCTCCAGGTCCCTGCGGTGCAAGGTCTCGCGTTCCAACAACGCGGTCGCCAGGGTGTCGAGCACGTCGCGGTACTCGTTGAGGATCGCCCATGCCTCGGTGTGCGCGGCCTCGATGAGGTTGCGCACCTCCACATCGATCGCGCCGGCGACCTCGTGCGAGTAGTCCGAACTCTGACCCATCGACCTGCCGAGGAACGGGTCGCCCTGCTCCTGGCCGTAACGCACCGCGCCGAGGCGCGCGCTCATGCCGTATTCGGTCACCATCGCGCGCGCGATCTTGGTGGCCTGGTCGATATCCGAGGACGCACCGGTGGTCGGCTCGTGGAACACCAGTTCCTCGGCCGCACGGCCGCCCATCGCCATCACCAGTCGGGCGATCATCTCCGAGCGGGTCATCAGACCCTTGTCGTCCTCGGGCACCGTCATGGCGTGACCGCCGGTGCGGCCACGGGCCAAGATCGTCACCTTGTAGACCGGCTCGATATCGGGCATCGCCCATGCGGCGAGTGTGTGCCCACCCTCGTGGTAGGCGGTGATCTTCTTCTCGTGTTCGCTGATGATCCTGCTCTTGCGACGCGGGCCGCCGATCACGCGATCGACCGACTCCTCCAGTTGCTCGCTGGTGATTACCGCGCCGTTCTCGCGCGCGGTGAGCAGCGCCGCCTCGTTGATGACGTTGGCAAGATCGGCGCCGGACATACCGACGGTGCGCTTGGCCAGTCCTTCGAGGTCGGCCTCGGGTGCGATCGGCTTGCCCTGCGAGTGCACCCGCAGGATGGAACGACGACCGGCCAGGTCGGGGTTGCTCACCGGGATCTGCCGGTCGAAGCGGCCGGGACGCAGCAGCGCGGGGTCGAGGATGTCGGGGCGGTTGGTCGCGGCGATCAAGATGACGCCGGTGCGGTCACCGAACCCGTCCATTTCGACGAGCAACTGGTTCAGCGTCTGCTCACGCTCGTCGTGTCCGCCACCGAGCCCTGCGCCGCGCTGACGACCGACCGCGTCGATCTCGTCGACGAAGATGATGCAGGGACTGTTCTGCTTGGCCTGCTCGAACAGGTCACGCACGCGGGAAGCACCGACACCGACGAACATCTCGACGAAGTCCGAGCCGGAGATGGTGAAGAACGGAACGCCGGCCTCGCCGGCCACCGCGCGGGCGAGCAGGGTCTTACCGGTTCCCGGCGGGCCGTAGAGCAGAACACCCTTCGGAATCTTGGCGCCGAGTGCTTGGTAGCGCACCGGGTTCTGCAGGAAGTCTTTGATTTCGTAGAGCTCTTCGACCGCCTCGTCGGCGCCGGCGACGTCGGCGAACGTGGTCTTGGGCATGTCCTTGGACAGCTGCTTGGCCTTGGACTTACCGAAGCCCATCATGCCGCCGCGACCACCGCCCTGCATGCGGGCCATCACGAAGATGAACAGGCCGAGCAGGATCACCATCGGCAGCACGAACAGCAAGATCTGGGTGAACCAGCTCTCCTGTTTGACCACCGTGTTGTACTGCGCGCCCGAGTTCTTGACGGCGTCGAAGACCTGTCCCGAGGTCTCGCTGCCGCCGGGATACTTCGCGATGATCTTGTCCTGACCACCGGTCGCGTCGTTGCCGGCGTTCAGCTCGATGCGCAGCTGCTGCTCGCGATCATCGATCTGGACGTTCTTGACGTTGGCCTTGTCGTCCAGCTGACTCAGGGCGACCGACGTGTCAACGCTTTTCCATCCGCGCGTGTCATTGCCGAAGTAGCTGAACGCATAGATCACGACCAAAATGGTCGCGACTATGGCCAGGGTGCGAAACACAGTCTTGCGGTTCATAGAGCGTCGGCCGGTCGGCCAGTCCTTTCCGGTGTCTCCGGGTCTTGCCTAGCGATGCGTCGGGCAACGGTGATCAGGCTCGATGCCACGTGGTTCGACGTCTTTTCTCACCACTGTCTCACCCTGGTTCGAGCGGCTCGGACGCGGATATGCAACGTTACCGCCTACGGTCTGTTCGATACATCGCGCAGTTCAACTGCTGGTGCAGTTAAAGAAGTAAACGGCCGACGAGCCCCGGTGGTTCCCGAACCCTTGCGCGAACTCATCGACCCGGCTTACCTCAAGTAGGCACAATCATGGCATGCACGGCCTATCGTGAGCGACGACACAACACCGCGGTGCGAGCAATAACCCGCAGCGCGGTAGCTTGCGTAGCCGTAGCCCCGTAATTTGGTGGCCACGGCAAGACCCCGCAGGACCCCGGATAGACCGCACATCCACTCAGAGCGCAGGGGGTATGGACATAGTCGAGCTACGAACACCCACAGCCATCGTGCGACACGGTCAAGGGCGATTGATCGTGCTGCGACCGGGTTCGGACGGAGAGCGCGTACTGGACGTGCCGGTGACCGATCTACTCAAGGTTCGGCTGCACCGCCGCGCCGACGACGCCGTCGTGATCGAGATCTACCTGCGCTACCCCACCCCCGTACTCACCGGCGTCCCGGCCGACCGCACCCCGTTACCGGTGCTGATCGACGAGACCGATGTTCCCGCGGCGACGAAAATCGTCAACCGGATCAACGGCCAGATCTTGGCGACCCAACGCCTCGATGTCGCGGCGCCCGATCTGGAACCGCCCGACCCGTCCTGGGGCAAGAACGGGCCGACGAGAGCCGACGTCGACCGTGCCGTGCGCAGGATGACGAGTAATCGCGCGGCCAAATCCGCCGTCACCGCGTTGCATCGGTACGTGACGCCCGAGGAATACGTGCTGGAGACGGCCGTCGCTCGGGCGCGCCCGCCCGCGGGCAGCGGACCGGGCCTGCTGGCCGCGACCACGGGGCGACTGTTGTTCATCTCGATCGATGACGACGACCGCTACGCACACGAACTGCCCATACCCACCGTCCTGTGGGCGCGCAGCACCAACGGTGGCGGGCGTGCGCCCGGCGAGGTCGACACGGGGCGTGGCGAACCGGGCATGGATGTGCACGACGGCAACACCACACTGCGGTTCACCGGTACGGATCGTGCCGACACCGAGCGCGTGACCTGCGCGGTGAACTTCGCGGTGCGCCGTGATTCCGCCGACGGCGCCGCTGGCTCGGCCGATCCCGGTGTGGCCCAGCTGTATTCGGAGTGGGAATTGCTGGTCGAGCGGCACTCGCTCGGCATGGTCGACGACGCGCAGTTCCAGCGCTATGGCAGGGGCATCCTTCGCTCCCTGCCCGACGGCAACTGACTTCGAGCCCACCATGATCCCGACGGGCACACGCCCGTCGGGATTTCGGGTCTTTCGCGGTGGTCGGGCGCGTCAGTGGTTGAGCGGGACCCTTCGCCACGGGCTGGTCGGCCGCATCCACAGCCGCAGCAGCTCCATCCGACGGTCGACGCCGCCGTTCTTCAGTTCCGCGAGGTCTTCGCACGCCTGCCAGTAGGTCCATCCGGTGAGGTAGGCGTCGCCGAACTGCCGCCAGTTCCGGTATTTGGCCTGTGCGATCGGCAGCGCCCGTGCCAGGTAGGTCCATGCGACCTCGGCGTCGACGTACCCCGCGGTGAAGGACATGCGCGCCACGGCGACCACCCGCGCGAGGTCCCACGCGTGAATATCGGTGGGCAACGGCCGCGCGAGGTGGTCGGTGAAACCGATCTTGATCGCCTGCGACCAGATGTCGTAATCGCGGACCAACGACTCCGGATTGTCCATCCCCCGAAACGACCCGACCTGGCGTAGGAACGCGCGCTGGCGATCGGCGCGCTCACCGAAGCGGTCTCGTTCACTGGCGTTGATCGAGGCCATCACCAACGGGTGGACCAGGGCGTAGAGCGGGGCGTGCATGCCTTCGAGTAGTTGTTCCATCGAGGCGCGTGCCTCGGTGCCGTCGGTGATTCCCCACGCGCCGGTGAGCGTGTCGATGGCCAGTTCGCGGCGATCGCCGAGCGGATGTTCACGCTCGGGGCCGAGCAGCAGCGCGTCGTGGAAGGCATCCCAGCGCGCCGAGTAGAACGCACCGAGTCCCAGTGCGCGTAACTCTTGGTCCGTGGCCGCCGCCCCGGACCAGTGATCTTCTTCTCGCTTGTCCAGCTCGTCGTAGGGAAAGGTCGTCAACGTGGGTACACCGCGCGCAGCCATGCCACGATTGTTCCTCATAGACCCCGGTATGGCCGGTGTTTCTCCGGCATGGACACAGGCTGTGGGCGGCGCATCGTGGATTCGTTTGCCCTGCCGGGGGCGGGGATGTGGGGCTAGTGTTTGTCCATGTGTAGAAACATCACCGTCTTGCGTGGTCTGGAACCTGCCGCAACCGAGCAGGAAATCTATGCCGCCGCACTGCAATACGTGCGCAAGGTCGGTGGCGTGTCGGGCCTGAGCTCAACGACCAAGGCCGCCGTCGACAAGGCCGTCGCCACCATCGCGGAGGCGACCACCGAATTACTGGCGGAATTACCCGATCGAAGGGTGCCGCCGAAGTCCGAGCCGCCACTACGCAGGATCGCGGCCACCGATACCGGGGAAACCACCGAACAGCTCAACTGACGGGTGCCCGTTCCGGCCCAACCGGACGGAATAGGCATTCACATAACGACCACTGAATCGGCGAGACAAATCTCATCTGACTGTGTCACGATCATGGCGACGTGGCCCATTCCAGCTGGGTTTGGACGTCGCAGCACACAACGTCAGTGGGAGAACAGCAGTGGCCGAAGCCGAAACCACGATCAACATCACGCAGAAGGGTTCGGTCACAGCCTCGACCGCGCGACCGGACGGCCCCGTGATCGAGGTGCGCAACCCCGGCACCGGCGAAATCGTCGGCGCGGTACCGGATTCGGACGCCGACGCGGTGACCGCCGCCGCCCGCCGACTGCGCGAGCACCAGCGAGACTGGGAAGCGATCGGCCCTGCGGGCCGCAAGGAATGGTTGCTGAAGCTGCAGGACTGGCTCATCGACAACACCCAGACCCTCGGTGACGTGGTGCAGAGCGAGACCGGCAAGCCTCGCGTCGACGCGCTCATCGACCCGCGCTTCTCCATCGACCTGATCGGCTATTACGCGCGCAGGGCGGAGAAGTTCCTCGCCGACGACCACCCCGCACCACACAGCCCACTCGGCCGGGTCAAGAAACTGACGACGGTATATCGGCCCTACCCGGTGGTCGGCATCATCACACCGTGGAACTTCCCGCTGGCCATGCCCGCCCTCGACGTGATCCCCGCGCTCGCCGCTGGCGCAGCGGTACTGCTCAAGCCCTCGGAGGTGACGCCGCTCTCGGCGCTCGAATTGGCAAGGGGCTGGGCCGAAATCGGCGCGCCACCGATCTTCGAGGTGATCACCGGCGGCGGCGCGACCGGATCCGCCGTCGTCGCGGTGAGCGACTATGTGCAGTTCACCGGCTCGACCGCGACCGGGCGCAAGATCGCCGCCGCCTGCGCCGAGCGACTGGTCCCCTACAGCCTCGAACTCGGCGGTAAAGACCCCGCGATCGTGCTCGCGGACGCCGATATCGACCGGGCCGCACACGGCATCACCTTCGGCGGGCTGTTCAACTCCGGCCAGGTGTGCATCTCGGTGGAACGCGTGTACGTCGAGGCGCCGGTCTACGACGAGTTCGTGGCGAAATTGACCGCGAACGTCAAGGCTCTGCGCCAGGGCCTCGACGGCCCCGAGGGCGCACACGACGTGGGCGCGCTGGCCAACGAGAGCCAGGTCGAGATCGTGCAACGCCACGTGGACGAAGCCGTTGCCGCCGGAGCCACCGTGCTCACCGGCGGCAAACGCACCGGCGTCGGCACCCTGTTCGAGCCGACCGTGCTCGTCGACGTCGACCACACGATGTCGTGCGTCACCGAGGAGACCTTCGGCCCCACCTTGCCGGTGATCAAGGTCGCCGACGAGGCGCAAGCCGTTCGGCTGGCAAATGATTCGCGCTACGGACTGTCGGCGTCGGTGTGGACCGGCGACAAGAAACGCGGCGAGCGGGTGGCACGCGCGCTGGAGGCGGGCGCGGTCAACGTCAATGACGTGTTCAGCAATCTGTTCAATTTCGCACTCCCCATGGGCGGTTGGGGCGAATCGGGAGTCGGCGCGCGCTGGGGCGGTGCGGACGGGGTGCGCAAATACTGTCGCCGTCAGGCGATTACCGTGCCGATCCTGCCGACCCAGCAGCGAGAACTGATCTGGTTCCCCTACGACCCTTCGAAGCTGCGCTTGGCCTTCGGCGCGATGCGCGCGGCGGGAGCGCGCGGGCTGCGCCGCGTCGGGATATCGGGGACCGCCACCACCCAGGGAGTCGCCAAATGAACGGACACACGGCGGTCAACGGCAAGGTCGTCGTGATCACCGGCGGTGCGCGCGGGATCGGGCTGGCCACCGCGACCGCGCTGGCGGCGCTCGGCGCGCGCATCGCGATCGGCGACGTGGACGAGACGACGGTGAAAGAGACCGGCACCGCACACGATTTCGAGGTGTACGGGCACCTCGACGTCACCGACGCCGCCTCGTTCGAGCAGTTCCTCGACGAGGTGGAGCGCACGATCGGGCCGATCGACGTGCTGATCAACAACGCGGGCATCATGCCGACCGGAAAACTGGTCGACGAACCGGACCAGGTGACCCGCCGCATTCTGGACATCAATGTCTACGGCGTGATCCTCGGTACCAAGCTCGGTGTGGCCAGGATGCTGCCGCGCGGGAGTGGCCACATCATCAATATCGCGTCGCTGGCCGGTGAGACGCATCTGCCCGGCTTGGCCACCTACAACGCCAGCAAGCACGCCGTGCTCGGCTTCACCGACACCCTCGGCGAGGAGTATCGAGGCACCGGTGTGCGGTTCTCCTCGGTGCTGCCGACGCTGACCAACACCGAACTGCTGTCGGGCGTGCAGTCCAAGGGGGTGATGCGGGCGGCCGAGCCCGAGGACATCGCCGCCGCCGTCATCGGGTTGATCGCCAAACCCAGAGCAAAGGTGCGGGTGACCAAGCTGGCGGGGTTCATCTCGCAGGCGGTCGGGTTGCTGCCGCAGTCGGCGGGTGACGCGCTGGGGCGCGCGCTGGGATCCGGGCAGGCGTTCCTCGGCGACGTCGACGCCGAAGAGCGCAAGAAGTACGAGCGGCGAGCGCGCGGCGAGCGGGCCGACTGACACCGTGTGGACATCGAGACCGTCCGCGCGCAGTGCCCCTTGACAGTGTCGTTCGAGCCCAATTATGGGTCGTGACAAACGATTTTGTGACCAACCTCACCGCATGGATTTTTGCTATCGATCGCCGCCGTCAAGGCCCGATTCCGCCCCGATCGGCAATCGCGAGGTCGCGGCCATGATCGGCGCATCGATAACGGCGAAGTCACGGCACACACCGACCGACCAGCGGGTAACAAACCTCGGCACAGAATCCAGCACACGCGCCGGGTCTTTGACCGATCGATGGTGCGCACCACCATGACAGGCAATATGCTGTTGCTTAACAAACCTGCTGAATGTTTTTATGCTCGTATCCGAACCTTCCGGTCTGAAATGGCTGGAAATTCCGGACTGATTCTGATAGCAAGGGGCTATGGACCCGCATTTGCGCGACCTGCGGTATTTCGTCGCCGTCGCTGAGGAACTGCACTTCACCAACGCCGCCCAGCGGCTGCACATTGCCCAACCCACGCTCTCCCGACAGATCCGTCAGCTCGAACGCCAGCTCGATGTCGTGCTGTTCGATCGCAACCAACGCAGCGTCGCACTGACCGTCGCCGGCAAGGAACTGCTCGACGGCGCACGCAGGATCCTCGACCTCTGGGCCGTCACCAACTCCTCGCTCCAGGAAGCCGGCGAGGTACTACGCGTCGGCATCCAATCCGCCATCGGTCGCGGTCTGCTCAACGACCTGGAAAGCGCCAGCGGCCACCGCCTCGCGCTGCACCCCGCGTCATGGAACGACGCCTCCAGCGGCCTCGCCGGACGCCAAGCCGACCTCGCGCTGGTCTGGCTGCCACTGCCGGACCAGAACCGCTACCGCTGGCAAGTCCTGCGCACCGAACAGCGCTGGGTGCTGCTCCCCGAAACCCACCCGCTCGCCGCCGCAGAGACCATCGACTTCAGCGACCTGCTCGACGAACAATTCGTCGCACTCCCCGCGGAAGCCGGTGCGGTACGCGACTTCTGGCTCGGCAACGACGCACGCAACGGACGCGCCCCGAAGATCGGCGCCGAAGCCGCGACCCCGGAAGACAAGCTGGAGGCGGTCAGCCTCGGACTCGGCGTCTGCCTGCTCGCGGAGAACAACGTGCCGATGTACCGGTGGCCCGGCCTCACCGCGCGCCCCCTCACCGGCCTCGCACCCTGCGAGCTGGCCGTCGCATGGCGTGCCGACGATTCGCGACCGACAATCCTCGAATTCGCCGGGCGGGCGACCGACGGCGGATTCGCCGTCATCGAGCCCGCGATCAGCGCCTGACGGCGGCGGTCACGACCGCACCGGCGCCGCCAACTGCGCGGCCAACCGGAGGACGGTGGATTCGCTGCCCGGCGGCCCCGCGAGCTGCGCGTGGGTCGCGATCGGGAACGCGGCGCCCCGCGAATCACGCATCGGGACCGTCGCCGAAGGCCAGCCGGCCGCCCGCCACATCGGCGCCTCGGGTGTGAATCGGAAAGTACTGTGCGACAACGGGATTTCCGCACGTACCGGCGCCGACACGGGGGCTATCACCACGTCGTAGCGCTCGAAGAGTTCGAACAGTCGCGCCTCGGCGCGATCGACCCCGCCCGGTGGGGCGTCCGTCGCGTGCCGGAGAAAATCGTCGACCACGCGTCGGCACCGCACACGCAGCTCGAGCCGTTCGGCAAAGTTTCGGAAGGACCCCGCGTCCTCGTCGGCTGCCTCGACTTCGGAGCTCGATAGTCCTGTCCAGCGCACCAGCACCGGCAGCAGGGCATCATCGGCCGGTAGGTCGACTCGTTCGACCCGGTGGCCCGCCGCCGCGGACGCAGCGCCCGCCGCGTAAGCCGCGCTCGTCCAACGCCGGTCGACGCGAAAGAAGCGGGACGGCGGGTTGACGGCGAGACCGATACGTAGTCGGCCGGGCGGATCGACCTCGGCCAGGTTCGCCTTTCCCGCGAGCACCGAAAGCACCATCGCGGCATCACCGACCGTGGCCGACAGCACGCTGTGGCCACGGGCCGCTCCCGCGTACCGCGACACGAGATCAGCGCCCGGCGTCATCGCGAAAACGCCGCCGACCATGCCGGTTCGATAAGAATCCAGGCCAGGATCGCCGTAGGCGACCGGGAACAACCCCCGCGCCACCGACCTACGAGCGGTCCGTACGCCGATGCCATCGTCCGCTTCGGGAACAGTCGCGACCTCGACCAGCACCGCGCCCGCCGCCCGCAATACCTGCGACGCCACGTCATCGAACACCGAGCCACCGGGTTCGGCCTTCGGTTCGACCGCTATCGGCACCCCCGCCAGCGGCAATGCGTCGAGATCGGGACGCAGAGCGGTCTCCGTCGCTGCCGCCCGAGCCCGGTTGACGCGAACAACGCCGAGCCCGTGCGGTTTACGACCGTCTTCGGCGACTGCGGCAAGAGTTCGCTCCAACACCCGCACCGGATCGGAGGTGCCATCGCGTACCCCCGCGGCGATCGACGCGACGGGACCACGGGTGTGCTCGGCGGCTGCCGCATCGCAAGTCGGCGTTTCGGACTCACCCGCTGGCAGTCCAGGGTTCGACTCGAGCGCGGATCCTGATGCTGTCGTGGCGCGCGGCCGGTGTGCGGTGAATCTCGTTTCGGCCGAACCGTGTACGAACGCCGTGTCCTCGTCGGGCATATGCTGGTCGTCCCCCGTCGCGTCGGTTGTCGAAAGCGGGTGATCGAAGCTGCTGAGGCGCAAGCTATCACTCGAACCGATACCGACCGGCGAGTACAACGGGTGTCGCCGGAATTACCCGCGAGACCCCGCGAGACTCAGCCGCCATAGACCTTGGGGTCGAGGGTGCCGATGTAGGGCAGGTCGCGGTAGCGCTCCGCGTAATCGAGGCCGTAGCCGACGACGAACTCGTTCGGAATGTCGAAACCCACGTGCGAGACCTCGACCTGAGTGCGCAACGCGTCCGGCTTGCGCAGCAACGTCACCACCTCCAACGAGGCGGGGTTGCGGGTGGATAGGTTGCGCTGCAACCACGAGAGGGTGAGACCCGAGTCGATGATGTCCTCGACGATCAGCACATTGCGCCCGGCGATGTCCTTGTCCAGATCCTTCATGATCCGCACCACCCCGGACGACGAGGTGGACGACCCGTAGGACGAGACGGCCATGAACTCCATCTGCGTCGGAATCGGGAGCGCCTTCGCCAGGTCGGTCATGAAGAAGATCGCACCTTTGAGCACGCCGACCAGCAGCAGGTCGCCCTCGGGTGAGCCGGCGGGATAGCGCTTGGCGATGATTTCGGCCAGCTCGTTGGTCTTGGCCGCGATCTCCTCCGCGGTGATCAGTACCGAAGCGATGTCGTCCCCGTACACGTCAGCTGGTTTCCCTTCGCGTGGCTTCGCTCCCGAGCGACCGAACACGGTTTGTGCCATCAGCCGGTGCGCAAACGTAGGGTCAGCCTGCCATGCTCCCGCGCGGCGACCAACCTCGCCTCCGCGGTTCCGCCGCCGACGGCGACCCCACCCTGGCCACGCCAATCGGTGACCAGCGCGTCGACCGCGCGTAAATGCTTGTCGGTCAGCGCTTTCGCACCACCACGCAGCAGCCACGACCGGATCGCCCTGCGACGAAGCGCGGTGGGTGCGGTGCGCAATATCTCGATCGACAACGTCGCGTTATGGGTGTGTGCCGCACCGTGCGCTGGCTCTTGCGGAGAAGCCGGGTCCCGCAGGCACGCGTTGGCGTCCGCGGCGTCCGGCCCGACCGACGGCACCGCGCCGGTGGTGACCTTCGATTCCGGCGACTCGGCTGCCGACGTGCGGGCGCTGTCTACGACAGCCGCCACCAGCAGCTCTTGCGCCAATGCGTCGAGCACCGAAGCGTCCTCGCGCAGGTGTTCGGCGGTGCGTGCGAGCGCTGCGGCCACACCACCGCCCAGCGCTTCCTCCAGCAGCGGCAGCACTTCGGTGCGCAGCCGCACCCTGGTGAACTCCGGCGAGGCATTGTGCGGATCTTCGTACGGTCGAATACCGAGATCGACGCAGAACTGTCGGGTCGTGTCCCGACGAACATCGAGCAACGGACGACCCCACGGCGGCACGAACACCGCCATCCCGTGGATCGAACGGCCGCCGGAACCGCGTGCGAGGCCGAGTAGCACGGTCTCGGCCTGATCATCCAGGGTATGGCCGAGTAGGACCGGCAAGCCCGAACGCGCTACGTCGAGTGCCGCGTAGCGCGCCTGCCGTGCCGCCGCCTCCAGTCCACCGTCGGTGCCGACGCGTACGGTCAGTACCCGCGCGCAGCGACAGCCGAGCCGCATCGCCGTCGCGGCCGCCGTCGCGGCGACGGCATCCGAACCAGGTTGCAAACCGTGGTCCACGACGAGCGCGTCCACCGTGTCGGCCTCGGCCACCGCGGCGGCGGTCAGTGCCAGGGAATCGGCGCCGCCGGACAAGGCCACTGCTACTCGTCGCGTATCGGCGCGAGTATGCAGGTTCAGCCAGTCTCGGACAGCCCTGCGCATCAGCAATGCGGCTGAGGTCTCCGGCAGTGCGCCTGGGGAGTGGGTTTGGGGCGGGGTGTGTGGCGCGCCGTCCATGCTGGGAGCGTACCGAGGGGTGGAGGTGGGTTCGCGTAGAGGCGACGCCAGGGTGAGTGGGGGCTTGCGGGGGTGGCCCCAACGTGTGGAGCTGCGCGGTAGGCGGCGGTGCAGGCGGCAGGGCAGGCGGCAGGGCAGGCGGCAGGCGGCAGGCGGCAGGCGGCAGGCGGCAGGCGGCAGGCGGCAGGCGGCAGGCGGGGTGATACGCGGGGGCGAGGATCTCCTCGCTGTGTTTTTTGGCGGCTGGCGCCGCGTGGTTCGCGGCCCTGAGTCTCGCTGTTGAGTACCCGTTTCTTGCTCCTGCGTCGCCTACGAAACGGGCACTCAACAGCGAGACGGCCGCGAACTTACCGTGCCGGTCTCGCTGCGCTCGGAACACGTGTTTGGGCGGCTCGTAGGGAGGGTTGAGTTGAGTTCGGGTGGTGAGGGTTTCACCGGATACCCGGAATTGAAGGTGCTGTGGTGATCTTCGGGCGATCGTGAATGTGCTGTGGCCGTCTCGCTGCGCTCGGAACACGTGTTTCAGCGGCTCGTGCGGAGGGCCGAGTTGAGTTCGGGTGGTGAGGGTTTCACCAGGTGCCGGGATGTGAAGGTGCTGTGGTGATCGCGAATGTGCTGTGGCGGTCTCGCTGCGCTCGGAACAGGTGTTTGGGCGGCTCGTGGGGGTGGCTGGGTTTTTGGGGTGGTGAGGGTCTACCGGGTAGCCGACTAGCCGGGTGGTGGGGTTCGGGGTGTGTCGTGGTGAAGGTGGTGGGTCAGCCCAGGACTCGGGATATCCAGCGGGAGGGGGTTTCGATTTCGTCTGTGCGCGGGAGGGTTTCCGGGTCGCGCCAGACGGTGTTGAAGTTGGCGATTCCCACCTGGGTGACCACCTCGTCTACGAAGGCTTTGCCTCGGACGTACTGGGCCATCTTCGCGTCGACGCCCAGCAGCGCGCGCAGGATGCGTTGGACAGGGTTGGTGGGGCGTTTGCGGCGTTGATCGAAGGCGGCGCGGATCTGCTCGACGGTGGGGACTACCGCGGGGCCGACGGCGTCCATGACGTGGTCGGCGTGGCCCTCCAGCAGTGTGCCGAGCATCAGGAGGCGATCGAGGGCCTCGCGCTGCTGCGGTGGCTGACTGGCACGCAACAATCCGACGATGCCGCGCGTGGACGGGTCGTCGGCGCCGGTGCCTCGGCGGCGGTCGCGGACCTCCTCGACCAACCGGGTGAGCATCTCGTGCATCGGCTCTTCACCCACCTCGCCGAGAACCTCGACATTGCCGCGCATGTAATCGGCCAACCACGGCGCCGAGGAGAACTGCACGCGGTGGGTGACCTCGTGCAGGCACACCCACAATCGGAAATCGCTGGGCGAAACGCCGAGCGCGCGCTCGACCGCCACGATATTCGGCGCGACCAAAAGCAATTCGCCGTCGTCGCCGGTGAACGGGTCGTACTGACCGAGGATCGCGGTGGAAAGGAACGCGAGCATCGCGCCCGCCTGCATGCCCGCCGGTTTGCCGGCGAGCAACTTGCCTTCGCCACGATCGCCGTCGGTGCCGGTGAGTTGGGCCATCGAACCGGCGGCGGCATCGATCCAGCCGCGACGGTCGACGATGCGCGCGGTGGGGATGGGCTGGTCGTCGAGGAGCCCGCTGACTTCCCTGACCGGTCCCTCGGCGCGCACGGAGGCATCCGCGAGCTCGGCGACGGCTTGTTCGGCCGTGTACCGGGAGGTACGCGGACCCGACGGCACGAGCGCGGCACCGGTCTTCGCCGCCAAACGCCAGTCGACGACACCGGTGAAGACCGATCGCTCCTTGCCATGCTCGGCCACCTCGGCGCCCGACGACGTGTCGACCTCGGCGGTCACGGAACCGGTTTCGCCACCGACCCGATCGGATTCATTTCGGCCCATAGTCATCCACCCGTCATGAGCATCCACAGTTACGCAGCGTGCCGGCGATCGCGTCCAATGCCGGCCTGCTCACCTCCGGCGGCCGATCGTTCGACATCAACGCGAAGGTCAGCACCCGTCCATCGGCGTCGAGTACATATCCGACCAACGCGCTCGACACCGACAGAGTTCCGGTCTTGGCGCGCACCCATCCCGCGCCCTGATGGTTGTCGGTGACGTAGCGCTCGGTCAGCGAGCCGGTCGCACCCGCGATGGGCAGGTCGTCCAGAATCGGTGAAAGGGTTACCGCCAAAGTGTCGGTTTCCGGCTTGGCTTTGGTTCCGGCCGGCTGTACCGCGGTCGTTCCGTTCGGCTCCGCCGCAGTCGCGATGATCTTGTTCAGCACGACCGCCGGAACACGGTCGTCGACCGACAGACCGCTGCAATCGTGCATCTGCACCCCGGACATGTCGAATCCGGCATTACTCAACACCGCGTGCACCGCATCGACCGCGCCGGTGAACGACGCCTCACCACCGGTCGCGGTGGCGACCTCCCTGCCGATGGCCTCGGCGAGCACATTGTCGGAGTGCACCATCATGTCGTGCATCCGGTCGCGCAGCGTCGCCGAACGCACGCTCGCGACCTCCGCGGCACCGGGTTGTGCCTGCGCCTCACGCACCGCACCGGGGTCGAGGCCGAGGTCGCTGGCGAGGCGTCGACCGGCATCGAGCGCGGGCGTCGTCGTGCGCGGCGAGTATTCGACCAATGGTTCGAGCCGTCCGCCGTCGACCATCACCGACTCCATCGGCAGGATCGAACCACCCTCGATGTCGATCGGGTCCCAGCCCTGCGCCATGGTCGGGCCCGCGTACGCGGAGTTGTCGACCAGAATCGTGTCGATGGGCCTGCCCGATTTCTTGATCTGATCCACCAGATCCGACAGCCGACCGGCATCGGTGTAGTACCCCTTGCCGTCGGGCTGCGCGGTGAGCGTCGGGTCACCGCTACCGACCAGCACCAGTTCGTTCGGTGCTTGCCCCGCAACGACCTTCGTACTCACCCGCTCGTCGGCGGGCAGCGTGAGCAGTGCCGCGGCAGTCACCATGATCTTCGCGGTCGACGACGGGATCATGGGCTTGTCCTCGTCGCCGCTCCACAGCACCGTCGAGCTGCCCGCATCGGTCACCTGTCCCGCGAACGCCCCCAGGTCGGGATTCCCGATCACCTTCGACAACGCGTCGGTGACGCCGTCCTCGGTGGGCGCCATCGCGTTCGAACGCGCGGGCACCACCTCGGGCACCGCGGTGACCGGCGGCGGAGGCGCGGCGACGGTGAGTCCGCCGTGCCGAAATTCCGGAGTCCACGGCTTCACCACGAGGGCGGCCGCCGTGGCACCGACCAGCAGGACGACCAGGGCGCCACCGCACCCGATCCAGACCCTGCGCCGCCGCCGCGCAGCCAAGTCACCGATGTTCTTGTTGCGACCAAACACGTGCCTGCCGTTCTCCTGCCAGAAGTTCGCGGCAGCCTGCCGCACCCATGTCCCCTCGGACCACACTATCCTCGGTGCGCAAACCGTTCCCCGGAACAACCTGGCGAGTCGGCTGACTCGGAGAATCCCTACCGAAAGCCGCAACACTGTAAGGAGATGGCGTGGAGTTCGACGTCACCATCGAGATCCCCAAGGGTTCCCGCAACAAGTACGAGGTCGACCACGAGACCGGCCGCGTCCGGCTCGACCGATTCCTCTTCACGCCGATGGCCTACCCGGCCGATTACGGCTACATCGAGAACACCCTCGGCGAAGACGGCGACCCGCTCGACGCGCTGGTCCTGCTGCCGGCGTCGGTGTTCCCCGGCGTGCTCATCGAGGTCCGCCCGGTCGCGATGTACCGGATGACCGATGAGGCCGGCGGCGACGACAAGGTGCTGTGCGTGCCCGCGGGCGACCCGCGGTGGGAGCACATTCAGGACCTGAAGGATGTGCCGGAGGCCGAGTTGGCCGAGATCAAGCACTTCTTCGAGCACTACAAGGATCTCGAGCCGGGCAAGTTCGTGAAGGGCTCGGAATGGGTCGGGCGCGCCGAGGCCGAGGCCGAGGTGACCGCCTCGATCAAGCGGCTCGCCGACCAGGGCCACTGACCCTCGGCGAAAATCGCTACCGCACAACGAGAAACGGGAAGTCCGTCGGCCGGGCTTCCCGTTTTCGTTTCCTGCCGCGACGAATTCAGCGCCCGTCGAACTCCGGCGCCCGCTTCTCGAACACGGCCTTGATCGCCTCCGTCAGGTCCTCCGACGGCAGGAACGCGGCGTTCCACGCGGACACATAGCGCAGGCCCGCCGCGACCTCGTCCTTATTGCGTTGGTCGAGCACGTCTTTCACGCCCTGCACCACCAGCGGTGGGTTGGCCGCGATCTCGCGGGCGGTGGCGTGCGCGGCGGCGAGTGCGGCTTCCTTGTCGTCGAACACATCGTTGACAAGGCCGATCTTCTCCGCGCGGGCGGCGTCGATATCCTTTGCGGTGTAAGCGAGTTCACGCAAATGGCCGTCGCCGATGATGGCGGGCAGTCGGTGCAGCGAGCCGATGTCGGCGACGATGGCGACCTTCGCCTCACGCAGGCTGAACTTGGCGTCGGCACTGGCATAACGGATACCGACGGCGGCGATGAGATCGAGCCCGCCACCGATGCACCAGCCGGAGATCGCGGCGATCACCGGCTTGCGGCTGTCGGCCACGGCGGTGACCGCCGCCTGCATGCCGCGTACGTCGTGCAGGAAGTCGGTACGCGGTGCGGCGAGGGCGCGGTCTGCCATGAGCGGCCCGAAGGTCGAGCTCATCGCGGGCAGGTCGAGCCCGTAGGAGAAGTGATGGCCCGAGCCGGTGAGCACGATCGCACGCACCTGCGGGTCGGCGTCGAGTTGGCCGAAGACTTCGGGCAGTTCCCGCCAGAAATCCGGGCCCATCGCATTGCCCTTGCCTGGACCGGTCAATGTCACCTGGGCGACATGGTCCTTCGTCTCTACGGTGAAAGCCTGCCATTCAGTCATTCGTACAGCGTAAGTGGTGGCGCCTCGCCGGAATCTTGCGGACCGGCGAGTGCCACGAGACCCGCGGCGCCGGTCGTCGGGATCCGGGGAGTCACCGTATCGAACGAGGTCAGTTGGCTGCGCCAGTACGAAGTAGACCGAAAGGTAGCGGACATACTTCCCGCACCAGCGTCGATGCGGTGCGTGAAACTGTGCGCCACACCGCCTTCCGCACTACTCGGTGCCGAAACAGTCCCGCACTGGTACCTCGATCCGATCGTCCGGCGCCACGAACCCCTCTACCCTGAGGTATGCCCAAGCCAGCTTTACCGCCGGTCGCGAGCCGCGTCTCCGAGACGCTGATCGCACGTGGCCACCACGGAGTCATCCTCACCCAACAAGCGACGACGCATACCGCCGACGAAGCGGCGCGAGCACTGGGGATCGAGGTGGGCGCCATCGTCAAATCGCTGGTGTTTCTGCTCGATGACGATCCGATCCTGCTGCTGGTCTCCGGCGCGCATCAGGTCCACCGCAAGCGCACGGGCGCGCGACTGGAGGGAAAACTCACCATCGCGCCCGCCGACACCGTGACGCAGGCGACAGGACAACCGATCGGTGGCATCGCCCCACTCGGCCATCCGACGAATCTGCCCACCTGGGTCGACACCGCGTTATCCCAGCACAGCGAGCTCTGGGCAGCGGGTGGCCACCCGACGACCCTGTTCCGCAGCACCTACCAGGAACTGCTTCGCATCACCGCAGGACTTCCACTGGAGGTGGACTGAACCTGCGCCAACCCCCGCGTCGCGCGCGGAAAAGCCAGTAGCTTCGAGGGGTGAGCGAAGCAGAACATCCGCAGGGCGCCGAGGGGTCGCTCGACATTTCCGGCGGGATCGGCGCAGCGCGGTTCCGTACGTCGATGCGCCACTACCCTGCTGGCGTCACCATCGTCACCCTGCGTTCGGGCGACGGCCCGGTGGGTTTCACCGCGACCTCCTTCGCCTCGCTCTCGATGACCCCACCGTTGGTGTCGTTCAATATCTCCGACACGTCTTCCAGCTTGTCGGCGCTGCTGGACGCGGATTCGGTGGTAATCCACTTTCTCGGTGCGCACCAGCACGAGTTGGCGCAACGCTTCTCTCGCCCGGCGCAGCATCGATTCAGCGACCGCGCGCTCTGGGCGACGCTCGACACCGGCGAACCGGTACTGCACGGCACCCCGCTCTGGTTACACACCAGAATCCATCGCCTGATCCCGATCGGCGACCACACCCTCGTCATCGGGCTGGTCATCGAGGTGAACGACGAAACGGGCCATCAACCCGCCCCGGCGCCACTGCTCTATTACAACGGCCGCTACCACCGGCCGACCGCGCTGGAGCAATGAACATCGGCCGTCGCTGCCATCGTTGTCCGGCTCCGACGAACAAAAGGACACCGACCTCACCGCGCCCATTGAGCGTCGGTCAGATCCGTCCGCCCCGCCACCGCTACGCGGGTCACGAGGTCTCCGGTTGCTTGTTCACTAGACCGATCTACCGGAGATATCGCTCAAATGCCAACACGGCCAACTAATTTCGTTAAACAGCGGTGGGGTGGGACCACTCCGCGGTGTCACCCCACCTCGCAATTCGCGAAACACTCCTAGTCCACGAGGCAAGGGGCCGCATCGGGGGCGCCCGGTCCGAGGGGACGGGTTTCGGGAGTGGGGCTCCACAGGCCGTCGGTAGCCGCATAATCCCACGTCGCGCCCTGCTCGACGAGCATGCGGACGGCGGTGACCAAACGATCCACATCGGTGTCGGTGGTGCCGAGCCCGACGCTCGCGCGCAGCGCGCCGTCGATGCCGAGGCGAGCCAGCAGCGGGTGCGCGCAGAAGCGACCGTCGCGCACACCGATGCCGTGCTCGGCCGAAAGGTAGGCGGCGACGTGGCCGGGGACGAAACCGTCCAGGGTGAACGCGACGATACCGACGGCGTCGGCGCTGTCGTCCCAGATGCGCAACAGCCGCACGCCGGGGATCGCCGACAGTCCGGCGCGCAACTGGTCGGTGAGTCGTCGTTCCTGCGCGACAAGGGTTTCGGTGTCGATCGCGGCGATCGCCTCGCAGGCGGCGGCCAATGCCGCGGCACCGAGCACATTCGGTGAACCCGCCTCGTGCCGCTGCGGTGCCGCCGCCCACTTGGCCTCGGTGGTGGTGACCTCACGCACGGCGCCGCCACCGGCCAGGTACGGCTCGGCGTCTTCCAACCAGTCGCGGCGGCCGACGAGCACACCGGCACCGAACGGCGCGTACAGCTTGTGACCGGAAAAAGCCAGGTAATCGATGTCGTTGTCGCGCAGGCTGATTCGCCGATGTGCCACGAGCTGGGCGGCATCGACCAGAATCCGCGCGCCGCATTCGTGTGCGATGGTCGCCAACCGGCGCAGCGGCAGCACCTCACCGGTCACGTTCGAGGCACCGGTCACCGCGAGCAACGCGGCCGGCTTGGCGCACAGTTCGGCGACCAGGCGTTCGATGGTTTCTTCGACGGTGTCGGCGGCACGGACCACGCGGCGGCCGTGCTGGGCCCACGGCAGGAAATTGGCGTGATGTTCCACGTCGAGCACGACGGTGTCACCGGGAACGCAGGCGGCGAGCAGGTTCAGCGAATCGGTGGTGTTGCGGGTGAACACCACGACCTGATCGGTGTCGGCGTCGAGGAACTCACGCACCGACCCTCGGGCCGCCTCGTAACACTCGGTGGAGATCCGCGAGGCGTAACCGGCGCCGCGATGCACGCTGGCGTAATACGGGAGCAGCTGTTGGATCCGGTCGGTCACCTGCGTCAACGCGGGTGCGCTCGCGGCGTAGTCGAAGTTGGCGTATCGCGTGGTTCCGCCTTGCACGAGCGGCACCTCGAGGTCACGGCCGGACACTTCGGCGAGGGCGGCACAGGACTGGTCTACAGCGGTGGTCATCAGGTAATCCCATCGGCTCCGGGGACCCGTGATCAGGGGATCGTGCGAGTCCGCGCTTGCCGCGTTCGGGTGAACGGCGGCCTGGTCGTCACCCGGAGCACCCCACCGCGGAGGAGGGTTGCCGACCAGCAAGCCGGGGCTGAACGCTGGTACTCATGACCTCATCCGAGATTGACAGAAGCCCCCCCACGGTGTCAACACCTTCGCGCGCCCGCCCACCGCGCCCGATTCCACTGAGCCGCACCGACGCCGGACGATGAGCCGAATCACACCGGCGCCTCCCGAGCGTCGCAGCGATCATCTGGCGAACCGCGCCGATGCGGGCGTCCACCAGGCATCGGCATCGGAAAGCGCGCCTCGACCGGCGGTTCCCGCAACGAGCCACGACCACTCCCCCGCCTTTGGCAATCGTTCGGCGAGCAGTAGATACGGGCAGGCCCAGGTAATGTAGACAATCGGTCACCTGGGCGTTTGCCCACTGGTAACCCAGCTGTGAAACAACAAGAGAGATGCGAGGCACGTCGATGGGAGGTGGGCGGAGCGTCATGCTCGAACCAGAAGCCCAAGAGGTCCCCGAGGTGACCCCGCCGATACCGGAGACTTCGCCCGCACTCGCGGGCGGTGCGCGCACGCCGGCGCCGCGCACCCTCGTCGATATCCTCACCGCCACCGCGCAGGCCGACCCCGACGCCCCCGCCATCGATGACGGCCGCGTCACGCTGAGCTATCTCGAACTCGTCGTCGCGATCGAGAACACGATGAACCGGCTGGCCATCGCCGGTGTGCGGCGCGGTGATCGTGTCGGCGTCCGCATGCCGTCGGGCAGCCACGAGCTCTACGTCACCATCCTCGCGGTCCTCTACGTCGGTGCCGCCTACGTCCCGGTCGACGCCGACGATCCCCCCGAACGCGCGCAACTGGTGTTCGGCGAAGCGCAGGTCACCGCGATCGTCACCGGCGAGGGTGTGCAAACCACCGCCGCGGGTATTCGCGCCGCCGAGCAGACCCGCGCCGACGACAGTCCGTCCGCGCTGCCCGCCCCCGACGACGACGCGTGGATCATCTTCACCTCCGGCTCGACCGGAACCCCCAAGGGCGTCGCGGTCACGCACCGCAATGCCGCCGCCTTCGTCGACGCCGAGGCACGGCTGTTCCTGCAAGACGAGCCGATCGGACTGGGCGACCGCGTGCTCGCCGGTCTTTCGGTGGCCTTCGACGCCTCCTGCGAGGAGATGTGGCTGGCCTGGCGCAACGGCGCCTGCCTGGTTCCCGCGCCACGCGAATTGGTGCGCACCGGCGCCGATCTCGGCCCATGGCTGGTACGCAGGGAGATCAGCGTCGTCTCGACGGTGCCGACGCTCGCGGCGACCTGGCCCGCCGAAGCACTCGATGCCGTGCGCCTGTTGATCTTCGGCGGCGAGGCGGTACCACCGGAACTGGCCGAACGCCTCGCGGCCAAAGGTGATTCGGAACGCGAGGTGTGGAACACCTACGGCCCCACCGAGGCGACGGTGGTCGCGTGCGCGGCGCTGCTCGACGGCAACCCGCCGATCCGGATCGGACTACCGCTGGACGGCTGGGACCTGGTCGTGGTGGACAAGGCCGGAAACCCGGTGGCCGAAGGCGAAACCGGTGAACTGGTGATCGGCGGTGTCGGCCTGGCCAGGTACCTCGATCCGGCCAAGGACGCCGAGAAATACGCGCCACTGCCCTCGGTCGGCTGGGAACGCGCTTATCGCAGCGGCGATCTCGTGCGCAACGAGAGTGCGGGTCTGGTGTTCCTCGGCCGCGCCGACGATCAGATCAAGCTCGGCGGTCGCCGCATCGAACTCGGTGAGATCGACAACGCGCTGCAACACCTACCCGGTGTCACCGGCGCCGCCGCGGCGATCCGAACCACCAAGGCGGGCAACAAGATCCTGATCGGGTATCTGACCGGCCCAGGCAGTGACTTCGATTCCAAGGCCGCACGCGCCCTGCTCACCGAACACCTACCAACGCCGCTGATCCCACGGCTCGCGGTGGTGGCCGAATTACCGACTCGCACCTCGGGCAAGGTCGACCGCGACGCGCTGCCGTGGCCGCTGCCCAATGCCGACGACGAGGACGATGTCGACAACGAGCTCACCGGCACCGCGGAATGGGTTGCCGGGTTGTGGGATTCGATTCTCGGCGCGGACGTCACCGACCTGGACGCCGACTTCTTCGACCTCGGCGGCGGTTCACTGTCGGCCGCTCAACTGGTCGCCGCACTGCGCGAACGGTATCCGCAGATCGCCGTCGCCGACCTCTACGATCACCCCCGCCTCGGCGCGCTCGCCGAACTACTCGACCGCAGCACCCCCGCCGTCGCCGTCGAAGAACGCGTCGTCACCCCCACGCCGCGGCACGCGCAGTGGACCCAGGTGCTGGCCACCGTCCCACTCACCACACTCACCGGTTTGCAATGGCTCACCTGGCTCGCCATCGTCGGCAATGTGGCGAGCTGGTCCGGTTCGCTGCCGTGGCTACCGCAGCTGTCGTGGTGGTGGACGCTGATCGCGTTCGTCCTGTTCATCACGCCACCGGGTCGGATGGCCATCTGTGTCGCCGGTGCACGAGTACTGCTGCGCGGCGTGCGGCCCGGCAGCTATCCGCGCGGCGGCTCGGTACACCTGCGGCTGTGGGCCGCGGTGCGCCTGTCGGAGGCCAGTGGCGCCGAGAATCTGTCCGGTGCGCCGTGGATGGTGCCGTTCGCGCGGGCACTGGGCGCGAAGATCGGCCACGGTGTCGACCTGCACACCCTGCCACCGGTGACCGGCATGCTCGAACTCGGTGACGGATGCAGCGTCGAACCCGAGGTCGACCTGTCCGGGTACTGGCTCGACGGTGACGTCGTGCATCTGGGCCCCATCACCATCGGCGCCGGCGCGGTGGTCGGCGCGCGCTCGATCCTGCTTCCTGGCACCAAGATCGGCAGAAACGCCGAGGTGGTCGCCGGTTCCTCGGTGTCGGGCAAGGTGAAGGCCGAACAGGAATGGTCGGGTTCGCCCGCCGCGAAGATCGGCAAGGCCAGGCATCGCTGGCCCGCACACACCCCGGAAAGGGCAAGGCGTTGGGTCGGCGTCTTCGGTGTCACGTCCATGGTGTTGGCCGCGATGCCGATCTTCGGTTTGGCCGTCGGTGGGCTGTTCATCGCCTGGTTCGTCCGCGACACCCGTACCATCGCGGGCGGACTCGGTCGCGCGTTGGCCATCCTTCCGGTCGCGACACTGCTGAGCCTCGGCGTGTACGCGATCGCGACAATCGTGGCGGTCCGGCTGCTCAGCATCGGATTGACCGAGGGCTATCACCCCGTCCGCAGCCGCGTCGGCTGGCAGGTGTGGTCCACCGAACGCCTGCTGGATTCGGCGCGGACCTTCCTGTTCCCGCTGTACGCCAGCCTGCTCACCCCGATCTGGTTACGCCTGCTCGGAGCGAGAATCGGCAAGAGCGTCGAAGCCTCGACCGTCCTGCTGCTACCGAAATTCACCACCGTCGCCGATGGCGCGTTCCTCGCCGACGACACCATGATCGCCAGCTACGAACTGGGTGGCGGGTGGCTGCGCATCGGCGAAGCGAAGGTCGGCAAGCGCGCGTTCCTCGGCAACTCCGGGATGACCGCGCCGGGTCGCAGAGTCCCGAAGAACGGCCTGGTCGCGGTGCTCTCGGCGGCGCCGTCCAAGGCGAAGGCCGGATCGTCGTGGCTGGGCAGCCCGCCGGTTCGGCTGCGCCGCTCCGCCGAAAGCAATGACACCGCACGCACCTTCGACCCGCCGCCCCGGCTGCGGGTGGCGCGCGCACTGGTGGAGACCTGTCGACTGGTCCCGGTGATGGTGACCTTCGCCATCGGCCTCGGGGTGCTGTTCACTCTCGCCTGGATCGCCCACGGGCTCGGCCATTTCGTCGCCGCCCTGTTGAGCGGCGTGGTGTTGTTGGCCGCGGGCGCGGTGGCCGGTGCGTGCGCGGTGTCGGCGAAATGGTTGCTGGTCGGGCGGATCGGCGCCGAGGAACACCCGCTGTGGAGTTCGTTCGTGTGGCGCAACGAAGTATCCGACGCGTTCGTGGAAACCGTTGCGGCACCGTGGTTCGCGCGTGCGGCGACCGGAACACCCGTGCTCAATATCTGGTTGCGCGGGCTCGGTGCGCGGATCGGACGCGGGGTATGGTGCGAGTCCTACTGGCTACCGGAGGCGGACCTGGTGACACTCGGTGACGGCGCGACCGTGGAACGCGGATGCGTGGTGCAAACCCACCTGTTCCACGATCGCATCATGGCGATGGACACCGTCACCCTCGGCGCGGGAGCCACCCTCGGACCGCACTGCGTCGCATTGCCCGCCTCCAGCATCGGTGACGGCGCGACGGTCGGCCCCGCCTCGCTGGTCATGCGTGGCGACGCGGTGCCACCCTCGACTCGCTGGTGGGGCAACCCGATCGCCCCATGGTTCACGGGCGACCCGAAAGCGCGCTGATGCCAGGCAAATTCGCCGATGCACCGATCGATGACTATCTACCCCAGAACGGGAACCGGGGCTACCGGGTGTCGCGCTACGAGCTCACCCTCGCCTACCGCGTGGCGAGCAACCGGCTGTCCGGACGTGCCGATATCACCGCGGTCACCACGGCGGCGCAACCACGTTTCGCGCTCGACCTCGCGCAATCACTGCATGTGACAAAGGTTTTCGTCAACGGAGCCAAGGTGGGGAAGTACACCCACCAGCGGGGAAAGCTCGTTGTCACACCGCGCCAACGGATTCCGGCCGGAGGGGTACTCGCGATCAGTGTGCATTACTCGGGTGCGCCGAAACCGGTGCGCGGGCAGTGGGGCGAGGTCGGCTGGGAGGAACTGACCGAGGGCGCGCTGGTGGCCAGTCAACCCAATGGCGCGGCCTCCTGGTTTCCCTGCGACGATCACCCCAGTTCCAAGGCCAGCTACCGGATTTCGATCACCACCGACACCCCGTACTACGCGCTGGCCAACGGTGCTTTGATCGCCAAGCAGACCAAAGCGAGCCAAACCACCTGGGTCTACGAGCAGACCGAACCGATGTCCAGCTACCTGGCGACCATCCAGATCGGCCCGTACCGCAAGCACCGGATAGCGGGACCGGGCACGGTGCCGATGCACGCCGTGCTCCCCCCTCGGCTGCGCATCGATTTCGATCATGATTTCGCCAGGCAGCCGCGGATGATGGCGGTGTTCACCGAGCGATTCGGCCCGTACCCCTTCGAGGCGTACACCGTGGTCGTCACCGACGACGAGCTGGAAATCCCGATCGAAGCGCAAGGCATCTCCATCTTCGGCGCGAACCACTGCGACGGACGACGCGGCGCCGAACGACTTGTCGCACATGAGCTCGCCCACCAGTGGTTCGGCAACAGCCTCACGTTGCGACGCTGGCGCGACATCTGGTTGCACGAGGGGTTCGCCTGCTATGCCGAATGGATCTGGTCGGAGGCGGCGGGCGGGCCGACCGCCGATCAATTGGCTCGCGCGGCGCGACACGGCCTTTCGCGGTTACCGCAGGACATCGTCGTCGGCGATCCCGGTGCGCGCGACATGTTCGACGACCGGGTGTACAAGCGCGGCGCGCTCACCCTGCACGCGGTGCGCCTCGAGCTCGGCGACGACCAGTTCTTCACACTGTTGCGCGAATGGACGAAGCGCTACCGGCACGCGTCGGTGACCACCGAGGAATTCACCGACCTGGCAGGTCACTACAGCGCGTCCGCGCTGCGCCCGTTGTGGGACGCGTGGTTGCGCACCGATCGGTTGCCGGAACTGCCCTCGGCCAAGCGCTAGGTCAGAACACCAGGTAGCGCGCGGCGAGTTCCTCGATAATCGGGTCGTCGGCGGCGATATGGTCGAGCGTTTCCAGGTCGGCCTCGACCGCGAGCTGCCGTTGATCGTCCGGCTCGGCGTCGGTCGCGGGGTCCTCGGCGAGCTGGCGGACCAATTTCTCGCGCACCCTTTGCTTCAGCACATCGCTCATCGTCGCGGTCAGCGGTCCTTTCCCTCGTCGTCTCGGCCGGATTCCGGCCCCCTGAATTCCTTGGATTCATCGGATTCGTCGTCTTGTCGGGACCGTCGGAACACCTGACGGGCCAGCGGAATCATCACGACCAACGCACCGAGCACGAGAACTATCGAAAAGACCTGACCCAGAATCGAATCCATGTCCCTCCTAAACCGGAGTCAACCACGTCCCCCACGGTGTATTGCGCAGCACGGTGTACAGCGCGAGCAGCCCGAGAAACACCCACATCGTGGTGCGACTGATCGCCGGTAACCGCATGGGTTCGCCGCGCCAGGCACGAACCGTCCAATCGCCCACCCACAGCACGAACGCGAGTACCAGCGGAATCGCCAGCAGACTGCTGTGCAACGAGTCGATGATGTGACCCTCGGTCAGGTTGTGCACCGCCCGCATGCCACCGCAACCGGGGCAATAGATCCCGGCCAGCGCGTAGAGCGGGCAGATCCCATAGGAACCTTCGACATGCGGGTCACGCAGATGCAGTAATACCCCGACGCCGATCCCGGCACCCGCTACGAGCAACGGAATCCAAGCTCCCGCAACTCCACGCGCCAGCGGCGCCGATTCGGCCTCGGCCGTGGGTTCGGGGGCAACATGCGCGTTCTCCACAAGCACCCACGGTAGCCGCGCGCCGCGGCACGCCGCCACGGTATCGATATCCGACGACGTCAGGAGCTCTGCGCGAAGCGCAGCACATTCCCGAACGGGTCGATGAGCTCGAACCCACGCCCACCTGGCCCGTCCTCGGGAGCGCCGGGCCGCGCGAAGCCGTATTCCACGTCCGCCAATTCCGCGTGCAGGGCGTCCACGTTGTGCACAGCGATCCACAGCACGGTGCCCGGCGTGCCGTCGCCGTGATGCTCGCTCAAATGCAGCGTCATCGAGGCACGCGATACCTGCGCGTAGAGCGGGCCGCCACCGGGCAGGTCGTCGAACCTGTACTCCCAGTCGACGACGAATCCCAGATAGTCGCGATAGAACCCGTAAGCCTTGGTGACGTCGAAGATCCGCTGCACGGGAATCGGCGGCTCGAAACCGATCGAATCGGAGGTCATGCGCGCAGTATGCCGACGGCATAGGACAGATCGGTGCCCTCCGGATGGTCGATTTCAGGCATGAACGTACCGATCCGTGGGTATTACTACCAGTGAGTCAGGGCCACCACCTGGACTGCTAGCACTAGCTAGCACTGGGCTTGCACGGTAATGTGGTGGCGGACACAAAGGAGTGCCTGATGCTGACAAAGACGATTCAGACGTCCATCCAGGCGCTGGCCGGTGCCCCCAACGGCGCGTTGACCGCCGCTTATCGCGCGGGATTGCGATCGCGGGCCTATCGCACCGCCGCACTGAACGCGCCGACCACACCGCATCAGGTTGTTCCGGTCACCACCGTCGACGGCGCTCGTCTGCGCGTGCACTCCTACGGGCCCGCCGATGGCGACGTCATCGTGCTGATCCACGGCTGGAGTTGCTGCCTCGAATACTGGAACCCGCAGATCAACGCGTTCGCCGAGAACCACCGCGTGGTCGTCTACGACCAGCGCGGGCACGGAAGCAGCGAACCCGGCCGTACGCTGCCCAGCCGCGAAACCCTCGCCGACGACCTCGCCGCCGTACTCGACGCCACCCTGCACCCCGGTCAGCGCGCGGTACTGGTCGGCCACAGCATGGGCGGCATCACGGTGCAGGCGTGGGCCGCACGGTATCCCGAGCAGGTACGCCGCCGCGCCGCCGCCGTCATGCTGGTCAACACCTCTTCGGGCGGTATCCGCTACGACACCGATCTGCTCCCGCTGCTGAACAAGCCGCTCACCGTCGGCGACAAGCCGGTCACGGTGCTCGGCGCCAGCATTCGGGTGCCGATCATCTTCGCCGAAACCCTGCTCACCTCCCCGCTGCCGTTGCCGGGCGGCTGGCCGGTGAACTTCCTGCTGAAGGCGCGGGTGATGTCCAAGCACGCGACCGCCGACCAGGTCGATTTCGCGCTGGGCATCGTGCGATCGTGTCGTCCGCTGGCGCGGGGACGTCACGCCGCGATGCTGGCGAACCTCGAACTGGGCGATGCCGCCAAGTATTTGACGGTGCCGACCACCGTCATCGCGGGCGAGCACGACCATCTCCTGCCGAAACGGATGTCGCGGCGCATCGCCGACATCCTGCGCGAGGCCGGAAACCTGGCGTCCTACCGAGTGTGGCCGACCGGACACCTCACCAATATCGAGGCCGCCGACTACTTCAATGCCGAACTCGCCCGTGTCGTGCAGCGCGCGGGCGGGCACGCCACCTATGCGGCTGGCTGACCTGCGCTGATCCGCAGCGGATTCGCCGAGCGTCGGAATCGTCCACGCCCGGTTCGCCTTTCGCCGTGACCACGGCCGCGTGCCGACGCGCCATCGCGCGGTCTTGTAACGTCGGTGAACGGCGTAGGGAACACCGGTGCGAATCCGGGGCTGTCCCGCAACTGTCACCGAGGAGTAATCCGCCAATTCAGTGGTCACGACCTACCCAGGTTGGAAGGCCGGCGGTGCGCGTCGATCCGGGAGCCAGGACACCTGCGCCCGCTGTATCGGGACACACCCACGAGGATGGCCATGAACAACTCCACATCGGCTCGGCACCCCTTAGGGCGCCGGAGCTTTCTGGTGGGCGGCGCACTCGGCGCCGCCGCGCTCGCCGCATCGCTGACCGGTTGCGGCACCGACGCCACCGACATTCCGGTCGGCCCGCCCCGACCCGGCGGTCGACTACGCACCGTCGTCGCGGGTCGCTCCGCGAGCGCCGACGTGCTCGACCCCTTCGACGCGGGCAGTTCCGCGGGCGGTGTCGTCTCCAAGAATGTCTGGGACAAGCTGGTCGCCTACAACGACGATCTGACGTTGCGCTACCGGCTCGCGCGATCGGTCGAGCCCAACGCCGACGGCAGCCGCTGGCGGATCACGCTGCGTCCCGGCATCGTCTTCAGCGACGGAACCCCGCTCACCTCGCGTGATGTGCTCTGGAGTTTTCAACGCATGGTCAACCCGAGGCAGCGTTCGGCGGGCGACGTCGCGATCATCGATATCGCGAACACCCGCACCGACGGCGACCTCGCCGTGGACGTAGCGATGCGGGCACCGATCGCCGACTTCGGATCGGTACTGGCCGGCTGGTACTGCTACGTGATCAAGGACGGCACCAGCACCTTCGACGACAGGACGCTGCCCGTCGGCACCGGCCCCTACGCGCTCGCGAGCTGGTCGCCCGGCGATCGCACTCTGCTGCGCCGCAACGAACGCTACTGGGACGGGCAGGTTCTGCTCGACGAGGTGGAAGTCATCCAGATCGCCGAAACCGAGGCGAGGATGAACGCGTTCCTCTCCGGTGACGCGGAGATGGTCCAGGAAATGTCCTATGTACAGGCGCAGAGTGCCGACAGCGACCAGGGCATCAAGTTGCTCGTGCCGCAATTCGGATTGATGAACTGTTTCCAGATGCGTTCGGACATGGCGCCTTTCGACGACGTGCGAGTGCGCCAGGCGATGCGCCTCGCGGTCGACCGACAGGCCATGGTCGATTCCGTCTACTACGGCTACGCCGAGATCGGCAACGACACCTACGGCAAGGGTGCTCCCTTCTATGACGACACGCTGCCGCAACGCTCCTACGACCCGCAACAGGCCAGAGCCCTGCTGAAGGCAGCGGGCAAAGAGAACCTCCAGGTGACCATGCACACCGCCGACGCCATCCCCGGCATGGTCGAATCGGCGACACTGTTCGCCGAACAGGCCAAGGCCGCCGGTATCACCATCGCACTCGAATCCGTACCCGCCGACACCTATTTCGCGATCGTCGCGGGCAAGCAGCCGCTCACCCACCTGGGGATGTGGAATTACAGCCTGGACTATTTCTACGGCCAGACCATGGTCACCGACGCACCGAACAATGGCACCGGCTGGCATCGCCCAGCGTGGGACGCGAAGTTCGCCGAGGCACGCGCTTCGTTGCGTGTCGAGCAGCGCACGGCGCTGTATCACGGACTGCAACAAGAACTCTGGGATGAGGGTGGGCTCATTCTGCACAGCTTCGCCAAGCGCCCCGACGCCGCACGCGTCGAGGTGCAGGGCGTGCCGAGCGGTGTCCCCGGCACCGACGACTGGGCGAATTTCGCCAAAGCCTGGCTCGCTCGCTGACCATGGTCGGATATCTGACCCGCCGCGTCGGCGCGGGCATCGTCGTACTGTTCGTCGTCGCGCTGGTGGTGTTCTGCCTGTTCGAATCGTTGGATTCGGATGCGGCCACCGTCGCGCTTTCGCGCAATGGCGGTGCGACGCCGACACCGGAACAGGTCGCCGCGCTGCGCACCGAACTCGGACTGGACCGCCCCGCGCCGGTGCGGTTCGCCGAGTGGGCGAGCGGATTCGTGCGCGGCGACTTCGGGACCTCGCTGATCTCGGGCCGCCCCGTGCACGACATCCTGCTCGAGCGTCTGTCCAACAGTGCCGCATTGGCTGTCCTGACCGCGATCCTGTTGGTTCCCTTGACTATCGGCCTCGGACTCGCCGCGGGAGCACGACCGGGATCGCGGCTGGATCGGACGATCAGCGTCGGGGCTCTCACCGCGGAGTCGGTGCCGTCTTTCGTCTCCGGCGTGCTGTTGGTCGCGCTGGTTTCTTTGACACTGCACCTACTCCCCGCCGTCTCACTTTTGCCCACCGGTGCCAGCCCGTTCAGCCGTCCCGAGGTGCTGATCCTGCCGATCGTCTGTCTGCTCACCGGATTGTCACCGCACCCGACTCGGATGGTGCGCGCACAAACCACCGAGGTGATGACCAGGCCGTATATCCAGGCAGCTCGGCTCAATGGCGTGGGCGAACTTCGTTTGCTGCTGCGCCACGCCGCGCCCAATGTGTTGTCGGCTTCGGTGCACCCGTTGGCGGCCGGGCTGGTCGGCTTGATCGGCGGCGTCGCGGTGGTCGAGACGTTGTTCGTGTACCCAGGGCTGTCACAGGAGTTGTTGCGCGCCATCTCCGCTCGTGATTTCCCCTTCGTGCAGTCGGCGGCGGTGCTGATGGCCGCGGCTGGCATCACGGTCTACCTGATCGCCGACATCTTGGCGTTGCTCACCAGCCCACGCGCCCGACAGTTGGTTCTGGAGAAACGGTGAAACCCCGATGACCTCCCTTGACTTTCGCATTCACTCGAGCACGCCGCTTCCGCACGATGCACCATGCTGCGCAATCGAATCGGTATGCGAGCCGATCATGTACAGCGCACAACGACCAGGTAGTTCGCGGCGATATTCGCCACCACCACTTCATGATCAGAGATGCCGAAGTCGTCGCCGACGGCGACCGAGATCGGTGTTTCCGCGATCGCCCCACACTCACCTCGTGCGGCGAACCGTGCCCCCAACGGCCGGCACCCGAAGAGCACCGGCGCGCAACCGGATCGATACGCACATGCGGACATCACGCACGGTCACGCCATTGGCGTTTGAGTGCACTCTTTCGATACAGAACTCAGCGAGCGTGTTCTCGGCACCAACGTTGCGTATTCCGGCGTTGACGGTCTCGGCCGACACCACCGTTTTTCCGCCCACCTATGCTGCGACGGCGCGTACCGGTCGGCACCCTCGACACCGCATGTCCGAGGAGCGTTGATGCGCAAGAAGTTCAACCTTCGGACCGGCTGGGCGCTGCTCGCGTCCGCAGTGTTGGGGTTGGTAGTTTTCGGCCCGCTGCTCGCACCCTACGCACCGACCGCGTCCGCCGGGCCGCCGCTGCGCGGACCGTCCGCGCGGCATCTGCTCGGTACCGATGTGATCGGTCGCGATGTACTTTCGCGTGTGCTGCACGGCGGGTTGCCGTTGGTCTCGATCGCCACCGTCGCCATCCTGGTGGCATACGCGATCGGCCTGTGTCTGGGGCTGGTCGCGGGGTTGCGACGCGGTTTGGACGGTTGGATCATGCGACCGGTCGACGCGATCCTTGTCGTGCCGTGGTTTCTGCTGTTGGCGGTGATCGCTACGGCGGTCGGTGGCGGGCCGACCGCCGTGGTGCTGACCACCGCGTTCGCCTGCGTGCCATGGATCATCCGCATCGTGCGCACCGCGGTACTGGATATCGCGGCGACCGGGTACGTGGAATCAGCTCGGGCGCGCGGTGAACCGCTGTGGCGGTTGGCCGTGGTCGAGGTGTTGCCGAATCTGCGTTCGGTGGTATTGGCCGACGCCGGTGTGCGGATCTCACTGACCATCTCGATGGTGGCGGTCAGCGGATTTCTCGGCCTCGGGTTGCGCCCACCCTCGGCGGACTGGGCGTTGATGATCACCGAGAACCGTCCTGGTTTCGCCAGGCAGCCGCTGTCTGTGCTCGCGCCGACTGTGCTCATCATGCTGCTGGTGGTATCGATCAATATGCTCACCGACCGTGCGTTGGGCACACGGCGCGGCAGACGAACAGCAATCGTGCGCGGCGGCGACGGGGGGATTCGCGTCGAGCACCTCACCGTCCGCGATCAAGACGACGCGATCGTCCTCGACGACGTCACCCTCGATGTTCCGCCCGGCCGGGGGCTCGCGGTCGTCGGCCCGTCGGGTGCTGGCAAGACCACCCTCGCGCTCGCCGCGCTCGGCGCTCTACCACCGCAACTGCGTACGGAGGGCGTCGTCATGGTGGGCACCGGCGAGCGTCGTATCGGCTACGTGCCGCAGGACCCTGCGGCGGGCCTCAACCCGGCGATGCGCGTTGCCACCGCGATCCGCGAAATCGCCCGCCTGCAACCGACTTCCGACCTGGAGGCCACCGTCGCCACGGCATTGCGCCGAGTCGGCCTGCCCGACGACGCCCGGTTCCGCCGTCGCTACCCACACGAACTCTCCGGCGGCCAGCAGCAACGCGTGCTGCTGGCGATGGCGCTGATCGGCGATCCCGCCGTCATCGTGCTCGACGAACCCACCACCGGCCTCGACCAGCAGACTCGTGCGGAACTGGTCGAACTGCTCACCGATATCCGCCGCACCACCTCGACGGCGCTACTCGTGGTCACCCATGACCTGCCCGGCCTCGCACCGGTGATCGATGAAGTGGCGCAGCTGGATACGGGAAGGATCGTCTCCCGAGCGCCATACCGCCGTACCGAGACAAGCGCCGCTGTTACTCCGGCGTGCCGCCCAGCGGCGTCGTCCGATACACCGGTCCTGCACGTCGAGGCACTCACGGTCGGCCATCGCCAGCAGCGTGGATTTCTTCCGGTAGCCGAGAATCTCTCTTTCGACCTACACCCGGGAGAATGCGTTGCCATCACCGGCCGCTCCGGCGCGGGCAAGACCACGGTGGCGAGGGTTGTCGCCGGTCTACACCAACCAGAGACGGGCACAATCGAACTCGACGGCCAACGTCTGCTCGCACGGGTAGACCAACGCTCGCCCGAACAACGCGGCGCCATCCAGTTGATCTTCCAAAACCCCGCCACTTCACTGAATCCCAGCTATACCGTCGGCACCCAGATCCACCGTCCGCTACGCCTGCGCGGCATGGACAATCGCGCAGCCGCCGAGGAAGCCGCCCGCCTCCTGGAATCCGTTCACCTGGACCCCGCACTGGCCATCCGTCGCCCCACCGAACTCTCCGGCGGCCAACAACAACGCGTAGCCCTCGCCCGCGCCATGGCCGCCTCCCCCCGCATCCTCATCTGCGACGAAATCACCTCCTCCCTCGACCCCCGAACCCAAAGCCTGATCCTCACCCTCCTCAACACCCTCAAATCCCAAGGCACAGCCCTGATCCTGATCACCCACCAACACACCGCAATCCACCATCTCGCCGACACCACCGTGGCCTTGGACGCCGCCTCAGCCAGCCTGGGCGCCTAACCGAGGTCCCGTCGCAAGCCTGCTTCACGGTCACAGCAATCCGGCGCCCGCACCCCTCCGAATACCTCATGAGCTACCAGGCCGGATGCCAGCAGTTGAATTTTGTTCAGGCCCAGGCTTTCCAGCGACTGGAACTTGTTGCACGAATGTGACTAATGGCGAGTAACTTACTGGCTGCACAGGCTAGGCAGGGACAGCAACTTGCCACTGGTTTGTGACGCGTTGCCACTGCAATGCACCGAATACGGATAGCTAGCGTTCTGCGATGAGGGAGAAATCGTAATTTTCATCACGAAACCTCACCTTTGCCGCAGGAAAACCGTGGGACCAATTGCGGGAATACCGTACAGATGTCCTACTAGTAGACAGTGCCCGGTTCGCCAGGGGGCAACCTGACAAACCGGGCACCAGAGGTCACTCGCGCGAGGAATTCAGCAAAGCACTGATCGCGCGAAGTGACACAGCCGACAGCCTGGCAACCGTTGTTGCCAGGCTGTCGCTATCTATGACGACCAAAATCGTAAACACGAAGTCGCATCCTTTAGCGGCAGCCGTGCACCAACGGCTGACTGTCTCCACCCCGCCGGGGCGCGAGGCCCCTTCCCGGGTGTTGTCCGATGACTCGGGCGGAACGCTGCCCACCGAACCTCCTTCACTGCGGTGACTGCTGCCGATCAGCAGCAGCCCCAGGTACCGCGATTCGCGAGTACCGGGGTCTCATGGCCTCCTCGGAGGGAGGCGATGCAGTGGGGATTCATAGTCGGACCGCATGGTCGAACCGAACCGAAAGCCTAGAGGTTACTTGCCTGTTGGACCTTCACAACCTCCACGCACTCGTACTCGGTAGGACCCGTGACGCTCTCAGCCCGTCGGACACCCGTTGCCGCATCGCATTCCCGCGATACAGCAGCGAGCCAGAGCTATTGGACCACAGAGCAACCGGCATCAGCACAGCAACACCCCTGGGAAAATCTCGCAGACCGGCTGGTCTCGCAATACGCTGAGTTCAGCTCGTGGCGAACACGAAAATACCGTGCCCATCTGCAAATTCGTCCACCTGACCATAGCTATCACTACGCTAAAGCGGCAGCACACGCCACCACCGAACAGACCGTGGACACGACCGCCCGCCAGCCTTCCAGCAAACACCTATCGGACACGTCATTCGAACGCCCGACGGACGCGTCATTCTGATTGTGCGCCACCAGGATCGGTCGATGGCAGCGAAAAGCCACGGCCGAAACGTCGGCTGTCGCTGTGTCGTTTTCCGGTCGATCGCCGCGACCGGGACGCGGGCAGCGCGCACAGATCAGCCGGACAGAGGTTGGCCGCTCAGTGTGTAGAACGCCGAATCACCGTGGGCGCGGCTGTAATCGACCTCGATCACTATTTCTTCGCCGTGGTCGGAGTCGATTCGTCGCCAGTTGGTGATGGAGATCTCCGCGGTCGCGCGGTCGACGGGATCGATGCCGTAGCGGGTCATCGCGTCGTCCCGGACACGGGTGAGCGAGGTGGGGTCGACATCAGCGAGTCGGAAACTGGGTGTGTCGGAGCTGCGGCTCGAGTCGTTGGGGGAGGTGAATCTGCCTGCGGTAGCGACTGTCCTGTGGTGGGTGCCATCGCGGGAGTACTCGAGGCCGAAGGAACCGGACAGGCTCGACCCGCTTCGGCCGAGCGTGATCGAGTTCAGCACCGCAGCGTCGGCTGCGACACCTCGGGCCGTCAAAGCCGCCCCCACCTGTTCGAGGGCCCCGGCGAGATCGTCGGCCCGCCACCACGGCGCCACCGTACCGTCGGGGAGTGCGTACATCCGGGTGTCGGAGGAGTCGCCGAACCACACCTCGGCCACCAGCGGGTGGGTGACGCCGAAGATGTCTTCGCTGTCCCGTGATATCTCCAACCGGCCAGGTTGCCGTTTCTCCTCCGGTAGTTGGGCGGCCTGTCGAGACAGCACGTCGCGCGCCGAAAAGTCGTGCAGGTCGGCGGAGGTGAAGGTATCGCGCGTCCGCAACGATGTCGCCTCCTCACGCACCTCCCAGCCGCGGGTACGGCCCTCGTATACCCGCGTCCGATCGCCGCCGAGATACACCTTCAGCTCGACATAGCTCTCGTTGGCGGTGATCTCCAGAATCGAATTCAACAAATCGGGTGCCTCGGCACGCACGTGCGCGAGCGCGTCGTCGTACCACTGCCACAGCGGGCGCTCATCGGAACCGACCGAGGACACCGCGGCGGGCAGGCTCGTCGCCACCTCACGCAGGTCCCAGAAGCCGCTGGGTGGCAACAGAATCGTCGTCCACATCGCGCCGGCAGCCACCAGTGCCGCAGGAGCCCGCAGCCGGGGCGTGCGATGCTCGGTCACCGGTGCCGAGCCCGGGGTTCCGAGCGCTTGCGCGGGAAGTGCACCGCGCCCTTCCCGAACCACCTCGGCTACCTGGGCATCGGAGAGCTTCGCACTGGCCTGAAAGCGAAACGGCACATCGCCTTCCGGGCTCGCCGTGCCGGCGACAAGCGTCGGCGAGCTGCCCATGAGCGTTGGGCTGCGGTCGAGCAGGTCCACCTCGACCGGTACGAGCTCACCGTCGGAAACTGCGCTGAGCGAACGGAAGTAGTCGCCGACGACCAGCCCTATTCCGAACAGGGAGGCGATCACCGCGACCAGCAGGAACCAACCACCGGAGTAGGCGCCGACCGCGACCCCGCCGCCGACACACACGCCACCTATCGCGGCGCGGACCATCGAATTCACCGGCGCCCCTGATGATCGGCGGGAAAGAGTACGACCCGCCGGCACTGTGGCAAAGCGTCGGGCACGAGCCAACCATACGCGCTGAGCACCGGGAACGACGGTGTCACGGTAACGTTTACCGTATGTGCTCGACGATTCGGCGACCGTGAACTCCGTGACGACGGGTTCGGACGCGGCACTGGTCACCCGCACCGAATACGTCACCGGCACGGCGCGGATGCGGCAGGTGATCGGCACCGCACTGCTGCTGGGCGCGCTACCGCTGCTGGTGGTGCTCGCGCTGCTCGGTGTAACGCCCGACATCGTCGTCGCAATCGTCGGTGCGGCGGTGACGGGTTCGCTCGGGCTTACCGTGTTCGGTGCGTCCGTGCGCCCGACGGTGCGGCTCGGACTGGCCGATGAACAGGTCATCATCGGCATCGATGCCGCGCACGCAGCGGATTCCTCGGATGTCGTCCGACCGCTCACGGAGCTCGTCGGCGTCGAACTGTCGTCCGAGGCCGCTTCGGAAACGCACGTCGCACCCGAGTATCGCGACCTTCGCGTCGAGGGCTGCCGGTTTCTGCGGTTGACCTTCGTCGACGGTGGTCCCTACCAGGTCGCGGTACACGAATCCGATCCCGTTGCCGAGGAGATCATTCGACGACTCCGCAAGGCACAACCGCAGGACGCGGTCGAAGAATCGGCCGACGATATTTCGCCGACACCGTCGAACGTCGCCGCTCCCACCGCCGACGACGCCGCCGCCGCCGAGAAAACTTCCGCCGATCGTCGTGACGCAGAACAACCGACCGACCAGAGGTGGCACACCACACCGAGCGCATCACCCGCCGCCGATATCCGACTGTGGGAAGCGTCGCGCACCACCCACCGACGGGTCCTCTCCGAATACGGCGCCTACGAACTCGATCCCACCCTCTTCCTGCGCTATCCCGGAGTCACCGACATCACCAGGGACCCGGTCATGGATTTCCACACCGCACTGGCGGAGGCGCAGGCACTCGCCACCGACACCTACCCCGAAGATGCCGCGTACGCGGGCCGCTACCGTGCGGCGGTGGATACGCTGCGGCGCACCTGGATTCGCTGCGAACGCGACGGCAAAGCCACCGGAACGAACTACCTGGACCAGAACGACCGCTGCGACCTCGACACCGCCGCCAAGCTCTACAACCACGCACAAGCCACTGATCACGCCGCCGAAAAGACCTCCTACCTGCGCAAAGCGCAGCAGATCGTCGTCGACCTCGAGGCCAGAGGTCGGGTGCATCTGCCTAGGCCCGTCGTTGCCGCGATCGAAGCTCAGGTCCGGTTGGCTCTCGAACCCGGTACGACCCGGAACTGAGCCGGCTATTTCGGCAGCGGTGCTACCCGCGCGCCAGAGCGTCGACCGGTCCACGGTTCGGAACTCCTGCGTGATCCGGCGCGACCACCAACCTGCCAGGCTGTGCATCAGTGGCTCGGGTTTCCCCATGCCTTCGGCATGTCGCTGCCGCCGGACTCCTCTGCGCATCGGTTCTGGCGCGAGCACGAAGAGCACCGCCTGGTGTACCGAGTCGAGAACGAGGTAATCCATATCCTGTCGTGCAAGCACCATTACCAATAGTGTGAATTGCCATTTCACCGGAGTAGTCCACGACAATCATCGTCGGTCGCCGCACCGAGTCTCCGCGCGCGAGGACGAAACCGTTGCGCGGGAGGGTCAGTCGCTGAGTTCCAGCAGCAGGCGGCGGCGGGCGGCGACATATTCGCCTGCGAGTCGGTCGACAACCCGCGCGGTAGGTTCGATTGCCTCGATGGCCCCGACGCCCTGGCCGGAGCCCCAGATGTCGCGCCAGGGTTTCGCACCGGTGGTCGGCTGGTCGCCGGTGCCGAAATCCATGGCCGACGGGTCGGATTCGGGCAGGTTGTCGGGGTCGTGGCCGGCGGCGGCGATGCTGGCGCGCAGGTAGTTGCCGTGGACACCGGTGAACAGGTTCGAGTAGACGATGTCGGCGGCGGTGGAGTCGACGATCATCTGCTTGTAGCGGCCGTCGGCGTTGGCTTCGTCGGTGGGGATGAACGCGGAGCCGACGTAGGCGAGGTCGGCGCCCGCGGCCTGAGCGGCGAGAATCGAACGGCCGTGCGCGATCGCGCCGGACAGCAATAGCGGGCCGTCGAACCAGGACCTGATCTCCTGCACCAGCGCGAACGGCGACTGGGTACCGGCATGGCCGCCAGCGCCCGCCGCGACGGCGATCAGACCGTCGGCGCCTTTCTCGATCGCCTTGTGCGCGTACACATTGTTGATGACGTCGTGCAGGACCACGCCGCCGTAGGAGTGCACGGCTTCGTTGACATCAGTTCGTGCACCGAGCGAGGTGATCACGATGGGCACTTGGAATTCGACGATCGTCGCGAGATCTTCCTCGAGCCGGTCGTTGCTCTTGTGCACGATCAGGTTGACCGCGAAGGGTGCGGCGGGGCTGTCCGGATGATCGGCGTCGTGTTTGGCCAGATCCTCGGTGATGCGGGTCAACCATTCGCGTAGGACAGGCTGCGGCCTGGCATTGAGCGAGGGGAATGAGCCGACCACACCGGAGATGGATTGGGCCACCACCAGTTCCGGACCGGATACGAGAAAAAGCGGCGAGGCCACGACGGGTAGTCGCAGCCGGTCGCTGAGAATGGCTGGCAGGCTCATGGGCACTTCCTGAGTGTGTCGGTGTCCGGGATCGGCGTCCCTGGCTGCCCAGGGCGTTGCGACCGATGGGTGCTCGCTGTTCGACCCGGCCGGCAGGTGGCAACCGGCTGCCGACATATTCGGTTCACTTCGCGAGCGAACGACTGATGACCAACCGTTGAATCTGGTTGGTGCCCTCGAAGATCTGGGTGATCTTGGCTTCGCGCATGTACCGCTCGACCCGAAAGTCGCGGGTGTAGCCGGAGCCGCCGAAGACCTGCACCGCATCGGTGGTGACCTTCATCGCCGCGTCGGTGGCCACGAGTTTCGCGACCGAAGCCTGCCGCGAGTAGGACAGCCCGGCATCCCTGCGTCGCGCGGCGTCGAGGTAGGTGGCTCGCGCCGAATCCACGGCGGCGGCCATGTCGGCGAGCAGGAAACCGAGGCCCTGATGGTCGATGATCTTCTTACCGAAGGTGGTGCGTTCTTTGGCGTAGGCGACGGCTTCGTCGAGCGCGGCCTGCGCCAATCCGGTTGCTACCGCGGCGATCCCGAGCCGACCGGCGTCGAGGGCGCTCAGCGCGATCTGGAGCCCCTGCCCCTCGGAACCCAGGCGGCGATCCTCGGAGACCATGGCGTGGTCGTAGTGCGCGGTGGTTGTCGGCACGGCGTGCAGACCCATTTTCTCCTCGGGCTTACCGAAGCTCAATCCGTCGAGGTCTTTCGGAACCAGGAAGCAGGAGATGCCGCGCGATCCCGCACCGGTGCGGGCGAAGACGTTGTAGAAATCGGCGACGCCACCGTGGGTGATCCACGCTTTGGTGCCGTTGATTCGGTAACCCCCTTCGACGGGGTTGGCCTTGCATGCCACTGCGGCGGCATCGGAACCAGCCTGTGGCTCGGACAGACTGTAGGCACCGATCGTGTTGCCGCCCAGCATTTCCGGAAGCCAGCGCTGCTTCTGCTCCTCGGTACCGAAGGCCAGCAGCGGATGGCAGGACAGACTGTGCACGCTGACCGCGACCGCGACCGCCGCCCAGCGCGCGGCGAGTTCCTCCAACACCTGGAGATACACCTCGTACGGTTGACCGCCACCGCCCCACTCCTCGGGGTACGGCAGGCTCAGCAGCCCGGCTTCACCCAAACGCGCGAAGACACCCTCGGGGTAGGTCTGCGCCTTTTCGTGCTCGTCGACGATCGGAGCGAGGACCTTGTCGGCGATATCGCGCGCGAGCTGGATCAGATCGCGGGCCTCATCGGTGGGCAGCAATCGTTCGACGGCCACAGGAATTCTCCGTTCAGGCTACGAAAAACAGTACTCCAGTACTCATCACAGTACTGTCACGTCGACAGTACTGCAAGAGCACTTTCAGTACTATTCGGCGTATGGATCAGCTCACTCCTGGCGGTTTCACCACTCGGCGGCGAACCGAATTGTTCGACGCCATGGTCGAGCTCTTCCTCGCCGAGGGCTTCGCCCACCTCACCCTCGATGACATCGCGGCACGACTGCGCTGCTCGAAGTCGACCCTGTACACCCTCGCGGGAAGCAAAGAGCAGCTGGTCAAAGCCGCGGCAGTGCATTTCTTCCGCAGCGCGACCGAGGACGTCGAGCAGCAGATCACCCAGATCGAAGGGGGGAGGGAACGGATCATCGCCTACCTCACCGCGGTCGGAAAAGCCCTCGGCGCGGCCTCGGATCAGTTCATGTCGGATCTCGACGCACTGGCCCCCGCACGCGAGGTCTACGAGCAGAACACCCGCATCGCGGCGCACAGAGTCGCGCAACTCATCGATGAAGGCGTCGCGAACGGCGAATTCCGGGATGTGCACGCCGCTTTCACCGCCGAGCTCACCGCGACCATGATGGCCCGCATCCAGCAGGGCGGCGTACGTGCGGCCACCGGACTCGATGACGCCGACGCCTACCGGGAGTTGGCCACCCTCCTCACCGGCGGGCTGCGCGCATAGCCTCACAGCAGCGCCTCGGCGACGGCGCGCAACCCTTCTCGCTCACGCCCCGCGAGCGGAACAGCCTGCACCAGAGCCGGAAAGCGGCTGGTTAGGGCCACTTTCCGGGTGGAGCCGCCTAGGAGAATCGAACTCCTGACCTTTCATTACGAGTGAGCCGGAAAGTATGATCCGGCGTCCGTACAGGTCCGGCTAGTCCAAGTCAGAGGCCCTTTCGTGTCCAGGTGGTACCGAACCGTTCCGGCTCGTATCTGCCCGTCTTGGCACACTGGCGGCACGCTGGAAACTGGCTCTGAACTGGCATCGCCTGGATCGTCGTCGCCAACAACCTCGCGAAGCTAGTCCCTCGTTGCGCCGACGGGCCAGATCACCGTGACCGGCATGGCTCGGTCTCTTGCCGCTGCCACTACGTCGGCGGTCCCGCCGTAACCGCGTGCTGGCTGGCCGTCCCAAACGGCGAGCAGTTCGTCGGCTTCCTCCAGCATGCGCACGCTACCCGCCTGGTGGGCTTCGGAATCGGACTCTTCCCGATCGAGCGCGATCACTTCCGATGCAGCGGAATATAATTCGTCGTATACCAGATGATGTTCAGTTGGTAGCCCCTCACGGTATCTGCGGGACGGGACGACGACGACGAGTGAGCCGCCGAGTTCGAGGACGGCGCATGCGAACAACGAATCCGGCCCATCGGCAATAAGACTCACCCCTACCAAGTCGGCGCCGACGCGCTTGACTACCTCGGTGCGAATCTCAACCCCAACCCGCGTCGTGGTCTCAGGAGGAAGCCCCCGATGTCCTGTGATCGCAATCCGCGTCATAGATCGTCCCGTCTGTACAGCGTGGCCAGTGCATCATCAAGGGGTCGAGCCTCGACAGTCTGCGTCGGCAGACTGGCTCGGAAGTTTCGAGCCAGCCTCGTAATTCGCTCGCTGCGGTACGTCAATCCGACAGCCAACGCGTCGGAGGCGAGTGCACACCCGCCTTCGATATCGCCACTCCGCGCCAAGGCGTGGGCGTGTTCGACGTGCGCCAGTGCGCGCGGCTTGGCGGCAATCAGTGTCGGTTCGGCGACAGCGAACGCTTCTCGCGCCATGCGATGTTCGCCGAGCCGGGCAAGCGTGCTGGCCTCGTAACGCGCCGCTTTCGGCCCGTCGAATACGAATACCCACGGCCACCGTGGTTCGCCCCGTTGTCGGTTCGCCAAGCGCTCGGCCCGACGCAATGATGCAAGGGCGCTAGTTCGATCGCCGGTTGCCGCGTGCGCGACCGCGAGCAACGACGCCAGCCACGCACCAGCACTGTCGGGCACATCGGTACCCATCTGACCCGCCGCGGTGCGGAGCATCGCAAGTCCGGCGCGTCCGTCTCCTGCCTCGACGGCGTAATGCCCGAGAGATGCCGTCATGTATGCGGCCAGTAACGGGTGATGAGTGCGCTCGGCGAACGAGATCGCCTCTCCGTAGCGCTTGCGGGCGGTCGAGTCATCGGCTCGATCGACGGCCAGCCACGCGGAGAGGCCGGCCACTTCGGACAACACGCGGAATCCACTGGAAGTGCGGAACCGATCGCGCACAACTCCGGCGACAAGAGCTAGCTGTGCCTCAACAGCAGGGAATAGCCGATCGGATGGCACCGAGGACTCCATGCGCCGGTAGTGCGTGGTCGGCCCGGCCATTGCCTCGATCATTTCAGGATCTGACGGTGCGGCATTCGCCAGCACCGCACCCGAACCCACGGTCAGTGCAGTGGTTTGAAGGAACTGCTTGCGATTCACGTCGTCGTCATCCGACGGTTCTCGATGCCGGACAAACCCGAGTTCGACATCGGTCGCGATGTTCAATACCGCTCGCAGTGCTGCCCGATAGTATGCTCGTGGCCACGTAGTTTCGCCTCGCTCCCACTTACCGACGTGCCGTTCATCGACAGCACCTCGCTTGTTGGTCGCCCGAAAAACATGGTCGTTGACCGCATTCGCCAGCTCTTGGCGCGTCATCGAATGGCCAGGCGATCCGGGCGACTCCACTCGCAACCGAGCCTCTATGAGCTGATCGTTTCGTCCGGTCACGGATTTATCGGCCTCTCTGCTGGACCTACCCCGAGCGTAGGTGCCCAATCGTTGCGGCGGGCACCAATTCCCATCGCTTTCCCACAACTCGCCCCATCACGTGCCGTCGCACCGTCGCATCGTTCCAGAGAACGTTGACCCACGCCCGACGCCGGGCTGAACCCCGCTTCCCCGGCGTCGGGGGTAACCAGTCGGCGGGGACAGCAGGGGTGAACGTGAGCGAACTCGAGATAACCGTGATCGTCGTTGTCGGAACGCTGGCACTACTCGGCGTCGTGTTCTGGTTGCTGCCGTGGCTACTTGATCGGCCAGTGCAGGTGCCCGGCGCGGTGTCGGTCAGCGAGCTTCTGGAGCGGGAATGCCATTCGGCGCCGAAGGTTCCCTACACCGTCGAGCAGGCTCACCGCGTGATGCAACTGCGCATCGACTGTGACACCGCTACATGTCCGGCGAAGTACGCGGCATTCTGGACGGTGGTCGACGCTGGGCATGCGACACCGGACCCACGAGTGGTGCGGTGAGCGACGACGAACCGTTCGTCGCGGTGGGTTACATGCGCGCCGACCTGTCTGGCGAGACGCGGCAGTGGGACGCGAAACGGATGTACGCGTTGGCAACCCGCTACGGCTACGACATGGCGTTGATCGTTACCCACACGGAGAGCACGCCGAACCGCGCTGCGCACTTGCTCGACCTGGTGCGCCGGATGAACGCCGCAGCCGTGTTCCTGCCGACGCTCGAACACCTACCCGCATCGGTGGTGCGAACACTGCTCGCCGAAGTCGACGGCGTGACGACGCTGCGACCACAGCAGACGTTCCAGCGGTACGCAATCCCGGAAGGCACCTAATGACCACGAACGCGATCGGACTGATCAACACGCAGGTGTACGGCGATCAGCAGGCTCACGACGAGCAAGTGACTCAAGAGCTCGCCGCAGCGCGCGGCTACCAGTTCGCCGGGGTGCTCACGATCACCGCGGATACCTACATGCCGACGACGCTGATAGTGCACACCACATCCAGCAAGGGTGCCACCGCGATTGTTGCGCCGAGCCCCGAGCACTTCGGCCCGGCCGCGCACGCGGTAGCGCTAGCGTGCCTGCTGGAAACTCCCACGGTCGTGGTCCCGTGCACCGCCGGGCGAGGCCGCTGAACGCACCACCGTCGAGCTGCGTCGTTGTCGATCTACAGCGACGCACAACCGAGGACTTGAAGGCTGCGGGAACCGCGCTGTTCGGCTGAGTGAGCAAGCAAATCCCCCGCTGGTTGGCACACTGAGCGCGCCAACCCGCGCGGGTGAGGCACTGAAAGTGCCTCTGGCCTGGAGCCGCCTAGGAGAATCGAACTCCTGACCTTTTCATTACGAGTGAAGCGCTCTACCGACTGAGCTAAGGCGGCGTGCCTTTCGGCTTGGCGAGTCTATCGCCTCGCGCACGGATCGCGAAAACGGGTGGTCGTGGTGACGTGGCTGCCTCGCATAGGTCGTCGTGCAAGGCGGGGTCGGTAGTCGTTGACGTGGCGGAGCCACGACAGGCAGATGGGCAACATCGAGTACCTGCACGACTGCCGTCGGCGATTTGTCGGCGCGAGGTCGCCGTGGCGTTGAGCCGCATCGGCGTCTCCGCGCTCAGCTCAGCGTATTGAACTTCGCCAAGCGCCAGCGCACAAACCCGCTCATACGGACGAGAACATCGTCACCGCCGAGATTTGTGCGTTGCCGAACAAGCCAGGACGCCGCTCGGAGAACTGGCCGGGCCCAACCGGCTCCCGCAGGATCGGCGAACAGATCGCGTTGGCGAGCATCTCTCTTGAACGCCAGGGCTCCGTCAGCTGGCGTGTGCGGCAATGAGAGAAGCCGCCAAAGCCGCTAGGGCGAAACGCGGCTTGACGTTCGTGTCGAGGGCCTCGCGGCAGGCAAGGACAGCGTCTATCGAGCGGAGTAGGCCCTCGGGAGGGACGTCGGTCGCCAACTCGTGAATCTCGTCGACCAGGTCGGGGTGGGTGAGAGCGACGCCGGTGCCTCGGCCTGCCGCGCCGAAGCGGACGGCCAAAGCGTCGCGGTATACGCCGGCGACGTCGATGAGTGCGCGGTCGAGGGCGTCGCGGCCGGTGCGGGTGGCGCGGGACTTCTGGCGGCGTTCGAGGTCCTTGAGGACACCGGCCGAACCTCGAGTGGCACCGGCGGAGCCCTTTCCGGTACCGCCAGCGCCGAGTGCCGTGGACAGCTCGTCGCGTTCACGTTCGTCGCGGGCGGCGCTCATCTCCTTGGCCTCGTCGTCGGCGGCCTTCACCAACTGATCCGCGGCCGCGTACGCGGCACCGGGTCGCGCGGCGGCCGACACCAGGGCGAGCGCACGTTGCCGGTGCGCGCGCGCTTGTTCGTCGGTGGCCAGGCGACGAGCGCGGCCGACGTGCCCGCCGCTGATCGAAGCCGCCCAATTCGCGGTCTTCTCGTCGAGTTGGTCGCGTTCACGCAATACCCGCGCGATCGCGGGCACCGACGGGGTCACCAAATGCACGTGGCGGCAGCGCGAACGCAGCGTGATCGAGATGTCTTCGGGATCCACCGACGGCGCGCACAACAGAAACACTGTGCGATCCGGCGGTTCCTCGACCACCTTCAGCAGCACATTGCCCGCGGCCTCGGTCAAACGGTCGGCGTCCTCGATCACCACCACCTGCCACCGCCCCGTGCTCGGCCTGCGGGAGGCCACCTGCACGATCGCGCGCATCTCCTTGGTGCTGATGCTGAGGCCCTCGGGAATCACACGACGCACATCGCCGTGGGTACCCGCCATGGTGGTGGTGCACGCGTGGCATCGACCGCACCCCGGTGTGCCGGGGTCGGTGCATTGCAGTGCCGCCGCGAAGCACAGTGCCGCAACGGATCTGCCCGATCCTGGCGGCCCGGTGAACAGCCAAGAATGCGTCATCGCACCCTCGATGACGTCCGCGCGCGCCGCGATCGAGGCAGCCGTCAACTCCGACTCGACCGTCTCTTGGCCGACCAACCGATCGAAGACACCTGCCACGCGCTCCACCTTAGCGACCGCCACCGACACCGATTACCCACGACGCCACACCTACTCCACCCAGCGAACTGCGCGATCACCACGGCGGGGTGTGGTGTGGGTTTGCACTCCAGCGGTGGCGTCGAGCAGTTCGCCGGGCGGACTTTCCAGCAGCGCGAGCACGCCTGAGCTCGGGATCATCGAAGCGACCATTGAGACCAGAGACCATTTGAATTCGATGACCGCGAGTCCTTCGTTGTCGACCGCGCGACCCGTGCGTCCATGTGCAGCGCGAACATGACTGCGGACCCGGTGTTCCTGCTCACTCGGCGCCCAGTCGGCGAACCGTTTTCCGGCAGCCAGCGCTGTTGACCCGCCGATCAGGATTTGCCGATACCGGACTTCGACGCCGCCGCCTTCTGCGCTGCCGTCTTCTTACCAACGGTCTTCGTGGTAGTCGACTTGGTCGCGGTCTTCTTCGCCGTCGTCTTCTTCGCCGCCGTCTTGCTCGCGGTCGCCTTCTTCGCCGCGGCCTTCTTCGCGGGCGCCTTCTTGGCCGCCGACTTCTTGGCGGCCTTCTTCACCGGCCCGCGCGCCCTGCGATCGGCGAGCAGTTCCATGGCACGTTCGGGGGTGACCGATTCGATCTCGTCGCCCTTGCGCAGCGTCGCGTTGGTTTCGCCGTCGGTGACGTAGGGACCGAAACGTCCGTCCTTGATCACCATCGGCTTCCCGCTCGCCGAATCCTCGCCCAACTCACGCAACGGCGCCGCGGCCGACGCCTGGCGCCCACGGCGTTTCGGCTCCGCGTAGATCTTCAACGCCTCGTCGAGCGTGATGCCGAAGATCTGCTCCTCGCCGGTCAACGAGCGAGAATCGGTGCCCTTCTTCAGATATGGGCCGTAGCGGCCGTTCTGCGCGGTGATCTCGTCGCCGGAAGTCGGGTCGGTACCGACCACCCGAGGCAACGAGAGCAGCCGCAACGCGTCCTCGAGGGTGATGCTCGCCAGATCCATCGACTTGAACAACGAACCGGTCCTCGGCTTCGGGGCGGTGGACTTCTTGGCCGTCTTCTTCGCCGGCGGCTTGCCCTCTTCCTCGGGAGGCTTGGGCAGCACCTCGGTGACGTACGGGCCGAAACGCCCTTCCTTGGCAACGATTTCGTGCCCTGATACCGGATCGGTCCCCAGCGAACGACCCTCCTGCGGCGTGGAGAACAGCTTCTCCGCGACCTCGGGGGTCAGCTCGTCGGGCGGGAGATCGTCGGGCAGGTTCGCCCGCTGCGAAATCGAATCCCCTTCGGGGTCATCGGGATTGATGACCATCCGCTCCAGATACGGCCCGTACCGGCCGACCCGGACAACAACGTCGCGACCCTCGGAATCGCTGAACATCTTGATGGAGTTGATCTCTCGCGCGTCGATGCCGTCGAGGCGATCCCCGACCATCCGCTTGAGACCACCCGACCGCGCGACCGAACCCTCTGCGCCGTGATCGCCACCGAAGTAGAAGCTGGACAACCAGTTTCCGCGCTGCTCACGACCACCGGCGATGGCGTCGAGATCATCTTCCATCCCGGCGGTGAAGTCGAAGTCGACCAGGCGGCCGAAATGCACCTCCAGCAAACCGATTACGGCGAACGCCACCCACGACGGCACCAACGCGTTGCCACGTTTGTACACATAGCCGCGGTCGAGAATCGTCTTGATGATCGACGAGTAGGTCGAAGGGCGGCCGATGCCGAGTTCTTCGAGCGTCTTGATCAACGACGCCTCGGTATAGCGTGCGGGCGGATTCGTGCTGTGCCCATCGGGATTCAGCTCGACGGCGGTGACGCCCTCGCCCTCCGACAATGCGGGCAGTCTCGACTCCGCGTCATCGGACTGGCCGCCCGCCTCCTCGTCGACACTTTCCACATAGGCCTTGAGGAAGCCGGGGAAGGTGATCGTGCGACCGGAGGCGGAGAACACACACTCCTCGCCGGTCCCCGCGACGCCGGTGATGCGCAAGGTCAGCGTGGTTCCCTTGGCGTCGGCCATCTGCGAGGCGACGGTGCGCTGCCAGATCAGTTCGTAGAGCCGGAACTCGTCGTTGTCCAGCCGGGCGTGCAACTGACCTGGCGTCGCGAAACTGTCACCCGCGGGACGGATCGCCTCGTGTGCCTCCTGCGCGTTCTTCACCTTGCGGTTGTACTGACGCGCCGAAGGGTGCACGTACTCCGTGCCGTAGAGCTGAGTGGCTTGCGTGCGTGCCGCGTTGATCGCCGACTGCGACAACGTGGTCGAGTCGGTACGCATGTAGGTGATGTAGCCGTTCTCGTACAACCGCTGCGCGACCCGCATCGTGCGCTCGGAGGTGAATCGAAGCTTGCGCCCCGCCTCCTGCTGCAACGTCGAGGTCATGAACGGCGGATACGGCTTACGCGTATAGGGTTTGGCCTCCGCGGAGGAGACGACGAGATCTGCGCCGTCCAAGGATTCGGCAAGCCGTCGCGCCCGACCCTCGTCGAGAACGACGACACCACCGTCACCCTTGAGCTGGCCGTCGGAGCCGAAGTCGCGACCGCTGGCCACCCTGGCGCCGTCGACATTCACCAGCCGCGCGCCGAAGGTCCTCGGATTGGCGGACTCCGCGTTCGGGTCGCTGCCCGCGTCGAGCTTCGCGGCGATATCCCAGTACTCGGCGGAGCGGAACGCCATGCGCTCACGCTCACGGCGCACAACCACCCTGGTGGCGACCGACTGCACGCGACCGGCAGACAGCCGAGGCATCACCTTTTTCCACAGCACGGGACTGACTTCGTAGCCGTAGAGCCGGTCGAGGATGCGTCGGGTCTCCTGCGCGTCGACCAGGTCGTTGTCGAGCTCCCTGGTGTCGGCGGCGGCCGCGAGGATCGCGGGCTCGGTGATCTCGTGGAACACCATCCGCCGCACCGGGACCTTCGGCTTCAGCGTCTCGAGCAGGTGCCAGGCGATGGCCTCGCCCTCGCGGTCGGGGTCAGTGGCGAGGTAGAGCTCATCGGCGTCGAGCAACAGGCTCTTCAGCTCGGAAACCTTGGCCTTCTTATCCGGGCTCACCACATAGATCGGCTCGAAGTCGTTGTCGACGTCGACACCGAGGCGTGCCCACGACTGCCCCTTGTACTTGGCGGGGACATCCGCCGCGCCGCGTGGCAGGTCACGAATATGTCCTACCGACGCCTCGACGACGTAGTTGCGCCCCAGGTAGGGCGCGATCTTACGAGCCTTGGTAGGGGACTCGACGATCACGAGACGACGCAGGGGACGGCCCTGGTCGGCTGCACCGCGGTCTCGTGTTGCCACCGGCGAATACACCTTTCCTTTCGATCCGCGCGGCGCTTTTCGCACTGTGCGCGGCTGGGGCAAGCAGCGGCTACGGCTGGGCGTTGCCACCAGACACGTTTATACCCTGACGCCTGTATGCGGCCGAGTGCTTGCGACTCGAACCACAGAGCGTACGCGCGTCACCGCGAATCAGTATGCCCTCTTTTTTCACCGCGCCGGTCGCGCGGCATGTTCGGAGGAAGCGTACGGCGCGAGCTGTGCTCGATATGTCGTACCCCGGATATAGCTCGTCCCCCACCTCCGTTACCGGCGGTGAGGGACGAGGGGGTGGATGGTTCCCGTCGCTCAGGCGAGCGCGCGAACTCCAGTGGCCTGGGGGCCCTTGGTTCCCTGGCCAACCTCGAACTCGACCTTCTGGTTCTCTTCGAGGGTGCGGAAACCCGAACCCTGGATCTCGGAGTAGTGGACGAAGACGTCAGCGGACCCGTCCTCGGGCGCGATGAAGCCGAACCCCTTCTCCGCGTTGAACCACTTCACAGTTCCCTGTGCCATTCTGTTCCTCTTCTTTATCTACGGAACGGCGGACAACTGGGTTCGTCCACCGGGCCCGTTCCGACCGTTGTACTGTTGGTTCCCCCTGCTAGGAAAGCCAAGCACACCGTTCGCAACACGATCCTGCTGAGCGGTTTGGACTTTGGATCCGTCCCTCGAACACAGAAGCTTGCGACCAGGAACCAGTGAACCATGTCTTCGGGAAATTCAACAGCCGAGTTACCGACAATTCGCAAAAAAGTTGATCTTGCGAATGCGCAGGTGAGGAACACAATGGCTAAATCCAGACTTACGGTTCGTTTGCTCTCGGATAACCGAGCCAGCGTCTGGCAAACAGCGTGTGAGCAAGGTCGCTATTGGGTACCGAAATGCCGGGTAACTTCTCCCAAGCACACACGTTTCACACTTTCCGGGTACTCCGTGTCGCGCGGATCGGCAAACCGGTGAGCCTGCCCGGCCCCGAAGAGCCACTGAGCCGACCATCGACACCACCCGGCTACGGGGCTTCGTTGCTGAATCGTGTCCGAACCGGAGCGTCCGCCGACGACCAACGCCTGACGCACGTCGTCGAACTACCTGCGCGAGCCGCTAAGCCAACCACCTGGCCGGAATGGTCATCACCCCAGGTCGTCGCCGCGCTACAGACGGCGGGGGTGCGCGCACCGTGGTCACACCAGACCGAGGCCGCCGAACTCGCCTTCCACGGGCACAACGTCGTCGTCAGCACCGGGACCGCGTCGGGGAAATCGCTCGGATACCAATTACCCGTGCTCACAACGCTGCTCGACGAGCCGAACGCCACCGCGTTGTATCTGGCCCCGACCAAGGCGCTGGGCGCCGACCAACTGCGTGCGATCGGCACCATGACCCACGAAGGGCCGCTGCGCGACATCCACCCCGCGCCTTACGACGGCGACACCCCCACCGAGATCAGGCAGTGGGTCCGGTCCAACAGTCGGTGGGTCTTCACCAACCCGGACATGCTGCATCTCGGCATCCTGCGCTCGCATCAACGGTGGGCACGCATGCTGCGCCGACTGCGCTACGTCGTGGTCGACGAATGCCACGCCTACCGCGGTGTCTTCGGCTCGCACGTGGCACTGGTGTTGCGCAGGCTGCGGCGGCTGGCCGCGCGCTACGGCGCCGACCCGGTGTTCGTGCTGTGCTCGGCGACCACTGCCGAACCCGCGGACGCCGCGACCCGGCTGATCGGTGCGCCGTGCGTGGCCGTCACCGAGGACGGGTCACCGCACGGACCGCGCACGATCGCGCTGTGGGAGCCACCCCTGTCGACGGCGGTGACCGGGGAAAACGGCGCGCCGGTCCGTCGGTCGGCCACCACCGAAGCCGCCGAGATCATGGCGGACCTGGTGGTCGAAGGGGCGAGAACGCTGACCTTCGTGCGTTCGCGACGAGCCGCCGAACTGGTCGCCATCCAGGCGCGACGGCAATTGTCGGAGGTCGACGCCGCGCTGGCCCGCCGCGTCGCCGCCTACCGCGCCGGATACCTGGCCGAAGACCGGAGGGCGCTGGAAACGGCACTGTCCGAGGGCGAGCTACTGGGTGCGGCGAGCACCAACGCACTCGAACTCGGGGTGGATATCGCGGGTTTGGACGCCGTGGTGATCACCGGTTTTCCCGGCACGCTCGCCTCCTTCTGGCAGCAGGCCGGTCGTGCCGGTCGGCGCACACATGGCTCGCTGGTCCTGCTTGTGGCCAGGGACGATCCGCTCGACACCTACCTGGTCCACCACCCGGAGGCACTGCTGGACAAGCCGGTCGAAGCCACGATCACCGACCCGCGCAATCCCTATGTGCTCGGCCCACAGCTGCTGTGCGCGGCACTGGAAATGCCGCTGACCGAATCGGAGGTCACCGAGCTCGGTGCCACGGATGTGGTAGCCGACCTGGCCGATAAGGGACTGATCCGGCGCAGGCAGGCGCGCAAGGCCGATGGTGCGGCGCGGTGGTTCGTCACCGACGCACACGCCCAACCACATGACGATGTCGACGTGCGCGGGGGAATCGGCACGCAGGTGGCGATTATCGACGGCGAAACCGGTCGGCTGCTCGGCACCGCCGACGCGGGTCGAGCACTCGCGACGCTGCACGACGGCGCCGTGCACCTGCATCAGGGCGACACGTATGTGGTCGACGAGCTGGATGTGGACGGTGGCGTCGCCATCGTGCGCGCCGACGAACCAGGGTGGACCACCCACGCGCGCCAGGTCACCTCGATCGCGGTCGATGAGCTGATCGAACGTCACAGCCACGGTGCCGTGACGCTCGCACTCGGCCGCGTGCGCGTCACCAGCCAGGTGGTCGGGTACCTTCGCACGCTGCTCACCGGCGAAGTGCTCGACCTCGTGGAGCTCGACACGGCCCCGCAGACCTTGCCGACCAGCGCCGTGTTCTACACGGTCACACCGGAACTGTTGGCGCGAGCCGACATCGACCCTTCAGACATCCCAGGGGCGCTGCACGCGGCGGAACACGCGGCGATCGGGATGTTGCCCCTGGTCGCGACGTGCGACCGCTGGGACATCGGCGGCGTATCCACCGCGGAACACCCCGACACCGGGCTGCCGACGGTGTTCGTCTACGACGGTCAGCCCGGTGGGGCCGGATTCGCCGAGCGCGGATTCGCCCGGTTGCGGCACTGGCTCGCGGCGACGCTGACCGTCATCGAGTCCTGTGGCTGCGCGGCCGGATGCCCCTCGTGCGTGCAGTCACCCAAGTGCGGCAACGGCAACGAACCACTGGCGAAAGCGGCAGCCGGCCGCCTACTCCGCGCACTTCTCGCCGAGATACCCGAGCGCTGACCTCGATCAAAACCCCGCCCACGCCGAGCCGAGCCGTTCCGGTCGATGCGCCACCGATGGACAGCAAGACTGATGGTCGGCCATCTCAGCTCGACCACCTCCACCGCCGCTGACTTCTACGCCGAGCACACGGCCGACGAACACGGCACCTCGTTCGTCTCCGGCACGGCGACGAGCAGGGCGCGATCGTGCGGTTGCGGCTGTTGAGCGCACACCAGGTCGGCAATGCACTCGATGCCCATCGCCGCGCTCGCGCTTGCGGGGGCCGGTCGCAGCGCGAAGACACCGGTTCGTCCGAATGCACTCGATGCCATCCGCGCTCGCGCGTGCGGGTGTCGACCTCGACTCGGCGGTCGCCGGGATGAGCGAGTTGACGTCCGCGCCCGGCCGGATGCTGGTTCTCCCCGAGGCGTCCTCGTGGGCGATAGAGCCGGGGTGTCCAGGTTGTCTCGGTGGATTCGCGCCACTCACTTACCGCGACCACCGGAAACCAAACTGGTCAAACGACCGGTAAGCGGCGGGTTAGCCACCCTATTGCTATTCGATCTTCAGCTACTGCCGCGTAATAAAATCGATTTGTTATCCACCGGTCTACGGGGAATTGTCTGGCACCGGTTTTATTCAGCGAAGGACGGTTCCGATTTCCGCTACTCGACGCACTGTGTTGCTTCGTTAGTTCCACACTCTTCGACCGGTCCCGCGCGTGCGATCGCGCGTACTGTCGGGTCACCCAACAGACCCGACGGTACATTTCTTTCGACGGCTACTGTCACGTCCCAACCGACCACTGCGCACTCGCCGATTCGCGCGCCCATCCGTCGCGCGATATCGCTCGCCCGGGTGCACCCGGCATCGGCTCCTTCGGCGATCGCGCCAGCGGCTGCGAGAGCAGCGAGATCGGCTGCCGCCTGCGCACGATGCCGCGCCACTGTGACCACGCCGACCTGTCCGATCAGCAGACTCATCCCGATCAGGCCGATCACCGCGAAGCAGGTGAACACCGTCGCGACCCCGGCGTCCGCGCGCAACCGCACGGCCATCCCACCGAAAAACTCCCGTGCCTGTCCGCGCCGCCGATTCCACACAGCCGGACAACCGGCCACCCCACGCTTCCCTTCGCCGCCACCCCGCCCAGCCGATTCCCCAGGTCCACGCCGACACGACACCCTCGAACGCCCCACCTTCGCCATCGAAACCCAGCTGCCCGCCCCAGGCTTCTCGATGACCGTGGCGGACCTGGGCTCGCGCCGGTAGCCCACCCCGCTCCGAGCCGAAACTGCCCACCCGAGAGCCTCTTCGAACACGCGCCCCGGCGCCACCGCACAACGCTCCCGACATACACACCCGCCGACCGCGCGGACACTGATTCCGGGCGCGGAGCCCACCAGCGCCCCACCACACCCGCACCACCCCGCCCACACGGACTTCTCAGATGCCACCAGCGCGCGCCCAACTCGCCGAAACCTGGCCTCGCACACAGCACCCCGGCTCACCCAACCCACGCACCTCACGGATGCCACCGCCCCTCCCCAACGCCCCACCTCACGCACAGCACCTCTCAGATGCCGCCAGCAGCCGCCCGACTCGGCCGAAACCTCACCTCGCCCCGGCCGATCCACACACCCCTCGGTGCCTCCTGCCTCCCCACTCGCCCACGCCACGCGGGATCTGGATACCGGCGGGTGGGCGTGTCGCCCGCGGTTCACGGTGTCCCCGGCTCGCGGGCCGCGATCGCCTCGGCACGAAGGACCAACAGTGGCAGTAGTGGTGAGTGGGCTGAGACCCGTGCGACGACGTGGTCGCCCTCGACTCTGACTCCAACGCCCGCACCGGGGGGCGCTATCCGCGCGGCCGCCGATGATGCTCGGGCATCGTCGCCTCTGGCAGCCAACCGTGCCGCTTCCCGCGCGGCGTCGACACAGCGCACCTGTGTCGACGCCGCCAACAACGCGCCGACGCACAACACGACCACCACGACGACGGCGGCGAGCGCGATCGCCGCTTCAACCGTCACGGCACCGCGATCGTCACCGAGAGATCCTGTTCCCCAGGCACTTACGGTGCGCGACCCAGTTCGGGGCCGTGCTCCTACACCTTGGTATTCAGCGCCTTGTCGACGATCTCGGTGAGCGCGTTGACGATATTGTCGCCGGTCACCACCGTGTACAGCACCGCACCGAATGCCGCGGCGGCAACGGTCCCGATCGCGTATTCCACCGTGCTCATGCCGTCGTCGGCGGTGGCGGCCGAGCGTATTCGCGAAAACAGCAGCGAGTAGGCGCCGCTCACCGCTTGGCCGACATGACTGTTGAGCTGATCGAATCGCACTGGATTCCCCTCTCCTTGCGCTCCGCGCGGACGGTCCGCACGGATGAGTACGGGTAAGGCTGTTTCGGGTTGTGTTCTCGCGCACCGTCACAGCAGCCCACCACCGAGCACGCGGCCCGCGAGCCCGATCACCACCGGCACGATGCCGAGGCAGAGGAAGGCGGGAAGGAAGCAGAGACCTAGCGGGCCGCCGATCAGGACACCCGCACGTTCGGCTCGCGCGGCGGCCTCGTCCTCGACGGCGCCGCGGCGTTGTTCGGCGAGCTCACCCACCGCCTCCGCGAGCGACGATCCCGAGCGCGCGGAGCGGCGGGCCATCCGCGCGAGCGCCGCCACCTCGACGTTGCCCGCCGCATCCATGGTGGCCTTCTCCCATGCGGTAGCCGCGTCCGCGCCGAGTGCGAGAAGGTCTGCGGCACGGCGCAATGCGGTGGCGAGCACCTCGGGTGCTCCCCCGGCCACCACGCGCGCCGCACCCGCCATCGGCAATCCCGCACGCAAGCACGCTGCCAACAGGTCGAACACCGACGCCGTCGCCAACGGGTCCTGCCGCGAGTCCGACACCGGTTCGGTGCGCTCCCCCAACAATTCCGAGCCGAACACACGCAGGCGCCGCCGCAGAGCGACCCGTCCGGGCAGAAGAACCACCGCGACCGCCAGCAACAGCAGCGAGGACGGTGCTGGCCACGTAATCATTTCCATCGCACCGCCTTTTGTGCCGCGCCGGACAGGTCCGCACCAGACAAACCGCGCTCTACAGCGACCGGGCCGTCTTCGGGTTCGGACCGGATATGTGGTCGCACAGATAATCCAAGCGCTCCCAGCCGCGTTTCCAGCCCCCTGAAGACCCGTGACACGACCAACCGCGAGCCCTTCGCCACGGCGCATCGAAACCTGAACACCCTCTGCCCGCGACGCTCGCGCCACGCACCGCCGCACAGCACTACCGACACGACGGCTCGCCGCAAGGTCGGCGCTATCACGGAGGCCACCGGTTGCGAGCTGCGCGCGACCGCTTTCCGCAACGTCGTCAAAGAAGCCCGCGGGCCATCCAACACAGCCACCCGCTGCACGGCCCGCGCGCCAGCCCACCGTCCGAACAAGACAGCTACTCGCCGCAGGTTCAGCAGACACGGCAACCCGCTTGTCAACGCGGCCAGGTGCCGCCCGCTCCAGGCAACACCCCGCCTCCCGGTCGAGTCGACGCCTCGCCATTCGGTCAGCACACGAACACGCGGACCAATCGACACAGCCCACGTCCTACGAATATGCACAACGGTCCACAGACCAACCGGCACAAGAGTTCTCCACAGGGCCGAAAGACCCGCACGCAGACTCATCGAGGCGGCGACAAGGCGAGCGGTCGAGTCAACGCCCCTCGGGCTCGATCCATACCGTCGCTCGACGCACGACCGAAACGACTCCGCACGGCAGAGACGAAACACGGCCCCTCGGCCCACCCGCGCAATCGCCCGCCACCGACGCAGACAACGAGCAACCGACACAACACCACGCCGCCCCAACAGCACGGACACCCGACGACGCGACCCGCCCAGTCGCCCAACACACCACAGCGACACCGAACAGCAGGAACGAAACACGGCCACCCGTCCCACCCGCCAGGTCGCCCGCCACCGGCGCCGACGGCGAGCGAGCACACCGGTTGACACAGCAGCATGTCGCCTGAACGGCACGGCGGCCTGACTGCGTGACCCACGTGGTCGGCCGACACGCAGCCGAAACGGCGCCGCGCGGTGGGGTCGGGCTGCTGGTGTCGGCGCCGCGCACGAAGACCGTGATTCCCGTGCGTTCTTCGGCGACCCTCGCCAGCTGACTGTGGAGTGACCCGATGTCGAGATCTGATTGCTCGAAGAGCAGTTCGACGATGAGGTCGCGCGGCGCATCGGTCCCTGTCTGATCCAGACCATCGACTGCCGCCAAATCGACGCACCGAGAATCCCTTCAGCCCACAGCCAGGCAGAAGGAACAGCGCGCGGCACAGTCGAGAGTCGTACCGGGCCGACCGACGCCATGGTGCGCCGCCAGATATGCACAACGGTCCACAACCGAGTCGACGCGGCTGTGCGCAATACCGTCATCGCGGCATTCCGGCGCGGGCGCGGTCGACTTGCCAGCCGGCTGCTCAACGCAGCGGCCAATCGCCCGTTCGAAAAACAAGCACGTGACTCGGTCGGTGCGGCAGTCGGTGGCGCGGTCAGCTCGGGAGCCTGTGGCTCGTTAAGTCGCTTCACGCGACCACCTTTCGAGTAATGGCGTCGGTCCACAGCAGACCGGCGCAGACGAATGCGACGCCGAGGGGGAGAAGGATCGTGCCCGCGGCGGAGGTGAACAGGACGGGTAGTGGGCTCGCGCCCATCAGCTGGCCGAGGACGATTCCGAGTAATGGAAGCCCTGCCAGCACCGAGGCGCTGGCACGAGCACCGGCGAGGGTGGCCGCGGTTCGCCCGTGGAAACGCATGCGTCCGACAAGATCCGCTCGTGCGGCCGCCAACAACTCCGCGAGCGCGAGGCCGTGACGCTCGGCGACCAGCCACGCGTCGGCGATGCGCGACAGTTCGGCGGCGACGATCGAATCGGCCTTGCGCAGCCCCTCGGACGCGCAACCACCGAGCCTGCCGCGGGCGGAACTGACCGCGAGCGCGAGCGCCGCGTCCCCCTTGGACTCGCGTGCGGCATTACCGGCCGCCGCACTCGGGTGCGCGCCAACCCGAAGCTCACCGATCACCGCTTCGAGAGCGTCGAGCAGATAACCACATTCGGTGCCTCGGCGACGGTCGCGTTCGGCCCGCCGATAACGTACGACCGCGGTCAGGATCACCATCGCGACCGCGATGAACTGGCCGGGCCCGACCATCAGGACGGCGCCGGCACCCCCGACACAGCCCAGACGAAATACCAAGGAGCTTCCCGGCTTTCGAACTATCGCGGATACGGCGAACAGTCCATCGAATCGGCGTCGAGTCACCGAGGCGGGCGCGACGAGCAAGGCGAGCGCCAGACACACCAGCGGCGGGCTCATGGTGCGAGCCGGTCGGTGAGCAGTGAATCCAGCTTCGCTGCAGCGGGTGCTGCCGAGGTGGCATGCCATGCGGGGGTGATACTCACGCGCCCGGAATCGGCTCGGCACACGAGACCGATTTCCTGGAGACCGCGGGTGCCATCAGGGCGGCGGTGCACGTGCAGCACAACCTGCACGGCGGCAGCGAGTTGGCTGTGCAGCGCAGCCCTGTCCATCCCACCCAGTGCGGCAAGGGCTTCCAGCCGTGCGGGCACCTCCCTCGGCGAATTGGCATGCACTGTGCCAGCGCCACCGTCGTGACCGGTGTTCAATGCGGTCAACAGGTCGACAACCTCGGCGCCACGCACCTCCCCCACGACGATTCGGTCCGGACGCATGCGCAGTGACTGCCGCACCAGATCGCGCACGCTCACCGCGCCGACACCTTCGACGTTGGCCGTCCTGGCGACCAACCGCACGACGTGCGGGTGCGGCGGCGCCAGTTCGGCGGCGTCCTCGACACAGATGATGCGTTCGCACGCGGGCACCTTGGCCAGGAGCCCCGATAACAACGTAGTTTTTCCCGCCCCGGTTCCACCGATTACCAGAAATGCCAAGCGTGCCTGAATAATTCGCTCCAGCAGAAGCTTCGCCTCCGCGGGCACCGTACCGGCGGCGGCGAGCGCGTCCAGTCCCTGCGAGGCGGGACGCAGCACACGCAGCGACAGGCAGGTGCCGCCGTGTGCGACGGGCGCGAGAACGGCGTGCAGGCGTACTCCGAACGAATCACCCAGTGCTGTACCGGTTCCGGTGAGTCGTCCGTCGACCCACGGCTGCGCGTCATCGAGTCGGCGCCCCGCCGAAAGCGCGAGGCGCTGTGCGAGACGCCGCACCGCCGCTTCGTCCTGAAACGTGACCGAGGTCTGCTCCAGCCCGTTACCCCGGTCGATCCACACCGCATCGGGCCCGGTGACCAGTACGTCGGCCACCAGTGGGTCGTGCAAGAGCGGTTCGAGGACGCCCGCGCCCGTCATCTCCGTTTGCAGAAGCCGCAGTGCGCGCAGCAGATCCGTGTCACCGAGCACTCCGCCCGCCTCCGCCCGGATCGCGGCGGCCACCTGTGCCGGCTCGATTTCCCCGGACCCGCCGGACAGCCGTTCGCGCACTCGGTCCAGCAGTTCCGTGGTCACCAGCGCGCTCATCGCCGCTGCCCCGTCGGTGCGCTGAGTACGCCGAGGATCGCGTCGGCGGCCTCACATAGCGGACTACGCCGACGTACGGTGAGGCCACCGCGTTCGACGCGGTTCGCCAACCCGGGTTGGGCGCGCATCGCGGCGATCAGCGGAAGCCCGAGCACCTCGGCGACTTCATCGCCGCGCAACCCTCCCGGGGCGGGCCCGCGAACGACCAAGCCCTGATTGGGATTTCGCCGAGCGATGTGCGCGGAGACCGTTTCGGCGGCCGCGACAGCGCGCAATCTCGCGGGGACGACGAGGACGACAAGATCGGCGGCGTCCAGCATCTGATCCGCGTGCGCACCACGCTCGCCGGAAATATCGCAAACGACCAGATCGCCTGCGGCGCGGCAGGCTTCGATCACCGCGCGGACCGCGGCGGACCCGATCTCGCGAGGCAATCGCCCGGAACCACCGCGCCCGCAGGACAACACCGCCAAACCAGGACCTGCGCTCGGAAGCGCACCGTGCAGCGCGGCGGCGGAGACCCGCCCGTCCTCGATGACAAGGTCCGGCCAGCGCAGTCCCTGCGTGGTCTCGATACCGAGTAGCAGATCGAGACCGCCGCCGAGTGGCGCTCCGTCGATGAGCACGGTGTCGCCGCGAAACTCCTGTGCCGCAGCGCGAAGCGCGGTCGCGGCGGCGAGAGTCGAAGCGCCGGAACCGCCGCCGACACCGGTGACCGCAACGACCACGCCGTCGCCGGGGCGCTGCTCACCGTATGCGGCGAACATCTCGATCAATCCGACGGCGGCGCCGGGCATGGCGATCACTCGCTCAGCACCGATGGCGGCGGCGACCTGCCAATCAGTAAGTCCTGGTTCGCCTTCGGTGACCACGACGACACCGACGCGGCGCAGATATCCCGCGCTCGCGCATTCTTGTGCCGTGCGAGTGTCGAGGATCACCAGTGGTGCCCCGGTCCACGCGTGCCTGCCGACGGGCGGCGTCCGCTCGTCCAGGTCACGTTCGGCCGCCGCGGCGACACGGCGCACTTCGTCGCGCAGTCTGTCGTCACGAACCAGGACGAGCGCGGGCGGCGGGCCGTCTGCTCGTGGTGCTTCGATGTTCATGCAGGTCAGCGTCACGGAATTCGCGGACCGACGAAAGAGCCGAACGGCGAATGTGGATAACTTCGCCAGATGTGGACAACCGCTGTTGCAAGAGCTGGTGCGGCTGGAGCGAACCTCCCTGAAATAGAGGACGGCCCCAGCCGGGGGGGGAGGAGGCTGGGGCCGTCGGGGTTCAGCCCCGGGGGGTCGGGCTGAACGCGCCTGGAACAAGTCCAGGTGCCAGCAATACTACACCCACTCCCCTGGCTTAGTGCAAGTCCGATATTCAAGGAACTTCTCGCGATGCCGTGACCCGCAAAGAGGGCAATGACCCGGCGTCTGGGCGGCGAACGCGGCCGCAGCGGCCGCTGCGATTCGGCTCGAGCGTCGCGCCGCGAACCCGCATGCCTATCCTGGTCGAGTGGACAACTCAGCCACCCACCAACCACGTGCCGACGACGGACGCGTCGCGGCGTTCTTCGACCTCGACAAGACCGTCATCGCGAAATCGAGCATGTTCGTGTTCAGCAAGCCCTTCTTCGCCCAGGGACTGCTGAACCGGCGCACAGTCCTGGAAAGCAGCTACGCGCACTTCATGTTCTTGCTGTCGGGCGCCGACCACGACCAGATGGAACGCATGCGCGCACACCTGACGAGCATGTGCGCGGGCTGGGACGTCGAACAGGTGAAATCCATTGTGGCCGAGACGCTGCACGAGTTGGTCGACCCGCTGATCTACGCGGAGGCAGCCGACCTGATCGCCGATCATAAGATCCGCGGCCACGATGTGGTGATCGTCTCAGCCTCCGGCGAGGAGATCGTCGGTCCGGTCGCCGAGGTGCTCGGCGTTTCCCACACGGCGGCGACCAGGATGGTGGTCGAGGACGGCAAATACACCGGCGAGGTGGAGTTCTACTGCTACGGCGAGGGCAAGGTCACCGCGATCGAAAAGCTGGCCGCCACCGAGGGCTACGACCTTTCCCGGTGCTACGCGTATTCGGATTCGGTCACCGATCTGCCGATGCTCGGCGCTGTCGGGCACCCGACCGCGGTGAATCCCGATCGCGCACTACGCAAGGAGTCGCTCGCCCGGGAGTGGCCGATCCTCACCTTCTCCAACCCGGTCTCGCTGTGGGCTCGGTTCCAGTCCCCCTCGTCCACCACCGTGGCAGCTACGGCGGCGGTCAGCGTAAGTGCCCTGCTCGCGGGCGCGATCAGCTACCGGCTACTCCGTCGGCGCAAATAACGCGCGAACCGCCAAACGCACATTCCGCCTATCGGGTCGATGTCGACCGAAACCCTTGCTGTGAGCGCGGTCACAGTGTAGAACTGAAGCTACGGAGGGACGGAAGGCCAAGGTCGGACCGGAAGAGAAGGTTCGCTCTCCCAGCCATCCTTCCCAGCACGGACACCGGGCACCCACGCGGAGCGCGCCGCGAAAGGGCATAAGCGTTGTGGGCCTGCGAGATACGGGTTTCGAAGGCGGAAGCCCCGCACGGGTTGCGGGGATAACCGACGAAGTCCGGACCGTCGCCGAGGCCGGAAAACACAACCCACCTCAGCACGCCTGGTAACCCGATGTTCCGTGCTAGGCGGGCGGTGATGTCGACAACGGCAACGCCGCCCGCATTGATGTGTAGGGCTGTTTTCCGGACGCAACGACCAGCACATCGCGGTCGTCCACCGCCAACTGCTGGAAGTGCGATTATCCCCCGCCTACGCTCTCCCCGAATGTAGCGACTGTGTCGCACAGAACACCCATGGCACGCGCGCCAGCTACTGACGAGTTCGTCAGCTCCCACACGTCTGCTCGGCCATATACCGCCACACATGCTGCGCATTCGAACTACCGGTGTGTGTCTCGGAGCACCGACCCCCGGCGAGACCACCGATCGGCTTACCCGGCGGCGTCGGCAATCGACATCGCTTCCCGCGCACCATCGACAAACGCGTCGCAGCACTGGATCACCCAGGCACCCACCGCGTCCGGCTGTCCGGAGGCGAATCCCGCCGCCGCGTCGAGGTAGGCCGCACGTCGACGCATCCAGAACACTTCGGGAACGCCGAGTCCGCGCGCATCGAAACCGCTTGCGACAGCGACCAATCGCGATGCCGCCCGCGCGACGACACCATCCGCCGTGCCGAACGGCTGTCCGGTGATCAGGTCGCCGTGCACCACCGCGGCAATCACCGGCGCGGGCGCCTGCGAGCCGAGCACCGTCTGCCCGAGCAGGTCGAGTCGTTCGGCCACTCCGGCGTCCGCCCTCGGCCTGCCGAGCGATTGTTCGTCCGCGACGAGGTCGGCGGCAGCTTGCAGGTGCAGCCGGGCCAGCGCCTGCAACGGTGCGCGCTGCCAGACACCGACCAGATTGCGCAACGCGTCACCGTCGAGCGATTGCCCGACGCGCAGCGACCCGGCCAGCACCGGGTCCTCGACGCGCCCGTCGGCGGGCAGTTCAGTGGCCGCGCCTTCGAGTGCGGCCGAGGACCGCGCCGCGCGCACCGCCGCCTCGGCGGCGGTCACCGGCCAACCTCGCCGGTTGGTTTTGTGCCGGTGCACCTCGGCGAGGGCATCGCGGGCGCGGTCGGCCGCGTCACGCACGCCGGGTAGATCGACAAGGGGCGCCAACGGATCGTTCACGCGACCGAGGCTACTTGCGCGTCACCCACGGCCCGAGCCGCCCCGGCGCGATCACCCGGCCAACAGATCCCTGCCCGGTATCGCCTCGAGCAGTCGGCGCGTGTATTCCTCACGCGGATTGTCGAATACCTCTGTGGTGGCGGCCGCCTCCACGACCTTCCCTTTCTCCATCACCAGCACGTTGTCGGCGATCTGCCGGACGACGGCCAGGTCGTGGGTGATGAACAGATACGACAGACCGAGCTCGGCTTGCAGGTCGTTGAGCAGTTGCAGGATCTGCGCCTGGACGAGTACGTCGAGCGCCGATACCGCCTCGTCGCAGATCACCAACTCCGGCGACAGGGCCAGCGCACGCGCGATCGCGACGCGTTGACGCTGCCCGCCCGACAGCTCGTTGGGGTAACGCCGCATCACCGTCGAGGGCAACGACACCTTGTCCAGCAGTTCACGCACCTTCTCCTCGCGCTGCGTCGCATTTCCGACACCGTGGGTGCGCAACGGCTCCTCGATGGTGCGAAAGATCGAATACATCGGGTCGAGCGAGCCGTACGGGTCCTGGAAGATCGGCTGCACTCGACGCCGGAACGCGAACGTGCCGTGCCGATCCAGCTTCGCGACCTCCTGTCCGTCGAAGGTCACCGAGCCGGAGGACGGCGCGAGCAGCCCGAGCGCCATCTGCGCGACGGTGGACTTCCCTGACCCGGATTCGCCGACGATCGCGGTGGTCGTCCCGCGTCGCAACCGAAACGACACCGCGTCGACGGCGGTGAAATCGGTCGACTTCCACGGGGCGTTGCCCCTGATCTTGAACAGCTTGGTGAGCTTGTCGACCACCACGATGTCGTCGGTGCTCTCGGCCGCGGTGTCCTCTGCGGCGTCGAGTCCGGCATGGTGCTGTTCGGCGGCCTGCACGGCCTGTTCACGGATCTCGGCGCGTTGACGCACCGACGAGAGCCGTTGCGAGGCAAGCGAAGGCGCCGAGCTCACCAGCCGCTGGGTATAGCGGTGCTGCGGATCGCGCAGGATCTGGAGCGCGGGACCGGATTCCACCACCCGCCCGCGATACATCACGACGAGGTGCTCGGCGCGCTCGGCGGCGAGGCCGAGATCGTGGGTGATCAGCAGTACCGCGGTACCGAGCTCGGCGGTGAGACCGTCGAGGTGGTCGAGGATCTGGCGTTGCACGGTGACATCGAGCGCCGAGGTCGGTTCGTCCGCGATCAGCAGTTTCGGTCGGCACGCGAGCCCGATCGCGATGAGCGCGCGCTGACGCATGCCGCCGGAGAACTCGTGCGGATACTGATTCACCCGGCGCTGTGCGTCGGACATACCCGCTTCTTCCAGCAGCTCGACCGCCCGCGCCGCCGCGGCCTTTCCTTTGGCGATGCCGTTGGCCGCCAAGGTTTCCCGAATCTGGTACCCGACGGTCCATACCGGATTGAGGTTCGACATCGGGTCCTGTGGGACCAACCCGATCTCGCTGCCGCGCACGGCGACCACGTCCTTCTTCGACGCGGAGGTGAGGTCTTTTCCGTCGAACAGGATCGAGCCCGAGGTGACCTTGCCGGTACCGGGCAGCAGATCGATGATCGAGTGTGCGGTGGTCGACTTACCGGAGCCGGATTCACCGACGATCGCGACCGTCTGGCCCGGATACACCGACAGACTCGCCGATCGGACCGCGGGGGTCTGCTTGCCGTTGGTGGTGAAAGACACGTCGAGGTCTTTGATCTCCAGCAACGGCGACTGCTCGGACTCGTCCTTCGCCGGGGCGCTCATCGCTTTCTCGCCTTCGGATCGAGGGCGTCACGCACCGCGTCGCCCAGCATGATGAAGCTCAGCACGGTCACCGCGAGCGCCGTGGCGGGATAGAACAGGATCGGCGCGGTGCGAATCTCCTTCTGCCCCGAGGCGATATCCGAACCCCACGAAACGACTGTGCGCGGCAGGCCGACACCGAGATAGGACAGTGTCGCCTCGGTGACGATGAAAACGCCGAGCCACAGCGTGGTGACAACGATCAGTGGACCGGCGGCGTTCGGCAACACATGCCGCAGCAGCGTCCCGATCTTCGATACGCCCAATGCCTCTGCCGCGGTGACGTAGTCACTGTTCTTGGCCTGGATCACCGCACTGCGCGCGATGCGGGCGGCCTGTGGCCAGGTGAACGACGCGAGGATCAGCACCACCGTCCAGACGGTGCGCGTGTCGAGCAGTTGCATGATCACGATCGCGGCCAGCATCAGCGGAATCGCGTAGAAGATCTCACCGACCCTGGAGACGATCGAGTCCAGTATTCCACCGTAGAACCCGGCCAGCGCCCCGAGTAGGCCACCGACCAGCACGAACACGAGCGTGGCCCCGACTCCGGTGATCACCGAAGCCCGTGCGCCGTAGACGGTTCGGGCGTAGATATCGCAGCCCTGCTTGTCGAATCCGAACGGATGCCCTGCTCCGCTGCTGCGCATGCTGAAGTCGCCACTACAGAATCGCGGGTCCTGACTGGTGAACAGTCCCGGCCAGAACACGACCACCAGCACGAAAAGGATCAGCAGCACGGCGATGACGAAGATCGGGTTGCGGCGCAGCTGACGCCACGCGTCCCGCCAGATGCTGGTCGGCGTGCCGGTATCGACCACCTGGTCGATCGCGACGACATCGACCTCCTCCGGCGGCGCGACGAAGTGTTGCTGTCCGCCGCGCGGCTGCTTCTCCCGGTTCTTATCGAGGTCAGGCATAGCGAATCCTCGGGTCGAGTGCGGCGTAGAGGAGATCGACGACCAGGTTCGAGACCAGGAAGATGACGATCAGCACGGTCACGAAGGAAACCACCGTCGGTGGCTCGCCTCGGGTGATCGCCTGGTACATCGTTCCACCGACGCCGGGAATGTTGAAGATGCCCTCGGTGACGATCGCTCCACCCATCAGCGCACCGAGGTCGGCGCCGAGGAAGGTGATCACCGGGATCATCGAGTTGCGCAGGATGTGCACGGTCACCACGCGCGGGCGACTCAGCCCCTTGGCGGTCGCGGTGCGCACGTAGTCGGCGGACATGTTCTCCGACACCGAGTTCCGGGTCAGCCGCAGCACATAGGCGAACGACATCGCGCCGAGCACGAACGCGGGAACCAGCAGTTCGGTGATGCTCGCTTTGCCTGTAACGGTGACCGGCGCGATACCCCACTTCACCCCGAGCAGGAACTGCGCGAGGAAGCCGACGACGAAGATCGGCACCGCGATCAGGATCAGGCTGAGCACCAACATGGTCGAGTCGAACAGCTTGCCCTTGCGCAGGCCGGAGATCAGCCCGAACACCACGCCGAATACTCCTTCGACGATCAGCGCCATGATCGAGAGCTTGATGGTGATCGGGAACGCGCGTGCGAGCTCGTCACGCACCGGCCGTCCGGAGAACGCCGTGCCGAAATCGAGGGTGAAGATGCCCTTCAAGTACTCCAGATACTGGATGATGAACGGCTGATCGAGGTGATAACGCGCCCGCAGTTGTGCTTCCACCGCGGGGGTCATCGGCTTGTCACCGGCGAGTGCCTGGATCGGATCACCGGGGATAAGGAATACGAGGGCATAAATGAGCAACGTCGCCCCGAGGAACACGGGGATCATCTGAAGTAGACGCCGCACGATATACCAGGCCATGGCTGCCTCCTGGGTAAACGGTAGTGCCGCACCGATATTCGGTGCGGCACTGTCGCGGGGCTGGTTACTTCTCGATGTTCTCGAAGTCGAACAGGCCGCTCCAGCCGAGTTCGGCCTTCGTCACCTGATCGGACCGCCCCGCGGCGGCGACGTAGTCGACCAGCGGGATATCGGCCATGTCCTTGATCATCAGCGTCTGCGCCTGGGCGACGATCTTGTAGGACTCCTCCTGGGTCGGCGCGGCGAGTGCTTCGTTGAACAGGCGGTCGACCTCGGGATTGTTGTAGTCGACGTTGTTGGTCTCGGAGTGGCTGTAGTACTGCGAGGTGAGGAACTGCAGCATGGTCGGGTAATCGCCCTGCCAGCCGTAGCGGAACGCCTTGCCGATGGTGTGCGCGTTCACCTCGTCACGGATGTTCTTGAACGTCGGGTACGGCACGGCGATGGACTCGATACCGAGGGTGTTCTTCACGCCGTTGGCTACCGCCTCGAACAGGGCCTGGTGACCGCCGTCGGAGTTGTAGGCGATCTCGTAACGACCCGACCACGGGGAGATGGCGTCGGCCTGCGCCCACACCTTCTTGGCCTCTTCCGGGTTGTAGTCGAAAACCTCGGAGCCGGGCAGGTTTCCGTTGAAGCCGGGCAGTGTGGAGGCGGTGAAGTCGCGGGCGGGGACCCTGGTGCCGTGGAAGATGTTCTCGGCGATCTGCTCCCGGTTGATCGCCATCGAGATCGCCCTGCGACGCAGCAGGCCCTCTTCACCGGAGAAGTGCGGCACGTTGGCCTGCACACCGATGTGCTGGTTCTGCGCGGTGGGCTTGGTGATCGCGCGGTCACCGAGATCCTGCTTGTACGCACCGAGCGCGCTGTCGGGGATGGTGTCGAGCGCGTCGAGGTTGCCCGATTGCAGATCCGCGTACGCGGTGTCGTAGGACTGGTACATCACGAAGCGCAAGCCCTTGTTCTTGGGAGCGCGTCCACCGTGGTACTCCGGGTTGGGCACCAGGTCGATCTTGACGTTGTGCTCCCAGGAGCCGTTCTCGGAGAACTTGTAGGGGCCGTTGCCGACCGGGTTCTCACCGAAAGCCTTGATGTCCTTGTACGCCGACTCCGGCAGCGGATAGAACGGCGCGTAGCCGAGCGCGTCCTCGAAGTCGATCGAAGGCGACTTCAACTCGACGGTGAACGTCCGGTCATCGACAACCTTCAGACCCGACATCGTCTGCGCCTTGGGCTGCTCCGCGGAGACATCCTCGAAGCCGACGATCGGGGTGAACACGTAACTCTGCAGCTGCGCGTTGGTGCCGAGCGCGCCGTAGTTCCACGCGTCGACGAACGACTTGGCGGTGACCGCGGTCCCGTCGCTGAACTTCCAGTCCGGCTTGATGGTGATCCGGTAGCTCTTGTTGTCGGTGGTCTCGATCTTGTCGGCCACCTCGTCGTGCGCGACACCGTCGGCGTCGTAGTACTTGAGTCCGGCGAACAACCGGTCGACTACCCGCCCACCCATGTTCTCGTTGGTATTGGTCGGCACCAACGGATTCTGCGGCTCGCCGCCGTTGACCGTGACGATGTCAGGGTCGAGGTCGTCCCCCGACGAACACGCGGCAAGTCCGAGGCTTGTGGCCAGCAACACCGCCGCGCTCAGCGCGATCGCTCTGTTGAATCTCAACGCATTCTCCCGGTTCGCAATACGGGCGACCATGGGGCGTGCGTTGACTACCCAGCGCACGCCGGCACGATCGCCCTGGTGTGTCGCACATTAGCCATGCGAACGAGTCCTGTCATCTGATTGGATCAGGTTCCACCTGCTTGTTATCGAGGTGGCAACACGAACGAAATGCACAAAATTGGCTGTCTGTCCAAGGATTTCATCGCGAGCCCTGCGATATGGGCTCGGCGAACAGTCAGCAATCGCGAGTTCGACGCACAGCGAACGCAACTGCGCGCACGAGCTCCAGGAAACCTCGCCGACACAACCGGGCGCGACACCCGTCACACTTGGCTACTGTCGAAACGGCGTGCGCGCCAACCACCTGCCAACGGTCGATGGGAACAACGGCGCCGCGCACGAGAAGAGCTCCGTCGAAGGAAGAAGCGAGATGACTGACACCGACCATCGGGACTCGTATCCACCCAGCCCGGCCTTCGCCGCAGCGGCCAACGCCGACGCCTCCCTATATCAGCGCGCCGAGACCGACCGCGACGCCTTCTGGGCCGAACAAGCCGCGGCACTGCACTGGCACGAACCATGGACGCGGGTGCTGGATTGGAGCGCCGCGCCGGTCGCCCGATGGTTTGTCGACGGCAAACTCAACGTCACCTACAACTGCGTCGACCGGCACGTCCTCGACGGACACGGCGACCAGGTCGCCATCCATTGGGAAGGTGAACCCGGCGACTCGCGCGCGATCACCTACCGCGAGCTGCTCGCCGAGGTCAGCCGCGCGGCGAACTACTTCACCGAACTCGGACTGGTCGCGGGTGACCGGGTCGCCATATACATGCCGATGGTCCCCGAAGCCATCGTCGCGATCCTCGCCTGCGCGCGGCTCGGACTCACCCACTCGGTCGTGTTCGCCGGGTTCTCACCGTCGGCGCTGCGCCAGCGCGTCGACGACGCGAGCGCTCGCCTGGTGATCACCACCGACGGACAGTGGCGCCGAGGCAAACCCGCGCCACTGAAGGAAGCCGTCGACGAGGCGTTGTCCGCGAACGGGTCGACACCGCACAGCGTCGAGCACGTGCTCGTCGTGCGCCGCGTCGGCATCGAGGTGGCGTGGACCGAGGGTCGCGACGTGTGGTGGCACGAGACCGTCGCCGAGGCGAGCGATCAGCACGAAGCGCAGCCGTTCGACGCCGAGCACCCGCTGTTCATCCTGTACACCTCGGGGACCACCGGTAAGCCCAAGGGCATCCTGCACACCTCGGGCGGGTACCTCACCCAGGCCGCCTACACCCACCACAACGTCTTCGACCACCAAGCGGGACAAGATGTTTACTGGTGCACCGCCGACATCGGCTGGGTCACCGGACACAGTTACATCGTCTACGGACCGCTGGCCAATCGGGCCACCCAGGTGGTCTACGAGGGCACCCCGAATTACCCGGACGAGCACCGGCACTGGCAGATCATCGAAAAGTACGGCGTCAGCATCTATTACACGGCGCCGACGCTGGTACGCACATTCATGAAGTGGGGCAGGGAGATTCCGGACGCGCACGATCTGTCCAGCGTCCGGGTGCTCGGCTCGGTGGGTGAACCGATCAACCCGGAGGCGTGGCGCTGGTACCGCGACGTGATCGGCGCGGGAACCGCACCCATCGTCGACACCTGGTGGCAGACCGAGACCGGCACCATCATGATCTCCCCGCTGCCCGGCGTCACCGCGACCAAACCGGGCGCCGCGATGACCCCGCTGCCCGGCATTTCGGCGAAAGTCGTCGACGAAGAAGGCAACCCGGTGCGGCTCGGCGAAACCGAGGCCAACGGTTACCTGGTGCTCGACCAACCGTGGCCGTCCATGCTGCGCGGCATCTGGGGTGACCCCGACCGCTTCCGCAGCACCTATTGGGAGCGCTACGCCGAACAGGGCTGGTACTTCGCAGGCGACGGCGCCAAGCTCGACACCGACGGCGACCTGTGGGTGCTCGGTCGCGTCGACGACGTGATGAATGTTTCCGGTCACCGCATCTCCACCGCCGAGGTGGAGTCGGCACTGGTCGGCCACTCCGGTGTCGCGGAAGCCGCGGTAGTCGGCGCGAGCGACGCGACCACCGGACAAGGCATTGTCGCGTTCGTCATCCTCACCGCGGAGACAACCGACACCGGCAACGCACTGGTCGAGGAATTGAAGGCGGAGGTCGCGCGCGCGATCAGCCCGATCGCGCGGCCGAGGGAAATCCACGTGGTACCCGAGCTGCCCAAGACCCGCAGCGGCAAGATCATGCGTCGGCTGCTGCGCGACGTCGCCGAAGGCAACGAACTCGGCGACACCTCCACACTGGTCGATCCGACCGTCTTCGAGGCGATCAAGGCGGGCAAGTCCTGACCTGACCTGCCGCTGTGGCCGGTGCCGTCTTCGGCACCGGCCACAGTCGTCCGAGTCGGCGGACGCACCGGTAAGATCACCGGTGGTGTGCCGGGAAGTCTGGTCGGCGTGCGGTCCGAGTGACCGCGGCCATGACCGCACGCCCGAAAGGCCCCGATGATCACGCGAGTGCGCTCGGAACTGACCCGCTACCTCCGCACCGAAACGGTCGGCGGCACAATACTTCTCATCGCCGCAGGCGTGGCATTGCTGTGGGCGAACTCGCCGTGGAGCCACGGTTACCTCGCCATGACCGAGTTCACGCTGCCTGTACCCCCGCTTCATCTCGACCTGACGCTCGGCGACTGGACCCGAGACGGGTTGCTTGCCATCTTCTTCTTCGTCGCCGGGCTCGAACTCAAGCGTGAACTCGTCGTCGGCGAACTGGCCGACTTCCGGCGAGCGCTGCTGCCGATCATCGCCGCGACCGCGGGCGTGATTACCCCCGCACTGATCGCATTCACCGTCGGGTTCGGCGTACCAGGCATGGATCGCGGTTGGGCGGTCCCGGTGGCGACCGACATCGCGTTCGCGCTCGGCGTGCTCGCGCTCACCGGCTCACGCATTCCTGCCAGCGCTCGAGTGTTCCTACTCAGCCTCGCCGTCGTCGATGACCTGATCGCGATCTTGTTGATCGCCGTGCTGTTCACCTCGGCGATCTCGCTGCTCTGGTTACTGGCCGCGGCCGCGTGCTTCGCGGGGTGGGCGTTGTTGCAGCATCGCCGAATCAACACGCCCGTGGTCTACCTGCCACTCGCGTTGATCGCCTGGTATGCCCTGCACGAGGCGGGCATCCATCCGACGATGGCCGGTGTGGCGCTCGGATTGCTCACCAGGGTGCGACCGGACGAAGGTGAGCGAGAATCGCCTGCCACCCGCTGGGAACACTCGCTCCAACCGCTGTCCGCGGGGCTGTGCGTCCCACTGTTCGCGTTGTTCGCTTCGGGAGTTCCGCTGGACGGCAAGGTTGTCGGCGAGTTGTTCACCGACCGGCTCGCGCTGGCCATCATGCTCGGCCTTTTGCTCGGAAAGATCATCGGTATCTTCGGGATCAGCTGGCTGGCGATCCGGTTGGGCGTCGCCAAACGTCCCGTCGGGCTGGGCAATCGCGACATGTTCGCCCTGTCGGTTCTCGGCGCGATCGGGTTCACCGTTAGCCTTCTGGTGGCAGAACTCGCGCTCGCCGACGTCGGCGACGGGTCTGCCGCCGAATTGGCGAAGGCCGCCGTGTTGGTCACTTCAATGGCGGCATCGTTGGTCGGTTCGGCGTTACTGTTGCGGCGTGGGCGTGTCCACCAATCGCTACGGGACGCGGATACGCAGGATGATCAGGGCAGTGCGGCCGAGACAGTGCAGGGACAGGCAGTGCAGGGACAGGGAGAAGGGTCAACCAAGTGAGTTTCACCCAGGGCGGTAATGGAGCGCAGAGCGCCGGCGGAGACGACGTGCGCCACGGTCACACGGTCACCTCCATTCCGCTGTCGGACACTGATCCCCACGGCACCTCCAGCTTCGGCAGTCTGGTTCGCGACGCCACCGAGCAGGTGTCCACCCTGGTCCGTGCCGAGGTGGAACTCGCCAAGGCGGAGGTGACCGGTGAGATCAAGAAGGGCCTCACCGGCAGCGTCTTCTTCATCCTCGCCCTCACCGTGCTGCTGTTCAGCACGTTCTTCTTTTTCTTCTTCCTCGGCGAGCTGCTCGATCTCTGGCTCGCCCGCTGGGCCGCGTTCCTGATCGTGTTCGGGCTGATGGTGCTCACCACCGTGCTGCTCGCGCTGCTGGGGTATCTGCGGGTGAAGAAGCTGCGCGCACCCGCCAAGACGATCGACTCGCTCAAGCAGGCGCGCACGGTGCTGCCGCAGGGTGTCGGCGCGTCCGCGCGCCAGGATCGGCTCACGCAGGGACACGGCGCGATCGAACTGGACAAGCCGGGTGCCTGAGCGCGCCGTTCCTCGCGCGAACCTCGCCCACTAGGCTCGTCGAACGTGCCGTCGAACTACCTCCCGGACCCCTCCAGCGTCCGTTACGACGGTGACTGGAACCATCGCGACGTGCATGCCAACGGCATTCGGTTTCACATCGTCGAATCGGCGTCGACCGAAGCACATCCTGCCGACGACGCACCACTGGTGCTGTTGCTGCACGGATTCGCCGACTTCTGGTGGTCGTGGCGGCATCAGCTCACCGCGCTCGCCGAACTCGGCTACCGGGCGGTGGCCGTCGACCTGCGCGGCTACGGCGACAGCGACAAACCGCCACGCGGCTACGACGGGTGGACCCTCGCCGGTGACGTGGCCGGTCTCATCCGCGCGCTCGGCCACACCGACGCGACCCTCGTCGGACATGCCGAGGGCGGTTTGGTCTGCTGGAGCACGGCCGTGCTGCACCCTCGGTTGGTGCGCTCGATCGCGCTGGTCGGTTCACCGCATCCCGCGGCGCTCAAGAGCTCGATCCTGCGTGATCGGCACCAGCGCGGCACGTGGCTACCGAACTTTCTGCGGTATCAGCTCCCACGCTACGGCGAACACCGACTCACCACCGGTGACGGTTTCGAGGTCGAACGACTGCTGCGCGCGCGGGTGAGCGGAACATGGTCGGGAACAGCCGAATTCGTGGACACGGTGCGTCGGATGCGCACGGCGATCCGTATCCCGGGCGTCGCGCACTGCGCGCTGGAATATCAGCGCTGGGCCTTCCGCAGCCAGTGGCGTCCCGACGGTCGCCGCTTCATGGCCACCATGCGCGAGCCGATCCACATTCCTGTACTGAGCATGCGCGGCGAATACGACCCCTACCTGTTCGAGGAAACGATCCGTCGCGGCGCCCGCCTTTCGCCGCGACGGCAGGTGCGCAGCATTCCCGGCGCCGGCCATTTCGCCCACCAGGAGAACCCGGAGGCGGTCACCGCCGAGTTGGCGCAACTGCTGGGCTGAGTACCGCTCAGCCCAGCACCGCTCAGCTCAGCACACATCCTCCGGTACCCACCGGCACCGTGACGTCGGTGGCGATGTCGAGTTGCTCGCGTACCTCGTCGAGGGTCAGCACGTAGCCGGTGTCGTCGTCGGTGACGGCCGCACCGAACACCACGCCGAGCACGTCACCGTCGGCGTCGACCAACGGCCCACCGGAGTTACCCGCGCGCACCTGCCCACGCACGGTGTAGACCTCGCGCTCCACCGTGCCGTCACGGTAGATGGTCGGTCCGGTGAGATCGAGCGTCTCGCGAACCCGCGCCGCGCTCACCGTATATTGGCCGCCGCCCGGATAGCCCAGCACGATGGCGCTGTCACCCGAACGCGCCGCCGCGGGAGCCTGGCGCACAGGGGGCGCGGTGAGGCCAGGAACCGCGAGGATGGCGATGTCCTTGGAGGGGTCGAACAACACCACCTGCGCGTCGAGCGGTCCGCGCGCGGAATCGACCGACACATCGGTGGTGCCCGCGACGACGTGCGCGTTGGTCATCACTCGCTCGGGTGCGATCACGAAACCCGAACCTTCCAGCGCCCGTTGGCAACTCGGGGCCACGCCCCGAATACGCAACACACTCTGCTGCAATTCACGGGCGGCGGGACTGGACAAGAGGTTCGCGTCCGGCGGGTCGACAGCCGCGATCGGCGCACGACCGAACGGACCGATCACGTCCGGCAGGCCGGAGGTGTTGAGCAGTTTGGAGAACTCGTTCGGCAGCCGTCGCAACCAGTTCGGCGCCACATCGTTGACGTCGGCGAGCACGCGAGAACCGTTGATCGCGGTCGCGATGGCGGGCTGCGAGGATGTGGCCAACGGCAACGCGAGCAGCCATGCGGTGACCAGCACGGCCACCGCCTGCAACACCGCACCGGTCACACTGTCGACACCCCTGGTGAACGGGTGGTGCATGCCGCCGCGCGCCGCGCGCCCGAGCACCATGCCCGCGACCTCGCCGATGATCACCAACAGCACGATCAACAGCACGCCGGTGAGCACTCGCGCACGGCCCTCGTCGACGTGCAGCAGGATGTGTGGCGCGATCAGGATGCCCGCCACCGCGCCGAGCACGACGCCGAGGAAGGCCAGCGCCGAAGCCACCGCACCTTGGCGCCAGCCCGAGGAGGCGGCCAGCAGTGCGAGCAACACCACGGCGATATCGAGCCATACCGATGAACTCATGACGTCATCCCCACCGCGGCCAGCGCGACGTCCAGGTCACGGACGTCGGATCGGTCCCATTCCATTTCCCACCCGGCGGTCTTGCTGATCGCCGCGAGTATTCCGCCGGTCAGTCCCCAGACCAGCAGCCCGTCGACCTGAAAGGCGGGGCTCTGGTAGCCGAGTCGACCACGAACGACGAAACGGTTGGTAGGAGCCAATAACTCGGCGAGCGACACACGCACCACGCGCTCGGTCTCGGCGGTGTCGACCACATCGACCGCGCTCGGCTCGCGCCAGTAGGCGACCACCGGGGTGACATCGAAACGTGAAGGCGGCACGAACAATTTCGGCAAGATGGCCAACGGCTCGACGCCGGAGCGATCGAGCCCGGTCTCCTCCCACGCCTCCCGCAGGGCCGTATCGACCGGTCCGGTGTCACCGGGATCGACCGCACCGCCGGGAAAGGCGACCTGGCCGGAATGCTGGCGCATCGTGGAAGCGCGTTGCGTGAGCAACACATCGGCGTCGGCGGGCAGACCGCCGGGAACATCGTGGTTCGGTTCGACCGAGCCGCCGAACAGGACAAGGACGGCGGCTTGCCGTGGGGTCGAGGTGATCGTCATCGCCCTGCGTACCGCGCGCGAGATCGTCAAGGTATCGGTCGTGTCCGTCGACGGCTCGATCGCCCTACTCAACCATTTCGGAATGTCTTGTGGGACGGGCAAGGTCATGCGTCGACCTCGCACCCACCACGCACTGTTCGCGCCCGCAGCACAAACTCACCACCGATCTGTCCGCCCCGTCGCGGAAGTTTGGGCAACTTCACGCGGCTACTCCGAGTTCGTTCGCGACCGTTGCCGCGATGTCGTCGACCCCGGTGAATGCTCGCACCATAACCCGCGCGACCGATCCGTCGGCTCGCAGCAGTACCGAAACGGGGAGCACCGCGGGCGCCCCTACCGCGTTTCGCACCGCGGCCTCGGCGTCGAGCACACCGGGCACCCGGATACCCATGTCGGTGAGCCGCGCAAGCGCCTTGGCCTCATCGGGATCGCTGTGCACCGTCAGCACCGTAATCGCGTTTCCCGCTCGCTGTGCGTACTGCCGCAAATACGGCAACTCTTCGGCACACGGCGCACACCAGTACGCCCACAGGTTCAGCAGCGCCGGTTTACCGCCGAGCGCGGCGGCGATGTCGGTGGATCGGCCGTCGGCCAGGCATTTCACGGTGATTCCCGCGAGCGGTCCCGCGCTGGTCGCCCCCGGTTCGGCACGCGGACACGGCGCGAGTTCAGCCGCCGCGCGCGCCTGCTCCGACACGCCGGCGTTGGGGGGTGCCGCTCGGTCGCGGGTGTTCTCGGTGTGTTCGGCACGCGGCCACAGCGCGACAGTGAGCCCGACGACAACGATCACCGCGACCAACAACCAGCGCCACCGGTTGCCCGATCTCACCGCCCCACCAACTCGAGCAGGTGCTGCGCCTCCGGACCTTTCACCAACTTCGCCGCTGTCTCGGGGTCGGTGGGTCCCACCCCGAAGGACGGACAGTCCTTGGCGAGCACACACACGCCGCAGGCCGGTTTACGCGCGTGACAGACCCTGCGGCCGTGGAAGATCACCCGGTGCGAAAGCATCGTCCAGTCTTTGCGCTCGATGAGCGCACCCACGATGTGCTCGACCTTCACCGGGTCTTCTTCCTCGGTCCACTGCCAGCGCCGCACCAGCCGCCCGAAATGCGTGTCGACGGTGATCCCCGGGACGTCGAAGGCGTTGCCGAGGATCACGTTGGCGGTCTTTCGCCCAATCCCGGGCAAACGCACCAATTCGTCCAGGGTGTGAGGCAATTCACCGTCATGGTGTTCCAGCAGCGCCTGTCCCAGGCCGATCAGCGAGCTCGTCTTGTTCCGGTAGAAGCCGGTGGATCGGATGTATTCCTCCAGCTCCGCGCGGTTTGCCTCGGCGTAATCGCGGGCGCTGCGGTACTTCGCGAACAGGGCGGGCGTGGTGAGATTTACCCGCACATCGGTGGACTGTGCGGAAAGAATTGTCGCCACCGCCAATTCGAGCGGATTGGTGAAATCCAGCTCACAATGCGCGTCGGGGAAGGCTTCGGCGAGCGTCCGGTTCATTCGGCGCGCCCTGCGGGTGAGACCGAGCCGGGTTTCCGCTTGTCGCGCCCGCGTTTTCCGCTTCGGTGCCGACGGCCGCGTCGGCGGCGCATCGGTCTCCTCGGCGTTGGTGGAAAGCCCGTTTTCAGCGGCTGAGGAGGAGGAGACGCGCACCCGACCACCATACGGAATCGTCGGAGAGGCTTGTCCTGTCAGTTCCACTGCCGTGTTCCATCTGAGACCTCGAGCGTGTTTACTCCTCCGTATGCAAGGACTCGCTGTGGCGCTCTTCCCAGTGGTGTTGATGCTGTTCGCGTTGGGTATGGAGCGGGTCGAACATCGACTCAGCAAGCTCCTCGAGCCCGACGAAGAGGTGCAGCATTACCTGGACAGTGCAAGCAACGCCGAGGTGAAAGAGCTGAGGAAGCTCGGACTCCCCGCGGGTGTCGCCCGGAAACGGAAGCGACGCGCCCGCACCGAGGAACTGGATGTGGCACGAGCAAGCTGACCCGGCGTGAGTCGCGTCCGGGGTGTGGACACCGCCGGGGGACGCGCATAAGCCTTCGTTCAGACACTGGTACGGTTTTGCGCTGCGCCACGCAATCCACTCTTTACGTGGTGTCCATCACTGCGCGACCACCATGCCGCGTAGACTGCACTGTCGGCCGAGTCGCTTTCGGTCCAGTACAGAGCCATATCCCATAAGGAGCACATTCGTGGACGAGGCCCTCGCCAGAGCAGGCATCTTCCAGGGCGTCGAGCCCACAGCGGTGGCCGCCCTAGCCAAGCAACTGCAGCCGGTGGATTTTCCACGCGGTCATGTCATCTTCAACGAGGGCGAACCCGGCGACCGGCTGTACATCATCACCTCGGGCAAGGTGAAGATCGGCCGTCGTTCGCCAGATGGTCGGGAAAACCTGCTGACCATCATGGGCCCATCGGACATGTTCGGCGAACTGTCGATCTTCGACCCTGGTCCGCGTACTTCGACGGCCACAACGGTCACCGAGGTGCGAGCCGTCACGATGGACCGCGAGGCCCTGAAGACGTGGATCGACCAGCGCCCGGAGATCGCCGAGCAATTGCTGCGCGTGCTCGCCCGTCGTCTGCGTCGCACCAACAACAACCTCGCCGACCTCATCTTCACCGATGTCCCCGGTCGGGTCGCCAAGGCGCTGCTGCAGCTCGCGCAGCGGTTCGGCACGCAGGAGGCCGGCGCATTGCGGGTCACCCACGATCTCACCCAGGAGGAGATCGCTCAGCTCGTCGGCGCCTCCCGGGAAACCGTGAACAAGGCGTTGGCCGACTTCGCGCATCGCGGGTGGCTGCGGCTGGAAGGCAAGAGCGTGCTCATCTCGGATTCGGAGCGTCTGGCCCGCCGCGCGCGGTAGGTCCGACACCCGCTCGATCGAGCTTGGTGCAGCACACCGGAATCAGAGCTCCCTGATTCCGGTGTGCTGTCGTTTCCTCGGCAGTCGCCGGATCTAGCCTTCGGTGCGCAGGTAATCCAGTTGTGCCTGCACCGAACTGCGCGCGGCCAGCCAGAGCCGCTTGTCCACATCCGCGTACACACGACGCACCACGGCCATCGCGCCAGCATCCGGCCCGAGGTCGCGCAGCGCCTCGCGCACCTGGGTGAGGCGCTCGTGCCGATGATCGATGTAGTAGCGCACAACCGGCTCCGCGTCCGGATGGTCGGGTCCGTGCGCGGGCAGTAATGCCTTGCCCGCGCCCGCCGTCACCAACCGATCCAGCGACCGTAGATAGTCACCGAACGCGCCGCTGCGTGATTCGAGAACGGTGGTACCTCGGCCGAGGACCGTGTCTCCGGTGAGCAGCGCGTCATCGAGCACGAAGCTCATCGAATCGACGGTATGGCCGGGGGTGGCAAGCACGTCGATCCGGAGACCAGCCGCTTCGATCACCTCGTCGTCGACGAGCGGATCGGTCCCGCCGCGCAGGTATTCGGAATCCTTCGCACGCACCGGAGTTCCGGTCTGCGCGACGAGTCGATCGATCCCACCGGTGTGATCGTGATGATGGTGGGTGATCAGAGTCAGCGCGATCTCGCCGCCGGTCGCGGCCACGATCGCCGCCGTGTGCGCCTTGTCCTTGGGGCCTGGATCGATCACCACACAATCCGATCGGCCCGGTGCCCGCAGAATCCAGGTATTGGTTCCGTCGAGCGTCATCTGTCCCGGATTGTCCGCCAGCACTACCGAGGCGGTCGTGGTGACCTGTCGCAGTTGCCCATAGGCGGGGTGTTCAAGTGCCATGCCACATTGTCCTCGACTGTGATCTTCACGGCCACGACGCATGCGCGCTATCGCCGTGGCGGTTAACGAACCTCGACGATCAGTTCGACCTCGACCGGGGTGTCGGCGGGCAATTCGAACACGCCGACCGCCGAGCGCGCGTGCGCACCCGCGGCACCGAAAACCTCACCCAAGAATTCCGACGCACCGTTGATCACGACCGGTTGGCCGCTGAATCCCGGTGCGGAGGCGACGAATCCGACGACCTTGACCACCCGGACCACCTCGTCGAGTCCGACCAGGTCGTGCACGGCGGCCAGGGCGTTGAGCGCGCACCACTGCGCGGCCTGCTTGGCGTCCTCCACCGTCACCTCGGCGCCGACCTTGCCGACCGCCGTCAGTTTTCCCTCGACGAACGGCAACTGGCCGGAGGTGTAGACCAACGAACCGGTTTTGATCGCGGGAATGTAGGCCGCCACCGGTGCGACGACCGGGGGCACCGTCAACCCGAGCCGGGTGAGGTTGCTTTCCCACTGTGTCGAGGCGCTCATTACTTCGGCCGCTTCAGGTACGCCACGTGCTGTTCGCCGGTCGGGCCAGGCAGCACCGTCACCAATTCCCAGCCGTCGGCACCCCACTGGTCGAGGATCTGTTTGGTCGCGTGCGTCAGCAGCGGAACGGTCGCGTACTCCCACAAGGTCGCATCACTCATGACGTGAGCGTATAGGCACGACCTGCGACGGTCGGTCCGGGAGTGGTGCCAGAGCGCCTCCGGGAGTGCGCTGCCGCACTGTCTGGTACGCCGACGGGTAGACACCGGCGAACTGACCGGATCTCTCGGACGTGATCGCAGAACGGCCTATAGGCTCGCGAACGTGGGAGTACCAACAGCAGTGCCGCTTTCGGCTGCGCCCGGGCAGGAAGCCGGCTGGCCGCAACGTGCGGAAAAGGCCCGCTTGCACTATGTCTCCGGTAAGGGAGGCACCGGCAAGTCGACCGTCGCCGCCGCGCTCGCGCTCGCGCTGGCCGCGGGCGGACGCCGAGTACTGCTGGTGGAGGTGGAGAGCAGGCAGTCCATCGCGCAGCTGTTCGACCTGCCGCCGCTGCCACCCACCGAGACCAGGATCGCGACCGCCGACGGCGGCGGCGAGGTTTTCGCGTTGGCGCTCGATATCGAGCACGCGTTCCTCGAATACATGGACATGTTCTACAACTTGGGTTTCGCGGGGCGCGCGATGCGCAGGATGGGTGCCATCGAGTTCGTCACCACCATCGCGCCCGGACTGCGTGATGTGATCTTGACGGGCAAGATCAAGGAGTGCGCGGTCCGAGTCGACAAGGCCGGCAAGCGAAGCTATGACGAGGTGGTCGTCGACGCGCCACCCACCGGCAGGATCGCCGGGTTCCTCGACGTCACCAAAGCCATGCTCGAGGTGGCCAAGGGCGGGCCGATCGCGGGTCAGGCCGAAGGGGTCTCGAAGCTGCTGCATTCGGATCAGACGATGATTCACCTGGTCACACTGCTGGAGGCGCTGCCGGTGCAGGAAACCGTCGACGCCATCACCGAATTGCAGGCCGCCGATCTGCGGATCGGCACGGTGATCGTCAATCGGGCGAACAAGAGTCAATTGCCGCAGGAGATCCGCGACAGCGCCGCCGACGGCGCTCTCGATACCGAGGCGATCCGCGCCCGCCTGGTCGACGCGGGAATCACCGTGTCCGATGCGGATTTCCGCGGGCTCATCGACGAGACCGTCGAGCACGCCGCGACCCTGCGCGCGCAGGACGACAGCGCCGACGAACTCGCGGAAGTGGACGTCGCACGGATGTACCTGCCCGCCCTCACCGACGGCATCGATCTCGGCGGGCTCTACGAGCTGGCCGAACACCTGAGCACCCAGGGAGTCCGATGAGTGAGGCGAGGTCGAACGCGGCGGCCCGACTGGATATTTCGAAGATCATCGACGACCGCACCGCGCGCATCGTCGTCTGCTGTGGTTCCGGCGGTGTCGGCAAGACCACGACCGCCGCCGCCATCGCGTTGCGGGCCGCCGAGCGCGGACGCAAAGTGGTGGTACTCACGATCGATCCGGCCCGTCGCCTGGCTCAGTCGCTGGGTGTCGCCGCGTTGGACAATGTGCCGCAACGGGTTGCACTCGACCCGGCGGCCAAGGGCGAGTTGCACGCGATGATGCTCAATATGCGCCGCACCTTCGATGACATGGTGCTCGAGCACACCAGCGCGGAGAAGGCCGAGCAGATTTTCGCCAACCCCTTCTATCAAACCGTCGCCTCTTCCTTCGGCGGCACGCAGGAATACATGGCGATGGAGAAGCTCGGTCAGCTGGCCGGACACAAGGAGTGGGACCTGATCGTGGTCGATACTCCCCCGTCGCGCAATGCCCTCGACTTCCTCGACGCGCCCAAGCGGCTCGGGAACTTTCTGAACGGCAAGATGATTCGAGTGATCATGGCGCCGGGGCGTGGCGTCACGCGCCTGGTCACCGGCGCGATGAGCTTGGCGGTGCGCGGGGTGTCCACGATCGTCGGCGGGCAGATGCTCAAGGACGCGTCGAATTTCCTGCAATCGCTGGAGTCGCTGTTCGGTGGGTTTCAGGAACGGGCGGAACGCACCTTCGCGATGCTGTCCGAGCCGGGGACACATTTCCTGGTGGTGGCGGCGCCGGAGCCGGACGCGCTGCGCGAGGCGTCGTTCTTCGTCGACCGGCTTTCCACCGAACGCATGCCGTTGGCCGGGCTCGTTCTCAATCGGACCCATCCGGTGCTGAGTGCGCTCTCGGCGGGGCACGCGCTGGCGGTGGCCGACCAGCTGGCCGAGTCCGATCCGCAGACCGCGGCGGTGCTCCGAATCCATGCGCAGCGGGTGGTGGTGAACAAGCGTGAGCAGCGCCTGCTGCAACGCTTCACCGGCGCGCACCCCCGGGTGCCGATGGCTCCGATCACCGCGCTGCCGTTCGAGGTCTCGGACCTGACGGCGTTGCGCGCGGTGGGTGATCAACTCACCGGCGCCGACGAATCCTGATCCGTTCGACGCCGGGAGACCGGATATCGCGGACGGCTACATCGCCACCTGGTGTTGACGCTGTGCCTGGAAGAAGTCGGCCCATGAGGTGACCTCGGGATGCTGCTTGAGCAATGCGCGACGCTGCCGCTCGGTCATGCCACCCCACACGCCGAATTCGACGCGGTTGTCGAGCGCGTCGGCTCCACACTGCATCAGCACCGGGCAGTGGCGGCAGATGGTCGCCGCTTTGCGCTGAGCGGCGCCGCGAACGAACAGTTGGTCGGGATCTACTTCCTTGCATCGCGCCTGGGCCACCCAGGCGATCCTTGCTTCGGCCTGCTCCACGTCCAATCGAGCGATGGGGGTTGTCATGTGCATTTGGTGTGCCCCTTTGCAGTCCGAACACCGGTCACGGCGCTCCAGAATCCCGTGTCAGCGTCGCAGCAACCCAAACCCCGCTGCGAACTGCACCACATTCCACTTTGAGTGTTAGCTCTATCACACTGGGTTCTCAATCTAGGTAAAGGTATGGCCCGAGCGCAAGACCGTCTCGAGATTTTTTGGTACGGCCGTCCCTGCAATCGCACTTCGGACGCACTCGGCCGAGGATTTTCCGCACGCGCCGTCCCGCGACACACCGTGCGTCCGACCGCGACACGCCCTACAGAGCCGCCGAACCAGTGCTCCGACACCATCGGCCAAACGCACGGAAGAGACCGCAGGCCCAACCCCGTACTCTGGGCGCGTGCCGATCACACGAACGCTCGCGAAGCTGGCCGGTAGCTGCGTGCTGGCAGCCGTGCTCGTCGCCGGATTGCTGTTCCCCCTGGCAGGCGGTTTCGGGTTCGCGTCCAACCGGGCCGCCGACACCGTCGACAACGTCTCCTCCGAACTACTGGAGGGCACCGCGCCCGCCGTATCGACCATGGTCGACGCCAAGGGATCGCCGATCGCGTGGCTCTACGAGCAACGGCGCTTCGAGGTGCCGAGCGAGAAGATCTCCAACGATATGAAGCTGGCGATCGTGTCCATCGAGGACCGTCGCTTCGCCGAACACCAAGGCGTCGACTGGCAGGGCACGCTGCGCGCGTTCCTCACCAACACCTCCAGCGGCGAGGTGCAGCAGGGCGCGTCGACCCTGGATCAGCAGTACGTCAAGAACTTTCAGCTGCTCGTCGTCGCGAAGACCGACGCCGAGCGCAGGGCGGCCATCGAGACCACCCCGGCACGCAAGATCCGTGAGATCCGGATGGCGCTGACCCTGGACAAGGAGCTGTCCAAGGACGAAATCCTCACCAGGTACCTGAATCTCGTGACCTTCGGCAACTCCTCCTACGGCATCCAGGACGCGGCGCAGACCTACTTCGGTGTCGACGCCGCCGACCTCACCGTGTCGCAGTCGGCGATGCTGGCGGGCATGGTGCAGAGCTCCTCGAAGCTCAACCCCTACACCAACACCGAGGCTGTGCTGGCCAGGCGCAACACCGTGCTGGACACCATGATCCAGAACATCCCGAGCCGCGCCGCCGAGTTCCGCGAGGCCAAGACCAGACCGCTCGAGGTATTGCCGGAGCCGAAAGGCTTGCCGCGCGGCTGCATCGCGGCCAACGATCGCGGCTTCTTCTGCGACTACGCGCTGCAATATCTCGCCGACGCCGGGATCAGCCGCGAACAGATCGACAAGGGCGGCTACCTGATCAAGACCAACCTCGACCCTGCCGTGCAGGATTCGGTGAAGCGATCGATCACCGACACCGCCGACGCGAACCTCGACGACATCGCGCAGGTGATGTCGATCGTCGCGCCAGGACAGGACTCGCATCCGCTGGTCGCGATGGCGAGCAGTCGCACCTACGGACTGAGCAGCGACTCCAACGAAACCGTTCAGCCACAGCCCTATTCGCTGGTCGGCGATGGCGCCGGCTCGATTTTCAAGATCTTCACCACCGCGGCGGCAATGGAGAAGGGGCTCGGCATCGACGCCCAACTCGACGTGCCGTCGCGATTCGAGGCCAGAGGCATGGGTAACGGTGGCGCGCGCGGCTGTCCGGCCGCCACCTACTGCGTGGAGAACGCGGGCACCTACAAGGGATCGATGTCGGTGACCGAGGCGCTGGCCACCTCACCGAACACCGCGTTCGTGAAACTCATCCAGGCCGTGGGTGTGCCGCCGACGGTGGACATGGCAGTGCGCCTCGGCATGCGCTCCTACGCCCAGGCCGGCACCTCGGGCCAGGGCAATCAGAGCCTGGCCGACATGATGAAGGAGCAGAATCTCGGTTCGTTCACCCTCGGCCCGGTCGCGATCAACCCGTTGGAGCTGTCCAACGTCGCGGCGACGCTGGCCTCGGGCGGTAAATGGTGCCCGCCCAACCCGATCGATCAGGTGCTCGACCGGGAAGGCAAGCAGGTCCCGCTCACCCAGCAGGCGTGTGAGCAGGTCGTCGATCCCGGCCTTGCGAACACCCTCGCCAACGCGATGAGCAAGGACGACATCAGCGGCACCGCGGCGGCCTCGGCGCGCTCGACCGGATGGAACCTGCCGCTCTCCGCGAAGACCGGCACCACCGAGAGCCACCGCTCCTCGGCCTTCCTCGGCTTCACCAATTCGCTGGCGGGCGCGGACTACATCTACGGCGACAGCCCGACGCCCGGCGAGATCTGCTCCTACCCGCTGCGCAGCTGCGGCGACGGCGATCTGTACGGCGGTAATGAGCCGGCGCGGAGCTGGTTCAACGCCATCAAACCGGTGACCGGTAACTACCCACCCGCCGCGCTGCCCCCCTTGGACGACAAGTACGTGCGCGGATCGAACAACGCTCAGGTCCCCGATGTGGCGGGCAAATCGCAGGGCGAGGCCACTTCGATATTGGTCGGTGCCGGTTTCCAGGTGTCGGCGACCACCGGTCCCGGCTCCGAAGCCAAGGGCACCGCGATCGGCACGTCACCGAACGGCTCGGCGATCCCCGGTTCGGTGATCACGCTGTACGTGAGCGACGGCTCCGAGCGGGAGGCGCCACGACCGGCCGCGCCCGCGCCGGGAATACCGGGACTGCCGCCACCACCGCGATTGCCGCCGATCCCGATCCCGATTCCACTGCCGTTCCCGCGTTAGCGCGGGCATGACACGCGAAGGGCCCGCGAACCGATCGGTTCGCGGGCCCTTCGCGTTGTGTGGTCGGTGTCTACAACCTCGCCTTGACCGCCGCCGAGATCCGCGAACCGTCAGCCTTGCCTTCGGCCAGCGCGGTGGCGATCTTCATGACCTTGCCCATCTGCCGCATGCCTGGCCGTTCGCCGATTTCCTCGGCGACCTCGGCGATGGCTGTATCGGCGAGATCGGCCACCTCGGCTTCGCTCAGCTGGGAAGGCAGGTACTCGTCGATGATGCGGGCCTCGGCGTGCTCGTTCGCGGCCAGTTCGCCGCGACCCGCCTGGGCGTAGAGCTCCGCCGACTCGCTGCGCTTCTTGGTTTCTTTTTGCAATACCGCGATGACCTCGGCGTCGGAGAGCTCACGCGCCTCTGAACCGGCGACCTCGGCGGTCTGGATGGCGGCCAGCAGCATCCGCACGGTGGAAAGGCGCAGCGTGTCCTTGGCTTTCATCGCGGCGGTCAAGTCCGTCCGCAGCTGCGATTTGAGTTCCGACATACCGCTCACGCTAGCGGTTACGCCCCGGCACGCCCACCACATTTGTGCCGATGAGGCGAGTGCACAGACGCATTTGTGCGTAAACACACTCGGCGTTCCTGGACAGGGTCACCTATGCTGGGCAAATGCCCGTAATCTCGACCACAGCTATACGAACGACCGCGTTGGGGGCCGCAGGGGCCGCGGTGGCCGGTATCGGCTACGCCTCGCTGGTCGAACGCAATGCCTTCGTTCTGCGTGAGGCCACCATGCCGGTGCTCCCGTCCGGATCGTCGTCATTACGGGTGCTGCACATCAGCGATCTGCACATGATGCCGGGGCAGAAGCTCAAGCAGCAGTGGTTGCGTGAGCTGGAGCGCCTGGAGCCGGACCTGGTGGTGAACACCGGCGACAATCTGTCGCATCAGAAGTCGGTGCCCGCCGTCGTCCAAGCGCTCGGCGGATTACTCTCGCGCCCAGGTCTTTTCGTTTTCGGCAGCAATGACTACTTCGCGCCGGTCGCGAAGAATCCCTTGAAGTACTTCAAGACCGATCATCGGCGCACCTACGGTGACCCGCTGCCGTGGAAGGATCTGCGCGCGGCCTTCTCCGAGCGCGGTTGGTTGGATCTGACCCACGTACGCCGCGACCTCGAGGTCGGCGGAATTCGGATCGCCACCGCGGGCGTCGACGACCCACACCTTCAACGCGATCGCTACGACAGCGTCGCCGGTACGCCGAACCCGCTGGCGGACTTGCGGATCGGACTGACGCACTCGCCGGAGCCACGCGTACTCGACCGGTTCGCCGATGACGGTTACGACCTGGTGCTCGCGGGACACACGCACGGCGGCCAGCTCTGCCTGCCCGGCTACGGCGCGTTGGTCACCAATTGCGGTATCGACCGTTCGCGAGTCAAGGGCCCTTCGAATTGGGGCGAGCACACCCAGTTGCATGTTTCCGCGGGCATCGGCACCTCGCCGTGGGCGCCGTACCGGTTCTGTTGCCGTCCCGAGGCCACACTGCTCACCCTCGTCGCCGCGCCGCCGAAGCGGCCACTTACCGACAGCGGGCAGGGTGTTTCGGCGTCGGAGGCCGTTGCCCGCTAAGGTCACCTCCTGAAACGTGTATCAAACAGGGGACGGCCGTGGGTGGATTCGACAATCGACGTGACGATTCGACGATTTCGAAACCCCCCGACGCTTTTCCTTTGCGGCAACCACCCTCCGGTGCAGCGGAATTCACCACTGTGGAGCCGGTCCCGATCGAGCGGGCCGAGCCCAATCGGTCGCTGAGCACACCTTGGCGTCCCGCCGAGCGCAATGCTCAGTTGGACGGGATACAGGGCACATGGCCGCAGCAATGGGCTGCCGCACCCGTTCCGCAATCCCCCGATGCGCCAGCGTATTCGGACGAGGACGAGCGTCGGCCGTCACCGTGGCAGCAGAGTATTGATCTGCGCGAACACATCGATGATCCCGAGCTGGCCACAGGCACACCGCAACTCGTGTGCCTCCCCGGTGGTCGCGTCGATCCGTCCGCCATGGATGTAGCGGTGCCGCCGTATGCGGTCGGCCCGGAAATCGAGCAGGGGCGGGCACCGACACCACTCGGCCCTGCGCCTACGCCGTCGGGGAGCCCGGCGCAAGCACCGCCAGGCAGCCCGCCAGTGCCGCCGTGGGGCGCCCCGCAACCGCACTATCCGGCAACCGGCGGCGTGCGGCGCAAGCCCTTGCTCGTCGTGGGGATCGCCGCACTGGTTGTCGTCGGCGCCGCGACAGCGACGACCGCCGCACTGACCGGGCACGAATCCGGTGACGCGGATTCCGGCGGCGCGCGCCCTTCGATGGTGAGCGCACTCGCCACCGACCAACCGGCACAGCCACCTTCGACGAGTACCGCCCCACACGGCAACCCCAAAGCCGAGGCGCCGATGGTCCCCGGCTACCAGGTGGTGCTCGCCCCGGAAAGCGGTGCGGCCTATGACGTTCCTGCCGGATGGGCCGTTGCCCCGCCGAGCACCGCAGGCGGCTTCGGCGAAGGGAACCGCGCCATTTCCGGCAAGGGTTACGCCACCGACGGCAAGAATTACTGCCCCGGCTCCACCCGCACCGTCGCCTTCATCACCGGTTCGAAGAACCTCGATTCCACCGGCGCCGCAACCGAAGTCGGCGCGCAAACCGCCAAGTTGGCTTACCCGTCCACCTCGTCCACCACGCCGAGCGTCCCCGCCGCACTGAGTTCGATCGACGGCACCCAGCACGGCACGTTCGTGGAAACCAAGGGCACTGTCCCCAACGCGAGGCCAGGCTGCGCCACCGCGTACTCCATCTACACCGTCGCTTACCCCAACGACGACGGCAATTTCGTCATGCTCATCGCCGCCGACACCGGCGTCCCCAACGCCGTAGACCCCCAAACCGCCAAGCGCGTCTTCACCACCATCCGCGCCCACGACAACTAGCTGACCAGCCGGTTTAACACCCAGCCCCACCCTGTTGTAAGCTTCTAAAGGTTCGATCCACGGGGTGTGGCGCAGCTTGGTAGCGCGCTTCGTTCGGGACGAAGAGGTCGTGGGTTCAAATCCCGCCACCCCGACTCGTTGGTTGAGACGACAGTAGGGCCCCTGACTAGCATCAATAGTCAGGGGCCCTACTCGTTGTCGGGGACGAATGCGGCCGGGTCGAGGCTCGTAAGCAGCGAAAAGGCAGCATCTCAACAAGGTCAGCTCACGAGTATGCCGTCGGAGCCGTCGTCGTCACCGTCGCCCATCGTCCGACGAACCGCGTCCCAATCCTCCACGCGACGCACGTAGTACTGCATGGTCGTAGTCGCGTTCTCATGCCCGAGAACAACAGCGATCTTGTGCGGCGGCATCCCGTCATCGGCCAGCCAGGTACCGGCCATATCGCGCAAGTCGTGGAAGCGAACGCCACCGTGCTCGTTGCGCGCAACGGCCTTCACAGCCTTCTCGTAGTCGCCGAACACCTCCGATTCGACTTCGCCGTTCTCATCTGACCGGTCCCCGATGACGGGACCACCCGGTCTTTGAATCCGGGTTGTTTTCGATCCGATTTCAGTTGATGCAGCGGCCCCGTGTATGTTCTTCGCGGTTTTCTGGTCTGCGTGGCAGCGCGAGCGACAACGGGGTTCACCTTCCGCATGGTCTTGCTGCGGTCCGTGGGCTTGGTACTCATGCCGCCCACCCGTCGAGGTCGTAGCCGTCGTCGTAGTCGTCGCTGGTGTCCCAGGTGGGGACGGCACCGGTTTCGGCGAAGACGTTGATAGCGACCGTGAGTGGGTCGAGGCCACGGGATTCGAGTTGGCAGCGGCGACGCGCTGCATGTCGATTGCCATTTCGTCGGCGTGGTCGATACGAAAGGTCATGGCATAGCCTCGATTATCGACTTCGCCGGATTCTCCGGAGAGACCTTGCACGGAGCGATCGCAGAGCCGATCGACCGGACACGCGAAGGACGCCTTCGCCCGAATCCCTGTCGATTCGCCTCCTCGTACCCGACGCGTCGATCCCCCCGCCAAAACCGACGACCTTACCGACAGCCCCGCATTCCGCCGCCGCGCAACCCAAATCATGGAGCGCCACGCACTCGCGATCGTGGATTCCGTCCACGAACTCGCCGAACTCGGACTCGTCACCAGCGCCACAGCACAGATCCGCTCCTACCCCGCAGTCCCCCTGTTCAAGCTCTACATCCTCAACGGCCAACAAGCCTTCTTCGGCTACTACCCCGTCCGCGAACACAAACTCGACGGCGAAGCCACGGCGATCTGGGACCTCATGGGCAAAGACGCCACCCTGTTCCAACACGCCCACGACAACGACCCCGACTCCAACGACAGCCAGTTCGTACAACAATCGCAACTCTGGTTCGACAGCATCTGGACCTCAGTAGCCAGGGACTACCGGCTGTGACCGCACTGGCCGAGCTGTTGCGTGGTCGTCGACTCGTCCTCCTGGACTTCGACGGCCCGATCTGCGCTGTCTTCTCAGGCATACCCGACCATGCAGCGGCCGGAGAGCTTGTTGACGTAATCGGCACTGTGCCAACCGAAGTCGCCACCAGCACCGACCCCTTCGACATCCTTCGCTACGTCGCAGAATCACGGCCCGATATCGCCGAACAGGTTGAGCAACGGTTCACCGAAATCGAAACCAAAGCAGTCGGCTCCGCACGACCAACCGCCGACGCAAGCGAGTTCATCACCGAGGCCGCACGGACGCCCGGCATGAAAGTCGCTGTAGCAAGCAATAATTCAGTTCAGGCGATCGGCGCCTACCTCGACGCATACGGACTGCGGTCGTACGTCAGCGGCATCTTCGCCCGAACATCAGCCGATCCCTCGATCCTCAAACCCGCCCCCCGTTTGCTGCTCGACCCATTAGACACGTTCGACTGCTCCCCTGACGACGCAATATTCGTCGGAGACTCCACCACCGACGTGCAAGCAGGCAACGCCGCCGGGGTCAGAACAATCGCATTCGCGAACCGCCCCGAGAAAACCATCCGCTTCGCCCCCTTCCGACCAGCCGCCACGATCACCCGCATGGCGGAACTCCGGCAAGCACTCAAGCAGCACGTGTAGTCCCGCGCACGTCACCGGCCGTTGCCCCGACTACCCTCGCGCCTCGCTTTGCGCGGGTTGTTGCCGAATTCAGCCATACAGGATCAAGAGGCGGCGCTGGTGCGCCGCCCGGCACCGCCGCGCGGCGCCGCGCCCCGGTGCTGATGTGGCGTCGCACCGGCACGTCGGCACGTCGGCGCCGATCTGACGACGTGGCAGAACGCTGGCTATTCCTATCTGACCGCTTCTTGCATCAATCGAGCAGTGTGGGCACGACGGGAGCCGTACCCGACCTACCTCCCGCAATCGCGCAAATGGATCGGCCGGACCCTGCCCGCTCAACCGCCTGGGTTGCGACCAAAAACGAGAGGGCGTTCCCCCGCTTTCATTCCCGGATGTTTGGCCCCGGACAGACACGTCAAGAAGGTCATCTCACCGTCGAAGCACGGCCTGAACTTGTTCGAGCACTCGTTGGGCCAGCAACGGCGGCACAGAGTTGCCTAGTTGATACTGGATGCTCGCTCGATTACCCACAAACTCGAACTCGTCGGGGAATGTGAACAGTCGCTTCACCTCAGCAACGCGAAGCCGACGGTTTTCCCAATGGAATGGGCCGACGTTAGGACCAGGTTGCGCCTGAATCGTCGGGGATGGCTTATTGGGATCGAGCTTCAGTAGGAACGACCAGTAGCGGCTCCGCCACTTAAACAACGGGTTTGGATGCCCCTTTTCCTCGGTGTAGTGGAGATAGTTTCCACCTGGCGGAATATCGTCCAACAGCTTGCCATACTGTCCGCCAAGAACTTCCTCACGCTCTGGCGAAGTGACCAGCCCCTCTAGCGCCTCACCCGCCGTCGTATGGGGCTTGTCGATACTACCTGTCGTGCGACGTTCCCAACTGCCGCCGTGTGTGGCGTTCGGGAGCGCAGGTGTTGGCTTGCCTTTGGGCGTGCCAACGATGAACAGTCGCGGACGAGCCTGTGGCACGCCGTAGTCAGCAGCGTTCAAAACCCCCTTGTTGCAGTCGTAGCCCGCCTCGTCGATCTCACGAAGGAGACGTGTCAACGCAGGACGACTCGCCTTATTGTTGTACGTCAGGGCGTAAACGTTCTCAAGCACGAAGGCGCGAGGCTGGGATTCCCGCAGGACCCGGGTGTACTCCTGCAGAAGGGTAGCGTCGGGGTCTAATCCTGAACGCTTCCACTCAAGCCAGAATCCGCTCTTCGAGAACGGTGTGCAGGGTGGTCCTCCAACAAGCAGGTCGGGACGTTGCCCTTTGCGGAGCCCGGCGGCCTTCAGTATCTCAGCCGTGGACGTTTCAAGGATATCCTGCTGAAGCACAGGCGATTCCAGCTTGAGGAAGTTTTTCTCCATCGTCATCGATGCGTCTACGTGACGTTCGACTGCGGCGCGAACGTCGAACCCTGCAAGCTCAGCGCCCAGATCAAGCCCTCCAGCGCCGGAAAACAGAGAGATCGCTACCCCATGTGTGCTCGCCATGCCCGATAGCTTCTCACGGGCGGCTGACACCGATGCACATAGCGCGCCGTCAGCACAGGTCAGGGCTCCTCGGCAAGCCTCTTGGCGAACATCTGCTCAACCACTCGAGCGGTCTTGAACTTGTACTTGCGCCAATAGGTGTAGAAGGCTTCCGGTGTCTGAAAGGCCCCTTCGCCCTGGCGCAATGCGTCGATACCCTGCACCGCACCGATGTACTCACGAGTGGTAGAAGAGCGTTGCTTGCTAGCGATCTTCCAGGGCTGCTGAACGATCAGTTCGAGATCGTCCACACGGCCGGGAGTCTCTTCATTGAGGGTGTAGATACCGAGAACGTCGAGGTGCGAGCTGTAGTCGGCGAACGGGCGAAAGGTTCCAGGGAAGTGCATGGAGGGATGGCGGAAGTATGTATTGCCCGTATAGAGCGTGATAGCGCTCTGTGTCCTGTTCAAGACGTTGCCCTTCTTCGAGACGGCCCGCCTAGCGACCTTGATGTCTACTGCATGGAAGCCGCCTCCAAATGTTTCTCCACTTATCTCCAGGTCGGGATAGCCACGCTCCGTGCCACGTTCAGCTTCGGCACCGTCAACCGCCTCGATCCGGTCCATCAGAAATCCGACAATGCCGACCTCAAGGACATTTGCCAGGGCTGCAGGCTCCTTCGGGAGCGGAAGGATATGCCCCCCGGACGTGAGTTGCTGTGACAGGTCGTCCTCATCGTTCGCCACAAGTGGCCAAGCGTGGTCACCGCGAACGCGGTACGCGCCGCCGAGGCCGAAACCGTATGCTGCACACTGGCTTCGCAGCCAATCCTCCACGTCGAGCTGTTCCATCATGGAGGCAGCATCTCACGGTGGCAGTGCCGTCCTCACGGTGGTCCAGTCGTACAGCCCTAAATGGTTGGCCGCCGACAACTGAACTATCAGCCGCCGACGCCACATCAACTCGGAGCCGGGATCTCTCGTCTGGAAAGCGGTACCGTGCTGGAACAGATTTGTGCCCAAGTGACCAGGCCCACTGGACCTTACTGATCCGTAGTCAGGTCTGGCCGGATTACGGTTTCTCTAGATGTTCAACAGGCAGCAGTTAGGCAGCAGACCATCCGTAACAGTCGGAAATGGGACAGCACTCAGCGGCCTTTCACCGCAGCTCAGCGATACTGAGCGATCGCAGCCAGCACTCGGGAGCAACGTTCGGGACGAAGAGGTCGTGGGTTCAAATCCCGCCACCCCGACTCGTTGGTTGAGACGACAGAAAGGCCCCGGCCGGGCAACCGGCCGGGGCCTTTCTCGTTTCGACTTCGTCGAACTCGGCGGTGAGGGTGTGGTGGCGGCCGACTAGTGCGCCTCCATCTCGGTGTACCAGACCTTCGGCTAAGTCGATTCGTAGTCTGGCTCGGAGGTTGTCGACCTCGCGTACTACTCCGCGGATGCCGGTGAACGGCTGGGAAAGATCACCACATCACCCGCGCTGAATTCGTTGCTCCCTGTGTGCTCAGTCTAAATGCGCGATGGGCGGGGTGGGTCGAAACTGGAGCGTTCATACAGGACGTGCGGGTGGATCGAGCTTCAGAGTGCCGGTGCCGGTGTCGATTTCGGCGGAAACACCCAGCGCTACGGAGCAGGGGTTGTCGCCGTGGCCGAGTTCCAGGCCACCTAGGACAGGGACGCCGAGGAGGGTGAGGCGGTCGCGGAGGACGTCGATCAGGTTCCAGCCGCGGTCGGTGTAGTCTTCGAAGCCGGGGAAACGACCCAGTGCGACACCGCGGATGCCTGCCAGTGCGCCGGAGCGGAGCAGTTGGGTGAGCTGTCGGTCGACTTGTCCGAGGCCGATGGTGCGCTCGGCTTCGATCAACAGGATCGCACCGGTGAGATCGGGGAGCCCGGCGCCGACCAATCCAGCCAGAGCTGCCAACGAGCCACCCATCAAAAATCCTCGCGCCCGACCCTCGATCTCAGCTGCGGATGACATCAGGCGTGGGTTACGTTGCAGCACTGCGGGTTCGGTGCTCGTCAACAAGTGGCGGGCGGTGCTGATCGCCTGGTCACCCACCAAGCAGCCGTGAATACCGGGGACATGGCAGCGCTGCCAGATGGCCAGGTGCAGGTTGGTGATGTCGCTGAATCCGACCAGCGGTTTCGGGTCGGCGCGGATCGCAGTGTAATCGAGGCCGTCGAGGATGCGGTAAGCGCCTGCCCCTCCTCTGGTCGTGACGATTGCCCGCACACCGGGGTCGTTATAGGCAGCGTTGAGGTCGGCCAGCCGGTCTTCGTCGGCCCCTGCCATGTAGCCGCGCCTGTCCATGGCATGCTCGCCGACGTCGACCACCATGCCCCAGCCATTCAGCAATCGCACCAGGTAGTCGATCCCCTCGATGTCGTCGGGGAAGCTGGCAGGCGAGACGAGCCGGACGCGGTCACCGGGCTGGAGCCGTGGCCACGGGAGCCATTCCGACAGTTTCGATTGAGCCATATGAGTTACACCCCTTGCGGTTTCGTCGACACGCTCGGATCCGATCGGGTGACTGTAGCCGCGAATCCAAAGCTTGGCGCCAATGGCTTGTATCGAAGTGTTGTGGACGGCCAGGTAGCGGACTGCGAGTTTGTCGTAGGGAGTGGCCACGGCCCGACACTGTTTGAGCTGGATGATGCCTCGCTCGACAGCGTTGCGGTCCCGGTAGACAACTTTGTCGAAGGCGTGCGGTCACCCGCCGGCTCGGCCGCGCCGGCGGGTGACCTGGTCGGACGGTGACCTTGATCCCGTGGCGCCGCAGCCAGCTCCGATTACCACGGCTGGAATAGGCTTTGTCAGCTAACACCCGTTCCGGACGTATCCGGTCTCGGCCACCGCCGAGTTTCGGCACCGCAGTCGCGTCCAACACGGCCGTGAACTGCGGGCTGTCGCCAGCCTGACCGGGGGACCAGCAACGACAGCGCACCGCAACCCTGCTCACACGCCGGATGCGGCTTCGTCGGCACCGATTTGAACATTTGTACTAGACGTTCGTGCAAATATCTGTTAGACATATGTCTTAGACAAATGCTCTACAAGGGAGGTCGGTGCGATGACGAGTGGTAGCCAGGCGCGGGTTGTGGTTTCCGGCGGCGGGATCGGCGGTAATGCGGTTGCGCTGCAGCTGATTCGGGCCGGGGCGTCGGTCACCGTGGTGGAGCGTGCGGCGGCGGCGCGGCCGGGTGGGCAGGCGGTGGATTTGCGGGGGCCGAGCGAGGAGGTGGCGCGGCGGATGGGGTTGATGCCGGGGATTCGGCGGTATCAGCTCGATGAGCGTGGGATGAAGATGGTCGACAGCGCGGGGCGTGATGTCGTGCGGATGCCCGCGGAGATGTTCGACGGAAAAGGTGGGGTGGCCGAAATCGAGATCACCCGTGGGGATCTCAATGAGGTGTTGCTCGACGCGGTGACCGAGACCGGGGCCGTCGACTACCGGTACGGCGAGTGGATTACCGGTGTCGCGCAGGACGAAGCGGGGGTCGAGGTCACCTTCGCCTCGGGGGGCACCGAGCGGTTCGATCTCCTGATCGGTGCCGACGGATTACATTCCGCGACGCGGCGCCTGGTCTTCGGGCCGGAGGAAGAGTATTCGACCTATCTCGGCGGGTACATGTCCTACTTCACTATCCCGATGCCCAATACCGTGGAACCACACTGGTTTACGATGCACTCGGTCGTCGGTGGCGCCAATGTCGGCATTCGCCCGGACGCCGATCCCGCGACCGCCAAAGCAATCATCACCATCCGTCACGACATCGACCCCACCCTCCGGCGCAACGTCCCCGCACAGCAACAACTGATTCGCGAGAGCCTCGCACAAGGCGGCTGGATCTCACACGAGGTCGTCGCGGCGATGGACGCCGCCACCGACTTCTATTTCGATGAGCTGGCCAGGATCGAGATGCCCGCCTGGTATCACGGTCGAGTGGCTCTACTCGGCGACGCGGGCTACTGCGGTTCACCGATGACCGGGCAGGGCACGGCGATGGCGTTGATCGGCGCATACTTGCTCGCCGGGGAAATCGCCGCGAGCCATGACCACCTCGTGCAGGCGCTGGTGCGCTACGACCGACAACTGCGGCCATTCGTGGCGAAAGCGCAGACGCTACCGCCCGGCGGGGTGAAGGCGATGACGCCGAGGAGCAGCCTGGGCATCAGCGCGGGCCACGCCCTCAACCGATTCATGACGACCAAGGTCATGAAGCCGTTGATGATGAAGATGCTCACCAGGACAGAGTCTTACGAGCTTCCGGACTATCCGACGAAACCCGTCGCACGGTAGTGCAGTACGCGAGAGCGGGCATGCCCGATGCTATCGAGTACCTTCTCCGTCGAGCAGAAGCGGCAGCACGAACTCACGGAGTATCGCCCGCTCCTCGTCTTCCCCTTCCCCCGGCAAGGTGAGCAACGAAACCATCGCGCGCACAACCCATTGCCCCAGCCGACGCGCCGCGGAATCAGCGAGATCCGGTCGATATTCCGCGACGAATCCGGTGGCGAGAACATCGACAACTTCGGATGAATTCGCCAGTTGCGCAACGATTCCCACATTGTTCGGTTCGAACCAGACCGCGACGTGCGGAGTCTTACGCACCTCGGCGAGCAGATCGACCAACGTGTCCAACAACCGCTGCCCGGTGTCTCGACCGGCGTCTTCCGCCCTTGCCCGCCAGACCCGTTCGATCACCTGACGCGCTTCTCGACCGGCGAACGCGACGTACAGAGCATGACGGTTGTCGAAGTACCGATACAGCGTAGCCCTGGAACAGCCCGCGGATTCGGCGATTTCGTTCATCCCCACCCCGTGCACGCCGCGCTCCATGAACAGCAGACGGACGGCGTCGAGGATACGTTCACTCGCCAGTTCGGCGCGATCGTCGGCCAACCAGCCGGTCATGCCGCGCACCGGAACGGCACGGTGATGGGGCGGCGCACGTACGGTCCTGTCGCGTATTCCACCGCATCGATGTCGACGACGTATTCGGGGAAGCGGTCGAGCAGTTCCTCCATCGCGACCCTCGCCTGCATGCGAGCGGCGGCGGCACCGAGGCAGTGGTGTGGGCCGTGCCCGAAGGTGAGTATTCGCTGCGGGTTTCGGTCGATATTCAGGTCGGCGGCATCGGCACCGAACGCGGCCTCGTCGCGGTTGGCGGAACCGAACAGCAGCAGCACCTTGCGTCCTCGCGGCACCGTCTTGCCGTTCAACTCCACGTCGTGGGTCGTCGTACGGGCCAAACCTTGCACGGGTGCGGTCAGCCGCGCGAATTCCTCGATGGCCGTGGGGATTCGGCTTGCGTCGGCGGCGAGCGCCGCACGCTGGTCGGGGTGTTGTTGCAGCAGTTGCACAGCGCCCCCGAGTAGTCCGGTGGTGGTGTCGTTGCCACCGGCCACCATGGTCCAGGTGTAGGCGAGGATCTGCACGAGGCCGCGCACGTCCACGTCGTCGGCCGCCATTCCGGCCTGTACCAGCAGCGACACCGTGTCGTCGCCGGGATCGGAACGCCTACGCTTGATGAGCTCGGCGAAGTACCCCATCATCTGCATCGATGATGCCTGCGCCCTGGTGTTGGTGGCGTCGATGCTGCCAGCGACGACGTCGTCGGTCCAGCCGTCGAAGCGATCGCGATCCTGTTCGGGCACACCGAGATAATGGGCGACGACCATGCTCGGCAAGGGCTTGAACAGGTCTTTGACGATATCGCCGCCGCCTTGCTCACCGAGCCGGTCGAGACGTTCGCGCACGAATCCGCGCACAACGGGTTCCACCTGCTCGACCTGTCGCGGTGTGAAGCCGCGAGCGACGAGTTTGCGAAAGTCGGTGTGCTGCGGCGGATCTTGCATCACCAGCGGCGGGTTGTCGGTGAGTCCGATCTGTTCCAGCTCGCCGTATTCGACGGTGAGGCCGTCGCTGGAGGAGTACGTGGCACTGTCGCGAGCGGCGGCGTAGACGTGCTCGTGGCGTGCGAGCACCCAGTAGTCCCGGCCCGGCTTGCCCGCGCGAACCACATGGTGCACCGGGTCGTGTTCGCGCAGCGCCGCATACATTGCCCACGGCGCCGCCCAGCTCGCCCCGGAGCACAGCTCGAAGGCCGCGGGCGACGATGCCGAGGCTCCATGATACGAATCGACAACCATGTTATGACGGTAAGACAAATATGCAATTGTGTCTAGCCCCGAGGAAAGCTCGACCGCGCCATTGGTTACCTTCAGCAGTGGCGACGCACCGTGGTCGCCGTTCAGCTTCGGGAAGAGCCGTAGGAGGTTGCGCCACATTCACCGGACCGACCAACCCCTCGAAGGCCGGTCCGGCGACTGCGACGAACGTCGAGCTGTCACCCCTCGAGACAGTTCGTGTTCGTATCCACCCCTGACGGTGGCTTGCCCTCCCCTAGCTGTGGTGTGGCTTTCCTCTTGCCGACACCAACAATGCAAGCACCTGCTTAGCGCGCACTTAAGAACACCTTGCAAGGGTATTCACGCAGGTAGATGCGCCATTTTTAACGGGATAGAGTCGACTGGCCAGCGCGTTCGGCGCGGGCGGGAGATGATGGGACGACAGTCAGGGTCGTCGAGAGCGGGAGCATTGCATGGAGACAGTGGTGGTTTGGGCGCTAGCCTGCTTGGTCTATTGGTGGGGCTTGCTCTAGCGAGTCCGCCGACCTCCGGGCGCGTTGCCCTAGCGCGAGGACAGCATCGACTACTACACTAGGTAGTAGTCGATGGCACCGGCGCCACGACGATCGGAGGCATGATGACCTACTCGACCCCACTTCGAGAAACCGACCGTGCCTTCACCCAATTACGCTGGGCAACAATATTATTCGCGGTGGCACTGATAACCCACGGCGCCGATCATTTGCGTAGGGGAATGAACACCGTCTCCAGCACAGTGATGACGCTGGGAACGATACAAATGATTCTCGCGCTCGCGACGATCGTGCTGGTATTCCTGGGTCACCGCGCGGCTCCCCTCGCCGCCATCGTGATCGGTTTCGTCAGCGCCGCGGGATTCATCCTCGTGCATCTGTTCCCGGATTGGTTCGGGCCGTTGAGCGACAGCTTCATCAACCCACCGGAATCCGCGAAGGTCAACGGATTCTCGTGGTTCGCGGCGCTTTTCGAGATAGCCGCCGACGTGATCATCGGTGTCGCCGGCCTGCGCGCCTACCGCACGCAGGCCGGGACCCGTTCGTAGGCGCGATTATTTCAGCTGTTCCACAACGATTTTCGTCGCGTCAGCGAGCAACGCATTGTTCGCTTCCGCGTCCTCGGTGGACTTGCGGGTCTGGATCGCGATGACGATCGGCGCCCTGCCACCTTCCGGCCAGGTGACCGCGACCGCGTTGGCCGTGCCGTAATCCCCGGTCCCGGTCTTGTCACCGGTGACCCAATCCGTGGGCAGACCAGCCCGAATTCGCGCGTCTCCCGTGGTGTTCGCCTTCAACCACGTGATGAGCTGTTCACGCTCCGGCGCCGCAAGCACATCACCGAGAACGAGGGCGCGGTAATCGCTGGCAAGCGCCGTGGGCGTGGACGTATCGCGCTCGTCACCGGGGATCGCGGTGTTGAGTTCGGTTTCCCACCGATCGAGGTGACTCACCTGATCACCGATACTGCGTAGAAAGTCCGTGAGCGCCTGCGGACCGCCGAGCTCACGCAACATCAGATTGCCAGCGGTGTTGTCGCTCTGGGTGATCGCGGCCTCGGCGAGCTGCGCAACGGTCACTCCTTGCGCGACATTGACGCTGGTCACCGGCGAGTTCGCAACCACGTCCTGCTCGGTGTAATGGATGACCTTGTCGAAGTATCCGGTATCGAGCGGATGCGCCTTCAGCAGCGCGCCCGCCGCCAAGGTCTTGAAGGTGGACAGGATCGGGAAACGTTCGTCGGCTCGGTTGCCCACTGTTTTCCCGTTCGCGGTGTCGATGGCGAACAGTCCCAGCTGTGCGTCGTATTTCTGCTCGAGGTCGGCGAAACCGGAGCTCTCGGCAGTGTTCTTCTCGGACACCGAAGCGGCTGGCGTAGCGGCATCTTCGGAGCTCGCGCCGCATCCGGCGAGCAGTGGGAGCAGCAGAGCAACGGTGACGAACACCGCTCGACGGTTACGAGCCATGACATGATGCTGCCAAACCGCCGAGCGCCCGGCAAACACCCTCACCGGCGAAAACCAGGGTGGGCGAGCACCTTATCGGCACCCGCCCACCCTGGTTGTCGAAACCTGTTATCTACCAACGACTACCGGATCACTCGTCGGCCAGCCCCGCACGCACACCTTCCTCGATGCGCTTACCCACCTCGGGGTCGACGTTCTTCCAGTACTCGAACACCCTGCTCAGCACCGGCTCGCGCACACCGTCGAGCACATGCCCGACGACATTGCCCACCAGCCGCGCACGCTGCTCGTCATCGAACACCTCGCGCACCATCGTGCCCGCCTGGGTGAAGTCGCCGTCCTCGGCGTGCTCGATGTATCCGGCGCGCACGATCGTCGGATCGAAGGCCCAGTCGCCACCGTCACCGGCCAGCTCAGGATCCGCGTGCGGTCCGCCCGCCGAGTTCGGCGCGTACACCGGCACATCCGCCGCATTGTAGTGATACCGCATCGCGCCCTCCTTGGAGTAGGAGTTCACCTCCGCGGCCCTCGGTGCGTTCGGCGGCAACTGCGCGTAGTTGGTACCGATGCGGTAGCGATGCGCGTCCGCGTAGGCGAATACCCGTCCGAGCAGCATCTTGTCCGGCGAGAAACCAATGCCGGGAACGAGATTCGACGGTTCGAAGGCACCCTGCTCGATGTCGACGAAGTAGTTCGCCGGATTACGGTTCAAGGTCCACTTGCCGACCTCGATCAGCGGGTAGTCCGTGTGCGACCACACCTTGGTGAGATCGAACGGGTTGAAGCGGTAGCCCTCGGCGTCGGCCACCGGCATCACCTGCACATGCAGTGTCCAGCTGGGGAATTCACCGCGCTCGATCGTGTCGTAGAGGTCCCTGCGGTGGTAATCGGCGTCGGCGCCCGCCAAGCGGTCGGCCTCGTCCTGCGTCAGGTAGTCGATGCCCTGATCGGTCTTGAAGTGGTACTTCACCCAGAAGCGCTCACCAGCGGCGTTGATCCACTGGTAGGTGTGCGAGCCGTAACCGTTCATGTGCCGGTAGGTCTTCGGGATACCGCGATCACCCATCAGCCAGGTGACCTGGTGCGCGGACTCCGGACGCAACGTCCAGAAGTCCCACTGCATGTGGTGGTCGCGAAGCCCGCTGCCGGGCAGGCGCTTCTGCGAACGGATGAAGTCGGGGAACTTGATCGGGTCCTTGATGAAGAACACCGGGGTGTTGTTGCCGACCAGGTCGTAGTTGCCGTCCTCGGTGTAGAACTTCACCGCGAAACCTCGTGGGTCGCGCCACGTGTCGGGGCTGCCCTGCTCACCGGCGACGGTGGAGAAACGCACCAGCGATTCGGTGCGCGCACCCGGCTGGAACAGCTTGGCCTTGGTGTACTTGCTGACGTCGTTGGTCACCACCAATTCGCCGTAGGCGCCCGCGCCCTTGGCGTGCACGATGCGCTCCGGTACGCGTTCGCGGTTGAACTGGGCCAGCTTCTCGATGAGGTAGTGGTCGTGCAGCAGAATCGGTCCCTGCGTTCCCGCGGTGAGCGACTCGTTGTCGCTTTCGACGGGGATGCCGGTATTGGTGGTGGTCGGCTTGGTCATATCGAAGCCTCCTCGGCTGTATACCAACGTCCGGATGGGCTGATCCGGACGGTCAGGATGTTGCGCCGCTACGACGAACGGCAGGTCGGGCACAGACCCCAGAACACGACCTCGGCCTCGTCGACCGCGAATCCACGCGCGTCCTCGGGGGCAAGGCAGGGGGCCGCGCCCACGGCACAGTCGACATCCGCGACCGTGCCGCACTTTCGGCACACCAGGTGGTGGTGGTTGTCATCGGTCCTGGTCTCATACAGCGCGGCCGAGCCGGCGGGCTCGATCCGGCGCAGTATTCCGGCGCTCACACAGGCGCGCAACACGTCGTACACGGCCTGCGTCGACACCGAACCCAAGACTTCCCTGACCGTCGCCGCCACCCGATCGGCATCCGAATGTGGCTGGGCGGCAACCGCTTCCAGCACGGCGATCCGCGGTGCCGTGACTCGAAGCCCAGCCGCCCGCAACCACTCGCGGGGATCGGTTCCGATGGTGCGCATGCCTCCATGGTGCTACTTTTCTGGAATAAGTCAAGAAATAGAACAGATCTAGTTTTAGCGCGCCACCGAGTGGCGCCCTCACATTTGCGGCGTGGAATACCCCGACCCCCGCCCCTGTTGGAACACCTGTCGGCGTCCGGACAGCCCCGGGCCTCACCCCATTTGTCGCTACGAGCGACCACCCGCCGAGAGGCGCTTGTGGGACGTCGGCCCCGAGCCCGCGATGCCCTATGACGTCCGGTGACTCAGCGCCGTCAAGTCTTCGGGACTTGGCGGCGTTTCTTATCGATGATCGCTGGTCGCTATCACCGGGCTTTCTCAACTCCATTGTCCGCCAACGCAGTAACTTCTTCGTATGGTTGAGCTGGTTCTGGGCCCGGTGCTACGACACGTCGACGCGACCTCCGCGAGCGTGTGGGTGGAAACGAGCCAGGCGTGCGAAGTAGACATACTCGGCGTACGAGCACGGACGTTCCGGGTGGGTGAGCAGCACTTCGCACTGGTCGTCATCGAGGGGTTGAAAGCCGACAGCTCCATCCCCTATGCGGTGGCACTCGACGCAAACACGGTGTGGCCGGAACCGGAATCGAGCTTTCCGCCGTGCCGGATCCGCACCCGACCGGTCGAGAAGATCGTGTTCGGATCGTGCCGCGCGGCCAAGGCAACACCCGACTCGAAGGAACCGGACACCGCGGGACCCGACGCACTGGACGCTTACGCGCTGCGCATGCGAGACCTGCCCGAACAGCACTGGCCGGACGCACTGCTGCTACTCGGCGATCAGGTGTACGCCGACGAACCGACCCCGCGAATTCGGGAATGGCTGGCGGCACGACGCGGCGAAGCGGAACCGAAGAACGAAGTGGTGTCCTTCCGCGAATATGCCGAGCTCTATCACGAGACATGGTCGGACCCAGAGATCCGCTGGCTGCTGTCGACGGTGCCTACCTCGATGATCTTCGACGACCACGACGTGCGCGACGACTGGAACACCTCGCGCACCTGGCGCGAACAAATGGCCGAACAGCCGTGGTGGCCAGCCCGTATTCGCGCGGGACTCGCGTCGTACTGGGTGTATCAGCACATCGGCAACCTCGGCCCGAAGGAACTCGCGAACAACGAGCTCTACCGCGCGGTCACCGAAGCCGGCACCGATGTCCAAGAGCTGCTGGAGAACTTCGCCGAACAAGCCGACAAAGAGGTCGACGGCCGCAAACCAACCAGCTGGAGCTTTCGCCGCGATTTCGGGCGCACCAGACTGCTGGTGCTCGACACCCGCAGCGGCCGGATTCTGGACGGTCAACGGCTGATGATCGGCGCCGACGAATTCGACTGGCTCGAGGCGAACGCCGAAGGTGCGGTCGACAATCTGCTCATCGGTTCCTCACTGCCATGGTTGATGCCGCACGCGCTCAGCCACTTTCAGTCGCTCAACGAGCGTGCCGCCGGACTCCCCGGCTGGCGAGGATGGCTCGGTGAGAAAGTGCGCCAGGCCGCCGATCTCGAGCACTGGCCCGCGTTCCGTGCCTCGTTCGAACAGTTGGCCCACCTGATCCATCGCATCGGCACCGCACCCGACGCACCGAACACCATCTGCGTGTTGTCCGGCGACGTGCACCACAGCTACGTCGCCCGCGCCGCCTACCCCTCGCCCACCAAATCCCAAGTGCTGCAATTGGTATGCTCACCCGTCCACAACGATCCACCGAAGATCTTCCGCACGGTGTTCAGCCTGTCCTGGGCGCGCTCGATCGCCGTCCCCCTGCGCCGACTCGCAGACCGACGCGGCATCTCCCCCGACCCGATTCGCTGGCGCAAGGAAAGCGGACCACATTTCGGCAACTCGATCGCGACGCTGGACACATCCGCGGGCACGACCCGCTTCATCTTGGAGACTGCGCGGCGTCCGGGTGAGCTGGTCAAGGTGAGTGAGCTGGGGCTGGCTTCGTCGTAATCCAGCGGGTTTCGCAGCCGAACCTAGCGCACGCCCCACCTGCGACAGTTCGGCCACGCATACACCGCGATCTCACAGCGCCGACACGCGAATCATTGCTTCGCAATCGTTTTCGCAATGCTTGTGATCGAGAAGCCGGACTGTCTTCCAGGTGTTCGCGCACTGAGGCTCACAACCGCGCTGCGCAGCGGCGATCGCACCGACACGGCTCGACGGTGAGCCGTGAATTCGCGATGGTGTGTGATCATCGACAGGCTTTGCGCACCGTAGGTGGGGGTGCCCGTGCTCATGGACCACCTGGGGCGGTTCTCGATTCGTTGATCTTCAACTGCTTCAGCCGATGCGTCCGGTCGGCGCAGTGAGTTCCGAACGCGACGTTGCGCCGTGTCTGTTCCGATGACAAGGAGAAACAGAATGGGTGATCTGAGTAGGAGGCACGCCGCCTTGGTCGGGGCGCTTGCCGTGATCTCCGCGGCGAAAGCGGTTCGTTCTGCGACCGCGAGCGGCGAGGACAGTACCGTCCGGGTCACCAGTAACAACGATCTGACCAAGGCCCCGGTCAACGGTCCTGGCGAAGCACAACGCTTCCGATCAACCTGGGATTACGACGACTTCGGCCCCTATGGCCCCTATGGCTCCTATCCCTACGGCCAATTCGGCGGGCACCCCGATGGCGGGTACGGGCCATACAGCGACGCACGATCCGGACCTGTCGCCGCCGGCTTTTGAGGAGAAAGTGGAGCACTGATGGCAATAGTGGTGGGATCGGACCTGGACCGAATCGGTGGCATCGGTAACCCGAAGACACTGGTAACGCAGGCTGTTTCGTCGGTCGTCTTCGACAGTCCCGAGCGGAAACAGAACCGAGCCGAAGCGACGTCGGCCTCGGCGCTGTGCCGATTCCGCGACGTCCTCGGCGTCGCCGCGGCGGATCGGATGCTGGCACAGATCGCTGTAGCCGGCGCGAAGGAGAGGCCCGGCCTTACCGTGCGCAGCGACTCGAGGACCCCGACCATCACCGCGCTGGCCACTGTTGTCGGTGATCTCACCGATACGGTCTGTGACCTACTGGACGTCGAACCGCCCGCGGGTCCCCGCCTTACTTTCGAGCTGGTGACAGGCGACGACCGAGATCAGCTGAGCACGCACACGCTACCCCGCGATGAGCTGCGCCGAGTCGGTTTCGTCTACTGGCTGCACACGAGGCCACGGCGCTTTTACGGTGGTCAGCTGCGCATTCACGATGTCGGGGTTCGCGATGGGCGGCCTGTGGTGGATGCCGAGTACCGAGATTGCCCCGTCGAACACGACACCATCGTGTTCTTCCCCGCCTCCGCACCGACCACATTGCGACCGGTGACCAGGCCGGCTGATCTGCGACCTGTCAACGCGTCTCCCGGCGATCCCACCGGCTCCCGATTCGCACTGCGGGGATGGATCAGTTGACCAGCCCGACGCGCAGCCGTACCCCGATCCGGGCAGCGCGGCAGGCAGCGATCGGTCGTCCACTACTCACCGTCGGCGTCATCGCCACAGCTGCTCAGCTCAAGCAGACCCTGACGACTCTGAGCACACTGGATTGCGCCGATCACGTCGAGATCGTTGTCGTCACCAGTCCTGAGCACGGTCGATCGTTGCTCGACTCGGCTCGTCCGCGAGTTGGCCATTGTGGCGATCTGCGGTGGCTGCCTACGCAGCCGGGGACTTGCGCGGCCAACACGCTTTTCGACAACGCCAGGGCCGACTGGGTGCTGTGCCTGCGGCCGGGAACTGACCTGAACGACTCTGCGCTCGACCGCTTGGGCGAGTTCATCACCGCACATCCCGACTGCCGGGACCTGCTTCAGGGTCCGATGAGTTGCGGACCGCAAGCGCGGGATGTCACCCAACTGGAGCCGGTCTGGCATCGTGGGATTTTCGGCGTTCCAGGTCGGGATCCGCGTTCGGATCGTCTGTCGGGTGCGCCTTTCGAGATCGGAATGCAGGATCTCGGAGTCTTCGCGTGCCGCAAGGACTGCTGGCCCGGCATCGATCCCCGGCTGGGGATGAGTACCGGTCCGGCGGGGTACCTGCACAAGCTGTTCCGGGCACGGGCCAGACGTACGCTCTGCCTGCCGTTTCTGCGGTGGAGCTACACCCCCGATCATGATCACTCGGCATTCGGCTGGGAAGCAGACCTGCTGTTCACCTATCTGCTGTGCTGGGAACATGCCGGGTATGCCACCGAGCCGATCATCGAGCACTACCTCGAAGGTCGGGGGCCGGAGTGGGTCGATCATCATGTCGCCCACTGGCAGTCGAGCAGGAACAACCCCTTCGACGCCTTCGACGCCCTCGTCTGTATCAACGCCGACCAACAGCCACAGCGCTGGACGCGAATGGCGGCACGCTTCGCCGAGCTAGGGATCGCCGACAGGGTTCAGCGCCTGCCCGCAGTGGCGACGCCGTGGCGTTATCAACTCGGTTGCGCGTTGTCGCACCGGCGGGCAATCGCCATGGCCCAGCGGCGCGGCCTGGACAGCATCCTGGTCTTCGAAGACGACGCGGTGTTCCTGCGCGGCACGAAATGGGTGCTGCGCCGCAGTGTCGAGGAGTTGATGGGGGTGCCCTGGAAGCTGTTCTACCTGGGCGGTTTCTACAATACGCACCCGATCGGCGGCGACGCTCCAGTTTCAGGGGCGAGCTTCCTGCGCCACGCGTCCGGCATGGTCACTACCCACGCAGTGGCCTACCACCGGGAGGTCTTCGAGCAGATTTTGGCCGATCTGCCCGAAGAGCCCGAGGCGATGCATGATTTTCTCGCGCCTTACCACGGCCATATCGACCACTATTACGCCGAGATATTCGATGAGGGCGTCTATCGCTGTACGCCGAGCATCGCCAGCCAAGAAAGCATGGTCCGTCTTGAACATGCCCATCTTCGAGATCAATTCGAGATAGATCTCTGACCGCACCGAGCGGCGAACCGAGCTGTGCGATCAATCGCGATGCTCGGTACAGCACCGGGTTGCGGTCGGCATTCACCCTACGAGACATTGACCTCTACGAGATCCGCCCTGCGGCCGTCAACTGGTTGCCCCCGCGCACCGCCTGTCAGGATGCACTCGCGCCGTTACCTCGAGGCTTGATAATCGGTGAGGATTTCGTCGACGATATGCCGATTGCGTACGTGCAGGCCAGGATCGGTTGGCTGACCGTCGACCAACATCAATAATGCTTTCCACAGCGCCCAGCCGCGAGCGCGTCCCCAGGTGGCGTTATCCAGGTCGATCGTCCGTCGGAAGGCTGCGCGGCTTTCTCCTGACAACGCGGTCCAAGCCAACACCAGATCGCAGGCGGGATCTCCGACGCCGCAGGTTCCGAAATCTATGACAGCGGTCAGCTTTCCATGGTTGATCAGCAGGTTTCCCGGCGCGATGTCGCCGTGGAACCACACCGGGTCGTCCTGCCATTCAGAGGCAAGGGCGTTCTCCCAGACAGCGGTCGCCGCGATGGTGTCGACGCGATCACCGAGAGCGTCCAGGCAGTCACGGGTTTCCTGGTCGTAGTGGCGCAGCGCCGCGCCTCGGTAGAAGCTGTGCGCGCCAGCCAACGGGGCCTCGGTCGTATCGCTGCACTGCAAGGCGCGAATGAACTCTGCGACGGATACGGCGAATTCGACAGCACTGTCGATGACGGCGCGGTCGGCTGCCTCGCCGGGAATCCAACGGCGGACCGACCACGAGAACGGATAGCCGCAACCCGGCTCGCCCTGCGCGAGCACTTCCGGGACCGAAACCGGAAGCACGGGAGCCAGTCTCGGCAACCAACGATCTTCCTTCGAGACGGCGGGCGCATAACCGGCGGCAGTCGGCAGCCGGACGGTCATCTCCTCGCCGAGACGATAGGTGCGGTTGTCCCAACCATCGTTGGCCACAGGCACGACCGGCAGGTGACTCCATCGTGGAAACTGGGACGCGATCAGCCGCGTGACCAAGGCTGCATCGATTCCTGCGCGGCTGTCCGCTGATTCGGTCATCGCGACATGTTCTGCGGTACGAGTGGGCGCGGCAAGTGTTTTTTACGTCGTTGCCTGCCCAAGCGGACCCGCTCCGCGTGCGCGGGGAACACGACCTGGAACACGACCGACCACCGTGCCCCCGCTCCCACTCGACAGGGTCATCACGCAGGTACAGGGAGCACGTCGTGCGCCATCGTCACGACTGATGAGTCGCGCTCTTCCTCCCGGAACAGGTCGCCGGTGCACCCAGGTACGTAGGGTCGGCCGAACAACCGGCAGCCGGTGCGGCTTCCCGCCGGGGAAACCTGATCGTCGAACTTGTTGCTCTGCTTCGATGTTCGTCGCAGAGTGGATGGAAAGCAAGCACTGCGATCGCTCGTCAGCACAGCTTTCGATACGCGAGCTCGGCAGGTACGTATTCGTTCCATTTGTCTTCGGTGAACCAATTCGGGGTTACCGCGCACAGTGATTGTGCGGGGTTGCCGGTGAATCCCACATCCCACAGCGATACCTCGGAGACACGGGTCGCATCGACCAAAGTATCGTCCTCGGGGCCGAACGCGACCGCCCCCACTCGACCTCCGGGGCTGGTGAGTGGTTCGCCGATCGGGCCGTTGCCCTCGACGTCCCACAGCTGGACCGTTCTGTCCGTTGTGCTGGTGGCGAGGGTTTCACCGTCGTGGCTGAACGCCATCACGCCAACGGAAAAGTTTTCGTTGCTGTTGAGCGGTTCGCCGCGCGACCGTTGGTTCTCGACATCCCAGAGCTGGACGGTGCTGTTGAGAGTGCCGGTAGCGAGAGTCTTGCCGTCGGGACTGAACTCCATCGAAAACACGGATCCGCTGTTGTGAATGGGCAGTGGTTTTCCGAGTGCACCGTGGGCCTCGAGATCCCACAACTGGACCGTACTATCTCCGCCGATAGCGAGAACATTTCCGTTGGGGTGGAACGCAATCGACATCACCGTGCCGTTGCGGGCGGTGATCGGATCGCCTCGTGGTTGATCATGTTCCACATCCCACAACTGGACCGTGTCGTCGGCTGTCCCGATGGCGACAGTGTTGCCGTCGGGACTGAATACCACCGGCTGCGGCGACAGAGTCCGGTACGCGGTAGTCGGTGCTCCACGGGGACGGTTGTTCCGCACATCCCACAACCGCAGCACACCCTCCTCGGTCCCGACAGCAAGGGTCCTGCCGTCTGGGCTGAACACCAACGGCCGCGGCGACAAGTCCCGATACGCGGTGATCAGCTCACCACGAGGACGGTTGTGCTCCACATCCCACAACCGCAGCGCACCCTCGCCCGCGCCGACAGCAAGGGTCCTGCTGTCCCGACTCAATGCCGTCTCGCTCGCCTTCGCGTCCTTGGCGATGATCTGCTCGCTACCGGGCCTACGACCGCTGACATCCCACACCCGGACCGAGTTGTCTTCACTGCCGCTGACGAGCGAGTTGCTGTCTGGGCCAAAGGTCATCGTGTCCACCGCACCGCTGTGACCGGTGAGTGGTCTGCCGAGCTGACGGTTGTTTTCCACGTCGAACAACACGATCTCGCTGTCCACCTGGTCGACTCCCGCGCTGGTGGCGATGGCGACGGTCTTGCCATCGGGACTGAACGCCACGGAGTCCACCGGCCGCCCTGCCTTAAGCGGGTCTCGCAACAGCTTGCGTCCCTTGACATCCCACAACCGCGCTTCGTTGTCGCGTCCACTGCTGACCAGCGTTTTTCCATCGGGACCGAAGGCCACCGACCGCACCGACTTGTCACTCCCGACCAGTGGCGTATCGGCCGGTGTGCGGTGCTCGACGTCCCACAGGTGAATCGTGCCGTCGCTGGCACCGGCGGCAAAGGTCGTGCCATCGGGACTGAACGCCATGCCGTTCGTCCCGTCGGTGTTACCGGCGAGCAGTTCGCCGAGGCGCTCGTGGCTTTCGGCATCCCATAAACGAACCGACCCATCGTCGCCGGTAGCGAGGGTCTTGCCATCCTTACTGAGAGCTACCGACCACACCGGTCCGTCGTGGTCGCCGAAAGGCTCGGCGAGCAGGCGGTGTTCTGGCACATCCCACAACTCGACGGTGCCATCGCCCCCGATGGCGAGGGTGCTCCCGTCCGCGCTCAGCGCAAGAGACCACGCCGGTCCATTACGGGCGATGAAGGGTTCGCCAAGCGGTTGGTTGCTGGCCATGTCTCGCAGCTCGACAGGTCCGTCCAGGTCACCCGTCACCAGAGTATTGCCATCCGCGCTGAGCGCGGTCGAAGTCAGTAAACCGTCGTGAGCGATTCTGGCTACCGCAGGATTACCCACAGCGGTCAGCATGCCGTGCCGCGTTTTCGCGCTCGGGTCGATGCGCCCCGCCGCCAAAGCCGACACGCGCGAACCGAACGGGTCCGAGGATGCGAGACGATCCCTGCTGCTCACCAGCTCGCTCGCGACGGCCTGGTTGCGTTGATCAGCCAAATCGACACCGATACGGACCGCGACGAGCGCCGCGGCCGCCAGGGCTACCACCAGGAAGATCAGCACCCCGAGCGCGGCTCGGCGCTGGACGGTGCGCCGACGACTTGCCCGCGTACCAGCGGCAAGGAACTCCGTCTCGGTAACGCCGAGCGGTGGGTATCGTGCCGGATCTGCCGCGACCGCGGCGGCAGTCGTGACGGCGTTGTCCAAGACACTGCCGGAGTACAGATGCGCGGGGTCGCGACCACCCCGCTCCCACTCGGCTGCCGCAACCCGGACGCGCGCACAGACCGCACGATTCTCCTGCGTCTCGGCCAACCAGGTATCGCGCAGCAGCGGCCACTTGGACAGCAGCACTTCGTGACTGATCTCCACGGTTTTCGCACCAACGGTGAGCAGGCGTTCGTCGGTGAAGGCTGCGAGTACCGCGTCGACATCGGCTACGTCGATGCCCTCCCACACCAAAGTGTCGCGGTGTACGCGATCCGCGGTTTCGACGCCGTCCGCGCCGCTGATGACCAACCGAGTGAAGATGCGCCGTGCGAGGTGGCGTCGACGATCATCGAGTGATTCGTAGGCGCGCTGCGCGCTCTCGGCGACCGCTTTCTCCAACCCACCGCTGCGGTCGTAATCGGCGACGGTGAGCGTGTCACCGGCACGCAGCCGCCAGGTTCGGTCCATGGCATACGACAGCAGCGGCAACACCCCGGCAGCCGACGTTATCGACGAATCTTCGGTGCGGCTGTGGGTCTCGCGCAGCAATTGCTGTGCGAGATCATCGTCTACGCGCGCTCCGGCCTGCTTGGCAGGCTCGGTGATCGCCATGCGCAACTGTCGCTCGGTCATCGCGGTCACCAGGTAGCGGTGCTGAACCGCCTCGGTCAACGGTTCGTAATCGGCGCAGCGGTCTCCGAAATCCGCACGGACCACCAGAACGACCAGCACCACCGCGTCGGCGTTACCGGCTGTCGCCGCCGCGTGCAGCGCGGTGATGAAGGCGCGGCGCTGTACCTCGTCCTCGCATTGGGTGAAGATTTGCTCGAACTGATCCACCACAAGCAGTAAGCCGCGCGGGCCGTTGTTCGACGCTGGCACCGTGTGTGCGGCCTGAGCCGCCTGCACCGCGAAACCGGTTGGGTCCGCCCGCAGCTCACGGCGAACCGCCGCCGCATCCGATCCCGATACCCGCGCGAAGGACAACGCTAGTTCGTCGAGTGGGGCGTGGCCGGGAGTTAGGACCAGCCGTGGCCACGAGTGTGCGCTCGGCGCCGCGAGCAAGCCTTGTCCACGAACGCGCGGAAGAACTCCGGCATGCACCAACGAAGACTTTCCCGCTCCGGACACACCGGACACCATCAGGATGTCCGGTTGCTCTACCCGCAGCGAAAGGCGTTGCAGTACTTCATCGATTACGGTGTCGCGGCCGAAAAAGAACGGCGCGTCACGCTCGGAGAACCACCCCAACCCCCGGTAGGGCGACTCGACCTCGCCGCCGACACCCACCAACGGCGCGGGCGCCACACCGTCGGTCCACGTCCCGTGATAGCTGTAGATCACCTGGGTGTTGTGATCGCCGACCTGCACACCCCGCGCCGCGCGGGCGTCCACCGCCCGGCCGTGCTCGTCGCGCTCGTCGTCAGCCGAGTCGGTCGCCACAGCAGACCTCGGTCTCAGCCGAAACTATTGTGTTGGGTGTTGTGATTACCGATCTGGACCCCCTTGGCGTGACTCAGATCTACGCGATTGCGCGCCTGGTCGACTTGGTCAGAAGGCAATCGCGACAACAACGTTTCCGCCGCGGCGCGCAGTTGCTCGGTGTCGCTTGCCCGAAGATGCTGTTCGAGCGTCGTTTCGAGCTCGCCGATATTGCCGCCCGGTGCCAGTTCGTTCGCCTCGACCACCTCGCCGACATTCCCGCCGCCGAGGCGATCACGCAACGCGCCGTACGCATCACGAACGGCGGCTGACGCCGCATCCTTGCCCCCGGCGGCCGCCCCCGCGATCAACGCCGTGCTGATAATGGTCAAAATATCCATTGCTGCCCTCCCACATGAGCTGTGGCACAACGTAACACAGCACCATTCGCGCGCGCTGCGAGTCGCGCGGCGGACTCGACCACGCCGGGCTCGGGATCGTGCCGCACGGGCACACCGGTATCCGGTGCCGCACGATCGGATAACGCGTCCGATTCATCCTGCCCGTTGACCAGGGGAATCGCGGTCTGCGCGCTAACCTTTGCGTATGGGGCGTATTCGTAGGGTTGTGGCTCGGGTGGCTGCGGTATCGCTGGTGGCCGGGGGTGTATTCGGCGTGGGGGTGCAGCAGGCGCAGGCGGAGGCGCCGGGGGTGGAGTGCTCGGTGCAGTCCGGGCGGGAGCCGGAGCGTGCCGCGCCCGAGCAGGTGGGATTGGATGCGCGCAAGCTCGAGGCAGCGTTGGGGTTCGCGGCCGGTCGAAATAGATTGAATGTGCAGGTTTTTCGGCACAATTGTTTGATCGGCGAGGGACCGACCAATGCGCAGACCGATAATGTGGCGTGGAATATCTGGAGCTCCACGAAAAGTGTGGTCTCAGTGCTGGCCGGAATGGCGTGGGATGAGGGGAAACTCGATCTCGACGCGCCCATCGATCGCTATCTGCCACCCGGCCTGGGAGACGCGGAACACCGGTCGATCACCGTGGAGAACCTGCTTACCGAAGCGTCGGGGATGAAAACGGGAGTGCTCACCGAGGGCATCACCGGCGTGATTCCGCTCGACCCGAACAGTGCGGTGCAGGCGCTCGGCGTTCCGTTGATCAACCCGCCCGGCGCCGAATTCAGCTACAGCCAACGCAATGTCGACCTGCTCTCCTATGTGCTGGAACTGGCGGTCGACGAACCCTTGCAGCAGTTCGCGCAGCGCGAGCTGTTCGACCCGCTCGGCATCGAACGCGGCGACTACTACTGGGCGCGTGACCGATCGGGACACACCTACGGATACGCGCACCTGATGATCCCGCCGAAGGACTTCGCCAAGCTCGGACTGCTGGTGAGCAACGACGGGCGGTGGGGCGATCGGCGAATTGTTTCGTCGGAATACTTGCGAAAGGCGCGCACGCCGTCTGCGGCGAACGATTGCTACGGCTATTTGTTCTGGGTGGGTGCCGGTTGCGCGGAAACCGCGGATTTCCTTCCGCCGGATGTCTATTCGATGTCCGGGTTGGGCTTGCAGAACGTGTTCATCATTCCCAGCCTCGACCTCACCGTGGTGTGGACCGGCGTCTTCGGTGACGTCAGCAGCCACGGGCTTTCCGGCATCGTCGCGAATACCAAAGAGCTGCCGCACGAATTCTTCCGCAGGCTGTTCGCCGCGTTCGACGACCAGCCCGTCCCGGACCCCGGTCCGTACGTCGAACCGCCATTGGACCTCGATCCCGGTAGCTACATCGACTCCGGCCTACTGCTCGCGGTCTTCGGGATCGGCCCTGCGGCCTACCCCGGCTGCAACGTCTTCTCCTGCTTGAACGTCCCGCTCGCCGCGCCGTTCGCCGACACCGCACCGGGCTGCGTCATCCTCGTCTGCCTCGGCCCCGACCCGCGCACACCCGGCATTCGCTGAGCACGACCGCACGCGACGAGGCCGCGCTCCGATATTTCCGGAACGCGCGCCCCGTTTATCGGTGGCGCCGGTAGAATCGACAATCGTGACCGACCTCGAGCCCCGCGCGTTGCGCGCCGACGCCCGCCGCAATCGCGAACGCGTGCTCGCCGCCGCGCAGGAAGCGTTTGCCGAGGAGGGGATTTCGGTCCCGCTGGATGAGATCGCCCGGCGAGCCGGTGTCGGTGCGGGCACCGTTTACCGCCATTTCCCCACCAAGGAGGCACTGTTCGAGGCCGCGATCGTGGACCGCGTCGAGCGAGTGATCGGTCACGCACGCGAACTCGCCGACGCCGACGAGCCAGGCCAAGCCTTCTTCGACCTACTCGACCGGCTCCAACGCGACGGCGCCGTCAAACGCGATCTCTCCGACGCACTGGGGCACGACACCACCCGCTACGGCCGCCCGGACGGTGAACTGCACGCGGCGATCGCTCCGCTGCTGACCCGCGCACAGGATTGCGGCGCGGTCCGCACCGACATCGACATCGCCGACCTGATGCGAATGCTCAAGGGCGCCTTCGCCGCAGCGCATCACACCGACCCCGCGCAACGCGGCCGCATCTTCGCGGTGATCTTCGACGGCTTGCGCACACAGTGGATCCCCGTAGTCCCTCAGTAAAGCGCGCTGTCGTGCAGCACGCGGAAATCGCAGCGGCACCACCCGCTGCGCTCACCCAGACGGCGAACCGCACGCGAGGATCGCTCAGCTGTGGGCGCGAACACCGATGGGCCCCACTCCACCCGGAGCGGGGCCCATCGGCGCAACCGGTCAGCGGCTCTCGAGGAGAACCTCCGCGATCTGAATGGTGTTGAGGGCGGCACCCTTTCGGAGATTGTCGCCCGAGATGAACAGCGCGAGGCCGCGGTTGTCGGGGACGCCTTCGTCGCGGCGAATGCGGCCGACGAGGGAATTGTCCTTGCCCGCGGCGGCGAGCGGGGTGGGCACCTCGACGAGCTCCACACCGGGGGCCTTCGCCAGGATCTCTTGCGCCTGCTGGACCGAAATCGGCTCGGCGAACTCGGCGTTCACCGACAGCGAGTGGCCGGTGAAGACCGGGACACGCACGCACGTGCCGCTCACCGCGAGATCGGGCAAGCCGAGAATCTTGCGACTCTCGTTGCGCAGCTTCTGATCCTCGTCGGTTTCGCCGGAATCGTCGTCGACCAGCGAACCGGCCAGCGGCAACACATTGAAGGCGATCGGCGCGACGTACTTGTTCGGCGCGGGGAACTCGACGGCGCTGCCGTCATGGGTGAGCTTCTCGGCATCATCGATCACCGCACGCGCCTGCGACACCAGCTCTTCCACACCGGCGAGGCCACTACCCGACACCGCCTGATAGCTCGACACGATCAGCCTGCGCAACCCCGCCACCTCGTGCAATGCCTTGAGCACCGGCATCGCGGCCATGGTGGTGCAGTTCGGGTTCGCGATGATGCCCTTGGCCAGGTTGCGGGTCTGCTCGGGATTGACCTCGCTCACCACCAACGGCACATCGGGGTCCTTGCGCCACGCCGACGAATTGTCGATCACCGTGACACCCGCCGCGGCGAACCGAGGAGCCTGCACCCGCGACATGGTGGCACCCGCGGAGAACAACGCGATATCGAGTCCGCTGGGATCCGCGGTCTCGGTGTCCTCGACGACGATCTCACCACCGCGCCACGGCAGCTTCTTGCCCGCCGAACGCGCCGACGCGAAGAATCGCACCTCGTCGGCGGGAAAATCGCGCTCTTCCAACAGTTTCCGCATGACGGCACCGACCTGTCCGGTCGCGCCGACCACACCAACACGTACACCCATGGTGATTACCGCCCCGTTCCGGCGTGCACGACAGCCACTTCGTCGCCGCCGAGGTCGAAGGCGCGGTGCAGCACCTGCACCGCCTGGTCGAGTTCGGTGTCTTTCACCAGCACCGAGATCCTGATCTCCGAGGTGGAGATGAGGTCGATGTTCACACCGGATTCGGCGAGCGCCTCACAGAAGGTGGCGGTGACGCCGGGGTGGCTCTTCATACCGGCACCGATCAACGACACCTTGCCGATGTGGTCGTCGTAGAGGATCTGCGCGAAGCCGATCTCGGACTGCCGCTTGGTGAGCATCTCGACCGCACGGGTGCCGTCGGACTTGGGCAGGGTGAAGGTGATGTCGGTCTTGCCGGTATCGACCTTCGAGATGTTCTGCAACACCATGTCGATATTGATCTCGGCGTCGGCGACGGCACGGAATACCTTGGCGGCGTAGCCCGGCTCGTCCGGAAGCCCGATGATCGTCACCTTGGCTTCGCTGCGGTCGTGCGCGACGCCCGTGAGAATTGCCTGTTCCAAGGGGATGTCCTCCATCGATCCGTAAACGTAGGTGCCCTGCTTGTCGGTGTAGGACGACCGCACGTGCACAGGCACGTTGTAGCGGCGCGCGTACTCGACGCAACGCAGCATCAGCACCTTCGCGCCGCAGGCGGCCAGTTCCAGCATCTCCTCGTAGGAGACCTGCTCCAACTGCTGAGCGTCCGACACGATGCGTGGATCGGAGGTGAACACCCCGTCCACATCGGTGTAGATCTCACACACGTCGGCTTCCAGCGCGGCGGCCAGCGCGACAGCGGTGGTGTCGGAGCCGCCACGACCGAGCGTGGTGACGTCCTTGCTGTCCTGGCTGACACCCTGGAATCCGGCGACCAGGACGATCTGGCCCTCATCCAGTGCCTCACGCAGGCGACCAGGCGTCACATCGATGATCTTCGCCTTGCCATGTGCGCCGGTGGTGATCACACCGGCCTGAGAGCCGGTGAACGAGCGTGCCTCGGCGCCGAGCGAGTGGATAGCCATAGCCACAAGCGCGTTGGAGATGCGCTCACCGGAGGTGAGCAGCATGTCCATTTCCCGGACCGGTGGAGCGGGTGAAACCTGTTCGGCGAGATCGAGCAACTCGTCGGTGGTGTCACCCATGGCGGAGCAGACGACGACCACGTCGTGGCCCGCCTTCTTCGTCTCCACGATCCGTTCAGCCACGCGCCGAATCCGGTCGGCGGTGGCGACCGAGGATCCTCCGTACTTCTGAACTACGAGAGCCACGACAGGGTCCTCCAAGATCGACAATCAAGCTGCTAACAAGCATCCAGGGTACCGGTCGGTAACGATTGGAGCACGGCACACCTCTTGACCTCGGCAAAAGCCTACCGCTGCTTGCCATTCGACGGAGCCGACTTTCGGCGAATCCGAATTGCGGGACGATGACGATATGAAGAGCACTCTGCTCGCGGTACATACCGGACACCACGAGGTGGTGCAGGACATCACCGACCAGTGCGCCGAGTTCGTGCGCACGGCCGCCGAAGGAGGTGACGGGCTGCTCAATATCTTCGTGCCGCACGCGACGGCGGGAGTCGCGGTGCTGGAATTGGGCGCCCGCAGCGACGACGACCTGCTCGCCACGCTGGGTGAGCTGCTACCCGCCGACGATCGATGGCGCCACGCGCACGGTTCGCGCGGACACGGGCGCTCGCACGTCATGCCAGCGATGATCGCGCCCTACGCGACGTTGCCCGTGCTCAGCGGCGGTATCGCGCTGGGCACGTGGCAGTCCGTCGCCTTCGTCGACCTGAATGTCGACAATCCCGACCGACAGGTGCGGCTGTCGTTCTTGTCATGATTCATCCTCGGGTGAACCAGCTGACCTGGACGCCGTCGGCGAAGTTCTTCCGTTCGGTCGGGGTGAACGCGGTCGGGCGGAACCCGTCGGTGAACGCCGCGACACCGGCACCGGCGACCACCGGATAGCTCTTGATGATCAGCTCATCGATCTCCGTCAGTAGCTGACCGGCGAGATTACCGCCGCCCGCCAACCAAATATCGCCGCCCACTTCGCTTTTCAAGCGTCGTACGAGGCCGAGTGGATCGTGGTCGACCACCTCGACGGCGGGATCGGCGCTCTTGCCGAACGAGCGGGAGACCACGTACTGGCGCAGGTGCGCATACGGGCTGGTGGCACCGATATCGAGTCCGGGCTGATAGGTGCCGCGCCCCATGATGACCGTGTCGAAGCGGTGATTCGGCGTGTCCGACGGAACGCCGATGTGGGGTCGCATCGGCGTGGGAAGGACCTCCGGGTAGGTGGTCTTCATCCAGTCGACCAACTCGTCGGCGACCGGATAGAACTCGACCTCGTTGGCCGGGCCCGCGATGTAGCCGTCGATCGAGACGCCGACGTAGTAGACGAGTTTTCGCATATCACTTCTTCCGTTGTACTCTGACTGTAGTGATTAGAAACGCTAGAACTACAACTGGAGTGGTGTCAAGTGCGGACAAACCCTGAGCGCAGGCAAGCGCTACTGGACGCGGCGATCGAAGTGCTCGCCGAGGACGGCGCGCGCGGACTCACCTTCCGCGCGGTCGACAAGCAGGCCGCGGTCCCAGTCGGCACCGCGTCGAACTACTTCGCCAACCGCGACGACCTGCTCACCCAGGTCGGCAGCCGCTACTACGAGCGACTCCAACCCAGCGCCGAGACCATGACCCAGCTGACCGACGGGCCGAAGACCCGCGAGAACATCACCGAGCTGATGCACGAAACCGTCGGACGCGTCGAATCGTTCCGCACCGGATACCTCGCCCTCCTCGAACTCCGACTCGAGGCCACCCGACGACCCGAACTACGCGCCGTACTGAGCGAACGAGTGCGCGCCGACATCGACCTCAACGTGCGCAACCACCTCGAGGCGGGCCTGCCCGGCGACGAGAACACGGTGCTGCTGCTCTACTTGGCACTCAACTGGCTGATCGTCGAGCGCCTCACGTTGCCCGAGGTGTTCACCGAGCGCCAGCAGCACGACTTGATCGAGATCGCCGTCCGCCGCGTCACCGATTCCGGAAAATGAGCAACCGAATTTCTGTGTTACATATCACTGTCACCGATATCCGGGATTTTTCACGGCAAACTATGAGCACGGAAGTCATTGCTGCCGTTTCCAATCCGTGATTGGATGCGGAAGTCTGCCGAAAATATCCGGAACCTCCGTCGCACAAGCGTCACAACGGTTGACGAACCCGAAATCGCTGGAGAGAATCGGCCGACTTGATCGCGGGGGCCGGAGGTAGGACATGCGCACGAAGACCGACATCAGATTCGTGGTCGACCTCGATCCCGCGCACGTAATGGACGCCCTGGCCGCGGTGGAAATGCTGCCGGAATGGTCCAGCACCTACCGGGATGCGCGCGTAGCCACCAGAGACGAAGCGGGACGCCCGGAAAGGGTCTTCGTCAAAGCCGACGTCATGGGCAGCTCCGACCTGCAGGTACTGGAATACGAGTGGACCGCCACCCGGTCGTCCTGGACCGTCGTCGACAGCTCGCGCGGCGCCAAGGGCGGCGGCTGGTTCGACCTCGCCGAAACCGAGGACGGCACCGAGATCTGGTACCACACCGACGTCCAGATCTCGCTGCCCGTGCCGGGAATCTTGCTCAAGCGCACCCTCCGCAAAGCCAGCGAAGCAATGGTGCCGAGTTTCATCGCCTTCGTCGAACAGTTCCCCGCGCCGGACAACCCCGAGCAATACGAGATTTTATAGCCGAATGGCATCGCCGACGCCACGGTATCGGCGCCCGACAATGCGCCGATGCGCCCCGTGATCGATGCCGACGAGGTGCGTTTCCAGCCGGTCACCGAGTCGCCCCCGGCGACCGCGCGGCTACGTCGCGGTCGGGCCGTGTGCCGAGGGCGCGGCCCGACCGCCACGCGAATTCACCGCCGCACGCATCTGATCCACGTTCTCCCTGATCACATCGGCGACCAACTCGTCGGTGCGCGGGTCGTCGAGCACCTGGAACACCATGCGAAACGTGGTATCCGCGATCAATCGAATGATCTCGTCGTGGAACGGGATATAGCGCACCCGGCCCACCTTGGGATCCTTCTTGACCATGTCCACGATCATGTCGTCCATCTCGGCACGGTTCTCGTGCAGCGCGTTCGCGATGTTGCGGGTGTAGTTGCCGGTGCGCAGCACGGAGGTCACCTCGTCCATCACCGCGATGGTCATCGGACGCTTGATCACCTCGACGATCGTGCCGACGAACCGACCGACCAACGCCGCGGTGATCCGGTCACCGAACACCCGATCGGCCACCCGCGCCAGACGCACGAGGATCACCACGATGCGCAGTAACCGGAAACCACGGAAGATCGGGCTGGTCACCGGGATCATGCCGAGGACCTCGTACCAGTAGACGAAGGGGAACGTCCACGGCCACCCGGCCCGGCGCCAGCGCCACAGGAATTCGAGCGCGAATACCCCGCACACCGTCCAGTCGACCACCATGATCGTGTGATAGGTGTGGCCGGACACGTCGAAGAAGGTGATCCAGCCGACCAGTACGACCGAGATGATCGCCAACGCCAACATGGCGAAGTCGGTCCACAAGGTCGGCGGCTTGCGCGGGAAGTTGCCGTCGGCTAGATCGTGGTCGGCTGCTGCGCCACTGGCCGAAGCGGTCGGAACTGCCACGTGAGAATCCCTTTCAACGCCGAACGATCCCGCTGACGGTAGTACCCCCCGCGAGAATTACTGACACTTGCGAATCGAGGACCGGGCGAACCGTCACGAACGCACGCCGCGTTCGGTCACCGACCGGCGCGGACGATCGCCTCGATGTTCCGCTCGGCCAACGCGGTGATCGTCAGCGACGGATTGACCGTGCCGGTGCTACCCGGAATCGCGGCGCCGTCCATCACGTAGAGACCGGGGTGCCCGTGCACCCTGCCGTTGCCGTCGGTCGCCTTGCCGAGGACCGCGCCACCCAGCGGATGTGCGGTAAACAACGCGTTCGCGTCATAGCCGAGCGCGCCGTACTCCGCGACCGAATCGGCACGCTCGGCGATGCGATGATCCACCGCGCGCGCCGCGGCGACGGTGTCGTCGCGATCCTTCGTCGACCAACTGAGGCCGACGCGGTTGCTCGCGGCGTCGAAACCGAAGCGGGTGCGCACCGGGTCGAGCACCATGCCGAGGGAGGCCAACGCACCGGTCTCGAATGGAATGCCGGGGATGTACCAACTTTCGAGGGTGAGCGGAGTACCCGATTCGTCGAAGATGCGGCTCGCGCTCGGCGCGCCCTGACCGAACCCGGCGAGCGAGCTGGCCCCTCGGGCGAGCACCACGTCGCCGTTGGTGCCCCAGCCGTCACCGATGTGTTCGTTGAGGTTGGGCAGGGTGCCGGTGGCCTGCGCGCGAACGAGTAGCTCGGAGGTGCCGATCGAACCGGCGCCGAGGAACAGGCGGTCGCAGGTCAAGGTGCGGGTGCCGAGCACGTCACCGGTCGGCGCGAGTTTCGTCACCGTGACCGAGAATCGCCCGCCCGGTTCCTGTGCGATGGACTCGACCTGGTGGCCGGAGTAGATCGCTGATTTCCCGGTGTCCTGGGCGTACTTCAGATAGTTCTGGTTCAAATCGAACTTGGCGCCGTTGGAATTTCCGAGATTGCTACGGGCAACGGTGGCCGAGGGCTTCGTGGCGCCCGCGAGTTCACCGCGCACGATGTCCCAGTTGAAGATCGAGTCGTTGGGTTGTGGCTGGAACCCCGCCTTGCGGACCTGGTCGTCCCACGCCCTGGAATGCGCGAACGGCTCCGCGGCATAGAGATCGGCGGGAATAGAGTTGAGCCGCAACATCTCTCGCACGCGAGGGAAGTACACATTCGCCATCTCGCCGTAGTCGACGGTGCCGCCGAAGAGGTGGTCGAAGAAGCGTTGTTCCGGGGCGATCATCGCGCCGGTGAACACCACCGAGCCGCCACCGACCGCGGCCGCACGCCACACGTCGATGCCCGGATACTCGGTGCAGTCCAGTACGCCGCCGAAGCTGGCGAACTGCATGGGCACCTTGGTGACACCGGTGAAACTGGTGCGATGCCAGAAGCCACGGCCGTCGGGCAGATCGTCGCCGGTGAAGATCTCCCGCCACGGATCGTTCGGCCATCGAGAGCCACGCTCCAGCACGGTATTGGTCACCCCGGCCTCGGCCAGACGCAACGCGGTCACCGCGGCACCGAAACCGGAACCGATCACGATCGCCTCGGTGTGTTCGGGCGGATCAGCAAGGGGTGCAAAGATTTCCGGCACCCAATCGCGGAACAGCGACGCCCACATCGGGTCGGCGCCAGCAGGAACACCGCTCAGCTCCGTCCCGGCCGCACCGAGCATCGCGGCCGTCCCAGCCGCCTTGAAGAAGGTGCGTCTGCGCACCAGCCACCTCCCTCATCACGCATGGCCGAGCGCAGACTACCGCAATTCGCCCCGAACGACAGTGGTTCCTCCTGCGGCACGGGACAATTCGTGCGCACCGCGTTACCGATGGTCGACACAGGTAGCCGGTGTCGTCTTATCGGTGAGCCCGGCGCCGGCGCAATTTCGGCGGTGCGCCGCATGGACTGGTCAACGGGTCCCGATGAGCATGTGATTTGCGGCCCGATGGTCGGGACTGAGCGCACTGCGAAACAGAACCTGCCGCATTCGCCGACCACTCGGCCTCGACAACACACCGAACCGAATTGAACGCCTGTTCAGATCATCGTCGGCGACGTGAGCGCTGCGTCGCGGGCTGACTCGATCATGAACCCCCCAGGCTTTCGGACCGACACGGTGGCGCGTAAAGTTGCCGACATCATGCAGCGGGCGCTTCTCCTCAGCCGCCGCGACGGGCTCTGATCAGACCGGCACCCGTCGCGGGGTTTCGCCGCGCCGGTCCAGTCAAGCCCCCTCGGGACCCAGCCCCTTCGGGACACACAAACACCCCCTCGGAGAAATCGTCATGACCTCTGCCGATGCATTCATTTCCGGCCCGCGAAACATCACGCCGCCCGCGAAGCCCACTCCGGCCGACCAGCCGTCCTGGAACACGCAGCGCGACTCCTCGATGCCGACCTTCCGTTACCGGCCGTTCGCCGAGGAAGTCGAGCCGATCACAGTGCCCGATCGCACGTGGCCGGACAAGATCATCGATCGGGCGCCCGGCTGGTGCGCCGTCGACCTGCGCGATGGCAACCAGGCGCTCATCGATCCGATGAGCCCCGCCCGCAAGCGCCGCATGTTCGACCTGCTGGTGCGCATGGGCTACAAGGAGATCGAGGTCGGCTTCCCCTCGGCCAGCCAGACCGACTTCGACTTCGTCCGCGAGATCATCGAAGACGGCGCGATCCCCGACGACGTCAGCATCCAGGTGCTCACCCAGTGCCGCCCCGAACTGATCGAGCGCACCTTCGAGGCCTGCGTCGGCGCACAGAACGTCATCGTGCACTTCTACAACTCCACCTCGATCCTGCAACGCAAGGTGGTCTTCCGCGCCGACCGCGACGCGGTCCGCAAGATCGCGACCGACGCCGCGGCGCTGTGCCGGGAGATCCAGCAGCGTTACCCCGACACCAACTGGCGCTACGAGTACAGCCCCGAGTCCTACACCGGCACCGAACTCGAATACGCCAAGCAGGTCTGCGACGCGGTCTCGGAGATCATCGCGCCGACGCCGCAGCACCCGATGATCATCAACCTGCCGGCGACCGTCGAGATGGCGACGCCGAACGTCTACGCCGACTCGATCGAGTGGATGAGCCGCAACCTGGCACGTCGCGATTCGATCGTGCTGTCGCTGCACCCGCACAACGACCGTGGCACCGCGGTGGCCGCCGCCGAACTCGGTTACCAGGCCGGGGCCGACCGCATCGAGGGCTGCCTGTTCGGTAATGGCGAGCGCACCGGAAATGTCTGTTTGGTCACGCTCGGCATGAACCTGTTCTCGCGTGGCGTCGACCCGCAGATCAACTTCTCCGACATCGACGAGATCCGTCGTACCGTCGAATACTGCAACCAGTTGCCGGTGCACGAGCGCCATCCCTACGGCGGCGACCTGGTCTACACCGCGTTCTCCGGCAGTCATCAGGACGCCATCAACAAGGGTCTGGACGCGATGAAGGCCAACGCCGACGCGGCGGGCGCCGACATCGACGACGTGGTCTGGGAGGTGCCCTACCTGCCGATCGACCCCAAGGATGTCGGCCGCACCTACGAGGCGGTCATCCGGGTGAATTCGCAATCCGGCAAGGGCGGCGTCGCCTACATCATGAAGACCGATCACGGCCTGGCGTTGCCGCGCCGGTTGCAGATCGAGTTCTCCCAGGCCGTGCAGTCGATCACCGACGGCGAGGGCGGCGAGGTCACCCCGAAGGCGATGTGGGACGTGTTCTCCTCGGAGTACCTGAGCCCGGTACTGCCGCTGGAACGCATCCGGCAGAAGGTGACCAACTCCGAGACCGACGGCGGCGTCGACTCGATCAACGCGGTCGTCAAGGTCGACGGTGTCGAGCAGGAGGTCACGGGCAAGGGCAATGGTCCGCTCGCCGCGTTCGTCGACGCGCTGGCCACCATCAACTACGACGTACGCGTGCTCGATTACTCCGAGCACGCGATGTCCTCCGGCGATGACGCGCAGGCCGCCGCGTACGTGGAGTGTGCGATCGGTGACAAGGTGGTGTGGGGTGTCGGTATCGCGACCTCGATCACCACGGCGTCGCTGCGCGCGGTGGTTTCGGCGGTCAACCGCGCACACTGACCGATAACACCACCCCCACCTCGAGCGAAGAAAAGGCCGGGCGCCGAAGGTACTTGCGTACCCTTGGCGTCCGGCCGCATCGATCCTGTTGTCGGAGACCGACAATCGCCCGCCCGACCACCGCGCCCATACCGCGACACGAGGTAGCGAACACCGTGCTAGCGTTGGTTCGCACTCAAGCGCCGAGCTCTCTGCTCGCTCCCGAGCAGATGGGGGAACTGTGACACCAGACGACCAGAATCCGACCTCTCCGCCTTGGCTGCAAAGTCATTCGGTAGACACCGGCGACGTCACCGAAGCCGAGCCTTCGTCGGCCGAGTCCCCCGCCACCGAGCACGGACCGGAGCCGACCGACAACGAGGCGACAACCGAACCCGAGGTGACACCGTCGCCGAGTGGTTCGACCACGCAGCAGGACGAGCCGACTCCCGATCAGACGACGGTCTTTCCGCAGGAGCCGTTGCCGACGCAATTCCCCGCGCCGGAGAACCCGCCGCAGGAGGGCTTTCCGCCACCGGAGGGCTTCGCGCCGCCTGAGGGTTTCGCGCCGCCGGGACCTCCCGAACAGTTCAACCCGTACGCGCCGCCTCCGCCGCCGGGGCAATTCGCACCCCAGCAAGGCGGATTCGCGCAGGACTTCCAGACCGGTGGTTGGCCGGCACCCGAGCCGCAAGGTGGGTTCCAGCAGCAGTTACCGCCGGAGGTCGGTGGGCCGTACCAGGGTTACCAGCAACCCCCGCCAGACCAGGGTTATCAGCCGATTCCGCCCGAGCAGGCCGGTGGATTCCAAGGCGGCTACCCGAACGACGCCTACAGCACCGGTGGCCAACCTTTCGATCCGAACGCGGCCACCCAGCACTACGGTGCGGCGCAGCAGGAGATCGGTCAGGAAGCACCGTCGCAGGAAACCGCTGCTCCACAGTCGGATTCGGCGGGCCCGATCTACAGTTGGGCGCCGCCGCCCCCGCCGATGAACCAGCCGCCGCAGCAGCAGGCGCCCCCGCAGCAGTACCAGCAGCAACCCCCACCGCAGCAGCAGAGCCAGCCGCCGTCGGGTTGGCAGAGCGGGCCGCCGCCTGGGCAGCAGCAGCAGCAGCCGTTCCAGCCGCAGCAGTTCCCCAATCCCGGACCCGGCCAGGGCCTCAACGACCTGAATTTGCTCAAGCGCGCACGGAAGTCACCGCGTGGTGGCTGGCGTAAGGCCGTGCACAAGGCGTCCGGCGGCATCATCAATCCCGGTGAGTCCGCGGCCGACATCGTGCACCGCGACCTGATCGAACGCGTCAATCAGCCGGTGCGCGGGGACTATCGGATCGCGATCCTCTCGCTCAAAGGTGGTGTCGGCAAGACCACCACCACCGTGGGGCTCGGGTCGACGTTCTCCTCGGTGCGTGGCGACCGCGTGATCGCGATCGACGCCAATCCCGACCTGGGCACGCTGGCCCACCGGGTGCCGAGGCAGACCCGTTCGACGGTGCGCAACCTGCTCGAAGACCACCACATCAGCAGGTACTCGGATGTGCGAGCGCATACCTCGCAGGCGCCGAGCCGACTGGAAGTGCTTGCCAGCGAGCAGGATCCCGCGGTCTCCGAAGCGTTCAGCGAGGCCGATTACCGTCGCGCGATCGGTGTGTTGCAGTCGTTCTACAACATTATTCTCACCGACTGCGGTACCGGTCTGATGCACTCCGCGATGGCCGGCGTGCTCGATATGGCCAGCTCCTTGGTGCTGGTGACCTCCCCGGCGATCGACGGTGCGCGCAGCGCCTCGGCGACACTGGACTGGCTCGACCACCACGGCTACAACAAGCTGGTCGAACGAACCGTCGTGGTGGTGAACGCGTCTCGACGCGGCGCGTCCACGGTGGATCTGGATCAGCTACGCCGACTGTTCCTCGACCGCACCCGTGCGGTGCAGGTGGTGCCGTTCGACGATCACCTGGCCGAGGGCGCGGAGATCGACCTGGAACTGGTGAGCAAACCGACCCGGCGTGCACTGCTGGAACTGGCGGCGATGGTGGCCGACGATTTCGATTTCATCGCCGGCGCCAACCCCTACCGCGGCGGCGGACAGCAGGGCTTCTGACACGAGAAGCCGCTGTGGCGTAAAGGTTCCCTTCGCGCCACAGCGGCTTCGTGCTTTCCGTGCTTTCTCAGCCTCTGGTCAGTTCCGCGTAGCGCGCCAGATGACTTTCGCTGGAACCGAATTCGTGCTCCACGGCGGTGAGCCGCTTGAAGTAATGGCCGATCGCCAGCTCCTCGGTCATCCCCATCGCGCCGTGTAGTTGCACCGCGTTCTGGCCGATGAATTTGGCGGCGCGCGCCACCGTGACCTTCGCGGCGGAGACCGCGCGCGCCCGATCCTTGTCCGGGGCGTCCAGTGCGTAGATCGCCAAGTGCACCGCGGCGGCGGCCTGCTCCAACTCCATGAACATGTCGACCATGCGGTGCTGCAAGACTTGAAATCCGCTGATCGGCTGGCCGAATTGGTGGCGCTGCTTGGCGTATTCGATGGTGTCGCCGAGCACGGTGCGCATGCAGCCGACAGCTTCGGCGGCAATGGCGGCGATCGCGTCGTCGATGGTGGGTTCGATCACCACCCACGCGGTGCCCTCGGTGCCGAGCAGGGCGGCGGCGGGCAGGCGCAGATCGGTGAAGACGAGGTCGGAGGCAACCCGGTCGTCGATCGTGCGATAGGAGTGCACCTCGATGCCGCTCGGCGGATGGTGCACGTCGAACTCGGTGCCGAACAACGAGATTCCGGCCTGCTCGCGACGCTGACCGGCCGTACGCGCGGTGATCAGCAGTTGCGTCGCCAACGGTGCGCTGGTGACGACGGTCTTGGCACCGTTGATCACCCAGTGGTCGCCGTCGAGGCGCGCGGTGGTCGACACGTCGTGCAGGCAATGGCCCGAGGTGGGTTCCAGCGCGGCGAAGGCGAGCCGCGCCGCGCCGGAGACGATGTCGCGCAAGATCTCGTCGGCGCGGTCACCACCGGATCGGTTCAGTAGCCCGCCCCCGATCACGACGGTGTCGACGAACGGCTCCACCACCAGTGCGCGGCCGAGTTCTTCGGCGATCACCATCAGCTCGACGGGTCCACCACCCATGCCGTCGACGCGTTCGGGCAGGATCGCGCCGAGGATGCCGAGTTCATCGGCGAAACCCCGCCACACCGCGGGCTGCCACCCCGCGGACTTGGCGGCGCGGCGGCTGTCGTCGAGGTTGTAGCGGGTGGTGAGGAAACGCGCGAGGCCGGAGCGCAGCAGCTCCTGCTCGTCGGTGCGGGTGAAGTCCATCAGAGCCCCAATGCTTTGGCGAGGATGTTTCGCTGAATCTCGTTGCTGCCCGCGTAGATCGAACCGGCGCGGTCGTTGAAGTAGCGCAGGGGCGCCACGGCCTGCCATTGCTCGCCGCTGTGGTAATCGTCGGCGGGCGGGGTGAATTCGGCGATCGGGCCGCCGGGCATGGTGGCGTGCGGCTGGTAGACGCGACCGCGCGGACCCGCTGCCGCCAATGCCAGTTCGGTGAGGTTTTGGCTCAATTCGGTGGCGAGGATCTTCAGCATCGAGGCGGCCGCACCGGGGTTCTGGCCGCGTTCCATTGCCGCGATGGTCCGGAACTCGAGGACCTCCAGCACCTCGGTGCGAATGCGCGCCTCGGCCAGTTTCGCGGCGAAGGCGGGGTCGTCCATCAGTGAGCGGCCGTCGGGGCCGGGTTGACGGGCCGCCTCCCGTGCCAGATCCTGGGCCATGACCTGGAGGTAGGGGGCCATCGCGCCGCCGCGCTCGTGCACGAGCAGGTACTTCGCGACGGTCCAACCTTCGTCGATCTTGCCGAGCACGTTGGCTTTCGGAACCACGACATTGTCGAAGAAGACCTGGTTTTGCACCTGTTCACCGGAGGTCATCACCAGTGGCCTGATCTCGATGCCCGGCGTGGTCATGTCGATGAGCAGAAAGGTGATGCCCTGCTGCTTCTTGCCCGCGCGCGAGGTGCGGACCAGGCAGAAGATCCAGTTGGCCTCGCCGGCGTGGGTGGTCCAGATCTTGCTGCCGGTGCAGACGAGGTTCGCGCCGTCGTCGATGGCCGACATGCTCAGCGAGGCGAGGTCGGATCCGGCTTCGGGCTCGGAATAGCCTTGGCAGAAGAAGATTTCACCGGTCAGGATGCGCGGCAGATAGAAGCTTCGCTGTTCAGCAGTACCGAACTCGATGATCGCGGGTGCGACCATCTTGATCCCCATCGGAGACAAGGTCGGTGCGCCGGCGAGAGTGGATTCGCGTTGGAAGATGTAGTGCTGCATGGGGTTCCAATCGCACCCGCCATGCTCCACCGGCCACGCGGGCGCCGCCCATCCGCGCTCGTACAGGGTGGCCTGCCACTGCATGCTGGCCTCGTGGTCGGGGTAGACGCTCGTGGCGAACCGCCCCGCCCGCCGCAATGGCGGCGTCAGTTTCGCGTCGAGAAACTCTCGCACCTCGTCCCGAAACGCCAATTCCTCCGACGACCAGCCGAATTCCATCCGCCCTCCCAGAGGGTGCGCACCAATACCACTCGTGTCGGCGAACACCGCCACGAGAGAGAATGTATGCCTGCTCAACTCACCGCGTCAAACTGACGTCATATGCCAGCAGTTACTCGAGCGGCGAAGTGGGCGAAGGTCAGCCGCAGGGGTTCGGCTCGCCGACTTTGACGGCGGAGAGCAAGGCGTCACCCTCTCCGACGGGAACGCCCGGCTCGGGTGTCTGCGAGACGACAATCCAGTTGCGGTCCACTACCTGCCTTCGCCCCGCGCCGGTCGCGTCAGCAGAACGCGAATACCAAACCCCGGCGGCTTGAATCGCATTTTGCGCATCCTGCAGGTTCATGCAGACCACATTGGGCATCGGAACACGTTCCGCCCCTTGCTGTTCCGACGTCGCAACCGGCGCGGGCGGCGGAGCCTGAACAGATGACGGCACCGGATCGGAAGTAGGCGCGAGGGTGCTCACCACCGCAGCAGTCGGCACGACGCTCGTCACGTCGGCGACAGGTGTCGGCTCGCCCGCCGCGCAACCGACCGTCGTCAGTGCCATCGCCGAGGCCGCGAACATCGCGCCCAGCGTGGCGGCCACACGCCGTCCCCGATGACACCCGAACTCTCGCTCGCCGTAGTGGTAGCCGAACCCCGTAGTCGGATTCACCATCGATGGTCTCCCTTGCCATTTGCTTGGCCCCGTGCGTCGGAACTCCACGCACACCGATAGTTCGTGATGCGGATCACAACCGTTACGGCCGGGTACGACGCTGCTAGCAATCCTGGAAGAAGGCTTTGGTGTAGCCCACCGACTGGTAGGCGTAGTCGTAGGCCCAGCGTAGCGGGGACAGATTCGGCGCGGGGTCGACGAACAAGAGCTCGCCTTGCCAGCACTTGCCGAGGATGTAGCGGGCGCGGGAGATGTGCGGGGTGAAGGTGACGACGATGACTCGCCGCCACTGGTTCGCGGTGGCCAGGCGAGCGAGTTCTCGACCCTCGCCCCTGGTGGTGCGCGGGGACGGGTCGAAGCAGTGCACCTCGAAGCTGTAGCCGCCGTGACAGATTCGGTTCACCAACGCACTGTTGGTGTAGGGGTCCGAAAGCAAGACGCGCGGTGCGTAACCCGCACGCGCCAAACGCAGGCCCAGTTCCTCACGGCCGTCGTGCGCGCCGCCCAGAACGAGAATGGCATCGGCGGCAGCGGGCGACTCGGTACGCGGACGCACATAGACCGGCCACAGCGCCGCGACGAAGACGACAACGACGAGCGCGACACCGAGCACGGTGACGGTTCCTCGGCGGCGGCGCACCGGAAGAATGCTAACGAGCCCTGCGGCCTTCTCAATGTTGCCGCAGGTCAGGCTGGTTACAGTGTGCGTGTCGCCACATGTACACCTACTGTTGCCGCCACCATTGCCTCGGTGACGTGGCTCGGCCATTGTGGCGGATTATCAATCGACTATGCGATGCACAGTCTTCGGAACCGGGTATCTCGGCGCCACGCACGCGGCGTGCATGGCCGAACTCGGACACGACGTCATCGGGGTCGATATCGACCCCGGCAAGGTCGCGAAACTGTCCGACGGGGTAGTGCCCTTCTACGAACCGGGACTGGAGGACGTGCTGCGGCGCAACCTCGACGCGGGCAGGCTGCGCTTCACCACCTCCTACGAAGAAGCCGCCGAGCACGCCGACGTGCACTTCCTCGGCGTCGGCACACCGCAGAAAAAGGGCGAATACGCCGCCGACCTGAAATACGTACACGCCGTGGTGGATACGCTTGCCCCCCTCTTGCAGCGCCCCTCGGTGATCATCGGCAAATCGACCGTCCCGGTCGGCACGGCCACCGCACTCGGCGCACGCGCACGGGCACTGAGCACCGCCGAGGTGGAAGTGGCGTGGAACCCGGAATTCCTGCGCGAAGGGTTCGCCGTGCGCGACACCCTGCGCCCGAACCGCCTCGTGCTCGGCGTCGAGGGCGACCGCACGGCCTCGGCGTGGGTCGAACAGATGGTGCGCGAGATCTACGCCGACATCATCGCCGCCGAAATCCCATTCCTGCTCACCGATCTCGCCACCGCGGAACTGGTGAAGGTCTCGGCGAATGCCTTTCTCGCGACGAAGATCTCGTTCATCAACGCGGTCTCCGAGGTCTGCGAGGCCACCGGCGCCGACGTCACCATGCTCGCCGACGCCCTCGGCTACGACGAGCGCATCGGCCGCCGATTCCTCAACGCCGGACTCGGTTTCGGCGGCGGCTGCCTACCCAAGGACATCCGCGCCTTCATGGCACGCTCCGGCGAACTCGGCGCCGACCACGCGGTCGCGTTCCTGCGCGAGGTCGACAACATCAATATGCGTCGGCGTACCAAGGTCGTGGACATGGCCGCGCGCGCATGCGGTGGGTCGCTGCTCGGCGCGAACGTCGCGGTACTCGGCGCCGCGTTCAAACCCGAATCCGATGACGTCCGTGACTCCCCCGCGCTCAATGTCGCGGGCATGATCCAACTGCACGGCGCGGTCGTGACCGTGTACGACCCCAAGGCGCTGGAGAATTCGCGTCGCGTGTTCCCCACCCTCAACTACGCCACCAGCGTCACCGAGGCCTGCGAGCGCGCCGATGTGGTGCTCGTGCTCACCGAGTGGAACGAATTCGTCACCCTCGACCCGACCGAACTGCATTCCGTGGTCAGGAAGCGCTCGGTCATCGACGGCAGGAACTGTCTCAATCGTGCCAACTGGACCGACGCGGGATGGGTGTACGCGGGTCTCGGCACACCGTAGAGTTGCGCAGCGAGGCAGAGGCAACTAACCGGACGACCGTCCTGCCTCGAGCACTGGCTATCGTCGACGGGTAGGGTCCGAAAGCGGGGCCTTGGCGTCCACGAGCGACAACGGGCTCGCATGTCGTGGAAGTATTAACGAGATGGGCAGCTGATGAGTTCGGTACTGGGAGTTTCGGTGGGGGCGGGCGCTGTGCGCATGGCGCGGCCCCATGCCGCGAACCCCCACGGCCCCATCGCCGCGCATTCCTTCGACATCCAGACCATTCCGGTCGGCGAACAGAACGTGGAGGAGCTGGCCACCGAGGCGATCGGCGTCACCCTGGCCAGCACGCCGGGCATCGGCGCGACCGCGATCGCCTACCGCAGCGATCAGCACGCGCGCACAATTCGCGCCGGCATGGCTCGCCAGCAGCTCACCAACTACGACCTGGTCCCCGAGATCACCGCCGCCCTCGAATTCGTGCAATCCACCGGCGATGTGCGCGGCATCTCCTCCCTCGTGGTCTACGACCTCGGCGCCTCCGGCCTCACCGTGAGCGTCGTCGACGCGCACACCCGCGAAGTGCGCCACAGCGAACGCACCAGCGACATCAGCGGCGACTACATCGACTCACTGATCCGTGAGCAGCAGCTCGCCTCCGGGCGGATCGCGCATCCGACCGACTCCGAGGGCTTGGCCGCGCTGGACGCGCTGTGTCGCGAAGCCAAGGAACAACTCTCGACCAATACCGCCGTGGCCTTGCCGAGCGAGCAGGGTCTGGTGCTGTTGGCGCAGGAGAACTTCGAATCACTGATCATGTTGGCGATCGAGTCCTCGGCGCGGATGGCGCGTGATGTGATCGTGCGCTCGGATCGGCCGGTGCACGGTGTGCTCGCCATTGGTGGCGGGTCACGGATCCCCCTGGTAGCCAAGGTGCTCGAACGGTGGATGGCTGTCCCGGTGGTGGTTCCGGAGAGCCCGGAGACGGTGGCAGCACGGGGCGCGGCGCTGCTGGCGCGCCCGGTGAAGCCGCCGCCGAGTCCCGGTACCGAGGTCGAGGACGACGACCGCACTCCGTCCTGGTTGACCACGCCGACCAGGAACGCGGGCAAACGGGAGATCAGCGGTGCCGTGCTCACCGTCAGCGCACTGACCGTGGTCGCCGCGATCGGCCTCGCTCTCGGTTACGGACCGCAGGTGCTCGAGCGCGATTCGCACAGCGACGAGAGTTCGCCGTCGGCCCCGGCGACCACCCCGCCGCGCACCACGACACTCGATCCGGGTATCGCGGTGGCCCCGAGCCCGACCATGGAACACGAGTCCGTGGCCGCGCCCCCACCGGTGCAACAGGACGACGATCCCGAGGAAGCACCGCCGCCGCCGGGGCCGAATACCATTGTGGTGCCGGGACTTCCGCCGATCGTCGTGCCCACCATCCCGCCGGTGGTCCTGCCGTTTCCGCCGCCGCCACGGTAAGAGAGCGCTACTCGGCCTGCGCGGCAAGACTTTTCACGGCACCGAGGTCGTTTCCACGCGCAGCCGATTCCTGCTCGGAGGTCCCCCGACCGCCACGTCACAGAGTCGAGACGCCGGGACGGCACTGTCCTGCGTGACTCAACCCTTCGCGGCGGCACTGTCTCTGTCGGTGCGGCCGACCTTTCGTCACGACGCGAGCCTCGCAACGTCCAGTTCTTCGCCGCGTTACTGCCCTTCGTCGTAGCGCGGCGGCCCCTCGCGGTAACGCGGTGGGCGCTGCGCACGCTGTGCGCCAGGTCCGCGCCGCGCATCCGGCCCGTGCTGCGCGTCGGGCCCCCGCTGGAAGTCAGGCCCACGCTGCGCGTCTGGTGCGCGGCGCGGCTGCGGTGCCGATCGCGGTTCGCGCGGGCGTTCGCCGTAGCGTCCGTGCTTGGCACGCTGCGGGGGCGCCTGGGCGGGCGCGTGACCGAACGGGCGCGCGAGCATCACGGCGATCGCGGTGGTCAATGGCACCGACAGCGCGAGCGCGATACCGCCGACAGACGAGCGCGCGATCTCGATCGCGACCGCGTCGCCGGTCAGCACGTCGTTGATCGAACGTCCCGCCACACTGAATAACAGCAGCAGCGGCAGCGCGCCACCGGCGTAGGCGAGCACCAGGGTGTAAACCGTGCTGGCGATGTGGTCACGCCCGACGCGCATCGCGGCGGTGAAAACCTCACGGCGGGTGGCGGTGTCATCGAGCTCGGCCAACTCGAAGGCCGCCGACGCCTGGGTGATCGTGACGTCGTTGAGCACACCCAGTGAGCCGATGATGAAACCGGCCAGCAGCAGCCCGGTGATGCTCACATGGTCGAGGTAGGTGGCGACGTCGGCGTTCTGCTCCTCGGAAAGTCCGGTCAGATGGGTGATCTCGATCGCGACCCAGGACAATCCCGCGGCGACCAGCATCGAAGTCAGCGTGCCGAGCAGTGCGGAGCTGGTACGGAGATTCACCCCGTGCGCGAGATACAGCACCGCGTAAAGGATCAGCGCGCCCGCGACCAACGCGACGGGGATAGCGGGTTTGCCATCCAACAGCGCGGGCAGCAGGAACATCACCAGCACGAGAAAAGCGAACCCGAGGCCGAGCACCGCGCGGAGCCCACGCCAGCGCGCCACGATCGCGATGACCACCACGAAGGCCGCGACAATCAGCGCCAACGGCAGGCCACGGGAGTAGTCGTCGAACGAGTACAGCGGTGCGCCGCTGGGGTCGGTTTGGCGAACCAGGCGGATCTTGTCCCCGGCGTGCAGGTCGGGTTGGCCTGGGCCGGGGGCGATTTCGAACAGGGTGCGGTTGCCCTTGTGCGGGCCGGAGTCGATGGTGATCAGGCTGCGCTGACAGGTATAGCCGTTGCTGCGGGGTTGTTCGGGTTGTTGCAGGAACACCTTGCCCGCCGACGTACTCCCGCAGTTGCCGATGTCCTGCTGCACGACGGTGCCGGTTTCGGTCTGCACCGCGCCACCGATGGCGTTCTGCATCGGCAGGGGGATGTCGACGTGCTGTTTGCTCGGCCACATCACGATGGTGGCGATGATGACGAGCAGACCGATCACCGTCAGCAGTCCGATGACGACCTTGGCCGCGGTGGCACCGATCGCGAGCGGTTCGGAATGGTCGTGGTGGTGATGGTGGTCGCTCACCGGAGCGAGCTTAAAGGATTTCGTTTTCAAGAGCGGCACGGCCGGGACCAGCACCGCGATGAGCTGGTGGAATAGCTGACCGACATGGAAGACAAGGGCGCCCGAGCGGGCGAGAAGATTTTGAAGGGGGCGGCGGAGAGCAGGGGGATGTCTCCGCCGCCCGCAGGGTCGGCGGCCCAGGGGGGTAGGCGGCCGAACCCGAATGACCGAATCAACCCAGGGGGGTAGGTGACCCGATCAGGCGCCAGAAGCGCCGGTCACTACTGTACACAAAAGTACTTCTTTTGCGCTAGCTGGTCTTCAAATGTCGCGTATATCCGTACATCCGGTTTGTTTTTACCGAGAAACCCGACACGGCGAGGGTGCTTGCCCGCACTACTGCCGGTAGCTGGCCAGGAAGTTTCCGAACCGCTCGATCGCGACAGCGAGATCACGAGCCCACGGCAGCGTCACGATCCGCAGATGGTCGTGCGCGGGCCAGTTGAACCCCGTGCCCTGCACCACGAGGATCTTCTCCTGCAAGAGCAGATCCAACACCAACTTCGAGTCGTCGACGATCTCATGCACGTTCGGATCCAGCCGAGGAAACGCGTACAACGCACCCTTCGGCTTCACACACGACACCCCGGGAATCATGTTCAACCGCTCCCACGCCACATCGCGCTGCTCGAGTAGTCGACCACCGGGCAGAATCAGATCCTCGATGCTCTGATGCCCACCGAGCGCTACCTGAATCGCGTGCTGCGCGGGCACATTCGGACACAACCGCGACGACGCGAGCAGATCGATCCCCTCCAGGAACCCCGACGCGTGCTCCTTCGGACCGGTGATCGCCAACCATCCCGAGCGGTAACCCGCCACCCGGTACGCCTTCGACAAGCCGTTGAACGTCAAACACAACAGGTCCGGCGCCATGGTCGCCAACGACACGTGCTTGGCATCGTCGTAGAGGATCTTGTCGTAGATCTCGTCGGCCAACAGCAACAGCCGATGCTTGCGCGCCACATCCGCCAACTGCGCCAACACCTCGGCCGAGTACACCGCGCCGGTCGGGTTGTTCGGATTGATCACCAGCAACGCCTTGGTCCGGTCGGTGATCTTCGATTCGATATCGGCGATATCGGGCTGCCAGCCATTGGCCTCGTCACACACATAGTGCACCGGCGTGCCACCGGCCAGGCTGGTCATCGCCGTCCACAACGGGTAATCCGGGGCCGGGATGAGCACCTCGTCGCCGTTGTTCAACAGCGCCTGCATGGTGATCGTGATCAACTCCGAGACACCATTGCCGAGATACACGTTCTCGACATCGATCTCGGGGAAACCCGGAACCAGCTCGTACCTGGTCACAATCGCACGCCGCGCCGAAAGCACACCCTTCGACTCCGAATAGCCCTGGGCGACCGGGAGCGCGGCGATGATGTCACGCATGATCACATCGGGCGCGTCGAACCCGAACGGCGCGGGATTGCCGATATTCAGCTTCAGGATGCGATGCCCCTCGGCCTCCAGCCGTGCCGCGTGTGCGTGTACCGGTCCACGAATCTCGTAGACAACGTTCTGCAACTTGGTGGACTGCTCCAGAACGCGCGGCGCACGGTGGGAGGAATTACTTGGGCTCACCGGTCCCATGGTGCCATCCCGGGCAACCTGATATCACCGACCCGCGCAGCTCGGGCTCGGCGTCACGCCTGATCAACGCGGGCGTCGCGGCTGATCAGCACACCTGACGGCCGGGCGGGATGCTCTTGGCCGCCGTCGTGCCGCAGAAATCCTCGATCCGCTCATCGAGTTGCCTCGCCTCCACCGCGCCACAGAAATGCGCACCGGCGATCCGCCTGCGCAAACCGGTGAGCCGCTCCTCCAACTGCGCGATGCGTTTGTCCTCGTCGAGGGCGAGTACCGGCGCCAACGCTTCGGTCGCACCGTCGAGACTGCCGTTGATCAGGTGCGCCGCGGCGCTGTCCACCCTCGCCAACGACTCCGCACCGTAGGACCGCTGCTCCGAGGGGCCGCTGGTATACAACTCGATCGTGCGCTGTGCGGCAGCGAGTGCGGGCTCGGCCCTGCCGAGGTGAATGTAGGTGGCGCCCGCGTAGTAATGACTCTTGGCCTCGTTGAACCCGAAGACGCCACCGACCTCGTCGTGCAAGGTGTCGGTGCGCGCCACCTCCCTGGCCTCGTCGGCCTCGCCGATACACCGATCGGTGTCGGTGCCGCTGCCGAGCTGCGACCAGATTCTGGCCTCGATATTGAACAACCGGACCTTCGCCGTCGCCGATTCGGCGAACTCCTGACCGCTCTGCGCCAACTCCACCGCCCGACGCGGACGGTCCGACCAGTACTCGATCAGCGCGTGCATGCCACGCGTCCACGCCCGCAACCCGTTGTGCTCGCACAATTCCGCGTAAGCCCACGCGGCCCTGACCTGTTCCCCCGCCGCATCGTAATGACCGAGATCGCTGCTCGCGTTCGCCAACAGGCCAGAAAGGCTGCCCGCGAGCAGGTAGAGGTGACCGGTATCGGCGGGACGCTGATGACCCTCGAGTAACCGATACACCCGCCGTCGTACCCGCAGCATCTCCACCATCATCGGCGCGGGTGGAATCCGCACGTACTCGTTGGCGATCCGGGTGACATCGGCATCGAGCTGTTCCAGCACGGTCGCACTCACATTGGTGCTCTCGGCCTTGCTCGCGTGTTCGCTCGCCTCGTGGGCAGCAGCCATAATCAGATCCCTCTCCGAAATCGCCGCTAACGCTTCACCTCTCAGCGCACCCGCGTCGATGAGAGCCAAAAGGTCCGCGTCGCTGGAATAGTGGGCACGCGCCGAAGTGTCGGCGGGTGTTTCGAATCCTGGTGCCGAGGATCCACCGACGGTCGGCTGCTCGGCATCCGACTCGCCCTCGGCCTTGCGCGCGGTATCCGCTTGATCGAGCATGGCCGCGAATCGCGCGCGCACAACGTCATCGGACCTGGCCAGAGAAGTATCGAGCGCCGCCTGATTGATCGGACGCGGATGCACGCGAACGCCCCCGGCCTCCCACTTGGACACCAAGCGTTCGTGCACTCCGAGATGAGCGGCGAACTGCCTGATGCTCATTCGCTTGGCATCACGAAGGGCACGGGCTTCTCTCCCCGACCACTGGCCGACCACCAGATCCCCTTTCGACCGAAACTCCCCTCCAGAGTACGAGCCATACGTGATCGAAGCCACAAATGAAATCCGGTCGGTATCAAAGGTGGTCGCGCCAGCCACAAGGGCAGCGGAAAGGCAGTGGAAGGCGGGCGTGCGGGCGTTTCCCGGTAACCCGCTGCGGCGGGACCCTTGAGGTGCGAGGCAAGGAGTCCGCCATGAATGTGGAAAAGCTCAGGACAGTTGAGGATTGGGTCGCGTTCTACCGACACGAGTTCGGCCTGCTGGTCAGTGAGCGTGGCGGATTCGTCATGCTGCCGATCACCAGCCGCGTCTGTGTCGTGCACCTGCCCACCGCACGCGCCGAAAGGGTCAGGCTCGCAATGGAACAGCGCGGCAGCTGCGGCCCCATGCTGGCCAGGCAAATCCGGTGGAGCTTCCTGGCGCGACCGGACAACCGGCCCGACGCCGATGCCTTGCAGGTGCTCAACCGGCTCGACATCGGCGTCCCCGCCATCGGCAGCGCCGTGATGCTGCCCACCGGGCTCGGCCGCTGGACCAGGGAGGGCTGCTACTGGGTCACTCCACCGAGCCGCGACGAAACACTTCCGCCCTTGTCCGTGGTGATCGCCACGGCACTGGCGGTCGGTGCGGGCGACGGGAATTGAACGCCGCAGCCGGTTCCCGCCGCCGTCCGACCGAGTCCGCCGCTTCCCCTGGAACAGTTGAGGCGGACTCGGTCGGTGCCCCGCTCAGCGCACGGAGTTCAGCGCCTCGAGCAGAGTCAGCACAGCACAGAGAGCAGGTGTGGTACCGGATTCGGTCGCACCGCGATTCGGTGCGGTGCGACCGACACCCAGTTACCTCAGCGCCGACGCACAGTTCCGTTAATCACCGCAGGGATTCCAGCGGTCACAAGGCTTCGGTATTCGGGGTCGGAACAGTGAAATTCAGATACGACTTCGAGGGTGTCGGCCCACGCTGCCCCTGATACTTCGACCCGGCGACCGCCGAACCGTACGGATGCTCGGCGGGGCTGGTCAGCTTGAGCAGACACAACTGCCCGATCTTCATTCCCGGCCACAGCGTGATCGGCAGATTCGCCACGTTCGACAGCTCGAGCGTGATGTGACCGCTGAACCCCGGATCGATGAACCCGGCCGTCGAGTGCGTCAACAATCCCAGCCTGCCCAGGCTCGACTTCCCCTCCAGTCGCCCCGCCAGATCATCCGGCAGTGTGCAGACCTCGAGGGTGGACCCCAGGACGAACTCCCCGGGATGCAACACGAAGGGCTCACCGTCGGCGGGCTCGACCGGACTGGTCAACTCGTCCTGCTGCTGCGCGGGATCGATATGGGTGTAGCGAGTGTTGTTGAACACCCGAAACATTCGATCCAATCGCACGTCCACACTGGACGGCTGGATCAACGACTCGACCAGCGGCTCGATCCCGAGACGCCCAGCGGCGACCTCCGCACGGATGTCACGATCGGAAAGCAGCACGTCGATGAGCGTAGCGTCTGCCCAGGTCGGCACTTCCAGCCCCTACTGGCCGACCGTGCGGCACGGGTGCGCGACACTGTCGCAACCGACCCGTTAACGGACATCGGTTGATCACCGAAACAGCGAAGACGCAACCTTTTCCATCGAGTGAGGAGTCGAGACCATGCGTTCGATCGTCCGCCGAGGACTTGCCGCCGCCGCGATATCGGTAGCCGGGCTCGCCGCCATCGCGCCCACCGCGACCGCCGAGCCCACGATCTACCACCCAGTGATCACGCCGTGCGGCCACCTGTTCCGCGGCCCCCTCGACGCGCCCCGCCCAGGCACCGAGGTCTATTGGAGCCCGTTCGGCACCGCGAACATCGCCTGCTACGACGACGGCACCCACACCGAGCGCTACTACCAGCAAGACCCCTTCGGCAGCTGGCACGACATCAACGAACTCTCCCCCGGCAACCACTTCTTCGTCATCTTCCCCTCCACGGTCCCCAACCAGGCCACCTGGGGATAGCCGCCCTGGGCACCACCAACAGGAAAGTTGGTCTTACAGGCGCCAGCTCTGCTATCTTTCCAGCAGCGCTTGGCGCACTTGCCGATGTAGTTCAATGGTAGAACTTCTGCTTCCCAAGCAGACAGCGCGGGTTCGATTCCCGTCATCGGCTCAACGAAAACTTGACATTCACCGGCGATCGTCTAGCCGGAAAATCCGCCGCTCCCCCTTGTATCAGTGCCGCCTGGAGGGCGGCCGCGCGGACGGATCCACACTCGAGTACCCAATCCGGTCCGATGGCCAGCAGAATTGCGCGATGCTTTGACCGGCGTCGACGCTTGCGCGTCGGAGCCATGTGTACCGATTTGAACCACGAAACGAATGGAGAAATCGCGGTGGGGTTACGTTTTCTTGGTGGGAGTAGCGGTAAGAACGGTTCGCCGAGGCTCTGGGAGACCGACGAGGAGTACATCTGGCAGGGGTATCCGGTAGAGGACACCGCAGTACTTGCCGAGATCGACGTTCCCGACGGAGAGATCGTCGTACGCGTCCCGAAATCGCTCGTACAGTACCTACCGAAGGATGAACTGAATGGAGTTGCTGACTGACCAGCAATGGGACGACCTGCACGCCTCGGCGACCAGGTCGGCGGTCCACCTCGAACTACGCGACGTGTACGTCGTACCCGACGAGGTCGAGCGGGTCGACCGTTGGAGGGCCGGTCTCCTCACCGACGAGGAAGACGCGCAATGGTGGCAGCCGTGGGTGGACATGACTCGGCGCCAAACTGCACGCGGTGTTCAGATGCGTCGAGCGCGGATCGTATCGGAGCCGGTGTCGGACTACATCCATTACGAGTGGGCGACTACCCGCAACACCGATGGGGGCGAACAGGTTCGGTGGTTGCCACGCCACCTCACCACGGGTCTCGCCCTCACCGTCGTTGACTACTGGTTGTTCGATGACGCCACGGTGGTGTTCAACCACTTCGCTGGTTCCGGTGTGTGGATCGGCAACGAGGTCTCCACCGACCCCGCGACCGCCGAGCTGTGCCGCAAGTCGTTCGAGGCCGTCTGGTCACTCGCCGTCCCACACGGCGAGTACAAGCCCATCCTGGCGTGACCAGCAGCAGCGCGAAACACGCACGCGAAGCGCTCGGCCATCGGCTTCGTGACATTCGCCTCGACGCCAAGCTGTCGGCGCGCGAGCTGGCGGCGCGCGCCGACTGGCATTTCACGAAGATCTCGAAGTTCGAGAACGGCCACCGCACACCAACACTCGCCGACCTGGAGCGTTGGTGTGTGGTGTGCGACGCACCCGACCAGCTCGCCGACCTGGTGGCCGCCACCCGTGACATCGAGAAGATGTACGTGCAGCTTCGGCGACTGCACCGCACCGGTACGGCGCGTTATCAACAGCAGGTGCTCGAGCAGGAGCGCCGCTCCCACCGTCATCGTGTGTTCTCGGTGTCCCTGGTCCCGGGTCCAGCCCAAACAGCTCGGTACGCGACATCGGTCCTACTCGATGTGGCTGCGATGTCGGGATACCCGACCGACGATGTCGACGAAACCGTGGCACTGAGAATGGAGCGCGCCCAGCTCATCCGCTCCGCACGGCTGTTCCACATGATCCTGTGCGAGAACGTGTTACGTGCCGGGATCGCTGCCCCGGATGTCGCCGAGGAGCAGCTGATCCACTTGCTGACGATCATGGACTACCCCCACGTACGCCTCGGCGTCCTCCCCACGGCCGCGCGCCAGTACATGCCGGTGTGCGAGTTCTGGATCACCGACGACGTCGAGGTGGAGATCGAAACCTACTCGGCGATCCTGCATGTCGAGCAGCCCAGCGAGATCGCGGTCTACGAACGCGTATTCGCGCACTACGACAAGCAAGCCGTCTACGGTCAGCGCGCACGATCGATCATCGAAGCCGCGCTCGACGAGTTGCGCCAACAACGGTCAACATCCTAGAGCCGAATCTTCGCTGCTCGTAGCGTTGCTGCTGTCACCCGGTGCCGGGTGATGGCGAATCTTGTTCGGCATCCCGACCTTCGAGTGTGTGCCTCATGGTCGGTGGCGTTCGCCCTCGGCACCGAGTGACTACCACGCCCACCATCACACCGAGGGGTAGTCGCGATGCCCGAGCTTCCTACCGCCGTATCAGTCATCGTCATCACGCTCGTCGGGCTATGGACGGTTTTCGTCGCCCTTCCGCACCTCATCACCTACGGGTTCACCTGGCGACGAACCGCGGCCGAACCCGAATGTCATGCCGCACCGGAGGTTCCGTTCACCGCGGAGCAGGCCAGTCGCGTGATGCAAATTCTGATCAATTGCGATGTCCGTACGTGTGAACGCAAGCGTGCCGCCTACTGGACCTGGGTAGATACCGGGCACGCGAAGGCTGCGGTCGAGGTTCGGCGATGAACGCTGTTGCTGCCCCTAATGTGTTGACCCGCTGGGCTATTCAGGCCGCCCACTGCACCGCCAGACCACAGATCGAGAGCATGGAGCACGCGCGCTACGTGATGTCCGCGCACGCCGGACACGGCGGATGCCCGCAGTACCTCGGCGCGCTGGCCTACGGATCGGCGGCCCTGTGAAGGACTGGCGCATCACCTGGGACGAAGACAACCGGCCGGAACAGCCACAGGGCTGGTTGCGGCGCGACGACGGCACGGTCGCGATGGTCGGCGACGACGGGCGCGTCCTCGACCCCACGGACGTCGACCCCGACGGGCGCACCCGCGCCGAGTAACACGTCCCCGCCGAGGGGGCGGGGGAACGGGAGGAGATCCCAATGAGAATTAGATATGTTGCAGCACTTCTCGGCGCTGCGCTGGTCGCGGTGACACCAGTGGCCACAGCCGCACCGGCGCGCGCCGACGACATCGTGTGCTTCATCAACGTCATCGAGCCCTACAAGACCGGGTACGAAGCTATCGCCCCGATCGCGTTCGGGTTTCAGGTGCACTGCACCGGGCGGCCCGCCCTCCGTGAGGTGACCACGAAGCTCTGGCGGTACGACACCATGGACGGACGACACTACGTACACGCTGAACGCACCGACAACTCAACCGATCCCGACATCGAAACCATGTACTACGCCTCGTGTTCCACTGCGGGCGTGGTGTACCGATTCCACACGGACGCCATTGTGAACGCGGTGCACGGCAACTGGGATCGGCATCCCGACGACAGCGACACTATGGTGGCCCGGTGCTGACCCTGACCCACCCCGCCGTTGCCGTCGCCGTGGACGCGCTCGCCGGCGCCGACGAGGACCTGACACCGGTCGCGGCTGTCGAACGCGATGACGTCGTGGCTGTCCTCGTCTACGGGGAGCGGTCTAGGACAGTCGTGTTCGTCCGTGACATCGATGGGGTGTGGACACCGCCGGGCATTGTCATCGGGTCGGGGCGGCCGAACCGTGCCCGCAACGAATTCACGTTGGCGGAGCAGCCGATCCAGCGGCTCACGCGGAAGAGCCACGCTCGGCCGCTGCCGGACGGTAGCCCAGAGCCGATCGGGTGGTGCGCCGTCACCGGGATCGCTGCCAGGGACGCGGTCGGGGTCGCGGTCTCGTCGTCGCTGGAGCAGCAGGCCGCCACGATCGAGGAGGACGGCCTGGTGTTCGTCGTGCTGCGCGCCCTCACCGACGAGACCCCCCAGGTGGTCGTGCATCTGGCCGACGGACGCGCGATCGAGGCGCGAGGAGTCAGCTGACCCGGAACGCAAGAAACCGTTGTGACGAGCACTCAGCTCCAAGAGCCGCGCTGTCGGATGCGCTACCCCGCCTTGCGCTCCCAGGTATCCGCCGTATCCGCGTGCAGACGCCGGTAGCGGCTGCCGTGGAAGACGAGGGGGTCTACCTCGGGTTGGGTGGCGATGCGGTGGATGCGGAGGATGACTACGGCGTGGTCGCCCGCGGGGACGGTGACCTCGGGGACGCCTTCGATCCAGGCGGAGGCGCCGTCGAGGAAGACGGCGCCGCCGGTGCCTCGGTGCAGTTGGCTGGCGCGGAAGCGGTCGCCGTTGCGGGCGCCGAGGGCTTGGGCGGCGTCTTGTTGGTCGGTGCCGAGCAGGCTCAGGCCGAGGTGGCTCGCTCCGGCGAGTTTCGGCCAGGTCGAGGAGGAGTTCTGGACGCAGAACGACACCAGTGGCGGGTCGAGCGAGACCGGAACGAAGGTGCTGACGGCGAGGCCGTGCGGGGTGCCGTCGACATCGGCGCAGATCGCGACGACACCGCTCGGGAAGTTCGCGAAGGCGCGGCGTAATCCGCTTCCGTCGGCGGGAAATTCGAAGAGGTCAAACATGATTCACACTGCCTTCGTACCTGATGCCAATGCTTGGGCGACGTCGCGCCACCGTTCGCTGTAACGCTGGATCGCCCCGTCTTCCTGAAAGGTCTGGTCGGACAGATACAAGCCGGGTAGTGCCGCGGTGGCACCGATTTCCACCAACACCGGCTTGAGCAGCAAGTCGGGTGCCAAGGCGTGGGTGGGACCACCGCCGAGCATCACCGGGACCGCCAGTACACCGGCCAGGCCGGTGCCGCCGTCGAACTGTTCGAGAAACAGCTTGAGCAAACCGGTGTAGGTGGCTTTGAAGGTGGGGCTGGCGAACACCACGAGTTCGGAGGCGGCGACGGTGCGCGCCGCCTCCGTCACCGCGGGGTCGCCCCAGCCGAGCAGGCCCGCACCGAACGAGACGAGGTCGATGACGGTGGGTTCGGTCTCCGGCCGCAACCCCTTGGCGACGAGCGTGCCCGCCGTCAAGGTGCGCGAGGCCGGCTTCGGATTGCCGACGACGACGGTCACTGTCATGGATGTACCTTTCGCTCGGTCCCGCAAAGGACACCGTGCACCGGATGTGCGCTCCCGCGCAAGGGCGGTGTTGTCAGCTACGCGCCGTGACCGGTTCCTGCGCGGCCTCCAGCTCACGCACCAGCGGGAGCACCTTCTGACCGAAGTATTCGATCTCCTCCTGGAAGTGCAGGAAGCCGCCGAGGATCAGGTCGACGCCCAGCTTCTTGTAGGCGACGATGCGTTCGGCGATCTGTTCGGGCGTGCCGATCAGCTTGCTGCGGAACCCGTCGTTGTATTGCACGAGATCCTCGAAGCTGGAGTCGGCCCACATGCCGGTGCGGTTGCCGGTGGCGGCGCCGGCCTGCTGCACGGCGTCGCGGAACCCTTCGACCGCGGGTTTGTTGGCCTTCTCGATGATCTCGCGGAGGGTGTCCTTGGCCTCCTTCTCGGTGTCCCTGGCGATGATGAAGCCGTTGAGACCGAACTTCACCGCCCGGTCGTGTGCGCGCGCGATCGCGCGAAGGTCGTCGAGCTGTTCGGTGACGCCGTCGAAATCCTTGCCGTTGGAGAAGTACCAGTCGGCGAAGCGGCCGCCGTTGTGCCTGGCGGCGGTGGAGTTACCACCTTGGAACAGTTCAGGATTGGGGCGCTCAGCGGTGTTCAGTGGCTTCGGCTTCAGCGTGAAATCACGGATGCGGTAGAAGTCGCCGCCGTAGTTCACCTCGTCCTCGGTCCAGATCTTGCGGATCACCTCGAGGAACTCGGCGCTGCGGCGGTAACGCTCGTCGTGTTCCAACCACGGCTCACCGAGGGCGGTGAATTCGCCCTTGAACCAGCCGGATACGACATTGATCGCGAATCGACCGTTGGACAGGTGGTCGGCGGTGGCGCCGAACTTCGCGAGGACCGCGGGGTGCCACAGGCCGGGGTGTACGGCCGCGATGACCTTCAGTCGCTCGGTCGCGCCGAGCAGCGCCAGGCTGAAGGAGGTGGATTCGTGCTGGTACTCGGCGCCGTAGGAGGCGGTGTAGCGCACCTGCGACAGCGCGTATTCGAAGCCGTTGTTCTCCGCGGTTCGCGCCAGCTTCTTGTTGTATTCGAAATCCCAGCTGGTGCGTTGCTCGATATCGCTGGTGACGAGGCCGCCGCTCACATTGGGCACCCAGTAGGCGAACCGGACCTGGTCGGCGATCTGTTCGGTGGACATCACTGCTCCATGACGGTGGGGGTCGGCAACAAGTTCCAGTCCAGCACCGCGACCCGATCGAGACGAGGGTTTGAATCCGAGCGATCGGATCGCGGGTGCTGTTCGGTTACTCAGGTATGGACTGACGCGGGTCAGGAAGTCGCTTCGGGACCGGCGTAGGACGAGCGTTCGAACTTGCCCGCCGGTGTGAACCTGGCCAGCACGTCGGCCGCGTCCTCACCGGTGATCTGGCCGATCAGCGCGTGCAGGTCCTCGAGCGACTCGACGCCGTTGAGCGCCTGCGGGAAATGCAGCAGACTGACCACCGCGTCGGCGACCCCCTGGTGCACGGCGCCGGCGGTGAACGCGACGCCCGCGATCTCAGCGAGGGCGGGGACCCGGAGGAACACGCTGGTGGCCTTGTTGGCCGCGTCGCCACGGGCGGCGAGCAACTCGGCGTACCGCGCGGCGATCCACTCCTCGTCGAACGGGCCGTCGTGCACGGCAGCGGCTGCGGCCAGGCGCTGCGCCTGGATCAGACCGCTCTGCGCGCCTTGCCCGGCGACCGGGTCGAACGCGATCGACGTGTCACCGAGCGAGGCCACCACGTGACCGCTCGCCGTGTGGCCGACGCCGGACCGAACCACCGGCCGCACAGCACCTTTCAACCAGGAGTGCGGGTCTTCGGTGATGTTGGTCGTCGACTGGATCTCCGGGAGGTCCCACTCGAGGTAGTCGCGGTAGAGGTCCTTCACGATCCGCAACGCGGACTGCGCGGAATCCGCTGCGGCGAAACGGGTTTCCCAATCGCTACCGGGCCTGGCCCAACCGATGAACGACCAGGCCGGTCCCGCGTCCTTGTGCAGGTACGGACCCCACCACGCCTCACCTTGGTCGTCGATGATGGAGAAGAGGCTGTGTCGGCCGCCCGCGGGGCCGCGATGGGCGAAAACGTCTTTGCCGTAACCGAGTCCGCGCACGGTCACGGTGAGCAGCTTGCGCTGTGGCTCGGCGTAGGGGCTGCGGGACTCGTCGACCGCGAACAGATCCGACAGGCCGCCCTTGCCGGTGGCGACGAGGGTGAGATCGCTGTCGGCGGCGATGGTGTCGAGCGTTTCGGGCGTCACCGACTGCACCACGAAGTTGCCGCCGCGCTCCTTGAACGCGGTGAGGCGTTCGTCGGCCTTGAGCCTGGCGTCAACGGCGATACCGACGAAACCCTTGAAGTTTCCGTCGAATTGGATCAATTCGGGATTCTCGGGGCCAGGGCCCGCGAAGCGGACGCTGAGTCCGGTTTGCCGTGGCGCCCTGGTCTGGAAACTATCCAAACCGAGCGCGGCCTCGGCTTGTTGGGCCTCGCCGAATTCGAGTGCTGTCCCGGTGGCGGGGACATCGTCACGCAAGCCGCGTTGATCACGGTCGCTATAGAGCGTGACGTCGAATCCGGCGTCGAGCAGGCCGAGTGCCGCGGTGACACCGGTCTGCCCAGCCCCGATTACCGAGGCCGAACGAGGGGAACGGGAGTCGGAATTCTGCGAAGTCATGGCCGGAATCCTCCAGTCCGACAAGCGTTGTCCAGAGTATTGCGATCACCGAGAATCAATAGGCTTCGCACATATTTCCCAGGGGTACCATTGGCGACCATGTCGTTCACCGTTACCGATTTGATCGGAGATCGCACCGAGCAATACCGCCAGCTCACCGAGCAGGCGGCGGGTCTCGTGTCGGGCGAAAGCGACCGCGTCGCCAATGCCGCGAACCTGTCCTCGCTGGTCTATCACTCGCTGCCCGATCTGAACTGGGTCGGTTTCTACTTCTACGACGGGCACGAACTCGTCGTCGGCCCGTTCCAGGGCAAGCCGGCGTGTATTCGGATCGCGCTGGGCCGTGGCGTGTGCGGTGCGGCGGCACAGACGCGCGAAACCCATCTCGTGCCCAATGTGCTCGCCTTCCCCGGGCATATCGCCTGCGACGGCGATTCGCGTTCGGAGATCGTCATTCCGCTGGTCCGCGAGGATCAACTTCTCGGCGTCTTCGACATCGACAGCCCACGGCCCGATCGTTTCGACGAAATCGATCGGGCGGGCCTGGAATCGGTTGCGGGAGTTTTCTTGAATTCGCTACGCGCGCCGGTCGCGGAGATTCGGTAACGCTCTGATCGGGCGATTCCGGAACGATTCATTCGGACCCGTATCAATTGCCCTTCCCCGCACACTCCGGCTCGAATTCAGGCGCGGGAACGGACAGGACGAAGAACGGCACCGACCACGAATTACCTTCGCGGCCGGTGCCGTCCCCTCCTTCTCACGGTCGACGCCTGTCGAATCCCCTCGCGTTCGACGTGCGGCCCGACCAGGTAGCGATCAAGCCGAAGGCTTGCGTTCGCCCGCGTTCCACGCGAAGGGCAGGTCGGCGCCATTGAGCAGGTGGTCGCCGATGGCCTTGGCCTTCTGGATGACGGGGTTGTGCACCGAGATGGTGCGCGCGTTGCGCCAGTGTCGGTCCAACCGCAGCCGCTCCGACACCACCGACGCGCCGCCGACCTCGAAAAGCTGTGTGGTCGCGGGCAATACGAGGTCGATCACCGAGATCTGCGCCTGTGTCGCCGCGAGTTCGGCGGCGACCAAGTCTTCCTCGTTCTTCGCGCCGTTGTCGAGCGCACGATCGAGCACGTCGGCCACCGCGAGCACACTGGCTTCGGCGGCGAACGCGGCGGCCGACAGCCGTCCGATCACCTGTTGCACCAACGGATCCTCGCGCGGGATAGCGCCCGCCGAGTGCGAATACACCCTGGTGCGTGCGGCGACCCACGCCCTGGTGTCGCGCTCGGCGCGGCGGGCGATGCCTGCCAGCACCGCGAGCTGCACCAGCTGCAGGTACGAGGTGGCGTAGGTGGCGCCAGCGCCGCCGTAACCGGGGCCGAGTACCCGATCCGCCGCGACGGGGACATCGACGAATTCCGTGGTACCGCTGGCGGTGAGACGCTGCCCGAAGCCATCCCAATCGTCGTGCTGGGTCACACCTTCGGCGTCGGCGTCCACCAGAATGCTCACCCGCTCGCCGTCGCGGTCGGCCGCGACCAGGATGTGGTCGGCGTACAACGAGCCGGTGCTGTAGTACTTGACCCCGTTGAGTACCAACTGATCGCCCTTGGCGGTCAATGCGGTCTGATACCGGTCCGCCGCACCGACACCCGGTTCGGTGATGGCGTTGCCGACCAGCGTTCCCTCGGCCAGCGCGCGCAGCCACCGCTCCCGTTGCGGGCCCGGCTCGGCGAGCAGCTGATCCTCGACGAAGGAGAAGTGCACGCGAAGCGCTTGCGGCAGATTCGATTCCGCCGCGGCCAACTCGATGAGCAGACGAAACAGTTGGCGCACCGTGACGCCGTACCCACCGAATTCGACCGGCACCCGCAGGGCACCGAATTTGGCCTCGCGCAGCCAGCCAGCCTCTTCGTAGGGCAGCGACCGATCGATCTCGCGCGCGAGGGCACCCTCGGCGATCCGGTCGAAGATCGGCCGGAAGATCGCATCCAGCTCGGAGTCAGTGGTGGATTTCGCCTCGACGGAAGTCATGGCAGCCACCATGACGCACCGCGACCCTCGATTCACCCGTTGCGCGCAGCGCGATCGCAAACCTTGGGCGCGCGGGTGCGTACGCCGATCAGCTGCCCGGCATCTTGATGCACTCGGTGGCGATGCGCGAACTGGCTTCGCGTGACTTGCTCGCGTCGTCGGCACTCATTCCGAGGTTCTGCTTGTCGGTGGCGTTGGCGTCGTATTTCTCGCTGATCAGGACGCGCAACCCGTCCTGCGAAATACCCTGATCGATGAACACCTTCGCCGAGCAATCCGCCAATTCTTGATTCTTCAGACCCTTGTCCTGCAACGACTTCGAGATGTCGGCCTGGGTCACCGGCGCCTTGGCGTCTTTGTCACCGGCCTCGTTGTCACTGCCACATGCCGCGAGCACCGGCAGCGCGAGCAGCGCTGCGGCGATCAGGGTAATCCGCACCTGAGTCCTACTTCCGTCGATCCAGCCCCGGTTGGCACCGCGTCCCAAAACGCCGAGGGCATCGACACAATAATGCCGCATGGCCGCGCACGCAGGCCGGTCGCCCGTGGCACGCGAGATCGATTGCCGCACAAGGGCGCGAGTCCATCGCTCCCAGCGGAGGAAACCGCTGCTGGCGCGGGCGTTCGGAGGTCGACCCCGTGCACTACCCCGTCGGGGAGACCATTCGATGACACCGGCCGGTTCGCGACACCGACTGTCACAGATCCATCGCCGCGCGCAACGCGGTGTCGAGGTGTTCCAGGGTCTGGTCGTCCATCTGGTCGATCCGCTCGGCCAACCACCCGCGGTAGATCCGGCCGATGTTGCCGCCGTGCACCCAGCCGTAGTTTTGTACCTGCACGGCGAGGATGTCCTGCGGATCATCCTCGACCACCTCGGCGGCGATCAACCAGGGACGAGGGGACTCGTTGATGCCATCGCTACTGATGAGCACGACAGTGCGACGACGCGGTGTTCCATGCGGGTTGTAGATCCAGAGTTCACCCCTGCGCACGCATCGCCTTTTCGGCCGCGGCGAGTTCGGCCGCATCGGCGGCAGCTTCTGCCGTGACATCCGGTATCGGACCGCATCCGGTGCGTACCGCCTCCCGACGAGCGGCCTTCGAGATCCACGCCGACGGCGACATCCCGGTGCGAGCCGCCGCCTGTTCGGCGTACGACCACGCGGTCTCGTCCAGGGAGAGAGTGACCTTACGCGTTGCCATACCTTTTATCGTACCCGCGATAAGGCCGGGGCGCACCGGAAAGTACCGGCTCCCCTCCAGGGTAGGGCGCCGCGCCGTTTCCCGGCACCGACCTCGGCGATTGCGGTGCGGTCGCCGGATTTTCCCGCACCCGAAACCAACTGAGGGCTGCCGACTGCTGTTACTGTCTGCGGCCATGAGGTTGCACCACCGACGCGTCGGTTCCGGCGAACCGATCGTGCTCGTGCACGGAATCGGCAGCCGCTGGCAGGTGTGGGAGCCGATCATCGACACCCTCGCCACCACCTTCGAGGTGATCGCCGTCGATCTACCTGGGTTCGGCGAGTCCGAGCCGCTCGCCGGTACCACCGTCGACGCACTTACCGACGCGCTCGCCGAATTCCTCGCGGCCGAAGGCATTACGCGTCCTCACCTGGTCGGCAATTCGATGGGCGGGCTGATCGCGCTCCAGCTCGGCGCACGCGGACTCGCCCGCTCGGTCACCGCGTTCTCCCCGATCGGCTTCTGGCACACCGCCGGTCGCGTCTGGTGTCAGCAGTCGCTCGGCAAGTCGGTCGTGCTCGCCGGGCTACTCGATCGCACACTGCCGACGATTCTCGGCACCGCCGTCGGGCGCACCGTTTTCCTCGGGCTGGTCTTCGGTAAACCGTGGGCCGTCGGCAAGCAGATCGCGGCGGACACCGCACGCGTCGCCGCCGCCGCGCCGGGATTCGGCGCGGCGCTCGCCTCGTTCCGCGACGCCGAACTGCGAGAACCCGGCGCGCTCGCCGACATTCCCGTCACCGTCGCGTGGGGCAACCGCGACATCCTGCTCACCTACCGCACCCAACACCGCAGGGCGCAAGCCGCATTGCCGGGCGCCCGTCATCTCACCTTGCGCGGCAGCGGCCATACCCCGTTCTACGATGACCCGTCGGCATGCGCGGCAGCGGTGCTCGACCACATCACCGGTTAGCCCGGTTCTCGCCGGAAAGTGTTCCGGCAGCTTCGGTTTCGTTTACATCGCGGTGCCAGGAACAGCCATCGCGACACCGACCACATAGTCGCGGGTACTGGCGTCCGCGACACGCGGTAAACCGGGAAATGGGCGGGCGTTCGAGCACCGTCCACGCGCACCGCGATTTCCGTGTTTTCGCTGCTAGCATTTTCACGATTTGCCAGCCAGTCGAATTGTGGTGCGAGTACACCGCGAGATTCTCTTTTCCCGTCTCGGGAATGGTGTCGGCATCGCTCTCGGCGCGAAACCGGAGGGCTCACGGATTTTGATAAGAACCACATCAATTCTGCTTTCCGCGCTGGCGGGTGCCTCGGCCCTGCTCCTTACGGCTACTACCCCGGCCACCGCGAACCCCAACGCCATCAACCCGATTCCGGTGCTCAACGGCACCACGGGGCTGCCCAACCTACCGGGCCGAACCCAGGCCATTTTCCAGGTCACCGGCATGGCCAGCCCGAACAGCACACAGAACTACAACGTCCTCGGCACCGACCTCGGCATCATGTGGGACAACGGGGCCGGCGAGATGCTCACCGCGTTCGGCGACTCCGCGGGATTCGGTTTCCCGAATCTCCTCGCCGGTAGCACGTGGGCCTGGCGCAGCAATATCCTGTTGCGCAGCCACACCACCGATCCGGCCAACGGCATCTTCTTCGACGGCGCCGTTCGCGATATCTTCGGCCAGGCACGCGATCTCATTCCCAGCCCGAAGATTCCGTTTCTCGAGATCAGCCGTATCCCGACTGCGGGCATCGCGGCCAACGGCGCGCAATACATGAGCCTGATGTCGGTAAAGAGTTGGGACGACGTCGGCCAGTGGAGTACGAACTACTCCGGTCTCGCCGTCTCCGGCGACAATGGCGAGACCTGGGCCGAACTGCCACACACTGAGCGACCCAACGACGCGGGCAACGCCAACTTCCAGATGAACGCCTTCCTGAAGGACGGCGGCTACGTCTACGAATACGGTACCCGGTCCGGCCGCAACCACGACGGGTTCGTCGCTCGGGTGCGCGAAGGCGATATCGCGAATCTCGGTGCGTACGAGTACTGGGACGGCGGCGGGTGGCGACCCGGCGACCCGAACGCCGCGGCGCCGATCATGTCGGGTGTCGGGGAACTGTCGGTGCAGTACAACGAGTATCTCGGGCAGTACATCTCGTTGACCACCGATCCGTTCAATTCCGTGGTCCTGCGGCGCGCCTCCGCACCCGAGGGGCCGTGGAGCGCGCCCGAGGTGCTGATCGATACGCGGGAGTTGCCCACGGCGTACGCGCCGTCGATCTTCCCCTACCAAACCGGGCGTGACCTGTACTTCCTCACCACCGTGCACAGTCAATACAACGTGGTGCTCATGCACACGACGCTCTAGCGAGCCCACGCGAAGACGACGATCCAACGCCACTCTTGACCTCAACAATGGTTGATGTAGGAGGCTCGGTGGCGTTGGATCGTCGTCTTTTCGGAGGGAACCATGACCAGCACCGAACAACCCACCACCGTCGTCGGTTGGCTGCGTGACAACGCACGGGTCATCGACAGCACCGAATTCGATGGAACCGGAACGGAACTCGCCACGCTGACCGACCGGCTCGGCGGGGCGACGGTCGTCGGACTCGGCGAATCGACCAGGGCTTCCCGGCAGACTTTCGGTGTGCGCCACCGCATTCTGCGCGCCCTCGTCGAAGAACACGGATTCCGCGCCCTCGCGATCCAAGACACGGTGCGCTCCGGCACACAGCTCGACCACTATGTTCGCACCGGCGAGGGCAACCCGGCTCAGCTGCTCGCCGACGCGTGGCGGCCGTGGCGCACGGCCGAGATGGTCGGCGCGCTGGACTGGATTCGCGGCTTCAACCAGCTCCACCCACACGATCAGGTCGCCATCTTCGGCGTCAACCCCACACCGGCGAGCCCCGCCGACTACGACCTCGTGCTCGATCACGTCCGACACTTCGCGCCGCATCGACTGGCGGAACTGGAGGCACATCTGCTCCCCATCCGCACCGCGCACCAGATCGACGAGCACGTGCAACGCCACCAGGGAATTCATCCAGGTCGCCCGTTCGTCGAGCACGCGAGTGACGCGCTGGCACTGGTCGAACAACTTGCACCGCACGAGGACTCAGTTCGCGCCGCTGCGGCGCGGGTACTCGCGTTCCATCGCGACAGCGTCGCGGGCCGAGGCAGCTTCGCCGCGGACGAACGGTCTGCCGCGGACATCGTCATCGGGCAGCACCGCGAGACCGGCGCCAAGATCGCCTACTGGGACGGCATCGGACACACCGCCGCGAGCGCGGCCAGGGTCGGCGCGACGAAGCAGACACTGTTTCGTGGCGCGGGCGAGTACCTGCGGGCAGAATTCGGTGCGGCGTACGTATCGGTGGCGATCGGCTTCCACCACGGCGATCTCGGCAGCGCCATCGCACCGCCACCCGCACCCGACCTGCTCGACGCCACGCTCGGCACGGTCGAGCTTCCCGCCTACTACGTCGATTTATCCAGCGCGGCAACCGAAGCCGTGTCCGGTTGGCTGCGTGGCTCGGCGAAAGCACGCACCATCAACGGCCTGTACGACCCCGAAGCCGACGCCGAGGCGAACATGACGGTGGACTCGCTCGCGGACGCGTTCGACGTGCTGGTGCATATTCGGGAGACCTCACCGCCGCGCTGGTTGGCTGCTTTCGCACCGGGATGACGCGCCGCTGGGTCACCGTCGCCCACGCAGCGAAGCGACCGCGAGCTCGAAACGGCGAGAACAACGTGGGATCGCCCCGGCCCGCGAACGTCGTGCAATCCCCACGACGCTGGTTCGGCACGAGGCAGCACGACACATCCGCCAAGTCGTACCCGCCAACGACGCGGCTCTGCTCGAGTCACATGCCGCGAACGATAGATACGGCCTCGCGCGGCAGTCCGAGACGAACGTGGATCGCCGACGGGTTCGTGGACGCGTCCGGCACCTGCGAATCCGTCGGCGATCCCACCACCGGATCTGCTGCGTCACCGACAGATCGACCGCCGACCCACCCAGCCCTCGCCAGTCACGGCGTCCGTGCTGATGACAAGCTCACACCGCCGCTACCGGCACGCGCCCGGCGCACACGAGCCGCCGCTCATCGACGCATTTCCGCTGTCCGACCGCGCGCATGCTCCATACACTCGAAGGTATGGAAGCGGGCGATTGGGATGAGCGCTACGCGCGCAGCGAGTTGGTGTGGGGCGCACCGCCGAACAACACGGTGGTCGAGCACATTTTCGGCCTGGATCGGCGGATACCGCTGCGTCCGAGCACACCGGAGGAACCCGCGCCCGAATCGCACCGCGCGCTCGACCTGGCTTGCGGCGAGGGACGCAACACGATGTGGCTGGCCACGCACGGCTGGCAGGTACAGGCGGTCGACTACTCACAGGTGGGGATCGACAAGGGCCGCACCGCCGCCTCCCGGCTCTCGCGTTCGGTGCGCGGCAGGATCGACTGGCAGTGCGCCGATGTGAACGAACTCGACATCGCGGGGCCCTATGAATTGATCCTGATGGTCTTCTTGCACCTGCCCGCCGACGAACGGCGTGCACTGGTGCGCCGCGCGGCGGACGCGCTCGCACCCGAGGGGGTGTTGCTCGTACTCGGCCACGACACCACCAACCGCATCGATGGCGTCGGCGGCCCGCAAGACCCGGCGATTCTGTTCACCCCCGATGACATTCGCGCCGACCTCGGCCCCGTGATTGCCGAGCAGCGTATTCGGATCGAGGTCGCCGACCGCGTGTTTCGTCCTACCGAGGATCGCGACGCCATCGACGCGCTGGTCGTCGCGTCCCGAGCCCCCGCACACGCGGCCTGAACCCATGAGCACCGGTAGCGACACAGCTCGCGCGCTGTGCGACCCTACCCCAGGGCGACCGACGCCATCCACGCGGGCGACAGGACAGCCCCATACCCGCAGGACGGGGACCGAACGGGGCGGCGACGGTGACGAAGCGGCGACCGGCACCGCCGACAACAACCGCCGCACAAACTGCCCTGCCGCGCTGGGCATCGAGATACCGGCTCGGCCAGGAAGGTTCGCGGCCGCTGGAACTCAGCCCGCCGATCGCGTTCCGCGCCCACTCCAGGTGCGCAGCCACGGTGTGACCGTGTCGGCGATGACGTCGAATCCGGTGCGGAACGAGTGCGGCTGTCCCGCGATGACCTGTACCTGGGCGGCATCGGCCGGATCGGGGATGCCGAACGGGTCGCTGCCGCCGTTGATCACGACCACTTCGATTCCTTCGGTGGCGAGCAGTTCCGCGCGCCGCGACTTCTCCGGTTTGCCGGGCGGATGCAGCGGAAACGACAGGGCGAGGACACCGGCCGCCGACGCCGCGACCGCGGTGCGGCAGGCGACGCGGGCACCGTTGCTTCGTCCGCCCTGGATCAGCGGCACCGCACCCACGCGCGCACGCAGTGCGGCGACGATCTCCAACCACGCGGTGTCCTGCTTCACCGGCGACCCGGGAGCGCGGCGACCGGCCGCGCGGTACGGCTGGATGACCCTCGCCACCGCGCCACCCAGCGCTATCGCGGAATCACGAACCGCGAGAAGATCTTTCGCGTCTACCCCGCCGCCGGAACCGTGGGTGAGAAGTAGCAGGAAAGCGGGCTCGGCGGGGTGGTCCAATTCGACCTCGGCCGTCCCCGCACTCGTGTCGATGCGCACGTGGTCAACGGTAGCCGCCGAGGGTCGGTATCGGTCGACCGCCGCTCGCCAGGCTGTTCGTCGCGTCACATTGCCCGGATACCGCTTTGCCCGCCCATTACCCGTCGGTAATATGGCCCGTAAGTTACCCGTGGGTAGAAGGCTGGAAAGGGCTAGCCGGACGCCGACGGGGCGACGGGCGGGAACGGCGAATCACCGACCGCACCAACTCGACGGAGAGTGAGTACTGACATGGGTCACTACAAGAGCAATGTCCGCGACCTGGAGTTCAACCTCTTCGAGGTACTCGGCATCGGCGCCCTGCTCGACAGCGGTGCCTACGGTGACCTGGACACCGACACCGTCAAGGAAATGCTGAACGAGGTGCGGCGCCTGGCCGAAGGGCCACTCGGTGAGTCCTACGCCGAAACCGACCGCAACCCCCCGGTCTTCGACCCCGAAACGCACTCGGTCACCATGCCCGAGGCGTTCAAGAAGAGCTACCGCACGATTCAGGACGGCGGCTGGGACCGGCTCGGCGTCACCGAAGAGTTGGGCGGCGTTCCCGTTCCGCGCGCGGTGTACTGGTCGATAGCCGAACTCATCCTCGGCGCACAGCCGGCCGCCTTCATGTACGCGGCGGGCGCCAACTTCGCCAATATCTTCTACAACCTCGCCACCGAGGAGCAGAAGAAGTGGGCGACGTTCATCGCCGACCAGGGCTGGGGCGCCACCATGGTGCTGACCGAGCCCGACGCGGGTTCCGACGTCGGCGCCGGCCGCACCAAGGCCATCGCGCAGGACGACGGCTCCTGGCACATCGAAGGTGTGAAGCGCTTCATCACCTCCGCCGACTCCGGCGACATGTTCCCGAACATCATGCACCTGGTGCTGGCGCGCCCCGAGGGCGCGAAGCCTGGCACCAAGGGCCTTTCGCTGTTCCTCGTGCCGAAGATCCTGTTCGACCACGAGACCGGTGCGCCCGGCGAGCGCAACGGCGCCTTCGTGACGAACGTCGAGCACAAGATGGGTCTGAAGGCCTCCACCACCTGTGAGCTCACCTTCGGCGGACACGGCATTCCCGCCAAGGGCTGGCTCGTCGGCGAGGTGCACAACGGCATCGCGCAGATGTTCGAGGTCATCGAGCACGCGCGAATGATGGTGGGTACCAAGGCGATCGGCACCCTGTCGACCGGTTACCTGAACGCCCGCGACTACGCCAAGGAGCGTGTCCAGGGCGCCGACCTCACCCAGATGACCGACAAGGCCGCGCCGCGCGTCTCCATCACCCACCACCCGGATGTGCGACGCAGCCTGGCTACCCAGAAGGCGTACGCCGAGGGCCTGCGCGCGGTGTATCTCTACACCGCGGCCCACCAGAACGCCGATCTCGCCGAGCAGGTTTCCGGCGCCGACGCCGATCTCGCGGCCCGCGTCAACGACCTGCTGCTGCCGATCGTCAAGGGTGTGGGTTCCGAACGCGCCTACCAGTACCTGACCGAATCGTTGCAGACCTTCGGTGGCTCCGGCTTCCTGCAGGACTACCCGATCGAGCAGTACATCCGTGACGCGAAGATCGACAGCCTCTACGAAGGCACCACCGCGATCCAGGCGCAGGATTTCTTCTTCCGCAAGATCGCCCGTGACCGCGGCGTGGCACTCGGCCACATCGCGGGCCAGGTGCAGAAGCTGATCGACTCCGAGGCGGGCAATGGCCGGCTCAAGGGCGAGCGCAAGCTGCTGGCCACCGCGCTGGAGGACGTGCAGGCCATGGCCGCCACGCTCACCGGCCACCTGATGGGCGCCCAGGAGACCCCGTCGGAGCTGTACAAGGTGGGCCTCGGCTCGGTGCGCTTCCTGCTCTCGGTCGGCGACCTGCTCATCGGCTGGCAGCTGCTGCGCGGGGCCGAGGTCGCCGTCGCGGCGTTGGACAATGGCGCGACCGGCGCGGACGAGGCGTTTTATCAGGGCAAGGTCGGTGTCGCGCAGTTCTTCGCGCGCAACGTGCTTCCCGAACTGACCGCGACCCGTCAGATCCTCGCCAACCTGGACAACGACATCATGGAGCTCGACGAAGCCGCCTTCTGAGTCGAGACCGCGCAGTGAGCTGAATCGGCCGCTGTTGTCGCACACGCCTTCGCGTGTCGGCAACGGCGGCCGAAACTCTGTGTGCCGCAGGCGCCTGCCCTCGACCACCGCACCGGGATCGGTGACACTCGTGTCGGCCGTGCCGATCTCGAGCCGATGGCCGAACGCGTCATCGTCGACCGGACGACATCCGCCCGCCCACTCACCGACGCCTTCCGCGCGCACGCACCACTTGCCGCGCCGGGCGGATCACCGAACACCGCTTTTGGCGTGCCGGTATGGAACATCCTGTTGCACAGCGAATTCGAAGACACCGCGCCGGGAGCGCTGAGCTCCCGGCGGCTGCCCGTACGACCTGAGGCAACAGCGGGGCAGCCGCGCGCGGGGGCCTGCGCGCGGCGCAGCAGCGACCACGGCCGTCGCACCGACTCGGACCTGCTCGAGGAAACGTGGGGCGACGCACAGGGTCTGGTGCGGACAAATGGGAGCTGAACAGGCACAATGACCGGGCAGACCGCGCGCCAGTAGAAGGGATTTGTCCGGATGACTCGAACGCTGTCCGCACTAGCCAGAGCCAGTGCGCTCGGCGCGGCCATCGCCCTGGCCGCGGCGGGACCCGCCGCAGCCGATCCGAATGCCGTGATGCCGATTCCGGCGATCAACGGTATCCACGGCTTGCCGCGACTTCCAGGCCCGACGCAGGCCGTCTTCCAGGTGACCGGAATGGACAGCCCCAACCGCACGCAGGACGCGAACGTGCTCGGCACCGACCTCGGCATCATGTGGGACGACGGGAACGGCCGCATGCTCACCGCGTTCGGTGACAGCGCGGGCCTGGGCTTCCCCAATCTGCTCGCCGGCAGCATCTGGGCGTGGAGCAGCAATGTGGTGTTCCACAGCGCAGGACAGGATCCCGCGCAGGGCATCTTCTTCAAGGACCCGGTCACGAATCCGTTGCCGAGCCCCAAGATTCCCGGCGTCGAGATCAGCAACATTCCCACCGCGGGCATCTCGGTCAACGGCGTGCAGTACATGAGCATGATGTCGGTGCGCGAATGGGGCGAGAACGGCAAGTGGAACACCAACCACGCCAGCCTCGCAGTCTCCGGCGACGACGGCTACACCTGGGGCCAGCTCACCGACACCCGGCGTGCCCCCGAGAACGGGTTCGAGAAGTTCCAGCAGAACGCGTATCTCAAGGAAGGCGGTTACGTGTACCGCTACGGCACGAACGCGGGACGCGAACAGCCCGGTTTCGTGTCGCGGGTGAAGGAAGCCGACTTCACCAACATGGACGCCTACGAGTACTGGGACGGCGGCGCATGGAAGAGCAACGATCCCAAGGCGGCGAAGCCGATCGTCGGCGGTGTCGGCGAACTGTCGGTGATGTGGAACGACTACCTGCACAAGTACGTCATGACCACCACCGACCCCGCGAACTCGGTGGTGCTGCGTACCGCGGACAGCCCGCAAGGACCGTGGAGTGAACCGCGGGTGCTGATCGACACCCGCGACCTGCCTTCGGCGTACGCACCGATGATCTACCCGTACCAGACCGGCAGCGACCTGTACTTCATGGTGACCCAGCACGCGCAGTACAACGTGATGCTCATGCGCACGCCGCTGTAGCCACGCACGCGACTGCGCGAAAACGATGAGAGCGGCCGGGAGAATCCCCGGCCGCTCTCATTCGTCCGATACCTGATCGGGTCGGAGGGTCCGCTACTCGCACTTCACATTGGGGATCGGATCGTATTTCACGGTCCTGGTGTGCCGGTAGACCTCACGGCCGGTCGCACGATCGGTGATGATGCGGGTGTCGGAGGTGGTGAAGCCCTCGGCGCCTTCGCTCGCGACACAGTCCTTGCCCTTGGGCAGCTTGATCTCCTGCGGCTCGGTCTTCTTGGTGCGCTCACCGGTGACCGATTCGACCTCGACGGTCTTGGTGCCCCACAACCGAACCGTCACCTCGGAGCTGTCGGCGACGGCCTCGATGTAGATGCCATTCGGGGTGTTGTTCTTGAAACTCAAGTCGATCGCGCCGTCGAAGACGGTGGCCTCCCTCGCCTCCGGGTAGCGCGAGATGTAATAGCTGTGTTCGGTGTGGGTGTCGTCTTCCAGGCCAGCGAAATAGCTGGCGTTGTAGAGCGTGGTGGCGAACTGGCTGATCCCGCCGCCGACCGCGTTGCTCGGACGACCGTGATCGATGATGCCGGACTCCACATAACCCTGTTCGACACCGCGCGGACCGGTGAAACCGTTGAGCGAGAACGTCTCCCCCGGCTGGATGACCGCGCCGTTGACCTTCTGCGCCACGGTACGGATGTTCACCCCGGACGGACCGGAGAAGCCACCGGTGGTGAACGACCCCATCGGCTCGACGATGCCGAGCTTGTTCGCGGCCTCGGTGGTGAGCTTCGGCTCCACGCGACCGTAGACCGCCGGCGCGCTGCGCTGCTGACCAACGAGCATGGCGTTGAGCTGCTCCAGTGTCTTCGGCCAGTCGACCTTCTCCCCCACCACCGACTCGGCGATCTGTGGTTTACCGCCGCCGACGGTGAACGACGCGTCCTTCGGCTCCACCTCCGAGGCCGCCAATTGCGGTGCGAGCAACCCGGTCACGGCTTCCTGATTCACCTGTGCGGCCAGCCCGCCGTTGCCGTCGGGGGCGAAGCCGAGCACGGTGGCGATCTGATCGGGTTGCAGTGTCGCCACGGCACCATCGCGGCCCTCGAAGGTCACCGGCGCGCTCACCGCGGGTTCGGCGATCTCGCGCAGCGCCTTGTCGATCGCCTCCGCCGACACCGACACCGGCGCGGGAATCTCGGGTAGCTCCAGCGGTTCGCCGTAGACCCACTTGTCTATCAACATGATTCGCGCGGATTCGAGATCGAGCACCCGGCCGGGAACCGGGGCGATAGGGACCGGACGACCGTCTTCGAAGGTGATGGTGCCCGCCACCGTCTGCCGGTCGTGCTCACTGAGCACGGTCAATTCCTGCTCGAACGCGGCGCCGTCGACATTGCTGGAAACCTCGACATCGTTGGTGCCGAACAGCGAGGTGAGCCGGGTGACCGGGTTGAGCGGCTGCCCACCGATGCGTGCCCAGGTGCCAGCCCAGTCCACCGAGAGCCCGGCCTGACGGGGGACGAGCTTGGTGGTCGAGTCGCCGATGCGCACCGCGATTTCGCGATCGACGCGTGGGTCCAGTTCGGCGCGGAGCACGCTGTCGGCCTCGTCGGTGCTCAGGCCGCCGACCTCGATCCCCGCGACCCGTGTTCCACGCGGGGTGTCGCCCGAGGAGACGACCACATCGACCACGTAGGCGAGACCGGCGACGGCGATCACCGCACCGAGCGCGATGCCGACGCGGCGAACCACGGTGGGGTTCAGGCGTTTTGGTGGTGGCGGTGGTGTGGTGCCGCCGTCGCGGGGCGGTCGCGGGCGTTGCCTCGGCCCCCGCTCGGTCCGTAGTGGTTCGGTCTGTGCCGCGGTGTCCGACCATTCGGCGTTGCTGTCCGACCATTCGGCGTCGCCGTTATTTTCCCGGCCTCGTGCGTCGTCGGCCCGGCGCGGCCGCTGGACACCGCGCTCACCACCGAAACCGCGCCCGCCGGGACCACGCTGGCCATCGGGGGCACCCCGTCCCGCGTTGAATCGCACTACGCCCGTGGGCTCATCCCACCCGGCGCCGACCGCCGCGGCCTCATCACGACGAGCATCGCGCGGCCCGCGCGATGCCGGTGGCGACGGCTCGGCCGACTCGGTCGAGGGGGATCGGTTCGTGGCGTCGAGATTCCTGGCGTCGAGGAACCTGCGCAACCCGACTTCACCGCCGGTGGCGGCCTCCTCGCGACGTGGCCGGTTCGCCCCTGCGGGGTCGGGTCGACCGGGACGGCCTGGTTCCGGCCGACCGGGTCCGGTGCTCGAGTGGCTCGTCAAGAACCGTTCCTTCCCCGCTCCTAGCAAAATGGACGACGCCGCGGCGCGCGGGTCGCTCCCCACGATAATGGCGCGATTCGACCATGTCCGACCCGCGCCACCCAGGGTCGAGGGATACGTATCGGGTAGATCACACACCATCCGGAGATCATGCGAAGGCTCCGCGCAGTTGCCGGGTCGGGGGTCTGGCAACTACACGGAGCCGATTTGGATATCGGCGTCACGGGTCATGTGTTACACACGCCTGGCGACAATGATCGCGGCAACGTTGCCCAATCGCCCGGCCCGGCACAATCGGGCACGACCTCTCGCACTACGCGCTGGCACAACTACGAGGGAGATGGACGGAATGCAGCTGGGAATGATCGGCCTCGGCCGGATGGGCGCCAATATCGTGCGCCGCGTCGTCGGTGACGGGCATACCGCCGTCGGCTTCGAACGCCGCAGCGAACCGCTCGAAGAACTGAGTCGAGAACTGGGTGAGCGCTTTCACCCGACCACCGAGCTCGCCGATTTCGTCGCCGCCTTGCAGACGCCCCGCGTGGTGTGGGTGATGATCCCGGCCGGTGCCACCGGTACCGCCATCGACGAGGTCGCCGAACTGCTCGAACCGGGCGACATCATCATCGACGGCGGCAACAGCCGCTACCACGAGGACATCAAGCGCGCCGAACAGCTGCGGCCCAAGGGCATTCACTACCTCGACATCGGCACCTCGGGCGGTGTCTTCGGGCTGGCGCGCGGCTTCTGCCTGATGATCGGCGGCGAAGCCGAACAGGTGGCGCATCTGGATCCACTGTTGAAGTCGATCGCACCCGGTGTCGAGGCCGCCGAGCGGACGCCGGGACGCACCGGCGAGCCGTCCGCGTCCGAGCAGGGCTATCTACATTGTGGTCCCGCTGGCGCGGGGCATTTCGTCAAAATGGTGCACAACGGCATCGAGTACGGCGCGATGGCCGCCTACGCCGAGGGCCTGAACATCCTGCACAAAGCGAACCTCGGCAGTACGCACGCCGGTGAGTTCTCCGCGGAGGAGACGCCGCTGGAACACCCCGAGTACTACCGATACGACATCGACATTCCCGAGGTGACCGAGGTGTGGCGGCGCGGATCGGTGGTCGCCTCATGGTTGTTGGACCTCACCGCGCGCGAACTGCACGCCGACCCGAACCTCGACTCGTTCAGCGGCCGGGTGTCGGACTCCGGCGAGGGGCGATGGACCATCGACGCCGCGATCGACACGGGTGTGCCCGCGCCGGTGCTCTCGGCGGCGTTGTTCGCTCGATTCTCCTCACGCGGCGAGGCCGAATACTCCGACAAGGCGCTTTCGGCGATGCGCAAGGCGTTCGGTGGGCACAACGAGTTGTCCGGCGGTTGAGCCCTTCGGCACCGAAGGGCCGTGGCGCACGCTCGGCTGCCACGGCCCTCCGGTGCGACCCGGGCTTTCCGTGAAATACGCGCTCGCTCAGGTGAACTGACTGTCCAACCACGAGATGGTCTGCATACCGAACAGGTCGGTGCCCCACCCGTACAGGTCGGTGAGCATGCGGACCATGCTGCAATCGGTGGGTTGATAGGTCACCTCGGCGCCGCCTGCTTGGTAGGTGTCGGCGAGGTTTCGCGCATCCTGCGCGGGCACCAGCGACATCAGCGAGTCGTCACGCGCACAGGAGGCGATGAGCACTTTTGAGCTCGGCGTGCCGGAACGGCCGAGTTCGGTGTCGTCGAAGGCGTGTTGGAATGCGGGTTCGTCGGCGGGACCGAGTCCGGTGCTGAACAGGTTGTGCAGTGGAACGAACGGCATGCCGAAGTACGCGGGAGTTTGACACTGGGTGCGGAAATAGTCGGCGATCCCGCGTCCTACCGGGTTCAACTTCTCGTTCAACCGCATGTCGGGGTACGCCGGTTCCAAACCCAGCAAGGTCGCGAAGGCGAACCCGGAGCCCACCGATCCGTCGGCGACTCGGAAGAAATTGCGCGGCTTGACGACCATGCCTTCCAGCACCGTCGATTTCACGTCGAGCTCCGGCGCGTAAGTGGGTTGCATCTCCGCGGCGAACGCCGCGCCGACACCGCCGCCCGCGATCCCGAACAGCGCGGTCTGCGCATGCGGGTCCAGCCCCGCCTCGCGGAAATTCAATGCGGCGCGTGCACCGTCGAGCTGTGCGTGTCCGGCGAACTTGCCCGCGAACACCCCGTGCGGACTGCGGTCGGCGTCGTTGCCGACATCCGACATCATCACCGCGTGCCCCTTGCCGAACAGCAAGGCCAGCGGGCCGAGCGCCGACCACGACGCGCCGTCGAGCGGGTCGCCGCCGGTCCACTGGGTACTGGGGTGACACGACCAGCCGACGCTGTCGTTGGCCTCCTGATAGGAGATCAACCGCTTCTGTGCGAACGGTTGACCGTCGTTCGGAATCATCAGGATCCCGGTGCTGATCACCGGGGTCACCCCGTCGATGCCGGTGGTGACGTACATCAGCTTGTAGGCCACCACGTTCGGCGGGGTGATGCCGCCGAAGATCACGTCGACCCGCTTGGATTTCAGGACGGTGCCCGGCGGTTCGTCGCCGGAGCGCGGCGGCTCGACATAGAAGGGGTCGTTGGCTTGCAGGGCCTCGAAGAGGCGATCCGGCGAAACCGGCCGTGCGTCACGCAGTTGCCCCGCGGCGAAACCGTTGAACACTTCGTCTAGGCCGGGGGTGCGCGGCGGTTCCGGTTGCGCCGCAGCGGATCCGGCGACAGCGACGAGGAAAACCAGCGCCGCGACGACGAGGCTCGCGCGCCGCATGTCAGCTCACCGCCGCGGCATCGACCGGTGTGACCTGTAGTTCACCGAGTGCGGAAGCGAACAACTGGGGGATGTTGAGCAGCGGACGATGGGACTGCATCTGCACCTCGTAGGGTATGCGCATCGCGGCTTCCAATGCGGGCCAGTTGTTTTCGACCTGATCCTTGTATTTCGGCAGCAATTCGGTGCTGATGTAATTCCACCTCGGGTCCAGCTCCGACCAATTCCACTCCGGCAGCGGCAGGGTGAGCAGCGCGGGACGACCGTCGGCCATGGTGAACGGAATGCGGACCGGGTCGAATTCGCGCGGCGGTCGCACACCCGCGACCGAGGGCGATCCCGCGGCACCGACGGCGTAGGTGATCGCCTCGCCGACACTGCCCTTGTAGGCGCGGGCCTGGTCCCACTGTCGGCCGATCACCCAGTCTTGTTCGCGCCGAAGCAGTGCGGCGTTGCCGTCGGCGACGCGGTCGCGCTCCCCGGAGGCGATGTCGCGCCACGCGGTCATGATGTCGTCGCCGAACAGTCCCGCGGCCTCGAATTCCCTCAGCGCGGGAAGACCTTCGGCGACGTAGGCATCGTGCATTGGCATGAGGTCGGAGAAGATGTTCTTCTGCATCACCATGATCAGCCCGATGAGGTAGTGCACGTCTTCGGGGGTGACTCGCGAACCGGCCTCCGCGAGTGCCGCGAGTCCGCGCGGCAGGCCCGCTACCGCCTGCGGACCAGCCACCTGCTCGACCGCACCGACTACGGCGCGTGCGGATTCGGCGATACCGGGCGCCCCGAAGACATTGCCCGCCAGTTCGAAATCCAACAGTCCACCACCGAAGTCGGCCCCCACCTGGCCGCCCATGCCGGCCCACTGCAATTCACGGTGGGCCAGTTGCAGTTGCTCGTAGTAGCTGTAGGACCGGACCAGGTTCTCCCGGTTGGCTTCCGCACCGGCGCGCGGGTCCCACGACCGCAGATCGATGCCCGCTTTGTCGGTGACGTCGACCAGCCAGTATTGGTAGAGCAGCGCGGCATACCGCGATGGCGCGACACCCGCGGCCCTGGCCTGGTCGAGCAGCTCGCGCAGTTCATCGGCGGCGTAGGGCAGTTCAGGATTGACGCCGCCCGGCCCGTTCGCCGCGTCGCGATTGACCAGTGGCAGATCCAGATAGCGCGCGAGGTCCTGGGCCTCGGCCGAGGGTGGCGCGAGAAATCCGGCCCCGACGCCGAGCGCGACGGCCGCCGCGAGCACTCCGGCGCGGATTAGCACACCCGCACGCCTCATCGTGTCGAGTTCCTTCTCGAACTACCGCATTCGCACAATCCACAGGAGCCCAAGGGTTTTCCCATCGGTAGCTACCACAGGTCAAGGGGAGCGATTCCAGGCGAAGCAACGACTAACCCGCGAGCAGCGCAGCGGATGAGGTGACGTAAACATATGGATGGCAGCCGTGACAAGCGTGGCGCGCAGACAAGGTGCGGACATTTCGGTGCCCGCTCACGCGCATCGCCCGAAGAATTGCCGAAAATTTCCGGGCATCTGCGCCGGGCGCAAAAGAAGCGGACAACGACCCATATTCGCGACAATTGTCGGCGGTGAACGGTGCCGCCGATTGCGATCACGAGCACGGATGTCGCCGGGCACCTGTGCGGTGCTCGACGTTACCGGCTGTGGGGCACGTTCAGGAAAGCACTGAGAGTTGGCCCGAATCGACCACGGCGATGGGCGAATCGCGAGCCGATGCCGGAACATGCTCGCGGATCTTCTGTCTCGGCGCTACCTCGGCGTGAACCGCGTGGACCTCTGCGGTGGATCAGCGGCTACCGGAGGCCAACCGTTAGGCGGCGCTGGGCGTCGGAGATTGGTAACTCGCACCGATAACACACCGAACTCCGCTGTGCGCAGGAACTTTCGCCTAATCGCTCCGCTCACGGGTGTCGCGGCCAGCGTCGACAGACAGTGTGCGGAACGCACGAAAGGTGGCATTCGGCCGTAACGACCGAATGCCACCTTTCCTGGCTATGCGTACCGCGGTGCCGGACTACCGCTCGATGATCGCGGTGACGCCCTGGCCACCCGCGGCGCAGATGGACACCAGCGCGCGGCCGGAGCCCTTCTCCGCCAGCAGCTTCGCGGTGGAGGCGACGACACGGCCGCCGGTCGCGGCGAACGGGTGGCCCGCGGCCAGCGAGGAGCCGTTGACGTTGAGCTTGCTGCGGTCGATCGCGCCGAGCGCGCCGTCGAGGCCGAGACGCTCCTTGCAGTAGACGTCGTCTTCCCACGCGGCCAGCGTCGCGAGCACCACGGAGGCGAACGCCTCGTGGATCTCGTAGTAATCGAAGTCCTGCAGGGTGAGGCCGTTGCGGGCGAGCAGGCGCGGCACCGCGTAGGTCGGCGCCATCAGCAGGCCGTCGGGGCCGTGGATGTAATCCACGGCGGCGACCTCGGTGTCGACCAGGCGCGCGAGCACCGGCAGATTGCGCTCGGCGGCCCATTCCTCACTGGAGAGCAGGACCGTGGAGGCGCCGTCGGTGAGCGGGGTGGAGTTACCCGCGGTCATCGTCGCCTCGCCCGCCTTGACGCCGAAGACCGGCTTCAGGGTGGACAGCTTCTCGACGCTGGAATTCGGACGCAGGTTGTCGTCGCGCGTCAGGCCGAGGAACGGCGTGATCAGGTCGTCGAAGAACCCGCGGTCGTATGCCGCCGCCATGTTCTTGTGCGAGAGGTAGGCGAGTTCGTCCTGCGCCTCGCGCGGGATGCCGAATTCCTTGGCCGTGATCGCGGCGTGCTCACCCATCGAAAGGCCGGTGCGCGGTTCGGCGTTGCGCGGGATCTCGATGCCGAGCATGCCGGGACGCAGCTGACCGACGAGCTTGGCCCTGTCCTTGTTGGTCTTGGCGCGGTTGGCGTTGAGCAGCCATTCGCGCAGGCTCTCGCTGACCCCGATGGGCGCGTCGGAGGTGGTGTCGGAGCCGCCACCGACACCCGCCTCGATACGGCCGAGCGCGATCGCGTCGCCGACGGTGGCCAGGGCCTGGAGGCCGGTGCCGCACGCCAGTTGCAGGTCGTGGGCCGGGGTGTAGGGGCTCAGGGTGCTGCCGAGCACGCTCTCGCGAATCAGGCTGTGCTCGCCGACGCGCTTGAGCACGGCGCCGCCGACGACCAGGCCGAGGCGCTCACCCTGCAGGCCGAACCGGCTGACCAAACCGTCCAGCGCCGCGGTGAACATGTCCTGATTGGAGGCATGCGCATATGCCTTGTCGGAGCGAGCGAACGGAATGCGATTGCCGCCAACAATGGCGACGGGGCGCGCGGTCCTACCGGGTTTGGCGGTGCTCTTCGCCGAACGGGCTTTCGTTGTCACTCGAGTCTCCAGGTCTCGTGGGGGATGTGCGGCGCCGGAAGGGTCGCTGTCGTGCTGGCACTCGCCTGCCTGGCTCGCACCAGATCAGCGCCCGTCGCGGTTGTTTACAACAAACTTACTCTGGAGTAAGTTTGTTGTCGATACCGTACCCCGCAAATGTGCGCCGGATACCGCGGCGGGGTGACGACCATGACCAACACACTCACCTAGGAAAAGGTAGGAACAGTGGCAGCCAGTAAGAGTAAGGGTGCTCCCAACCTCTACGGATCGTTCGCACATTCCGCGCCCGGCGCGTTCCTGGTCGGCAAACTCGGCCTGCCGAAGCCGGAGAACCTGCGCCGCTACGCCGCGGGCGAACCGGCACTGCCGGGCCCCGTACTGCTCGGCGGCAAGGGCCGCGTGGCAGAGCCGGTGCGAGTGTTGCTGTCGGACTACACCTTCGCCGAATCCGCGAGCGCCAACGAACGCTTCGGGGCCCTCGTGTTCGACGCGACGGGCATCGGCACGGTCGAAGAGCTCTCGCAGCTGTTCGAATTCTTCCAGCCCGCCATGCGCAGCCTCGCCGCCAGCGCGCGCATCGTGGTCATCGGCACCACCCCCGAACTCACCGCGAGCGTCGACGAGCAGATCGCGCAGCGCGCGCTCGAAGGCTTCACCCGCTCGGTCGGCAAGGAGCTGCTGCGCGGTGCCACCGCCCAGCTGGTGTACCTGCACCCCGAGGCGCCCGCGGGCGCGAGCGGCCTGGAATCCACGCTGCGCTTCCTGCTCTCGGCCAAGTCGGCGTTCGTCGACGGCCAGGTCATCCGGGTCGGCAAGGAAGACTCCACCGCACCGGCCGACTGGGACCGTCCGCTCGACGGCAAGGTCGCCGTGGTCACCGGTGCCGCACGCGGCATCGGCGCGACCATCGCCGAAGTATTCGCGCGCGACGGCGCCCAGGTGATCGTCGCCGATATCCCCGCCGCCGGCGAGGCCCTTTCGGAGACCGCCAACAAGGTCGGCGGCACCGCGCTCGCGCTCGACGTCACCTCCCCCGACGCCGCCGAGAAGCTGGCCGAGTTCGCGCAGGAGCGCTTCGGCCGCATCGACATCATCGTCCACAACGCGGGCATCACCAGGGACAAGCTGCTCGCCAACATGGACGAGGGCCGCTGGAACTCGGTGATCAACGTGAATCTCGCCGCACCGCACCGGATTACCGAGGGCCTGGTGTCGCGGGGCGCGCTCAGCGAGGGCGGTCGCGTGATCGACGTGTCCTCCATCGCGGGCATCGCGGGCAACCGAGGCCAGACCAACTACGGCGCCTCCAAGGCCGGTGTCATCGGCATGGTCAACGCCGAGTCGCCGAAGCTGGCCGAGAAGGGCATCACCATCAACGCCGTCGCCCCCGGCTTCATCGAGACCGCGATGACCGCCGCGATCCCGGTGGGCACCCGTGAAGCTGGTCGACTGATGAGCTCGCTGCTGCAGGGTGGCCAGACCGTCGACGTCGCCGAGACCATCGCCTACTTCGCCAGCCCGGCGTCGAACGCGGTGACCGGCAACATCGTTCGGGTCTGCGGACAGAGCCTGATCGGCGCATGACGGTGAGCGACAAGACCGAAGTGCTGAAACTCAGCGAACCCCCCAAGAACGGTCCGCTGTACCGGAAGGCGGCGCTGGGCGCGCTCCCGCTGCCGCTGGTCTCGGCGCGCAAGTCGAGCCTGCCCGATCGCGCGGTGCGGGTCGACGGCGTGCGCGTCGATCAGGATCGGCTCGCCGCCTACTGCAAGGCGACCGATCTGCGCTTCGGTGACGCACTGCCACTGACCTTCCCGTTCATCCTCACCTTCCCGGTGGTGATGTCACTGGTCGTGCAGCGCGATTTCCCGTTTGTCGCCGTCGGCGCGGTGCACGCGGAGAACCTGATCGAACGCACCAGGGACATCTCGGTGGCCGAGCCACTGGATATCCACGCGCACATCGAGAACCTGCGCGAGCACCCGAAGGGCCTGCTCGTCGACGCGATCAGTGAGATCAGCGTCGGCAGGGAACTGGTGTGGCGCCAGGTCACGACGTTCCTGCACCAGCAGCGCACCTCGCTGTCGGGTGGACCGAAGTCGCCGCCGAAGCCCGACGAGGTTCCACCGCCACCGCTGCGTACCTGGCGGGCCGACCAGCAGTCGATCAATCAGTACGCGGCCGCCTCGGGCGACCGCAATCCGATCCACGTTTCCGCGTTGGGCGCCAAGGCTTTCGGGTTTCCTAGGCCGATCGCGCACGGCATGTGGTCGGCGGCGAAGATCCTCGGCAGCGTCGAGGGTCGGGTTCCCGGCAAGGCCACCTACGCGGTGAAGTTCGGCAAGCCGATCCTGTTGCCGTCCACGGTGAACGTCTACGCCGATCAGGTCGAGGGCGGATGGGATCTGGCACTGCGCAACCCGAAGAAGGGCTACCCGCACCTCACCGGGACCCTGCGCTGAGCAGCACCGAGCTCGACATCTGAATACCGGAACACCCGGAGCCGCATATCTTTTCGTAGATGTGGGGCTCCGGGTCTTCGTATCGGGCCAACGGGGGCGGTTGCGTGCCCGCACGCACTCCAAGGCATAGTCCGCACGTGTGGCTGGCCATCGCTCAGCGTCGATCCCATACTTGGCCGTGCGGTCCGACTATTCCGCCTTCTTGCGTCCCGCCAGACCTCGCCATGCCAGATCGTCGAGCAGGTCGACCGCCTCGGAGACCTCGATGCGACCGCTGGCGAGGCGGTCGGCGATCGCCTCGCCCGCGCCGATCACCGCGACCGCGACGACGTCGAAATTGGTGCTCGGTTCGGCGCTTTTCGCGCTGGATTCCAGCAGCTTGGCGGTCAACTCGATGACCCGTTCGCGTGCGTTCTCGATCTCGGAGGCGAAGGTCTGCTGTCCGATGGCCTGGCGATAGAGGACCTGCCAGGAGCGACGGTTGTGGTCGACGAAGCCGAGGAAACCCTCCAGCGCGGTGCGCAGCTGTTCATGCGCGGAGAGCAGGGGATTGCCCGCTGGCACGACCGACTCGATGAAGCGCAGACCCTCGCGTTGGATGCAGGCACGAAACAGCTCGTCCTTGGAGCCGTAGTAGAGGTAGAGCATGGGCTTGGAGATCTTCGCCTCGGCCGCGATGGCATCCATGGAGGTTTCGTGAAAGCCCTTGAGCGAGAACACCTCTACTGCGGCGTCGAGCATTTGCTGCTCACGAACCGCCCGAGGAAGTCGCTTCGTTCCGCCCGCCATCCCGCTCTCCTACCACATGGTTGAGCTCATATCTTACTCTAAGGTAAGTTCCGCGGGCCGCAATTGCGATACCAACCCCCGACAAACCCCTACCTACCGGGCTCAGCAGCCCGTCGGCACTCCCTTGAATTTGGCCATACGCAGCACCGATGCGTCCACCTGCGCACTGGACAAACGTCCAGCCGAGACGGCCTCTTCCAGCTGATCCAACACCTGCGGCACGGCGTCGGAGGAAATCCACAGCGCGTTGTCGGCACCCGCCTCCAACGCCGTCTCCACCGCATCCGGGATCGGCAACCGGTCGCTGATCGCGGCCATACCACCGAGGTCATCGGTGAAGATCGGGCCGTCGAACGGCTCGGCGTTGTAGCCGCTGCCCTGGCGCAGCAACGCCATCGCCTGCGGGCTGATGCTCGCGGGCACATCGGGTTCGGTCAGGCCGGGCACATCGAGATGGCCGACCATCACGCCGGCACCCGAACCCACGAGCTGACGGAACGGCTCGAGATCAACATCCTGCAACTGATCCAGTGGCGGCGTCTCGACCCCACCGGTGTGCGAATCGCCCGATCCGTGACCGTGGCCAGGGAAGTGCTTGATCACCGCACCGATACCGACCTCATGAAACGCACGGATCTGGGCGTCGGCGTACTCGGTGACCTTCTCGGGGTCGTCGGAGAAGGAACGGTCGCCGATGACGGAGTCGTCGGGCTGATCGCTCACATCCACGTCGGGGGCGAAATCCACGGTGATACCGAGATCCTTCAACGCGCGCCCCCGCGTCACCGAGGCGTCGTAGAACTCGTCGGCCGACATCGTCTGCGCCGCCTGCCGTGCCGAAGGTGCCTCCCCGATGAGGTCGCTGACCCGCGAGACGCGCCCGCCCTCCTCGTCGATGGTCACCATCAGTCCGGAATCGGCCGACTGTTTGATCTGCTCGAGCTGCCCTCCCGACAGCAACGCTTCATCGGTCCAGCCACCGATGAAGATGCCACCCACCTGTTCGGTGCCCACCACATTCGCCGCGTCATCGACGCCGGTGACACCCACGGTCAGCAGTTGTCCCAACTTTTGCCGCATGGTCAACCCCGCCAGATAATCGGTGGCGCAGTCCGACTCGGTCGGCGTCGCCGTCGCGGCCGCCGCGGAGGGTTCCGCTGAACCCGCTGGTGCGGGCCCGGATTCGGAGCCGCCGCCGCTCGAGCAAGCGGTCGCGACCGTAGCGAGTACTGCCAGGACCAGCGTGGGCGTCTTGCGCATGGGTAACAACCGTACTCCCGAGGGGTAGGCACCGGAGCGGCCCACCGAAAGAGTGCGCTGGCGGCGGGGTCTGCGGAAGTTGTGCACAGTTGTGACGGTGTGGATCCGGCGGGCGCGCCCGCCGCGCGGAATGCCGTTTCCGCAGGTAACCTGGGGTCAGTAGCCGTGAGTCTCCCCCAGGAGGTCATCGTGCCCTGCGATCTGATGTTGATTGCCTACGACGGTTCCGAGAATGCCAAACGCGCCGTCGAATACGCCGGACGGTTCCTCAGCGCGAACCGGGCCATCGTGCTGACCGCATGGGAACCGATGGTCCGCCAAGCGGCGCGACTGTCCGGACTGTCCGGGGTCATGCAGGGCGAGTGGGTGCCCGATGAGGAAATCGAAGACATCGCCTACGTCGACGCGCGCGACACCAACACCGAAGGTCTGCGCTTGGCCAAGCTCGCCGGACTCAATGCCGAAGCGCGCACCGCGGAATGCACCTCGACCATCTGGAACGCCATCGTCGACTGCGCCGACGAACTCGACGTCGATATCATCGTCGCGGGCACACGCGGCGCCACCGGAATTCGCGCACTCATGCGAAGCAGCGTCGCCGACGCGGTCCTCAAGCACTGCCACCGGCCGGTCCTGCTGGTTCCGCCGGGAAAGCAAGGACGCCAACTCACGCCGGAGCGAGCCTGAGCTCGAGCGGGTCCCGCTGCGCCCGCCCCCAAGGTTGCGAGCGCGCTCAGCCGGTGCGGTGGACAACGGGGTTTAAGGTCGAGGGTCATGCACGGATTCCTGCTCGCACAGCCCGATAACGTCGTGCGGGCCGAGGGCAGTCGGGGCGACTACGCCGACGCGAAGGACGCCGTCTCGGCACTGCGCGACGGCCACGCCGACGTTGTCGTCGGCGCGCTGCCGTTCGACCCACGACATCCCGCGGCGCTCGTCGCACCGAAACACTTCGCGCACACGGCCGGTCCGTGGCGACCGGCAGCGCTTCCTGAACTGCCGAATATTCGGGTCGTCGACGAAATACCCAGTCCCGCAGAGCACGTCGAACGGGTTCGCGCGCTCGTCGCCAAGCTCTCCGACGACGCGCAGCCGCTACGCAAAGTGGTCGCCGCGCGCTCGATGCTCGTCGAAGCGGACTCGGCGTTGGAAGCCGAAACCGTCGCGGCACACCTGTCGACCAGGCACCCGAACGCCACTGTGTTCACCGTCGATCTGACCGCGTCGGGCAGAACCGGCGCGACACTGGTCGGCGCGACACCGGAGGTCCTGGTGGCGCGGCACGGTCGCACCGTCACGCTGCGCCCATTGGCGGGCACCATGGCGCGATTGCCGGATCCCGACGCCGACGGCGCGCAGGCCGAGAAACTGTTGGCCAGCACCAAGAATCGGGCCGAGCACGCCTTCGTGATCGAGTGGATTCGCGACCAGCTCACTCCCCTGTGCAGCGAGTTGGCGATCCCCGACGAGCCACAACTCATCAACACCCACGAGGTGTGGCACCTGGCCACCCCGATCACCGGCACCCTGCGCGACCCCTCGACCACCGCCCTCGACCTCGCCCTGCGACTACACCCCACCCCCGCCGTCTGCGGCACCCCCACCGACCTCGCACTGGACGTCATCGCCGAATCCGAGGAAGACCGCGGCTTCTACGGCGGCGCCGTCGGCTGGTGCACCGCCAACGGCGACGGCGCCTGGGTAGTAGCCATCCGCAGCGCCGAACTCTCCCCCGACCACCGCACCCTGCGCGCCTACGCGGGCGGCGGCATAGTCGCCGCCTCCACCCCCCACACCGAACTAGAAGAAACCACCACCAAACTCCGCACCCTCCTCACCCCGCTGCACTGCGCGATCCCCACCCAACCCTGACGCCACACTTAGTCACGCCCGCCACCAAGCACCAGCTGAACGCGTGCCACACATGCCCTGCCCACTTGGTAGTCGCACGCCCCAAGCGTCCAGCGAAACACCCACCGCCCCAACACAACCCAACCACCCCCACGAGCCGCCCAAACCACTATTCCGAGCGCAGCGAGACCGGCACAGTAAGTTCGCGGCCGTCTCGCGCCGCGAACCACGCGGCGCCAGCCGCCAAAAAACACAGCAAGGAAGCACTCGCCCCCGCACACCACCCGTACCGCCCTCACACACCACCCCGCACCCGCCTCGCCCCCTCACACACCACTGCACCCGGCTTCTCGCCCCACACCCAAGAATCCGCCCCAACCCACGGCGAAACCCACCGCACCCACTGCTTTCCTCCACCAACCGCGACAACCCGGCGGACTCGACGCGTCGAATGTGCGCGCGGGCTGCTAGGTTGACCGGGAATGTGCCTGCATCAATGTATTGGAGTGCCGCGATGAAGTTTGCCGTACCGGGCCTTGCGAGTGCTGTCGGTGGCGCCGTGCTCGGCGTGATCGCGGTGTTCCTTGTCACCATCGCGGTACAGCAGAATTCGCGCCCTGACATCGACCGCAGTGGCAACAAGGACTCCTCGTTGCTCAACGGCGTCGAATACGGCAGCCGCTGACCCCCTCGCTCGACTCCTCCGCCCCGGCCGACTCCGACGAGTCGACCGCGGTGCCGGAGAATCCCGCCACCGCACCACTGGGAAAGCGCTGGTTCGGCGCGAGTGTGCTCGTGGCGTTTCTCCTCACCTTTCTGCAAGCGCCAGGGCTCACCGCCGCGGACACCAAATACGATCTGGCACAGAATCCGCTGGGCTTCCTCGGCCGCGCCGCGCACTTGTGGAGCAGCCAGGCACCGATGGGGCAGGTGCAGAACCAGGCGTACGGGTACTTCTTTCCGCACGGCGCGTTCTTCGCCCTCGGTGACATCCTCGGCCTGCCCGCGTGGGTGACACAACGAATCTGGTGGGCGCTGCTGCTGCTCGCCGGATTCTGGGGACTCATCCGACTCTGCCAAACCCTCGGCATCGGCACACGCGGCTCCCGAATCGTCGCCGCGCTCACCTTCGCGCTCGCCCCACGGGTTTTGACCACGCTCGGCTCGATCTCGTCGGAGACACTGCCGATGATGCTCGCGCCATGGGTGCTGCTTGCCCCGGCCGCGTTGAGCACGGCGGCCAAGCGGCGCCGACGTGGCGGCGCCGAATCACCCGCGGGCAGCGCGCTCGCGCTGGCCCTCATGGGTTCGGTGAACGCCGTCGCGACGGCCGCGGCGTTCCTGCCAGCACTGTTGTGGCTGATCGCCTTACGCCCCAACCGACGATGGTGGCGCTTCACCGCGGCATGGATTCCGCTGCTCGTCCTCGCCACCTTCTGGTGGGTGGTGCCACTGCTGTTGCTCGGCGAGGTGAGTCCGCCGTTCCTCGACTACATCGAGTCCTCCGGTGTTACCACGCAATGGGCTTCGCTGGCCGAAGTATTGCGTGGCACCGACAGTTGGACACCGTTCGTCTCACCGGAGCGAATCGCCGGCGCGGTACTGGTCACTCAGCCCGCGGCGGTCTTGGCGACCGGTCTACTCGCCGCGGCGGGCATGGCGGGACTGGCGATGCGGTCGATGCCGTATCGCGGACGGCTGGCGTTGATCCTGTGCGTCGGGTTGGTCGGCATCTGTGCGGGATACGTGGGGGAACTGAGCGGACCGTTCGCCGAATCGGTGCGGCTGTTCCTCGACTCCGCGGGTGCGCCGTTGCGCAATGTGCACAAGTTGGAGCCGTTGATCCGGCTGCCCTTGGTGCTCGGACTCGCTCAGTTGCTGGCGAAGGTCCCCCTGCCAGCGTCGGTGCCGATGCCGGTGTGGCGCAGTGCGCTCGCCCATCCCGAGCGCAACAAGATCGTCGCCGTCGGCGCGCTGGTGCTGACCGCGCTCGTCCTGTCCACCTCCCTGGCGTGGACCGGCAAGCTCGCCCCGCGCGGTGCCTACGATCGGGTGCCAGGGTATTGGCAGCAGACTGCGGACTGGTTGCACGACAACGCTTCCGACACCCGCGCGCTCGTCGTCCCCGGGGCGCCGTTCGGCAGTCAACGGTGGGGCTTGACCAGGGACGAACCGCTGCAAGCACTGGCGAGGACACCGTGGGCGGTGCGCGACGCGGTCCCGCTGAACCCGCCGGGCACCATCCGGGCAATGGACTCGGTGCAACGACTCATCGCCGACGGGCGGCCGTCGGACGGGCTCGCGGCCACCCTGGCGGGGCAGGGCATCGGGGTTCTGGTGTTGCGCAACGACCTCGATCCGGTCACCTCACGCTCCACCCGTCCGCTGCTTGCCCACCAGGCGATCGAGGGATCGCCAGGGCTCACCGAGGTCGCCGAATTCGGTGGCCCGGTCGAATCTTCGGTCCTCGGTAAGGGTTTGGTCGCCGACGGCGATCTGCGTCCCGGATATCCCGCCGTGCAGATCTATCGAGTCGAGACGCCGACCCCGGGTACGCCCACCGAGGTGGCCACCGGAACCGGCGCTCCCCCTTCGTTTCCCGGCGCTTACCGGGTGCCGTTGAATTCGGTGCCGACCGTGCAGGGCGGCCCCGAAGCGCTGGAACGCCTGCATCGCGACAACCCCGAGGCCGCGACACCCGCACTGCTCGCCGCCGACGCGGCGAAAGCGGGACTGCCGACGGGTGGGGTGACGGTCACCGACACCCCGATGGATCGGGAGTCCGATTTCGGCAGGGTCGACAATCACGCGTCCGCCCTGCGCGCGCCGCAGGACGCGCGCCGCACGCGAAACCTGGTTCCCGACTACCCGGTGGCGGGGACCGGGCTGGTCACCGGTGAATGGTCGGGAGCACGAATCACGGCGTCCAGCTCCGCCGCCGACAGCACCCAGCTCGGTGGTTCCGCGCCGGGCAATTCGACGGCCGCCGTCGTCGACGGCGATCAGGCGACGGCGTGGATCAGCAACGGCGCCGAGCACGCGCTCGGACAGTGGCTGCGACTGGATTTGGACACACCCATCACCGTGGGCCAGCTGAGTTTCCGCACCACCGCGGCCGCCATGGGTGACCCGGTGAAATGGGTCGAGGTACGCACCGCCAATGGCACCGTGTCCACCCAAATCACCAAGCCGGGCGCTCTCGCGTCGGTGTCACTGCCGCCGGGACGCACCGACTGGCTGACCATCACCGCCATCCGCACCGAAGGCGGTACGGCCGGTGGGCAATTCGGCATCAGCGAACTGGCGGTCGAGGACTACGCGGTGCACGACGCGCCGACCAAGCTCGACATCAGGCACCGGACCGTACTTCCACCGGTGGCGGCGGGCACCCGGCCACGTGGCTGGGATCTCGGACAGGAATTCCCCGGTCGCAACGCCTGTTTCGACGCTCCGGATCGGGTGCGCTGCGCCAAGGGTTTGGCGCTGGGACCCGAGGAACTCAGCACCTTCGAGCGCACGCTGTCTGTCCCCGAGCTGGCTTCGGTGACGCCACAACTCACCGTTCGACCGAGGCAAGGACCCGCCTTGGAACGACTGCTCACCGACCCGGCACGTCCGGTCGCCCACGGTGCCGCCGATGTCGGCGAGCTGCGCGGCGCCGCACCGGCGGTCACCGATGGGGACCCGCGCACCAGTTGGGTGGCGCCGCAGGACTCGGTTTTGCCACCGAATACCGGCGAGAAACCCACACTCACTCTCGATCTTCCCGAACCGACCACGGTCACCGGACTCGAACTCACGCCACCCCTCGGTCCGATACCGGGCGCACCCACCTCGGTGACGGTGAATCTCGGTGACGGCCCCCAGGTACGCGCGCTCGACCGCGGCGAACCAGGTAAACCGGTGCGCATCCCGCTGCACCCGCGGGTCACCGACCGCATCGAGTTGAGCTTGCGCACCTGGAAACCGGTGCTCGACCGCACCGAGATCGGCTTCACCGTTGCGCAACCTCCCGGCCTGGCCGAGGTGTCGGTACTCGGCCCCGACTACCCGCCGCCCGCAGCCGACCGCGAGATCACCGTCGGGTGCGATCAGGGACCGACGATCGACATCGGCGGACAGACCGTCCGTGCGGCGGTGACCGCGACCGCCGAGCAATTCCGTTCCGGTGCACCGCTTCCCGCGCGGATTTGCGCGAACGGCGCACTGCCCGAGACGGAGCCGACCAGTGCGGTAACGCCGACAGACGCGCCCGGCACCGGCGCCGTCGGTGCTAGCGCCGGTAATCCCCATGGCGCGACGACCACCGACAGTGACACCGACTCCGCCCCTGATGTCGACGGCGCGTTCGACGCCGAAACAACCAGCGACACAGGCTCGGCCGATAACGTCGCGGCCGATCCCACAGACGCGAATGACCAGGAAAGGGCCGGGGAAAACGGCGAGACACTGCTGGCGCCAGGCCGCGTCGACGTCACCGTCACGCCCACCGAATTGTTCTTCGTCGACCGATTACGCCTCGATCGCACCGACTTCGGCGCACCCGCCGCTACCCCGCCACCCGATCAGGCCGTCGGTCCCGACCTGCTGGTGTTGCCGCTGAGCAACAATGTCGGTTGGCGGGCAACCACATCCGATGGTCGCGCCCTCGACCCCGTGGTGGTCAACGGATGGCAACAAGCCTGGGTGGTCCCGGAAAACACCACGGGCCCGATCACGGTGTCCTTCCCCGCCGACCGCTGGTATCGCCTCAGCATCTTCGGCGGCCTGCTGCTGCTGATCCCCCTCGCCCTGCTCGCCATCCCCCGCACCGGTCGCCGCCGCACCGAGCGCACCGAGCGCACCGAAGACCGTGCCACCGAGGCGGCTTCGTCAGACAACGACACGCAACGCGACGACCCCCCTCCCACAGACACCGCCCACCCCCCTGTGGAAGACCACAGCCACCCACCGAGTCCCGCCGGGAAGCGCGCAGCACCAGACAGCTCCGTCCCAAACCCCGGGGACGACAGCCACTTATCGAGCGCCACCGAAATACCCACGACACCAGACAGTTCCGGCGAACCCGTCGGAGAACGCACTCGGCCACAGGGCGCCTCCGAGGGGTACGGGCTCACCTCGACCACTGACGACCACTGCCACCCACCGGACGTATCCCGAGAGCGCGAAACCGCAAGCAGCTTCACTTCAGCGGACCTCGGCAACCCACACAACACCGCCACTCCCCGTCGAGGTGAACCACACAGCCAATGCACTGAGCACCCCACCTGGGCTCCCCGATGGCTCGGTGCCCTGGGCCTGGTCGCCACCGCAACGGTCATCGCGGGCGCAGCGGGTGCGGCGATCGCGATAATCGGCCTACTGGCAGCCCATTTCGCCCCCCGCATCGCCCCCACCGCCCTGGTAGCCACCGCGGGCATCGGCACCGCCCTCTCCGCCGCAGCCCTCTCCACCGGCCCCTGGCGCTCCCCCGACGGCTACATGGGCGGCTCCCTCTACACCCAACTCCCCGCCCTGATAGCCATCACCGCCACCACAATCGCCGCCCTCCCCCGCCGTCGAGCTACCAAGTGATCCGTGAACACGGCGCGATACTCGGTGCCCCCACAAAACCCGACCAACCACCAAGCCGCCCAAACACCTAACCCCAAGCACCAGCAAGACCGACACGGCCACGGCCACAACGCCACCACACCTCCACGCAGCTCCCCAAAACCCACACCAGTGCCCTGGTGATCTTGTAGACCGACCGCTCCCCGCCACCCGGTGAAACGGCCACCGCCCGCCGCATTCCGCACCCATGTCCTGGTGATCTTGTAGTGCACGCCCCTGGCACCCGGTGAAACCCCACCGCCCGAACCCAACTCAGCCCTCCTCACGAGCCGCCGAAACACGTGTTCCGAGCGCAGCGAGACGGCCACAGCACATTCACGATCGCCCGACGATCACCACAGCACCTTCACATCCGGGCACCCGGTGAAACCCTCACCACCCGAACTCAACTCGGCCCTCCGCACGAGCCGCTGAAACACATGTTCCGAGCGCAGCGAGACCGCCACAGCACATTCACGATCGCCCGACGATCACCACAGCACCTTCACATCCGGGCACCCGGTGAAACCCTCACCACCCGAACTCAACTCGGCCCTCCGCACGAGCCGCTGAAACACATGTTCCGAGCGCAGCGAGACCGCCACAGCACATTCACGATCGCCCAACGATCACCACAGCACCTTCACATCCGGGCACCCGGTGAAACCCTCACCACCCGAACCTAACTCGGCCCTCCGCACGAGCCGCCGAAACACGTGTTCCGAGCGTCAGCGAGACCGGCACGGTAAGTTCGCGGCCGTCTCGCTGTTGAGTGCCCGTTTCGTAGGCGACGCAGGAGCAAGAAACGGGTACTCAACAGCGAGACTCAGGGCCGCGAACCACGCGGCGCCAGCCGCCAAAAACACAGCGAGGAAGCACTCGCCCCCGCGTATCACCCCGCCACCTAACGCGATGCTGGTTCTCGCCCCCGCACATCACCCCACCACCCAAAGCGATGCTGGTTCTCACTCCCGCACATCACCCCGTCTTACGGCCCCTGAAACCGTGCGACAACAACCGGTTACGCCGTGCCAAACCTCACATCACCCCGCCCTACAGACCCTGAAACCCCACCCTTCGCACCCAAACGAGCCCCCTGCGCCCCCGAGCCACGCCGAACCCACCACCAGGTCAGCTCGACACCACCGAATCCGCCTTTCGCCGATCGAACCTCCGAGCGAACTGACGCGCGGGTTCTTCGATCAACGCATAACTCGCCGCGGCGATCGGGACAGTCAGCACAACGGTCAGAACCAGCACGTACCCGAATCTTCCGTTGAACGGAACGATCCCGAATATCGGGAACACCATCGACAGCACCACCAGATGCCACAGGAAGATTCCGTAAGACCAGCGACCGATCGTGGCGGCCACCCTCGATTCCAACCAGCGGTGCGGCGCGTCGTCGAGTACCAGCGGCGCGAGCAGTCCGAAGCCGATGATCGTGCCGAGCACCATCTTCGCGACGTACTGCCACGGGTCGGCGTGGGTGAGACCCGCCGGGCCGCCGAGGTCGGTCGCGGACAGTCCGAATGCGACCGCCGCGATACTCCACATGAGGGCCTGATTTCCCAGTAGTCGCAACCACTTCGGTGACACACCCCGCGCGCGCTGCTCAGCGGCGAGCTCCACCAGTTCCGCGAGCAACATTCCCGCCGCGAACCACGGCAGATAACCGGGCAGCCAATTGTCGGAATGGATCGCATCGGGGGTAGGGACCGGAAGAAAATTCCAGCAGGAACTCACCACCGCGAGCGCGATGATCGCGGGCGCCCGCCAGCGCGCGTTCCGACCACGCAATCGCACGACGGCGAAGGCGAGCAACGGAAGCACCAGATAGAACGCCACCTCGACCGACAGGCTCCACATCTGAGTCAAGCCGTCGGTGAGCGTCAGTGGCACGAAGACTTGCAGCAACGCCAGATTCGACACCCACACCCGAAAGCCCGCGGTATCGGCCGCGTTCGGCAGCAAAAGCAGCGCCGCGCAGACCACCGCCCAGTACGCGGGCAGAATGCGCGCGACGCGATGCCGAAAGTAGTGCGGGACCCTCGGTGCGACACCGTATCCGCGCGCCGACGCCGCGTGTGGGCGCCACAACAGAAATCCCGAGAGGCCGAAGAACACCGCGACGGCCATGTCGAATCGACCCCACACGCGTCCGATCACCGGCGTGCCGGCGGCACCGGTCTGAAACGCGACGTGAGTCAGCAGCACGCCGAGCGCGGCCAGCCCGCGCATACCCTCCAACGCGGGCACGAAAGCGCGAGGTCGAGCGGCTGCGGGCGCCTGGGTGGGTGCGGAGGCGGTGGCTGTCATCGGGGTCCAGTCTGCCCGTTGGCCGTGACGGCTCGGATCGTTGGTCGGATCCACGCGCCGTTTCGCGGTGTAGCGTCGGTGGTTTTCGGTCCGGTTTCCGGCCTCGACGGCGCATGGTACGACATTGCCCTGTTAGTGTCTGTGCGCACACGAGTGCCGCGGGCCACCCGTCGTACTCGCCGAGCGACTTGTGTTCTACGACGAGGAGAGTTTGCATGGCACTGAGTGCCGGAACCAGAAGGACGGTGGCCTGCCTGCTCGTAGGTCTCGGCGCGTTGCTCATCGTAGCCGCGCTGCTCATCCCGACCTACACCATCGGCAAACTGGCGAAGACTCCCCTCGACCTCGAGATCACCACGATCGCCACGAACCAGCCCAATGAGGACAGTCAGGTGCTCGACTCGAAGTCGCTCACCGCGCCCCAGGGGTCGGCGAAGGTGGATTCGAATGTGCCGCTGGTCTCGCAGCGCTTCCTGACCGTCGAGGATCCTTCGGACGCCGATGAGATGACCGTTCAGGCGGGTACCACGCTGCGGCGCACCGACAAGCAGGGCGACACCGGCGTGCTCACCGCCAACATCGACCGTGTCACCATCGACCGCAAGTCGGGCGAGGCCGTCGAGAGCAACCCGAACGGGTCGGTCGCGGTGACGGTGAACAAGGATCTGCAGCCGGTCGCCGACCCGGTACAGCACGAGGGTGTGCAGTACCGGTTCCCGATCGGTACCGAGCAGAAGTCCTACCCGTACTTCGATGTGAACGCGCGCAAGACCTTCGACATGAACTTCGTCGAGGAGTCCGAGATCAACAACACGAAGGTCTACCACTTCCAACAGGAGATCCCGGCGACCAACCTCGCGGTGGCCGCGCCCGCACCGACCAACCAGCTCACGCTGCCCGCCGAGAAGTGGGGCGTCGAGGGCGAGGGTGACGTCACCATGAGCCGCTGGTACACCAACACTCGCGACGTGTGGGTGGAGCCGCAGACCGGCACCATCGTCAAGGGTGGCGAGCAACTGCACATGTACTACGCGCGCAGCGGCGATCGGCCGGAGGTCACCGCGCTGAAGTCGCACCTGGTGTTCAACGAGGAGACCATCGAGTCGCAGCTGGCGATCGCGAAGGACAACACCGACAAGCTCTCGCTCTACGGGCGCGTGCTGCCGATCATCCTCGGCATCATCGGTGTGATCGCCCTGATCGTCGGCCTCCTGCTCGGCCTGCGTGGCGGCGACCCGCAGCCCGCCGAGGGACAAGACGGCGACGAGCCGACGACGCCGAAGGGCACCGTGATCAAGCGCGGTAAGCCTGGTAATACCAAGGGCGCCAAGGACAATCCGCCCGCGGACGACGCACCGACTCAGCAGATCAACCTGCCGAAAAACCAGTAATCGGCTGCGCCACAAGCGGATACAGCTCCCCGGTCACATCGACCGGGGAGCTGTATTTTTTGGGTACACCTGATCACCGCGGAACACGCCGCTCGAATGCCCGCTGTCGCGTTGGCGCCATGAGATCCGGCCGTTGTTCGCGAAGACAAACCAACGTCAGCACCACTCGCCGTCCGGGCTGCACGACCAGCGACGGAGGTGCCCGCCCGGCGAGAAGTCGAGTTTGTGTCATTCGGTCCTCGGCCCACATGTTGACCGGGTGAGTTAGCGCCTTCGGTGTATTGCCTGGTCGGGGTTGGGGTTCCGAGGGACGTCGGGTCAGTGGGGCAGGCATTCTCTGGTCTCGGCCACATCGGTGAGAATCGGCCTCGGTCGGCGTTGGTCCAGGCGGTGGCCAAGTGACGAGACCAGCGGACGGTGCGACGAGTGCGGCACGGGTGGTAGATCACTGCTGCCAGCGCAGAATAAGGTAGCGCCTCGAGATGGCCCGGTCGCGCGAGCACGCTCATCGACACCTGCCGGCTCTGCTTTCGCGCTACTACAGCCGACCGGCCGCTCAGCTAGCTACGCACCGGCACAACCGAATCGAGCGGGTCCGCGCGATCGGCGGTGCGCAAGACGATGGTCGCGACCACCGCCGTCGTTACCGCGGCGACCGCGGTGGCGGTGCCGATGAGGGTGGGGACCGACCGGGCGAACGCGATCATCGAAACCGCCTCGACCCCCAGACCTGCCCAGGTCACCGCCGCCAGTGCGGTGCGATCCACCGCGATGGCCGACAGCAGCGCGCCCTGGAGTACCGCGAGGATCGCGCCTTGGAATGCGAACAGCCACAACAGGTTCTGGATCGGGGCGTAATCGTGTCCGGCGAACAACGGCGCTAGCGGGGCCGCGAGCGCGGCACCGAGCACGCCTACCACGCCGACGCCGCTCAAGACGGCCAAGGCGGAGCGGATCGCACCCGTCGATTGCGCGGGCTGCGCCATCCTCGGATACAACACCACCCCCACCGCCTGCGGCAGCCAGAAGGCGATCTTCGCGGCGATCGTGCCGAGCGCGTACCGGCTCGCGCTCACCTCGTCGAGCACCATCCTGACCACGATGAGGTCGGCCGAGGACAACGCCATCAGCGCGGCCTGGACCTGCGCGGCCCGCAGGACTGGGAGCACACCCGCCCACGAGCGTCCTGATCGCGATGACGAGGGCGATGATTGGGCGGTCCGCGCGTTCGACGAGGCTGGGTCGAGCGCGTTGTCCGGTGTCGGCGACCCGGCCAGCTCGATCGACCCGGCCAACTCATTCGACGCAGCCGGGGTCGCGACCGGGCCCCCTGCTCGCGCGGAGTCGCGCGCCCGCTCGGCAGCACTCGCCGTCACCGACCGCGTGGATTCGGCAGTGAGCCGCGCCTGGTCCGCGTCGGGGCTGGTCGGATCCTCGGTGCGACCCATCGGAATTGTACCGGCGCCCCCGGCCTGATCAGCGGTAAGCCTGATCGGCTCATCGGACCCCGTCAGAGCATCGGCGGGCTTCGGATCGGGGCGATTCGGGTCCTTGGTGGATGTTGTCGCGACGCGTGCTCGCGGACGTGGCGACCCCGCGACTCGGCGTGCGAAGAACGCGGACGCGGCGATACCGACGGCCGCCGCCAGCAACGCCATGGCCGCGCCACCACCGAGTGCGAGCACCACAAGCGCTGGCAGGACCCGTGCGACACCCGCCACCCCGAGCACCACGGCCAGAGCCCGAAAACGCTTACTGCCCTGCAGAACTCCCTGCTCACCCGAGACCAGGACCAGCGCGGGCGCCGCACCGAGCGCCGCGGCACACGCGGCGACACCCACGTGCAGCGCGAACGTCACCACCGGCACCGCGATCACGGCCACCAGCGCGACGATCACCGCGCAACGCCACCGCAGCGCGCGCAACGCCGTCACGCCCGCGCCACGCACCAACTCCCGCGCCACCACGTTCTGCAATGCCATGGCGGGCACCGCGCACAGCAGTTGCACCGCGAGCAAGCTGGCGAACTCGCTGTACCCGGTGACCCCGAGCCACCGTCCCGCCAACAGTTGCAGCAGGTATCCGGCGACGTTGGCGGTCATCGCACCGGTGGTCACCAGGGTCAGATCCGCGACGACGGGGAAGCGACGGGCAGCGGACACGCGCGTAATCGTCGCACCCGTGCGTCGTGCGCGCAGGCGCGCCCCGTCGGATTCCTCGCGGGCAACGACGATCCGTAGGGTGGCGTTTCGTGAGTGGGTGCAGCAAGCGGGTGGGACAACCGTGAGCGAACGGACCCGTCTCGCGGACGCCGCGACTCGGCGCGCTCGGCTGATTCCCTCGGTCTACAGCGGTGTGCTCACGCTGCTGATTCTCGGCCCGCTGCTCGGCAACGGATACCTGTTGGTACGTGACGCGGTCAGCACTGCGCGCTCGTACCTGACCGATGCCGCGCTGGGGCTCGGTGCCGCAGCGCCGCGCGCGGTGCCGCAGGACGGGTTGTTGGCGCTGCTGTCACCGATCGTCGACGGCGGCGTGTTGGTGAAGGCGATCCTGGTGCTCGCACTGTGGGCAGCGGGGTACGGCGCCGCGGTGCTCGCGCGTGAATTGGTGGGCGCCCCGGTGAGCGCACAGTTGGTGGCGTGCACGGTCGCGCTGTGGAATCCGTATGTGGCCGAACGGCTCTCGCAGGGGCATTGGAGTCTGCTCACCGGCTACGCCGCGCTCCCATGGACGGTGGTGGCGGCGTATCGCATTCGCACCGCGACCGCCACTCGCACTCGACACTGGGCGGCATTGGTCGCCGCGCTGGCCGCCGCGGGGCTCACCCCCACCGGCGCGCTGCTGGCGGGAATCACCGCGCTCGCGCTACTGGGCCTGCGCCGCCTCCCTGCGGCATCGCTGCTACTCGTGGCCGCGTCGGCACCCTGGTTGACCGCGACCGTGCTGTCGGACACCGCCACCGAAACCTCCGACCCCACCGGTATCGCCGCCTTCGCCGCGCGCGCCGAACCCGGCCTCGCGACTCTGGGCAGCCTCGCGGGTCTCGGCGGGATATGGAACGCCGAGGCCGTGCCACAGACGAGGACCACCCCGTTGGCGCTGATCGGCACCCTGGTGCTGCTCGCGATCGTCGCCGCGGGGGTGCGCACGGTTCTCACGCGCTCGGTCCACCCGTCCTCGGTACAGGTGCGTCGCGCGGTGCTGGTCCTGGCAGTTCTCGCCATCGTGCTGCCCGCATTCGGTGCCACGGCGTGGGGAACACAGGTGATGCAGTGGTTGATCGTGCGTATCCCCGGCGCGGGCCTGCTGCGCGATACCCAGAAATATGTGGCGCTCGCGTTACCCACCTACGTGCTGTGCGCGGCGGCCGGGTGTCGAGCACTCGCCACGTCGATCGACAGATACACCGCGCGGGGTTGCGCTGTCGGCCAGCACTCGGACGGCGATACGTCCGAACCCGAACCGCCATATTCGACCGATCACCATGACCGCGAAACAGCGGAAAGCGTCGATACCGGCAATGTTTCTGGACCTGGAACTACTCAGGTGCCGGCCCAGGCATCGGCCAGCCATGACCGTCCGACCTCCGGCGACCCGCTCGCGGCGACCGAACCGAGCGCTCGCGAAACCACACCGGTCAGCTCGTCCGCGAACGATCCGCACAGAGCCGACACCCACAGCGCAGACGCCGCGGGTTCGAGTGCGGTCACGGACACGCACTCGACCGGCGCGAGGTCACCGAGCGCTGCCGTTTCGCGATCCATCGCAGCGGTTTTCATCGTTCTGCTGATCCTTCCGCTGATCGACTTGGCCTGGGGTGTCGGTGGACAGGTGCGAGCGGTGCGCTACCCGGCGGGATGGTCGGAGCTCGTTTCGCGGTTCGACGGACCTGGCGATGTGGCTGTGCTGCCCGCGGGCATGTTCCGTGCGTTCGATTTCACCCCGACGAATCCGGTGCTCGACCCCGCACCACGCCTGCTCCCGCGTGACGTCTTGCAGACCGGTGAACTTCCGGTGCGCGGCGGCACCGTCGCTGGCGAGGGCGCGCGCGGAAAGACAGTGGAAACCCTGCTACTACACGGTGATTCGGCGCGGAAGCTGGCCGATGCCGGTGTCGGCTGGGTTTTGGTGGAACACCGCACTCCCGGCCCGCTCGGGGAGTCCGCGAAAACCCTGGCCGAACTTTCCCCGATCTACCGCGACGCCGACCTCACTCTCTACCGAGTGCCCGGACCCGTCGACCAGCCTTACGCCTCGTCCACGACACAACGCGCCCTCGCCATCGCAGCCCATCTTCTCTGGGCCGCCCTGCTCGTCGGCGGCGCCATCACCGCTCTCTCCGGCAGGAAGCGCACGAGTACCCGCGAACAACCCTGACAGCACCGCGAAGCCATTACTGAGCCGGTCAGTCATATTGCCGGACGGGGCCTGGCTGTGCGTTGGATCTGCTCGGCGAGACGTGAGCAATCGACCGGGCTGGTGGTATCGACGACGAGGATCGCTGTGAGTCCGAGCGGTGTGGCGTGCGCCGCCCAAGTGTCCCAGTCGTTGGCGAGTCGTTGCTCATCCTCGTAGAAAGCCGGGCGGTTTCTGGCGGCGTAACGCTTCCTCGCTAGCTCGGCGGGAACATCGCACCAGATCTCTACGGCGCGAAGCGCCTTCGCCGTTTGGATTCCGGTCCGAGCGAAATACAGGTCGCGCGGCTCGAACCACCACGAATCGATGACGACGGCACCCGAGGCAGCCCCGCCATGACCCACACGGAGTCCATCGCGATTCCACCGAGACCGAGCCGGTCACCATCGTCGACGCAAGCGGCGATGGCCTCTTTGGCGGTGTCCTTCGACAGGAACTGCTCCGCCGAAGTCCGCGCCAGCGACCGGCCCAAGGTCGACTTGCCCGAGCCAGGGAGCCCGTTGACCAGCACAAGGAATTCAGCCATCGAATGGCGATGCCGAAGATGGCGTTTCAAGGATCTTGGCGGCTCTTGCCGAGTCGGTGACGTGCTCTCGAGCGAGTTCGCGCCGCAAGATCACTCGGCGGGACGTGCTGCGATCAACCCCGAGACATGTTCGCCGCGTGCCGCCGCGGCGAGTACCTCGTAGACACCGTTTCCGGTTTGCTCCCAGGAGAATTCGCGGGCGCGGGCGCGGGCCTTCTCACCCATGACTGTGCGTGCGGCGCGGTCGTCGAGGAGATCGCCTACGGCAGCGGCCAATTGGGGGACGTCGTCGACGAGTGCGCCGGTGACGCCGTCGACGATGGAATCGGTGAGACCGCGCGAGCTGCGGTAGCCGACGGTCGGTACGCCGTGCTGCGCGGCTTCGATCACCGCGAGGCCCCATCCCTCTTTCCTGGAGGGCAGCACATGCACCCACGCGCCGGAAAGCAGTTCGTGCTTCCGGGTTTCGTCGACGTGGCCGTGGAAGGTGACCGCGTCGGCGATGGTGAGTTCCTCGGCGTATTGCCGGAGATTGTCGGCCCACCAGCCGTCGCCGATCACATCGAGGCGTAGGTCGGGGATGCGGGTGCGCAGCCGAGCGGCCACCGAGAGCGCGTCCTCGATTTGCTTGTGCGGCACCAGTCGCGACAGCACCACGATCCTCGGCACCTCGCGCTCGCGCGCTTCGGGTGCCCTCCGTGCTTGCACTGGAACAGGTTCGGCACCGTTGCGCACGACGGCGACGCGGGCAGCGTCCACGCCGAGACCGGTGAGTTCCTCGGCCGAAGGCAGCGAAACCGTCAGATATTGATTGCCGCGGTGCACGCGTGGCGACAGCCACGACTCGATCCACCAGCCGATCCTGCCGATCACCCGACCCGCCACCGGCCACTGTTCGCGGTGCCCGTGGTGCACCAGGACCACCGAAGGCGCCTCGGCCACCGCGGCCGCGAAGAACGGGATGCCGTTCTGGGTGTCGATCACCGCGTCGGGCCGCACATCACGCAATGCGCCCAGCCCGAGCCTGCCCAAGGCGATCGCGGCGAGCGCGCGCGGGTACACCGTGTAGCGACCACCGCCGCGGCTGATATCGATCCCGTCGACATGCTCACGTCTCGGCGCGCCGCGATAGCGGGCGGTACGCAGCGTGACCTTGACGCCGCGGGCCGCGAGCTGGGTGCCGACTCGTTCCAGGTACCGCTCGCTGCCGCCGCCCTGTGGGTGCCCGGTGTCACGCCAGCAGAGCAGGAGGACTTCGCGCACGATGGAGCTTCTCTCGGTGAGGGGGTAGGTGGGACGTCGCGTTCTACCCTAATAGTGATCGATCCGCTCGCCCACGCACATCCGCGCCAGCGCTGCGCAGCGCGCCCGCGCGCGGTTGTGCGAAACTCGGCGCCGTGCTCATAGCCGAAACCGCGTCCGACAACGGCACAGCCCGGTTCGCGCGCCGGGCGACACTGCGACGATCGCTGCGCCTGCTGGGCAGTTTTCGTTTCGAACAATCCGACCCCGCGCTCTTCTACGGCGAGATAGCGTCCGACAGCGCCGCCATGATCGCCGACTTCTACGCCGACCTCACCGGCGCCACACTCGCCGACACCACGGTTCTCGACGTCGGCGGTGGCCCAGGCTATTTCGCGGACGAGTTCGCCAAGACCGGCGCGCGCTACATCCCCGTCGAACCCGATCCGTCGGAAATGCACGCCGCTGGTCTCTCGACCGTGGGCACGGTGCGGGGTTCGGGCATGGCACTGCCGTTTCGTGACGACGCGGTGGACATCTGTTTCTCGTCCAATGTCGCCGAACACGTGCGCGACCCGTGGCTGATGGCCGAGGAAATGGTGCGGGTGACCAAGCCGGGCGGGCTCATCGTGCTGTCCTACACGCTGTGGTTCGGCCCCTTCGGCGGACACGAGACCGGGCCGTGGCATTACCTCGGCGGCGAATTCGCGGCGCGCCGGTACCGCCGCACGCACGGCCACGAACCGAAGAATCGCTTCGGTGAATCACTGTTCGCGGTGCGTGCGCGCGACGGATTGCGCTGGGCTACGACCACCTCGGCACAGGTGCGCACGGTGTTTCCGCGCTACCACCCGCGCTGGGCGTGGTGGCTGGTCCGCGTGCCGTTGCTGCGGGAATTGCTGGTGAGCAACCTGGTGGTCGTAGCTACCAAAGCCGTTAGCTGACCGGGGTCAACTCGGCACGGCGCCGCGTTCCAGTCGACCTCGCAGCCACCCGCGTCTACCGCTGGGTCCCGACAGGGCCTCGCCCCAGGGTGACTCTTGAATAGCGAGGCCAACGGTTTCCATCGCTGTGAGGCCGACTTGGCCCGACAGCATCCGTACAGCAGCCGCGGCTTCGGCCGCCTGCAGTGCCGCTGTCGCTTGCTCGATCGTCAATGTTCGACCGGGTAGGAAAGAAACCACCCAGCCGCCACTACCCACACTCTTTGCTTGATGCTCGGTCTGGTCGCTGGTCATCAACGACAGGCCGATCACTTGCACCGCCATGACTCGGTCTCCCCAATGCGCGGTCGGTTCGGAATCGAGCAGAGCTGATCAGTAGCTATCAGTGGATACAGCATCCCCCGTCCAGCAACCAAACGCAATAGTGCGTTCTATCGAAAACCGAACCGACAAGTCGGAATTCACGCCGCCAACGCTATCGCCGATCCGCAAAACTGAAACATGTTACAGACAAGAAAGCGCAAAAACTGTAACGTGTTCCTATGCACTACGACAGCTTGTTCATCGGCGGACGCTGGAGCGCCCCTGCCACCTCAGAGCGCGTTCAGGTCATCTCACCCGCCACCCTCGAAACGGTCGGCAGCGTCCCCGTCGTGGACAAGGCCGACGTCGACGCCGCGATCGCCGCCGCGCGGTCGGCCTTCGATCATGGTCCATGGCCGTCGACCCCACCCAGGGAACGAGCCGAAGTCCTCACCAGAATCGCGCGGCTGATCGAGGAACGCTCCGCCGACCTCGTCGCCACGCTGTCGGCCGAAACCGGCGGACCGCAGACCGCGACGATGACACTGAACCAGCTACCCTCGGTCGCCGCGCTCGACAGTTACGCGGGCCTGGCCGAAACCTTCCCGTGGCAGGAGACCAGGACCGGCGGATTCGGTACCACCCGCGTCTCGCGCGAACCGCTCGGCGTTGTCGCCGCGGTGACCGCGTGGAACGTGCCGCTGTTCCTGGCCGTGAACAAGCTCGCCCCCGCATTGCTAGCGGGTTGCTCGATCGTGCTCAAGCCCGCGCCGCTCACCCCGCTGTCGGCCAATCTGCTCGCCGACATCTGTACCGAGGCGGGACTGCCCGAAGGGGTGCTTTCGGTACTGCCCGCCGGACCCGAGGTGTCGGAGTATCTCGTCTCGCACCCGGACGTCGACAAGGTCAGTTTCACCGGGAGCACCGCCGTCGGCAAGAAGATCGGCGCGATCGCCACCGGACAGCTCAAGAGCGTCTCCCTCGAACTGGGCGGCAAATCCGCGGCGATCTTGTTGCCGGACATGGATATCGCGGCGGGAATCCCGATGCTCGCGTTCTCCGGTCTGATGAACAGTGGCCAGGGGTGCGTCGCGCAGACCCGCATCCTCGCACCGCGCGAACGTTACGACGAGATCGTCGACGCGCTGGTCGAACACGTCAAGACGATGAAGGTCGGCGAACCCGACGACCCCGCAACGCAACTGGGCCCGCTGATCTCCGAGCAACAGCGTGACCGCGTCGAAAGCTACATCGCGAAAGGCAAAGCCGAGGGCGCGCGCCTGGTTCTCGGCGGCGGACGACCCGAGGGCCTCGAGCGCGGCTGGTACCTCGAACCGACCATCTTCGCCGACGTGGACAACAAGATGACCATCGCGCGCGAGGAGATCTTCGGACCCGTACTCTCGGTGATCCCCTACGACACCGAGGACGAGGCCATCGCCATCGCCAACGACTCCGAATACGGCCTCGCCGGGTCGGTGTGGACCGCCGATGTCGAGCGCGGCGCCGCGATCGCCGCGCGCGTACGCACCGGCACCTACGCGATCAATTGGTACGCCTTCGACCCCGGCTCACCGTTCGGTGGTTACAAGAATTCCGGTGTCGGCAGGGAGAACGGGCCGGAAGGACTCGACGCGTTCTGCGAGCAGAAATCACTGCTCATGCCGCTCGGCTGGACCGAATAACCCGCGGCCACAACCTAGCGAGGGCACGGCGGATCACGCCGTGCCCTCTCGCTCATGGCATCACCACGCGCAGCACAGCCGCGCGGTCACGCAAGGATTCGCTGCCGGAAAGTCGCTGTTGCTCCGAGGGCACGGGATTCGGTGCGTCGACGATCTCGACGCGCCAGCCCGGCGGCAATATCGCACGCAACCGTGCCGCGGCACGGCGTAACGGCGTACTCGCTGCCGTGGGCTCTTCCAGATCGGTCATGCTCCAACCACCTCTCGCGCGTCGAACCCACCGCTAGCCGCGAACGATCGGGATTCGCGAGGTCTGCGGTGGCGTTAGGGAAGCAGTGCAGTCGATCGGCCGATGGTCGGGTATCGCGCCGAGTGGTTCACGAGATGAGAACACATCAAGCATAAGCCAAGTGTGATCAAACTTTCACACAATCCGTGGCTACCCTGCGCCATCCCGCGCGAAACCCCCGTGATCTTCCCGCCACCTGGCTGCGCTACGGAAAATTTCCTGTTCCCTTGCCCGCGTGGCGGTTTCGAATCACGCATCAGCCGCGAAGATCACTGTCTCCCGACCACCGCGTCCGGCCGAACACGGACGACGGTCATCGGCACGTCGCCGTATCGCGCCGCCGCGTCGGGGTTGTGTTCCGCGTAGGTTCGGCCGGTGTAGGCGAGCGCGAGCCGGTCTCGAAGTGCCGCACCGTGGCGCGCGGCGAACTCGGGACCGAACAGGTCGTTGAGCTGACCGCCTTGCGCCCGCACCAAGCGAGTTCGAGCTGTGCCGTCTCCGGGTCGGACAGGGACCGAAGGAAAGACGATGTGGCGCTTCACGTTCGGCCCGGCGGCAGGAGTGGTCATGGTCATCACACCGCGCATGAACTGGGCTTGCAGTTGCGGAGACGGAGGGATTTGAACCCCCGGTCGCTCTCACGACGCTCGCTTTCAAGGCGAGTGCATTCGGCCGCTCTGCCACGTCTCCAGTGCCCACGATGGTAGCCGAAGGGGCCGGGCCTCAGATGTCCTGTCCCGCGACCTGTTTGTCGATGCGGTCGAAGGCGGTAGAGAGCACTTCCAGTTCGGTGGGGGTCAGCAGGTCGACGAAGGCGCGGTGGACGGCTTCGACGTGGCCGGGGGCCGCGGAACGTAGGCGGCGCAGGCCCTCTTCGGTCAGCTCGGCCATGACGCCTCGGCCGTCCTCCAAGCAGCTGTTACGGCGGACCATGTGCTGGGCTTCCAGCCGACGAATCTGGTGGGTGAGCCGACTGCGCGAGGACAGCACGCCGTCGGCTAGTTCGCTCATCCGCAGTGCGTGCCCCTGCGCCTCGGAAAGCAAGACCAGGATGCGGTATTCGGCGAGGCTGAGGTCGCTGTCACGCTGCAACTGACGGTTCAGCGCGGTGTTCAACCGCAGGTGACCGTCCATGTAAGCCCGCCACGCTCGCTGTTGCGCCGCGTTCAGCCACCGCGGTTCGGTGGCGCCGCCACTGCTCGGTTCGGGATGCACGCCGCCATTCTATGCGCCTCGAACTGCGCAAACCTCGCACCCGCCGTCCACCACAGGTGACAACAGCACACGTCGCCACGGTCGCGGCGACCCGGATTAGAAAAGGCTGTGCATGCGAGACACGAGGGATCTGATGCATCGAACGCGCGGTAGCATCCGCCTTCGTGACCGTCAGTAACGACGCAGTGCGAACCGCGACTCAGCCGCCGACAGACCCACCCGACCAGGCAGAGGACCGTTCCGCCTCGACCGCCGGTCCGTGGAAACTGCTGGCGATCATCGCGGCCGCCCTGGCGATCGTGACCGCGGTATCGATCCCGTTCCTGCCGGTGCGCCAGGACCAGGCCAGCCTCTCCTGGCCGCAGGCACCGACACTGACGTCGGTGACCTCCCCGCTGGTCTCCTACGCCCCGACCGACCTTTCGGTCGACCTACCGTGCACGGCCTTCGACACCCTCGCCGACACCGGAGGCATCGCGGTGTCGACCATCCCGACCCGGTCGGCCGACGTCGAACGCTACGGATTCGTCGTCAAGGTCGTCGCCGACACCGCTGAGCGCGAAGGCCGCGTCGACGTGGTCTCGCGCAACAACCTGCTGTGGTCGACCCCGCTCGCCACCGTGCGCGGCCAATCATGCGCGTTGGCAATAACTCTGACCGGCGACCACACCACCGTCACCGCCACCGGCCTGCCCACCGCGAACGCGGACCTGCCCGGCGACAACCGCCCACAGGTGGTCGGGCTCTTCACCGACCTCACCGGCGCCGCACCGCAGGGCTTGCACGCCGACCTCACCGTGGACTCCCGCTTCTCCTCCACCCCGACCCTGCTGAAATTCGCGGCGATCATCATCTGCCTGCTCGCCACCCTCGCCAGCCTGGTGGCACTGCACCGCCTCGACAGCACCGACGGCAGGGTGATCCGTCGCTTCCTGCCCGCCCGCTGGTGGCGACTGCGCCCAGTGGACGGCGTCGTCGCGGTAACGCTCGTGCTCTGGCACTTCATCGGCGCCAACACCTCCGACGACGGCTACCAACTCGGCATGGCACGCGCCGCACACAGCTCCGGGTACACGGCGAACTTCTTCCGCTGGTTCGGGGTCCCCGAATCCCCCTTCGGCACACCCTATTACGACCTCATCTCCTGGATGGCGAAGGTGAGTACCGCGAGCCCGTGGGTCCGCCTGCCCGCACTGGCGGCCGCACTGCTGATCTGGTGGGTGATCAGTCGCGAGGTGATCCCGCGACTCGGGTCGGCGGCCCGACGCAACAAGGTGGTCGTGTGGACCGCGGCGCTGGTTTTCCTCGCGTTCTGGTTGCCCTACAACAACGGTCTGCGCCCCGAGCCGATGGAAGCGCTCGGCGTGCTGCTCACCTGGGTTTCGGTGGAACGCGCGATCGCCACGCGGCGACTGCTGCCCGCCGCCATCGCGTTGATCATCGCCGCCGTCACCTTGACCGTCGGCCCATCGGGGCTGATCTGCTGCGGTGCGCTCATCGCGGGCGCGCGTGGGCTCACCCAGGTGATCGTGCGCCGCGCACGCACCGTCGGCTTCGTCGCACTGCTGCTGCCGCTGCTCGCCGCCGGGGTCGCGGTACTCACCGCGGTCTTCGCCGACCAGACGCTGGCCTCGGTGCTCGAGATGTACCACGTGCACGGACTGATCGGGCCAGGTGAACCCTGGTTCTCCGAGTACCTGCGCTATCAGTATCTGCTGCAAATCAATTCCGACGGCTGGCTGACCCGACGTTTCGGCGTCTTCGTGATGGTGATCGGCCTCGCGGTGTGCCTGCTGACCATGTTGCGGCGCGGCGGCAAGATCCCCGGCACCGCGGCCGGTCCCGCGCTGCGCATCGTCGGCATCACCCTCGGCGCGATGGCCTTGATGATGTTCACCCCGACCAAGTGGACCCACCACTTCGGCGTGTACGCCGGGCTCGCCGGATCGGTCGCGGCGCTCACCGCGATCGCGGTCGGGCCGAAGGTCATGTGGGTGTTGCGCAACCGCGCGCTGTTCGCCGCCGCGATCTTCTTCGCGCTCGCCTTGTCGTTCGTCGGCACCAACGGCTACTGGTACGTCTCCAGTTGGGGCATCCCGTGGTGGGACAAGCCACCGACGATCGCGGGCTTCGGACTCTCGACCTTCGCGTCGGGTCTTGTGGTGCTCGCCCTCGCGGCGGCCGCGTGGTTCCACATCAGGCCGGGTGCGGAGAAGCAGCCGCATTCGGTCTCGAACCGGGTCGCGCGGGTGCCGGTGCTCGCCGTCGTCGCGGCCGCGATGGTGCTGTTCGAGGTGCTGTCGTTCGTCAAATCCACGGCCGCGCAGTACCCGTCGTATTCGATCGGTAAGTCGAATGTCGCGGCCACGGTGGCCGGTGGCTGCGGCTTGGCCGACGACGTGTTGGTCGAAGCCGACCCGAACGCCTCGATGCTGCGCCCACTGAATGGCGATGTCGCGACCGCGCTCGGTGGGGCGAACCCCGTGGGGTTCGTGCCCAACGGGGTGGCGATGGATCTTGCCTCGGACGAGATCGAATCCACCACGGGCCGCGCCAATTCCGTCTCCAGCGATCCCACCGCGCCCGGTGATGCCGCGAAATCGGCGGGATCAGGCACCGGAACGTCGCTGGGTACCGGCGTCAACGGCAGCGATGTGCCACTGCCGTTCGGCCTCGACCCCGCGAGCACCCCGGTGCTCGGCAGCTACGGCGAGCAATCGCCCGCCGACCTGACCAGCGAGTGGTATCACTTGCCGGAGGCCGAGAACGGTAGCCGAGGCGAGATCATCTCGCTCGCCGTCGCCGGGCGGGTTCGTTCGGTGACCGTCGACGGCACCGTGCACCCCGGCCAGGACCTGCACGTGGAGTACGGCAAAGCCGGGCCCGACGGACAGGTCGAGTCGATGGGCAGCGCGGACCCGATCGATATCGGTCCCTCGCCGTCGTGGCGCAATGTGCGGGTGCCGCTGGACCAGCTGCCCGCCGACGCCGACGTGGTGCGCGTCGTCGCCGCCGACAGGGACGCCAACCCCGACCAGTGGCTGGCGGTGACCCCGCCTCGGGTGCCGCAGACGCAAACGCTCAACGAGCTGGTCGGCTCGAAGACGCCGGTGCTGCTGGACTGGGCCGTCGGCCTGAACTTCCCCTGCCAGAACCTCATGTCGGCCCGCGCCGGTGTGGCCGAGTTGCCGAAATACCGTGTGCTGCCCGACCGCAACGGTGCCACCATCACCAACCTGTGGCAGGGCCACGACGGCGGCGGCCCGCTCGGCTGGACCCAATTGCTGTTCACCTCGCACACCCTGCCCGCGTACCTGAACAACGACTGGGATCGGGACTGGGGTTCGATCGAGCAGTTCGCGCCGCTGGATCCGAATACCGAGCAGGCCGAGGTCGACATCGAGCAGAAGCAGCGTTCGGGCTTCTGGACGACGGGACACATCAACACCAGGTACTAGAACGCTGCGCGTCCGCTCGCACGCAAGGCAGAATCGACACAATGCGCGCGATTACTTTGAACGGATTCGGCGGGCCCGAGGTGCTGGAGTGGGCCGAGGCGCCCGACCCGTCGCCCGGCCACGGTGAGGTACTGATCGAGGTCGTGGCGGCGGGGGTGAACCGCGCCGATGTGATGCAGCGGCAAGGGTTCTATCCGCCGCCCGAGGGTGCCAGCGAGGTGATCGGGTTGGAGTGCTCCGGCGTGATCGCCGAACTCGGTGACGGTGTGCGCGACTGGCAGGTCGGCGACCGGGTGTGCGCACTGCTGTCCGGTGGCGGATACGCCGAACGGGTCGTCGTCCCCGAGGGCCAATTGCTCGCGGTGCCAGCGGAACTGGACCTCGCCGCGGCGGCCGGACTACCCGAGGTCGCGACGACGGTGTGGTCCAACCTGGTCCTCACCGCGGGTCTACAGCCCGGACAGTTGGTGCTGCTGCACGGCGGCAGCGGCGGAATCGGCACGCACGCCATCCAGGTGGTGCGCGCGCTCGGCGCCCGGGTCGCTGTGACGGCGGGTTCGGCGGACAAGCTGACCCGGTGCGCGGAACTCGGCGCGCAGGTGTTGATCAACTATCACGACGACGATTTCGTCGCGGTGCTGCGCGAACAACGTTCCGGCGCAGGCGGTCCCGGTGCGGACATCATCCTCGACAATATCGGCGCCAAGTACCTGAACCGCAATGTCGAGGCGCTGGCCGCACACGGGCAACTGGTGGTGATCGGCATGCAGGGCGGCGTCAGCGGGGAGTTGAATCTCAATGCGTTGCTGCGTAAATGGGGAACGATTCACGCGACCAATCTGCGCGGCAGGCCCGCGACCGGCATCGAGAGCAAGGCCGCGATCGTCGCCGAAGTCCAGCACCACCTGTGGCCATTGGTCGCCGACGGCACCGTCGCGCCGGTGATCGGGACGGAGATCCCGATCAGCGAGGCGGCCGAGGCGCATCGTCTGCTCGACTCAGGCACGAGCTTCGGGAAAATCCTGCTGACCGTCGGCTGAAAGGAGGCTATCGCGCCTTAATCCAACGCGGTGAGTGCCCTACCGAGCTGATCGATCTCGAATTTCGTCGTGTAGGGCGCCAACCCGATGGTCACGGCGCCGCCTTCGTCGTTGACGCCGAGCGCGTCCAGCAACCTGCTACCGCCGTGCACACCGCTGACCGTGCCGATCCGATTGTCGGCCAGCTTGGCGGCCACCTTCTCCGCCTGCATCCCCGCCACGGTGAAACTCACGGTGGGGATGCGGGTGGAGGCCCGGCCGATCACGGTGAGGTTGGGCACCTTGCCGAGCACCTCCATCAGGTGCTCGAAGAGCTGATCGTGGTAGTCCTGCAACGACGTGATCGACAATTCCAGCCGCTCACGCCTGGTGCCCTGGGCGCGGTCATCGAGTCCGGCGAGGAAGTCGATCGAGGTGGTGAGCCCGGCCAGCAGCGCGTACTGATGCCCGCCGACCTCGAGCCGTTCGGCACCCTTCGCGTACGGGTTCAGTGACATCGAGGGAATGCGATCGAGGAAGGCCGGATCGCGGAAGACCAGCGCACCGATCTGCGGACCACCCCATGCCGGGCCGCTCAGCGCGACCACGTCGGCGTTGAGGTCATCGATGTCGATCAGCGCGTACGGCGAGGCACCGAAGGCATCGGCCACCAACAGTCCGCCGACCTCGTGCACCCGATCGGCCGCGACCCGCACGCCGGGCGCGGAACCGACGATCGGCGAGGCCGCGGTCAACGCGACGAGCCTGGCCGTGGGGCCGATCAACTCCTCGAACTGCCACGAAGGCATCTCGCAGGTCTCGATCTCCACCTCGGCCCAGCGCACGTGCGCGCCGTGCCGGTTGGCGATGCGCAACCACGGCGCCACATTGGCTTCGTCGTCGAGCCGGGACAGCACGATGCCGGTGCCGAGGCCGAGGCGAGAACTCAACGATTCGGCCAACCACGCCAGCAGGACCGCGCGATCGGGCCCCAACACGACACCCGCGGGGTCACCGCCGACCAGATCGGCCACCGCCTCGCGGGCCGCGTCCAGGATGGCGGCGCTGCGCACGGCGGCACCGTTGCGTCCGACGTGCGAAAAAGAGGAAGTACGGAAAGCTGTCGACACCGCGCGAGATACCGAGTCCGGCACCAACATTCCGCTCTGCGGGTCGAGATGAATCCAGCCGTCGCCGAGGGACGGTATCAGGCCCCGAACCCTCGCGACGTCGTAAGTCATGCTGGCCACTCTAAGGGCAGCGCACGAGCCCGTGTAACCGCGTTCCCCTCCGCATACCGGCGGGCGCACAGTGACCAGGTACTCAGCATGGTGACCGACTTTCCACAAATCCGAACCACGATGCGAACAGAATATAGAACGCCGGTGTACGGCCTTCGCACCGACCGGCACCGTGCGACGTGCCATGGCACCGGGGCCGGTGCGACCACCCACTTAGCGCGTTCGTCGGCGACGCGAGATGATGGGGAACATGACGCATTCGGATGAGGCACCGGACCACATCGTCGTTGTCGGGCCCGATGGTCGCCCGTTGGTCATTCCCGCGGAGGCCGGGTCATCGACACCGTTCGCCGGACAGGTGGTGACCGACGAGCACGCGACCGCCGAGGGCACCGACGACGACGCCGACCACGACGATTCCGGGGAATCGCTGGCCGACATGGTCGAGCAGCCCGCCAAGGTGATGCGCATCGGCACCATGATCAAGCAGCTGTTGGAGGAGGTGCGCGCCGCTCCGCTCGACGAGGCGAGCCGCAATCGCCTCAAGGAGATCCACAAGTCGTCGGTGCGCGAGCTCGAGCAGGGCCTCGCACCCGAGCTTCGCGAGGAACTCGAACGCCTGACCTTGCCGTTCAGCGAGGACACCGCGCCATCGGACGCGGAACTGCGGATCGCGCAGGCCCAGCTGGTCGGCTGGCTGGAGGGGTTGTTCCACGGTATTCAGACCGCGCTGTTCGCCCAGCAGATGGCCGCACGCGCGCAACTGGAGCAGATGCGTCAAGGAGCGTTGCCGCCGGGGCTGCACGCCGTCGATCCTCGTGAGGGCCGTACCGACCACGTCACCGGCGGTTCGGGGCAGTATCTCTGAGGACGCGTCAACGATTGACCCGTGCTCGTCCCTGCCTGTTCGCACGATCGGTACGGCACGCACCAGGCGAATCCTGGGGAATCCGCAAGGGTAGTGTCGTGCACCGTGCCCGCCGCTGCCGCTCGCCCCGACTCGGTAACCGACACGAGTGCGGAGCGTCCTGAAGAGAGCTCAGTGCATCCCGATGATCCTTCGCGTTCCACCGAACTACCACCTTCCGACGACGAGCAGGCCGACGCCGCCGGTCATCCCGACGCGGCCGAATCCGCACGCGCCGACGCGGGACTGGAGCAACCGATGAGCGCCGAGCAGACGGCCACCGTCGCCGACGAGCCGTCGACCCCGCCCTCGGCACCGGTGACCACCGCGGGAGCCGCGTCGATCGTGTCGGATTCGCAGACCTTCGGGCGCGCGATGCGCGACTTCACCGGTGGCTTCGCGCAGCGTGAACTGTGGCTTTCGCTGGGCTGGCAGGACATCAAGCAGCGCTACCGTCGCTCGGTACTCGGCCCGTTCTGGATCACCATCGCCACCGGGTTGCAGGCGACCGCGATGGGTCTGCTGTATTCGACCCTGTTGAACCAGCCGCTGGGCGATTACCTGCCCTATGTGACCGTCGGACTCATCGTCTGGCAGGTGATCGCGGCGAGCATCCAGGAGGGCTCAGAGGTATTCATCGCCAACGAGGGGCTGATCAAACAGCTTCCTTCGGCGCTGAGCGTGCACATCTATCGGCTGGTCTGGCGACAATTCCTGTTCTTCGCGCACAACGCGGTGATCTACGCGCTGCTGTTCTTCGCGTTCGCCCTCTGGCATAAGTTGGACTGGTCGGTGCTGCTTGTCATTCCGGCGTTGGCGCTGCTGTTCCTCAACGCCATGTGGGTGTCGATCGTGTTCGGCATCTTCGCTACGCGCTACCGCGATATCGGCCCGATCCTCAGCAGCACCACGCTGATGCTTTTCGTGCTGACCCCGGTGATGTGGACGACGAAAGCACTGGAATCGCAGATCGATGGCGCGAGTTCACGGACGAGGCTCGTCGAGATCGTGCCCACGTTCCACTACCTGGAGATCGTGCGCGCGCCACTGCTCGGCGACCCTTCGGCGCTGCGCCACTGGGTCATCGTCGGCGTGATCACCGTAATCGGCTGGGCCGTGGCGGTTCTGGCGATGAAGCAGTTCCGTTCACGCGTCCCGTACTGGGTATAGGAGCTCTGAGCCCGCATGACCGATCAGGTGAGTATCGAAACCCACAACGCGTGGGTGGAATTTCCGATCTTCGACGCCAAGTCCCGGTCGTTGAAGAAAGCGTTCCTCGGCAAAGCCGGTGGCGCGATCGGACGCAACAGCTCCGATGTGGTGACCGTCGAGGCGCTGCGCAATATCAATCTTTCCCTGAAGGAAGGCGACCGTATCGGACTGGTCGGGCACAATGGCGCGGGCAAGTCCACGCTGTTGCGTCTGCTCGCCGGGATCTACGAGCCTTCGCGCGGTAGCGCGCGCATTCGCGGCAGGGTCGCGCCGGTGTTCGATCTCGGCGTCGGTATGGACGCGGAGATCTCCGGCTACGAGAACATCATCATTCGCGGCCTGTTCCTCGGCCAGACCCGTAAGCAAATGCTGGCGAAGATCGATGAGATCGCCGATTTCACCGAGCTCGGCGAATACCTGTCCATGCCGCTGCGCACCTATTCCAACGGTATGCGTGTTCGCTTGGCCATGGGCGTGGTGACCTCTATCGATCCCGAGATCCTTTTGCTCGACGAAGCGCTCGGCGCGGTGGACGCCGACTTCATGAAGAAGGCGCGCAAGCGTTTGCAGGAACTGGTGGCACGCTCGGGCATCCTGGTATTCGCCAGCCACTCCAACGATTTCCTCGCTCAGCTCTGCGACACCGCGATGTGGGTGGACCACGGCGAGATTCGTACCACCGGTGGTATCCAAGAGGTCGTCACCGCCTACGAGGGTCCCGACGCGGGACAGCAGGTGGCGGTCGCGCTGCGTCAACTGGAGGCCGAGCAGGCCGAGGAAGCACGGGCGGTCGGCGGACAATCCGCCGAGGGTGCACAATCGTCGGAGGCCGAAACAGGCTCGGCCGAAACGACATCGGCGGATACCGAGGTCGAAACGGGCGAATCCACCGAAACCCAACGGGAATTGGAGCGAAACCAGGCATGAGTGAGCCGACCGGGCAGGACACCCCGATCGACACAGGGGCACCGTCCCGGATCGACTCCACGGCATCGGTTTCGGAGGTTGCGGAAAGTTCCCGGCCCGCGAACGCCGAGGACAACACGGACCCCACGGGTTCCGACAGCGGGACCGTCGACGCCGAAACGAAGTCCACCCCATCCGGCGGACAGACAGCGACAGCGACCCCGTCGGCCGCGGCGACCGATACCGGGCCCGACGCGCGTATCGTCGCGGTTGTCGTGACGCACAAGCGCCGGGAATTGCTCGCCGAATCGCTGAAAGTGGTTGCCTCCCAATCGCGACCGGTTGATCACCTGATCGTTGTCGACAACGGCAACGAGCCGGAGGTAGCCGAACTGGTGGGTGCGCAAGCCGTGGAATCCACCTACCTCGGGTCGGCGCACAATCTTGGTGGCGCGGGCGGATTCGCGCTCGGCATGCTGCACGCGTTGAGCGCGGGCGCGGACTGGGTGTGGCTGGCCGACGACGACGGTAGGCCCGAAGGTCCCGACGTGCTGTCGACCCTGCTGAACTGCGCCGACCGACATGGACTCGCCGAGGTGTCGCCGGTGGTGTGCGATATCGATGAACCCGACCAGTTGGCGTTCCCGCTGCGCCGCGGCGTGGTGTGGCGGCGCCTGCGCTCGGAATTGGGCGAGGAGGACTTCCTCCCCGGCATCGCCTCGTTGTTCAACGGTGCGCTGATCTCCGCACGCGCGGTCGATGTGATCGGCGTTCCCGACCTGCGGTTGTTCGTGCGCGGCGACGAGGTGGAGGTGCACCGTCGCCTCGTGCGTTCGGGTTTGCCCTTCGGCACCTGTCTACAAACGGCCTATCTGCACCCGAATGGCGCCGCCGAATTCAAGCCGATCCTCGGCGGGCGCATGCATACCCAGTACCCCGACGACCCGACGAAGCGTTACTTCACCTATCGCAACCGCGGTTATCTGATGGCGCAACCGGGTATGCGCAAACTGCTTCCGCAGGAATGGATTCGCTTCTCCTGGTTCTTTCTCGTCACCCGACGCGACCCTGCTGGCCTGCGGGAATGGCTGCGCCTGCGGTCACTTGGCCGGAACGAACAATTCGGCAAACCGGACCGATAGGACGTAAGCGACTGCGTCGCTACACCTTTCGCTGACGTAGCAATAATTTCGCCCACCATCCCAACAGGCCGATTCGAATTCGGCGCGGTACTGTCGCCGCATGCACAATCGCTTTTTGGGAGGGATGGGGTGAGTTTCCCCGGCGGTTACCCGCCTTCAGGACAGCAACAACCGGGTCAGCAACAACCGGGCCAATGGCCAGGACAGCCTGGCGCAGCACCGAATTCGAATCCGGGGGCACCGGTGCAATTCGCACCGCCGGGCGGCCAGCACCCGAGCCAACCGCATCTGGTTTCGCCGCAACCGTACGGGCAACCGCCGCAGCCCTATGGGCAGCCGCCCCAACCGTATGGGCAGCCGCCGCAGCCGCAAGGCCAGCCCGCCCCCTACGGGCCACCGGGCCAGCAGCCTCAGCCCGGCCCCTACGGTCAACCCGCACAACCGATTCAGCAGTTGGGGCCCTACGGACAGCCGCTGCCCTTCGGACAACAGCAGCATGCTCCCTACGGGCAACCAGGTGCTTATGGCCAGCAGCAGGGTCAACCCGCACTGCCGGACCCGCCGGGCATCACCATCGACGCCTCGTACACGCCGATGGCGTTCCTGCTCGCGTTGACCAAGCCCAAGATCGAGGTGAACGGTCAGCGAGTGCCCAACACCCGCTGGGGCGCGAACCACATTCCGGTCGGGCAGGGTCAGTACCACGTCCGGGTGTCGACGCCCTGGTTGTTCGACATGGGTCCCGCACAGGTGGTCGTGCCGATGGCCGATGGGCAGGCGCACCGGTTCTACTACCGCACGCCCGCCGTGCTCTTCCTCGACGGCGCGATCGGTCCTGGTCCGCAGAAAACCCCCGGCATCGTCTTCATCTACATCAGCTGGGCGCTGTGCGCGCTGATCATTCTGCTGAACATCTTTTCGCTCGCATTCATCTAGACGAGAGGTCGAGGGACATCGGTCTACCGGTGTCCCTTTTTCTCGACTATCCTATGCAACTGATTGCATACCGACGGGGTCTACCCTGGGTGTGCAGACGCCACGGCCTTCGCGCACCGACGACAGGAGCACGCATATGACGCAACCGAGGACCAAGCAGCTCGCGGGCAAGACACTCATCATGTCGGGCGGCAGCCGAGGCATCGGCCTGGAAATCGCCAAGCGCGCGGCCGCCGACGGCGCCAACATCACCCTGATCGCCAAGACCGATCAGCCGCACCCCAAGCTTCCCGGCACCATTCACACCGCCGCCGCCGAACTGGAAGCGGCCGGTGCCCAGGTATTGCCGTTCGTCGGTGACGTGCGCATCGACGACTCGGTCGCCGAAGCGGTGCGCACGACCGTCGAACGCTTCGGCGGCATCGACCTCGTGGTGAACAACGCCTCCGCGATCGACCTCTCACCCACCGACGCCCTGCCGATGAAAAAGTACGACCTGATGCAGGACATCAACACTCGAGGCAGTTTCCTGCTGTCGAAGCTGTCGATCCCCGCCCTGCGCGCATCGGCGGCGGCCGGGCGCAACCCGCACATCCTCACCCTTTCCCCGCCGCTGAACCTCGACCCGAAATGGGCGGGATCGTCGCTGGGCTACACCATCGCCAAGTACGGAATGTCACTCACCACACTGGGTCTGGCCGAGGAACTCAAGGGTGACGGCATCGGCGTCAACTCGCTGTGGCCGCGCACCACCATCGCCACCGCCGCCGTGCGCAACCTGCTCGGCGGCGAGCAAATGGTCGCCACCTCGCGCACCCCCGACATCTACGCCGACGCCGCCTACCTGGTACTCACCGCGTCCGCCACGGAGACCACCGGCAACTTCTTCCTCGACGACGACGTGCTCGCCGCCCACGGCATCACCGATCTCGACAAGTACCGCGTCACCCCCGGCACCGGCGAACTCACCACCGACCTGTTCCTCTGACGCACACACGCCGCGAGCCGCGCCCCCACGACGGGCACGGCTCGCGGTCGTTGTTGTGCTATCGGTTATTTCGAGTCGATGCCGTAGAGCCGTTCCCAGTTGGCGCGGCTGGTCAGTTCCGGCACCGCCGCACGGTACTGCTCCTGCAAGGCGGGTAGCTCGCGGCGGATCCGGCGTAGGTCGCGCAGCATCCGCAGCAACAACGCACGCGCGCGCGCCTTGTCACGACGACGCACCCGCACACCCGACTGCGACGCATCGGTGACCACCACGTGATCGAACAGCGACACATGCCACCAGTGCGCGTCTTCGCGGGTGACACCATGAATGCCGTGCTGGGTACGCCCGAACCACTGGGTGAGGGCCCGCTTGATCAGCACCAACAGCACCCGACTCGGTTCGTCGGCCGCCCTGCGCACGTGGATCTGCCCCGAGGGCACGGTCGGCTCCGCCGCGGGATGCTTGATCGTCTCCGGATAATCGGCTCGACTCGACCGCGCCGCGGCCAAGGCCTCGATGCCGCCGTCGCGCAACACCTGTGGGCCGCGCAGGAAATCCTCGATGCCCTGCAATGTGGTGTGCACCAGGCCGTACTGCATGGCGACGAGCTGTTCGGACAGATCCCGAAACAGCTTGCGGGTAATGGCTTTGGCGTCCAGGTCGGTGTGCAGCGAGCCGACGATGAGCGAATTGCGGGTGCTGAAATACCGCGCCCAGTCGTCGTAATCCTTCCAGTAGAAGTCCGCGTGCCACACCGCCGCGTTCGGCAAAGTGACCGTCACGAAGCCGTGCTCACGAGCGCGGATGCCGTATTCCACGTCGTCCCACTGGAAGAAGATCGGCATCGGCAACCCGATCTCGGCGACCACCTCGGCCGGGATCAGGCAGGTCCACCACGCGTTGTAGCCCGCGTCGACCCTGCGCTCCTGGTTTTTCTTGAGCATGCTGACGTTGCGCAACGACTTCGGCACCTTCTGCCCGTGGCGCAGCTTGTGCAGATGCACTTCCTCGGCACCGACATTGAGGTAGTCGGGGTTGAGCAGATACAGCATCTGCGCACCGACCAGCGTCGGCTCCACGGTGAGGTTCGCGAAAGCGTTGAGCCGCAACACCGTTTCCGGTTCGCACAGGATGTCGTCGTCCATCAGGATGACGTCGGCGTGCGCATTGGCCGAGGACACCTCGTAGAGTCCGCGCGTGAAACCGCCGGCGCCACCGAGATTCGGCTGCCGGATGTAGCGCAGCTTGTCGCCGAGAATCGGCGCGGTCTCGCGGTAACGGCGCTTGTCCTCGACCAGGTCGGTGCCCTGATCCACCACGTACACCGCGTCGATCGACTCCAGTACGGTCGGATCCGACGCCAGCGCGGCCACCGTCTCCGCGCAATCCGCGGCCCGGTTGAACGTGCAGATGGCGATCGCGACCGGACGAATCCGCTCCGGCGCGGGTGCGGTCCACACCACTTCGGCGATACCGAGATCGCCGCCGACGGCCTCGAATTCCAGCCAGAGCGCGCCACCGTCGACGTACTGGTCCAGCGGGGCGGTCAAGGTCACCTTGCCGCTCTCGGTCACCTCGGCGGTCTCGATGATGCGCCGGTGGCCCGCGATGTCGGAGGCCACCACGCGCACGATCGCCTTCTTCGTCACCTCAGCGACCAGACTCACCCGCAGTTCGGTGACCGTTGTCCAGCGTTGCCAGTAACTTGCCGCGAAACGCCCGAAATAGGTGTTCGTGTGCGCGGACGCACCCTTTTCCAGCCGCAGCGTGAGCCGGTCACAGTGCGCTCTCCCCTTGACCACCGCGTACAGCCCGTCGCTGACCCTCGGCGAAGGGCCGGTGAAGATGCCGCGTTGCAGCACCAGCCGATCAGGCGCCCGATGGTCGGCGCGCAACGCGGCGGGCGCCGCGACCGTCGAATCACCGTCGGTTTCGGTCACGGCCTGGGTAGCCGACTGATCCATGGAGAGGTCCTCTAAATCTTCTCTTGTCACCGGACGGGGCATAGCGCCCCGATTCTATTGCCGATAGTTCGCTGGATTGAATTATTCACCGCTCGTCGGCGGTGCCGCCCGGCTCGCGCGCACCGACGAATACGAACTTGTCGTAGGCCCAGTAGCGAAACACGACGGCGACGATCTGACCGATCAAGGTGCCGGAGATGTTGTCCGACAGCGGCGTCGACAGGTCGAGAATGTACCGGGAGAAACCGAGACACCCGAGTTGTAGACCGATCGCGATGACATTGAACACCGCGTAGAGCAGATATTCGCGCCCAGGGTTGTCGGACTTCTTGTGCGCGAACGTCCACCACTTGTTGCCGAAGTAGGTGACCACCGTCGCCACCACGATCGCGATGACCTTGGCGAGCAGGGGTGCGTGAAACAGCACCCCTTCGCCCCAATCGAGACCGCCACTCCAGAACACCAACAGGTTGTAGGCGCCGGCGTCGACGAGAAATCCGATCGCGCCGACCACGAGAAATGCCGCGCCTTGACGCAGCGCGACGCGGACTTTATCGACCACCGATTCGCGCGCGGGCGGCATCGGCCCTTCCGCGTGCTCGGTCGACTCACTGATGGGCACGGCCCGACGGTACCCCAGCCAGCGCCAACCGGTTCGAGGTCGAAAATCGGCCAAATCGCCGACGCACCAGTGTTGAGGTCGGCTAAGAGTCTGCTGTGTGTTCCCTGTACCCTCCCCGTGTTCCCAGTTTCATTACCGACGCGAGGACTGACCGGGTGGACGCCACCGACCTTCGGATTGCCGCCGTGGTTCCGTGCCACAACGAAGAGGCTTCGGTCGCCAAGGTCGTCGCCGACCTGCAAGCCGCCGTGCCAGGAATCGTTGTCTACGTATACGACAACCTCAGCACCGACAAGACCGTCGAACGGGCCCGTGCCGCGGGCGCGATCGTGCGACACGAGCACGTCAAGGGCAAGGGCAATGTGGTCCGGCGTGCGTTCGCCGACATCGAAGCCGACGTGTACCTGATGATCGACGGTGACGACACCTACGAGGCGTCGGCCGCACCGCTGATGATCAAGACATTGCTGGACGGCCCCTACGATCACGTGCTCGGTGTGCGCAGGCCCGATGACAGCGATTCCGCCTACCGCGCCGGACACGAGTCGGGCAACAAGGTACTCAACGGCGTGGTCGGAAAGGTGTTCGGCGAGAACGTCGAAGACATGCTCAGCGGTTATCGCGTGTTCTCCCGCCGCTTCGTGAAGAGCTTTCCCGCCGTGTCGCGCGAGTTCGAGATCGAGACCGAACTGACCGTGCACTCGCTGCACCTGCGGGTGCCGAGGACTGCGGTTCCGGTGGGTTTCCGTGATCGGCCGGAAGGTAGCGAAAGCAAGCTACGCACCTACCACGACGGTTTCAAGATTCTCGGGTTGATCGTCGGCTTGGCCAGGCACGAACGGCCGGTCGCGTTCTACGGCTTGTTCGGCACGCTGAGCTGGTTGGTGTCGATCGTGCTGACCATCCCGATAGTGGTCGAGTACTACAACACCGGCACGGTGCCGCGCTTCCCCACCCTGTTCCTTGCCTTCACCCTGTTGCTGCTCGGCAGCCTCGCGTGGACCGCCGGCCTGATCCTGGATGGCATCCGCAGGTCGCGGCACGAGTCGGCGCGACTGGTCTATCTGCGGTATTCGCCTGTCGGCACGGACGATTCGCGCCCCGATCGTGACGGCGGCGCGGACGAGGCCGACCTGTGAGCACGTCGGCGGACCGCAAGGCGGCCGACGAATCGAGCACTACTACTTCGAATGCGACGGAGTCCGTGAATACCGTGCCGGAATCCGAGAATTCGCAGCCGAGCTCCCCCACCGCCGACGCGTCATCGAGCGCGGCTACGAATCCGATTGCCGAGCAACCGAATACCGGGGCCGCGACGCGCGACGTAGCCGAGCCGAACAAGCTGGCAGCGACCGTCGACGCGGCAGCGAACGTCGACGCGGCGACAGGTGTCGACGCGACCGAGACCGCGGCGACCAAAGGCGTAACAACTGACACCGACGCGAACGCCGCCGAGGCAGCCGCAGACGGTCCGCCCACCGCGACCGACACGGCCGAGCACAACGCCAACGCAACAGACGCAGCGCCGTCAGAACTCACCGACCCCGAGGCCAGCACGCCACCACACACCGCGGCGACCAGCCGTGAAGCGGACGCGGATAATTCAGCCGTCGCGACCGGGCCGCGCGCGGACACCGCCGATGCGGCTATTGCGGCCGCCGCGACCGGTGCCGCCGAGTCACGCGATGACACCGCCGCCGAACCCACCGTCCCCTCTTCGAGTGACTCGGTAGCCGAACTCGCTGGCGCCGAGGAGGCCGAACGAGCGGAGCTATCCGGTACCACCGCGACGCTCGTCGCCGAGGCCCCCGAAGACACCGCGGCCCCCGATGACACTGTTGCGGGCGGCGCGCAGGTGGTGCGCCGGTCGTTCACGCAGCGCGTCAGCCAACGATTCGGCGCGGCGACCATCGCGTTCGTGCTGCTCACCGCGGTGTTCGGCGCTATCTTCTCGGTGCTCACCCCGCCGTTCTGGGGCCACGACGAGATCACCCAGTTCGGCCGCGCCTACCAGGTTTCACACGGAGGATTGCTGCCCCAGCGCATCGAGGACGACCGAGGCATCTCCTACGGCGGTGATGTTCCCGCCAGCGTGACCGAGGTAATGGGTTACGCGCTGCGCGACTACACGACCAACCCACCCGAGCCGGGCCGGATGCTCGAAAGCCGCGCCGCCTACGACACCTTGGGGTCGAAGCCGGTCTCCGACCTCGACGAACCGGTGTGGTTCACCAACACCGCCGCCTACTCCCCTGTGCCCTACATCCCCGCGGCGATCGGCATTCGCGTCGCCGAAGCGCTCGGGTTGGATGTAGGTGGCCTTGTGCTGTCGACCAGGATCGCCGGTCTGCTCGGATACCTGCTGGTGGCCGGTTTCGGCCTCTACGCGCTGCGCAAATATCGGGTGCAGTGGTTGGCGTTCACCGTCGCGGTCCTGCCGATCGCGGTGTTCCAGGCCGGAACCGTCACCGCCGACACCATGACCAACGCGTTGGCCGTTTTGATGTCGGCACTGCTGGTGAAGGCACTGTTCCTCGGTAAGCGACTGAGCCGCCCCGAAATCGCGGCACTGTTGGCCACTACCGTGCTGCTGCCGGTGAGCAAGCCGACCTACGTGTTGTTGGCGATGCTGATCGTGCTGGTGCCACCGAGTCGCCTCGGGTTCACCGGGATTCGGCGGGGGATCACCTGGCTGTTCGCGCTCATCGGCGCCGCCGTCTTCGGTATCTGGATGAAGATCGCCGCACCGACCGGCGATGGTATGGGCCTGATGCGCTCGCAGGATCAGTGGAAGTCGGTGCGTCCCGGCGACCAGCTCACCGGAATCCTGCGCGACCCACTGCATTTCCTGCACGTGTTCGCCGACAGCGTCGCGTTGCGGGACGATCGCTGGTTCACCCAGTTCTTCGGCGAACTCGGATTCGCCTACATCGACGTCCCCGCGATCACCATCCTGGCGTGCCTGCTCGCCTTCGCGGTCAGCTTCGCGGTGGCCGACCGGATGAACCCGGTGACCGCCGACCGTTGGCGCACCCTGCTGACCGCGCTGATCATCGCGGCCAGCGTGGCGATGATCTATGTGACGCTGTACATGTCGTTCACCCCGGTCGGCTTCTACATCATCGACGGGGTGCAGGGTCGCTACTTCGTGCCGCTGGCGATCATCGGGGTCGCGGTGCTGCTGCGGTGGGTACCGTTGCGGTTCACCAACGCCGAAGCCAAGACACCGGGCAGGGGCCCCGCGATCGTGATCGTCAGCGCGAGCGTGGTGGCGTTGCTCGCGGCGGCGTGGAAGTACTACGTCATCGTGTGGGGCTGAAGTTTTCTACGGCGGTTTCCGAACCGGCCCGGTCTCGCTGACGCACCGCCCGACAATGCGGCTCTCGCGGGTTCGCCTCGCGGGTGACCGGCGCTTCGTCCGCGGTAGTTCGGGTCCGCGAGCCGGGCGCTTCGTCCGGTCGCGGTGGTCACATCCCGCCGCGTTGGTCAGCGAAGCGGGGCAGCGACGCGCGCTGAGGCGCGTCACGTCGTCGCGGCTGGCACTCCCGCCGCGTTGGTGACCTCCGACAGCTACGCCGGGCCAGCGACGCCAGCTCGCGCCGCTGTGGCGCCGCTATTGTCCGAATGTGGTTGAGCCACATCACCGAACGAGGCAACCGCGAACGTGCGCGCGCCAGGATCTCGGCGCCAAGGGTGCACGGGCACTCGGCGGACGAGCCGAGTCGACGGTTCAGGCGCCCGCGCTAACTTCCCAGCGTCTGTTCGCCCGCCGCGGCGTAGGCACTCTCCGCGCCCGCTTTATATGGGCGCCACCAGGATTCGTTGTCGCGGTACCAGCGCACGGTCGCGGCCAAACCCGCGGCGAAGTCGCGGTAGTGCGGTGCCCAGCCGAGTTCGGTGCGCAGGAGGGTGGCATCGATCGCGTAGCGGCGGTCGTGGCCGGGACGGTCGGTGACGTGGTCGAAGTCGTCCTCGTCGCGACCGAAGGCGGCCAGGATCATCCGCACCACCGTCTTGTTGTCCAGTTCGCCCTCGGCGCCGATCAGATAGGTCTGACCGGTACGACCTCGCTCGAGCACATCCCACACCGCGCGGTTGTGGTCGTCGACGTGAATCCAGTCGCGCACCTGATCGCCCGCACCGTAGAGCCGGGGACGCGCCCCGTCGATGAGATTGGTGATCTGGCGCGGAATGAACTTCTCCACGTGCTGATACGGGCCGTAGTTATTACTGCAATTCGACAGCGTGGCGCGCAGACCGAACGAGCGGGTCCACGCGCGCACCAGCAAATCACTGGAGGCCTTGGTGGCCGAATACGGGCTCGACGGGTTGTACGGCGAATCCTCGGTGAACGCGGGCGCGTCCGGTTCGAGGTCGCCATACACCTCGTCGGTCGAAACATGGTGGTAGCGCACGTCGTAACGGCGCACCGCCTGCAACAGCGAGTAGGTGCCGACAATATTGGTCTGCACGAACGGCCACGGCTCGGCCAACGAATTGTCGTTATGCGATTCCGCCGCGAAATGCACCACCGCGTCGACCCCGCTGACCAGTTCGTCGACCAGATCCAGATCGGCGATGTCACCGTGCACGAAATCGATACGGTCGGCGACCTCGGCCAACGAATCTCGATTACCCGCATAGGTGAGCGCGTCGAGCACGGTGACCGTGGTGTCAGGACGGTCGGCGACGGTGTGGCGGACAAAGTTCGCGCCGATGAATCCGGCGCCGCCGGTTACGAGCAATCGCACCCCACGACTTTACTTCGGACCGCCGCCGTTCCGGTCGCAGACCGACTGAATTCCCACGAAACTCCGGCAGCGCTCGAGGCAGCCGCCACCCGAGGGCTCCCCGTGTGCCGGAATCGGCGAATATCCCGCGGCGCGACGACTTCCCAGGATTGGGATATGTGAGCTTGGTCTCATTCGTGATTCGACAGCGGTTCAGCTGAATTCGAAGCGTCGACGAAAACCACACGCGGCGTGCGTGTTTGCCCATAACCCACGCTACGTAAGTCAGCACGGTGAACAGTCCTTGAATTCACGATCCGCACCGGTTCACCACGCGTTAGCAGCTCTCCATTTGCATCGAGCGGTCCCCTCCGACCGCTCTACATCGAGGTTTGCACCACCATGCTGATGAGGAAATTCGCCGCAACTTCGGCGTTGCTGATCGCCGCACTCGGCGTCACCGCCGGAACCGTCAACGCGGCACCGGCCGAGGCCGACACCGCCCCGGTCAACTTCACCGCCGACCACACCGACACCAGCACCATCATCAAGACCGATGCCGGGTCGATGGTCAACGAAGACGGTGTCTTCAAGATCAAGGCCGTCGACGGCACCACGCTGGCCGGCACCCCGCTGACCTTCCGTATCGACGACTTCGAGTTCCCGATCGCCGCCGATATCGCCGATCACACCGCCACGCTGACCCCGCAGCTCGACATGGCGCAGGCGACCTACAAGCCCGTCGCCCTCCCGTTCGAGGACAAGGCGCCGTGGAAGTCCGAGTACGACCGTGAGCAGGCGGCATTCAACCGCATGAAGGACACCATCAGCACCGGCGCCTCCGTCGGCACCCTGATCGGTGGCCTCGGCGGCGCGGCCGTCGGCTGCGTGCTCGGCGGCATCGCCGGCGCCACCGTCGCCTCGGCCACCATCATCGGCCTGTTCGGCCCGTTCATCCCGGCCGCCGCCATCGGCTGCCTCGGTGGCGTGCTCGCGATCGGCGCCCTCGGCACCGCCGCGGGTCAGCTGTTCATCACCGCCCCCGTCGCGATCGGTGCTGCGATCCAGTACTTCACGACGATCAACCAGCCGTTCACCCCGCCCGCCCCCTCCTCCTCGGACAAGTAAGCGCAGACATTCACCGCGCGAGGCGGTGGATGACCGCTGAATCGGCGGGGCGAACAGCCCACCCACCGAACCCCGTTCTCGCCTACCCGGCGAGGACGGGGTTCGTGTTTTCCACAGCCCGCCCACAGCGCCTGTTTCCTACGAATTGATCACGGGTTCAGTTCTGTGGTTTCCCGCACAACGCGGATGGGGATCCAGGGTGAACAGCGTTATTCGACAGGTGAGTACTAATTCCGACACACCCTGCCGAAAAACAGTGTGTGAGATGTCAGCGCCGACAGCTCGCCCGGAGCCCGATCCGGTCGTGGCTCGGCGCGCAGATGTGAGGTAGGTGCGCGATGGTCACGACCACATCCGGCGATACCGCCACCGTGATGAACCCCCACGGATCCAGCGCGTCCGCGCGACTGCTGCTTGCCACCTGCCACAGCGTGCTGCGGCCGGTGTTGCGCACCGTCCCGATCAACCGCAGGACCATCCCGATCGGCGCCGCGGCCATCGAAGGACTGTCCAAGCTGCGCCCGCAACCCCGAGGCGTCGATCGTGAACAGGTCACCCTCGACAATTTCGGCCTCGAAGTGCTGCGCCCCTCCGGCGCCGCACGCTCGCTGCGCCACGGCGCGGTGTTGTACATGCACGGCGGCGGGTTCGCCGTCTGCGGACTGAACACCCACCGCCCGGTCGCCGCGAGCCTGGCTCGGCGCACCGGCCTTCCCGTGGTGAACGTCGACTATCGACAACTGCCCACCGCCGATATCGCCGGGTCGATCGAGGACTGCGTCACCGCGTACCGCTGGCTGTTGCGCCACGGCGCCGACCCGAAGCACATCGTCTTCGCTGGCGACTCCGCCGGCGGCTACCTGGCCTTCGCCACCGCGCTGCGCGCAATCGAACTCGGGCTGCCGAGCCCCGGCGGCCTGGTCGGGCTCAGTCCGCTGCTCGACCTCGACTACCTGGCCCGAGGCGAGCACGCCAACGCCACCCGCGATCCCTACCTGACGGTCGCCGCACTGGCCGCGGTCGTGCGCATCGGCGCCGAGGTGGACGGCAACCTCGATCCCCTGCTCTCCCCGATCAACGGCGCACTCGCCGAACTGCCGCCGGTCCTGCTGATCGCCGCCGAGGACGAACTGTTCCGGCACGACTGCGAGGAAATGACCGAGCGGCTGACCGCTGCGGGCGTGCCCAACAGCATGCAACTGTGGCGCGGCCAGGTGCACGCGTTCATGAGCATCGCGCCCAACCTGCCGGAAAGCAGGTCGGCGCTGGCCAGGGTGTCACGCTTCGTGCGCACCCGCGTCGAGGAGATCCCGCGGGCGCGTACGGCCTGACCGTCGCCGCCTGCCACGAAGCGGGCCTCGCCTCGCGTATACCGCGGGACGGGGCCCGCTGTGGCGATCACGGCACATGGACTCGGCACCAGCGAACCCGGCCGGTGGCCCTAGACTGCCTATACATGCGCGGAATCATCTTGGCGGGTGGCACCGGGTCTCGACTGCACCCGATCACGCGCGGGGTGAGCAAGCAGCTTGTCCCGGTCTATGACAAGCCCATGATCTATTACCCGTTGTCGACGTTGATGCTGGCCGGCGTCACCGACATCCTGGTGATCACCACCCCCGAGGACGCCGAATCCTTCCGACGCCTCCTCGGTGACGGCTCCCAGTTCGGCGTCTCCCTCAGCTACGTGGTGCAACCGAAACCCGACGGCCTGGCGCGCGCGTTCGTGCTCGGCGCCGAGCACATCGGCACCGAGGTGGCCGCATTGGTTCTCGGCGACAACATCTTCCACGGGCCAGGCCTCGGCACCAGCCTCAATCGGTTCGACAATCTCGACGGCGGCGCGGTCTTCGCCTACCGCGTCTCCGATCCCACCGCATACGGTGTTGTCGAATTCGTCGACGGCCGCGCGGTCTCGATCGAGGAGAAGCCGAAGAAGCCGCGTTCCAATTGCGCCATCCCCGGCCTGTATTTCTACGACAACGACGTGGTGGAGATCGCGCGCACACTGCGGCCGTCGGCACGAGGCGAATACGAGATCAGCGACATCAACCAGACGTATCTGGACCAGGGCAAGCTCCAGGTGGACGTCCTCGCCCGTGGCACGGCATGGTTGGACACCGGCACCTTCGACTCACTGCTGGACGCGAGCAACTACGTGCGCACCATCGAACAACGCCAAGGTCAGAAGATCGGCGTTCCGGAAGAGGTGGCCTGGCGGATGGGTTACATCGACGACGACGAACTGTGCGCGTTGGCGCAACCCCTGGTGCGTTCCGGTTACGGCACCTACCTGGTCGACCTGATCGAACGCGGAAGGCATTGGTGAACATGCAATTCCAGGAACTCGCGGTTCCGGGGGCCTGGATGGTCACCCCCCGGCAGTTCGGGGACGACCGTGGAATGTTTCTCGAAGGCTTCAAGTCCTCGGAGTTCGAGAAGGCCACCGGCCGACCGTTCGACCTGAAGCAGGTGAACCTCTCGGTGTCGGCGGCCGGTGTGCTGCGCGGTATCCATTACACCGACGATCCGCCCGGTCAGGCCAAGTACGTGACGTGCGTGCGCGGCGCTTTCCTGGACGTGGTGGTTGACCTGCGGCCCGGCTCACCCACCTACGGTCGCTGGGACAGCGTGCTGCTCGACGACGTGGACCGGCGTTCGGTATTCCTCTCCGAAGGACTCGGCCACGCGATCCTCTCGCTGGCCGACGGCTCGACGGTCACCTACCTGTGCTCATTGGAGTACACCCCCGAATACGACCACGCCGTGGACGCGTTCGATTCGCGCCTGGCGATCGAGTGGCCGCGCGTGGGCAGCGACGGCACCCCACTGACCTATGTTCGTTCCGCGAAGGACGTCGCCGCACCCGCGTTCTCCCCCGAGGCGGGCGCGGTCACGAATCCGATCGACGGCTAGGCCGAGCGCGTGCGCGCCAGCTCGATCCCCTGGCGCGCATCCACCGCCACCGCCTCGATGCCCTCGAAAGCCCGGCGATACTTGGCGATTTCGGCTTCCTTGTCCAGGTACACCGATCCGGTGAAGGTCTCCAGATAGACCACCGGCGGTTCGACCTTGCCGTCGGTTCCGGTCTGCGGGAACTCCAGCATCACGAAGCGGTCGGCGTGCAGGCCGTCGTGGTATCCGGAGGCGGTCGGCACCACGCGGATGCGAACGGTCGACACCTCGGACAGCGCGAGCAGGTGGTCGAGTTGCTCGACGTGGACCTCGTGGCTGCCGATCCGCCGCGCCAACGCTTCCTCCCCGATCACCACGTCCAGGCGCAGCGGGGCCTCGTCGCGGGTGAGCATCGTTTGCCTGGTCTTGCGGAACTCCACGCGACGATCGATCTCGTGTGCGGAGAGTTCCTGGCGTGCGGCGCTGAGCAGCGCGCGGGTGTAGCCCTCGGTTTGCAGAAGGCCGGGGATCAGTTCGTTCTCGTAGCTGATCAGCCGCTGTGCGGCCTCCTCCAACCCGATGTAGACCTCGAAGCCGTCGGCGATCACGTCGCCGTAGACCGACCACCACCCCCTGGCCTTGGTTTCCTTCGCCAGTGCCGTCAGTGGTGCGACGAGGTCGCCGGGCGCACCGTAGATCTTGCACATGGCCTCGACATCGAAGCTGCGCAGTGAGGTCTGGCCGGTCTCGATCCGCCAGATCTTCGCCTCGGACCACTCCAGTCGCTCGGCGGCGATCCTGGTCGTCATCTTGGCCCGGTTACGCAGATCGCGCAGTTGTCTACCGAGTTGCCGGCGCGGCATCGTAGCTCCGGTACCTCCGCGCGTACCAACGTTCGCGCGCGATGATGCGGCCATTTGTTCCCCCCTTCAGCCGTGCGCATACCGCGCTCGCGCAGGACGCGAGTTCGGTGTGACGGCCCCAGATCACACACCGGACAACGATATTGATTAAACGAACATCACTGTACAGCAGCGGATCTCGCGGGAGCCAGAAATCTTGACTCGGAGAGGTCTATGGCATTTTAGTGCCAAACCCATTACGCGAAACCGGATTTCATGCTTTCACCTGCGCGATCCGCCGCGACGGAAACGCCAGAATTGCACCGCCCGAACATCTTCCGACAGCTGATTCACCGGTTCGGCCACCTCCGACAATGCGTGGAACAAATCGTCGGCAAGATCACCCATGTGTTCCACCCGGTTCGCCAGTCGTGCGGCGTGCACAAGGAACTCCAGCGTCAACCGCACCGCCGCCGCGAGGGTCACCCCGAGCGGCACCGCGACCAATGCCGCGAGCACTCCCCACACCGTTGACCAGCGCCAAACCAGCACGACCAGCACGCAGGGGAGCACCACTGCGCACACCGAACCCAGTACATAGGCGAGGGGAAGAAGCGTGCTCGTCGCGGTGCGTTGAAATCGGATATCGAGTAATCCGCGCGCGGCCGATTGTGCCCACTGCTGGAGAACGAACGGCTCCGCTCGCTCGGGCGTTGTTGACGCGTCCCCGTCGTGGTCAGGGCCTATATCACTGCGGGAGAACCGTTTTGCCGTCGCGGTACGCACCGCGATACGGCGCGCGGGCGCCTCTTGCTCCGGCAGATCCGCCGACTCGCGTTCGCGCGCAGTGACGGTAGTGTTCGTTTCATCGCTCATGACTAACCTTCGATCGCGCCCGGCTCCCACCGGAGTCGGCATGTTCGTCGGGCACTGCAACGTTGGATCAGCTCACTCGTGCAACTCTTGATCAACCCGCTCACGCGAGGCCGGATCATCCCTCCGGCAGGCGGTGGTTTCACCCGCCGAATCGAAAGCTCGCCGACCGCTCCCAGCGCACCGTCCTCTCGGGGGAATCCTCCCCGAGACCGCGGCGTGCCACTACCCCACGGCACACACCGCGATGCGGCTTGCACATCACCCACAGCATCCTCCCGGCTCGGGCACAGCGTCCGAGCAGGTCAGCGGTCGACAGTGGGCCCGTGAGCGCGTTAGCAGCCGAGCGCTATGACCGCTCGGTAATGAGACGAAGAAGACATTCGCCGAAGAATTCGGCGGAACACGTAACACGGCGGGCAGCACCCACCGATACGAACCATGAATGCAGGACCAGATCTACCGGGGAATGGAGAAGACAAGTGCGCACCACGTTTCCGACTTTCGTCTCGGCGGCCGACATGACCGCCGCTGCGCAGGAGTACAGCCAGCGCGGATGGACGGTCGCTGAAACGGCCAACGGTCTCTGCCTGATCACCGATGACGACTTGTCCGCCATCGAGGTCAGCGGGGAGCTGGCCGGTCAGGTCCGCCGCTTCCTGCGCGCCAACAACCTCTCGGGGCCGGTCATCGAGCTGCCTGGTGCGGAGCGTCGCGAAATCCACCTGGTCACCGGTGTCCGCAAGGCCGCCATGGCGATGGACGCGCTGCGCGCGGCCGGTGCCACCGTGCACACCGACGGTGCGGGCGTTCCGTTGCCGCCCACCCACCTCTCGGCCGGGTCGGCCTGCTGGGGCGTTTCCCCCGACGAGGCCCGCTGGGTCCCGCCGGTCGTGGCGCTCGGCGCCGCGGTGCGCGCGGCCATCGCGCGCAAGCGCAGCCAGCTCACCAGCGTCGCCTGCTGAGACTTCTCGACCGAACATCGACGTCGCCTGCGGAAAACCCCGGCTAGCAGGATCGACCTTCCAGAAATGGGACCTACCCACAGGTAGGTCCCATTTCTGGGTTGTGACCGGATTCGCGACGACCCGCGCACTCGGATTGCTCGAAACCCCCACCGCCGCCCGAGCGATCCGAAGCTCGCTGACTGCCTGCGCACTGGACAACGCGGCTAGGCTTCCTCGCGTGCATGCCGAACCACACCTGCCGTTGCCTGCCGAGCTGCCGCTGACCGACGAACCCGGCGGCAGCGACGTCGATCTGAAAACGCAGATCATCCGGTTCGCGCTCACCGGCGGCCTGTCCGCGGTGGTCGACTTCGGCCTCTATCTGCTGCTGCTGAACGTGGTCGGCTTGCCGGTCAACGGCGCCAAGGCGATCAGCTTCGTCGCGGGAACAACCACCGCGTATCTGATCAATCGGCGCTGGACCTTCCGCGCACCGCCGAGTCGAGCCAGGTTCGTCGCCGTCGTCGCGCTGTACGCGGTGACCTTCGCCGTCCAGGTCGGCCTCAACTGGGTCATGTACCACTCACTGCCCGATCAGTGGTGGCGAGTGCCGCTGGCCTTCGTGATCGCACAGGGCACGGCAACGGTGATCAACTTCGTCGTCCAGCGCGCGGTCATCTTCAAGCTGTAACCAAACAACGAGTTATGGCGCGCAAGGGCGGGGAACACGCGCCCGCGCCAGGGAAAGCGAACACGGTAGCCTCTATGCCGATGTCCACGAAAGCTCCGGCTACCACCACGTCAACCGGGAACGCCGGCGTCAACGACGACGGCACCGACGCCGGGAGCGCGAACGCACTGCCGACGCGTACCCGCAGGTTGACCGGGTGGGGCCGCACCGCACCGACCTCTTCCGAAGTTCTCTCGACCAGCGATCCCGAGGTGATCGCGAAGGCTGTCGCCATGGTCGCCGAGGACAATGACGCCAAACCCGCGCACCTACGCCGCGGCGTGATCGCGCGTGGACTCGGCCGTTCCTACGGTGACCACGCGCAGAACGCGGGTGGCCTCGTGGTCGACATGACCGCGTTGCACAACATCCATCGCATCGACCGCGACACCCGCATCGTCGACGTGGACGGCGGTGTGAGCCTCGATCAGTTGATGAAGGCGGCCTTGCCGTTCGGGCTGTGGGTTCCGGTGCTGCCCGGTACCCGCCAGGTGACGATCGGTGGCGCGATCGCCTCCGACATCCACGGCAAGAACCACCACAGCGAAGGCAGTTTCGGCAATCATGTGCGCTCGATCGAGCTGCTCACCGCCGACGGCCAGGTGCAACACCTGACCCCGAAGCGCAACGCGAAGCTGTTCTGGGCGACGGTCGGCGGCAACGGCCTGACCGGAATCATCTTGCGCGCCACCATCGAAATGGTCGCCACCGAAACCGCGTACTTCCTCAACGACGGCCTCAAGACCGAGACCCTCGACGAGACGATCGCGGCACACAGCGATGGCAGCGAAGCGAACTACACGTACTCGAGTGCCTGGTTCGATGTGATCAACCCGCAGCCGAAGCTCGGTCGTGCCACCATTACCCGCGGCCGACTGGCGAAGCTCGACGAACTGCCGAAGCGCTTGCGCGACAAGCCGTTGAAGTTCGACGCACCGCAGCTGATGACCGTGCCCGACATCTTCCCGAACTGGACGATGAACAAGGTCACGCTCATGTCCATCGGTGAGGCGTACTACCGGATGGGCGGCAACTACACCGGCAAGGTGCAGAACCTGACGCAGTTCTACCACCCACTGGACATGATCGCGGAGTGGAATCGTGGCTACGGTTCCAACGGCTTCTTGCAGTACCAGTTCGTGGTGCCGACCGATGCCGTCGACGAGTTCAAGCGCATCATCATCGACATCCAGGCCTCGGGGCAATTCTCGGCGCTCAACGTCTTCAAGCTCTTCGGTCCGGGAAATCCCGCGCCACTGAGCTTTCCGATGCCGGGCTGGAATATTTGCGTCGACTTCCCGATCAAGCCGGGGCTCAACGAGCTGGTCACCGAGCTGGACAAGCGCGTGCTGAAGTTCGGCGGACGGCTCTACACGGCGAAGGACTCGCGCACCACCGCCGAGACCTTCCACCAGATGTACCCGAGGATCGACGAGTGGATCAAGATCCGCCGAAGTGTCGATCCCACCGGTGTTTTCATGTCCGATATGGCTAGGAGGCTGGAGCTTCAGTGACTGTGAGGTCATCCAAGTGATTAATGCCGTTGGCAACCCGCAGGCGATTCTGCTGCTCGGCGGGACCTCCGAGATCGGTCTCGCGATCTGCGCGGAATACCTGAAAAAGGGCCCCGCTCGCATCGTGCTCGCCGCGCTACCCGGCGACCCGCTGCGTGACTCCGCGGTCGCGCAACTGGAGGCGGCCGGCGCCAAGCAGGTCGAGGTCATCGACTTCGACGCGCTCGACACCGACAGCCACCCCAAGGTCATCGACGCGGCCTTCAACGGTGGCGATATCGACGTCGCCATCGTCGCGTTCGGTCTACTCGGCGACGCCGAGCAGCTGTGGCAGGACCAGCGCAAGGCCGTGCAGATCGCCCAGATCAATTACACCGCAGCCGTTTCGGTGGGTGTGCTGGTCGGCGAGAAGTTGAAGGCACAGGGCTTCGGGCGGATCATCGCCATGTCCTCGGCCGCGGGTGAGCGCGTGCGTCGCTCGAACTTCGTCTACGGCTCCACCAAGGCCGGTCTGGACGGCTTCTATCTCGGACTCGGTGAGGCGCTCGCGCCGCACGGGCCGAGGGTGTTGGTGATCCGGCCCGGTCAGGTGCGTACCACCACCACGATCAACGCGTGGAAGTCCCAGGGCGTCAAGGAAGCACCGTTCACCGTGGACAAGGAAGAGGTCGCCGCACTCGCGGTCGCGGCCTCCGAACGCGGTAAGGACCTCATCTGGGCGCCGGGGATCTTCCGGTTCGTGATGATGGTGCTGCGCCACATTCCGCGCCCGATCTTCCGCAAACTCCCACTCTGAGTTTGCCCGAGCCGCACCTCTGCCCCGACGCCGCCGCGGCGCGTCGGGGACGGGGTGCGGTTTTTCGTACCCCCACCCGTCGACGCGTGCTCCACGTTTATCGGCAAGACCTGGCAGCATGATCGCCGGTCGCCGAGGCCGTTCGAGCACCGACGACGGCCGAGGCGAATACCCGACCATGCCTCGCGCACCATGATCACCGAGCCGCTGGAGTGAACCCGGAGATGCCATGCGAGTAATCGGACACCGGCTACCGAGCCGACGCGCGGATCGCCGCGCGCGGGGTGAGATCGGCGCCGTCGAGTGGACCTCCGTGCGCCGCAGGTGCACCACGGGACCACAGCTGCGCGACAACGATTTCGAGGTGATCCGATGAGTTCCGTCGTCGTCGACGCTCTACCAGGTAAACGGCGTCGTCTGGCCGCGCAGGTCGGGTCGGGGCTCGGGGAGGCGGTGGCCGCCGCGGTAGTCGCCGCAGTGGTCGCGGGCGTGGGACTCATCGCGTTCTCCTTGGTGCAGTGGCCCGCGTTCAACTCCTCCAATGTGACGCGCGCGCTGACGACCGTCGGCCAGGTGCTCGCCACGGTGCTACTGGCCGTCTCGATCGGACTGCTGCGCACCCGCAAGTGGCCGTTGGTGGCGAAACTGCTGTCCTGGATCGGCATTTCGACCTTCGTCACCTTCACCCTCGGGATGCCGCTCGCGGCGACGAAGCTGTACCTCTACGGCGTTTCGGTGGACCAGGAGTTCCGTACGGAGTTCCTGACCCGGCTCACCGACTCCCCCGCGCTGCACGACATGACCTATGCCGACTTGCCGTCGTACTACCCGGCGGGTTGGTTCTGGGTCGGCGGACGGTTCGCGAACCTGCTCGGGATGGCAGGCTGGGAGGCGTTCAAGCCGTACGCGATCACCTCGATCGCCGTGGCGGCCGTGGTGTCGCTGGTCTTGTGGTCCAAGCTGATTCGCGCGGACTGGGCGGTCGCGGTGACGGCGGCGGTCACGGCGGTGGCACTGGCGTACGCGGCGCCGGAGTCCTACAGCTCGATCATCGTGATCCTGTTGCCGCCCGCGCTGGTGCTGTCGTGGGGTGCGCTGCATCGTCCGCAGGGCGAGGACGCTGGCACCGCGCGCGGTTGGGGTGCGGTGCTCGGCAGCGGACTGTTCCTCGGGCTCGCCGCGACGTTCTACACCCTGTATTTCGGCCTCGCGACCTTCGCGGTCTGCCTGATGGGCGTGGTCGCGGCCGTACTCGCGGTCCGAGCGCGCGCGAAACTCCCTGACGGAGAACGTGATTCGGCACCGTGGCGGGCCGCGCTGCCCGTACTGATGCGGCTGATCGTGATCGGGGTCGTCGCCGGGCTGATCGCGCTGCTCGTCTGGGGTCCGTTCGTGCTGAAATGGCTCAGCGGGACGGCGGCGAGTTCCGGTACCGCGCTGCACTATCTGCCGCAGGGCGGCGCGGAACTGGCGTTCCCGATGGCCGAATTCTCGCTGCGCGGCGCACTGTGCCTGATCGGCGTGCTCTGGTTGGTGCTGCGCACCACCTCTTCTCGCCGCGCGCAAGCGTTGGCGATCGGTGTCATCGCCGCCTACCTGTGGACGCTGCTGTCGATGGTGGCGACCGCGGCGGGAACGACCCTGCTGTCGTTCCGGTTGGAGCCGATCCTGATCGCACTGCTGGCCGCCGCGGGAGCCTTCGGCTTCGTGGAGGGCGCACGCGCGATCTACCAGGCGCTCAACGAACCTGGCCGCTTCCGGCTCACCGCCATCGTGGTGGCCACCGTCGGCGCACTCGCGTTCGCCCAGCACATCCCGGAGGTCCTCGCCCCCGAGATCACCATCGCCTACACCGACACCGACGGCAACGGCGAGCGCGCCGACAAGCGCGCCCCCTCGGCCGTCTCGCACTACGGCGCGATCGATGCGGCACTCACCGCCCAAACCGGCCGCCCACGCGACGAAACGGTGGTCCTCACCGCGGACACCAGCTTCCTGTCCTTCTACCCCTACCTCGGCTTCCAGGCGCCGACCTCGCACTACGCCAACCCGCTTGCCGACTTCGCCGGACGCTCGGCGGCCATCGAGTCATGGAGCAAACTCGAGACCCCCGACCAGCTCTTGGACGCCTTGACCAAGACCCCCTGGCGCGCCCCCGACGCCTTCCTCTTCCGCCGCACCGGCGACAACTACACCCTCCGCCTGGCCAGAGACGTCTACCCCAACGACCCCAACGTAGAGCGCTACACGGTCACCTTCCCCAAGCCCCTCTTCGACACCCCCCACTTCACCACCACCGACATCGGCCCCTTCACCTTGGTCACCGTCCAGCCCTAGCCCAAGATCACCAGACCACCCCGCGCCACACCCCTCACCAAGCACATCACTTGCCCTACCGGACCACCACCCGGCACACCCGGCACCACATACCCCCAGCACGGCGAGCCACATCACACCACATGTACCTCCACCCCGGGCGGTTGATCCACACACACTCTGGGTACTAATTTCAGGGCGCCCGAAACGTCGACTCCACCTTCAGTAGGTGGTGTCGACTGCTCGGCCAGGCGGGACTACCAGCTCACGCACAGAGTTGTTCGGTACGTTGGGCGGCTGGTTCAGCCTTCCGGAGGAGTGTTTTACAGGTGGAACGGGCAGTACGCGTCGATCTCGTCGAACAGGACGGGTCGGCGACGGTAGGCGGCGCGGAGCGAGAATCCAGCCCTATCGGGGTGCTCCAGCGGCGCCTGCGCACCGCGCGTTCCACGCTCAGCGCGAAGTTCGACCGCACCGATCTGCTGGTCTCCACCGGGTTCGGCCTGCTCGCCGTCGCGGTGCTTTCCGGGTTGTGGCGCAACACACACAGCGGGTATCTGATCAAGAGCGGTCAGGACCAGGCCATGTGGGAGTGGTTTTTCTCCGTCACCGCGCATTCGGTGGCCCACTTACAGAATCCGCTCGGCAGCACGCTGCAAAACTTCCCCGCCGGGGTGAACATGATGGCCAACACCGCCATGTTCGGTGTCGGCGTCCCGTTCACCCCCATCACGCTGCTGTTCGGCCCGACCGTCACCTTCGTGCTCGTGCTCACCCTCGGTCTGGCCACCACCGCCATCGGCTGGTACTGGCTGTTGTCGCGCTACCTGACCAGCAGCCGGTTCGCCGCCACCATCGGTGGGCTCCTCTGCGGCTTCGCCCCCGCCATGATCTCGCATGCCAACGCGCACCCGAATTTCGTGATGCTGCCGCTACTTCCGATCATCGCCGGTCAGCTGATCAGGATGGCGCGGCGGGCGTCGGTCGGTTCGGGCGACCGAGGACGCGGGCTCGTGCTGAACGCGGTCGCCCTCGGACTGCTGGTGGCGTTGCAGATCGCGTTCGGTGAGGAACCGCTGCTGATCTTCGCGTTGGCGTTCGGCGTCTTCGGCGCCGCCTATTACCTGCGCGAACCCAAGTTGGCGCTGCGCGTGCTGCGCGGCATCGCACCCACCCTCGCCGTCGCGGCCACGATCACCCTGCTGCTCACCGCGATTCCGCTGTGGTGGCAGTTCTTCGGACCGCAGAGCTACCGCGAGATCGACCACGGGCCGATGGGCAACGACATCAAGTCGATCGCGCAATTCCCGTCCGAATCACTGGGCGGGGTATTCGCGCCGGGCGAAAACGTCGCGATCAACGACACCGAGCAGAACGCGTACTTCGGGTGGCCACTGCTGCTTCTGCTCGTGGTGACGCTGAAACTGCTGTGGCGCGAACGCGTAGTGCGCGCCACTACCGCGGTCATCGTGGTGTTCACCGTGCTGTCGTTCGGCCCGGTAGCCAAATTCGGCCACGGCGAGACGGTGATCGGTCTGCCGTGGAGCTGGGCCGAACACGTGCCGCTACTCAACACCGTGTTGGAGACCAGGCTCACCATGGCCGTGGTGCCCGCGATCGCGGTGGTACTGGCCATGGCCACCGAACGCGCGGTAGCGGCCTGGCAACGGACCGCCGACGATTGGCGCCCGCTGGCCTGGTTCGCGGCACTGTTGTGCGCGCTGCTGCCACTGACACCGACGGTTCTTCCGGTCACCGAGCGCGCCGCCACCCCGGAGTTCTTCTCCGGCGGCGCGGTGCATCGCTACGTCACCGACGGTTCGGTGGTGATGGTGCCGCCCGCCCGCGCCCCCGATGCCAAGGCGCTGCACTGGCAGATCGACGCGGGCTTCGGATTCCCGCTCTCCGGCGGCTATTTCGTCGGCCCCGCGGGACCACCCGATCAAGAAGGCACCCAGCAGAAGGGGATCTACGGCCCGCAGAACCGGGTGACCACGTCCCTGTTGGTCGACGCCCAGGAATCCGGCCTCGTCCCGCGCATCGACGCCAACACGCGCGAACAGGTTGTGACCGACCTTCGGTTCTGGCAGGCAGACGTGCTCGTCCTGCCCGCGACCAAGAACGGCGACACCCTGCGCACAACGGTGACCGAGCTACTGGGGTTCGTGCCGACCCGCGTCGACGACGTGTGGTTGTGGGATGTGCACACGTTGCGGTAAGTGCCGGGCCGTGCGGCCGACCGAAGACGGTGGCTAGCATCAACGTCCGTGCGACCGGACCGAGCTACTCGAGCGTTCACCCGTAATCGCCTGATCGCCCTCGTCTGTGGGCTGATCGGGTTCTTGCTCGCCCTCCTGACACCATTGCTGCCGGTGCGTGAGGACAGGGCGACGCTCGATTGGCCGCAGGCGGGGGCCACCAGTGTCGAGGCTCCCCTGGTGTCCTATCTGCCGTTGCGGCTGGATACGACGTTGCCGTGCGCGCTGATTCGCGGCGCCGAGACCGCGCCCGTCTCCGGCGACACCGCGGCGCACCACGTGCTGTCCACAGTGCCCACCGCCTCGGGTGCGGCGGCGAGCAAGGGCCTGGTTGTGTCCGTCACCGAGGGCACGCTGTCGGTGGTGCTGCGCGATGTGCCACTGCTTTCGGCGCCGCTGGCGGAAATCGGCGGTTGTAGCGAAGTCACCGTCTCCTCCACCGCCGCCGTGACGACCGCCGAGATCCAGGGCGCGACCCGGCAGGACGGCACGCCGTTTCGTGCCGAGGTCACCCGCGACATCCGACCCCAAATGGTCGGTGTGTTCACCGATCTCGACGCGGGACAACTCGAGGGTGCCCGGTTGCACGCCGACCTCGACTCGCGTTTCTCCTCGTCGCCTTCGGTGTTGAAGCTGGCCGCCATCATCGCCGCGGCGGTGTTCACGATCCTCGCGTTGATCGCGCTGCACCTGCTCGACAACAGCGACGGCAGGCGGCCGCGTCGGTTCCTGCCCGCGCACTGGTGGCGCTTCGGTGCCGCCGACGGCGTCGTGCTCGGCACGCTCGTGCTGTGGCATGTCATCGGCGCCAACACCTCCGACGACGGCTACATCCTGAACATGGCACGAGTCTCGGAGCACTCCGGCTACATGGCGAACTATTACCGCTGGTTCGGGGTGCCCGAGGCGCCGTTCGGTTGGTCCTATGAGGTGCTGGCCTGGATGACCAAGATCAGCGACGCCAGCCTGTGGATGCGGTTGCCCGCGTTGATCGCCGGGATCGTGTGCTGGCTGGTGATCAGCCGAGAGGTGTTGCCGCGCCTCGGCGCCCGCGTGCGTCGGCACAAGGTGGCGTTGTGGACCGCCGGCCTGGTCTTCCTCGCCTTCTGGCTGCCCTACGACAATGGTCTGCGTCCCGAACCGTTGATCGCCGCGGGTGCGCTGCTCACCTGGTGTTCGATCGAGCGCGCCATCGCGACCGGTCGGCTGTTGCCCGCGGCGGTGGCGGTATTGATCGCGGCGTTCTCCTTGGCGGCCGGGCCGACCGGATTGATCTGTATCGCGGCGTTGATCGCCGGATCACGGCCGGTGTTGCAGATCATCATTCGTCGCGCTCGCGATGTCACCGGCGCACCAGCGCAGGCGGGTGCGCGACGAAGTTCGTTCACGAAGGGCCTTTTCCGTTACGCCGCGCTGCTCGCACCCGGCGCCGCGGCCGGAACCCTGGTGCTGGTGGTGGTTTTCGCCGACCAGACCCTGGCGACCGTGCTGGAAGCGACACGCGTGCGCACCCTCGTCGGACCCAATGTGGCGTGGTTCGACGAGCGCACCCGCTGGGATTCGCTGATGATGCTCGCCCCCGACGGGTCGTTGAGTCGACGCTTCGGCGTGCTGGTGATGCTGCTGTGCCTGCTTGTCTGCGTTTTGCAGGTGCTGCGCAAGGGTCGTATTCCCGGCACCTCGCGTGGTCCCTCGGTGCGCATTCTCGGCATCGTGTTCGCCTCGCTGCTGTTGATGATGTTCACCCCCACCAAGTGGACCCACCACTTCGGTGTGTACGCGGGTCTGGCCGGATCGCTGGCCGCGCTCGCGGCGGTGGCCGTCGGCACCGAGGGCATTCGGTCACCACGCAATCGCGCGTTGTTCGGTGCCGCGGTACTTTTCCTGCTCGCGATCACCTTCACCGGCTCCAATGGCTGGTGGTATGTGTCCAGCTTCGGTATTCCGTGGTGGGACAAGGCACCGGTGCTCGCGGGGAAGGGGCTTTCCACCGCATTCCTCGGGCTCAGCGGGCTGGCGTTGATCGCCGCCGTCTGGCTGCATTTCCGAGAACCGTATCGAGGGACGAAACCCGTGGCGCCCAAGCGGTTCGACCGTTGGGCATCGGCGCCGCTCACCATCGCCGCCGCCGCGCTGGTTCTCTTCGAGGTGGCCTCGCTGGCCAAGGGCGCGGTCACCCAGTACCCCGCCTACTCGATCACCAAGTCGAATCTCGAATCGCTCACCGGTAATACCTGCGGGCTGGCCAATGACGTGCTGGTGGAATCGAATACCGCCGACTCGCTGCTCACCCCGTACTCCGGCGATCCGGCCAACGCACTGCAGGCACCGGATGAGCAGGACGCCACACCGTCCAAGGGCTTCACCCCCGACGGTGTGGCCAAGGATCTGACCGCCGACGCCGAGGAGACCACCGCGGGCGGCGCCAATTCCATCGAGTCCGACAACGAGAACAAGACCACCAACACCACCGGCGCCGGAACCGGTGGCGGCACCACCGAGCAGACCGGAATCAACGGCAGCACCGTGAAATTGCCGTTCGGCCTCGATCCGGCCAAGACGCCGGTACTCGGCAGCTACCGCTCCGGCGAACAACAGCAGGCGGCGCTCACCTCGCAGTGGTACCAACTCGACCTGAACGCGGTGCGCGACGATCCGGCCTACCAGGCGCTCGTGATCACCGCGGCGGGCAGGATCCAGTCGGTCGACGCGGATGGTGTTGTGCACTACGGCCAGGAATTGCACCTGGAATACGGTGTGCGCGAACAGGATGGTGCGATGCGCGCGCTGGGCTCGGTGGACCCGATCGATATCGGACCCGCGCCCTCGTGGCGCAACCTGCGGGTGCCCCTCGACCAGTTGCCCGACGGTGTGAACGCGGTGCGTCTGGTCGCCGTCGACAACGACATCACGCAGAAGCAGTGGTTGGCGGTGACGCCGCCGCGGCTGCCCGAGTTGGCCACCTTGGATTCGGTGGTGGGCCGCCAGGATCCGGTGCTGTTGGATTGGCACGTGGGGTTGGCGTTCCCGTGCCAGCGGCCGTTCGACCATCACGACGGTGTCGCCGAGGTACCGCGCTGGCGGATTCTGCCCGACCGTAACGGCTCCGACGCGTCGAACGCGTGGCAAGACGAAGTCGGCGGCGGCCCACTCGGCTGGACCGGTCTACTGATGGAGTCCGAGACCGTCCCGACGTACCTCGACCACGATCTGAGTCGCGATTGGGGTTCGCTCGAACGGTTCACCCCCTATGAATCGAATGCCCGTCCCGCGACGCTCGAGGCAACCGTGCAGTCGCGCTCCGGCATGGCGAAGGACGATCCGATTCGGGCGAAGTAGACAGAATCGACAACCGGACAGCCGCGAGCGCAGAACCGGCTGTCCGGTATGAAAACTGCTTCCACCAGTGATGATTCGAATCCGAGACGCACAACGAATGGATCAGTACCCTGGATCGCATGACGTCTTTCGAGGATATGGCTCTTCGCGATCTCGTCGGTCTACTCACCGAGGAGGAGCAGCGCGAGCTGCGCCCCGCGGTACTACGCGTGCTCGGCCGACTCCCCGCCCAAGAGGTACTCCGCCGCGAACTCGGCCAGCGCATGATAGCCAAGGTGTGACGGCGATCCTGATCTGAAGACGACAAGGGGGGGTGGTCGCGCAGCCGCATCCGGCGATTGTCGACACGCAAATCCGGGCCGTCCGGCAGAGCTGAGCGCACTGCCACGACGGCCCTACTTTTTGGCCACCATGTGGCCGAGATCGAGCGGGACGGGTCTCGTATCAGGGGCGGACCGTGAGGCAGCAGAGATACGGACCCAGGCGAGGCGAATAGCATCCGGCAGTGGGTCAGGACGACGGCGGTGAAACTCGCGGGTTTCCTCGCACCGACCTCGATCGCCACCCGCTCATCCACATCAAGTTCGCCGACGAACAGATTCCGAACCGGTCGGGTGGCGGACGCGAACAAGACAGGGGTCAGGTGTTGTCGGCGCTGGTCGATCCAGGCATCGCCAACACCGCGTCGCCGAAACGCCGGTCAGCGCGAACAACGGCGCATCGTTCATCATCGATAGGTAGGAACTCCACCGGCTCAGCACCGGTACGCAATAGGAGCGCTACGGCACAGAGACCAATGGGGATCGAGCCAGGGAAAAACGCCCACACCATCGGCCGGATCGCGGCATGAACGTCGAGACCGATCCTGCCTGCGATGAGTAAGGCGATCAAGGTGAACAAATTCAGGACCATCGCCACCCCCAGGGCCGCGGCAGTTTGCCGTAAGCGGCGGCTCGACCCACCACACCGATCACACACCGGCCACGAACCAACGAGAATCGTCGACATCGGCGAGAGCTGACGCGTAGGCCAGTTCTCCACGATCATGCGCGGAAACCGGGGGTGCTGCTTCGTATCGTAAAAACACATCCTGATCGGCTTGCGCGACACTGCATGACGCCCGTGCCGACTGCAAACATCCGGAAGATCCTGCGCGATCTCCAATTCCAGCGGCGCGACGCTGCGCGAAGCGCGGTCCTGGTACAGCAACTTGGTGTGTGCCAATGGTTCTCGACAGCGCCTCAGTCGAACCGGCACGTTGTACCCGCCCGAACGTCCGTCACGCCCCGGATCACTGTCGGCCATCTCCCCCCACCTACTCATTCCAACCAGCCCTTTTGCCGCCGGTCTCGGTAGTACAAGTCGTCCTCATCGAGTTCCTCAGAGGTGACGATCCGCTCGCGGTTCGGCTTCCGTGTCCCAGGAATCACTCCATAATCCGCGCGGTCAGCGGGTATGGGCGGAGGAGCGGCGTGGGTTGTGGCAGGGGCCGGGTACGAACTGGATGGAGCCGCTTCCGTTCCGTCAGCCAAGGGAGGCGAGACACTGGAAACCTCGTTGCGGTATGTGTCGAGCACCTGCTCTCCAGCCTGGGCAAGCCGTTGCATCTCCTCCCGCGATTTCGGCGTCTGCGCTGCGAGCTTGGACATCGCCGCCTCACTGAGTCGCGTAAACGACTCGCTGCCAGCCAAATCGCGTAGGCTGCCCTGGCCGTTCATGATCTCGCGTAGCTGCTTCTGCAAGTTCTTATCGATCCCCGGACTGTCGACAAGAACCTTCAACGCCTTCGAGAGGTGGCGTGAGATACCCGTATCGTGGCTAACCAAGTCGAGAATGGGCTCATCGTCGTGTTTCGCCATCAGACCACGCCGGGGTGATCGTAGGACGAGGTGGGAAGCGCGGGAATCTGCGACGCTTCCATCGCCGCATTGATCCCCCCAGACATCATGCCTACCAAGGCTTCGGAAGCATTCACCATGTGGCCGAGGTTGCCGAGGATCTTCACGACTCTGGTCGCCATGTAGACGGCCAGTGCAGCCGCCACCGCCTCGAGTGCTGCCGTCACGCCAGCTCCGATGACAGTCGAAGCCGATGCGACCGCCGCCGCCTGAGTAACCGCCCATTCGATGGCGAGATCACCGAGGGTCTGTACCAAGTCGGCGATCCCATTAGCCATGCCATAGGAAGCGAGAGCATACGCTGAGATTTCGTCCGCAACCTGTCCCAGAGCGTCAGCTTGGCCGTCGAGAGCTGTTGTCAGCGACGAGAAGTACGCTCGTGAGCTTTCTGCCGCGTTACCCTGCCACGATTTCTCGACATTACTCATCGCGCCATCGATCGACCCGTGATAGCTCCGGTTGTACTCAGCGAGCTTGCGGATCGCGTCCGCCGACTTCTGCAGCCCGACCCAATCCCCAGAAAGATTGTTGGTGATCGTGGACAGGCAATTGAAACCACCACCATCTACGAATGGGCTGGTCGCCATCGCAATGACGTTGTTGAGATGGTATGTCAAGCTTGTGCCGTTTCCGCTGATGACTAGCTCGACGTAGTCATGGACCGGGTCCAAAGACTCTGGCTCAGACAACTTCTCGACGGGATACGAGGTTGCGGTCATTCCCCCAGCTTTCCGTAATATACGTCCATATTCTTCGCGCTCGTCGAATCGGTAGTCCGGTACATGCGCGCGGCGTTGGTGAGTTCGCTGGATGAGTTGTCCGTTACAGTGCCCAACCGCTCGTAGTTGGACTTCAGCTGCTCGCATGACTCCTGCAACTGATCAAGAACTGGCGTCAAGACGAGCCCGCCACTGTTCTGGACTTCAAGCCATTTCTGGGCGAATGTGACAGCCTGGCTGTTGTCTTCGGCGATCTTCCACAGCTGACGCGCCGCAGAGTCGACGTCGTCTGGGTTGACTTGGAACTCTGCTGCCATCCGTACACCTAACTGTCCTGTAATCCTCTAACGTGCGAGCGGGTCCACCGACCCACTCCGACAAAGTATCTGACGGAACCCAAGGCTTAACGGTTCCATTCAGCTCTGGGCATCTGAGGTCTCTGCCGTCTGGTATCAGGGGCGGATCGTGAGGCAGAACGGATGGCCCGAGGGGTCGAGGAGCACCCGCCAACGCTGCGGTGCTGGCTGAAAATCAGGCTTCACCGCACCGATCTCGATCGCCGCCCGCTCAGCGGCATCGAGATCGTCGACAAACAGATCCAGGTGCATCTGCTTGGGTACCTCATTTCCCGGCCAATCCGGCACTCGATGCTCTTCCACCCGCTCGACGGTCAGCAGTACCCCGCCCCCTCTGAGCACCACCAATTCGTCGGATTCGTGCACCACCTCGAAATTCAGTAGCGCGCAGTAGAAGCGCCCGAGCTGACGCGTGTCGGCACTATCGAGCGACACAGCACCGAACGTCGCAATCGCACCCACAGATCCCCCGATCTCCTGGCCCGGCACCACGCCGAATCCGCTAACTCCACGTCTACCACTTCAGCAATCTCATCTTGCCGGATTCAGAAGACCTGCGGAGCATCAGCCTTGGTTCTCGCGCTGCGCCGTACGACGCCCCCTCGGTGGGGTCGGCCCCGGCGAATGCCGTCAGGGCAGACGACATTCGCGCTCGCAGAAGCCCTCGGTGCCGAGGAACGCCTACTACCCGGCGCTCGGCACCACCCGCAGCTGCCCCGGAGTCCAGAAACCGGAGCGGTTGGTGGTTCCGGTGTCGATCTTGGCGGGGGTGGCGTCGGGGTAGTACTGGTCGTAGCGCTCCAGGGAGCCCCAGTCGCGGGCCCAGTCGTTCTTCATGTAGGTGGGGATGGTGGTCGACTTTGCGAGCATTTGGGAGAAGCCGAGGGGGCCACCGTTTTCCTCCGCCTGCCAGGTGTCGGTGGAGCTGACGGCCAACGGGCGGTCGGGCAGGATGCGGTATTCCGGAACCTCGGCCACGCCGTTCTTGTGGTCGAACGGGCGCTGGCAAGGGAATTGGAGGCCGACGGCCCAGTCCAGCAGGATCGGGCGCTCGGAACCGAGGACGGTGTTGAGCGACTGCACGCTCGGCATGCGCGGCGGGGTGAAGGCCAACCACTGGTCGCCGATCAGGATCGGGTCGTTGGCGACGATGCGCACGGTGTCGGCGTCGGGGGAAATCTCGTCCAACGGGATGCGCAGGTTGCGCCAGGACGGGAACGGGCCGATATCGCGCGGCAGGTAGGTGCCCAGCTTCTGCACGCTGCCGTCGGGTTGACGCTTGCCGTAATCCACGGTGAGCGACTGGCCGTACTTCATCGCACCGGTCTCGTCGAACGACAGGATGCGACCGGCGGCGGTGATCACCACCAGCGGCTTGTCGGCCGACCTCGGCGCCAACTCATACCAACTGGAGGTGAGGTGCGCGGGCTCCTGAATGCCGTTCTGGTAGCTGCCGAGTACCGGCGTGGTCGCCGGGTCGAGTCCGTACGGCAATGCCACGGTGCTGCCGTTGACGCCGAGCGCACCCTGACCGCCTCCGGTACCCGCGGCCTGGCCATCGGCGAAGGCCGCGCCCACCGACTGGGTGGAAGTGTTGCCGGTACCGGGCTTCACCTCGACGGTGTCCGCGGACAGGTCGTTCGGCACACCGTTGGCGTCGAAACCGGCGGGATCGACGCCGGCCAGCGGGTCGTTCGGGTCGCTCGGTGGATTCGCCGGATCGATGATCGGCGCCAACTTGCCGCCGTTCGGATCCGATTCCACCAGAATGTCATTGGCCATTCCGCAGCTGCTTCCGCCGACGGCATCGAAGTTCGACCGCGCCAACGAATAGGCGGGATACTGCGATACCGCACCCTTGACCAGCGAAAACACCTCGATCGCGACCATAAGCGCCGCGACAACGGTCAGCGGGATCGCGGCGAACTTGCGAATCCGCCTGCCACGCGCCGTCTTCGACGAACTCGGCGGTTTCGCATAACCCTCACGCAGCAGATGCCAGGCGACCAGCACCAACGACGCCGCGAACAACACCAGCAGCACCGTGTTCGATTGGACGCCGTGCAGCGAGATCCGCTTGTCGAACCACGGCACCCCGAACGCCGACACGTACCAGTAACCGTTGATGCCGGAGAAGGAGATGGCCAGCACGAACAGCAATCCGGCGAGGAAGATCGCGCGGTTCTTGCGCGCACGCAACGCACTCGCCGACACCGCGACGGCAGTGGCCGCCGCCAACGCACCCGCGATGCCCGCGTACACACCGAAGTGGTGGGTCCACTTGGTGGGGTTGAACATCATGAAGAAGATGGTGCCGATGATGACACCCATCAGTCGCCAGGTCGGCCCGCTGGAGAGGCCGGGAATCCGCCTGCGCCGCAACAGCACCAGCATGGTGGTGAACAGGCACAGCAGCATCACCAGGAACGCGAACCGGCGCGGCAACGAACCGTCGACGGTCTCCACGAACAGGTAGTAGTAGCGCAGGTAGTCCTCGTACCAGGCCAGGTTGGGGCCGGTGAGCTGACGCACCCGGTTGGCTTCCTGGATGGCGGCGAAGGTCTGGTCGCTGTAAACAACGGTCAACACGAGCACACCGGCCGCCGCGATCGGTGCGAGCAAGGCGACGGTGCCGAATTCTCGATGCCTGCGCACGACGATCCGCACCAGTGGCCGAATTCCGGCCAGCAGCGCGGCGACACACATCAGCCCGGTCGGTGCGGCCGCGAGGGTGAACGCGGCGACGATCACCGCGACTCCAGCGGGGAGCAGTCGTCCTGTCGCGATGGCTCGTTCGATCGATACCCAGGTGAGCAGGGCGCCGAGCGCGACGATGGGCTCCGAACGCAGGCCGTTGTCGTAGGGCAGCCAGAAGGCCAGGAACACCAGTCCGCCGGTCCACAGCGCCACCTTGTTGGTGCGAACGCCGCGGCCGAGCCGGGGAACGACCTCGCGGCTGATCACCATCCAGCACAGGATCGCGCACAGCAGCGCGGGAATACGCACCCACGCACTGGCGGTGGAGACCTCGGTGAACAGCTGGATGACGTAGTAGTACCAACCGAACGGCGCCTCGGGAACGCCGTACCAGCGGAAGTAGTTGGCCATGTATCCCGCGTGCGGTGCCACCCGCATCATGTTCAGGATGTAGCCGTCGTCGGAGGTGTTGGCGCCGACGAAATGCCAGACGGCCAGCGTGCCGATCACCGCGCCGTCGGCCCAGGTCGGCTTCAACCAGTTGGCGGGCAGGAACCTGCGGTGGCCGCGGCCATCGGAGCCGTCGAGCCTGGCCAGCGCGCCGAGCGCGATCAGGGTGCACACGACGGCGGCGATCATCGCGACGAGCTTGATCAGCGTGGGACTGGAGGAGAAGCGCGAGTCCACCGTCATGTGGAACGAAAGTCCCTCGGGTGCCGCGCCTTTCAGGTCGGAGAAGACCCCGACCACCTGGGGACGCAGGTCGCCGACGAGCTGACCCTCCACCAGATCGCTGACACCCGGTTCGGCGCCGGGCTGCTGCTGTTGGACGAGGCCGGTGAACACCGCGTGCGTGCGGTCGATATCGGAGGTGATGTCGAGGCTGGAGCATTCGCTCATCCGCGCGCGATCGGTGGAAACCACCACGGCGTTGCGGTCGATCACATCCACCGAGGTATCCGACACCCGCACGAACAGTGCCTCCAGCGAGGCACGGTCGCCCTGCGGCGGCGCGGTCGCCAGCAGCATCCCGCCCTCGGCGGGCAGTTGCGCCAGCGCATTACACGGGATGCTCGCCGAAAGCTCGATCGGCACCTGCGACATCAGCGGCGCCTGGACGTTGCCGACCGCGCCGTCCTGCGGCCAATTCAGTTCCGCGGTGGTCTGCTTGACGGGTAGGAACGGCGACGCGACCGCGAACAGCACACCGAGTATCCCGGCGAGCACCGCGACGATTCGTGCGACGCGGAAGTCCTTCGGGGTAACCGCCGGGTCAGCGGGCGGTTTCGTCAACACAGCGGTAGCAACGTCGGGCACGGTTGGCAATGTTAACCGGCCGCATGTCGGGCCGTTGGTCGCGCCGGGCGAGTCCCGCGTCGAGCGGTGTGTTTCTACCCTCGAACCACCCCTGTGCGTGCGGGCCGAGAAGGCCACTCATGAAAAGGTGTAGGGATGACCAAAGTGAATCTCGAGACGAACTACGGGCAGATCGTCCTGGAACTGGATGATCAGAACGCGCCGAACACGGCGAAGAACTTCGCGGAGTACGTGCGGTCCGGCCACTACAACGGCACCGTGTTCCACCGCGTGATCCCCGGCTTCATGGTTCAGGGTGGCGGGTTCGAGCCGGGCCTCCAGCAGAAGCCGACCAACGCTCCGATCCAGAACGAAGCGAACAACGGACTGAAGAACAACAAGTACACCGTGGCGATGGCGCGCACCGGTGACCCGCACTCGGCGAGCGCGCAGTTCTTCATCAATATCGCCGACAACGACTTCCTCAACCACACCGCCCAGACCCAGTCGGGTTGGGGTTACGCCGTTTTCGGCGCCGTGACCGAGGGCAGCGACGTGGTCGACAAGATCGCCGCCGTGCGCACCGGATCCAAGGGCGGACACCAGGACGTTCCGGTCGAAGACGTGGTACTCACCTCCGCGACCATCGTCTGACCAGCAGTACCGATACACCGAATCGGGCCGCACCCCAAGGGGTCGCGGCCCGATTCGCGTTTCGCTCTTTACAGCGGAAGCAGGTGGTGCTTGCGCGGACTGCGCGCCAACTTCTTGTCCCGCAGCAGGTGCAGCGCGCGACGTAGTTCCAGCCGCGTCGTCGCCGGTTCGATCACGGCGTCGACGTAACCCCGTTCGGCGGCCACCCACGGTGTCGCGACGGTGGCGTTGTAGAAGTCGACCATCTGCTGGCGCACGGCACCACGCTGATCAACCGGTGCCGCCTCGATCTGCTTGCCGCCGATCAAACTCACGGCGCTCTCCGCGCCCATCACGGCGATCCGCGCGGTCGGCCACGCCAGGTTCACGTCGGCGCCGAGCTGCTTGGACCCCATCACGGCGTAACCGCCGCCGTAGGACTTGCGGATCACCACGGTCACCTTCGGCACGGTCGCTTCCACGAAGGAGAACAGGAACCGACCACCGCGCTTGATGACGCCGATCTTCTCCTGTTCGACTCCGGGAAGGAAGCCGGGTGTATCGACGACGAACACCAGGGGTAGCTCGAAGGCGTCACACATGCGCACGAAGTGCGCGGCCTTGTCCGAGGCGCGCGCGTCCAGCGCGCCAGCGTTGACCATGGGCTGATTGGCGACCACCCCCACGCTGCGTCCGTCGACGCGCGCGAAACCGGTGATGATATTGCGCCCGGCGGTGGCGCCGACCTCGTGGAAACCACCGTCGTCGAAGATGCGCAACAGGATGTCGTGCATGTCGTATCCGGCGTTGTCGGAGTCGGGGACAAGGGAATTCAGTTCCCGATCGCTGTCGGTGATCTCCGGTTCGAGGCCGGGGTTGATCACCGGCGCCTGCTCCTGGCAGCTCGTCGGCAGGAAGCTCAGGTAATCGCGCACCCAGGCGAAGGCGTCGCGCTCGCTCTCGGCGACGTGGTGGATATTGCCGTATTCGGCCTGACTGTGCGCGCCACCGAGCTCTTCGAGGCTCACGTCCTCGCCGGTGACCTCCCGAATCACCTTGGGGCCGGTGACGAACATGTACGCCTCTTCGGTCGCCACCACCACGTCGGTGTTGATCGGCGCGTACACCGCGCCGCCGGCGCACTTGCCGAGGATCAGCGAGATCTGCGGCACCATGCCCGAGAGTGGTTCGATGCGCTGACCGAGTTCGGCGTACCAGGCCAGCGAGGTCACCGCCTCTTGCACGCGCGCGCCGCCGGAGTCGTTGATGCCGACCACCGGGCAGCCGACCTTCGCGGCGTAGTCGAGCACACCGGCGACCTTGCGGCCGAACATCTCCCCCACCGAACCGCCGTACACGGTTTGGTCGTGGGAGAACACCGCCACGGGCCTACCGTCGACCAGGCCGTGCCCGGTCACGACGCCGTCGCCGTATAGCGCGTCGGGGCTACCCGGTTTACGCACCAGCGCACCGGTTTCCACAAACGTGCCGGGATCGAGCAGCATGTTGATCCGATCGCGGGCGCTGGGAATTCCCTTCTTCGCCCGTTTGGCTACCGCTGCCTCCCCCGCCGGCTCCTGCGCCAACTCCAGTCGCTTGCGCAGGTCGGCGAGTTTCTCGGCAGTAGTGCTCACTTGGCCCCTTTCGCTGCTGCATCGATCGCGGCGAGCTTCGCGGTGAGATCGGCGCCGATCTTTCCGATCCGAGGTTCGTCGATGATCTGCAGGTGGTCGCCCGGAATATGCATGATCTCCAGGTTCGACAAGTATTCATCCCACCCACCATTGGGCAGACGATCAGCGTAGCGCGGCTCCAGTTCGATCATTCCGTCGTGGTAGCGATCGGCCAGATACAGCGTCACATCACCGTCGTAGGGGCTTGGCTGTACCTGTTGCAGCGCACGGCCTTCGATCCACGACGTGCGCTGGTGCTCGAGTACGCCACCTGGAATCTTCGTGCCACTGATCTTGATCAGATCCGAGACGATCCTGAACTGATCCTCGTCGGAGGAATCGGCCAATTCCGCCAATTGTTCGGGCGCGAGTTCGCCATCGACGCCGTAGGTCTTCTGTGCGAAAGCCTGGAACCGCTGAATGCGACTCATCCGCCCTTCGCGACTGTTGTCCTCGTCCTCGGCGGGCATGGCCAAGTCGATCAGGCCGACCAGGCGCACGTCCGCGCCCTCTGCCCGCAGCAACTGGGCCACCTGCAAAGCGAGAACCGCGCCCAATGACCAGCCGTACAGGATGAACGGACCCTCGCCCTGAATCCTGCGCAGCTCGGGAAGGTACTGCCGCGCACGCTCCTCGATCGAGCCGTCGACTCGCTCGAAGCCGTACATCGGCGCGTCCTGCGGCAAACGCTTCAGCAACGGCTCATAGACCAGCGTGTTTCCGCCCGACGGGTGGAACACGAAGATCGGCACCGCATTCGACCCGTCGGGCCGCGCGCGCAAAGGCCGGACGAACCCGTCCACGTCCGCACCACTGTTCTGCAGGGTGCGCACGATGTCCGACAGCTGTTCGATGCTCTCGCAGTCGAGCACATCGTCCACGGTGACCTCGGCCTTGACCCGTTCGGTCAGGCGCTCGGCCAGTTTCTCGGCGGTGTCCTCGTCGAGGATCGGCAGGGTGTTGAAGATGCCGCCCGCCGACTTTCCGGTGACCACGGCCCAGGTGGCGAAGGTCAAGCGTTCGGCGGCGTCACGTGGCGGTACGTCGTCCTCGGGTTCCTTCGTCGTCTGCTGGCCGCCACCGAAACCGGCGGGCGCCGCGGCGGGCTTCGGCGCCGCCGCCCTGGGTGCTGGCTTCTCGGCGACCTTCGGCTCGGCTGCGGGAGCCGAGACCGCTTCGGCGGCAACCTCGTCCGACTTGTCCGGCACGGGCGCACCCGCTTCGCCGAGTGCCGCGGCCGGGTCCTCGCCCGCGGCCAACGCCGCACGCGCGGCGGTCACGAAGTCACCGTCGACGGCGATTTCCTCACCGGCGGCTTGCCTTTCGGCGATTTCGCGCACCTCTTCACGGTGCTCGATGGCGTAGCGCAGCACCTTGGCGACCTCGTTGAGGTTCGCGTCGCGCACCGCCTGCACCTGCAACTGCGGGATGTCGAACTCGTACTCGACGCGGTTCTTGATGCGCACGGCCATCAGCGAGTCGAGGCCGAGTTCCATCAGCGGGATTTCCATCGGCAGGTCTTCGACCGCGTAACCCATGGACTCGGCGACGATCAGTCCGAGCCGGTCTTCCAGTGTCTGGGTACCGTTCGGATCCCAACGGTCGCCGAAGGTTTCGACCACTTCGAGATCAGCGGCGGCTTCCTGATCCGCCGCAGCGGCCGGAGCAGCTTCCGCGACGACGGGTTCCGGCAGGGGTGCACCCGAGGTGACCACCGCGTCGAACAGCAGCCGGAATCCGGTGCCCTCCTTGGCGTGCACCTGCACCGAGGCACCGCCGGGATGTGGGGTGAGCGTGGTGGTGAGCGTGCCAGCGGCGGGAACGACGGCGTGCGCGATCGACGCGCCCGGCGACACATCGCTGAGCACCTGGGTCGCCGCGGCCCGTACCAGCGCGGCGAGATCGGTGACCGACGAGGCCGACACCTCCCACGCGTGCCTGCCGTCCGGCAGCGCCACATGGGTGCCAGGCACCCGACCGGTGCCAGCGCCGGAAGCCACGCTGACCTTCGGCCAGAACTCCTTGCGCAGGAACGTGGTTCGCGGAATATCCGCGTACTCACCTGGCCCCGACAGCGAGGGCAGGTCGACGGCGTGCCCGTGCACGTAGAGCTGCGCCAGCGCGGAAACCACACCGGCCGACTCGTCTTCCTTGCGCTTGAGCGTCGGAATGAGCTGCGCGTCGTGCACGCCCGCCGCGAACGTGGTGCCGAGCACCTGCATCAGCGCGACGGAGTTCGGCGCCAACTCGAGGAAGGTGGTGTGGCCGGCGTTCACCGCGAGCCGCACCGCATTCGTGAAGTACACACTGTGGCGCATGTTCTTCACCCAGTAGGCCTCGTCGTGGATCGGCTCGCTACCCGCACGGAAGAACGCCTCAGCGTGCACGGTGGAGTACAGGCCGGTCTTCAGCGCGGTGGGTTCGATACCGGCGAGTTCCGCGGCCAATTCGCCCAGCAGCGGGTCCATTTGCGAGGTGTGGCCCGCGCCGCGTGTTGGCAGCACGCGCGCGAACTTGCCCGCTTCCTCCACCCGCGCGACGATCGCCGCGACCTGGTCGACCGGCCCGCCGATGACGGTATTGGTCGGCGCCGCGTACACCGCGACCTCGACATCCGGGAACTCGGGCAGCAGCGCGGCCACCTCGTCGGCGCTGTATTCGACCAACGCCATATTGCGCACATCGGACTCGTCGAGCATCTGCTCGCCCTCGCCCATCAGCCGCGAACGCGCGCAGATCACCCGCACGGCGTCTTCCAACGGGAGACCGCCGGACACGTAAGCACCCGCCGCCTCACCCATCGAATGCCCGACTACCGCGGCGGGATTCGCGCCGTGGGCGCGCAATACCGCGGCCAAACCGAGCTGGATGGTGAAGATGCCGACCTGCGAGGTGCCGACGTCGTAGTCCTGGTTGTCGTCGAGAATCATCTCGCGCACCGAATACCCGGCCTCGTCGTTCACCAGCTCATCGACCTCGTCGACGGCCCTGGCGAAGATCGAATTCTCCTGGTAGAGCTGCTTACCCATCTTGCGATGCTGTGCGCCGAACCCGGCGAACACCCACACCGGCGGCATGGCCGCGGGCGCATCCGAGGTGAACACACCCTGGCCGGGCTTGCCCGCCGCGATGGCGCGCAGTCCCGCGACGGCCTCTTCGTGCGTCTTGGCCAGCACCACACCGCGCGAACGCCAGTGGCTGCGCTTGGCCAATGAGCGCGCGACGTCGGCCAGCGGTGCGGTTTTGCCTTCCTCGGACTCCAGCCAGTCGGCGAGTTCGGTGGCGGCGCGACGACGGCGCGAAGGCAGGTAACCCGAGACCGCCAGGATCACGGGCAGTGGTTCGGCACGCGCCGAGGTCCATTCAGGTTCGACGGCGGTCGGCTCGGCGTCGACGGTCACCGGTTCGGCCTGCGCGGCCTCGGTGATCTCGGCCGCCTCGGCGATGACGTCGGTAGCCTGCTCATCCAGATCGACTGCCGCATCCTCGGTTTCGGAGGACGCGACTTCGGTCTTCGGTGCCGTCACCGGTGTCGGCACGTACTCCTGCACCACGATGTGGGCGTTGGTGCCGCCGAATCCGAAGCCGGAGACGCCGATGATCGCGGTACCGCTGTAGCGCGGGAACTCAGTCGGCTGGTCGACGACCTTCAGATGCGCCTGATCGAAAGGGATGTACGGGTTGGGTCCGGCGAAGTTGATGTTCGCCGGTAAGACGTTGTGCTGCAACGCCATAATGATCTTGGCCAAGCTGGCCGCACCCGCACCGGACTCCAAGTGGCCGAAATTCGTCTTCGCCGAACCGAGCAGTGCGGGCTTGTCGGCGTCGCGACCACGGCCGACGACTCGCCCCAACGCGTCCGCCTCGATCGGATCACCGAGCAAGGTCCCGGTGCCGTGGGCCTCGATGTAGTCGACCGTCGACGGGGCGATACCTGCGTCACGGTAGGCGCGGCGCAGAACGTCGGCTTGCGCGTCGGGGTTGGGAGCGAGCAGGCCGTTCGAGCGACCGTCATTGTTGACGGCAGAGCCCTTGACCACGGCGTAGATCTTGTCGCCGTCGCGTTCGGCGTCGGCCAGGCGCTTGAGGACCACGAGACCCGCGCCCTCGGAACGGACGAAACCATCGGCGTCCGACGAGAACGCTTTGAGCCGACCGTCTTTGGCGATTCCGCCATTTCGGTCGAAACCGAGCGATGCCATCGGCGAGAGCAGCACGTTCACGCCGCCTGCCAGCGCCAGATCCGAGTCGCCACTGCGCAGCGACTGCACCGCCTGATGCACAGAGACAAGGGTCGACGAGCAGGCGGTATCGATGGCTACCGACGGACCACGGAAGTCGAAGAAATACGACACCCGGTTGGGGATGATGCTGGAGACGCTGCCCATGATCGCGTACGCCTCAGCCGAGGCCGGCACGTTCGGGTCAGGCTCACCGCCCAGTCCGAGCGCGGCGATCAGTTGGAATTCGTTACTCGACGATCCGATGAAGACGCCGACGGATCCGCCCTTGAGTTCGCTCGCCGGGATCCTGGCATGCTCCAACGCCTCCCAGGTCAGCTCCATCATCAGACGCTGCTGCGGATCGACTCGTTCGACCTCGATGGGCGACATCGCGAAGAATTCCGCGTCGAAACCCTTGATCACACTCTGATCGAGGTACCCGCCCCTGGTGTTCGCCTCATCAACGGCCTGGGCGACTTCAGGGTCACTGGTGAACTCGCTCCACCGGCCTTCCGGCCGTTCCCGAATCGCGTCGCCGCCATTGATCAGGAACTCCCACGTCGACTCCGGCGTATCCCCCGCGCCGGGCAACCGCGTGGACAGACCGACGATCGCGATGTCGTGTGCCTCGTCGGGACTGAAACCCTTGGTGTAGAACGTGTCGTCGGAAGAATCCTCCGGCGCGTCCGGCTCACCATTGATGACCCGCTCCGACAGCGAGGCGATCGTCGGGTGCTGGTAGACGACGGTCGCCGTCAACAGCACACCGGTCATTTCCTCGATGTCACCACCGAGTGCGATGGCGTCACGGGACGCGAGCCCGAACTCCTCCATCGGACGGTCGACGGTGATCTGCTCGACCGGGAGACCGGTCGCGTCGGCCACCCACCGCCGCAACCATTCCCGCAGCTCGGCGACGGTGGTCACCTCGGCATCCGCACCGCCACCGGTGGTTTCGGCAATCGCCGAGGCAGCCTGGTCAGCTTCCCCCGCCGCGGCGGCAGGGGCGGTCGTCTGGACGGGCGAGCCCTCGTTGTCAGCCATCAATTCCTCAAGCTACCTGTCTACGTCTCGGGCGGAGGCGCCAAAACGACGCCCGGCACAGAAAGTGTCCGCACCGCGCGTCGTCGCCACGGTCCGTGTTCGGTCCCGGCGTGCCATGGGCAATTAATTACTCTTCAGGTGCATCGGGGAAAGCCTGCTGGGTGTAACCACCCCGCAAACTTCCTTCGACATAAGCGGCCTTGCAGGCGCGGCGAGCGATCTTGCCGCTGGAGGTCCTCGGAATCGAACCGGCGGGCACCAACAGCACATCGCGTGCGGTCACGCCGTGGCGCTGCGACAGTGCCGCGCGCACCGCGTCGGCGATGGGCAGCGGGTCGGCCTTACCGGCACCCGGCCCACGCTCGGCGACGACGACGAGTTGCTCGGAGCCGTCGTCGGCGTCGAACTTCAGCCCGGAATGGCTGCCCTGCTCGAACACCTCGGCGGGAAGTTGATTCGCCGGCACCGCGAACGCGGCGACGAAGCCGGGACGCAGTGCCTTGCTCGCCTCCTGCGCCGAGAACTCCAGGTCCTGCGGGTAGTGATTGCGTCCGTCGACGATCACCAGGTCCTTCACGCGACCGGTGATGAACAGCTCGCCCTGGAAGTACACGCCGTAGTCGCCGGTGCGCATCCAGTTGCCGTCCTCGGCGGAGCCCTCGGCGTGACTGCCCTCGGGCTGGCGGCGGGTGATCTTGTTCTGGAAGGTCGCCGCCGTCTCGTCGGTGCGGTTCCAGTAGCCGATGCCCATGTTGTTGCCGTGCAACCAGATCTCACCGACGTGGCCGTCGGGCTGCTCGCGCCCGCCTTCGCCGTCCTCGAGCGTCTCCGGATCGACGATCGCCGCCCACTGCGACAGCGCCACATAACCACACGAAACCTGGGCGATGGCATTGTCGGCGTTCTGGTCGACCTGCACCATATTGCCCGCGTTGAGCTCGGTGCGGTCGACGTAAACCACCTTGGCCTCGTCCTCGGCCTTGGTCGCGGAGACGAACAGTGTCGCCTCGGCCATGCCGTAGCACGGCTTGATCGCGGTCTTGGGTAGGCCGTAGGGCGAGAATGCCTCGTTGAACTTGCGCATCGAGGCAGTTGTGACCGGTTCGCTGCCGTTGATCAGGCCGATCACGTTCGAAAGATCCAGCGACTCGCCGTTCTTCGGCAACCCGCGTGCCGCAGCATGCTCGAAGGCGAAATTCGGTGCGGCGGCGAAGGTTCCGGCGCCGTCGGAGTTGGCGGCCAGTTCCTTGATCCAGCGGTAGGGCCGCCGGACGAACGCGCTCGGCGACATGATCGTAATGAACTTGCCACCTACCGCTGGCAGGATCACGGTCAGCAGACCCATGTCGTGGAACAACGGCAGCCAGGTGACGCCACGCGAGTTCCAGTCCAGGTTGATCGCGTCGATCATCTGCAACAGGTTGGTACCGACCGCGCGATGGGTGATCTCCACACCGGCGGGAGTTCTGGTGGAACCCGAGGTGTATTGCAGATAGGCGATGTCGTCGATCGAGATATCCGGGCGCACCCACTTCTCGCTCAGGGTGTCCGGGATCGCGTCGACGGCGATGATGCGGGGCCGCTGGGCGGCGGGAAGCGCACGGAAGAACTGCCGCACGCCCGCCGCCGACGAACTCGCGGTGAGGATGGCCGAAGGCTTGCAGTCGCCGAGCACAGCGTGCAGGCGGTCGGTATGGCCCGGCTCGTCCGGGTCGAACAGCGGCACCGAGATGCCACCGGCGTAGATCGCGGCAAAGAAGGAAACCACGTAGTCCAAGCCCTGCGGCGCGAGGATCGCGATCCGGTCGCCCGGACTGGTCACCTGCTGGAGGCGAGCGGCCACCGCGCGCAGCCGAACCCCGAATTCCTGCCAGGTCAGCTCATGTGCCTCGCCGTCGCGCTCGCGCGAGTAATCGATGTAGCGGTAAGCCAACGTGTTCGCGTCGTTACGGGTGTGCTTCTCGACGTGATCGACCAGGGTGTGATCCGCGGGAATTCGGATGTTCCCGGTCTCGTCCAGGTAGTCGTCGAAAGTGTCTTCCATTCCTTCTTCTCCTCCGAGGCACACGCAGCAAGCGGCGAATCGCCACTGGTACTTGTGCGGCCCCGACTCGCTTTCGCCGCGGGTGCTCCAAGTGCGGAGTCAGCCTGCACGTTTTATGCGGTCTTGCGCGGTGACCGCCTATCGGCTAGATGTACTCAAACCAGGGTCATGTTACAGAGAACAGCCGCTCACTCGTCTCTCAGCAGGGGAATAATCGGGGCGAACGCGTCCATCTGGGTGGGGAACACGCCGATGTAGGACATCGAGGTGAGTTGACGCACACGCTTCATCTTCTCGGCGATCTCCTCGAAGCTCCCGATCGCCACATACGGCGAATCCAGGATGTCCTCGACCGTCAGCTTCGTATCCACCGCCAGATCGGGGTGCAAGCCACGGTCCAGCGCCGAAAGCGCCATCTCCGCGGTCTGTTCCCGGTCGTCGGTGATGACGATGGCGGTGATGGTCCAGTTCAACTCGATGTCGTTGAAACGGTCACCGGCGGCCTCGCGGATCCACTCGACCTTCTCGATGGTCTTCTCCATCGTGATGCCCGACAGCCGCATCTTTCCTTCCTTCGTCGTCCTCGGCACGATCGAGATGACGTCGGAGTATTTGGCGGCGAGGCGAAGCATCTTCGGACCGCCACCGCCCGCACACAATGGCGGACGCGGACCCTGCCGAGGGCGCGGCGTTCCCTTGATTCCTCGAACCTGGAAGTGCTTGCCTTCGAAGTGACACTCCTGGCCACGCAGCAGCGTATCCAGGATGATCAGCGTCTCCTCGAGCTTCTCGATCCGAACGCTCGGTGCCTCGTACGGAATACCGGCGGCGAGGAACTCGTCCTGCTTCCAGCCGGCGCCGAGGCCCACCTCGAGCCGCCCCTTGGACAGCACGTCGATGGTGGCGAGATCCTTGGCCAGCACCACCGGGTGCCGGAAACCGTTGGCGAGCACGGAGGTGGCGAGCCGAATCTTGCTCGTGGCCTGGGTCAGCGCGCCGAGCGCGGCGATCGGACCGATCTGCGGGCCGAGATGATCGGGCACCGCGAAGGTGTCGTAGCCGTATTCCTCGGCCTGTTGGGCAGTCGCGACGAACTTGCGCGCGCCGCCTTCCTGCTGATTTCCCTCGCCCGCTGCCGCGAAACGAAAGGGACGTACCGGTGTGCCCAGCGCGGTCAACCCAGCATCCGCTTCACTGTTGGCCGTGGTGGCCGGTGCGGCGGCATCTGTCATGAACTCATGCTCCTGGCTGTAAGGAATTCGGCGTCGACACCCGAGGCGGCCAGTGCTGCGGCGGCCATGGGTGTCGCGATCACCAGCGCACTTTACAGCGTGCGACGAACTCGGTTGTGCTTGTAGTGGCAGTCCAACTCGGACACCCGACCTAACTGTGAAATCTCATGGGTGTGCCGGATGCGGCGCACCTTCGATGACGCCTTCTACCCAGTTGGTGGTCCATTGCGTGGCGGTCGTACCGTCCGCGTCGACGACGAAACCGTTGTACAGGGCGTGCACCGGATTACCGACCGCCTGAACCAGTTGCCCGACGCTACCGAGAATGTTGAACGGGCTCAACGCGTCCCGAGGCGCGTCACAGATCAGATCGCCCGGTGCGCAGATGGTGTAGGTACTGCCGGCCAGCTCACCGAAACCGCCGGGGCGAGGGCCGGTCATCGAGATACCGGGAACATTGAGACCGTTGAGCGAGACCTCGGCGCCGACACCCGGCGGGGGCGTACCGATCTGATTCGGTTGATCGGAGCCGGGCTGATTGGTCCGCCGACCGTCCGCGATCAGCGTCGTGCCGAGGATCAGGTCGGCGGGCACCGGGCCTTTGCCCGCGGCGATCTGCGAGACCACATCGCCCGCGATGACCGCGCCCTGCGAGAACCCGACGATCGCATAGGTGGTCAAAGGACATTCCTGATAACGCGAGGACATCTGCTCGATCATCCGCGCGGTGCCCTCGGAACGACTGTTGTTATAGGACTGCTGGCCGTCCGGCGGAATCGCGATCGGGTTGGAGAACTGCGCGACATACGGGACCGTGTACACGTCCAGCCGCGACTCGTCGAACTGTTGACTCACCGGATTGGTGACATTGAGCAGCAACGCGATCGGATTCGACGAGGGGTTGTGCGGGTCGTCGTTGCTGTTGGATTCCCAGGTGCCGGGCACCGAGATCATCTGCACGTCAGGGCAACTCGCCGGCTGCGAGGTCGGGCGCTCCGGCGGCGGCTTGCCCTGCTCCGGCTCCTTCAGCCGGCCGGCGAGCAAATACCACAGCAGCAGCACGACGACAATGAGCAGCACACCGGCGGCCACGACCGCCAGCAAGCATCCCGCCGGTCCTGACCGGCGGGAACGAGAGCCTCGACGCGCACTCACTGGCAGTACGACTGCTTAGCGGTCTCGATGTAGATCTGCCCGGCCTGCTCGACCGGCATCTTGGCCGGGTCGAAGGTCGGGTCCGAGCCAGCCATGGCGCTGACGTAGGTACTCAGATCCTGATCGGAGGCACCGGAGGCGGCGGCCTGGCACACGTACTGCCCGATGCTCAGCGCGATGTCCGGCGTGCCGGGGGTGATGCCCTTCTGGCTGAGCTGGTCGAGGAACTGCTTGTCCTTGTCGGGAAGATTCGAGGTGTCCGACGGTGACGGCTCCGCGGGGGCTGGGCGTTCCAGCTCCGGGGTCGGTGTCGCGGACTCGGGCACCGGAGGCGGCGTCTCGTATCCGCCGGTCGGCAGGCCCGCGTCGGGTGCGAGCGGCGACTGTGGCGCCGCGCTGGTCGGCGCCAAGGTCGGTGTGCTCGACGCGGTCGAGTCGTTGTTACCGCACGCGGCGAGCAATCCGGTCGCGGCGATCGCCACGACCACACCGCATACCTTTCCACGGGTCCGCACCATGAATCTCTGTCCTCGATCTATTCGCAACGGGGGAGTCGACCACCAGGCTAGCGGTCTTCGGCGAAAAGGCAGGTGCCGGTCGAAGGAACCGACCGCCCGGAATCAGATTCCGTGCACCTCCGCCTTGTCGGCACGCACCGTGATGAACCCGGTCTGGAAGTTCTGCTGCACGCCGCCGGGTATCGGAAACTCGTCGCTGATCGGGTAGCCGAGCTTGCCGCCCTCGAAGCCCGCGCCACCCCACGCATCCATGATCGGCCCCGCGCGCACCGCCCACGCGCCCGAGAGCGGACTCCAGTAGAGGTTGCCGTTCTCGAACGCGGAGAACCCGCCGAAATCCTTCAACGGCTGCTCCTCGGCGATCGGGAAACCCAACCAGCTGTCCTCGTAACCCATCTCGGCGTACTTTCCGAGAATCAACCCCTGCACCCGATGCACACCGAGCGCGGGACTGTAATAGAACGGCCCACCCTCGAAGGCCTGCACGGCGCCGTTCTTGTTCGGCGTCGTGACCTCAGGCCCCGACGGATACCCCGAGGGCCCGGTCTCGAAGCCCTGCCTGCCCCACTCCTCGCCGATCGCGCCGCGCACCGCCTGCGCACCGGTCTGCGGCGTCCAATACAGCGGACCGTTCTCGAAGCTCTGCATCCTGCCTCTGCCGTCGGGCAACGCCACCTCGTCGCCGGTCGGCAGTCCGAGCGCACCGGCGAAACCGTTCGCCGCCTGGTACCCACCGCCGATCATCCCGCCCACCGCGTGCGCGCCACCCTCCGGCGTGAAGAACACCCGGCCGCCGTGGAAGTCCTGCGCCACACCGGATCCCGCCTGATACTCGCCGGTGAGGCACTCACCGAGCCAACCGCTGGCGGCGGCCACCGCGCCGATCGCGCCGTCGGCGGCGCACGCGGGTTTGTCGGTGGGCACGCCGAGCGCCCGCGCCACCGTCGGCCAGGATTGGCGCATCTCGAAATCCCAGTACGGCCACGAATGGGTGCCGGAGGGGCGGTAGTTCACCTGTGCGGGGATCGCCAGCTCGCCCAGTTTGTCGACGAAGTTCTGTGAGCTCAAGCGCGACAGGATCTCCAGGCCGGTGCCGGAGTAGTTGGTGCTCACGCCGGGCACCGCGGATTCACCCGAGTCGAACGGCCCGGCGGCGCCGCTGCCGCTGGAGACGTAGAGGGCGATGCCTTTCAGCTTGTCGGCGAGCACGAACGGGTCGTGGTCTTCCCACTCCTGATCCGACGGCGGACCCCACATGGCGTTGGAGTCGAATCCGCCCGCGTCGCGCATGGCGAACTGAATCGCCTGCGGCATACCGAGCGTGGTGGTGGTGAGGAAGCCGGAGTAGGAGCCCGCGTACTTCACGAAATCGGGGTTGCGCGCGGCCAGGAACATCGCCGCCGTGCCGCCCATCGAAAGACCCTCCATGCCACGCACTTCGGTGGCACGCCACTGGCTTTCCAGCAGCGGGGGAAGTTCCTTGGTCAGGAAGGTCTCCCACTTGTAGTTGACGCCGTTGTTCGGTTCGAGCCAATCGGAGTAGAAGCTGGCCTGCCCGCCGATCGGCAGGACGACGGTGACGTTCTTGTCGGCGAAGTAGTCCGCCGCGCCCGCGTCCTTGGTCCATCCGCTCTCGTCGTCGGTGGCGCGCAGGCCGTCGAGCATGAACAGCACGGGAAATTGCGCGTCCGGGCGCGCGTTCCAGTCCCTGGCCAGGAGCAGCTGCACCTGGATCGGTGTGCCCATCGATGGCGACTGCACCCACAGCGCGACCCGGCGATCCCCGAGCCATACCGCCTTCTGCACCGTCGGCACCGCGGCCGACATGGCGGCGGGTTCGGCGACAGCAGGAATCGAGGCCAGGGGCGAGAATCCGGCGGCCAGCGGAATCAGCAACGTGGTAGCGAACAGCGCGAATCGTCCGCGAAGCCCGCTCCGCTGATATATCCCCCTGCTATCACGCGTGATCCCTGCCACAAGAGCTTTCTACCCCGGTAGCGGGGCTATTCCGGGGAGACACGCAGCGCGAACACCCAAGCAACACCTCCGCACACAACAATTCGGGCCGCACCCCGAAGGATGCGGCCCGAATCCGTTGAGCAGGTTGTGTTTCCTCAGTGCGAGGAGGTCACCACGCCCCGGTGGCGTCCAGGATGCCCTGACGCGTGTTCCAGAGCTGGCTCTCCCAGTACTTCCACGAGTGGGTACCCGTGGACGGGAAGTCGAAGGTGGCCGGGATACCCAGCGAATTCAGCCGGAACTGGAAGGCGCGGGTGTTGATCATCGACAGCGCCTCGAGCGCCATCGCGTTGCCCGTGTTGAACACGCCGATCGCGGAGTTCGGGTTGTCGTTCGCACCCGGAAGACCGCTACCCGCCGAGATGTACATCGGCAGACCACGCAGCTGCGGCGCGAAGACGCAGGCGTCCAGACGCAACCACTGCGGGCTCCACGGCGCCGCCATCGAGTCGACGTTGTAGCGACCGGCATCCAGCATCGCGACGCGAATCGCCTCACGCATACCGGGCGCGGAGATGTTCAGGTAGCCGGAGTAGGACGCGGCGAACTTGAACTGATCGCGGTGGAAGCCGGCCAAACTCAGCGCCGCGCTGCCGCCCATGGACAGACCGGCGATCGCGTTGTTGGTACGCGAGACGCCGTAGCCCTCGAGGAAGGCGGGCAGTTCCTGGGTGAGGAAGGTGTCCCACTTGTAGGTGGTCTTCTGGCCGTTGAGGTTCGACGGGGAGTACCAGTCGGCGTAGAAGCTCGACTGCCCACCGACCGGCATCACCAGGGTGATGTTGTCGTTGCCGAACTGCTGCATCGCGTTGGTCTCGAACGACCAGGCGTTGCGGTCGTCGCGTGCGCGAAGGCCGTCGAGCAGATAGAGCGCCGCGTCGCCGCCGCGCGCTGCCCACTGCACCTGAACCTTGATCGGGCCCATGCTCGACGGGACCATCAGGTCCTCGTAGCCACCCGCTGGGGCGCGATGCACGGGAGTGTGAACCGGGGTCGCCATAGCGACGGTCGGGGCCGCGAGTCCTGCGGCGATCGGGAGCGCTAACGCAGCCGCACCGACAGCCAGAATTCGATTACGCCAACCACGAGGCGCGCCTCGCCGTCCCGACTTCACTCTCTTCGGCGCGGCCGCCCTGCTGCCGAAACGCATGAATCCTGCTCTCTTTCTGCTGTTATGGTGCCGTCGCCGCGATTCGGGCTACGACATCCGTGCTGCCAACGAGGCGCACGTCATGTCGCACCGGATCCCGACATTCTGGTGCGAACAAACGGCGCCACAACGATCTGGTCACACTTGCGCTCGCTGGACGATATTCGACACCCGAGGCCTTAGCAAGACCGGGGCACTCGTGCGGGGAATGTCGCCCTGTGCGTGTGTGATGGTGCGCAGACTTTATCGCGTTCGCGCGGCAATGTCGTCCCGGAGGCCGATTTTTTTCTTCCTCCTGGCGAGAAGTGTGCTCGCGGCCGTGCTCGCTTGCCGCGCCCGCGACTTCAGATACCCGTTGGCAATCGCGGTGCGGCGGTGCGTAATCGCAGGACGACGTGTCATTTCCGGCCGTGTGATGTTGCCCACCAACATTTTTCGTAACATCGGCGGTCTTTCCATTCGGCCAGCTCACTCGGTGTTATAGCTCGCCGCGATCGACCGGCCGACGCCGGATCAGCCGATATTTCCCCGTTGCGCCACTGGCCGATCCGAATACCGCGGCAGTCGAATATTTTTCAGCAGCGACCACGCAGCCAATGATCGAATCCCCTGTCCGACAGGCGGGCGCGACCGGAGCCGAGACAGCGAAAACCCGGCTCCGACGGCGGTGCGTGCCGGAGCCGGGCCGGGTTGGCTCGATTCAGCCGATATTCGCCGACAGATCGGGCAACATCTTCAGCGCCTCGTCCATCCAGTTGTTCCAGGCGTGAATACCCAACGTCGGGAAGTCGTACACGGCGTTGCCGCCACCCAACATCATCATGCGTACCTGGAATGCTCGGGTATTGGCCAGGGCGAGCGCTTCCAACGCCATCCCGTTGACGGTGTTCATGTCCGGCGCGTCACCCGATGTCGGCAGACCGCTCGCGGCCGCGATCCACAATCGGGTGCCGTTGTTGACCAGATTGGGCGCGAACACGAACGGGTCCATGTGCAGCCACTGTGGCCCCCACGGCGGCGCCATGGAATCCACGTTGTAGCCACCGGCGTCCAGCATCGCGGTGCGGATCGCCTCGCGCATGCCCGGCGCGGAAATGTTCAGGTAGCCGGAGAACGATCCGGCGAAGCTGAACTGATCGGGGTGGTAGGCGGCCAGCGTCAGCGAGGCACTCCCGCCCATGGACAGGCCGAAGACGCCGTTGCGATTGGGGTTGAAGCCGAGTCGATCGGCCAGCGCCCAGCGCAGGTTGTCGGAAAGGAATGTCTCCCACTGGTAGCGGTAGCTCTTGCCAGGCCCCGCGGCGAGCGCGTTCAAGGCGCCGGAGCTGGAGTTCGAGCCGGTGCCGGCGGGGATGGCGGCGAATTCGCTCGGCGCGTTCCAGTCGGCGTAGAAGCTCGACATACCGCCCACCGGCATGACCACGTTGATGTTCCAACTGGCCAGCACCGCCGCGATATTTGTTTCGATCTCCCAACCGCTGAGCGTCTCGGGTGCGCGCAATCCGTCGAGGACGTAGACCACGCGGTTGGTGTTGCCGTCGGCGGCGCGCCAGACGCGGGACTTGATGGGCCCCATTCCGGAATCGACGATGAAGTCGAAACCGGCGGGGTCGTAGGCCGCCGACGAGGTCGCACCCTGCCCGGCGATCGTCGTCGCGAGCGGTAGCAGTAGCGCGACGGCGACACCGAGAACCCATCGCCTGGCCCAGGAATCGGAATCCTCCCGTCGACCGGGCCAATGTTTCCAGCGCACACTTCGCATTCGACTCGACCTTTCGTCCGGATAGCCAGTCAGCGAACTGAAAGCAACTAGACCGGCTGCCTCATGGGGCACCCAGCACTAGCGTCTGCGACAAATCAGACGTTTCGACCTGTGTGCATGTTCTCAGTGCATTAATCTCCCACGAACGGTTCCATGTTGCTGGAAAGTCACCCGTACTACAACTACCGAGGCGGTCGATCGGGGTTCGTGTCAAGCGATTCCGTGCGCGCGGGGCGGTGCCGCGATGACGATTCGGGCGATTCGGCCGATTCGGCCAATCAAGCAGCGGGACCGGCGGCGGTGCCGGTCCACCGGACTCGTCGAGCGAACGGCGAGCGCCGCGACGAATGCGACAACACCGAGCGGCACGACGAGCCGGCCCAGCGGTATCAGCTGTCCGGTCGCGGCAGTCCGGGTTGGGGTGGGTCGGACCTCTCAGTTGACCGATTCTTGGCCGAGTTCGGCGCGCTGGTACTCGCGCCAGCGCGCGATCAGCCCCCGCATGTCGCGCTGGACGAAGTCGAAGAAGTCCACCGCGTCGCCGAGACGGCGGCCGATCTGGGTGTCGGCGCCGTAGCTGTCGGAGCCGTATTGCAGCGCGGACTTCCAGCCGTCGAGCGACTCGTTGCGCAGGGTGAGGACGGTCTCCCAGACGTTGTCGGTGATGCGATACCGGTCCTTGCGGGTGCGCGGCACGCGTTCGCGACGGACGAAACCCAGCTGGCTGAGGAATCGGATCGCCCCGGAGATGGACGGCTGGCTCACCTCTAGCGCTTCGGCGAGTTCCGCGGAGGTCATCACGCCGGACTCGCTGACCAGCAGCCGTGCCCACACCCGTGCGGCCATCGGAGGGACACCGGCCTGCGCCATCACGCTGCCGAGCCGCTCGATGAACACGTGCTCCTGCTCGGTCTGCGCGCCGTGCGATTCAGGTACCGCCATGCCGGACAGACTACTCGAGACCTATCTCAAGTATTGAAACTATCAGAAGTTAGTAATAATCTACGCCCATGACGAACGAACAAGCGGCCGACACCGTGTCGGACTCGGCCGCACTCCCCGGCGCGACAGCCGACACCAACGAGGACGAACTCTCGCCGCCACACCAGCTCTCCGGAACACGCAGGTTCGGCGTACTCGCCGCGCTGTGCCTCGCGGTTCTGGTCGTCGGCCTGGACACCACCGTTCTGAACGTGGCACTGCCGACCCTGTCGGTCGACCTCGGCGCCTCGACCGAACAACTCCAGTGGATCGCCAACTCCTACAACCTCGTCCTCGCGGCGCTGCTGCTGCCCGCAGGACTGCTCGGCGACCGTTTCGGCCGCAAGAAGATGCTTGCCATCGCCGTGGCGCTGTTCGGGGCCGGATCGGTGCTGTGCGCGCTGTCGGGCTCGGCCAACCAGCTCATCGCCGCACGCGCGTTCCTCGGCATCGGCGCGGCGCTGCTGGTGCCCGTGGTGATGTCGCTGATCGCCGTGCTGTTCCCCAGCGAGACCGAACGCAAGAAGGCGATCAACTTCTTCGTCGTGTCCAACAGCATCGGGCTGCCGCTCGGACCGATCGTCGGCGGCCTGCTGCTCGAGCACTTCTCCTGGTCGTCGATCTTCTGGATCAACGTCCCCGTCGCGATCATCGCCGTGACCGCCGTGCTGACACTCATTCCGGAATCACGCAGCGCGATCCGCCCCACGATCGACTACCTCGGCATCGTCGTCTCCTCCGCCGCACTCGCCGCACTCGTCTACGGCGTCACCCTCGCGGGTGAAAAGGGCTGGGGCGACGCGAGCGCGATCGCGTTCCTCCTCGCCGCGCTGGTCCTGCTGATCGTCTTCGGCGTCATCGAAGGCCGGTTCAGCCGTGGCAAAACAACGACACTGCTGGTCGACACGCATCTGATGCGGTCGAAGTCGTTCGTGTGGGGAACCATCCTCATCACCATCGCGGTCTTCGCGATGTTCGGGCTGCTGTTCACCATGCCGCAGTTCTTCCAGGCGGTCCAAGGCGCCGACGCACTCGGCACCGGCCTGAAGCTGCTGCCGTTCATCGGCGGCATGGTGATCGGCGCGAAGTTCGCGACACCGTTGGACACCGCGGCGGGTACCCGCGTCACCGTGGCCGTCGGCTTCGTCATCCTCGCGATCGGGCTCGGCATGGGCACGATGACCCAGGTCGACTCCAGCTACGCCTACGTCGCCATCTGGTTCGCGATCGCCGGAGCGGGAGCGGGATTCGGCATGCCGTCGGCGATGAACGCCGCACTCGGCGAACTCGATACCGACCGCGCTGGCGCGGGATCTTCGCTGATCCAGGCCATGCGACAGGTCGGAGGCACCATCGGCGTCGCATTGCTCGGCACCATCCTCAACGCGGCCTACCGAGGCACCGTGCACACCGACGGTCTGCCGCAGGTCGCGGCCGACGCGGTGCGCAGCAGCGCGGCCAACGGCATCGCGGTGGCGCACAAGGTGAACTCACCCGCACTGCTCGACTCGGTGACCGCCGCTTTCCTCGACAGCGTCACCACCATGCTGTGGGTGTGCACAGGGATCGCGATCGTCGGCGCCGTCGTGTCGATGGTCTTCATGCCCAAGCGCGCGAAGGCGGTCGATGCCGACGCGCTGATCTAGCCTGGCGACACACAATGGCCCGCACCTTGTTCAGGTGCGGGCCATTGTGGTCGGTACTGCCGAAAGGTCGTACCAAGGAAAATTCTCAGCCGATATTGGCCGACATGTCCGGGATCATGCGCCGCACTTCGTCGGCCCAGTACACCCAGTTGTGAATACCCGCGGCCGGGAAGTCGTAGGTGACATTGTTGGCACCCAGCGAGGCCATCCGCACCTGGAAGGCACGGGTATTGGCCAGCGCGAGCGCTTCCAGCGCCATCGCGTTGACGGTGTCGAAGCTCGGACCGTCCACGCCCGTGGGCAGACCACTGCCCGCCGAGATCCACAACCTGGTGCCGTTGGCCTTGAGCTGCGGCGCGAACACGAACGGATCCATGTAGAACCACTGCGGGCCCCACGGCGGCGCCATCGCGTCGATGTTGAAACCACCCGCGTCGAGCATCGCCACCCGCAACGCCTCGCGCATGCCCGGCGCCGAGATGTTCAGATAACCGGAGTACGAACCGGCGTAACGGAACTGATCAGGGTGATGCGCAGCCAGGGTCAGTGCCGCGCTGCCGCCCATCGACAGGCCGAAGACGCCGTTGCCGTTCGGGTTGAAACCGAGCTGGTCACGCAGTGCGTAACGCAGGTTCTCGGTAATGAAGGTCTCCCACTTGTAGGTGGTTTCCTTGCCGGGCCCGGCGGAGCCGGACAACAGACCCGAGCCCGAGTTCGCCGAGCCGCTGGACGAACCGCTCGACCCCGAGCTGCCGAGGCCGAAGAAGTTGCTCGGTGCGTTCCAGTCGGCGTAGAAGCTGGAAGGGCCGCCGACCGGCATGACGACGTTCATATTCGCCGCGGTCAACTCCCGAACGATCTCGGTGTCGTTCTCCCAGCCGTTGAGCTCATAGCGCGCCCGCATACCGTCGAGCGCGTACACCACGCGATCGGTATTTCCGTCCGCGGCGCGGAAGACCCGCGACTTGATCGGCCCCATCGAGGAATCGACCCAGAAGTCGATCCCGTCCGGGTTGAACGCCGCCGAGGCGGTACCGGCAGGACCTGCCACCGACGCCCCGAGCGGTAGCAACACAGCCAAAGACAGGAGCACGGAACGCTTGAGCCATGACCCGGCTCTTCGTGTGCTCCGACGCCCGAACACGCCACGCATCAGTTTGGACCTCTCGTTCCTGCGGCGGCCGCAGCCACCATCACACGATGGCCGCCGATACCCACCCGAGACCTCGGATGGGCGGCACCGACGCCCGTAGTTTCGTAGCCTTATCGCTCGCGACCCAGGAGGCGTTACCAAATCGATACCAATTCGCCCCCGATGATAACGACCTGGGCACTATGAAACCACAACTCGCGTGACTCAGCGCGGAGGTAGTACCGGTTCCGGGAACGGGTCGACCAGGCCGCACCGCTCGATCTCGTACTTGGGCACCCGGTCGATTCGGTACTTGGCGAATCCGAGCGCATGCCGCAGATTGTGCCGAAAACGCTCGAAGGTCAGCGGGTCACGGTAGGAGATCAACAGCGCCTGCGTCGTCGGGCACGACATCGCGGTGCGGGCCTGGGCCACCCACTTCTCGTCCATGTACCAGGGCATCCACGGCTTGCGGTCGACCATGCCGGTGTCCACGACCACCCAGTCCGGATACAGGCTCTTGTCGTGTCCGATGCGGCCGTCGGTCAGCCGGTCGGTGTGCGCCGCCAACGGGTAGGCCAGACCCATCTGATCGATGACCCGCACGTTGAGCGGAACGTTCATGCTCGTCATGCCGAGATTGAGGAAGTAGACCGTGTGCCCGGCCCCGCCGTCGGGGATCGGCAGCGGCGGCGGCGCGACATACCAGGACATGAACGAGGCCGAATTCAGCAGCAATCCGCCGTTCGGATTGTTCGCGATGTCCTCGACCATCGGACGGATGCGCGCGTAGTCGAGGTAGTCCTCGGCCAGGATCGGATGATCGTGACCGGTATTGATGACGTAGTAGATCCGCTCGTCGACGATGCCGCTGGCGGAGATCTTGGTTCCGGTCTTGATGGCCGTGGTGTTCGCGGCGAACAGCGCCCACCCCGCCGTACCGAGCAGTGCGACCAGCACGACGGCGAACGACCAGTCCGTGACCGTCGAGGAACGCAATCCGTGCGGTGGCAAGCGAATCGGGATGACCGAAACCGGCAGCAACAGCAGGAACAACTGCGGAAGCAACATCCTGCCGTGCATGAAGTCGCCGCCGACGCGCAGCGCGTAGACCACCAGGATCACAGCGCTCACCAGCACAAGTGTGACAACGGCGCTCGGCGAACGCAGCCAGGTACGCACCCGCAGCACCGTCGAAACCGGTTCCGCGCTTTCGGTTTCGGGGTTCGCGCGCGCGGCCTCGCGGCTCGCGACGCGCGCCGACCGCGCGGCGAACACGCCCGCGACCAGCAGCACCAGCAACGGCACCCACAGGTAGTACGGGCCGACCAGGTTCCACAGATACGTGAAGCCCTGACCCCACTTCGCCCCGCCCGCGTCCTTGGCGACCGCGGTGTTCGGGTACGGCAGACCGTAGTAGCCCATCCGCCAGATCTGGTAACACATCGGGACGACACCGGCGACCGCGACGATCAACGCGCGCAACACGATCGGACGCAACCGCGTCGTCGGCAGCGGCGCCAGGAAGATCATCAGCAACGCGAGGCCACCGACCAGCGTCATCTCCGGGCGGATCAACGGTGCCAGACCGGCCAGGAACACCAGCCCGAAAAACCCTGGCAACCGGACTCGTTCGGCGTGACTCCACCGAATCAGCTGCCACCACAGCAATCCGAGCCAGCAGATCACCAGCCCGCTCTCCAGCCCGGAGGTGACGTAGTCACGCGCGGGCGGCACCGCGATGTACACCAGCACACCGGCGGGCAACAGCAGCGACGAGCGCGCGCCACCCCACAACCTGGCCGCACCGAGCATCGCGAACACGATCGCGGCCAACGACACCACGATCGTGATGGTGAGCACCACGTACTCCAGCCGAGCCTGGCTCAGCCAGCTGAAGAACCAGACGATATAGGTCCACGCGGCGCTGGTGTTGGTCTCGACGCGCTCGCCCTCGTTGAAGACAGGGCCGTTGCCCGCCAACAAGTTACGGACCGTGCGCAACACGATGAGGCCGTCATCGGCGATCCAGCGCCGCTGCCACCCACCGATGCCGAGCAAGGCCACCGATAGTGCGATCCCACCTACGAAAACAGCGGTAGTCGAGCGCGCGAAACGCGACGACAAGCGAGCATCGCGCACTCGCTCCCCGCCGTCGGGTTCCGTGTGTTCCGCTTCCGCTACCACCCTCTCATCAGGTGAGATAGACAGCGACACCTACCGCTCCGATCCAGGCAATGGCGAGGAACTGCAGGACGCGGTCCCCCAACGCGATCTCTTCGGGCTCACCGGCTTCGCCGCCATCGACGTCGACCGCGTAACGCAGGATCGCGACGGTGAACGGAACCATGGATAGCGCGAACCACACGGTGTCACGCTCGGTGTCCTGCTGGAATGCCCACAGTCCGTAGAACACCACGACCGCCGTCGCCGCCAGCGTCCAGATGAAGCGCAGGTAGGTCGGCGTGTAGTACTCGAGCGATTTACGGATCTTGGCGCCGGTGCTCAGCGCGATCTGCAATTCGGCGTAGCGCTTGCCCGCCGCCATGAACAGCGAACCGAACGCCATGATCAGCAGGAACCATTGCGACAGTTCGATATGCGCGGCAACGCCACCGGCCATCGCGCGCAACAGGAACCCCGACGACACGATGCAGATATCCAGCACCGCCTGGTGCTTGAGACCGAAGCAGTAGGCCAACTGGGCACCGATATAGACCGCCATCACCACGGCCAACTGCCACGCGGTGACGAGCGAGATGGCCAGCGAGGCGATCAGCAGAACCGCCGAAAGCACGTAGGCCAGGTTGACCGGGACCACGCCCGCGGCGATCGGCCGGTTGCGCTTGGTCGGATGCGCGCGGTCGGCTTCCACGTCGAGCGCGTCGTTGACGAGATAGATGCCCGACGCCGCCATGCAGAACACCACGAACGCGATCGCGACATGCCACAGCACGCTCGCGTCGGTGGCTGTGCCGGCCGCCAACGGTGCGGCGAGCACCAGCACGTTCTTGATCCACTGCCTCGGCCGTACCGCCTTGATCAGTCCACCGGCCAGCGTCTTGGGCGGACCTTTGACGACGGCTTCGTCCAGGTCGGCGCCGGTCGGCTCTTCACTCATCTCAACCAAGGCTCTTTCTTCTGCGGTCACGATCGCACTTTCGGTGTGGCGGCGTTCGAGGAGGCTAGCGCTTTCTCTTCTCGGCGGTAAGGACTACAGCGGCGGATGCTGCCCCGAGTGCGGAGCCCGCGAGCACGTCGCTGGGATAGTGCACCCCCAGAACAACGCGGGAAAGCAACATCGGTGGGACGAGCATCGCTGGCAAGGGTAGCCCGGTCAATTTGCCGAGCAACACCGCCGCCGCGGTTGTGGAGGTGGCATGCGAGGACGGGAAGCTCAGCTTGCTCGGGGTCGAGACGTTGACCTGCACCGATGGATGATTCGGGCGGGGCCGTCGGACCACTCGCTTGATCACGATCGACGCGGCGTGCGCGCCGACGGCGCCGACGGCGACCCCGGCCCACTGCCTGCGCCTCGGCTTGTCGACCAACCACCCCGCCGCGGCGATGCCGACCCAGCCGAGCGCGTGCTCACCGAAGTGCGACATGCCGCGTGCGGCCGAGACCACGGCGGGCTTGTCGCCGATCGCCGACTGCACGGCGTTGAGGATCGCGACTTCCCGTGGCGGCGCGGGCAGGGACGCGGTGGCCGAACTCGGACCGCCGTGCCCGTTGGCACTGGGTGCGGTGTCGCGGGTGTCGTCGGCGAGGCTCATTCGGCGTCCCTATTCTTGTTCTTGCTCTCGTTCTCGTTCTCGATACCGAAGGCCTGCTCCCACGCCTCGGTGCTGGTGAGCCGCGGGTGGGCAGCGCGGTAACGCTGCTGCATTTCCGGGAAGCGCGCCGAGAGTTCCTTGCGCAACCGCATCGCCTCCTTGAACAGCCCGAGCGCCTGGCGCGGATCACGCTTGCGGTAGACAACACCGCGTCCGTCGGCGGTGGTGACGGTGACGCCGTCGACCTGCGAGAGCAGGAACCACCGCGCGTCGAGCGTCGGCACGTTCAGCTGCGGGCGATCATGGTGCTCGGGGTTGGCGGGACGCGCGGTGTGCAGCAGCCCCTTGACCAGGCGTACCACCTTGGCGATCGGGTTCTTCGGTTCGCCGACGGCGCCGACTTCGAGGCCGCTGGCCAGCGGCAATTCCGTCGACGAGGGCAGGATCACCGCGTCCGGGTACTGCTTGCGTAGCTCGTGCACCGCACCGAGCGCGCTCGGCAGCAACTGGAACAGCCGCTCCGGGCCCGCGAGGAAGTCGCGGATCGCGAGGTTCTGGATGGCGACCGTCGAATACTCCAGGCAGAGCAGATGTTTCAGGGTCGCCTTGATGGTGCTCAGAATCATCGCGCGGGTGGACCCCGGCAGGTGCAGCGAGGCCACGACGAGACGGTTACGCAGGTGGAAGTACGCCTGCCAGTCGATGGCGTCGTCCTTGTCGCTCCACGCCATGTGCCAGACGGCGGCACCGGGCAGGGTGACCGTCGGGTATCCAGCTCTGCGCGCGCGCAGACCGTATTCGGTGTCGTCCCATTTCAGGAACAGTGGCAGCGGCTGACCGATTTCTTCGGCGACCTGGCGCGGGATCACGCAGGTCCACCAGCCGTTGAAGTCGACGTCGATGCGCCGGTGCAGCAGCTTGGAGTTCTCCCGGTCCTTGAGCGGGTACTGCGAGAAGTCGTGGTCGTATTCGACGTTGGGCGCCGCGGTCCACATGAAGCTGCCTCGGTCGACGACCTCGCCCATGGTGTGCAGGTGCGAGCGTTCCTGGAGGTTGAGCATCTGGCCGCCGACGAGCATGGGCGACTTGGTGAATCGTGCGAATGCCAGTGCGCGCAGGATCGAGTCGGGCTCGATCTCGATATCGTCGTCCATGTAGACGATGTACTGCGCGTTGGTGTTCTTCAGCGCCTCGTACATGACCCGGCTGTAGCCGCCGGAGCCACCGAGGTTCGGTTGGTCGCGGATGACGAGCCGGTCGCCGAGCGGCACGACGGCCTCGGCGAATCCCGGTTCGTCGACGACCTTCCTCGTCCCCTGATCCGGGATGATGACGGCTTCGATCTTCTCCAGCACCAGCGGGTCGGAGCCAAGGGCGGCAAGGGTTTTCACCGCGTCGGTGGGGCGGTTGAAGGTCGGCATACCGATCGCGATGCTGCCCGCACCCGGCGCCTCGATCGGCGCGTACCAACCACCGTGCAGCAGGGTCACCGCGGTGTCGGTGGTGATGTCGAACCAGAGCCAGCCGCCGTCTTCGAACGGGCCGAGGTCGGCCTCGAACTCCACCGACACCGATTCCGCACCGGAGGACACCGCGAATTCCTTGCCCTGCACATGGATTCGCGAACCGTCGGCCTTCGAGCGGTACACATCGACCCGGCCGTGTCCGGCCAGTTCCAGCCGAAGCACCACCGAGTTCAGCACGCTCCAGCGGCGCCAGTAGCTCGCGGGCAGCGCGTTGAAGTAGGTGCAGAACGACACCTCGGACTCCGCGCCCACCGACAGCGAGGTGCGGGTGCTGGCGTGCGCGCGCTTGGCGTTGGTCGTCGACTCCTCGACATACAGCGTGCGCACATCCAGCGGCTCACCGGGCCGGGGCAGGATGATGCGCTGTAACAGCGATTTCGCGCGGGTCTCGGTGGTCATATCTGCCAAAGTAGATTGCGAGGTCATTCGTTTCCTGTGGTTGCGGCTTCGCTGTGCGTGCTCCCCCGGTGAGTGCGCTGGTCAGGCACCTTGTTCGTCGGCAAGCGGCGCGCCGGTCTCCAGGGTGGGGCGCAGCACATTGTCGAAGGTGCTCAGCGCACTTCCGATCGCCATGTGCATGTCCAGGTACTGGTAGGTGCCGAGCCTGCCGCCGAAGATGACGTTCGCCGTCTTCGTTTCGTTCTTGGCCAGCGCACGGTAGGCGGTCAGCTTCGACCTGTCCTCCGGGGTGTTGATCGGGTAGTACGGTTCGTCGCCGGACTGCGCGAAACGGGAGTACTCGCGCATGATCACGGTCTTGTCGGTCGGGTAGTCGCGCTCCGGGTGGAAGTGGCGCGGCTCGATGATGCGGGTGAACGACACATCGGAGTCGTTGTAGTTCATCACCGAGGTGCCCTGGAAGTCACCCGTCGGCAGTACTTCGGTTTCGAAATCGATGGTGCGCCAACCCAGCTCACCCTCGCTGTAGTCGAAGTAGCGATCGAGCGGGCCGGTGTAGACGATCGGGGCGTCCGGATTCTGCGCACGCAGCTCGTCGCGCACATCGAACCAGTCGGTGTTCACGCGCACCTCGATGAGTTCGGAGGCGGCCATGTTCTCCAGCCACTTCGTGTAACCCTCGCGCGGCAGACCCTCGTAGGTGTCGTTGAAGTAGCGGTTGTCGAAGGTGTAGCGCACCGGGAGGCGCGTGATGTTGCCCGCGGGCAGTTCCTTCGGGTCGGTTTGCCATTGCTTGGCGGTGTAGTCGCGGAAGAACGCCTCGTAGAGCGGGCGACCGATCAGCGAGATCGCCTTCTCCTCGAAGTTCTGCGCGTCCTTGGTCTCGATTTCGGCGGACTGCTCGGCGATCAGCTCGCGCGCCTGTTCCGGCGTGAAATAGCGGCCGAAGAATTGCGAGACCAGACCCAGGCCCATCGGCAACGGGTAGGACTGCCCCTTGTGCAGGCCGAACACACGGTGCTGGTAACCGGTGAATTCGGTGAACTGTGTGACGTAATCCCACACCCGCTTGTTCGAGGTGTGGAACAGGTGTGCGCCGTATTTGTGAATCTCGATCCCGGTGTCCGGGTCCGGCTCCGAATAGGCGTTGCCGCCGAGGTGATGACGACGCTCGATCACCAGCACGCGTTTACCCAACAGCGTGGCGGCGCGTTCGGCGACGGTCAGCCCGAAGAATCCGGAGCCGACAACGATCAGATCGAACGATGAGGCGGAATTGGCGGAATTTTCCGGGGACGAAGATGCGGGTTCCGGGGACGATGCGGCGGTCACGGGTGCCCAGCGTATCGGACGTCGCGGGCGGGTCTCGGCGCAGTCGGATGCTCTGCCGATTTCGCGGCCCTCAGCAGGCGTTTTCGGCCTCGCGTACCCCGGGATTTCACCGAATGTTCGCCGATATGCGCGAAAGGCCGACCTGGCGTTGGTAAAACCGAACGGTCGGCGAGCGCGCAATCGCCAAATGTCATCGACTTCAGTCCGCTTCGCACCGCCACACCATGACGCATCGGATCGTGTCCGGCGACCCGTTGCGACAACCGTGCCATCGAATGGCCGCGCAATGCGACTGGCGACCGTTCGGCCCCGGGCGCGACTCAGTCGGGAAATCCGACATCCGTTTCGATCTCGTCGCGCTCGGTATACATGCGCCAGTAGTGTTCGCCCAGTTCATCGTTGGAAATACGAACAATCTCCAGCTCCGGCGGTACCAGCTCGGGGTGCTCGTCGACCATGCGCTCGGCCTTGCTGTCGCCGATCAGCGCACCGATATTGAGCAGCCCGATATAGACGCCGGTGCCGCGCAGTTCCACTTCGAGTTGACGCAGGTAACCGCGTTGCGCCGCGAGCGCGACACCGACATTGGCCAGATACGGCGCGGGATGGGATTCGGACGCGCCGGACGAGAACTCATGCGGACATTGCGCGGCGCCCCCGCCCGCCGAACGACTCCGTAGTACAGAAGGGTTCGGCTCACGGACCACCAGGCTCGGGCGCGACAGGCGCGGAGGCTTCGGGCACGACAACGTCAGCCGACGGACCAACAAGCTCGGGCGCGCCGGGCTCCTGGGGTCCAGGCTTTATTGGATCCGACGTAGTCGACCCATCCGAGCCGCCGTCGTCCCGCTGACTCGAATCCGGTATCAGCTGGAGCATTTCGGTGTAGTTGACTACGCGAGCGCCGAGGACCGGGGTGACGATGATGACGCCGTTGTCGTATCTGCGGTAGGTGCCCGCGCCTTGCGGGAGGTCCATTTCCGGACCGGTCGCAGCGCCGATGGCACTGTCCGGGCCGCCGATGCGGCGATACTCGGCATCGATCGCCGATTCGCCTTCGGGCGCGGCACCGACCTCGGTCGGATCGACGGGAATATCCGGGTTCTCCGGCTCGGCAGGAGCGGGCGCGAGGGCGCCGAGTTCTTCCGGCGAAGGGCCGACCTCGAAGGTGTTGATATCGGCGGGGTGTCCGCCGTCGGGCGCCGAGGAGTACTCCGAACGCAGCACGCGTCCGTCGCGCAGCAGCACGGTTCCCGCCGTCGTCGCTACGGCGTCGGCCGCGCGCGGGTCTTCTTTCTCAGTGCCCGGATACATCTGGCAGTCGGTGGAATCGCAGGTCTGCGCATAGGGATAGCGGTCTTCGGCCAAAGCGTAGGAGCGTGCGGCGATCGCCTGGGCTCGCAGCGCTTCGGCGGCTCCCTTGTCGGCCCAGTTCGCCTGCACCTCCGCCGGGACGACGCCGAGCAGATAGTCCTCGATGCCGACCTCGTTGACGGTGCGTGCTTCGCTGTCCTCTAGGGCGACACCGAGCGCGCCACGATAGGCACGACCGCCGCAAAGGTGGAGGTGTTCGGCGGCCGGGCGCGCGACTCCCGGATCGACCGGACGCACCCACGGGTCTTCGGTCGTCTCCTGCCATACCTCAGCACCGTCACAACCGGCCGTGACGACGACGTTCGCGCCGCCGTCGGGCAGCGGGGTGAGGTGCGCGACCTGGCCGGGCTCTAGTTCGCGATCGGCGACGAAAGCGCCTGCGTCGGCGTAGGTGTCGAGCGTGGAATCGTTCTGGTCGTCTAGTCGGACGCGGATCGGGACCGCGGGGATCGTCGCGCGTGTCGCGCCTGGATAGTAATGATCGAGGATGCGGTCGGCGTTCCATCCGTCCAGCGCGCCGTCGAAGGCGCCGACCTGGCTCATCCCTCGGCCGTGCCCTTCACCGGCGACGGTGCGGTAGTCGTCGACGTGTCGCGAGAGCGTGAGCGCGGAGCCGACCAGCAGGGCCGCGGCGCCGGCGACCAGCACTGACCGGAGGTGGTGGCGGTGGCGCGCGCGGCGGGATAGGTCGGGCTCCGTTCGTAGTCGCGCTCGACCCTCGGTCGCGGTCTTCCTCCGCCGTGTGCGTCGCATCCTGTTCACTCCCACCGTTTGCCGCGTTTTTCAGGTCCGGACGCGTCGTCGCCCGTACGGCATGTCGGGTTCATCCGCGCGCATTCAGAGAGCTACATTTGAGCAATCACATAAACCTCGACAAGAGGTTTAACAATGTGACAGATGGGGTTATTGTGACTGTTGATACATCAGGAAGCAACTAGCTCTGCCGACGATCGCTTGTTCCACCTGATTGGAGACCCCGTGCGGTACCGCAAACCGAAACGCTCCTACGTGCTCCCGGTGGTCACCACACTGGCGGTCGCGGCGCCGCTCGCGGCGCTCACTCACTCCCCCGACTTTCGCCCCACCGGCGACAGCGAATCGGCAGTACCCACCGAACTCGCCGAAGTGGCGCTCGGCTCCGCGCCGGACATCACGCTCCCGCTGCACGATTTCACCGGCCTCGATCTGCCCGACCTGCACCTGTCGGATCTGCGCATGCTGCAATCCGGCCAGCCGACACCGCTGCCGACAAACGACAAGAACGACGCCGCCGACACAGTCGCGCCGCAGGATAACGCTCGTTCCAGCGTCAGCTTCATCGCCGATCCCACTCATCTCGAACCTGGCACCACCCCGGACACCCCGGCCTTGTCGCCGGGTGCCATCGGAGCGAATCTCGTGAATCAGGTTGGCGCCCAGGTGAAAGAACTCGTCCGCGACACACCTTTCAGCGTTGTCGCGTTCACCGCCGACGACCTTGCGGGCACCGACGCGAAGGTCAGGGCGCGTCAGCCGGACGGTAACTGGGGCCAGTGGTACGCCGCCGAGGCGGAGGAAACCGATCGCTCCGATAATGCCGCTCCCGGCGGCGTCAACGGCACCGAACCGGTCTACGTCGGGGCCACCAACGCGGTGCAGGTGCTGGTCACCCGCAAGCAAGCCTCGACGAAACCACCCGGCGGTATCGAACCCGCGGCAGCACAGCTCGCCGCCCCCAGCGAGAACGCCGCCCCCACCGAGAATGCCGACCCCGCCGCGACTCCTGAAGGCACCGCGCCGGTCCAGGACCAACCACTGACCGCCGTCTTGATCGATCCGGGCAAGGGCGCGAGCGACGGTGGACTCAGCGATATCGCCGCGCCGATCGCCGCGGGTGCGCCCAAGGTGATCACCCGCGCCCAGTGGGGTGCCGACGAGTCGATTCGCTGCGAAGACCCCACCTACGACGACGGGCTCGGCGGCGTCACCGTGCACCACACCGCGGGCCGCAACGACTACAGCAAAGAGGAGTCGGCGGGCATCGTCCGGGGGATCTACGCCTATCACGCGAAGACGTTGGGCTGGTGCGACATCGGCTACAACGCGCTCGTCGACAAGTACGGCCAGGTCTTCGAGGGACGCTTCGGTGGACTCGACCGCCCGGTGCAGGGCGCGCACGCCGGTGGCTTCAACGAGAACACCTCCGGTGTCGCGCTGATGGGCAACCACGAGACCGAGCCGCCCACCGACGCGGCACTCCAGTCGATCGGCGAGTTCGTCGGTTGGCGCACGAAGGTCGCCGGTCTCGACCCCAAGGGCTCCACCACCATGTACTCCGAGGGCACGGACTTCACCGCGCACCCGAAGGGCGAGGCGGTGCAGTTGCCGATCGTGTTCGCCCATCGTGACGTCGGCACGACCACCTGCCCCGGCGACGCCGCGTACGCGCTGATGGACAAGATCCGCGACATCGCCGCGAACACACAGGGTTCGGGCGGCGGCGATCGACCGTCACCGGCGACGCCGCAGCGCGACCTCGCCGCACTGGCCACCCTGGCCGACCGCGTGCTCGCGATGGTGCGCGAAAACGTGGTCGCCAAGCACTGGGCCGACACCGGCGGCGCGGACGGTCCGCTGGGTGCCCCGGAGTCGGAACCGGCGCCCACCATCGAGGGCAGGCAGTACGCCAAATTCGCCAATGGCTACGTGTATTCGACACCCGACGGTCAGGCCGTCGAGGTGGTCGGCGCGATGTTGGACAAGTTCCTGCAACTCGGTGCGGACTCCGGCATGCTCGGCTTGCCGCTGACCAATCAGTACGCCGTCCCCGAAGGTCTGCGCGCCGATTTCGAGCACGGTTCGCTGATCCTGAATCAGGCTTCCGGCGCGGTGTCCACGGTGTGGAAGACCTTCAACGAGAACTACTACAGCAGGCAGCGCCAGACTGTCGGGCCTTCGATCGTGGCGGGACCTGGTCCGGCGCCCGAACCGCAAGCGGCACCCGCACCGGAAGCCGCGGCGCCCGGGGTCGAGTCCGCGCCGCACAACGCACCCGCACCCGAAGCCGTGGCGCCGGAGGCCGCGCCGAGCGCGGACGGCGAGTTCGCGCCCGACGCTCAGGTACCCGCGAACTGACCACCGACTCACCCCTGGTACGAATATCGTTGCGGCTCAGCCCATCGTGACGACGCGAGGCGTACAACCTCCGAAGCAACGGACACGACAGAGCAACGACGGGCATACCGACGAGCCCCGGACGGTCAGGGGCCCGTCGGTGTGCTCGCTGTCCCGGCGGACACTCCACCGAGACGACCTGCCTGCGCCCGTCGCCGCGACGGCTGTCAGCACTACCTTGTTGCCGGTAGTTCGACAACGATCTGGCAAGCCTGTCGGATGCGCCCATCGTGTTCAGGCGACGCCAGGCGACCAAGCCGATCGCCGCACCGAGCGGGTACGGCGGCAAGTGCGGCGAAAAGCGTTCAGACCCACCAGCGTTCGAGTACGCGAGCGACGCCGTCGTCGCTATTGGACTCGGTGATCTCGTCGGCGGCGGCCTTGGCTTCCTCGTGCGCGTTGCTCATCGCGACGCCGTGGCCGACCATCCTGAGCATCGGCACATCGTTGGGCATATCGCCGAAGGCGATGATGTTGGCGGCTTCGACGCCGAGGTGCTGAGCCACCACGGTGAGCCCCGCCGCCTTGTTGATGCCGGGCGCGGATAGCTCGATCAAGCCGTGCTCGGTGGAGTAGGTGATGTCGGCGCGCTCGCCGATCAGTGGGGCCAGCGCCGCGCGCATCTGGGAACTGCGGGCTCCCGCTAATCGGATGAGCAGCTTGATGGCGGGGGTATCGATCACCTCCTCGCGATCGACGTCGGTGTCGTCGGGGTTGAGCCAGGCGTGCTCGTAGAGCGGAGAGCTGACGAACTGCGGTGTCACCGCGTCGTGCGCGCTGACTCCGACGCGTTCGGCGGCCAAGCCGCAACCGGGCAGGGTTCGCTCGGCGAGTTCGGCCAGCCAGCTCAGCGTCGGCACGTCGAGGGTGCGGCTGCTGAGCACGCGGTCCGCGGCGCTGTCGTAGATCACCGCGCCATTGCCGCAGACACACAGCGGCGCGTAGCCGAGGTCATCGACGATCGGGTCCACCCAGCGCGGCGGACGACCGGTCGCGAGGACGAACGGCACACCGTCGGTGATCAGCGATTCGATGGCGGCTTTCGTGCGCGGGGAGACCCGCTCGGCAGGATCGATGAGGGTGCCGTCGACGTCGGTCGCCACCATCTTCGGCTTGGGCAGGTGCTGGTGCGTCACCTATTCCATCCTGCCGGACGCGCGTACCGGCGCGGACCGCGTCTCCAGGAATCATCCCGGCGACGTGCCCTTCGATTACGCCGCGGTGCGCGAAAGGTCGCACGGGACTGGCGGAGTGCGGCGGGTCGAGGCTGGGCGGCCGTGTCTGATCGCGTTGCCAGCATGGATACCGAAGGCCAGTTCAGCGAGTACGCGACGGAGTGTGTGCAGCAGTGGAGAGGTCATATATCGATGCTCGCCCGCGCACCCTCGCCGCAACAGGGGCAGTAATGACGGCGTTCGTCAAGATTCAGCCATTCTCTGGTGGGCGCCGCCACACGGTCTGATCCGTGGGTCCGACCTGGCCGCCGTCGCCGAGGTTCGGCGCTTTCGACAGCAGGCCATTCGTCCCGTTCGGCGGGCCGGAGGAGCTCGATCCCGGCGTGGCGATCACAGTTTCGGGTGCGACAGGTGGCTGGTTCCAGTTCGGCTGCGGCGCCGACGGTTCCGGGGTGGCGGGCCACGGTGCGCCCTGCTGCGCGAAGCCTGGCCGCACTGGTTGCCCCGGCTGCTGCCCGGCACCGGGTTGCGGTGGTGACCCCGCCACGCCCCATTGCTGTTGCGGTCCCGCCACACCCCATTGCGACGGCGCTTGTTGCGCTCCCGGCGGCGGGTACCCCTGCGGCTGCGGATATCCGGACGGGCCCGGATATGGCTGACCGCCCAACTCGGGCCGATAGCTCAACCATCGCGAGGTCGAGGAAAGCAGCACCAGAATGAGCGTGGCGATCGGGAAGACCAGGACTACCCCGCTGATGATTCCCCCGGCGAGTAGACCGACCCCGGACAGACTGTCCGCGACCATTTGGGACAACGCGAACGAGACGAGCGCCGCCACGATTACGAGCAGGCACCCGACGACGATTAGTGTCCGACCGAGCGCCTTTTTGTTGAACAACGCGATCGCTCCCCACCCCAGCAGAATGCCCGCCACTATGGCGACCACTCCGGTGACGAGGACGAAGAGCGTGTACCAATTGCCGCCGATCTCAGCGGACTCGGATCCGAGCAGCGCGCCGAGGCCGACCGCCAAGACCACGTTCACGACGCCGCCGAGCAACTCCGCCACCGCACCGATACTCGCGAGCACCCCCGCGGTGATCGCCGTCCCACCACCCGGAGCACCTTGCGCCCCACCCGAATACACCGGATACGGCTGATACCCACCCGAATACTGCGAATAACTCATGATCCCCTCCCTCATCTCCCCGACCCCACCCGAGTACGCCGGTAGCGCAAGGATAGGGGACATATCGCCCAGAGGAGCAAGCGTGTGCACCGATGGTCATTCTGTTCCGTCACGCGAAGCGCCATCGGCCGGCTTTCGCGGCGGTCCAACACCCGACTACCAGGTGCTTGAATTCGCAGCAAGCTGCTCGGGACGGACAACCGACCGTCACCGTGGGTTCGAATGCCTCGACGGCAACCCGTGATCCACCCACAGACGAGGCCCCATCGCTGAGGACAATTCGCGCTCGCCGACCTGACACGAGCCACGAGGCCGGCCATGGCACCACCCGCCACATGTGCTCCGCCCACCGCTGTCCGCCGAACAGTACGATCGCGAACGGCTGTAACCCACGGTCGCCGAACGCGCTCGACCCAGGTGTGAAGATTTCGGCAATATCGGTAGTGCGGGCAGATGACGCGATGACCGCGCTGCGCGAAGCTTCTGCGCGACCGCGCGCCGACAATCGCTCGCACCGCTGTACCGTCACCCGGTAAGCCTTGCGCCCCAAGCGAATACGATTGATGCTGCGGCGGACGGGCCACCTGGATGGTACGGACGGTTCACCGTCACTCCCCGAAGGCTCCCCCGACGCCAGCCACGTCGACCGATGCCGTAAGGATAGGGGACATGCCGAACACCCACGTGGTGAGCACGTTCCCCGGTACGTCCTTATGATCGTGGGCTAACAACCCGCGCTGGCCCGCCAGCCGAAAGACCAGAGGACTGATGACCGGCTTCCTGCTACGACGCGCGCTCAATTATGTCGTGCTGTTGCTGCTGGCGTCGTTCCTGACCTTCAGCCTGGCGTCGTTGACGTTTCGGCCGTTGGACAGTCTGGAACAACGCAATCCGCGCCCACCGCAATCGGTGATCGACGCCAAAGCTGAGCAGTTGCACCTGAACGAGCCGATCCCGCAGCGCTACCTCACCTGGGTCAGCGGTGTCGCGCACGGCGATTTCGGGACGACGCTGGCCGGGCAACCGGTGAGCGAAGAGCTGCCGCGACGGGTGGCGGTGAGCCTGCGGCTGTTGGTCATCGGCTCGGTGGTCGGCACGGTGCTCGGTGTGTTGATCGGCGCGGCGGGTGCGATCAGGCAGTACAAGTTCAGTGACTATTTCACGACGGTGATCTCGCTACTCGTACTCAGTACGCCGGTGTTCCTGCTCGCGACCCTCCTGAAATACGGTGCGCTGGAGATCAATTCGCTCACCGGATCACAGGTATTCCTCTATACCGGGGAAACCTCGGCCAACGCGATCCAGGGTTTCGGTCCACAACTGCTCGACCGGATACAGCACCTGATCCTGCCGACAGCGGGCCTCGCGCTCGGTGCCATGGCCAGCTACAGCCGCTACCAACGCAACGCCATGCTCGACGTGTTGCAGAGCGACTTCATCCGCACCGCGCGCGCCAAGGGCCTCACCCGCGGCAAGGCGCTCTACAAGCACGGATTGCGCACCGCGCTGATCCCCATGGCCACCCTGTTCGCCTACAGCCTCGGCGGATTGATCACCGGCGCGACCTTCACCGAGAAGATCTTCGGCTGGCACGGCGTCGGTGAATGGTTGGTGGACTCGATCAACGCCCAGGACATCTACGTGACGGTCACCGTGACGGTATTCGCCGGTGTGGTGGTGCTGGTTTCGGGTCTGCTGTCCGACATCGTCTACGCGATCCTCGACCCCAGGGTGCGTGTGGGATGACCGAAGCCGAGATCATCGTCCAGGGCGCACCCGAGGTCGCGTCGTCGGGGCGCCGCGCGCTGGTGTGGCGCAGGTTCCTGCGCAATAAGCCCGCCGTGGTCGGCGGACTGATCCTGATCCTGCTGTTCGTCGGCAGTTTCGCACTGCCACCACTGCTGCCCTACGACTATCAGCAACTCGATTACACCGCGCTGATGAAACCGCCGAGCGGCAAACACCCCTTCGGCACCACACAGATCGGCCAGGACGTACTGGCTCAAACCCTGCGCGGCCTGCAGAAGTCGCTGCTGATCGGTCTTTTCGTCGCCCTGATCACCACCGTGATCGCCGCGACAGCCGGTTCGGTGGCCGGTTTGCTCGGCGGCTGGACCGACCGGGCGATCATGTGGCTGGTCGACCTGCTGCTGGTGGTGCCGAGCTTCATCATCATCGCGATCTTCGCGCCGAGAACGAAGGGCAGCGGCTCGATCGTCCTGCTCATCCTGTTGCTCAGCGGATTCAGCTGGATGATCAGCGCGCGCATCGTGCGCGGACTCACCCTGAGCCTGCGCGAACGCGAATTCGTCAAGGCCGCACGGTATATGGGCGCACCGACCAGGACCGTGATCGTCAGTCATATCGTGCCGAATATCGCCTCGATCCTGATCATCGACACCACGCTGAATATCGGCGCGGCGATCATGGCCGAAACCGGGTTGAGCTTCCTCGGTTTCGGTGTGCAGCCGCCGGATGTTTCGCTGGGTTCGCTGATCGCGGTCGGCACCAAATCGGCGCTGACCTACCCGTGGTTGTTCCTGTTCGCCGGTGGTTTGTTGATCCTCACGGTGCTGTCGGCGAACCTGGTCGGCGACGGTCTGCGTGACGCGTTCGACCCGAGTTCCGCGCGGGCGCGCTCGAAGAAGAAAAAGCAGGTCGCGAAGACGAAGAAGGCTCAGGCATGACCGGCGCATCCAAGAAGTCGGCGGCCACCACCGCGGCCGCCACCGCCGACAACAACTCCACCGCTCCCCTGCTCGAGATCACCGATCTGCGTGTCTCCTTTCCCAGCGAGGAGGGCAGGGTCGAGGCGGTGCGGGGCGTGAATTACCACGTCGCCGATGGTGAGGTGCTTGCCGTTGTCGGTGAATCCGGTTCGGGTAAGTCGGTTTCGGCGCTCGCGGTGATGGGTTTGCTGCCCGAACAAGCGCGCGTCAACGGCTCGATCCGATTGCGCGGGCGCGAACTGCTCGGCCTCGGCGATCGGGAGTTGTCCAAGCTGCGCGGCAGTTCGGTGAGCATGGTCTTCCAGGACCCGCTTTCAGCACTCACCCCGGTGTACCGGGTGGGCGATCAGATCGCCGAAGCCCTGCTCGCGCACGGCAAGATGGGGAAATCCGAGGCCGCCGCGCGTGCGGTGGAACTGCTGGATCTGGTCGGTATCCCCGAACCGGCCGTGCGCGCCAAGGCTTTTCCGCACGAGTTCTCCGGCGGCATGCGCCAACGTGTGGTGATCGCCATGGCGATCGCCAACGATCCCGCGCTGATCATCTGCGACGAACCGACTACCGCGCTGGACGTCACGGTGCAGAAGCAGATCCTGAACCTGCTGCGCAAGGCGCGCGACATCACCGGCGCCGGGGTCATCATGATCACCCACGACATGGGTATCGCCGCGACGTTGGCCGACCGGATCGCGGTGATGTACGCGGGAAAGATTGTCGAAACCGCGCGTGCCACCGAACTTTTCACTACGCCGAGAATGCCTTACACGGTGGGTCTGCTCGGATCGATTCCCCGGATGGACGGCCCGGCCCGTGCCCCGCTGATCCCGATCGTCGGCGCGCCACCCGCCATGCACGCCCTGCCACCCGGCTGCTCCTTCGCGCCGCGCTGCCCGATCGCGATCGAGGAATGCCAGGTCGCCGAACCGCCATTGGAGCCGACCGGACCCAAGCACTCGGCCGCCTGCATTCGCACCGAGGAGAAAGGGTCCTCGGACCTTTTCGAGGCTTATCGGCAGGAGATCACCGAGCCCGAGGAGGTCGCCTCGGCGTCGTCCTCGGAGGTGGTACTGCGTGTCGCGGACCTGGTGAAGGTATTCCCGATCACCTCGGGCGTGGTGTTCCAACGCCGAAAAGGCGAGGTCCGCGCCGTCGACGGCATCAGCTTCGAAGTGCGCAAGGGCCGCACACTGGCCTTGGTCGGCGAATCCGGCTCCGGTAAATCCACCACCCTCACCGAGATTCTCGACCTGGCCAAACCACAGTCCGGCGTCATCGAAATCCTTGGCACCGACGTCACCGCCATGTCCAAGGCGGACAAGCGCGAGGTCCGCCGCAAGATTCAGATCGTCTTCCAGGACCCCACTGCCGCACTCGACCCGCGCCTGCCCGTCTTCGACGTGCTCGGCGAACCGATGCGCATCGACGGGCTCCCCCGGGCCGAAATCGCCGCGCGGGTACCGCGATTGCTCGAACTCGTCGGCCTGCGACCCGAACACGCCGAACGCTATCCCGCCGACTTCTCCGGCGGCCAGAAACAGCGCATCAGCATCGCCCGCGCCCTGGCGCTGGACCCGGAGCTGCTGGTCTTGGACGAACCGGTGTCCTCGCTGGATGTTTCCATCCAGGCCGGTGTGCTGAACCTGTTGCGCGACTTGCAGGCCGAACGTGGACTCTCCTACCTGTTCGTCTCCCACGACCTGTCGGTGGTGCGCAACCTCGCCCACGACATCGCAGTGATGTACCACGGAAAAATCGTCGAATCCGGTAGCGCGGAACAGATTTTCACCGATCCACAACACGAGTACACCCGAGCACTGATCGATGCGGTACCCGTGCCAGTGGTCAGCCGATAGTAAGGGAGCAACGCGATGCGACGATCCAGTCGAGCCACCCGGTGGGCCATTCCGGTGACGGCGCTGTGTCTGATCGTCGCGGGGTGCGGCGCCGATGACAGTGAGTCCGCACAGGGTGTGAGCAACGCGTTGGGCACCACCAGCGATATCAACCCGAAGAATCCGGACGAACTGCGCGACGGTGGAAACCTGCGCCTGGCGACCACCTCGTTCCCCGCCAACTGGAACACGCTGTCCAACGACGGCAACGACGGCGAGATCGCCGATATCGAACGCCCGCTGATGCCACGCTCGTTCACCGTCGACGCGGCGGGCCAGCTGAGCGTGAATCACGACTACTTCACCGATGTCCAGCTCACCGGCACCGAGCCGCAACAGGTCACCTACACGATCAACCCGAAGGCCGTGTGGTCCGACGGCACCCCGATCACCTGGGAAGACATCCGCTCCCAAGCCAAAGCGCTCGACGGTACCGACAAGCGCTATCTGATCGCCATCACCAGCGGCTTCGACCGGGTCGAGAGGGTCGAACGCGGCGTAGACGACAAACAGGCCGTGATCACCTTCAAGCAGCACTACGCGGAATGGCGCGGCCAGTTCGCCGGGAACAGCTCACTGTTCCCCAAGTCGGTGACCGACACCCCCGAAGCGTTCAACGCCAGCCTCGTCGACCACATGGGTCCGACCGCGGGGCCGTTCCAGGTGCAATCCACCGATCGCGGCCAGGGCCGAATCACCCTGAACCGCAACCCGAAATGGTGGGGCGCGACGCCGAAACTCGACACCATCACCTACAGCGTGCTCGACCGCTCGGCGTGGACCGGCGCGCTACAGAACAACGAACTCGACGCGATCCTGCTCAGCACCATCGATGACGTGAAGACCGTCCGAGGCACCGAAGGGCTCACCATTCGTCGCGCGCCGGGTAACCGTTGGCGCCACATCACCTTCAACGGCGCACCTGGCTCCATCCTGTCGGACCCGAAACTGCGCGTCGCCATTTCGAAGGCCATCGATCGGCAAGGCATCGCGACCGCCACCCAGAACGGCCTGGTCGAGCAGCCGAAACCACTCAACAGCCACGTCTACCTCGAAGGACAAGAGGGCTACCAGGACAACGCGCCCGCCTTCGACCTCGACGGCGCCGCACAGGAACTCGACGCCCTCGGCTGGAAACTCAACGGCGACGTGCGCGAAAAGGACGGCCGCGAACTCGAGATCCGCGACGTGATGTACAACGACCCGACCTGGGTACAGATCGCGCAGATCGTGCAACAGAACCTCGCCCAGATCGGCGTGAAACTCACCATCGACACCAAGCCGGGCGCGGGCTACTTCACCGACGTGATCCAGCCGGGTGATTTCGACCTCGCCCAATTCGTCTTCCAAGGCGACGCCTCCCCGCTGAGCAGCCTCCCGCAGACCTACGCCTACAACCCCGACGACCTCCAGAACAACTTCGGCCGCATCGGCTCTCCCGAACTCAACGACCTCATCAACCGCACCCTCTCGGAGCTCGATCCGAAAAAGGCCACCGAACTGGCCAACGAGGTCGACCGAAAAGTGTTCGAAGAAGGGCATTCCCTGCCGCTGACCCAGTCGGAAGGGAACTATGGCTTGCGCGCCGACCTCGCGAACTACGGGTCGCCGGGGTTGGCGTCCTACGACTACACCAAGATCGGCTTCGTCAAATGACGATCGGGCCGCACCGCTACTGGAAGGACCCGCGATGAGAGTTCATTCGCTCGGCGCACGATTCGCGATACCGTGCGTCGCCATCGGGCTGATTCTGTCCGGCTGCGCCGACAATGCCACCGGGCCTGTCGGGTCCAGCGACATCGGCTCCGTCAACGACATCAATCCGCATGATCCGAGTGAGTTGCGTGACGGTGGGAACCTGCGGTTGACGGTGTCGGCGTTCCCGGAGACGTTCAACGTGCTGCACATCGACTCCAACGCGGACGTGAGTGACGTCATCGAACCGATGATGCCGTCCGCTTTCCTCAGTGATGCCGCAGGCGAATTGAGCGTCAATCACAACTACTTCACCGATATTCAACTGACGAATACCAGCCCGCAGCAGATCACCTACACGATCAATCCGAAGGCGGTCTGGTCCGATGGTAGCCCGATCACCTGGGAGGACCTTCGTTCGGAGGCTGCGGCGCTGAGCGGGAAAGATCCCCGCTTCCTGGTCGGCTCCACCGCCGGTTTCGAGCGTGTCGGCAAGGTCGAACGGGGTGTGGACGACAAGCAGGCGATCGTCACCCTCGACAAGCCCTACGCCGAATGGAAGGGTTTCTTCAGCCCGCTCTACCAGAAGGAGACAACCGCTACCCCCGAGGCGTTCAACGATCTCGACCGCAACGAACTGAAACTGAGCTCGGGGCCGTTCATTCTTCAAGATATCGACCGAGCCCAGAACCGAATCGTGCTGGGGCGCAACCCGAAGTGGTGGGGCGACACACCGAAACTGGACACCATTACGTTCAGCGTGCTGGACAATGCGGCGGTCCTGCCCGCTATCCAGAACAATGAGCTCGACGTCGCGTACATGTCCGGGCTGGAGAACGTCACCGGGGCGCGCAATACCCCAGGTGTCGAGATTCGTCGGACTCCGGAACCGACGTGGTCGCACTTGACGTTCAACGGCGCACCCGGCTCGATCCTGGAAGATCCGCAGCTGCGCATCGCGATCTCGAAGGCGATCGACCGGCAGGGCATCGTCACCGCCGGGCAGAACGGGATCGTGGACAACCCGAAGCCGCTGAACAACCACGTTTTCGTCGCGGGGCAGAAGGGCTACCAGGACAACGCGCAGCCCATCGCGTTCGATCCCGCCGAGGCGGAGCGGATGCTGGATTCGCTCGGCTGGAAGCTCAACGGCGACGTGCGCGAGAAGGACGGCCGCCAACTGGTGCTGCGCGATGTGATGTACCAGCAGGATCAGTGGGTGCAGACCGCGCAGATCGCCCAGCAGAATCTCGCGCAGGTCGGCGTGAAACTCGAAATCCAAACCATTCCCGGCCAGGGCCTTTTCACGAACGTGATCGATCCCGGGAACTTCGATATCGCCCAGTTCAGTTGGGTCGGTAGCTCGATTCCATTGCCCGGATTGGCGCAGATCTACGCATACAACCCGGACAACCTCCAGGGCAACAAGGCGCGCATCGGCTCGCCGGAACTGAACGCGCTGATCGAGCGCACCCTCTCCGAACTCGACCCGCAGAAGGCGATCGACCTCGCGAACCAGTGCGATCGAATGATCTGGGAAGAGGGCTATTCGATTCCGTTGCACCAGGCTTCGAGTACCTACGGCGCGCGCGCCGAGGTCGCCAACTTCGGCGCCTTCGGGCTCGCCGACCCTGATTTCACGAAAGTCGGCTTCCTGAAGTGAGTTCCGGATCAGGCCACCCGTTGGCCTATCCGATCAGCGTGACGATCGGCGCCCTGGCGGTCTGTGCCGCCTTGGCGCCGTTCGGCACTCTGGATCAGGTCGCCGCGCTCGGCGCGGTGGCGCTGGCGATTGTCGGCTACACGGGTTATCGGTTCGCCGTGGCGTTCAGCTTTGTGTCTCTTCGCGGTGCGGGGACCGCAGGGACTGTGCGGGTTGCCCGGGTCCGGCAGCAGCATCGGCTCACCAGCCGGTCGTGGTTGGAGTTCGGCGAGGGCCGCCGAACTCGTTGGCTGCCGGTGTATTTCGATCCGGCACTGCTCACCCTGACCGAGGGCACCGCAGAGGTGACCGACCGCGCCGTCGTCATCGACGGTCGGCGGCTCTACCCGTCCGGGCGGCTGCGCGAGCAGGAACCGATCGGCCGCCTCATCGACAACCCGTCCCGCCCCGCCTGCGGCCCACACCTACTCGCCGCAGTACACCTGCGCCGCCGTTTGCTCCTGGACGCCCAATCCACCGTCGCCGCCCCCTTCGCCGCCCTGCTCTGGGTATACATCGACGGCGGCGGTTTCCCCGCGTTCATCGCCGCAACCTGCGTAGCCGCAGCAGCCACGATCTGGCTGTCCGCCATCAAGGGCTCCGACCCCAGCTGAACGCTTCCGCGCGGCATCCGCGGTACCGCCATCCCGCGACCGGGCGCACTTCATGTCGCGCCCCGCGGTGATGTCAGGGATGGTCTTGGTCGATCTGAGTCGCCCATTGGCCAAAAAAGGTGCGCATCTCAGGTAAAGCGGAGTCCGGCAGGGGGATCTCATCGTCGGTGAACCTATCGAGGGTCGCAATCATCTCGGCCAGCACAGCATGGTCGAATCCCATATCTTGCTCAGCAGCTTGGGCGAGTAGTGCTTCGGTGCCGAAGCGCTGGGCGAGTACATAAACGTCCGCGAAGTCGCGAGCTTCTGCTCGACCGAATAGTGCCAACAACTTGCGACCGGCCAACTCCAACGGTGCGAGCGTGGGACCCAGGATCGTCATTGTCGGTGGGGTTACCGGCGGAGAGTCGACGGCGAGGTCGATGAGAACCTCCTCGACCCGGCCGGTGACTATCAGGCGACAGAATGAAGAGTGATCGCGTATCACTGTGACCTGCCAACCGTGTCTGCCAGCGGTTTCCAGCAGAGCTTCCTTCGCCATGGTTACCGATTTGGTCGGTTCATGGGTGAATAGATCGAGGTCTTCGGTGGGGCGAGCGATCAGTCCGGCGGCGAGGAGTGCGGCACCTCCCGACACGACGAACCCCTTCGATTTCTTCGACTGGAAGAATGCCTGCGCTACTTCGATCTAGAATTCCGTCAGTTCCACGCCTTCGAGTGGATGCCTGTCGTTTGTCACGCCACGCTCCGGCCGGGATCACCGATTTCATGGACAGTCTGTTCCCAGGCTGCTCGTACCGGGTGGGGAAGTACGAGTTCGTTCCAAATGTCCACCAGCAGAACACCATCGATATACGTGAGAATGTCGGATGGGGTGCCCTCACGGAGCACGATCTCGTATACTCGCGCGCGCTGACGTCGATCTCGGAGATTGTAGCGACGACCTCTGTCGGACCAGTTCAGATGCAGGGGGAGTTCGATCGTTGCCAAGGCCTTGTCCAGGGGAAGACGAGGAAGGACAGCGGGAGTCATGATCGGCTGGCCACGCGTATTACCTGATTCGGTGAACTCGATTTTCGGCGTGAGCGCGAGCTCGAAACCTGCCTCACCCACGATCCGGGCCACGGTGTCCAGCGTCGGCGACTTCTGGCCGTGTTCGTAGGCGGACAGCGTGGGCTGAGACGTTCCGGCCGCCTCAGCCAGTTCAGCCTGAGACAGGCTTGCCGCCGCACGGGCCTGACGGAGAAGATGCTCCACTGCCATGAGGAAAGTATATCCTTTCGGATATTAATCTCAATCTGTTAGGTGATCAGCTTCTATTGGTGGCAACAGACCGTTACTCAACCTCACCAGTGCCAGCCATGTTCAGAACGCGATGCGGCTGACGCAGGCGCGTCGCCGCCTGTTGAACGACCTGATCCGCATTCGGGTCAGTCAGCGGATCAGCCAAGCGCAGGTGGCTCGTGCACTCGGGATCAACCGTTCCGGGATCAGTCGCTTCGAGTCGGACATCGAGGGAAGCAAGAGACCACTTGAGAGGCTGGTTGTTCGCACACGAACGTGCCTGCACCACAGTCCGTCCGGGTGTCGGCGCTTGCCCGGTGACGACCCGGAGAGGAGACCGCCTCGAACCGCTGAGCGGCGAGGCGGCTCGTAACCCTATGCGGGGCGGCTGAACTCGCCGTCGGTCGCGCCGCCGAGGAAGGCGTCCCACTCGTCGGGGGTGAACACGAGGGCGGGGCCGGTGGGGTTTTTCGAGTCACGGACACCTACGTGACCGTCGTCTAGGTGGGCGACTTCAACGCACTCATGGCCCCCGGCGCTACGCATGCTCTTGAACCACTTCGCGCCGGTCAAGTCAACGTTCACGGTTGCACTCCCTTGCTATCTGCCTGATGAAGCTCTTGGCATCGGCCCCTTTCAACGCTACATCGTGCAGTGCCGCATGGGCATTCCGGTAGCGCGCAACAATCCCCGGACGCTCGTGGTACATGGCCGTATCCAGCGACTCGACGTAGACCACGGGCGGCTCCTCCAACGGAAATTCCAGGACGATAAACGGAGGAAGGCTTATTCCTAAAGGATGTCCGAGCTTCTGTGGAACTACCTGGATCTGAACATTCGTTGGCGCATCGACCAAATATGTCAGTTGTTTGCTCATCGTCCGAGGCCCCCCGACTTCCCGTCGCAAGGCAGCCTCGTCGATGATCAGGTCGACCATTAGTGGACTTCGGCGGCGACGAATGAGCGCCTGCCGTTGGCGTATGAGTTGGACACGGCGAGCCACATGATCCGCCGACTCCGTCTTGTTGTACAACTGTCCGAGAACCGCAGTGTATTCAGGGGTTTGAAGAATTCCCGGAACCATATCCGGGCGATACATTGTCAACTTCTTGGCGTAGATCTCCAGTCCCACATAAATATTGAAGGTCTCGGGTATGAGGTCGCCGTATTCAGGCCACCACACATCGCCAGATTCTGGCTGCTCAGCGAGGCCGATCAATGTCTCTATCATCTCGGGATGGTCGTAGAGGTGACACATGGCCTCGATGTCGTGCCGCCGGATGCGGTTCGCCGCACCGGTCTCCAGGCGTTGGACCGTTCCGGCACCTCGCTCGATGTCTCTAGCTACTTGCTGAATACTCAGACCAACCTCGTTGCGCATATCGCGCAAGTACCGCCCCAGCTGGCGGCGCGGCAGTGTGATGGGTGGACGATCCACGAAAACCCCCTCTTTTTGGATGGCATTGAACCGGATTTTCAGATCTTTCGGCAATTCGGGCGTGAAAACCAGTGTGGGGCAGGCGCAGAAAGTTTGCTGGACCATTGGGTGAATCGATTCGGATGGCCCACGTTCGGTGGAAATTCCTGCGGCGCACGTGTTTCAGTCACAGCAGTCACCAGGGGCCGGGCCAGCCCGCCGGATCGGGAACAGTCGCAGCACGACAAGGGAGTGCGTAGCAGCGATTGGTGAAACTACACCCCGGTTCCTGGTGGCGCCAAAACCCGAAACCGCAACCGCCGAGGTCGATCCCATGGTCGAGAGCTACGTGTACGAATGCGCATTGTGCGCCGGTCCCGCGATACATCCGCGCAGCCCGAGGAGGTCAGCGCGCGATGCCTGATCGTCCGGCCGCACCGATGACCGAAACACAAGCGCGGGCACTACTTCGCCGAGTTTCCAACACCGACGCCGAAACAATGCGCCGTGTGGCGGATGCCCTTCGAGCGCCTACCGAATCAGAAGGACGAGTCACATGAGAGAACGGGAGTGGGATCACCCGCTGCGGCCTGGGCAGGCAACGGTGCCGCTGTCTCGATGCGGGCAGTGGGTGACCGACCTGTCCGGTCATGTGACGAAAGTTCGCTGCCCCGACCGGGACTGCCTCAACCTGGCACCACTGGAGAACTCGTGTATCGGCGCGCATCCCCGCGATATCGGCGGCAGGTGTCCGTGGACCGGTGTGCGCGTGGTCGATGATCGCGCCGATAAGTCGGAGGTGCGCGCGTTTTGACACCGAGAACCTTCCGCGAAACATCCGCCGAGTCACCGCATCCCGCCGAACCCGACGTGCACCTGCACGTCGACGTCCACGGTGTGCACCTGGATTACGCAGCGTGTCGGTCGGCCGCGAGAGCCTTTGTGTTGGAGCATATTTCGCGCCAGTACCTCAGTTGCGTGGCGATCTCGGCTATCGACACTCGCGGGCTGCCCCGCCTCCCCTGCGAACGCCTGTACGTGGAGCACCGATGGCATGGCTGATCGGCGAGGGATGTCGCGACACCCATATCCTCGGACTGCTGGATCAACAGTGGTGCGAGGGCATCCTGTATATCCACCGCAATTGCGATCCGCCGTGTCCACGATCCGAGGTCGCCGCACGATGGTTGGAAAGGCGGCGAACAGACGGGTGACCGCGTCATCGGCCGCGCCCCACAACGCTCCGTAGCCAAGCACTGCCAGTGACATCGCGGAGGGCACGCGCCCGCACCGAACTGAACCCGCATGCGGACTAGGTTCGGTACCGACGAGCAACCATCCACCCCGAGAGGATCGCCATGCCCCGCATCGCCACCGCCGACAAGGTCGAGTTGTCCGAGCTGTTGGAGTTCTTGCGTCCGCGTCATCGGGCCGTGCTGATCACCACCCGCGCCGACGGGTCGCCGCAGTCGTCCCCGGTCACCTGCGGCGTCGACCCCGAGGGGCACATCGTCATCGCGACCTACCCTGCCCGCGCGAAGACCCGCAATGCCCGCCGCGACCCGAAGGTGTCGCTGTGCGTGCTATCCGACGAGTGGGACGGCCCGTACGTGCAGGTCGACGGGCAGGCCGAGGTACTAGACATGCCCGAGGCCGCGGACGGCCTGGTCGAATACTTCCGCTGCATCTCCGGCGAACACCCCGACTGGGCCGAATATCGCGAGGCCATGGCCAAGCAGAACAAGTCACTGATCCGCGTCCACATCCACCAGTGGGGCCCCATCGCCACCGGCGGCTTCCCCCCAGAATCCACGAAATAGCTCAGACTCTCCCCTCTCCGCCGTAGTCCCGGCAAGCGAACGCACCGAGATAGGAGGTGAGCCCTGCCGCCAAGGCACAAACCGCCCACGACTAGGCAGCAAAACAAGGACGCGCCATCTCGCTTGCACCCGCTCGAAGCGCCCGCGAGCGCAGTGCCGTAGTAACCACTGCACGCCTTCGACCGAAGAAGGGCATGGACGCATTAGACGCCGCAACCCGCGCTTCAACAACGGAAGCGTGCCCGCCGCCGTTGCAAAGAGTTACCCCAAGCCTACGAAACTGCTTGTCGCGGTGCGCGACTCAGGACTAACACCCCTCCCCGGGGACACACCCAGCCACCGACCCGCCCCCCTGAGCCGAGACTCCCCACCTCGACACCGAAACTCACCCACCAGACCATCCCAACCCCCCACCGAGTTTCATGATCAACAGGACGCAATGGCGGCGCCCCCCGCACATTGTCCGCCGTGATGTCCTGTTCATCATTCGCTGCCGAGGCGCGGGCTGCCGATTTGGGGGGATTGTCCGTTGTGTGCGTCTTGTTGATCTTGGGGGGCTTGGGTGGCGGAGCGAGCGGTGGGAGTGCGGGGGCGGGGTACGGGGGTTGTTGGGGAGAACCGTGCCAGGGTTGGCACCACTGTGGGCGGCAGGGGCTGGGGGCGGGCCGTGAGGCGGCATCTGTTCGATTCGGTCGACGGCCATCCTTGGATTAATACCGTAGGGGGGTATGGTTGTGTCAGGTGTGGCGGTGTGGGCCGCTGATCACGGACCTAGGGTGGGGGCCTGGGTCGCCGAGGAACGGAGCTGACGATGACCATGACGACGCGGCCGGTGGTTGCCGGGCAGGTCGAATTGGCGATCGAGGGGATGACCTGCGCGTCCTGTGCCAATCGCATCGAGAAGAAGTTGAACAAGCTCGACGGAGTTACCGCGTCGGTGAACTACGCGACGGAGAAGGCGCGCGTCGAAGTGCGTGGGGACGTGTCGCCGGATCAACTGGTCGCGACGGTGGAGCAGGCCGGTTACAGTGCGCGACTGCCCGTCGACGACGCCGAGACGGCCGACGAAGCCGAGCCGAGCGACCCGGCCGACGAACTGCGCAACCGACTGCTGATCTCACTGGTACTCAGCGTGCCGGTGATCGCGATGGCGATGATCCCGGCACTGCAATTCACCAACTGGCAGTGGCTGTCGTTGACCTTGGCCGCGCCGGTGGTGGTGTGGGGCGCGCTGCCATTCCACCGCGCCGCGTTGACCAACCTGCGCCACGGCGCGGCGACCATGGACACGCTGATCTCGATGGGCACGCTCGCGGCGTTCGGCTGGTCGTTGTACGCGCTGTTCTGGGGAAGCGCGGGGACGCCGGGCATGACGCACCCCTTCGAATTCACCATCTCCCGCATGGACGGCTCGGGCAATATCTACCTCGAGGCGGCGGCGGGTGTCACCACGTTCATCCTGGCCGGACGGTATTTCGAGGCACGCGCCAAACGCCAGGCGGGTGCGGCGCTGCGTGCGCTGCTCGAACTCGGAGCCAAGGAAGTTTCGGTACTGCGCGGGGGCCACGAACAGCGGATTCCGGTGCGGCAGTTGGTGGTCGGTGACCGTTTCGTGGTGCGACCCGGTGAGAAGATCGCCACCGACGGCGTGGTGGTCGAGGGTTCCTCGGCCGTGGACGCCTCGATGCTCACCGGCGAATCGGTGCCGGTGGAGGTGGCCGCCGACGATCAGGTGATCGGTGCGACGGTGAACGTCGGCGGACGCGTCGTGGTGCGCGCCACCAGGATCGGCGCCGATACTCAGCTCGCGCAAATGGCCAGGATGGTCGAGGACGCGCAGACCGGGAAGGCGCGTGCGCAACGCTTGGCCGACCGGATCTCGGGGATCTTCGTGCCCATCGTGCTCGCGCTCGCGGTGGCGACACTCGGATTCTGGCTCGGCGCCGAGGATTCCGTCGCCGTGGCCTTCACTGCCGCCGTGGCGGTGCTGATCATCGCCTGCCCCTGTGCGCTCGGATTGGCCACGCCGACGGCGTTGTTGGTCGGCACCGGGCGCGGCGCACAGCTCGGTGTGCTGATCAAGGGCCCCGAGGTGCTGGAATCGACGCGGCGAGTCGACACCGTGGTGCTCGACAAGACCGGCACGATCACCACGGGAAAGATGACGCTGCTCGATACCGTCGCCGCCGACGGCGAAGATCCCGACCAGGTCTTGGAATTCGCACGCGCACTGGAGCATTCGTCCGAGCATCCGATCGCCGCGGCGATCACCAAGGGCGGTACCGACTTCCGGCCGGTAGTGGACTTCGCGAATATCGCTGGCCTCGGTGTACGCGGTGTGCTCGACGACCATGCGGTGCTCGTCGGACGACCCCGACTGCTCGCCGAACACGCACAGCCGCTGGACGCCGCGCTCGACCGAGCGGCGCGCACCGCCGAATCCGAGGGCAAGACCGTGGTGGCGGTGGGTTGGGACGGTAAGGCACGCGGCCTGCTCGTGGTCGCCGACACGGTGAAAGCCAGTTCCGCCGAGGCGATCACCCAGCTCCGCGGTCTCGGCCTCACCCCGATCATGCTGACCGGCGACAATGCCGCCGCGGCCCGCACCATCGCTGATCAGGTCGGTATCGATGAGGTGATCGCGGAGGTCCTGCCGCAAGACAAGCTCGCCACGATCGAGCGCCTGCAAGCCGAAGGCCGGGTGGTGGCGATGGTCGGCGACGGCGTCAACGACGCCGCCGCACTGGCCCGCGCCGACCTCGGCCTCGCCATGGGCACCGGCACCGATGTCGCCATCGAGGCCAGCGACCTCACCCTGGTCCGCGGCGATCTACGTGCCGCGGTGGACGCGATCCGCCTGTCCCGCAAAACCCTCAGCACCATCAAGGGCAACCTCTTCTGGGCCTTCGCCTACAACGTCGCCACCATCCCGCTCGCCATGGCGGGCCTGCTCAACCCCATGCTCGCAGGCGCGGCCATGGCGTTCTCGTCGGTCTTCGTGGTCACCAACAGCCTCCGTCTTCGCGGATTCCGCAGTACCACCGGCTAATTCGACAGCCGCTCGCGGAACGCGAATCGCACGCGACCCTCCGCATCGGAGTCGGTACCGACCGCCACGATCGCTCCTGGCGAAGTTACGAGGTGCGGAATGTCGACAGATGATCGGTGACCCACTCGGCGTAGGTCCTGGCGCGTCGGCCAAGGACGGTAGGGACGTCTTCGGTGAGGACCGCGTTGCCGCCGTTGCGGATGTGGGCATTGCCGCCCAGCGCGCCTTCGGCGAACTTCGGTGACATGCCGGAGGCGAGCATTCGCGCACGCATGACGGCTTCCGGCACCTCGGCGACCTCGACGGCATGACCGAGCGCCGAAGCCAGGATGTCGGCCAGCTCCGGCGTGCCGAGAAGTTCCGGTCCGGTGAGGGTGTAGGTGCGGCCAGCATGGTCGGCGGTGAGCAGTGCCTCGACCGCGACGGCCGCGATGTCGTGCGGATCGATGACGCCCTGCTTGCCGGAACCGGTCGTATTCGGCACCGGCCGGCCGGCGCGAATCGCTTCGGCCCAGGCCAGGGTGTTGGAGGCGAACGAGCTCGGCCGCAGGATGGTCCCGCCGTTGTCGCGGGTCGCCTGCTCACCAGGAATATGCCATTCGCTGACCGGCCCCACTTCCGGATCCCCGGTTCCGATCGCCGACAGTTTCACGATCCGGTCGACACCGGCCGCGCGCGCGGTGTTGATCAACACCGGGTCACCCTCGACGTACTCGGGTCCCAGCTGTCCGACGAGGAAGGCCGCGTGCACACCGGACAGGGCGGCGACGATCGAGTCGCGGTCGTCGTAGTCTCCCCGAACGACCTCGACGCCCTCCGGCAGCCGCGCCCGCTCGGGGTTTCGGCTCACGGCCCGCACGTGCTCGCCACGCTGAACCAACTGTCGAACGACTGCACTTCCGACGGTGCCCGTCGCACCGGTAACAAGAATCATGGCTACGACGGTGCGCCGTTTCTGCCTGCGACTATAGGAAATATCGGCACACAGCCACGCGGGAAATCGCCCTAGAGTGGAACGGTGACCACAACGTCGCTGGCAACCCCGCTGCTGACCGTGGACCTGGTCGAACAACGGATCCCCGTGCCCGAATCGCTGCGGCAATGGTTCACCGAGGCCGGACAGATCCCGATCGCCCGCGACCGATCCGTCCCGCTGGCGCACATCCCGCAGGCCGCGACCACGATCGCGCTGCGCACCGAATACGGCCGCCCGCGTGCGGCATTGGTGATCGGACCGCAGACGAGGGCGACGTATCCGGCAGCAGACAAGCCGGTGGGTGCGCTCCGGCTCCGCGTGGCTCCCGGCGCGGTACGTTCCTTACTCGGTATCTCGGCCCTCGCACTGACCGATCGCGCCATTCGGCTCGCCGACCTACCGGGACCGCTCGGCCGGGCAGCCCCCGAATTGCTCACCCTGCCCACCGACAAGGCGCTCGACTACCTGGCAGACCAGCTACCTCGGCTGATTCGTGAACAACCGACCCAACGCACGCACCGGGAACTGCTGACTACCGCCGTCGCCGCGCTCACCGGCACTCCGCTGGGCAAGAGCGTGCACGAGCTGGCCGTTGAGCTCGCCGTCAGCGAACGTCAGCTGCGTAATCTGTTCAGCACGGGAATCGGTGTCTCCCCCAAGCATTTCGCGCGCATCGATCGCATTCGCCGCGTCGTTACCGGTGTCGGCACTACGCCATGGGCGCAATTGGCCACCGCGACCGGCTATTTCGATCAATCCCACATGACCTCGGACTTCCGCACCCTGATGGGTGTCGCGCCAACGTCGTATCTGCGCGGCGCGGTCCCTCCGCCGAACCCGTGCATGCCGCTGAGCCGACCGATACGGCTCGTCGAATAGCGGTGCCTCGGACAGGAATCGGCGAGACCGTCAGCCCCGAGCTCTCCGTGCTCGGTCGGCTTCGCGGGCTTCCCGCGCGGCCTTGCGCCGGGCCAGTTCCTCACGATCCAGAATCGCGGCCTGCACCGGGGTCGGTGCGGTCCCACCGAGCCGCGCGGGAACCCACGCCGCACCCCGTGGCATCGGGTAATCGCGCTGCGCCTCGGCGAGGAGCTCGATCATGCTCGCGCGCGTGGTCGCGGACAGCTCATCGGTATCGTCGACCGGTGAAATGGGTGCGCCGATCCGGATATTGATCGGGTACCGGTGCCGACCGAGTCGCTTCGGGATGTCCTTGGTCCACACGCGATGCGCGCCCCAGATGGCTACCGGGATGATCGGTACGTCGGCCTCGATCGCCATCCGCGCCGCACCCGACTTGAACTCCTTGATCTCGAAGCTCCGACTGATCGTGGCCTCCGGATACACCACGACCAGTTCCCCGGAACGCAGCGAATCGACTGCCTTGCCATAGGATTCGGCGCCCGCGCCGCGGTCGACGCCGATCGCCTTGCAGTGCTTCATCAGAAAGCCGACGATGCCGTGCTCCAACTCGGCCTTCATCATGTATCGCACATTGCGGCCCGACCGACGTCCGATCAGCCCGACCTCCATGAAGTCGAAGTAGGCGGTGTGGTTCACGGCGAGCACCGCGGGTCCGACACGGGGGATGTGTTCCTGACCCGTGATGTCGATCCGCAATCCCTGCGCGAAGAAAACGGTGCGCACCAATCCGGTGAGTACGTCGTAAACCGGTTCCCGCGCCATCGAATTCTCCCAGCCGTGCCTTTGTCTGAGTGCCGTCTTTGTCTCAGCGCCGTCTTGTCTCGGGGCCGTCTTGTCTCACGGCTTTGTCGGATCGCCCGCAGTGTCGTCGTCGCCGGTGGTCACGGCGTTACCCGTCGCGCTCAGGCGGGCAGCCTTGGCCGCCGCCTTCTCCTTCGCCTCGGCGACGTCCATCGCATCCGCCTCCGCCAGCGTCGGAGCACCACCACCGAGCCGGGCGGGGACCCAGTAGGCGCCGGACTCGTGCACGTAATCGCGTTGCAGATCTTCCAACAGCTCCTGCATCGTCGAACGCAGGCGAGCGGTCAGGTCCGCGGCCGACCCGTCGGGGCTGATCGGCTCGCCGACCGCCAGCGAGATCGGAGTGTTGGTACGACCGAGCCGCTTCGGGAACCCCTTGGTCCACACCCGCTGCGCACCCCAGATGACGATCGGGATGATCGGCACCTCGGCCTCGATCGCCATCCGCGCCGCACCCGACTTGAACTCCTTGATCTCGAAGCTACGACTGATCGTCGCCTCCGGGTAGACACCCACCAACTCACCGTCGCGCAGGTACCGCACGGCGGCCTTGTAGGAGTCCGCGCCCGCGGACCTGTCGACCGGAATGTGCTTGAGCGCGCGCATGATCGGGCCGGAGATCTTGTTGTCGAAGACTTCGCGCTTGGCCATGAACCGGATGTACCGTTTAGGCGTGCGCACCGGTATTCCGGCATAGGTGAAGTCCATGTAGCCCGTGTGGTTGACCGCGAGCACGGCACCACCCCGCGCGGGGATGTGTTCAGCGCCCTTGACGGTGAACTTCAGACCTTCGACGAAGAAGACGGTACGGGCAAGCCCGATGATCGTGCGGTAGACGGGTTCCACAATTCCGCTAGCGTAGTCGCAGATCGTCCTCGGCGGCGCGGCACCGCCCCGCGCACACGCAAGACCGGACACAGGACCGCGATCACGGTTCACCACCAAGCCTCGAGAGAAGGGGATCGTCGACGTGCAACGCGCCCGACAGCCGCGGGAAAACCACCGGAACGCCGCGCGGGATCACGATCGGGACCGAACGCATCGAGAAGGTCGCCCGCCGCGCGCACACCTGCTGCGGGACTGGACCATTCGGGCGATTCCCGCGCGGAGTCGGCGTCGTGCTTTCCGCGTCGCACTCGGTGGGCTCGCGCTCGCCAGCACGGTGCTCACCAGTGGATGCGACTCCGTCTCCGGCGTCCCCGACGCCAACTCCACCCCCGCACACAGCGACGAACACACCACGACCGAACGCGCGGTGAGCAAGATCGTCGCGCCGCAACCCGTCGAGCCCGCCCTACCGCCGGTGTCCGCCGACGCCCCACCGGTCGGCGCCGTGCCCGGCCTGCCCGAGGCCGCACCCGCGCTGCAGCGCTGGGCCACGGACCTGACCACCGGCTCGAGCACCGACCTGCAAGCGAAATGCTGGGACATCGCACCGCAGAACGTCACGGACATGTACGCCGACGAGGAGGTCGTCCTCGCCGCGCTCGCCCAACCCGGCGTGGTGAGCGAGAACACCGTCACCTGGCGCAGCGCCACCACGACGGTCACGGCCGAGCGCAGCGCCGTCGACACCGGATACGCGTGCCCGCGCGTGGCGACTGCGGGCGCCGAGGTCGCCTACAACGACGCCGACGCCAGGCACACCGTGCGCCGCTACCTGTCCAGGCTGATCGGCAAGCCGCTCGACCCCTCGGACACCGAAATCCTGCACCCACTGGTGTGCAAGGCCACCCCCGTCGCGTGGGACCCCACCGGCACCGGACAACCCACCCCACCGCCGCTGGCCACCAACCCCGGCGTGCTGACCGGGACCACCGCCTTCGCCGACCAGCAGATCCGCTCCGCGTGGTTGCGCGCCGACTACATGTCGGTCGACGTGCCGGTGACCAACGCCGCAGGTATCCAGCAAAATCGGACATTCACGGTCACCGCCGACACCGAGGGCTACTGCATCGGTGCGGTCACCGCGTAAGCCAGGCAACCCACTACCCTGAATGGCTGGTAACACCACCCGGAGGAGCAAACTCGTGCAGATCACCAGCGTCGGACATGCCGGATTCCACATCCGCACCGCGGCCGGGACGATCCTTTGCGACCCCTGGGTGAACCCTGCCTACTTCGCGTCGTGGTTCCCTTTTCCCGACAACACCCAGCTCAACTGGGACGAGCTCGGCAACTGCGACTTCCTGTATGTCTCGCACCTGCACCGCGACCACTTCGACGCCGAGCACCTGCGCAACTACGTCAACAAGGACGCCACCGTGCTCCTGCCGGACTACCCGGTGCCTGACCTGCGCAAGGAGCTGCAGAAGCTGGGTTTCAGCAACTTCTTCGAGACCGAGGACTCGGTCAAGCACACCGTCAGCGGGCCGGGCGGCGAGCTGGAAGTGATGATCGTCGCGCTGCGTGCGCCCGCCGACGGGCCGATCGGCGACTCCGGCCTCGTCGTGTCCGACGGCACGACCACCTGTTTCAACATGAACGACGCGCGCCCGGTGGACATGGACGTACTGCACGAGCAGTTCGGCCATATCGACATCCACCTGCTGCAGTACTCGGGCGCCATCTGGTACCCGATGGTCTACGACATTCCCAAGCGCACCAAGGCGAACTTCGGTAAGCAGAAGCGTCAGCGTGGCATGGACCGGGCCCGCAGCTACATCGAGCAGGTCGGCGCGACCTGGGTGGTTCCTTCGGCGGGTCCGCCGGTGTTCCTCGACGACGAGTTGCGCTACCTCAACGACGACCGCGGTGACGAGGGCAACATCTTCCCTGATCAGAAGGTGTTCCTGGAACAGATGAGCATCCACGGCAACCCCGGAGGGATCATGATGATCCCCGGCTCCGTCGCGGACGTGCGCGGCGCCGAACTGAGCCTCACCCATCTGACCGATCCCGCGGAGATCTACGACAACAAGGCCGAATACATCGAGCGGATGGCGCAACGCTTCGCGCCGAAACTCGCGGCCGAGAAGGCCTCGTGGGCACGGGTGACCGAAGACCATCTCGCGGGCGACGACGAGTCGCTGCTCGAGCAGTTGCGACTGCTGTTCGAGCCGATCATGGCCCAAAGCGACCTGATCTGCGACGGCATCGGCTACCCGCTCGGGCTCGTACTCGGCGAGGAGACCGTGGTGTTGGACTTCCCCAAGCGCACCGTGCGCGCACCGATCGAGGGAGAAGGCAAGTACCGCTACGGCTTTCGGATCGCGCCCGAGTTGGTGCGCACCGTACTGCGCGACGATGAACCGGACTGGGTGAACACGATCTTCCTGTCCACCCGCTTCCAGGCGTGGCGCGTCGGCGGCTACAACGAGTTCCTGTACACGTTCTTCAAGTGCCTGTCCGACGAGCGCATCGCCTATGCCGACGGCTGGTTCTCCGAGGCACACGACGACACCGCCTCCACCGAACTCGAAGGCTGGGAGATTCAGCGACGCTGCCCGCACCTCAAGGCGGACTTGACGAAATTCGGTGTGGTCGAAGGCAATACGCTCACCTGCAATCTGCACGGCTGGCAGTGGGACCTGGAATCCGGCCGCTGCAAGACCTCCAAGGGGCATGAGCTGCGCTCGCGCAAGCTGTGAGCTGACCCACCGTGCTGCCCGACCCGGCCAGCGCCGCGCCGTGGAGTGATACCGCGGCGGGGTCATCGGCCGCCGACAGTCGACGCGTCGAGTTCGATCACCCGACGTAAGCGGCCCGTCGGTGGACCTTTGAGGTAGCCCAACGCGGCGACCCTGTCGCCACGTTGGGCTTCGATCACCCTGGCGTAAGCCCTGTGTCAGTGCTCGCGAATACGGCGCCGAAACCGTGATCTGTCCACCGGTGACATGCGAGGACGCGAACGACACATCGCTCATGGCCCCGGTCGCCGAACGTGTCCGCCCAGAACAGGACCGCACGTGACCTAGCTCGGCGCGACACGCGGAGGCAACCACGATCTACCGAAAATAGCGATGACCGGCAGCGATAGCGCGAGTACCGCCACGACCACCGGCATGGGCCACCAGGTGCCGACCACGGCGACGAACCCGAACACCGCCAACGCGAATACCTCGCCGAGCAGGCCGGACACCGAAAGCACCGTCGCGCGGGCCGGGCCCTCGATCGTGTCTTGCAGCCGCGCTTGGGCGACCACACCGGCGTTGTAGACCAGCCCGTACGCGGCGCCGATGGCCACGAAACCGAGGCCCGCCAAGGCGTATACGGCATGCGGATTGCCCGCAGCCGTCCCCGCGACCAGCGAACCAACCAGCATCAGCGCACCGCCACCACCGACCATCGCCGCCATCGTGCGCCCCGACATGCCCTCGGTGCGGCCGGCAAGCAGCGATCCGACAAACGACCCGAACACCGTCACACCGACCAGCAACGGGACCAGCACCGTCGCGACACCCACCGATTCCGCGAGCAGACCGAAGTACTCGTCGAACGCGGTGATCCCGGACAGCAGCGCGGCCAGCAGCACGCCGTTGCGCACGGCACGAATTCGAATCGACTCCGCCACACCGGTTCTCAACATGCGCAGGTATCGGGCGAACGGACGCCGAGCTGATCGGCGCATTCCGGCGGCGAGCGATTCGGTCGCTGTGTTTCGGTCCGCGTAGTGGATGTGCTCTTGCCGAGCCGCGAACTCGCGGCACCGTCCGACGGCGGATCCACCGTCTTCGAGTGCGCCGTCGTCGGAGCAACCTCGATCGGTTTCCGACACCCCGGCGCCGGACCCGCGATCAGGTGACGCGGCGACCTCCCCTACTCGATCTGCCGCCGCGGGACTCCGCACCGCCTCGGCCGTGCCGGACTCCTCGGCCACCGGCTGCTCGTCCACCAACTCCTCGAGCGCATCGACGTCGAGCGCCGACACTGCCTTCGCGGCACTGGGCAACGACATCGCCGCGAGCGTGTGCAGCACCCCGAATCCCACGCTCACCCACCCGACCAGGGCGTATCCACCCAACAGATACAGCGGCGTGCCGAGCAGGATACCGAGGAAGACAGCCGCCTCCGCGGCGGCACGGGTGTGACCGAGCACGCGCGGATAGGCCGTAGCCACCGCGACTGCCGGCTTCGCACACAACTCGTCGTACAGCAGAGCCTCGAAGGTGCCCGACAGCAGCGCACCCGAAATACCCCACAGCACGAATCCCACGGCGAAACCGAGGTAGCTCGGCGCCACCGTCCACAAGGCGAAACCGCTGGTAGAAAGCAGACCACCGAGCACAAGGAGTCCGCGCCGCGACACCGTATCGGCCCACGCACCCGAAGGAACCTCCAGCAGGAACGCCGTGCACGACCAGAGGGCGAACAGGGAGGAAATCTGCCCCGTACTCAGCCCATGATCGGCGAAGAGCAGGGCATACAAACCGTAGAGCGGGACGAGATCGCCCAATCCCTTGAACAGCACCGCACGCACCGTGAGCGCGCGTGGCGACAGGGGTCCGACGCGGCCCGAGCGGCGACGCAGGAATCAACAGGCATAGATGAGCAAACTCATGCCCCAAGGATTATCGTGCCCGCCCCGGTCGTCAAGAGAATTTCGCCGCCGACCCCGAGACCATGCCCCGCGGAAAGTGCGTCCCGCATGGGCGATGATCGCGGGCGTGCGCTCGGGCAAGCCGAATCGACCGGCAGCATTTGCCTCGTCCGCCACCTGCCACAGCGCCCGTGGCTTACCCACGTTGGTCGGCAATCCGCTCGATTCCTCATGCCTGGCCGCCGGTGTGGTGGCCCCGCGTGTCACCAGGGTCTATCTCGATGAGGTCGCCCACCTACGCGAGTGGCACCCACCCGTTCGAGGCCGGTCGCGCATCACCATCGCCGAAATCGGTGTCGGACGCCCCCAACGCGTTGGCCGTCCCCGAAGGCCCGACCCGACCCTGATTGCGATTGAGATCGGCGATCAGATCGTTCACCGAATGCGAATCGCTGTAGTGATACCCCTGCGCCAACGCGAACCCGAGCTCGGTGAGCACGGCGGCCTGATACTCGGTCTCCACCCCTTCGGCGATCACCTGAAGATCCAACGCGCTGCTCAACGCCGCGATCACACCCAGCAGCGGCGGCGCGGGCGAGTCCGAGCGGATCGCGGCGACGAACGACTGGTCGACCTTCAGGATGTCGCTCGGCAAGGTAGCCAGACGGCTCAGCGAGGAATACCCCGTGCCGAAATCATCGATGGCGATGCGCACGCCTCGATCCCGCAGCACATGCAGATTCGCGATCGCGGTGTGTGACTCGGCGGCGAGCTCACTCTCGGTGACCTCCAGTACCAGCTGCTGGGCCGGCCAGCCCGTGTTCGCCAAGATTTCGGACACTCGATCGGCGTAGCCGGTCTCGGCCAGTTCGAGGCCGCTCACATTCACATTCAGGGTCAACGCGAGCTGGGCGAAGGTGCTCTGCAACCGGGCGGCATCGGCGCACGCCTTGCGCAACACCAGCTCATCCAGATCGGAGATCAGATCGTATTCCTCGGCGACCCGGATCAAACCCTCCGTGGTGACCTCCGGCTGCGCGCTCGACGACCAACGCAGCAGTGCCTCGACACCCACCGCCTTGCCGCCACCCTCGCTGAGGCTGACGATCGGCTGATAGTGCACATCGAGCGCGTCGCGGTCGATCGCGTCGCGCAGCTCCGCCGCCAACGGCAACTGCCGCGCGGACTCCAGCACGGTCCGATTGCGGCCCGCTTGCTTGGCTCGATACAGGCCCACATCCGCACGGCTGACCAGCAGCGACCCGGACTCGCCCTGCTGCCAGGACGTGACGCCCGCCGAGCACCCCGCGGCGACCGCGGCACGCAGCTTCTCGGTGAGCAGAATCGCGGCCTGCTCGGTACTGCCGGGCAACAGCAACGCGAACGAGTCGCCGCCGTAGCGCGCCAACAGCTGTTCGGGCGTAATGATTTTCGACCACATCGCGGTGACTCGTTGTAATACGGCGTCACCGGCGCGATGGCCGAGATGGTCGTTGATCTTCTGGAACCGATCGAGATCGACCAAGACCAACGCCAACCCGTTCCCGGTGCGGGTGGCGTGCTGGATGGCGGTGTTCAAGGCACGGTCGAAGCCACGACGATTGAGCAGTCCGGTGAGCACGTCGACGTCGGCTTCCGAGGCCATCCTGGTAAGAATGCCGACCACCACACCGATTCCGACCGCGCAGCCCGCGGGAATCAACCCCGACCACCACGGCAATTCCGGATAGACCGACCGATTCGGCAACGCCCACAGGCACGTCACCACGACGAAGGCGATGTGCGCCGCCGCCGGTGGCCACGCGAAGAACAGCGCGGCATCGCAGGCGACGAACGCGTAGAAGGTGGCGAGAGTGAGCGCGCCAACGGTATTCGGGAACTCCAATACCGCGACCGTCACCAACACGGTCGCCAGCGCGACATACACGTGGTAGACCACGTGCGGCAGCCGAGTTCCCCACAGCAGCAGCGTGATCCCCAGCACCAGCGCGACCACCGCCGCGATGCTGACGACCACCGGATTGCCCTGCTCACCCGGCGCTACCGCGATGATGAGCAGCCCGAGTAGCCCGCCGATCACATAGAAGGCTCCGGTAGTCCGAGCCATAACCATTGTCGTCGCCAACGCCGATGCCGCCCGCACCCCTGGGGTTCGGGTATCGCCGCGCGCCCCGATTCCTCGCACCCGCTCAGCCTAGACACAACTGGCACCGGTAGTTGCCACATCCCCCGATTCGGGCATGGCGAACCACCAGTTATTCACCTGTCGACACCGCGATGCGCTACCGCTGCGGCGGTGTGAGCACCTCTGTGCCGACGAACGGGACCAACGCCGAGGGAACGCGCACCGAACCATCGGGTTGCTGATGGTTTTCCAGAATCGCGACAATCCATCGCGTCGTCGCGAGCGTGCCGTTCAAAGTCGCTGCGATTTGCGGCTTTCCGTTCTCGTCGCGGTAGCGCACAGCGAGCCGACGCGCCTGATAGGTGGTGCAGTTCGAGGTCGAGGTGAGTTCACGGTAGGTCTGCTGGGTCGGCACCCACGCCTCACAGTCGAACTTGCGCGCCGCCGAGCTGCCGAGATCGCCTGCGGCGACATCGATCACCCGGTAGGGCACCTCGATCGCCGCGAGCATCTCCTGCTCCCAGGCCAACAGGCGTTGGTGTTCGGCGTCGGCCTGCTCCGGGGTGGTGAAGACGAACATCTCGATCTTGTCGAACTGGTGCACACGGATGATGCCCCTGGTGTCCTTGCCATAGCTGCCCGCTTCGCGACGAAAACACGTCGACCACCCGGCGTAGCGCTTCGGGGCGGCACCGAGATCGAGAATCTCGTCCGAGTGGTAGCCCGCCAGCGGCACCTCCGAGGTGCCGACCAGGTAGAGGTCCTCGTCGGCGAGGCGATACACCTCGTCAGCGTGCTGGCCGAGGAAGCCGGTACCCGCCATGATCTCCGGGCGCACCAGCACCGGTGGGATCATCATCGTGAACCCGTTGGCCACGGCCTTCTGCGCCGCCAATTGCAACAGACCCAGCTGGAGCAGCGCGCCGTAACCGGTGAGGAAGTAGAAGCGCGCACCCGAGACCTTCGCGCCACGCTCGGTGTCGATCAGGCCGAGCGATTCGCCGAGCTCAAGATGATCCTTCGGTTCGAAGTCGAATTCCGGTGTCGTCCCGACGGTTTCCAGCACCACGAAATCGGCTTCACCGCCCGCGGGAGCGCCGTCCTGCACCACGTTCGACAGCGCGCGGTGCGCGGCGTCGAGTTCCGCGGCGGCGGCATTGCGTTCGGCCTCGGCCTCCTTGACCTTGACCGACATCTCCTGCCCACGCGCGAGGAGAGCGGGGCGCTCTTGCGCGCTCGCCTTACCGACCAGCTTGCCCATCGACTTGTGCTCGGCACGCAACGTGTCGAACGCGGCGACCGTGGAACGACGGCGCACGTCAGCGGCGAGCAGCGTGTCGACGAGAGCGGGGTCTTCGCCTCGAGCGCGCTGCGAGGCACGGACCACGTCAGGGTTGTCCCGCAGGAATCGGAGGTCGATCATGGGGATCAACACTAACCGTCCCTCCCCTGCGATTTCACCTCGATATCCCGCACGGCCCACCGCGCGGCTATCGCGGTCGCGTCCCCTCGCCAAAAGCGCCCGCACCGCACGGTTTTCGGCACGGCGCCCGGCGCGCCCGCCGTCGGCACCGACGCCACGGCCGCGACGCGAACCGCTGATCAGCCCGTGTCCTGGCCGCACGTGCGTGACACCTGCCATGATGGATCGCGATGTCCATCGATCATGACCCCCAGAACCCGCAGCCGTCCGGCCGGAACCCGCGCGGGCGGTCCACACGCCGTGCGTCGTCCGCGCGTTCCGGTGCTGGCCGCAGGTCGGGCGGCGGCGGTTCCGGTCGCGATCTGCACCTGTCGGCACCCACGATGCGCTGGGGTCTGCTCGCGATCGCCGTCGGCGCCGTGGCCGCCGCGCTGGTCACGATGTTCGTCACCGGGTTCAACAACGACAAGGGCCTGGAGGCGCACGGCCCCGCGGGGCCTGGAATCGCGCTCATCGACAAGGAGTTCGGCACGGCGGCCAGTGGTGACTGCCTGTCCTGGACCAAGCCGGACCGCTCCGATCTGGTGAAGGTCAACTGCGAGACCCAGCACATGTTCGAGGTCGCCGCCGATATCGACATGTCGCGGTATCCCGGTAAGGAATTCGGGCCGAGCTCACCGTTCCCCGACTCGTTGCGACTGACGGAGTTGAAGGAAGAACACTGCGTGCCCGCCGTGCAGCAGTACATGGGCGGAACCTTCGATCCGCGCGGCAGGTACGTCGTCGGGCTCATGTATCCGAGCGCCGACGGCTGGCAGCACGGCGACCGCACGCTGCGCTGCGGGCTGCAATGGTCGGCCAACGCGGGGACGCCCGCGACGACGGGCAGCGCGACCCAACACGATCAGTCGAAGATCTACCAGCCGGGCGTGTGCCTCGGCATCAACCAGAATCTGCCCACCGACCCGGTCGATTGCGTGCAGGAGCACGCGGTCGAGATCGTCTCGACCATCGATCTCGGCACCCAGTTCAGCGGAGGCCCGCCGAGCAAGGACGACCAGGACAGGTACATGCAGGACGAGTGCCAGCGCACCGCCTCGGACTATCTCGGTGGCCCCGAGGTCATCCAGGACAAGACGCTCACCCTGTTCTTCGACTACCTGGACGCGCGCAGCTGGCTGGCCGGAAGCAGGAAACTGGACTGCATGGTCGGCAAGGGCGCCGACCAAGAGGGTTTCGCGCCGATCACCGGTTCGGCCAAGGGCGAAATCCTGATCAATGGTCAGGCACCGGTGCCGCCGCCGCACAGCGGGCGCAGCACGCCAACACCGTTGCCCGGCGCCGCACCGCTGCCACCGCAGCCCGAACCAAGATAGCGACACCGATGCCAGTCGCCATGTCCGAGGCCAGATTCGAGGAGCTCGTCGGCGATGCGCTCGACCGGATCCCCTCGCAGCTCACCCGTGCTATCGACAACGTGGTGATTCTGATCGAGCCGCGCAATCCTGAGGAACCCGACCTGCTCGGCCTCTATCACGGCATCGCGCTCACCGAGCGCGACAGCCAGTACGGGGGCGCCCTCCCCGACACCGTAACCATCTATCGCGACACCATTTTGGCGGTCTGCGCCGACGACGACGAGGTGGTGGAACAGGTGGCGATTACCGTGATCCACGAGATAGCACACTATTTCGGGATTGACGAAGACCGCCTTCATGAGCTGGGATGGGGTTAGCCTTTACCCAGCCGAGGACTGTGCTGTTGCGGTTGGGGTGAAACCGTAAGAAAATTAGGGGAACTGATGGAACCGAACGCCGAGGTGTCGCGTCCTATCACTTGCAGGGGGAATTCTCGTGGTTCCGCCCAACTGCTGCCACTAGAAGGAGTCGAGTAATGGTTGGCCACGTATCCATACAGCCCGAAGTCGTCCTCGCCGCCGCGGCGGAGCTCGATCTGGTCGCCGAGCGGCTCGCCGCCGCGTCCGCACTGAGCGGTGCCGCGACGCACGTCATTCCCTCCGGCGCGGAAGAGGTCTCGCTCCTCGCCGCCGAGCACTTCAACCGTGCCGCGCTCACCCACGACAACGCCGTGGCCCAGGGGATTCTCGAGCTGCACCATGCCGCGGCGACGCTACGTCAACAGCTGGCAACGCATATCGGCGAAGACGTGGTTCGCTCGATCGGCATCAGTGCGGTCACCGGGACCATCGGCTGAGCCTGCGGATATCCGCGCCTACCTAGAAAACTAAAGGGGAGATACAAGGATGACCGCAGGAATCACCGGGGTGGTCTGGCTGCCCCGCACAGCGGAAGTGAATTGCGCCACGCTCTACAGCGGCGCGCACGCGATTCCCATCGCCGCGGCAGGCGGCGCATGGGGGCTGCTCACCGCGGCGTGGGTCGACGCGACCGCGACGGTGGTCCGCGTCATGGCTGAACTCGGCGTCGGTATGCAGGGTGTCAACGGACTCGCGGTGATCGGCCGGCTCACCGGCTTCACCGGGTGGGCTGAGCAGCAGGGCGTGCAGGCGGGGATCTTGGCCGCGAAAGCGACCGCCAATGTCACGGCGTACACGATCGCCTCGCTGGTCATGCCTAGCCCACCCGAGATCGCCGCGGCCGAGACCGCGCGCGTGGCGGCACATACCACCGGCGGCATGCTCAACGGCACCGCGGAAATCGCCGAGGCCGCGAAGGCCGCGATCGATCTTCGCGCCGCCCTCGTCATGGAAACCTACGAGGCGGCGACCAGCGCGATGGTGGCCGTCCCCGCCGACTTCCTCATGCCGCCGCCGATCGCCAACGGCGCGGGCTCGGCCGCACAGGGTCCCGTCGAGGAAGCCTTCGGCGGCAACCCGATCTCCGCGGTGGCGGGTGCCGCGGGTGCGATCGCGAACAACCCCGCGGTCGTGAGCGGTGCCACCCAGGCGGCGAACGTCGCGGGCACGGTCGCCACCGGCGGCGTGTCCACCGCGAGCAGCATCGGATCCAACGCGATCTCCGCCGTCACCAGCAGCCCCGCTGTTTCCAGCCCTGGGATCAGCATGGGCGGGCTCGGTATGGCTGGCATGGGGGCCGCGGGGACACGCTCGGCGGCGATGGGCACCGGAAGCGGCCTGTCGAACTTCAACGGCTCGGCGAAATTCCCCGAAGGTTGGGGAGCGCCGTCCGGTGGTAACCCGAGCACCGCAACGGTTCCCGAGAACGTCGTGGTCAACCAGAACGGTGGCGCGCCGGTCCGGCCCGCCGGCGGCTCCGGCGGCAACCCGTTGCTCGGCAACCAGGCTCGCAGCGACGGCGAAGACGACGGCGAACACAAGGGCAACGACTACTTGCGTTCGACCGAGCACTTCAACGACGGCCGCTCCGCTGCCGACGGAGTGATCGGGGCCGACTTCTCCGGCGCCGGTAAGTGACGGTGCTCGGAGCGGGCACCGGACCTTCGATGCTCGCGTCGGTCGTTCTCTCGCTCGACGAGATGCAGTTCCTCATGGAGAAGCTGCAACTCGACGAGCTTCCGGTCGTGCTCAACGCGATCGGGCGCTACGACAACGAGACCGACCACGACCGGGCGATGAACGCGGCGGAAGAGCAACTCGTCGACCGCGAGTTGCTGTTCCGCGGCGAACTGCACCCGGAACTCGAGGCCCGGCTGCGGGGGCTGTACCGCCCGCACTGGGTGGTCGCGCTGCGACTGATGGTCGAAGGACAAATGAGCAGGATGTGCGTGGCGAAGGGCGACGACATCATCACCACCGCCATGCGCGGCCCACATTCGTACGTGATCGATGAGGCCGGGGAAGATCTTCCCGGACCGTTGATCAGCGCACTCGGCCCCGCGGAACCGCTGGAACTGATGGGCATGAACGCACCCACCGAGGAATTGGTGCCGATCTTCGACGACGCGGGAGACGCCGCGGCGACGCTGAGCCGGCTCAACAAGGTGTGCACCCCCGCACACGACGCGCAGGCCATCGCCTCGGCGATGGTGGCGTGCCATTCACACGCCGAGATCGTCGGCGTGATCTACGGCGACGGCACCCGCGATGTCGCCGACAACCACATCACCATCTTCAACACGCGCGCAGGACGATTCATCGCTACCGCGAGCAAATCCGACGACGACGTCAAGTGGACGTCGTTCAGCAGCGGCACCAATGCTCGCCTACGCATCGCACTGCTCGATCTGATCAACGGTCTCCCCGATCGCGAGGAGTTCCCCCGCAACCCCACCCTCGCCTGAGGCCGACCACCGCTCCGCCGTGGTCGGTCGGCGCGGTGGTCGGTCGGCGCGGGTCGACCGGTATCGGCGCTCGGGCAAACCGCCACGCTCCACCGATCCGCTCCACCGATCCGAGGCGACGACCGAGTCCCTGCCCGGTCGACCCCACGGTGTCGAGACCGCGCAGACGCCGGGGACCGAGACCGTGTGGGCGGCCGGACCGGGGGCGGAAGGCGACGACCGAGTCCCTGCCCGGTCGACCCGACGGTGTCGAGACCGCGCAGACGCCGGGGACCGAGACCGTGTGGGCGGCCGGACCGGGGGCGGAATCCGAACTCCGCAGTCGCGTCAACCACACGCGCTGACAGCGATCCTGGCGAACGACCCGACCATCCGGGTAAGCCCGACAGGTCCCAGAGCTGGTACACGCCTGACCATTCGGCGTCCGGGCCTCGGGCATCCACTCGCCCCGTACGCACGACCGAACGCCCCAGCGGGTGAGCTGACACCCCAAAGTCAGTGGGCGCAGACAGGAAGGCCGCCGCGCCTGATCCTGCTGAGAGTACGGATCAAACGTGGGAATCCCGCACCGCGCTCCGCCAATACCGCGCGCGGCCCACCGCCGCAGGTCTCGATCCCGCGAGTTACCCCATCGGGTCGTCGGGGGTGTGTGCTTCCTTCGTACCGAACGGTGGGGTGAGTTGCCCCCACCGGACGCATTCCCAGCGACCGTCGGCGAGTGGCACCAGCTCGACGGTCTCGGTGTTGTCCAAGCGGTTGTCGGTGGTGAACGGTGGGGTCACACCGTCGGCCAGATTTCTGGTCACCAATCTGATCGCCGCGCCGTGATTCACCAACAGCACGTCACCGGGATTCGATTGGGCCGCAATCGCTTCGGGGGTCAAATACCGCTGCCGTAGCTGTTCGATCGCCGGGAGGAATCGGGCGAGCACCTCGTGTCCCGACTCGCCGCCGGGCACCTCGGCGTCCAGGTCACCGTCGTGCCACGCGCGGTAGATCCGCTGGAACGACTCGTGGGCCGCCGCGCCGCGCCAGCCTTCCCAGTCACCAGCCTGCACTTCCTGCAGGTTCTCCAGCACTGTCGCCGGCACCCCGGTCGCCGCCTCGATGTAGCCAGCGGTCTGGCGTGCGCGCAGGGCCGCCGAACAGAACAGCGCTACCGGCACCGAGGACAAGCTCTCACCGAACGCCTTGGCCTGCGCCGCGCCACGCTCGGTGAGCGGCAGCCCCGGCACTTTGGTGTCCAGCAATTGCGCGACATTTCCCTCGGTTTCGCCATGCCGAACCAAGATCAATTTCCCGGTCATAGATCCGCCACTCCCTTTCGTAGCTGAGTGAGCCACTGCGCGCCCGCCTCGTCCGAGGGCGGTGGTGTTCCGGTCGACGAGGTCGCCGCCCACGACCCGAGGAACCGGATGCGCGCCGTGCGATGCAGTGCCTTGAGTGCTTCGGCGACCGGCGCGTCATCGATGTGGCCGACACAGTCGAGATAAAAACGGTAGGTTCCCAAACCCGTGCGGGTGGGTCGCGATTCGATTCTGGTGAGATCTATTCCGCGGGTGGCGAACTCGGCGAACGCGCGCATCAGCGAACCCGGCTCGTTGGTCAATTGCAGCACGATCGAGGTGCGGTCGGCACCGGTCGGCGCCGGGGCAACCCTCGGGCGGGTTACCAGCACGAATCGGGTAACCGCCTGCTCGACGTCGGCGACACCCGATGCCAGAGTGGTCAAACCCAGGCGGGCACCGGCGAGTGCGGTCGAGACCGCGGCGTCGGCGTGCCCGGCGACCACGTCCTCGGCGGCCGCGGCGTTCGACGCCGAGGTAAACGGCTGCGCGGTGGGCAGTTCGCGCGCGACCCATTCGCGTACTTGCGCCGCCGCCACCGGGTAGGCGGCGAGAGTACGTACATCCGCCAGTCCGACGCCGGGATTGGCGACGATCGTGAAGCTGACCGCCAACTCGGTCTCGGCCACGATCTGCAGCCTCGCTCCGGCCGCGAGCGAGTCCAGCGTCGAGGAGATGGAGCCCTCGACAGAGCTTTCGATCGGCACCACCGCCCCGTCGGTATCACCGCAACGGACCAATTCGAGAGCGCCACCTTGGCTGGGCGCGGCTATTCGCTCGACCCGGCCTTCGAAGGCCCCCGAGGATTCCAGTTCGGCGAGGGCCATCTCGGTGAAGGTTCCCGACGGCCCGAAGTACGCGATACGCGGCACGGTTACGACAGTACTTGTGTCACCCCGACCGTGTTCCGCCTCGTCTGCCATGCCACCTCGATGCCACTGCGGCGGCAGGCAATTTCCGCGCACTCACAGAGTTACCGACGCGCTACCGCAACGAGAGTCGGTCACCACCCACACCAACCACTCGTCCCACTTCGCGCCGCGCCAAACGTCCCTGCTGCGCAGTAACACGGCTGACCCAACGATCTCCCGAGGTCGACCAACTCCCAGGGATTTCACGATCACCGGGACACACGCCCGGGCCGCCGATCGAGACCGCCTGTTGATCTCGGCGCGGCTCCGGGAGTTCGGGAGCCGCGCCGAGATTCAGCTGGGATGGCCCTCGACGGAGCTTGGAAGCAGGGCGGCGAGAGCACGGCCGGAGCGACTCAACAAGACCCGAAAACAGGACAGCAAGAACACGGCCGGAACGACTCAACGGGGCTTGGAAGCAGGGCGGCAAGAACACGGCCGAAGCGACTCAACGGGGCCTGGAAGCAGGACAGCAAGAACACGGCCGGAACGACTCAACAAGACCCGAAAACAGGACAGCAAGAACACGGCCGAAGCGACTCAACAAGACCCGAAAACAGGACAGCAAGAACACGGCCGAAACAACTCAACAAGACCCGAAAACAGGACAGCAAGAACACGGCCGAAGCGACTCAACGGGGCTTGGGAGTCAGGGCGGCGAGGGCACGGGCGATGTCGTCGGGGGCCGTGGTTTCGATGCCGAGCAGGACGTTGCGGACCGCTTCGACGGCGGGTGGGCGCAGTGATCTCGAGAACTCGAGGTCGGGGCGGGTCAGCGCCTCGCGAATGTCGTCGCCGCACAGTGCCGCCGTGGTGGCGGCCACGATCGCGACCGCGCGTGCGCCGGACGAGGTTCGGGCGATGAATCCGGTGTCCGCGTGCGCGATACCGGCCAAGAAGTCGGCGATCGTCGAATCATCTTCAGCGGCAATCACTTCGACCCGGGCAGACTCGGCGGGTCCGGTTCGTGCGCCAGGATCGCTGTCGGCACGTGTGGTTGACACGACCGCGGAGCTCGATTCTGCCCCCGGTCCGGCCGCCCACACGGTCTCGGTCCCCGGCGTCCGCGCGGTCTCGACACCGTCGGGTCGACCGGGCAGGGACTCGGTGACCGACTCCCTCTCGTCCAGATCCAGCACCGGCACCCCGGCCGGGCCGGATCCGATCGGCCCCACCAGATCCAGCACCAAACTCCGCCGCGCGGGCACACTCAACTCGAGCATGACCGCGGCCCGCGCAACACCTGCGTTCTCGCCCACGAATTCACCGTAACAACCCCCACGACCTCCCCAGCTTCGCCCACCTGCCATTGTCGAGCACTCGCGCGCGAGGCATTGGGGATCGATTCGCTTCGACCGAATCTCGTGCTCGGCAGCGAGATGACGAGCCACCACCGAATGTGTGCCATCCGCACCCACCAGCAAATCACCGCTCGTTGAGGAACCGTCGGCGAACATCGCCTGTGCTGCACCGTCGGGCGTGTGGCCGATCGCGGTGACGGCTCGACCGGACGTTGCTCAGCTACAGCCGGCAGCGGGGCGGCGGTCGTCGCCGATCTGCCATGACATCGTTCGCGGATTTCGAGAATCACGCTGGCGATAACGGTTGCGAATCACCGTGCCATCACTTAGCTTAGGGTAACCTAATCATTCGAGAAGCGGCCCGCCGCCGCGCGAAGTAGTGCCGCCGCGAAGCGGCACCGGCCCGATCAGCACGGAGGTTCGCATGCCGCGTCCGACCCAGACCGTCGCACCGTCCACCGCCGAACAGGTGCGCAGCGCGTGTGTGCACGCGCAGCAAGCCGTGCTCGCGTTGCCAGGTATCGACCCGACGCCGACCTCCGTGCATTACCTCAGGGGCAGTGACGCGGTGATCGCGGTACCGGTCACGTCGATCGCCGCGGTACTGACCAGGCACACCTACGTCGGCGGCTCCCCCGCGGTACTGGAACTCACCGATCACGCACCCCTGGCCCTACGCGAATCCGTGCGCGCCCTGGTGTGGTTGCGCGGCAAGATTCGCGCGGTCCCCGAATGCGATCAGCGCGATCTCGCCGGGGAGATCGCCGAGAAGAACCCGCACCCCGACCTGCTCGACGTCGGCCACGGCGCCATCCTGCTGCGCCTGGTGATCGATTCCGCGGTGATCGCCGACTCCTCCGGCGCGGAGGCCGTCGACGCCGACGAATTGCGTCTTGCCGAGCCGGATCCGTTCTGCGCGATGGAATCCGACTGGCTCCAGCACATGGACACCGACCACGCCGACGTCGTCGCGCAACTGACTCGCCACCTGCCACCCCGGCTACAACACGGCACCGTGCACCCGCTGGCCATCGACCGCTACGGCCTCACCCTGCGCGTCGAAGGCGTCGACGGCGACCACGATGTCCGCCTGCCCTTCAGCGCCCCCGCCGACGATATCGAGGCACTGGGCCGCGCTGTCCGACTCCTGGTGGGCTGCCCCTTCCGTAACGGCATCCGGCGGATCTGAGCAGCACAGCGTTACCGCACGCAGCGTTACCCGGGAAGTGCCTGGGCCGCTATCGCTTCCGAAAGACCTGCCCAACCGACCCTGCTGGGGATTCTCGACCGGACGCGGTCGCGACGATCCGGCGATGCTTGGATCGAGGCCAGCATCGGCACAGTGCACAAGGCGAGCGGCAGAGACCGCCGCTCAGAACCCTTTCTCCGCAAAACATGCCCGCGATTCCTGGTGGGTTCGACAGCGACGGAAGGCCCGCCCGCGATATTGCCCGCAGCCGCGAACTCAGTCGCTCGTCCCGCTCGCCGAGTCAGTTACGTCCGCCAGTGGCTACTCTCGGCCCGCAACATGATCAGCGGCTATTCGGCGACTGATTCGGGCTTCTGGCCACACCTCAGCACCTGACGCTTGCCCTCGGCCCGGCAGTCCCCCTGCCCGCCAACGGTGCGCCCCGACCAGGACGAATCGAGCAAGATCCGACGACTCCATCGCCGTCATCGATGTGGAAATCGGTGATCGGCAGATCGACGCGCAGCACGACCGACGACCCCGATGACAGTTCACGACACAGTCCACTGAACTGCCCGGGGATCATCCGGGCAAGGGATTCGGTGCGGCGGCTCATCGACCGACAACCGTCCGACAGGCTCGCGGCCACGCAGCACCGGCGGTGCCGCGCCTGTGCGAGCGCCAACGCCGAAGCAATAGATTCGACGCATGGGCAAATCCGACGCCGAGCCAGCGGTGACCGAGCGCGAGCGGTTCGGGATCAAGCTCGAAATCGGTGTCGTACTGGTGGTCACCTTCGGGTTCAGTGGGCTTTCGGCCGCGCTTTCGCTGGTGCGGAGTGCGTTGGCGCCGGGAGGGATCGGCGGGCAGACCGTCGCGCTGAATCCGTCGCGCGCCACCCAGTCGACGATCGATCTGCTGTTTCAGCTGTTGAGTGTGCTGCGGCTGGCCGGGTGGGCGGCGTTGGCGCTGTATCTGTTGTGGCGCAGCGAGATCGGTCCGCGAATGGTCGGGCTGGCCAGGCGGGTGCGGTGGCGTTCGGATGTGTTACCCGGTGTTGTTCTCGCGGCGGTGATCGGCCTGCCCGGTCTGGCGTTGTATCTGGTGGCGCACACGCTCGGGATGAGTGTGACGATCGTGCCCGCCTCGCTCGGCGATCACTGGTGGCGACTACCCGCGCTGATCTTGGCGGCGTGGGCGAACGCGGTGGCCGAGGAGGTGGTGGTGGTCGCCTATCTGATCACCAGGCTGCGCAAACTCGGCTGGTCGGAGAACACGTCGCTGGCGGCCTCGGCACTGCTGCGCGGCAGCTACCACCTGTATCAGGGCGTGGGCGGCGGGCTCGGAAACCTGGTGATGGGCGTGGTGTTCGGACGGTATTGGCAGCGTTCGAATCGGCTGTGGCCGTTGATCATCGCGCACGCCTGCATCGATACGGTGGCCTACCTCGGGTATACGGCACTGCACGAACACGTTTCCTGGCTGCCTTGATCGGGTACTTGCCGTTGCGGGTAGCCCTACTTTGTGCGGTTGCCCGAGCGTCACCACGCGACTCAGGCGGCGACGCGCACCGCTTCGTGACGCAACTGTTCCCCGTCGGGGTGCTAACGAGTCCCCGTGGCGGACGAATTTCCAGTGAGCAACAGAACATGTCATGACCGTGGGACATCGCGCCCGCTCGTCACCACGTACCCGCACCGCGCAATCGCTCGCGGCGGCCGGCGATAAGTAGAGTCTCAATGATGAACGGCGACGACCCCCAGCACTACGCGCGCGCGCGCCGGGTTCCGCCGCCGCCTGGTCGGCCGGGCCCGCCGCCGATGCGGCGCCAAGGCCCCCGACCGATGCCGGGTGGACAGCCACCCCAGATCGAACCGACGCAGGTGCTGCGCCGCGACGGTAGGCAAGCACCACCGCTGGCCTATTCGCAGGCGCCCCCACAGCAGGTCCCACCGCGGCGACCCCCGCCGCCACCCAAGCAGCCACCACCGACGCACGCGCCGACACAACGTCCGGTGCCCTACCGCGAGGACCCACCGCCGCCAGGGCGTCGGCGCCCGCCTCCCGGCCCGCCGCAGGACGGCCCGCCGCGGGCCCGTCGTCCCGAGCCGCCGCCGCGTCGGCGGCGCAAGCGCCACCCCTTCCGTTGGTTCCTGGTGTTGGTACTCGTCCTGGTGCTGGCCACGGTGGGCGCGGTCGTGCAATTGGACCGTTCGCTCCACCGAATTCCCGCGCTGGCGGGCTACAGCGGGCGGGTCGGCGATACGCCGGGGACGAACTGGTTGCTGGTCGGCTCCGACGGTCGAGGTGACCTGTCGGAGGATCAGACCCAGGAGTTGTCCACCGGCGGCGACGTCGGCCCGGAACGCACCGACACCATCCTGCTCGTGCACGTGCCCAGCTCCGGCGGCAAGACCACGATGGTCAGCTTGCCCCGCGACTCCTACGTCGATGTCCCCGGTCAGGGCAAGGACAAGCTGAACGCCTCGTTCGCGATCGGCGGCCCACAACTGCTGGTACAAACCGTCGAGAACGCGACCGGCGTGCATCTGGACCATTACGCGCAGATCGGCTTCGGCGGCTTCGCCGGGGTGGTCGACACCCTCGGCGGTATCGATATCTGCGTCCCCGAGCCGATCGACGACCCGCTCGCCGGGATCAACCTCGCCGCGGGCTGCCAGACGCTGAACGGCCCGCAGGCGCTCGGTTTCGTGCGCAGCAGGGCTACCGCCATGGCAGACGTCGACCGGATGAATCATCAGCGCCTGTTCATGGAGGCACTGCTGAAGAAGGTGTCCAGTGCGGGCACTCTGGCCAACCCGTTCACCCTGTGGCCGCTGGCACGCGATATCGCGGGCTCATTGAAGGTCGACCAGAAGGATCACATCTGGGACCTGGCGATGCTCGGGTGGGCGATGCGGGGTGAGACCGTGGCGACCACGGTCCCGATCGGCGGCTTCGAGGACACCGACAGCGGCAATGTGCTGCTGTGGGACAGCGAGCAGGCCAGTCCCTTCTTCGATGCGTTGGCCAAGGATCAGGCAATTCCGGACGACCTGTTGACGAAGTAGGTAGCGTCGGGGGTATGCCGGATAACGCAGCAGCCCAACCCTTTACCGCCGCGTTGCAGACGCAGATCCGTCGCGGGTTCACCGCGGCGCACCAGTACGTGTGCGCGGCGGTGTATTTCGATTCGAAGCGACTGCCTCGGTTGGCGCAGCATTGCTACGGCCGATCCAATGAGCAGCACGCTCGCGCCCTGCGGATGGTGCGCCACCTGCTCGATCGCGACGACGAGGTGGCGGTCGGTGGACTCGGCGAGATCCGGTCCACGTTCGATTCGCCACGCGCCGCCGTCGCGGTATTGCTGGCCGACGAACAGACGCGCAGCGAGCAGATTTCCGGGGTGGCGCGCGTCGCCCGAGATTCCGGAGATTATCTGGGCGAACAGTTCATCAGGTGGTTCCTCGAGCGCCAGATCGAGGATGTGGCGTCGTTGTCGACGCTGTTGACCGTGCTCGATCGCTCGGAAGGCAATCTGTTCGACGTCGAGGAGTTCGTGGCGCGTGAACTTCCCGTTCCTGGAACCGCCGATAATTCTGGCAATACGGCCCCGAAAATGGCGGGTACGGCGCGAATTCAATAACCCAGCACTGCCTAAACAAAGTTAGGCAATGCTGGCTTCAATAAGGCTGCACTTGGATGACAAGCGCTTTGACCAGCGCTAATCTCGCTGTCATGTCCAGCCATCCAGATTCCCCACGAAGCAAATTCCACAGCCTGCTGCACGATCAGATCAGGCATGAATTCAATGCCGAACATCAGTACATCGCCATCGCGGTGTGGTTCGACAATGCGGATCTGCCGCAGCTGGCGAAGCGTTTCTACAAGCAAGCCGTGGAAGAGCGCAACCACGCGATGATGATCGTGCAGTACTTCCTCGATCGCGATATCAGCGTCGATCTGACCGGTATCGAGGGCGCGCAGTCGCACTTCGAGAATGCCCGCGAACCGATCGCCTTGGCGCTCGCGCAGGAGAAGACCGTGACCGACCAGATCATTCAGCTGGCGAGCACGGCTCGCGAAGAGGGCGATTACCTCGGCGAACAGTTCATGCAATGGTTCCTCAAGGAGCAGGTGGAGGAGGTCGCCAATATGACGACGCTGCTCACCATCGCCGATCGTGCCGGGTCGAACCTGTTCGACCTGGAAGATTTCATCGCGAGGGAAATGAGCGGAACCAGTGACGCTTCCGGTGCACCGTCGACAGCGGGCGGCAGCGTCTAGCGCCACCTCGACCGAAAACGGGCCCGGCTCACCAGAGCCGGGCCCGTTTCGTTTTCGTTCTTACACAGCCGACTTCACGTCGAAGTGTGCTATTCAACTCGCACGCGAAGAAATGATTCAGCGCACAGAATGACTTCAGCGCAAGGTGACTTGGCGCGAACGCAGACCGTCACGGGAACGACGTTCCGCCGCTGTTGTCGGTTCGTCCGACGCCAGTGCTTCGGCCAGTCGCGCATCGAATTCGATTGCCGGTGCGACCAATTCATCGGGGTGCTGTTCGGGGTCGAGATCGAACACCGGGACCAGTAGGCCGTGGGTGCGGAACGATCCCGCGAACCGGGAGCCTTCGCCCAGATGCAAACCACCGTTGGCGTGCAGCCGTGCCAGCGCGAGCATCAGCGCGTCCTCGTCCTCGGGACGCACCCACCGGATATGCGCCTTGTCACCGGCGTCGACCCACCACGCCGCACCAACAGTCTCGGCGCCCAGTGCGAGCCGCGCCGACGGCATGATCGCCTGCTTCGCCTGTTCGATGGTCGCGGCGACCTGCGGGTCGGGGTCGACCCCTTCGGGCACCCACCAGTCGAAGTCCTGGTGCACCGTGAGATCCAGTGCCGCAGCGGGATCGATGACGTCGGCGAGGCGCGGCCCGCCCGCGACACTCTCCACCGAACTCAACGAATCGCCCGGCTCGGCGGACTGGGTCCAGAGGATTCCCGCGGCCAGATCGGCGCCGGGGTCGGCGCCCTGATGCTGCACCTGCACGCCCACGTACCCGGTGGGCGGCTCACCGGCGCGCACCAGTGCCGACACCGCACCTGGCAGCACGGTGGCCAGCACTACCGGCCGTTCGGCGGCGACACCGGGGACCAACGGCAGCTCGGCGGTCGCCGACGGCACGAATTCCCGTAGCGCGACCAGATCGCATTCCGCGGCCAACCCTTCGAACGGGCGCGTGTTGGTCTGCGCGGCCTGTTCCAGCGCCGCACGCCGCTCGGCGAGACGCTCTGCCCGGTTGCCTCCGGGCTTAGGACTATTGCGCTTGCTCTTACCCACGGCTGGTGAGCTTATCCGCCGCGACACCCCCGCAACCCCAACGGGCTACTCGGCGCGCGGCACCCTCGACCGGATCACCGAAATACCGTGTGCATGCATGGCATTCGCGAGCAGGGGACCACACACGAACCGATCATCCGCGTGTGCGGACCTTTCCGTCGTTGTCGGCGCGGTCGCTGAGGTCGCGATGGTCGCGAACGCCTCTGGTGTCACGGACAAGGACGTGCACCGAATAGGCTGCCGCACTTCGATACCGTTCCTTCGCGGAACGACTCGACAGCCGCGGTAGGGAGAACCTGACACCGGGCAGCTCGTTGACCTGACTGCCCGCATTTTTCGGGTCACACCGGAGTCGGACGTATTCCACCCAGGCTGGTGTTTCGGTACCGCTATGGCAGGGCTCAGGCAGGCGAGTCAGCGGGAGCCAAGGACCGCCTTGGTGCGGCCGGGATGGTTGGAGGCGATCCAGCTGACCCCGAGATCCGCGCACAACTGGATGTCCTCGGGCTCGTCGACGGTCCAGCAGTAGGTGGCTCGCCCCGCGGCCGCGGCCTTGTCGACGAGTTCCGGGTGCTCGCGCAGCGTCTTCACCGAAGGACCGACGGCCGTGGCGCCCACCGTGGTCGCCGCGCCGCCGCCGAGATAGCGCGAGGACTCGCCGAGCAGGACTGTCGGAAGCAGCGGCGCGGCACGTCGGATGCGCCAGACGGCCGTCGCGGCGAACGACATCACGACCGCACGCGAATGGTCAGCCGAGGCGGGTGCCGCGATCCCGAAGCGCTGCAATTCGGCGAGCAGCTTGTTTTCCACCAATGCGCCGTAGCGGACCGGGTGTTTGGTCTCGATGAACAGCTTGGTCGGCCTGCTGCGCCAGTCGAGCACCAGACTGATCAGGTCACTGAGGGTGAGCACCGAAGACGGCGCGCCCTCGGCGCCGAAATCCAGCGCGGTGAGCTCGTCCAGCGACATCTCGCTGACCAGACCCGTACCCGACGAGGTGCGGTCGACCGTGCGGTCGTGCACGCACACCAGATGGCCGTCACGGGTGAGCCGGACATCGCATTCCACCCCGTCCGCGCCCTCCTGCAACGCCAATTCGTAGGCGGCGAGCGTGTGTTCGGGCCGCGCCCCCGACGCCCCCCGGTGCGCCACGACGAACGGAGCGCGATTGTCCTGGCTCACTTGGCCATAACCTCCTCATGCGCATGGTCCACCGCGTCCGCACCGGTGGCCGGGTGCTCGATGGCCCCGTTGTCGGAACCGGATTCCCGCGCCCCCTGTTCCTCGGCGCGCCGGTGATCGCGCCCACTCGGGTGCACCGGTTCGATGACCGGCACCATCGGGTCGACGGCGTTGAGCCACCGGCGCGCGATCCGGTCGCGCCCGCGCAGATCGCGGCCCTCGACCGTCCTGATGACCCACAGCGTCAGCACGGTGACCCCGGCGGCGACGAGATCGGCGAACGCGGTGAACATCACCCCGTCCGCCTTGGCCTGCAGGGAATCGGCGGTGCGCCAGTACAGCGCGGCCACCGTGAGCAGGCCACCGAAAACCCAAGCGGCCCACCAGACCCGGACCGCGCGCAGCGCCCGGGGATCCGGCCGGTCGGCAACCAACTCGGTGAGGAAAACCCCGGGCAACAGCAGATTCACCACCGGGACAACGCATCCGGCGATCAGCCAACGCGCCCGACGCGGGTCGAGCCGACCGGCGTGCGCGTAGGCGACGCGCCGTGTTTCGATCAGCCAACCCACCGCGGCCACCGCGGTGAGCAAGGCGAGCACCAGGGCCAGCACACCCGCAACGAAGACCAGCGCATCGGAGAAGAACAGCACCGCGGGATGGATCAGCCGGGTCCGGTTGCGCAGCAGGACGCCGTAACGCAGCAACTCCGCGACGGCGGCGACGCCGAACATGGCGGCGGTCCAGACCAACAGGGTGCCCAGCCAGCCGACGAAACGGTCGAGTGGGCGACGGGGGGCTGGCTGCTGCTGTGGTGGCGGATCCTGCAACCCCCACCGCGGTGTCGCGTGGTAGCGGGGTGTCGCCGCGGGCTTGTCCTGCGGCGCGGGCGGCACCGCATGTCGTACCCGCTGGTCAGGACGACGTGCCACCCAGCGGTAGTTGCGGCGTTCGGCGGGAGCGTCGATCGAAGCGGGTGAGAGCAGCACACCGCGGCAACGCGGGCACCAGTACATCGGTGTCTTCTGCACGGCCCACCGCGCGCCGCAGCGCGCACAGGGCTGGACAACCGTGCTCACGCGGCCTCCTTCACGGCTTGCGTGTGCCTGACACTCATACCGGGCACTTTGCTGGTCTCAATCCTGAGCTTCTCTCGATCCTTGGCTTTCCCCGGCCCTCGCCTGACGGAGATCGGGGGCCTCAGTAAATTTTGGCCGCGTGGTCGCCGTCGGCGACGAGCGGGCGTCCTACCTGTTGCCATGCCACCATGCCACCGTCGACCTGGATCGCCTCGACACCGATCTGTTCGAGATAACGGACCACCTGCAACGAACGGCCACCTTGGCGGCAGATCACGTAGAGGTCGGCGTCGAGATCCAACTCGTCGGTGCGGGCGGGGACGTCGGCCATCGGAATGTGGATCGCCCCCGGCGCGTGGCCGTGCTGCCATTCGTCGTCTTCGCGCACGTCGAGCAGGACCGCGCGGACCGCGCCCTGCGCGGCGGGTGCGTCGGAATCGACCTGGACGGAATCGAAACTGGCGGGCACGTCGTCCACCGACACCGAAGGAACCTGGGGACTGGTCACGGTTGTCGATCCTGCCATGGGTATGCGGTGACCGCGCAGCTCCGGTGCGGCGGCACCGACCGGAGCGGCCGTGACCTGCGGTTCTACCGTCCAACTTCGCGCGAGCACCGGGTGAGCAGTCGACTCGGCAATCTGCCGGTCGCATACCACGATTGAAGTTATCCACATAATCCACAGGCTGATCCACAGGTCACGTCGGCGAGGCGAACGACCGATCCGGGACTCCCCTCCACGTCATCCCGGAGCGGTCATTCGCGCCGATACGAAACCGCCTCCGCTGCCCGCCTCGACGGGACAGTTCCGGCGCGGACGCTCCAGCTGAGCGTTCAACGATCCGGCACCGCGTCGACGGCGGCCGGTGGGGTTCCGATATCTGTTTGGACGTGAGCACGCGCGGTTTGGTTCCCTCCGAAACGAGGACACCAGCGAAAATTTCAAATACCGGGCTCTGACCGTGCGAATCGGTAGCCTGGCCGCATGAACGTGAGCAGGGGGCTACTCGACAACAGGGATACCGCCGGTCTGAACGTCGCACTGTCGGAGGCGACATGCCTCGGACTCGTCGTCGACGCGAAGGCCGCAGAACTACGGTTGCAGCTCGAGGTGCTGACGGTGCCCGAAGCCGGCGAACCCGCCGACGACTTCCGGGTCCAGCTCACCTTCACCGGCGTCAGCCGGGTCGCGGCCTCACTGCGCCAACAGAATTGGGACGACGTGCGACCGTCGGTCCTGCCGCTGCGGCTGGACGGACTCGACGAGTCGATCCGCAGCTTCGGCGGCGGCAGGCTGCACGGCTGGGAATTCATCGATCTCGACGACAGCGGCTGGTCGCTGTGGGGCGAACTGCTCAGCTTCGACACCAGACTCGACGATCACATTTCCGCACACGTCCTCGAGTTCTCCCAGGAGGAGGGCATCGATCCCCGTGAGCTCGATGTGCGGGTGTGGTTCGACAACATCGTCATCCACGACGAACAGGGTCGTCAGCTGCCGCTCACCGAATTCGTCACCGGGGGTACGCGCTGGTGGGACGCGCACGCCGCGGGAGACCCCCGTGCGTCGCGCGCAGGAATCACACCCCCGCTGTAGGGCACTCGGCCACGGCCGCCCACCCGGGCGGGGTGTGCACGATCAGTGCACACCGCCCACAGCCGGTTGCGCCGACTGGTTCGCTGTGTCGCTACATGGTTCGATGTAGGCGGGCGGGTTACCTGTCTACCGAGCCCGTTCGCGCCGGTGGCGACGGAGTCTCGTTCCGACGGAGATACCCAGCGGTTTCGGATGCGCCCGATGAGGTACTCGCCGGAACGAAATCGGTTGCCACGTCGGGGTCGACCAGGTCGGCGAGCGCCGCGGCGGAATGCGGGGGCACGCGGCCAGGTTGGTACCGAGCGGGTGTACGAATGATGGTTGGGTGTGCTCGGGAACTCCCGAAGCGCACACAGCCCGACATTAGGAAGGGACATCGTGGCTGAGTACACGCTGCCAGATCTGGACTACGACTACAGCGCCCTGGAGCCCCATATCTCCGGGCAGATCAACGAGATTCATCATTCCAAGCACCACGCGACCTACGTCGCGGGCGTGAACACCACCGTCGAGAAGCTGGAAGCTGCTCGTGAGGCGGGCGACCACGCCGCGATCTTCCTGCACGAGAAGAACCTCGCGTTCCACCTCGGTGGGCACGTCAACCACTCGATCTGGTGGAAGAACCTCTCGCCCAACGGTGGCGACAAGCCGGTCGGCGAGCTCGCCTCGGCGATCGACGACCAGTTCGGTTCGTTCGACAAGTTCCGCGCGCAGTTCACCGCCGCGGCCAACGGCCTGCAGGGTTCGGGCTGGGCCGTGCTCGGCTACGACACGCTCGGCCAGAAGCTGCTGACCTTCCAGCTCTACGACCAGCAGGCCAACGTGCCGCTCGGCATCATCCCGCTGCTGCAGGTCGACATGTGGGAGCACGCCTTCTACCTGCAGTACAAGAACGTGAAGGCCGACTACGTCACCGCGTTCTGGAACGTCGTCAACTGGGCCGACGTGCAGGATCGCTTCGCGCGCGCGGTCAGCCAGGGCAAGGGCCTCGTCTTCGGCTGATTCCGCGCATGCGGCTCGTGTTCGAGCCGCGCGGCGTTCTTCGAACCCGCGAACCCGACCGCCTCGTGCGGTCGCCGGTTCGCGGGTTCGCTGTTTTCCGTGCTCGGCGCTCCACGGATACCCACCGCCAGCGGCCGTTTCGGGCGTGTTGGCACTCTTTGGTACTTGTGTGCCAGGTCGAATGTGGTTCATTCTCGAGAATCCACAGTTCGAGGACGGGCGAGGCCGCGTCGAGGACGATGACGCCTCCCCTTCCGCGACGGGAGGCACAGGATGCGTACCAATGATCCCATCGGCATCACACCGTTCCACGCGCACGGCACACTGCGCGGCTTCATCATTTCCCACCGCTGGCCCGACACCACGAAGGAATGGGCCCAGGTGCTCGTCCTCGCGGTGCGCGTAGCCTCGCTGCCCGGCCTGTTGACCACCTCGACCGTGTTCGGGGTGCGGGAAGAACTCCCCGACGACCCGGAGCCGGACACCGTCGGACTGGTGATCGCCGAGGGCACGGTGCTCGGCGAGCAGGCATTGTCGCCGGGAAAGTTCGCCGAACACACGCCCGCCGCGTTGTTGATGCTGCATCCCCCCGCGGAAACGCGGCCGTCGCTGCCGGAATGTGTCGGCGTCGCCTCGGGCTGTGTGCTGCTGCCCGGCGTGCCCCATCTCGGCCTGGAACACCGGGCGGCGTGGGCGGAAGCCGAGTCGGACGGCACGGTGACATCCCTGGTCAGCCGGGTCGGTCTCGATCCGATCAGCGACCCCGATACCGCGGTTCTGGCTATGCTGCTCGCCGCGTGAGGCGAACCGAAACTTCGCACGTGGATTCCCAAACTTATTGTGCGCATTGGCTTTTCACGCACCGCGGGTTGGCACACGTGGCTTTGCCAGGTAAAGTCGTGCGTAGCGAAGGGGAGTAGCCCGCAATCGCACAGTCGACATACTGGTCCGCCGCAGCGCGACGGACCCGGCTGTACGAACCGGAGACACCCGGTGGGCGAGACCTTCGGCCGAGACAACCATGACGTTGTCGGCCGAAGACGCACCCCGTTTTCTCGGCCGACGCGGCCGAAGATCCGGGAGCAGTGCAGCACATGATCGCCACCATCATGCTGAGCATCGGCATCGTTTTCCTTGCCGAACTCGGCGACAAATCCCAGCTGATGGCCTTGACCTTCGCCCTGCGCTATCGCTGGTGGGTCGTACTCGGCGGCATCGCCACGGCGTCGGCCGCCGCGCACGTGCTCTCGGTCGGGGTCGGCTATTTCCTCGGTTCGGCACTGCCCACCAGAGCGATCGCGCTCGTTGCCGCGCTCACCTTCCTCGGTGTCGGCCTCTGGACATTGCGCGAGCATTTCAGCACGACCGGTGCCGACGACGCCGAACCCGAAGCACCGCGCGCCAAGGCCGCGCCGTTTTTCATCGTGGTCTCCGCGTTTCTGCTCGCCGAACTCGGCGACCGCACCATGTTCGCCACCGCCGCCCTTGCTACCGACCACAACTGGGTGGGGGTGTGGGTCGGCTCGACGGTCGGCATGGTCGCCGCGGACGCGCTGGCGATCGCGCTGGGCATCCTGGTCGGCAAGCATCTGCCGGAACGGGCCATCGGGATCGGTTCGGGGCTGTTGTTCCTGTACTTCGGCTCGATGACGCTGATCTCCGTCGCGGACCCCGAACTCAGCGGTCTGGCAGGCGCGGGGTTGGCGGTGCTGGCTCCCGCCGTCGCGGGTGCGGCGTTCGTGGTGCTGCGTCGCAGGTCTAGCGCACGGCTTCGCCGTAAAGAGCACCGCTACGACGCACCAGATTCAGCAACGGTTCCCGCAGTGCGCGCAGACCATCCAGATCGTCGACCGCGATCCGAGCGGTGACCATCGAGCTGATCGCCGCGGTCAAGGTGCGGCAGGCGAAGTGCTGTTCCTCGGTGCGTGCGCCCAGCACCTCGGCGATCATCGCGGCGAACGATTCCTGCAGGTTCGCGCGCCGTACCACCGCCTTCGACCCCACCGCGTACACCTCGACCAGGAACAACCGCGCGTACGCTGGTTCGGCGGCGAGCCCTTCCAAGTAGGCACCGAGAATTCCGGCCAACCGGTCGGACTCGATAGGCGCGGAATGCGGGATCGCCGCACGAATCCGGTCGAGCAACAAGCGCACCGCCCGCTCGTAGGCCGCCTCGAAACAGTCCTGTTTGGAACGGAATTGCTCGTAGAAGGTCTCGCGGGATACCCCCGCACCCTTGAGGATGACCGCGACGGAGGTGCCGACGTAGCCGTGCTCGGTCATCGCTTCGGCCATCGCCAACAGGATGCGATCGCGTTGCGAGGCGACCACCTGCTCGCGCGGCAGCCCGTGGCGACCGCGGGGCAGCTGACGTACGCCGGTCGCCAGTGAGGTCATGTCGTGTGCTCCGGGCTCGCTCGCGGTCAGGACTGTCGCTCCATTCTGCGTGGCCGCGGCGGCTGATCGGTGGTGAAGGCCACCTGTTCAGTGCGAGCGATCGCCAACGCGTCGGGGACTCCGGTGCGGACGGCGTTGTCGATCACCCGCTGCGCGAACCACCGGAATGGGAGCACCATACCCACCCACCACGGCGAAACCACCTGCCGACGACGCAGCGCGATAGCGCGCTCGACGCCGTCGATCGCGGGTCCGAGCGGCGCCAGACCGGAAACGGTCAACCTGCCGAGGATGCGCCGCGCGGCCGCGGTGCCGAAGCCGCGGGTGGTCATCTCGGTATCGAGTTCGGCGAAATAGGCGATGCCGACCTTCGCACCGGTGTGTTTGATCTCGTGCCGCAGCGTCTTACCCAGGGCCTCCGATGCCGCCTTGGACGCGCTGTAGGCCCCGATCAACGGCAGGTTCACCGCGGCGGAAAGACCCGACATGACCAGGGCGTAGCCACCGGGATGGCTGATATGCGGTCCCGCGGCGCGCAGCGTGTAGTAGACGCCGAGCACGTTCACCGCCAACATTTCCTCCAGCACGGTGGAGTCGCCGCCGATGAGGGGAAGCTGGCGGGCGATACCAGCATTGGCGACCACCACGTCGAGTCCACCGAGCTCGGTGATCAGGGTGCGCACGCTGCGCTCGGTTTGCGCGGGATCGCCGACATCGCAGTAGCGCCACGGTGCCTCGCCACACTCGTGTGCGACTTCGGCGAGCAGGTCTGGTTCCAGTCCGAGCAACGCGACCTGTGCGCCGCTCGCGTGCAATCGGCGGGCCAGCGCCGCACCGATCCCCCGCGCGGCGCCGGTGATCAAAATCTTGCGGCCCGCCACCGATCCACCGGAGAACAGCCTCATGCGGCACGACGTTACCATTTTACGAACAGACTTGTTCGTAAGTAATCTACGCTGCGCGGGCACTGACGAACGGCGTTCATATTACGAAATAAGCAGGTCCGTCGGCAATCGGAAGAAAAGGGCCCGAAGCCGCAGTTCGACGCGCCCGCGACACTGTCGCCGCCGCTCGAGGTCCGCCTGCGACCCACCCTTCGGGCGCGGGTACACACTCGCCCCGCACGCAAGGGCAGGGAGTCGTGCGGCGACGACACCACGCGACCCGTTATGGTGCCTTTTGACAAAGGGCCAACTGGCTGTCACGAACGAGAGGACCATCGTGGAGATTTCGGGTTCCGCCGCCATTGTCACCGGAGGCGCCTCCGGGCTCGGCGCCGCCACCGCCAAGCGTCTCGCCGAACTGGGAGCCACGGTCTTCGGACTCGACGTCCCCCAGTCGATCGAGCGCGCCGGCGACAACGTTCCCGCCGGGGTCACCCTCCTTCCGGCCGACGTGACCAGCAACGACGAGGTCGCCGCCGCCGTCACCCAGGTCGCCGATTCCGGTGTGCCGCTGCGCATCGTGGTCAACTGCGCCGGTGTCGGCTGGGCAGGACGCATCCTGTCCAAGAACGGCCCGCACGACCTGGAACTGTTCCGCACCGTCATCACCGTGAACCTGCTCGGCACGTTCAACGTCATGCGACTGGCCGCCGACGCGATCGCCAAGACCGACACCGTCGACGAATACGGCCAGCGCGGCGTCGTCATCAACACCGCGTCGGTCGCCGCGTTCGAGGGCCAGATCGGCCAGATCGCCTACTCGGCCTCCAAGGGTGGCGTGCACGGCATGACCGTCCCCGCCGCGCGTGACCTCGCCCAGTTCGGTATCCGCGTCAACACCATCGCGCCGGGCATCATCGACACCCCGATGCTCGCCGGTGTCACCGAGGAGTACCGCAAGGGCCTGGAAGCGGGCGTTCCCTTCCCCTCGCGCCTCGGCCGACCCGACGAGTACGCACAGCTCGCGGAGTACATCATCGGGCACGACTACCTCAACGGCGAGACCTTCCGCATGGACGGCGCACTGCGCATGGCGCCGCGCTGACCGCACCGGCGACTACCGAAACACCTTCGCGCGCGGCTGTTTTCCATAACGGCCGCGCGCGATCGGCGTCTGGGGTGCGCCATCGCCCCGGCTGCCTCGACGTCATTCCAGGGGTTGGCGTCATTCCAGGGGTTTCTGCCCGATCCCCAAATACGCGACCGTCGGCAGCGGCCGATTCTGGTGGTATCTCTCGGTGAGATGCCTCTTGATCAGCTCTTCGCGCCGCGCCCATTCCCGCTCGCCGATACTGCGTCGCAGCAGCATCAATCCCGCACTGCTGCGAATCATGGAATCGAACAGGTCGTCGACGCCGTCGAAGGTCAACGAATTCGTGTGCCGCTGAATCGATACCGCGCGAAAACCCGCCGCACGCATCTCGGAATGGAAGATATCGGGATTCTCCATGCCGAGATAATCGGGCTTGGGTTCGCGCTGGTAGGGATCGGCAGCATGCACGGCGCCGGATATCAAGCGCATCAGCGGCGACTCCAGAGCGGGCGCCCAACTGGACACCACGGCCGTAGCGCCTGGTCGAAGTACCCGTAAGAGTTCAGCGAGGCCCGTCGACCGCTCGCGAAAGAACATCACGCCGAACATCGAGAAGCCGGCATCGAAGACCCCGTCCTCGAACGGCAACGCCTGACCGTCGGCCACCTGACCGTCGATATTGTCCACACCCTCGGCCCGCGCACGGTAGGCGAGTTGCGCGATCATCGGCTCGGAGAAGTCGACCGCGTGCACCCGCGCGACCCGCTGCGCGGCGAGCAAACTCAACGTGCCTGGTCCGCACGCCACGTCGATGACCCTGCTGCGCGGGGTCAGTGCGGCGAATTCGAGCGCCTGCGCGGCGAACGGCCGCACCAGCTTCGCCGCGAATTCGGCGTATCCGTCGGCGACGAGATCCCATACGTCCGCGACGGCGAGCGGGTTTGCTGACATCACCTGACGATCCTCTCGACCGTCCACATCTAACCCGGTCGCACTCGGTTCGAGCAGCGGATTGGCGCGAATATCGCCGCCACCAACAGCTTTGCGAACCGGGATGGCCGCCGATCGGCGACCATCCCGGAATCACTCAGAGTGTGCGGGTGAGCCGGTCGGTGAGAATCTGCGCGAACTGCGCGGGATCCTTCAGCTCGCCACCCTCGGCGAGCACCGCCGTGCCGTACAACAACTGCGCGGTCTCCGACAGCTCGGTGGCCTCGCCCGCCTCGGCGGCCGACTTGTCGGTGGCGTACGCGTCGCGCAACCCGGTGACCAGCGGATGGGTCGGGTTCAGCTCCAGAATCCGCTTGGCCTCCGGCATGTTCTGACCCGAGGCGCGATACATCCGCTCCAACATCGGCGACATATCGAACACATCGCCCACCAGGCATGCTGGCGAGGTGGTGAGCCGGTTGGTCAGGCGCACCTCCTTCACCTGATCGTCCAGCGACTTACCCAGCCAGGTCAGCACCTCGGAGAAGTCCTTGTCCTGCTGCTCGCGCAGCGCCTCGGACTCCTTCTTCTCGTCCTCGGTCTCCAGGTCGACCTCGCCCTTGGCGATGGACTGCAAGGGGGTGCCGTCGAACTCGGTCACCTGGCCGACCCACATCTCGTCGACCGGGTCGGTCAGGATCAGCACCTCGCGGCCCTTGGCCTTGAAGGCCTCCAGGTGCGGGGAACGCTCCACCTGATGGCGGGTCTCGCCCGTCATGTAGTAGATCGCGTCCTGACCCTCCGGCATCCGCTCCTTGTACGCGGCGAGCGTGGTCAGCGCACTGTCGGAGTGGGTGGAGGAGAACGACGAGACCTCGAGGATGGTCTCGCGGTTGTCGAAGTCCGACAGCAGACCTTCTTTGAGGACACGGCCGAATTCGCGCCAGAAGGTCTGGTAATTGTCCTGCTTGGGCGCGGCGTTCTCAGCGGCGTCGGCGTTCTCGGCATTCTCAGCGTTCTCGGCGTCTGCGCTGCCCGCCGCCAACGACGCGGTCTGCAGGTCCTTCACCGTCGACAGGACCTTGCGCACCAGGCGCTTACGGATCATCTGGATCTGGCGATCCTGCTGCAAGATCTCCCGCGACACATTCAACGACAGGTCCTGCGCGTCCACGACACCCTTGACGAACCGCAGGTACTCCGGCATGAGCTCTTCGCAGTTGTCAATGATGAACACGCGCTTGACGTACAACTGCACCCCACGCTGGTGTTCGCGGGTGAACAGGTCGAACGGCGCCTGCGAGGGGATGAACAGCAACGCCTGGTATTCGAAGGTGCCCTCGGCCTTGAGCGGGATGACCTCCAGCGGGTCGTCCCACGCGTGGCTGACGTGCTTGTAGAACTCCTTGTACTCCTCGTCGCTGACCTCGCTCTTGGGTCGGGTCCACAACGCCTTCATCGAGTTGAGGGTCTGGTCCTCGACGACCGTCGTTTCCTTCTGGTCCTCGCCCTCACCCTCGGTGACCGTGCGCTCCACCCGCATGCGGATCGGCCACGCGATGAAGTCGGAGAACTTCTTGACGATCTCCCTGAGCTTCCACTCCTTGGTGTAGTCGAAGAGATGATCGTCCTCGTCGCTCGGCTTGAGATGCAGCGTCACCGACGTGCCCTGCGGCGCATCGGGGACGGTCTCGATCGTGTAGGTCGAGCTACCCGCCTGCGACTCCCAGCGGGTGCCCTCCTGCTCCCCCGCCCGCCTGCTGACCAGCGTCACCTTGTCGGCGACCATGAAGGTCGAGTAGAAACCGATGCCGAACTGGCCGATCAGCTCCCCCGAATCCGCGGCACTCTCGGCGCTCTTGGCTTCCTTGAGCTTCCTGCGCAGCTCCGCGGTCCCCGATTTCGCCAAGGTGCCGATCAGATCGATCACCTCGGCACGCGACATACCGATGCCGTTGTCGCGAACAGTTAGCGTCCGTTCGTCACCCTCCTGTTCCCCACCGACCTCCAAGTCGATCCGCAGATCGGAAAGGTCGACTTGCAGATCCTTGTTCTGAAAAGACTCCAACCTCAGCTTGTCCAGCGCGTCAGACGAATTCGAGATCAACTCCCGCAGGAACGTGTCCTTGTTGGAGTAGACCGAATGGATCATCAGCTCGAGCAGCTGATGCGTCTCTGCCTGGAACTCGAGTTGTTCGACGTGCTCAGTCACGTCGCGATACTACGACGTGCGAAATCCGCGAGGCCAGGAACCTCGAGGTCGGCGCGGTCGGTCATCCACGTGCGCAGCACCTGGGTGGCACGCACATCGTCCTCGTTGTATTCCAGCAAGCGGGTGCGTTGACCGAGGTCGGGTGCGGCGTCGTAGCCGACGGCAAGCCGGTACCAGCTCATCGACGCCTCGCCCCCCGCCTCGGCGTCGCGCCACGCGAACCCCGCCACCGGCGCCACCTTCTTGAGGCCCTTGCCGTTCGGGCAGATGAACTGATCGGAGACCGCCTGGAACATATCCACCCACTGCGGTCCGTCGACGAACGCACGCACCTGCTCTTTCGTCGGCACGCCGGGACGACCGGCGAAGCGCTTGGCCGACTCGTAGAGCCATTTGTCCTCGGCGGTGCGCGAATAGCAATACGCGGCAAAGGTTTTCCCCGCGGCGACGGCGTCATCGCGGATGTTCGTCAGCCAGGTCCAGAACTCGCCGAAGGAGCGGCCCTCGTCCTCGGTCGGCAACGGATCCCAGGTGGCGAACGGGCGATACACCCCGTCCAGCAGGGTGCCCCATAGGTAGGCGCCGTATTCCTGGAAGCTTTCCAGGTCCACATCCACCTCCACGTCGGCGCGGCGCACCGACACCGACTCCACCCTGCGCACCATCCGCGCCCCGGCGATCCACGCCCGCGCGGTGATCACCGCCTCGTCGAACGGGCCGTGCTGCCAGTCCTCGGGATCCTCGCCGACCCAATCGGCCAGATCATCGATCGTGTGCACACCGTGGCCGCGCAGCACCTCCGCTCGCGAACCCGGCGCGACCAGGCTGACATCGCGGTGGTCGATCAACCATCCCTCGCAACCCACGCCGTCGGCACCGCGCGTCCACCAGGGGCACTGACGGCATTCGGGCACCTTCGACGGGACGGTCGGCAGTTCGCCGCGCACCACCGCGATGCGGTCGCTGTAGCGCTGGTCGTAGTCGGCGAGCGCGGCGGCGAGATCGTGCACGAGAATGCGATCGAAGCTGTAGCCGATCACCCCGCCGACCAGCGCGGGACTGGCCAACCCGTGCCGCTGCAGCATGCGGTACAGGTGCGCGAGGCGCTGCTGGTCGCGCGGCTGTTGGCGCAGCTTGCGGTACGGGTCCGGCTTCGGTGCCCAGCGATACGGGTCGGAGGTGACCGGGTGGAAATCGGCGGGCTCGGGGCGACGCGGGTCGGTCACCTTGTGGTTGACCACCAACACCGGGATGTAGCCGCCGCGGTCATGGTCACGCAGCAGGATCTCCGAGCCGCCGCGGCGGCCGGTATCGGGTTCCTGCGGCAGCAACCCACCCCACACATGGTGCGTACCAGCCCGGCACACCCGCATGGTCGCCTCGGCGCGTTCGCTGGCCCGCAGGCTGGGGTCGATCACCACCCAGGCTTCGGGGTCGGCCGCGATCAGCGCTTCACGCACCCGCGAGCGGTGGGCGTCGGCCGCGTCGCGACGCTGCCGTACCCCGGCGTCCTCGAGCACGCCGATCAGTGCGCGCGGATTCGTGGCGTTCAGGTGCAACCGGTGGCGGCAGCCGATCAGCGCCCTGGCATCGAGGAAGGCGGTCGGGGTCTCGGTGACACCCGACGTTATTTCGACGCTGGTGGCGCTGTCGGCCAGCTCAACGTTGTCGGGGGGCTCAACATTGTCAGCCAGCCCAGTGCTGTCGGGCAGCTCAACGTTGTCGGGCAGCTCAACGTTGTCAGCCAGCTCAGCGTTGTCGGCCGCTGCGCTGTCGACGACAGTGGCGAATTCGGCAGCACCGATGTCGTTGTCGTCCCCGGGGCCCACGCCCGTACTGTCGATACCGACAGCGGCTGCCGTCGCATCGGAGTCGTCGGGAAGATCGGGACGCGGATACCGAGCGGATTCCGCACAGTCGTCGCCACCGTATCGGCCGCCGAAGTCGCTGGTTTCGCCGCGCTCCCGACCGTTTCGTTCGCGACCATCGCGGTCACCATTACCCGATTCCACGCATGCAGTATGGTCCCTGCCCCCGACAAACCCACGAATCGCCGTAGTTCGTCGCGGATTCACCCACCGATGCGCGACGCGCGCGACACCCGACACAAGCTAGGGTTACCCCGAACCGTGTGACATGGGCGGACAAGGGTTTTCCCGCGCCGCGTTGCCATGGCAAACCAGCTGGACGGAGGGCCTTCGATGGGGTTGTTCACGAAGCGCAAGCGGCGGCCGAGCCGCCGAGCCGAGGCGAAGGCGCTCAAGCACAAGGCCGCGTTGGAGGCCAAGCTGAGCGCCAAGAACGATCGCAAATCCCGCCGCGGCGAGGAACGCACCCAGCGCAAGGTGGGCAAGGCGCAGATCTCGACCTTGAAGGCCGAGGAGAAGGCGGCACTCAAGGCCGCGGCACGCGCGGAACGCGACCCGTTCAGCCCGAGCCAGGTCAAGAAGTACCTCGGCGTCGCACGTGTGCTCATCCCGGTGCTCGCGCCGTTGGCCTACCGCGGCGCCACCCTGGTGCGCGGCCAACTCGACAACCGCAGGGCGCAAAACCTCGGTGTCGACATCAACCAACTCGGCGAGTTCGGCGGCCACGGCGCCAAGCTGCGCGCGCGCATCGCCAACACCTCCGCCGCGCTGGACAGGATCGACACCCACGACGGCATCGGCGCGAAAGACGCCAAGGCGGTCGCGGAGACCCACGAGTTCATCGGCGCACAGCGCGGGCGGCTCGACAGTCTCAGTGCCGCGGTGCAATCGGCCGAGCAGATGCCGCCGCAACGTCGTCGCACCGTGCACGCTTCGATCGCCAGTGAGCTCTCCGGGATCGAGGCGGATGTGCTCGCCCGTCTCGGCGTGCGCTGACCACCCGAACACCAACCTCATGACGCCCGGCCCGATCACCGGCCACCTGCGCGGTGGCCTGGTCGGTGTCATGGTGAGCGCGCTCGCCGTCGCCGCGCACGGCACGGCGGGCGGCGGACACCCCGGTTCCGCTGAGCTGACGCTGATTCTGCTGATCGCCGTCGTCGCGGGCTGCGCGGGCGACACCGTCCTCGCGCGACGGCGCCGTTGCACCGTGGTCGGGCTGCTCGCAGGCGGCCAACTCGCCGGTCACCTCGCGTTGACCGGGCTCGGTCACACCCATTCCGCATCGAATTCCGCGCTACCCACCGGATGGATGCTGGTGGCGCACACGGTCGCCACCCTCATCTGCGCGGTACTCATCGTGCTGGCCGAGCGGCTGTATGCTGTGGCCTCCCGCGTCGTCGGTTCGGTGCTCGGTACGCCACACGCACCGAGCATCGTCGGCGCGCCACGGTGGTCGAATCCCCGCCACGCTCCCTATCTCGCTTCTCCGAACGGTGCGAGCGGTCCGCGCGCGCCGCCGATGCCCGCCTGAGCACCACGCACCCACAGACGTTTCACCCGGAGAAGAAAGCTCTTTCATGACTCGCTCTCTTTCGCGTGCCTGCGGCACGTCCGTCGCCGCCGCGACACTGGTACTGCTCGGCGGCGGTACCGCCGCAGCGCACGTCACCGTCGAGGCCCCCGACGCCCAACAGAACGGTTACTCGGTAGCCACCTTCAAGGTCCCCACCGAATCGGACACGGCCAACACCGTCGCGCTCACCGTCACCATTCCGAACCTGAAAAGCGCACGGACCGAACCCATCCCGGGGTGGACGGCGAAGGCCGAACACAACGACAAGCTCGAGGTCACCGCGATCACCTGGACGGCGAATCCCGGCAACCCCGGTGTCGGACCCGACCAATTCCAACGCTTCGTCGTCGCACTCGGTCCGCTGCCCGCCCAGCAGTCGGTGGAATTCGAGGCCAAGCAGACCTACTCGGACGGGAAGGTCGTCGACTGGGATCAGCCGACCCCACCCGACGGCACCGAACCCGAACACCCCGCCCCGACGCTGTCCCTGGCACCGGCAGGCGCGGAAGGCCACCACGGCAGCATCGCGACACCGGCCGCGGGCACCGAGGCAGCAGAGGGCGACGACACCGCCCGCTGGCTCGGCGGCATCGGGCTCGCGCTCGGCCTGCTCGGCGTGGCGCTCGGCCTCGGCAACGTCATCCGGGCCAGGCGCTCGTGAACCGGCGGCTGATCGGCGCCCTCATTACCGGGCTGCTCATGCTGGGGTTCGGCGCCACCGCGATGGGAACCGCTGCGGCGCACTCCATTCCGACCGAGAGCACACCCGAGGACGGCAGCTCCGTCGACGCGGGACCCGCGCGGGTGAGCGTCGGCTTCAACGAGTCGTTGCAGCCGAATTTTCCCTCGCTGACCGTCGTCGGCCCCGACGGCAACCTGTGGTCCAAGAGCGCACCGAGCGTCGAAGGCAATCAGGTCAGCGTCGAGGTGGGTGAGCTGGGTCCGGTCGGCGAATACACCATCGCCTACCGGGTGACCTCCGCCGACGGCCATCCGGTGAGCGGCACCCGACACTTCACGCTCACCAAGGAAGGTAGCGGAACACCCGGCCCGAAACCCGGTGCGGCGGGGACCAACTCGGGCGAGGACGGCTCGGGCGGAATTCCGTTGTGGGTCTTCATCGTCGGCGCCGTCGTGCTCTTCGGCGGCGGACTGGCGTTCGCGCTGTTCGGCGCCGGGAGCCGCAAGCCGAAGCAGTGAACACCACGCCATCGGCGTCCGGTCGCGCACCCGAGGGACCGGACGCCGGGTCGCCGTGGCGGTTGCTGCCCACGGTCGCCGTGGCGGGTCTGCTCGGCGTCGCGCTCGCGTGGGCGTTGACCATTCCCGTCACCCTGCCCGCCGAGGCGATCGTGCGGGTGATCGCCGACTGCACCGGCGCGGTGGTGCTCGGGCTCGCCGCACTGCCCCGCCTGCAACCCAAGCCGACACCGCGATGGCGGTTGCTCGCCGTACTGGCGGGACTCTGGTGGGGCACGGAGTTGGCGGTACTGGCCTTCGAGGCCGCCGAGGTGGTCGGTGTCGCGATCACCCGGCTGTCCGCCGACGAGTTCGCCACCTACCTGGTCGACCTCGCGGGCGGCCAGATCGGCATCGCCGTTCTGGGGTGTGTCGGCGCACTGGCGTGCTACTCGACGCTGTCGTATCGCAAACCCGCCTCGGCGTCGACCGACCTGGTGCTGGTGTTCGCCGCGGTCGCCTTGGCTTTGCGGCCGGTCACCGGACATATGTCACAGCAGCCGTTCGGCTCGGTGCTCGCCGCCGCGCACGCCTTGGCGGCGGCGGCCTGGTTCGGCGTGCTGGTCGCGCTGGCGCTGGTGGTGCGTTCGCGGGGTGAGTGGGCGACGGTGCTGCCGCGATACTCGACGGTGGCGCTGCCGCTGGTGGCGATCGTCGCGGTGACCGGTCTGGTGAACGGCGTGGTGCGCGTCGGCGGGATCACCCCGTTCGTGACCACCGGCTACGGCCGGATTCTCCTCGCGAAGACCGTCGTGCTGATCGTGTTGCTCACCATGGGTTGGTGGTGGCGGCGCACCTGGGTGCGCAAGGCCGCCGACCATCGGATGACCGCCGCGGATTCGTTGCGCAGGGCGAGCATCGAGGTGGTGGTGATGGCGGTGGCGTTCGGTTTGGCGGCGACGCTCGCGATCAGCGCGTGACGCCGGTGTCAGCAGCCACCCCGGTGCTGCGGTGAATCGGACAATCCGGGATGCTGGAGGAATGTCGAGTACTCCGAGCCCTACCCAGAAGATCGGCTACATCTGTGGTCGTCGGCTGCCGGACTCGATGCGCGAGTGGGTCCGAGCGGATGTCACCGGCCCCGGCTCGACGCGGCGGTACCTGATGCGGATGCTGCTGCCCGCGATCCCGGTCTTGCTGCTGTTTCTGCTGATACCCGGCCCGGTGTGGATGGGCCTGGCGATGATGGCGCTGCTGTATCTGCCGCTGATCTACTTCACGGTGGCGCTGATGTATGTGTTCCAGCGCGCCCGCCTGGTCAAGCACGGACTCGATCCCGCGCTGGCCGGTGGGCGCCCGAGCGCGCGCGCGGAATCCGAGCGCCTCGCCTATGAGCGCAGGCACGGGCGGGGCTGAGCGAGCCCCTTTCGCTAGTGGCGTGACCTGAGTCACAGGCATAGCCTGAAGACATGAAACGGCCCACGATGCGCCAACGGATCTTCTACGATTTCGGCGGCCAGCTCCCCCACGAGCTGCACGGTTGGGTCCTGCACGACCTTGTCGGACACGGCGCCATGCAGCGCTATCTCGTGCGCTTCCTCGGACCCGCCATCCCCTTCTTCGCGCTCGTTCTGCTCTTCCCCGGACCGATGCTGCTGAAGGTCGGGCTGATCGTCATGATGATCATTCCGCTCGGCGTCTTCACCGTCTCACTCAGCTATGTGTGGCGCCGCTTCCGACTGGCACAGCACGGACTCGATCCGTCCCTGCTCGACCACTCCAGAACCTCCTACCAAGAACGCGACATCTACCTGCTGAACTACCGTCAGCGCGAGCCCCGACGCAGCACGCACGGAGCAAACGCGGCAAAATAGGTGTGGTGACCGAATCGCAGAATACTGTCGCCACCGCAGACCTCGCCGACGAGATCGGCCCCGATATCCGCAGTTGTGACACACAGTTCATCCCATTCGGCGGCCGCGCGGCATTTTCCGGCCGCATCACGACCATCCGCTGCTTCCAGGACAATCTGCTGGTCAAGCAAACCCTCGGCGAACCAGGTGCGGGCAAGGTCCTGGTGGTCGACGGTGGCGCCAGCGTGCACACCGCGCTGGTCGGCGACATCATCGCCGGACGCGGCGTCGACAACGGGTGGGCGGGCGTCATCGTCAACGGCGCGGTCCGAGACTCCGCGATCCTGCGCACCCTCGACATCGGTCTCAAGGCACTGGGCACCAACCCGCGTAAGAGCACGCAGACCGGCAGCGGCGAGCGCGACGTGCCCGTCGAGTTCGGCGGCGTCACCTTCGTTCCCGGCGAGGTGCTCTATAGCGACCCCGACGGTGTCGTCGTGCGCGCCGAGGACTGACACCGCTGACCGATCGTGCTGCGCGCCGCCAGCGCACGCTGCTCGCCCCGGTGCCACCGACCCGCGCGGCGCGAGCACCGATCATGCCGGTTGGGCACGGACAGATCGAGCGCCCCCGGTGGGGACGAGCCGGTATCGGTGATGATGGCGGCTGCCTGGCCGTGCGGGTGGCGGGTTCGGTCGTGGTCCGGGCTCGGCGGCGCCCTATGACGGCACAACCGCCCGACGGTCGGCGCGGTGGCCCGGCACGTGGAGCCGCTCGGCCAAGACGAGGTTGTGTGCGTGGACGCGTTCGACGGTCAGCCCAGCAGCAGGCTCAGCCGCGCGGGGTATCCGACGTTGTTCGCCGACCACCGGCGCTTTCCGCAAGGTTCCTGTCTCGCGGTGCCGTCCTCAGGCGTGATCACCACGACGCGTTCGCATCACCCCGTGACACGTGCCTTGCGACCGGCCAACGTGACGACATCGCCTGATTGCAACTGTCGCCCGCGCCGCAGTTCCACCTCGTCGTTGACCCGGACAAGGCCGGAGGCGATCACGGTCTTGGCTTCGGCACCGGATTCGATCAGGTTGGCCAACTTGAGAAATTGTCCGAGCCGGATGGCTTCGTCTTCGATCGGCACATCGACTGGTTCTGGCATGGCATACATCCTTACCGTGTCCGAATGAACCGCTGGTAGCCAGCCCCCGGCTTGTGCGCGCGAACACCACCGCTGCCCGCCTCGACCGGTGGCGCCACAGACATGCCCGCGAGGGGTTCGAGCACGCCGACCGCGCGACCGTACACACTTGTTCGGTGACCACCACGCAAGCCACGCGACACCCTCCTGCCGAACCACCGCGCGATCGGCCGACCCCGCCGGTCCCGCATCGCGGTCACGGACGTCTCGCCGAGGCACCGCACCTCGCGGGCCTCGCGCTCGGCGTATTCGCGGCGCTGTGCTTGCTGTGGAGTCTTTCCCCCGGCCTGCGCTATCTGACCCAGGTACCGCGCCGCTATATCGACCTCTACTACTTCGACGCACCGGATACGAACCTGATGTGGGCGTTGGTCGTCGGGTTGCTCGCGGGCGCGATCGCCAGCCGCAAGCGCATCGCGTGGTGGCTGCTGCTCGGCTATCTGGCGCTGTACACGCTGGCGAACGCACTCGATATCGCCGAGGACGGCAACCCGCACGCCGTCGTCGCGTTGGTGGTGCACCTCGCGGTGATCGGTGTGCTGATCGCGGCGTGGCGCGAGTTCTACACCAAGGTGCGTCGTGGCGCGGGGTGGAAGGCGCTCGGCGTGCTGTTCGGCGGCCTCGCGATCGGCTGCCTGCTCGGTTGGGGCCTGGTGGAGTTGTTCCCCGGCTCCTTGCCGCGCGGCGTGCAGCGGCCCGGCTGGGCGGTCTACCGGGTGACCGCGGCGGTGTTGGTGAACAACGAGCACTTCGACGGTCACCCAAGGCCGTTCGTGAATTTCCTGCTCGGCCTGTTCGGTGCGATCGCGCTGATCGCCGCGGTGCTCATCCTGCTGCGTTCGCAACGGGCGGCCAATGCCATGACCGGCACCGACGAGTCCGCGATCCGCGGGCTGTTGGAGCGCTCCGATGTGGAGGATTCGCTCGGCTACTTCGCGACGCGGCGCGACAAGGCGGTGGTGTTCGCGCCGAGCGGCAAGGCCGCGGTGACCTTCCGCGTAGAACTCGGCGTGTGCCTGGCCAGCGGCGATCCCCTCGGCATTCGTGAGGCGTGGCCGCAGGCGATCGACGAGTGGCTGCGCATGGCCGACCGGTTCGGCTGGGCACCAGCGGTGATGGGCGCCGGTGAACTCGGCGCCACCGCCTACCGCAGGGCCGGGCTCTCCGCACTGCGGCTCGGCGACGAGGCGATCCTGGACACCAAGACGTTCTCGCTGGCGGGACCGGAGATGAAACCGGTACGCCAGGCCGCCAATCGGCTGCGCAAACACGGTGTGAGCGTGCGTATTCGGCGCCACAGCGAGATTCCCGCCGAGGAGTTCCCACAGATCATCGCGCGCGCCGAGGCATGGCGCGACACCGAGACCGAGCGCGGTTTCTCGATGGCGCTCGGTCGACTCGGCGACCGGCTCGACGGTGATTGCCTGCTGGTGGAGGCGGTCAACCCGCAGGGGAACGTGCTCGGCATGTTGTCGCTGGTGCCGTGGGGACGCACCGGCGCGTCGTTGGAATTGATGCGCAGAGAACCCGGCGGCCCGAACGGCGTGATGGAGTTGCTGATCTCGCAACTCGCACTGAGTTCCGAACAGCACGGGATCACCAAGGTTTCGTTGAACTTCGCGGTGTTCCGTTCGGTGTTCGAGGAGGGCGGGCGCATCGGCGCTGGACCAGTGCTGCGCCTGTGGCGCGGTGTGCTGCTGTTCTTTTCGCGCTGGTGGCAACTGGAGGCGTTGTATCGCTCGAATGTGAAGTATCAGCCGCACTGGGAGCCGAGGTTCTTCCTGTTCGAGGAGCGCAGGCAACTGCCGAGGGCCGCGGTCGCCAGCGCACTCGCCGAAGGGTTCCTCCCGAGGTTCGGTAAGGCTCCCGACACCGTGACGCACACGGGTTTACACAGCTCGGTGCCCGCGAACGTCACCGGCCTGCACGCCGACGGCAGCCCGCCCGACGCGACGAGGGCCGAGGTCGCCGATCCGGGGCACCGCAGGCCAGAGCAGGTACGCGTGCGGATGGACAAGCTCGCCAAGCTCACCGAATCCGGCGTCGAGGCCTACCCCGTCGCCTACCCTCCGACGCACACCGTCGCCGCAGCGCGAAACTCGCCGCGCGGCACCACTGTTCGCGTCTGCGGTCGATTGATGCGTATCCGCGACTACGGCGGCGTCATCTTCGCGGTGATCCGCGACTGGTCCGACGACCTGCAATTGGTGATCGACCGCGATCGCGTTGGTGCGCAATGCAGCGCGGAATTCGGCGAATTCTTCGACCTCGGCGACCTCATCGAGGTGAGCGGCCAGATCGGCAATAGTCGTCGCGGTGAACTGTCGCTGCTCGCGGCCGACTGGCGGATGCTCGGCAAATGCCTGCATCCCTTGCCGGACAAGTGGAAGGGCCTGTCGGACCCGGAGGCGCGAGTACGGCAGCGCTACATCGACATGGCGATCAACCAGGACACCCGCGACGTGCTGGCCAAGCGCAGCGCGGTCCTGCGTTCGCTGCGCGATTCACTCACCGCCGCAGGCTATTTGGAGGTGGAAACGCCGATCCTGCAACAGGTGCACGGCGGCGCCAATGCCGCACCGTTCCACACCCATATCAACGCCTACGATCTGGACCTCTACCTGCGGATCGCCCCGGAACTGTATTTGAAGCGGCTGTGTGTCGGCGGCATGGAGAAGGTGTTCGAGCTCGGCCGCACCTTCCGCAACGAGGGCGTCGATTTCAGCCACAATCCCGAGTTCACCATTCTCGAGGCGTACGAGGCGCACAGCGACTACGAGCGAATGATGTATCTGTGTCGCGAACTGATTCAGAACGCGGCACTCGCGGCCAACGGCTCCATGGTGGCCTTGCGCCCCAACGGCGACGGCTCGATGCGGGAGGTGGACATCTCCGGCAAGTGGGCGGTGCGTACCGTGCACGGCGCGATCTCGGCGGCCATCGGCACCGAGATCGACGCGAACACCGACCTCGCGACATTGCGTGAACTGTGCGATACCGCCGAGGTGCCCTACCAACACGGCTGGGACGCGGGCCAGGTGGTGCTGGAAATGTATGAGCACCTGGTGGAGTCACACACCGAGCAGCCGACGTTCTATATCGATTTCCCCACCTCGGTGTCGCCGTTGACCAGGGCGCACCGCAATATCCCCGGTGTCGCCGAGCGCTGGGATCTCGTCGCGTGGGGTGTCGAACTCGGCACGGCCTACAGCGAACTCACCGATCCGATCGAACAGCGGCGCCGGCTCACCGAGCAGTCGTTGCTCGCGGCGGGCGGTGACGCCGAGGCGATGGAACTCGACGAGGACTTCTTGCAGGCACTCGAGCACGCGATGCCGCCGACCGGTGGCCTCGGACTCGGTGTCGACCGGGTCGTCATGCTCATCACCGGGCGTGGCATCCGGGAAACGTTGCCCTTCCCGCTGGTGAAACCACGCTGATCCGGGTGTGCCAGCGAAGGCGGGCGGTAGCGGTTACGGTGATCCACGGCACCGGGAGGATGCCACGTATCGAGAGGGGTCACTCATGTATCTGGACTTGTTGAGCCACGCTGCGCTCAATCCGACGCTGTTTTCGGACCACGCCGCGATGTTGTCGCACACGGTATTCGCCGACAGTCCGGTGTTCACGCAGCAGGGTGGGGCGCTCAACCAGGACACATTGGCTTCGGTGCTGGAAACCGAGGCCAGAAGAAGGGGCAAGGGACGCCGTCGCGGCGGCGGCTTGTTCATCCTCGGTGGCGTGTGCTGCCTGCTGGTCGTCGCGCTGATCGTCGCGGGCATCTACTTCCTGGTCAAGCGAAAGAAGTAGCACCGAACCGGTCGGGATGCGGCAGAGTGGTCGACGTGCAGTTGATCCTCGTACGTCATGCCCAACCGCTTCGCGTCCACAACACCGACGGTCCCGCCGATCCCGGGCTCGCCGAGGTCGGGGTCGAGCAGGCCGCCAGGGTGCCCGCAGCGCTGCGTCAGCACCCGATCGGCCGAGTGGTGAGCAGCCCGCAGCTACGAGCGTTGCAGACAGCACAGCCGACGGCCGATGCGCTCGGATTACCCGTGGACGTGGTGGATGACCTGGCCGAATACGACCGCGAGCACACCACATACATTCCGATCGAGTTCGCGAAGACCGAGTTTCGCGATGCCTACGAGCAGATCAAGTCCGGGCATTTCCCGGCCGAGGTGGACGGGCGTGCCTTCACCCGCAGGGTGATGGACGCCGTCACCGAGGTCGCCGCCTCCACCGAACCCAACGACTCGGTGGTCGTGTTCGCGCACGGCGGCGTGATCAATGTGCTGCTCCAGAAGGTGCTCGATCTGGAACGTCCGCTGAGCTTTCCGATCGACTACTGTTCGATTACCCGAATTCTGTTCTCCCGCACCGGTCGTCGGACTGCGGCGACGGTGAACGAGAACGGGCATGTGTGGGACCTGTTGCCGCGCAACGTTTCCAGCACGGTTCCCGTCCTCTGAGGTCCTCGGCATCGGGCAACGTCTTCGCCGAGGTCCCAGTACTGTGTGCTGTCGCGGGCAACGTCGTCGTCGCACCGGCGTGGACACGAACAGAGCTGGTCGGAGCGGGCGTCGCGCTCACAGGCGATTGCCAGCGTCGTCGCACCACGGTCTCAGTGCTCGCGCCTTTGATGGGTCTGGTGAGCCGCTGCCGCGGCCACCAGCTCCCACGAAAGGACCTCGTTTTGCGAACCTCGACTTCCCGCAAGACACCGATTCGCCGCCGCATGGTTCAGGTGGCCGTCACCGGCGCGCTGATCGCCGCACCGATCGGCACGCTGGCGGCTACCGCGTCGGCGCAGACACCGAGCACCGATTCCAGCGCTCAGGTGGCCACCGAGACGAACGCCGCCGACATCGCGCAGCCGGGACCCGACGGGCAGTGGCCCGACCGTGAGCACCACGAGCACGACGGCCGACGCGGCGAGCACCACCGCCCCGATGCGCCGGACAACAATCCCTTCCCCGGGCCGATCCCCGGCATCCCCGCACCCGCCACCGGCTCGGCGGGCTGACCGAACGGCCCGGCCGACGAACGAGGCCCACCTCCCGAAACGGAAGTGGGCCTCGTTCGATCGATGCCGAAGCGATCAGGCCATGCCGGCGATCCAGTTGTGCATCCAGGAGATCGCTGTCTGACCGCCGCCGACGCCGTAGCTGCCGTACAGGGTGTGCGCCTGCGACTGATAGAACGCCTCCAGGTCCTCAGCGCGCTGCTGATTCGCGGATTCGCTCAACTGCCCCTGCAACAACGGGATTCCGCCATTGGCCATCAGGTCGGTGACGATGTTGTTCATCTCGATCTGGTAGCGCCACATATTGGCGGGGTTGGCCTCGGAAGCCTGCGCGAGGAACCCGGCGAACCTGGTGACGAAATCGTCGCCCGCCGTCGCGCAATAGAGATCGTCGACCGCGCAGATCGTGCGGGTGCGATCGCTGACCCAGCCGAACCCGCCGACCCGAGCGCCACCCGCGCCCGCGCCCGGCGCGACCGGGCCGACCTGAATGTCGGTGGGCGAACGACGCGGATCGGAGATGAGGCCGACTCCGGCGATCCGATCCGGCGACACCACGCCGAGGCCGGTGCCGATCTCGGCGGCGAGATCGCCTGCGGCATCGGCACCTTGGCTGTAACCGACCAGTGCGATCTTGGTGGCACCGCAGCGCTGCGCCATCGCGCCCACCAGACCGCGCGCGTTGTCGGTGGCTTCCTTCTTCGAATTGCCGTAAACGTCACCTTCCCACGGGAAGGCCGTGGCGGAGTAGGTGACGTAGTCGACTTCGGTGGAACTCGGTAGTCCCCTGGTAACACCGGCGAGCATGCCGGGTTCCGGGGTCTTGTCGTGGCCGGTTTCCCAGGTGCCGGGGACCGCGACCACATAGAGGCTTGGGCAGCCGGGGTCCGCCGCGGCGGAACCGGCGCCGAACACCATGCCCGATAATACGGTCGCGGACGCACCGATCGCCGCGACAACCTTTTTCACCTGCATACTGCTCCAGTCCACCCGTGGCCCCTCGTGGGGGCACCCGCGACAACTCCGCGCATTGATGCTGACTCCGGCGGATGTCGTTGCGGTGCACACACAGTGAACAACGCTGGTCGACCCGACTCGACCACACACAACCCCACCTGCCGACAATCAGCAGACGCCGCTGATCACAATAAGGCCACAGCGGCGCGAGCGCTATTCGAACACCCAGGATTGCGCGATTTCCGCAGGACCGAAATGCGAAACGCTCGTGGACGGTGTCCACGAGCGTTTCCGCGCTCCCGTAAGGAGATTCGACGCCCCGTAAGGAGGTTCGACGCTCCTGTAAGGAGATTCGGCACAGCGCCGAGCCGACCGATACCAGCCGAACCGGCGCCGGCGAATCAGCGCTGCGGTGCGGTGGTGGGCGCGATCGGCACCGGCAGCGCGGTCTCACCCTCCAGGTACTTGTCCACCGCCGACGCGGCGGCACGCCCTTCGGAAATCGCCCACACGATCAGCGACTGGCCGCGGCCCATGTCGCCCGCGACGAAAACGCCGGGAACGTTGGTGCTGAATTCCTTGTTGCGCTGCACATTCCCGCGCTGGTCGTAGCCGACACCGAGATCCTCCAGCAGGCCACGCTTCTCAGGACCGGTGAAGCCCATCGCCAACAGCACGAGGTCGGCCTCCAGCGTGAACTCGGTGCCCTCGACCTTCTCGAAGCGGCCGTTGACCATCTTCACCTCGTGCGCTTCCAGTCCGGCGACGACCTCGCGGCCCTGCTCGTCGGTCCTGCCGATGAAACGCTCGGTGTTCACCGAGAACACCCGCTCGCCACCCTCTTCGTGCGCCGAGGACACCCGGTACACCAGCGGATAGGTCGGCCACGGAGTGGAATCGGCGCGCTCTTCGGGCGGGCGCGGCATGATCTCGAACTGATGGATGACTTCCGCGCCTTGCCGATGCGAGGTGCCGAGGCAGTCGGCGCCGGTGTCGCCACCGCCGATGATGACTACCTTCTTGTCCTTGGCGTGGATCGGCGGCAGGCCATCGGAGTCGGTGACGTCGTCACCGAGCTGCACCCGGTTGGACCAGGGCAGGAACTCCATCGCCTGATGGATTCCCACCAGATCGCGACCGGGAATCGGCAGGTCACGCGCGAGCGTCGCGCCACCGGCGAGCACGACCGAGTCGAAATCCTCACGCAGCTGCTCGGCGGTGATGTCGACGCCCACGTTCACGCCGGTCTTGAAGATGGTGCCCTCGGCCTCCATCTGCGCGAGACGGCGATCGATGAAGCGCTTCTCCATCTTGAATTCCGGGATGCCGTAGCGCAGGAGGCCGCCGATGCGATCTGCGCGCTCGAACACCGTCACGGTGTGGCCCGCGCGCGTCAACTGCTGGGCGGTGGCCAGTCCGGCGGGACCGGAACCGATCACGGCGACCTTCTTGCCGGTCAGGCGAGTCGGGTACACCGGGGTCACCCAGCCCTCGTCGAAGGCGTTCTCGATGAGTTCGACCTCGACCTGCTTGATGGTGACCGGATCCTGATTGATCCCGAGCACACACGACGCCTCACACGGCGCCGGGCACAACCGACCGGTGAATTCCGGGAAGTTGTTGGTGGCGTGCAGACGATCGATGCCCTCGCGCCACTGCCCCTTGTAGACCAGGTCGTTCCACTCGGGAATGAGATTGCCCAGCGGGCAGCCGTTGTGGCAGAAGGGGATTCCGCAGTCCATGCACCTGCTGGCCTGACGTTGCAGTGTGCCGTGCTCGAATCCCTCTTCGTAGACCTCTTTCCAGTCCATCAGACGCAGCGGTACCGGCCTGCGCTTGGGCAATTCCCGCGAGGTGTGCTTCAGAAATCCCTTGGGGTCAGCCACGAGCGGCCTCCATAATCGCTTCGTCGACGTCTTTGCCGCTCTTCTCCGCCTCGGAAATGGCGAGCAAAACCTTCTTGTATTCGCGCGGCATGACCTTGACGAAATGGTTCACCTGCTGCGACCAGTCGCCGAGAATGCGTTCGGCGACCGCCGAACCGGTTTGCTCCCTGTGCTGGGCGATCACATCGCGCAGCCAGGTGAAATCGTCACCGGAGAGCTGCTCGACAGAACCGGCCTGCTCGGGGTTGAGTAGCGCGGTGAAGGTGTCGTCCGGGTCGTAGACGAACGCGAGGCCACCCGACATACCGGCGCCGAAATTGCGCCCGGTCTCGCCGAGAATGACCACCTTGCCGCCGGTCATGTACTCGCAGGCGTGGTCGCCGACGCCTTCGACGACAGCGGTAGCACCGGAGTTGCGTACGGCGAACCGTTCGCCGACCACACCGCTGATGAACACCTCGCCGCTGGTGGCACCGAACAGGATCACGTTGCCCGCGATGATGTTCTCTTCGGCCTTGAACTCCGCCGGGGCGTTGAGCGACGGGCGCACCACCAGGTGCCCACCCGAAAGTCCCTTGCCGACATAGTCGTTCGCGTCACCCTGCACACGCAGGGTGATACCGGCTGGCACGAACGCGCCGAAGCTGTTGCCCGCCGAACCGGTGAAGGTGATGTCGATCGTCTCGTCGGGCAGACCCGCGCCACCGTAGAGCTTGGTCACCTCGTGGCCGAGCATGGTGCCGACGGTCCGGTTGACGTTGGTGATCTTGGTATCGAACTTCACCGACTGACCGCGCTCGAGCGCGTCGCGGCTCTGCTCGATCAACTGCTGATCCAACGCCTTGTCCAAGCCGTGGTCCTGGGTCTTGGTGCAGCGCCGATCCTGGAACATGAACGCCGTCTCGACGTCGTCGAGGATCGGCGACAAGTCCAGCTTGCTGGCCTTCCAGTGCTGCTTGGCCTTGGTGGTATCCAGCAGGTGCACCTGGCCGATGGCCTCGTCCAGGGTGCGGAAACCCAACTGCGCCAACAGTTCCCTGACCTCTTCGGCGATGAACATGAAGAAGTTCTCGACGAATTCCGGGCTGCCGTTGAAACGTTCACGCAGCACGGGGTTCTGCGTGGCGATACCCACCGGGCAGGTGTCGAGGTGGCAGACCCGCATCATGATGCAGCCGGAGACCACCAGTGGCGCGGTCGCGAAACCGTACTCCTCGGCACCGAGCAGCGCGGCGATCATTACGTCGCGTCCGGTCTTCATCTGGCCGTCGACCTGCACGACGATCCGGTCGCGCAACCCGTTGAGCAGCAGCGTCTGCTGGGTCTCGGCGAGGCCGAGCTCCCACGGACCACCCGCGTGCTTGAGCGAGGTGAGCGGCGAGGCGCCGGTACCGCCGTCGTGGCCGGAGATCAGCACCACGTCGGCGTGCGCCTTGGACACACCGGCGGCGACCGTGCCGACACCGGGCTCGGCGACCAGCTTCACGTGGATGCGTGCCTGCGGGTTCGCGTTCTTCAGATCGTGGATCAGCTGGGCGAGATCCTCGATCGAGTAGATGTCGTGGTGCGGCGGCGGCGAGATCAAACCGACACCGGGCGTCGAGTGCCTGACCTCGGCGACCCACGGGTACACCTTGTGCGCTGGCAGCTGACCGCCCTCGCCCGGCTTGGCACCCTGAGCCATCTTGATCTGGATATCGGTGCAGTTGGTGAGGTAGTGCGCGGTGACACCGAAGCGTCCCGAAGCCACCTGCTTGATCGCACTGCGGCGCCAGTCGCCGTTGTCCTCCGGCTCGAAACGGGCCGGGCTCTCGCCGCCCTCACCGGAGTTGGAGCGACCGCCGAGACGATTCATCGCGATCGCCAGGTTCTCGTGCGCCTCCGACGAGATGGAGCCGTAGCTCATCGCGCCCGTGGAGAAGCGCTTCACGATGTCCGCGGCGGACTCGACCTCGTCGATCGGGATCGAGGCGCGCTGCTTGGTCTTGAACTTGAACAAGCCGCGCAGCGAGGCCAGGCGCTCGGACTGGTCGTCGACCAGCTTGGTGTACTCCTTGAAGATCGAGTACTGCCCGCTGCGGGTCGCGTGCTGCAACTTGAACACGGTGTCCGGGTTGAACAGGTGGTATTCACCCTCGCGCCGCCACTGGTATTCGCCGCCGACCTCTAGCTCGCGATGCGCGCGCTCGTTGCGGTTTTCCAGGTAGGCGATCCGATGCCGCTCGGCGATGTCGTCGGCGAGCTCCTCCAGGCCGATGCCGTCCAGGTGCGAGCGCATGCCGGTGAAGTACTCGTCGGCAAGCTTCTGCGAGATGCCGATCACCTGGTAGAGCTGCGCGCCGTTGTAGGAGGCGAGGGTGGAGATGCCCATCTTGGACATCACCTTGAGCACGCCCTTGCCCGCGGCCTTGTTGTAGTTGGCCACGGCCGTGCGATAGTCCGCACCTCGGTCACCGGTGCTGTCGGGCATCTGCAACGCGCCACGCTCGAGCATGTCCTCGATCGTCTCGAAGGCCATGTACGGGTTGATCGCGGCCGCGCCGAAACCGACCAGCAGCGCCATGTGGTGCACCTCGCGGGCGTCACCGGCCTCGACGACGAGCCCGACCATGGTGCGGGTGCGTTCCCTGACCAGGTGATGATGCACCGAGGAGGTCAGCAGCAGCGAGGGAATCGGCGCCAACTTCTCGTTGGACTCACGGTCGGACAGCACGATGATGCGCGCTCCGCCGTCGATGGCGGCCGAGACCTGGGTGTTGATGGCCTCCAGTGCCGCGCGTAAACCCCTGCCGCCCTTGGCGACCGGGTACAGGCCGCGCACGACCACCGAACGCAGCCCTTGGTGCGAGCCGTCGTCGTTGATGTGCACCAGCTTGGCCAACTCGTCGTTGTCCAGGATCGGCTGATCGATGGTGATCTGGCGGCACGACTCGGGCGAGGGGTGCAGCAGGTCGCCCTCGGGGCCGATCGCGCGCCGAAGGCTGGTGACGACCTCTTCGCGGATCGCATCCAGCGGCGGGTTGGTGACCTGCGCGAATTGCTGCGAGAAGTAGTCGAACAGCAGCCGGGGACGCGCCGAGAGCACCGCGATCGGGGTGTCGGTGCCCATCGAGCCGAGCGCTTCACCACCGGTCTTGGCCATCGGCGAGATGAGCAGGTTCAACTCTTCGTTGGTGTATCCGAAGATCTGCTGCCGGATCAGCACCCGGTCGTGCGGCATGTGCACGTGCGGCCGATCGGGCAGGTCGGCGAGCTCGATCAGGCCGTCGTCGAGCCACTCCTCGTAGGGGTGCTCCGCGGCGAGCTGCGACTTGAGCTCCTCGTCGCCGACGATGCGGCCCTGCGAGGTATCGACCAGGAACATGCGTCCCGGTTGCAGACGGACCTTCTTGACCACCTTGGACGGGTCGATGTCGAGCACGCCGACCTCGGAGGCCATCACGACGAGACCGTCGTCGGTGACCCAGATGCGGCTGGGCCGCAGGCCGTTGCGGTCGAGCACCGCGCCGACGACGTTGCCGTCGGAGAAGCAGACCGAGGCCGGTCCGTCCCACGGTTCCATCATCATCGCGTGGTACTGGTAGAACGCGCGCCGCTGTGCGTCCATGGTGGCGTTGCGTTCCCAGGCTTCGGGAATCATCATCAGCACCGAGTGGGGCAAACTGCGGCCACCGAGGTGCAGCAGTTCCAGCACCTCGTCGAAGCGCGCGGTATCGCTCGCCCCCGGCGTACAGACGGGGAAGATCTTGTCGAGCCGATTGTTGCCCGCCGAGTCGACACCGAAGGTGTCCGAACGCAGCAGCGCCTCACGCGCGCGCATCCAGTTCTCGTTGCCGGTGACGGTGTTGATCTCGCCGTTGTGGGCGACCCGGCGGAACGGGTGCGCCAGCGGCCAGGACGGGAAGGTGTTGGTGGAGAAGCGCGAGTGCACGATGCCGAGCGCGCTTTCCACCCTGCTGTCCTGCAGGTCGAGGTAGAACGCGCGCAGCTGCGGCGTGGTGAACATGCCCTTGTAGACGAAGGTCTGGCCGGACAGGCTCGGGAAGTACACCGATTCCCTGCCGACAGCGCCTTCGCCGGGGCCCGCCTTGCCGAGCTCGTGCTCGATGCGCTTGCGCACCACGTAGGCGCGGCGCTCGAGGTCCATGCCCGACAGCTGCTCGGCCGAACCTTCGGGGGAGGCGATGAACAATTGACGGAACGTCGGCATCGCGTCACGCGAGAGCGCGCCGAGCGAGGATCCGTCGATCGGCACCTCACGCCAGCCGAGGACCACGAGGCCCTCTTCCTTGACGATCTTCTCCACGCCGTAGGAAGCGCGCGCGGCTTCCCTGCGCGCCTGTGGGAGGAAGGCGATGCCCGAGGCATACGAGCCTTCCGGAGGCAGTTCGAAGTCGACGACCTCGCGGAAAAAGCGGTCGGGAATCTGAATCAGGATTCCCGCACCGTCGCCGCTGTTGGGCTCCGCGCCGGCAGCACCTCGGTGCTCCAGGTTCAACAGGGCGGTAATAGCCTTGTCGACGATGTCGCGGCTGCGGCGGCCGTGCATGTCGACGACGAACGCGACACCGCAGGCATCGTGTTCGTACGCCGGGTCGTAGAGACCGGTGGGTCCAGGTGACCTTTGGCCAGGAAGTTGCGTCATGCCTCTGCCTTCAAGAAAGTCGGCTATCGATGGATTCGCCACGGCCGAGATGCGGCCTTGGCGTCGAATGCGCCGAACGCTTCCGTACAAGACTGCGCCCGTACGTTCCGAAACCAGCCGCGCTGATGGTCTTCGGCGTGCAGTCACGTCTCCAGTTGTTTCCACCCGCTTCTGTTACGTAGTGGGTGCCCGTAGGTAACGCCAGTCCCCTGGCAGGTCCATACCTCCGTGCGGGTTTCCGCTCGCTGCGCTGAGCACCGGCTAGGAGCTGCCCGAGCGGTGATGACGCCGTCCATTCTGTGTTCGGCGTAAGAGCAAACGATAAGTCAGGTCCGGAGCCCAACCAACTAAGGTTGTGCTAATAAACAGTTCTAGCTGGGCTTTTCATTTTCGGTCCTCCACGTGTTCGCTTTGTCCAGTGTAAAGCAGCGAGTACCGCATAAGCGATGCCATGACACTCGATGCCAGCTCGAGACAACCGGCGCGCGAGAGCGGTCCGCGACCAGGTGAAACGGTCGATTACCTGCGCCCACCTGCATCGCCCTGGATTTCCCCCCGCCGGGTCCGCGCAAACCATCCAGTGGCGGCTAACTCGGTAGCAGCCCTTATGAGACGTTTACGACAGTGGTGTGACAAGCCCGTAACATGATCCGACCGTCCGGCCTCTTTTGCCTGATATGGCATTCGGCACACATCCAGCAAATCTCATCAAGTGGGATTGAACACAGTTGCCGAGACCGAGGAGAAGTCAGCCACGCACAGGGCACAACGTCGCGACCGCGCGCACCAACGCCGCCCGGTGCAACGGATCGACCCGACCCGACGCGAAGGCATCGAATACGCTGCGCGCCAACCGTTGCCGACAGTCCACCGCGACCAACTCGGTCCGCCGTGCCGCCAACTGATCGACGATCTCGATATTCACCCGATCGATCATCGGACGCACTGCCGCGAGGTCCGGCGGTCGAGTCGGCGCCTGGGCCGGATCGAACCGCCACCGCATCATCAGCCCGCGCTGCACGACCTTGCTGGCCTCGATCTGACCGAAAAACACCTGCCGAAGCCAACTCTCGGAGAGCGCACGGGCACCCCCGAGCCGCGCCATGGCGTCGTAGACCTCGGCTTCGCGCGCCGGGTCGTCGATTGTCGGCCGCACACCGTCGCGCCGCGCCGACGACCACTTGGCCGCGGCCACCGCATCGGCCGTATCCAGGCGCGCGACCAGCAGTGCGACCAACACCGCCAACGAGGCATCCGGTGCCCGCGGCGGCACCGCGCCCCCCTCAGCCGAGGTAGCCAAGAGAGCTGTCGCCGTCCCGATCGCCACCATGCACGCGCGCATCTGCCGAGGTCATCGGCTGACACGCACGGCAATCACACACAGCGCCAGAATATGCGGTCCGAACCGAGCCGTTCTATGCGGTATCCACCCCTTTGTGAGGCTGGACACATACACTGGCCGCCGCTCGGTGTGTCGCCGCTACGCCTGTCACCCTTGGACCACCGATCCGTCACCGTTTTCCGCACTAACTTTGCCCCACGAAAACGCAGGACCAGCGTAGATGCCGACAGCAACCGCGAAGACCGGCACCGAAAACGCTCGGCCGTAGAGGATGTGAGTTCCCCTTGCCCGTCACCGGCTCGCTCACCTGGCTCGGCGGAGGCCATGCCGACGACGTCGCCTACCGCCACGAACGCACCAGCTATGTCGTCACCGGCGCGGCAGTGCTGTTGTTCGCGCTCGTGGCCGGTCTTTTCACCGCCATGGCCGTGGGCGGCAGCTGGCCCGTCCGCACCACAGTCGTCGGTGCGGTGCTCGCCGCCGTGCTCGCCGCGCTCCTCGGCCGTGCGATCGCGACAACCCGACCCGACGGTGGACCCGACCGTCTCGGTCTGCTCGCCCGCGTATCGGTCGCGGTGCTCGCGGGCGGGCTACTCGCCGAACTCGCGGCGATCGTGGTGTTCGGCGGCTCCATCGACCGAGTACTCGAGGAAAAGGCCCAGCGCGCGGTCGATTCCGCACCCGCCGTCGTCCTGGCGCGCACCGAACTCGACACCGCGCGCACCGAGCGCGCCGCGCTCGGCCGCTCGATCGACGCCGCACAGGCCGACATCGACAACGCGCTGGTGACCGCGCGCTGCGAATACAACCCGACGCCGGAGTGCCCGCAGACCAGGATCACCGGGGTACCCGGCGCAGGACCCGAGGCACGCACCGCCAACGAATTGCTCGACGACGCCCGCGCACGCCTGGCCGCCGAGCAGGATCGCGTCGCCGCGCTCGACCAGCGCGTCGCCGACAGCGAGAACGCCGTCACCACAGCACGATCCAGCAGTTTCGCCAGTGCCGATCGCGGCCTCGGCGCGCGCTGGCGCGCGATGAACGACTACACCGCTCAGGATTCCGGTGCGCTGACGTTGCGCGTGCTGGTGATCGTCGCGCTGATCGCGCTCGCCCTGCTTCCACTGTTGCTGCGGTGGTGGCGCGGCGAAACCTCCTTCGACCGGCAGACCGCCGCGCGCGGAGTGCTCGATCAGGCCGAATGGGAGGCCGACACGGCCATCGCACTCGAACGCGTGCACACCCGCACGGAGGCCGAGAACCTGCGCGCCGCCAAACAGCTCACCGCGACCAAGCTCGAGATCGAGGCGGACAACGCCATCGAGCGCGAACGTCAACGCACCAGGATCATCGCGGCCATCGGTGGCATCGAGATCGGCGTCAACGAACCGACACCGACGAGCGCCCGCCCGTCCGGCCCGAAGACACTGTCCGGCACACCGACGAAGGACGCTCACATGCCGAACGACGAAACCCCCACGCACCTACCCGCTTCCGTGCGCAGCACCGAGATCGTCGCCCCGGCCCGCGCCGATTCCGGTGGCGGTCTGGAACTTCCGCTGATCGGGACCGTGCCGTTCACCGACACCGCCGCCCGATTCATCCGCCCACTGGTCCCCTCGTTCGTGGCCAACGCCATCGACACCGCCACCCACCCTTTGCGCACCGCCCGGCACGCGTTCGAGGAGGTCGAGGAAATCACCTTCACCGTGCGCCGCACCCGCAAGGTCACCGTGGACGCCCAGGTGCTCGGCGACCACGCCGAACACATCGCGACCACCGTGGTGGACGCCGACTATTCGGACCAGAACAACCGCTAGCGCACCTTCTCCCCCACCCGGCGGCTTTCGCGACCGCGATCGACGTCGACAACACCGCGGTGACCGGTGCCGAATCCGATCGCGCTCGCACCGATCACGGCATCCGCGCGGCGCCAGCGAACCCGGACAGCCCGTCGTGGCAGCTGTAGCGCGCGTGCGGCTGTCTGCCCACCGCGCCGCCGCCGCAGCACCATCGGCAGCAGGGCGAGCGCGATCACCAGCACGCGCAACGCCAGCGCGTTGGGGCCACAAGGAAAAGGGAGGAAGCGGCGGGGATCAACCCGAAGCGGTGACCTGCTCTCGTACCGGAGTCGCCGCGCGGCGACTCGGTGGCGCACCGAAATTGGCGCCCCGAGTTCGGAGAAGCCGAGTTCGAGCAAGCGGACGCGCCCTTATACAGGTCACAGTCTCCATTGCGTGGTAGTTCTTGTTCGGGGTGCCCGTCTGTAGTTCCTCCGGCACCACTGAACGCATATCCGGAAGGGCGGACACCGCATGCCGCACAGCGACGACCCACTCGCGGCCGCGCCATGGGGCTCACGCCTACTCGGACGGGAAGAAGAAGCATCGGGCACCCGACGACTACGCATCCAATTCCTGTTGACCGTGCCGATCGTGCTGGCCAACCTCACCGGTGTCGTCGTGTCGATCACGCTGATCGGTTTCGTGCTGCCTGGCCCTTCGGTGTTCAGCGACAAGATGATTCTGATCGACGCCATCGCCGCGCCCGTGTACGCGGCGGTCGCGGTGCTGATCGGCGTCTGGTGGGGCACCGCGCGCGGACTGCGCGCGCTGCGCTGGGCCATCGACCCCGACACCGTGCCCACCGAGCAGCAGCAGGTAGCGGCCGCCGCCGTGCCGTGGCGACTGGTGCGCATCCAGGCGTTGCTGTGGTCGGGCGGCGTGCTCGTACTCACCTTGCTCGCGGGCCTGGCCGACCCGGGGCTGATTCCCAAGGTGGCCTTCGGGATCGCGTTCAGCGCGGTCGTCGTGTGCGCGAGCACCTACCTGATCATCGAGTTCGCGCTGCGACCGGTCACCTCCCGCGTGCTTTCGTCCCGGGAGTCGCGCTCGCGCAGCGGCATCGGTGTTTTCGGGCGATCGTTGCTGATGTGGCTGGTCGGTTCCGCGGTGCCCGTCGCGGGTTTGATGGTGGTCGCGATTCTCGCGCTGAGCATGGACGACGTCACCAAGGCCCGGCTCGCGGTGTGTGTGCTCTCCCTCGGCGGCGCGACCCTCCTGCTCGGCTTGCTGCTGATGACACAGACCCTCGCGGCGACCGTCGCCCCGATCAACGATGTGCGCAGGGCCATGCGCGAGGTGGAGGTCGGCGAACTCGATCTCCAACTCGCGGTCTACGACGGCACCGAACTCGGTGAACTGCAAAGCGGTTTCAACCGCATGATGGAGGGCCTACGCGAACGCGAGGAGATCCGAGACCTTTTCGGCCGACACGTCGGGCGCGAGGTCGCGGATGCGGCGCTCACCGGTAAATCGGTGCTCGGTGGTGTCGAGGTGAACGCGGCCGCGCTGTTCATCGACATCGTCGGCTCCACCACCATGGCCGCGACCCTGCCCGCACCCGAGATCGTCGCGATCCTCAACCGGTTCTTCGGCGTGGTCGTCGACGAGGTGGAACGACACGGGGGGCTGCTCAACAAGTTCGAGGGCGACGCGGCCCTTGCCGTCTTCGGGACGCCCGCGACATTGCCCGACGCCGCGGGTTCCGCCTTGGCATGCGGACGCGCGATCCGCGCCCGGCTGGACACCGAGGGCGCTGATTTCGTCGCCGCGATCGGCGTTGCCGAGGGCAGGGTGGTGGCGGGGAATGTCGGTGCGCGACAGCGCTACGAGTTCACGGTGATCGGTGACGCCGTCAACGAGGCTGCCAGGCTGTGCGAACTGGCCAAAGCGGATTCGCTACTGCTCACCTCGGGGAACACGGTGAACGCCGCCGACCCCGCCGAGGCGCGACAGTGGGAACTGGGCGAATCGGTGACCCTGCGCGGACGCTTGACCCCGACCCAACTGGCCCGCCCCCAGCAACCAGTACTCGAGGAAGTCGAGCAGCCCTGACCACGACCGGTCGAAGCGACCCTCGTGCGACAACCCGGCACCGACAGCGCACGCACCACCGCATGCGGGGAAGCCTCGGCCCACGAGTGACAAGCTCCGCCACGTCGACGCCACAGCATCATCGGCGATTTCCGCAGCGGATCTCCCCCGCGACCGAGTTGGCCGATCACAGCCGCAACGCTTCACCGTGCGGTGAACAACCGAGTTGATTCGGCCGTCCGCTGCGCGTCGCACGGTTGCCTCGAACGGCTCGAGCCGGTCGGGTCCGCGCGCACCCGACGCGTGCCGGTGTGTACGACCGGCACGAAAGTCGCTGTTTGCCAATGTCGCCGCACAGGTCTGCACCGGCTCCGCGGTCGCCGCGCCGAGCATCCACAGCCGAGCTGCCAGTTCGTGCGAATGTGGCGGGTCGGATGCCGATACGGCGGTGGCGTCGCTGCCATGAGCTCGTCGAACGACAACGAGGTGCGGGAGGCGCGGGCAGCGCCTTCGATCGACACGGTCGGCTGCTCGGTGGGCTTCACCTGTGACTCCGGCACAGCGGCCTGCGCGGCGGGGTCGCCCTCACCTTCCTTGCGCCCGATCATTCGCCGAAGAACGCCGTGGTGTCGCCCGGTGGGGTGTCGCGGCACAACACGCGCGGGTGGATCGCCGACGCACGGTCGAGTGGCCAGGTGGCCACGCTGTGGTGGATACGGTGCCCTGTTGCGGCCAGCCGCTGTCGGCGTCGCGGATGTGGGTCGCGCCCACGATCCCATCGGTGGAGGCAGCCGTCGGCGATGTTGCGGACTGGTTGGCCGCTTGTTACCCGGACGCCGCCGGTTAGACTCGGCCGCGTGCAACCAGCCGCCTACCCGGCCGGTGCCGTCGGGGCGGGAGAAGGTCCGGTGTCAGGTTCGCCTGGAACGACGGTCCCGGTTCGTCCACTGTCGTTCCGTGAACTCCTCGACACCCCGTTCGCCCTGATACAGGCCAATATTCGCGTGCTGCTCGGCGGAATGCTCGTCGGGCTGGTCGCCGGTGAGGTGCTGGTGGTCGCGATTACCGGGGGCGTGTCGCACCTGAACGACGGCGGGGATGGCGCGACCGCGCTCGGTGCGATCGTCTCGACGGTCGTGGTGGCGTGGATACTGCGATTCTGGTTGCGCGCGACGACCGTCACGTTCGGGCTCGCCGGCGTCAACGGCGCGTCGATCGGGTGGCGTGGCGCGGCGGCCGGGTTCGTAGCCAATGCCGGGCCGCTGTTGGTGTTCCAACTCTTGTTCACGCTCGTCGGAGTGCTGGTGCTGACCGTGTCGAGCCTGCTGATCGTGACGATCGTCCCCGGCACTGCCTGGTTGGGGTGGTTGCGCAGTAAGAGATTTCTCACGGTGCCGGTGATTGTCGCCGAGTCGGTGGGGCACACGCAGGCGGTGGCGCGCTCCACACTGCTTGTCGCGGGCACCGAATGGGCGATCACCGGACTCTGGTTGTGCCATCGGCTGCTGTTGCTTGTGCTGTGCGTGCCGCTGATCGGGATCCCGTGGCTGCTGGCCGACCTCACCGGAACACACCGGTGGCCGGTCATCGTGCTGCTCACCGGCGCGGTGCTGCTGATCGCGATGTTCGCCGAGGTGATCGAGGCCTCGACCAGGGTCGTCGTGTACATCGATCGACGCTGCCGCCGCGAGGGCGTCGACATCAGCGTGCCAGGAGCCGCGCGGTGAGCGAGGAGCACAAACACGCCGACGACCTCGACGCGCACCGCGCGCCAGCCACCCCGCGCCTCGGGCCGGCACAGGAGCATCTCGCGGCTGCCGAACACGCGGCGAGTCGACGAGATTTCGACCGCGCCCTGCGCGAGCGTTTTCGCGCCGTGCTGCGCGGCCTCGAACAACGCGGCATGTTGGAGGTGCGCCGCTCACGCACCGCGAACGAGACGGCCGACGACGTCACCACCGCCCTGGACAATCCACCGGAATTACACTCCACCGCACAGGTTTTCGACGAAGTCGTCTATGGCGGACGGCACGCCACCGAGGACGACTACCGCACCCTCGAATACCTCGACCGGTTCTCCACCGAGGCGCCGCCCCCCGTCGAGGAACCGCTCGACGCCGCGACCGTCGAACAGTCCTCGCGCACCACACGCACGCTGCCCGCACTCCCGAAACTGTTGCGCGACCCCCGATTTTGGGGAGCCATCGCCATCGGCGCGCTGATCGGGCTGCTGATCTACGGCGTGGTGCAATCGACCGGTGCGCCGAACGCGCCCGCGCCACCACCGAACGATCTGCCCACGCCGCCACGACCACGTCCGTCGGTGGGAAGCGGCAGCGACGCGCTGTGGGACCGACTGCCCGCGCCGATCTTCTTCGGCGGCCTACAGTTTCTGATCGCCGGGGTGCTCGTGGTGTGGTGGCGCGGCCGCCGACGCGGCGCATTCGTGCCGGAGCCGCGCCCCGTCGAGGTCCCCGCCAACGAGCTACTCGCCGGGCAGGCCGCGATGTATCGCCGGGCGGGCGATCACGGATATATCGCGGAGAAGCTGCGTGCGGCTACGACACGGCGCGTCTTCGCCCGCCTCGGAGTCGAGGCGAACACCTCGAACGAACAGATCATCGACGCCATCGCCAGCAGGGTCGGTGGCGAACCACAGCTGGTCGGCCATGCTCTCTTCGGCGCGGTTCCCGACGAACGAACACTGGAACTTGTTGCCGCGCAACTCGAATGGATTGAATCGGAGGTCCGATGACCAACGCCACGGACATGACCAAGACACCCACCGGCGAAGAGGCTCGGGCCGCGTTCGGCGCGCTGCGCGCGGAGATCGGCAAGGCGGTCGTCGGCAACGACACCGCCGTCATGTATCTCGTTCTCGCGCTGCTGTGCCGAGGGCATGTGCTGCTGGAGGGTGTGCCAGGCGTCGCGAAAACACTGCTGGTCCGCGCGCTGGCCACCGCACTGGATCTCGAACACAGCCGGGTGCAGTTCACCCCGGACCTGATGCCGGGCGATGTGACCGGCTCACAGGTCTACGACCCGCACTCCGCGGAGTTCACCTTCCGCCGAGGACCGGTGTTCACCAATCTGCTGCTCGCCGACGAGATCAACCGCACACCACCGAAGACCCAGTCGGCGCTGCTGGAATCGATGGAGGAGCGGCAGGTCTCGGTCGACGGCAAACCGCAGTCGCTGCCCGATCCGTTCGTCGTGGTGGCCACCCAGAACCCGATCGAACAGGAAGGCACCTACCCCCTGCCGGAGGCCCAGCTCGACCGGTTCCTGTTCAAGGTGGACATCCATCTCCCAGGCCGCGAGGAAGAATTCCGCGTCCTGCAACGGCACGCGTCGGGTTTCGATCCACGAGATCTGCTCGCCGCCGGGCTGCGTCCCGTCGCGGGGGCCGCGCACATCGCCGCGGCTCGTACCGCGGTGGGCGGGGTGGCCGTCGCCTCCGAAGTGCTCGCCTACACCGTCGACGTGTGCCGGGCCACGCGCAATTCCCCCGCCGTCCAGCACGGCGCCTCGACCAGGGGCGCGACCGCGCTGCTCGCGGCCGCGCGGGCACTGGCGTGGTTGAACGGTCGCGTCTTCGTCACACCGGACGATGTGAAAGCCGTGGCGCTGGTGACATTGCGGCACCGTTTGCGGTTGCGACCCGAGGCGGAATTGGACGGCGTGACGTCCGAGGGGGTCATGAGTTCGATCCTCGCCTCGGTCCCGGCCCCGGTGTAGCGCGTGGTCGTCACGGGTCGGCTCGCCGCGCTCGCGGCGCTGGCAGCGGTGGTGGCCGTACTGGTGCCCTCGTGGCTCACCGTTGTCGTAGCCACGCTGGTGTTGGCGATCGCGGGGTTCCTCGACGCCGCGCTCGCGGGTGACGCCGCCGAATTGACCTTGACGCGGCCGGAACTGACGACGGTTCGGCTCGGTCGCACGGGCGAGGTGGAACTGGTCGCGGTGAATGCCGGTCTCAGGACGATGCACGCGACGCTGTGGGACGACTGGCCCGACAGCGCCGGTGTCGAGAACCGCACCCATCGACTGCGCTTGGCACCCAAGACCACGGCGCGGTTGGCCACCCGCGTCACTCCGACAGTGCGCGGCGATCGGGTAGCGGGTGCGGTCACCGTGCGCATGGTGGGCCCACTCGGGTTGGCGGGCAGGCAGACTCGCCACACCGTGCCCGCACGAGTGCGCGCCCTGCCGCCGTTTCGCAGCGAACGCCTGTTGCGCTCGAAGGTGCGGCGGCTGCGACACCTCGAGGGCAGCAATGTCGCCGACCGTCGCGGCCAGGGCAGCGAATTCGATTCGTTTCGTGAGTACGTCCCCGGTGACGATGTCCGCGCGATCGATTGGCGCGCCACCGCACGCGCCACCGATGTGCTGGTGCGCACGTGGCGCCCGGAACGCAACCGGCACATCCTGATGCTGCTCGACACCGGCCGCACCAGTGCGGGTTTGGTCGGGTCGAGCACCAGGCTCGACGCGAGCATCGAAGCCGCGCTGCTGCTTGGTGCGCTCGCCGCGGCGGGCGGCGACACCGTCGACCTACTCGCCTACGACAGCGTGCCGCGCGCCGAGATGCGCGGAGTCGGCGGAAAGAATCTGCCCACGAAATTGATGCACGCCATGGCGGGTCTGACCCCCACCTTGGTCGACACCGACATCGCGGCCATGGTGCGCGCCGCCCTCCAGCGCGCTCGCCGAGGCAGCCTGATCGTCTGGTTCACCACCCTCGACCACGCCACCGTCGAGGAGAACCTCCTGCCCGCACTCCCCGCCCTCCAACAACGCCACCGCGTTCTCATCGTCTCGGTCACCGACCCCGACATCGCCGAGGCCGCCACCCGCCGAGAAACCCTAGACGACCTCTACACCGCGGCCGCCGCCGAAACCATCCTCACCGACCGAGCCCAGGCCCAAGATTCCCTCCGCCACAAGGCAATAGCGGTAATAACCACCACCCCCACCCACCTCCCGGACGCCCTAGCCGACGAATACCTCGAACGAAAACGCTCCGCCACCCTCTAACCCCAAACCCGAGCACCAAGATCACCAGGACACCCAGCGGGCCGCACCCCGAAACCACCACGCCCATGTCCTGGTGATCTACCAAACCCTGGGGGCCGCGCCCGATGACTTGCGGGGGGTGTACCCCGTGGGGGCTGGTTAGTTGTCCTTGCCGATTTCCGGTTCGATTGTCGCGGCGATGTTTTGGATGTCGTCGCAGGTGTCCGCCTCCGGGGAGGCGAATCGGGTGAGGTCGACGGCGAGCTGCACGAAGCCGACCTTCGTCTGAATGTCTATCTCGCAGCTTCCTAGGCCATCTGGATCGCGGAACTGTAATGCACTGCGTCCGTTGATGTTTGTGGGCTGGCTATATGAGCCGACCTTCGCTAGGTTCTCTTCCCAGGTCGCATTGCCGGAGTTCATTCGCAACTTGCGGTCTTTTGACGTAACTATGCAGGTCAAAAAGGAATATTCGGCGACTATATCGTCTAATCGTCGCCGCGAGGAGGGATCGAATCCCGCTCGCTGCAGCGCACTGTTGCTGACCCAGGTGCAAGGGTCGAAGACAATGGGGGGGCGGCCACTATCGACCGCGGACTTCTTGTCTTGTGGTGGGGGCTGCAACTTCGAATCGGTAATCGTCGGCCTAGCCGCTTGCGTGCCGGTTGAGCCTTCACCGGACTGACTCACATCCTCACCAGATTGGGGCGCGCCCTCGCTGGCCGAGCAGCCGACTCCGACTGCCGCAAGGGTGATCGCCAGTAGTCCAGTCAGAAGAGCGCGGGCTGGCATCATTGCTTGGGGACCTCCGAGGTAGCAATCCTTATCGACTGCGCAGACAGCGCGTCTGCTTCTTCTATCAGCTGCCCGGCCCGCATGTAGGCCGCTGCCATCTTCAGTGCGGCTTCTATCATTCCCTTCAGAGCTTCCACCAACTCCGCCCCCTTGTTGGAAAAGCCGCCCTGAAGCGCAATCGCAGACTCGAACCCTCCGAAACCTTTCAGCGCCATGAGGTTGGTTGCTCGGTCAAGTTCCGGCTCCAACGTCGTGTCGACAAGCCTGGTGTAGACCTCAGCGCAGCGACGGGCGGCATCGGCATCCATCCGGAATGTTCCCCCGGCAGCCTGTTCGTACAGCGCGTTCGCGGCTGACTGTCCGACTTCCATCACTTACCCCCCAACGACCTATGGCACGTGCCCGACTACCTTACTGGACGCGTGGATGCGGCGATCGGTTCCAGTGGGATGGCGGGACGGCCGGATCGGAATCGGCCCCTGCGGGTTTGGTGCGATTGACGTGCGGGGGATCGACGCGCGTCGAGTTCGGTTGAACTGGAGAGTGTCGCGGGTCGCTCGCACGTCGAGTGGGATTGTGCCGGTGACCGACTGGGTACTGCGACGCCGAAATATGCATTATTTCCTGGCGTTATGCGTCGATAGCATGAAAAAATCTGCTGGTGGTGCGGCCGGGGTCGTGGCGTGGTCTGCTGGCACCGGTGATGAAACCTGAAGGGAGGCGGGCATGTCGGAGGATGGGTCGACGCTGGCGCGGCGGCAGTTGGGGAAGTACCTGCGGAATGGGCGCGACGAGTGCGGCTTCACGATTCAACAAGTGGCAGAGCTGATCGAGCGCAGCGCTAGCACGTTGCAGCGGATCGAAAAGGGGACCGCTGTTCGAATCCGCACCATCGACCTGGAAGCGCTGTGCAAGATCTATGGGTTCGGCCCCGAACAGTTACGGGCGATGAAAGGTCTTGCGACGCAGGGAAGTGAGCAGAGTTGGTGGTGTGAATATGGCGACGCGGTCCCGACGAACTTCGACTTCTACGTTGAGTTGGAGGCATCCGCGAGGCAGCTCACGAGCTACGAACCGGAATTCGTGCCGGGGCTGTTACAGACTCCCGCCTACACAGGCGTTCTCATCAGAACTGCCAACCCCACTGACAATACCGAGGAACATATGCGTCGAGTGCAGCTGCGGACACGTCGGCAGCTGAGAATCGCCCGCAAGCACCACCCGGTAATACTCGATGTGATCGTGCGGGAGTCGGTTCTTCGCGGGCTGGTCGGTAGCCCAAAAATTATGGCGACACAGCTGAGATACCTCGCCGAGGCGAGCACACGACCCAACGTGAACGTACAGGTCCTGCCGTTCAGTGCGGGATTTCCTGTTGCTGATCCCATCGGCCCATTCGTGATCATGGAGTTCGGGATGAGCAAGCAGGGACAGATGGTGGAGCCGCCGGTGGTTTACACGGAAAGATCAACGGGCGGATTGTATTTCGCGAAGCCAGCCGCACTCGAGCACTATCATCAGAGTTACGAGAGCCTCCGGCGCAGTGCCATGGACGCCGTTGACAGCCGCGCTCTACTCAGGAAAGTCGCGAAGGAGTACGCATGAACGTCGATCTGGTCGATGCCGCATGGTTCAAGAGCAGTCGTAGCGGTGCCTCCGAAAACTGTGTTGAGGTGGCTTTTCTCTCCAGTAATCTTGTCGGCGTTCGTGATTCGAAAAACATCTCCGGCCCCGCACTGACCTTCACTCCGGCCGAGTGGTCGACCTTCACCGCGGCAACCGCCCGCGGCGAGTTCGACAGCTGAGAGTTCCACCGCGTTTCACGACGCCCGGTTGAGCTCGAAGAACTCTTGCAGGGTCGCGGAATTCGTGGCCACTGTCTCGAATTGATGGCTACTCGGTGGCCAACGGACCATCGTTCTGAGACTCCGCAGGTCAGCGAGCTGCGCAGCGCGCCGATTCTGATGTCCAACGGGCAAATTGGCCATCGAAGTGAGAGCGACGGCGGTGGCCACGTCGTGAGGCAACCGGAAACCGCTGGTCGGGCAGCGCGAGTGGCCGCGACTTTCGAGACCCGACAACTCGCCGGGCTCCGGCGCTGGAACTCGGTACCGGATCGGGTACCTTCGGCCAGCGCGGGGGACCTCACCAACCCGCGCTCGTCCTTCGGGCATCGCTATCCGGCGACAACCGCGCCGAAGTTCACCGGAGAAACCGGTGGCGGCAGCGGCAACGCACGCCGCTGTCGCTCCGCGAGCACAGCACCGAGAATCTGCACCGGCGGGTACTCCTGCGGGGCCGCGACCCGCAACGCACCGCAGACCGCGATCACCAAGGCGACGCCGAGCTCGTGCTGAGTTCGCGGAGTCAATGTGGGTGTTCTGGTGAGGTATTGGCGTACCGAGCGGGCGAGGTCGTCGGGCACATCAGCCAGCGTCAGCCCACCGGCCCACTGCGTCAACCACGGCGGTGGCGTGACCAGAGCGGGCAGCGGCAGCGACTGCCGATCGTGCACGACGAGGGTTCCCGCGAGTACGTCACCGACGCGCCTGGCCTCGGGCGAGCACAGGGAGGTGAGTACCGCGATGATGCCGAAGCCGCCGAGCATCCAGAAGTCCACGATCGCACCGGTCAGCCCACGGGTGAGTGCGTGGCGGAAGTCGATCGGGCCGCCGTCGGCGCGCACGACCCGCAGCCCGACAATGAGTTTCCCGGCGGTGCGTCCGCGCAGCGCGGTTTCGCAGGCGATGGGGTATCCGGCGAGTACGAGGACGAGCGTGACGAGCAGGGCGACATTCGTCCAGGCTTTGTCCAACCCCTGTGGCAGCAGGGTCGTCGCGATCACGAAGACCAGCACCGCACCGAGCACCGCCTGCACGATCAGATCGATCAGGAAGGCGGTGGCCCTGGTGGGGATCCGCGCGATCGGCAGCTCGACGGCCACCGCCTCGCCGGTTGTGAACTCAGCCATGTCGATAGCATTCTTCCCATCGGGGTCGTGGGAGGCAACCAATGGACATAGACGCCTACAGCTACACCCACCGTGGGGGTTGGCACCGGCTGGATCAGCTGTCGCGGCGGCGTCAGCTCAGCGGCGCCGAGGTGGACGAGCTGATCGGCCTGTACCGCCGCACCGCACGGCAATTGGCGCTCTTGCAGCAGCACGGCGCCGACCAGGAGCTCCTCGGGGCTCTCGGCGCGGTGTTGACGCGGGCGCGTGGCCGGGTGCTCGGCACCCGTTCGAACACGTGGCGGTCGGCGGGGCGGTTCTTCACGCATCGATTTCCCGCCGCCGTGTACCGGGTATGGCCGTGGTGGGTCGGCGTCGCGGTGGTGTTCCTGGTGATCTCGGCCGGGTTGAGTTATTGGGTGGCCGAATTCGATTCGGCGCGTGGGCTTCTCGGCCTGCCCAAGGATCATTCCGGCGTGACCGCACCCGGCGGCGCGTTCGAGACGTATTACAGCGCGCATCCCAACGGCGCGTTCGCCGCGCAGGTGTGGTCGAACAACGCGTGGGTGTGCGCGATCGCCTTGTTCACGGGCGTGTTGACGCTGCCAGCGGTGTATCTGCTTTTCATGAACGCGCTCAATCTGGGTGTCAGCGCGGGGTTGATGGCCGATGCCGGTCGACTGGACTCGTTCTTCGGATTCATCCTCCCGCACGGCACGCTCGAGCTCACGGCGGTATTCGTGGCGGGCGGGGCCGGGCTGAAGCTGGGGTGGACCCTGATCGACCCCGGCCGCTCCGGTCGAGTGGCCGCGCTGGCCGGACAGGGGCGAGCCACGGCGACGCTCGCACTCGGTTTGGTAGGCGTGTTGGCGGTGAGTGGCGTGCTGGAAGGTTTCCTCACGCCGAGCGCGCTGCCCGCACCGGTCCGCGTCGCGATCGGGCTGTGCGCGGAGGCGGTGTTCCTGGCGTATGTGTTCGGAGCCGGGCGCAACGCCGAGCGGGAGCGACGTCGGTGCACCGATACGACGTCCGGTGATAACTGGCCGCTATAGCACCCTGCGCTCGTCAGCGCATCTTCTCGAGGCGCAGGTACGAGGCGGTACTCAGACAGACAACGGTGAGCACACGCACTGTGAGCCGGATGCGGAGAGCTGGCAGCAACGGCACGCAATCGTGCGCTGACCTTCGGTGTGGAGTCCCCCATTTGAGTTCCGCTGGCCGCAGCGAGTCGTGCTCAGCTGCGGCCAGCGTTACCGTTGACTCTACACAATCGTTATCGCTGTGCAACCACCTTCGCCAGCATCGATCGGTATAAGCAGCACGCCAGCAAACCTCTCGACTACCCCGGATTTACCTGTTTCCAGCTAACTTCCGGCAGCGACATCGCCGCGGTCCTCCAGCGCGGAAGACGCGTTTCCGTGAACGGCCGCGACCAGGCGTCTTTATCCATCACAGGATGAATACAAACCTCGCGCGAAAGATTTGCCAGGTCATCACAATAGAGCCGTCAACGGTGTTGAAAAGTGCTATCTAGCTGGGATTTTACCGTATGGTTATCTAGATAGCCAGAGGTTGTTATAGACAAAAAAGACCAGGAGTTTGTTTGCAAGGCAATAAACCTGACCAACTAGCAGTAGATCAGTTGTTGGACATGCCTACATCTTGCCAAGGTCAGAATTAACCAGTTGCGAGATACCCGGTGCATGTGCACCCGCACACGCACCGATCAGCAGCACAACCGCAACAAAAATTGGCCCTGTGATCTACGACTCATTTACTCGAGCACCACGGAGAATTAGACGAATCCGACGGCGTCCTCGGTCGAGAGACGCCGCTGAACCCGACACTTCATCGGCGAAGTACACCCGCCGCGTGGCGTGACGACGGTGGCGCGGCACCGTGCACACGCGGCAGCCGATCGCACGACCGCTGGCGCGATCGCCGAAGGAGCCGACGCCGGGTTGCACCCGGGCGGGCGATATCCCTCAGCCGACGCGCAGCACCCCGGTCACCGTGCCCTGCAGGATCCGGCGATCGTCGGTGAGCAACGGCGAGGTCTGCAACGGATCATCGACCACCGTTCCCGGCAGCGGATGACGCGACGCGATGGCGCCCGTCGCGGGATCGATGGTGGTCAGCTCGAAGCCGTCCAGTGGCGTTGTGGCATCGGGGCCGTTCCTGGTCACCGTGTAGATCAGGTCGTCGGCCGTGGACAGGTGCGGCACCGCCGCGCTACGAATCCTGGCGTCCCACACCGTGTCACACCCGGAGCCGGCGACATCGACCCTGGTCATCCCGCCGACGAACGGCGCGGTCGACGGCACGGCGTCACCGGCTCCTTCCGGCACCGCCGGATATGGATATCCGTAGGTACTGGCCACGAAGACCGAGTTACCCACGCCGATCGGCGAATTCTCGCTTCCCGCACCGCCCTCGGTGAGCACCGGCGTCTTGCACAGCAGCTCGCCGCTGCCGGAACCGAAGACCAACAGGTTCACCTGGCCGTCGGCGTTGTCGACCATCGTCAGATAGTCCGCGCCGGTATCCGGGCCGAAGTAGGTGGGGGTCGACCCGGTGCCCCCACTCAACTGGCCCGGCTTCCGTGCCGAACCACGGTCATACGGTGCGCGCCACAACACCTCGGGAGCGCCAGCCGGGTCGGCGTCGAGTTCGTAGAGCGCATGCGTGGTCGCGATCGCCACGCGGCCGCTCGGCGCGGCCGAAATGCTGTTGGCCACTTGCTCGTCGGCTGGCAGGTGCACCGTTGTCGCCGTACCGTCCTGAGCCACGACACCGACAACGCCCCGGCCCGTAGCGAACCAGACCCGACCCGACCAGTCCGCCACCAAACCGGCCACGTTGTCCCCCCGCGCGATCACCGATCCGAGATCGGCGGACACCGTGCTGCTCAGCTGCCACTTTCCGGCGGCATCTCTGGCGTGACCCACCCGCAGCAGCCGGTTCTCGCCGTCCACGACGACCAACCGATCCTCGTTGTCCAGGTAGGCGTAGACGCCGCCGAGCAGACTGCCCTTGGTCAGCGGCAACGTCGCCAGTGGCGCGGCGAACGGGCCTTCGGCGGCGGGGTCGAGCAGGTGGACGGTCGGGGTTCGGTCAGTGATCGTCGTGCACAACGCCACCACCAGATGGTCCCGGCCTTGCAGCAAGGTCGGGCAGGCGGAAGCGAGTGGGTAGGCCGAAACCGTCTCCGCCGAGCGGGGACCCGGCAACGGCGTCGCGTCCGAGGATCCCGCGTCACCGTGCATCGTCGCGGTTCCGACCGGCCCCAGGTAGGGGTTCGGCGCGGCCAACGGCCCGAAACCGGTGGCCGCCGCGGCACCGCAGGGAAGTACGGCGATCACGCAGGCCGCCAACAAGATCAAGGGTGAACGCGACACGATCGTCCTTCTGGTCGTAGCTGGATACGATGGCACCATGGCAAGTGTCCGCGCCCGTGCGCTCTCCACTCTCGCAGGTCAGCTGGGTCGCCCGCGCGGCGTGCTCGGTAAGGGCGTCGCATTCATCCTCAACCGGGGCAACCGACGCGCCGTACTCGGTGCGGTGGACGCGGCACAGCTCACGGCGGGATCGAGCGCCGCGGACGTCGGATTCGGTGGTGGCGTCGGACTCGCCGCGCTGCTCGACCGAGTCGGCGAAAACGGCACCGTGCACGGGATCGAGATCTCCGAGGACATGCTCGACCGAGCTCGAACCCGCCACGGAGCCGAGATCGCCTCGGGCCGAATAGCATTGGCCAAGGGTTCACTGACCGAACTACCCCTCGCCGACAACGCTCTCGACGCCGCGATCACCGTCAACACCGTCTATTTCGTGCAAGACCTCGACGCCGCCGCGACCGAACTTGCCAGAGTGGTGCGACCGGGCGGGCGGCTCGTCGTCGGGATCGGCGACCCGGAGGCGATGGCGAAGGCGCCGTTCACCGAATACGGCTTCACCCTGCGTCCGGTCGCCGAGGTGCGCGCGGCGCTGGAACGCGCGGGGTGCGCGGTCGAACAACGCGAGCTACCGAACACGCCGATCCCACACCACCTCTTGATCGCCACGCCCTAGCCGAGCCGCTCGGGACTCACATCAGCGCGCCGCCGTCGACCCGGATCTCCGTGCCGGTCATGTACCGACCATCGTCGGAGGCGACCATCGCGACCACACCCGCGATGTCCTCGGGCTGACCGAGCGCGCCGCCGTTCAACCAGCCGATCATCCGCGCGAACAGGCTGGGGTCGAAGCCTTCCGGCTGGTCGGCGATCGACTTGGTGGTGATATTGCTGACGATGCCCGCGGGCACGATGTTCACCGCGCGCAGTCCCTGCTTCGCGTATTCCAGCGCGATCGCGTGCGTGAACGCGGTAACGCCGCCCTTGGACGCCGCGTAGGAAGCGAGGTAGGGCGCCGCGCTGAAGGCCGCGGTCGAGGACAGGTTCACCACCACGCCGTTCCCGGTTTCCAATAACGCGGGCAACGCGGCCTGTGTCATGAGGAAGGTGCCGGTGAGGTTCACCCCGATCACCTGATTCCAGACCTCGAGCGGCAACTCGTGGGTGTGCGCGGGCCGCAGGACGCCCGCGGCGTTCACCAGCACATCCAATCCGCCGAGTTGTTCGAGCGCCGACGCGGTCGCCGCGCGCACCGAATCGGGGTCGGCGGTGTTCACGACCACGGTGCGCAATCGGTCGGCCGCGGCGTCGCCCACCTTGTCGACGGTGGCCGCGAGCCCTTCTTCGTTGATGTCGGCGGCGACCAATTCGGCACCTTCGTCGAGCAGCCGCATGGCGATGCCCTGCCCGATTCCCGATCCGGCTCCCGTCACCACCACGCGGCGGCCGTCAAATCTACGCATGGCAAGAATTAGAACAGGTTCTTGTTCGGTTCGGAAGTGGTTCGGCGATCACTGAACAGCCCAAACACCGACAGAGACGAGAACACCGACGCGGGCGCACCTTTCGGGTGCGCCCGCGTCGGTGCGTGGGTCGTGGATCCTATTCGAGGATCAGGGCTGGCCCTGCGCCAGCGCGGTCAGGGCGTCGATGAAGGGCTGCCCACCCTGCGCGGCACCGCCGGCGAGCGCGCCACCGACCAGGCCCAGCGGACCGGTCACGATGCTGAAGATCCCGAAGCCGAGCAGACCACCGATGAAGCCACCGATCATGCCGCCGGCGATCATGCCGAGCAGATTCTTGTTCACCTGCTCCTGGAAGTTCTCGAAGGAGTTGATGTCCTTCAGTTCGGAAATGTCGTCACCGCTCACCTTCGGCGTGAGAGCCAGGCTGTGCCCGTCTTCGGTGATCTGCGAATCAACCGGAATGGAACGACCGGCAACCTCGAACGTCAAAGGCACTTCGGTAACCGCGCTGCCGTTGTCGGCAATCAGCGTGGCGGTGTTTCCGTTGATTTCGAATCGACCCTCCTCGACGGTGGTGGTCACCGTCTTGGTGCTGTCGGCCAGCGTCGACTGGTAATCGATCCCCTGGTAATTGCCGGCTGTCGTCACGTCCTTGCTGGCCGACTCGGGCGCAGCGTTCGCGGTCCCCGCGCTGATTCCCACGGCAGCGATAGCGATGAACGCGGTGGCACCGAATTTACCGATCTTCATGTGATGAAGCCTCTCCCCATTAAAAATGCCCGCCCCGACTTGGACTGGGCTGCGAAACAGACAGTAGTGGGTCGGTTCCGGATTCATCTACCTGGATTGCCGATGAATCGGGCACGAACTCCGCCACCGCAAACCGCATTGATCCCGGGGAAGTAAGCCGAGACTCGAACATAGCTGCCTCTTTGCGAAAACCCGTGTACGACCGGATGATCACCCGCTTTCCACAGCCTTTCAATCGGAGATTACCTGGCATTTTGAGAAACTATCCACATATTCTCCAAAAGATAGCCAGGCACGGAAAAACAATTCACTCACAGGGGTTGTCAACAGAAATCCACAGGAAACATGACGCATCAAACATTCCGGTTCCATTATCTGCATCAGTAATTATGTGATTACAATCACCACCCCATTAGGGCAACAGGAGACGCCACCAAGTCGATGAATTAGGCCGCGCTTCCCTTTTCGCGCTACGTAATAGGTACGAGGCCAGCCATCGGCGTGCGCCTGTTACTCGTACGGAGAGCGCAGATCAGTCCTGCGGCGCCCGCACCAACGTCAATACCGAACGCTTACGCACCGTGAAACCCAACGATTCGTACACGCTGATCGCCGTGGTGTTTTCCGCGCGAGCATGCAGGAACGGCGTCTCGCCGCGCGCACGAATACCGGCTCCCACGGCACCGACCAGCCGCGAGGCAAAGCCGCGGCCACGAAATTCGGCGTCGGTGCACACCGCGCTGATCTCCGTCCAACCAGGCGGGTGCATGCGTTCGCCAGCCATCGCCACCAATCGACCACCCACGCGCAGGCCCAAATAGGTGCCCATTTCGATGGTGCGCGGCGCGAACGGTCCCGGCTGTGTGCGCTCGATCAGTGCGAGGATTTCCGGAACATCGGCCGTGCCGAGCACCTCCGCCCCTGGATCCTCGGCGACCAGGAGGCCGGAGCCCTCCAGCTGCACCGTCGGCATTTCGCCGAGCACCTGCCAACCTCGCGGCGCGACATAGCCGCCCCCGCGCAATGCGGTACTGCCGCCGGGTCCGAGAATCCTGGCGAGGTCGGCCCAGTCCTGCGCCTCCAGCGTCGGCGGATGTCCGATGAACTTGGCGACCTGGGGCTCATAACGCCCGATCCGACCCGACCAGACCGCGAACCGAGCATGCGCGCCGCGCAGCGACGTGCGAATCGGATCATCGAGCGGGTGCGGCAGGTCATTCGCGACCGAAGCGACTCCGCGATCGACGGCCGATTCCGTGGTCACCACACACCTCCACACAATCCACTGGGCAGACTACGAAACGTTAGCCAGCCACAGGACCGGAACGCACCGGTTACGCTCACGGCAATTCGGAATACGCGCGGCGCCCTCGACGGCGAGCGCGAACTCCCCTGCGCCGACCGAACTTACGGGCACACACCCACCGCGCGCACCCTATTTCTCCTGGCTCGAGCTGATCCCAACCGTTGACACCCCGCGCGCGGAAAAACCGTGCCACACGGCCACTGCCACGTCCACCACCTGGCCACGCGTTATCAAACCCCACCCACCGCCACCACGTCCGAACCGCCCGCGCCGGCCGGCGTGCGCCGACGCCGAGCACCCCTGGCCCGCCCACGCACCGCGTTACACCACGTGACATTTCGCGCAGGCACAGAAACGGGAGACGATGGCACCGAAACCACTGCATCTCGGCGTCGCGCTCGACGGCGCCGGTTGGCACCCCGCCGCGTGGCGGGAACCGAACTCGAGACCCACCGAACTGTTCACCCCGGAGTACTGGACAGATCTGGTCACCACCGCGCAGCGCGGACTGCTGGATTTCGTGAGCATCGAAGACAGCCTGACCATCCCCACTACGCGCCATGCCCCCGTCGACGACGCCATCGACCAGGTCAGGGCCAGGATCGACGCCGAACTGATCGCCGCGCGGGTCGCACCACGCACCGAACACATCGGCCTCATCCCCACCGTCACGACCACCCACACCGAGCCGTTCCACGTCTCGTCGGCGATCGCGACCCTCGACTACACCTCACGCGGGCGCGCTGGCTGGCAAGCACGCGTCTTCGGAAGTGTCGACGAGGCAAGCCATTTCGGTCGCCGCGAGCTGATCCGGCTCACGCAGGAGCAGATCGCCGCCTCGGGCCACTCCACCACGCCACCCGAACAGCTCACCGCGCTGTTCGACGAAGCCGGTGACGCCGTCGAGGTGGTACGACGACTGTGGGACAGCTGGGAAGACGGCGCCGAGATCCGCGATGTCGCCACCCGACGCTTCATCGACCGCGACAAACTGCACTACGTCGACTTCGAGGGCAAATATTTCAGCGTCCGAGGACCATCGATCACACCGCGTCCGCCGCAGGGACAACCCGTGATCGCCGCGCTCGCGCACGCTCCACTGGTGTACGAATTCGCCGCGCGGGGGGCTGATCTCGTCTTCATCACCCCGACCCGCGAAGCCGGACCCGGCCCGATCCTCGCGCAGATCGACGCGGCCGCGACGCAGGTGAATCGCACCGGCGAACCGCTCCAGGTGTACGCCGATCTCGTGGTCTTCCTCGACACCGAGAGCGCGAAAGGACAGCAGCGTCTGGCCAGCCTCGACGAACACTTCGGCGCCGAATTCCACTCCGACGCGGCGATATTCGCCGGGAGCGCCGACGAGCTGGTCGAGCTGCTGCGCCACTGGCAGAACCAGGGCATCGACGGAATCCGGTTACGGCCCGGCGTCGCCGTCGACGACCTCACCGCGATCACCGAGCGCCTCGTCCCCGCTTTGCAGCGCGCGAACGCCTTCCGCACCGGCTACCCCGACGGTTCGTTGCGCGCGTTGCTCGGCCTGCCCACCGACGTTCCCAACCGCTACGCGACTGCCTGAGCGAGGTCATCATGAGCACTCCCCGTAAGCAGGTCATCCTCGGCGCCTACCTCGGCGGCGTCAACCAGCACACCGCCTGGTGGCACCCCGAGGCAGGCAGCCAAATCGACTTCGGCACTTTCGAACACACCGCGCGCACCGCCGAGCGCGGCAAGTTCGACTTCTTCTTTCTCGCCGAGGGCCTGGTACTGCGCGAACGCGCGGGCAAGGTTTTCGACCAGGACATCATCGGGCGCCCCGACACCTTCACCGTGTTGGCCTCGCTCGCCGCGGTCACCGAACACCTCGGACTCGCGGGCACGATCAACGCCACCTTCAACGAGCCCTACGAGTTGGCCAGGCGTTTCGCCAGCCTCGACCACCTCTCCGGCGGCAGGGCGGCGTGGAATGTGGTGACCTCCTTCGACGCCTTCACCGGAGGAAACTTCCGGCGCGGCGGCTTCCTCGACCCCGCCGACCGCTACGTACGCGCCGAAGAAACCCTGAATGCCGTACGCGCGCTTTGGGACTCGTGGAACGTCGAGGATCTCGTCGCCGATCCAGCGACCGGCCGATTCCTCGCGCGCCCTGACGCGGGAGCCTTCGCCTTCCACGGCAAACAGTTCGACATCTCCGGCCGATTCACCGTGCCACGCAGTCCGCAGGGTCGACCGGTGGTGCTCCAGGCCGGTGTCTCGCCGCAGGGGCGCGCGTTCGCCGCCGCCAACGCCGACGCCATCTTCTCCCCGTTCGGCAAGCTGCCCGAGGCCGCCGACTTCTACCACGACATCAAGCAGCGCGCGGTCGCCGCGGGCCGCGCGGCCGAGGACATCAAGATCCTGCCCTCGGCGAGTTTCGTCCTCGGCGACACCGAGGCCGAGGCGATCGAGAAATACCACGCTGTCCGCGACGAACAGATCACCGGCCAGACCGCGCTCATCCTGTTGGAGCAGATCTGGAACCGTGACCTGTCCGGCTACGACCCGGAAGGACCCGTCCCCGATATCGACCCCGACCCCGACGCCGAACCGATCATCCGTGGACGCGCGTTCGTGCACCAAGACCGCTTCGCCACGGTCGAGCGGCTGCGCCAGGTCTCGGAAGCGAAGAAACTCACCCTCCGCGAGGTGGTGATCGACCAGTTCGAACGGGGACCCCTGGTCGGCACACCCGCGCAGGTCGCCGAGCAGATCGATGCGTTCGTCCAGAACAACGGCTCCGACGGCTTCATCATCGGCTCCCACCTGGTGCCTTGGGGCCTCGACGAATTCGTCGACCGGGTAGTCCCGCTCCTCCAGGATCGCGGTGCGCTGCGCACCGAATACACCGGAAACACGTTGCGCGACAACCTCGGTCTACCCAACGTGCGCGGTGCGACGACAGCAGAGGTCTGACCGCCCGAAGTTCAACCGCCGATGCGGCTGCGCGCCTGCTGAGCCGCATCGGCGGCGGTGTTTCGATCCACTTCTCCGACGAGCGATTGATTCGCTGTATCCGGGTAGTACGTCAGGCACAGGTGCGTCGACGGCGCATCGACCGCGTACGCGCAGGACAAGGAGTTTGGCGATGACACACTCGAGCGGAGCGTCCGACTATCCGCCGCAGCAGCACAACGACGAGTTTCCTGACACCGCGAGGACCACGCGCAGCCACGCCGGTGAGGCGCTCCAGGACGGCAAGAATGTTCCGAGCATCGTGCTGTGTGCCCTGGCGATCGTCGCGTTCGCGCTGGCACTGACCGCCGCCGGGTACGGGTTCGCCGGTTGGGCGATCATCGCGGGGATCGTCGGCGCCGTGTGCGCGATAGTCGGCGTGAGCTGGGCGGTCCTGGAACGTCGACGCATCAAGGCCAAGCAAGGACTCGCACTCACCGACCCACAGGGTCACTGATCACAGGAGGCACGTATGCCGATTGCCACGATCAACCCGGCCGACAACTCCACGGTCAAGGAATTCGACGAGCTCACCGATCAGCAGATCGACGCGGCCATCGACGCCGCCGACACCGCCTATGCGTCATGGAGCGCCACCAGCGTCGCCGAGCGCGCCGCGATCGTCGGGCGTGCCGCGCGACTCATGGCCGATCGTGCCGACGAACTCGCACCGTTGCTGACCTTGGAGATGGGCAAGCTCATCGGTGAGAGCAAGTGGGAGGTCGGTCTGGCGTCCTCGATTCTGCGGTACTACGCCGACAACGGCGAAGCGATGCTCGCCGACGAGACCATCGACGTGGAGAGCGGCTCGGCCATCGTGCGCACCGCGCCCATCGGTGCGCTGCTCGGAGTGATGCCGTGGAACTTCCCGCTGTACCAGGTGGTTCGCTTCGTCGGCCCGAATCTGGTGCTCGGCAACACGACGTTGATCAAGCACGCGGGGAACTGTCCGCAGTCGGCCTTGGCGCTGGAGAAGCTGTTCGCCGACGCGGGTGCACCGGAAGGCGTGTACACCAATCTCTTCCTCTCCGGCTCGCGCACCTCGGCGCTGGTCGACAACCCCAAGATCAAGGGCGTCTCCCTGACCGGCAGCGAAGGCGCTGGTGCCAGTGTCGGCGAGCGCGCGGGCAAAAACCTGAAAAAGGCGGTGCTCGAACTCGGTGGCAGCGACCCGTTCATCGTCCTCGACGACGCGGGCGATTTCGCCAGGCTCATCGAGGGTGCCGCGACCGGCCGGATGGCCAATACCGGGCAGAGCTGTGTGGCCGCGAAGCGGTTCTTCGTACACCGAGACCTCTACGATAATTTCGTGCAGGGTCTCGCCGAGGCACTCGGCGACCTGCGCCCGGGCGACCCGATGGACAAGTCGACCACCCTTGGCCCGCTTTCCTCGCAGAAGGCGCTGGAAGAACTCGATGAGATCGTGCGCGACGCGCTCGACAAGGGCGCGACCGCGGTCGTCGGCGGCGGCCGGGTCGATCGACCCGGCGCCTACTTCCAGGCCACGGTGCTCACCGACGTCGCACCGGGCATGCGTGCCTACAACGAGGAATTGTTCGGCCCCGTCGCGGTGGTCTACCCGGTGGACAACGCCGACGACGCCGTGCACAAGGCGAACGCGTCCAGCTACGGACTCGGCGCCACCGTGTACACCGGTGACACCGCCGCCGCGGAAGCGGTGGCCGACCGGCTGGAGAACGGCATGGTGTGGATCAACCACCCCACCGGGACCGCGCCCGAACTGCCGTTCGGCGGCGTGAAGCGTTCCGGTTTCGGCCGTGAACTCTCACACTTCGGCATCGGAGAGTTCGCCAACCACAAGCTCATTCGCACCATCGCCACGGATTCGAAGATCGCGGCGGCCGGCGGATAGTCAGCGCACGTGCCGTTCGTTCCGACACCCTGAGTAGGAGACAACCATGGTCGCACTGAATGCTGTCGCGTTGATCTGCACCTTGAAGAAATCTCCCGCCGAATCCAGCAGCGAAGTCATCGCCCGACAGGTGCTCGACGCACTGGGTACGCACGGGGTCGAAGGCTCGACGGTGCGGGTGGCCGACTTCGACGTCCTACCGGGCATCACCGCCGACGAAGGCGAGGGCGACCAGTGGCCCACCCTTCGCGAACGCATCGTCGCGGCCGACATTCTGCTGATCGCGACGCCGACCTGGTTGGGCCACATGTCCTCGGTGGCCCAACGGGTACTCGAACGCTTGGACGCGGAACTGTCGATCACCGACGACGCGGGCAGGCCGGGTTTGGTGGACAAGGTCGCCACCGCCGCCGTCGTCGGCAATGAGGACGGCGCGCACAAGATCGTCGCGGACCTGTTCCAGGGCTTGAACGACATGGGTTTCAGCATTCCCGCCCAGGGCTGCACCTATTGGAACGATCAGGCCATGGGCTCCACCGACTACAAGGACCTCGACTCGGTACCGGACCCGGTGGCCTCGACCACCGCCGCCCTGGCCAGAAACGCCGCACACCTGGCACGGGTGCTCACCGGGAAGCCGTACCCCGCCTACAAGTAGGCACCCTCGGCCTTGCCGCCAGCCACTCGGTGCCCGCAGGGAGGATTTCGCAGTCGGCCCGGTCACGGTGGCCGATTGACCACCCATGCGGAATTTTCGATATCAGTGGTGAGCGTGGCCGGGTCACCGGTGACACCAGGGGCATCGGAATGGTCGCGGGTCGTCTCCACGCGGGCGCCCGCGTGTTCATCAGCGCACGTGACACCAGAGGCGCAAATCTCGACGGCACGCGCACTTGGCGGCGAGGTCGGTCGATACCGGCCGAACCGAGCGCGACTCGGCCGTGATTTAGAGTCCAAGGAATGGGCAAACCGAGCATCGCCGAATCTGATCGGGTTTCCGCGCTACTGGACGCCGAAGCGAAGGCGGTCTCGCTGTTCGACGAGGTCATCGCCCGCGGCATCATCGCGCCGGGGCGCAGTGAGTCGTCGGTGAGTGACGCGGTGCGTGACCTCGCGGTCGAGATGTTCGGCACACAGCGCTTCTGGCACAAGCGAATCGTGCGGTCGGGGGTCAATACGCTGGAGCCGTTCGCCGCCAATCCGCCCGACCGGACCCTCGGCGAGGACGATATCTGCTTCCTCGACTTCGGTCCGATCTTCGCGGAATGGGAAGCCGATTTCGGCCGCACCTATGTGCTCGGCACCGACCCGGCCAAGCTCGCGATCCGCGACGCGCTGGAGCCGCTGTGGCATCGGGGGCGCGAGCATTTCGAAGCCGACCCCGATATCACCGGCGAGCAACTCTACGACTGGGTGGTGGGTCGCGCGCGGGAACTCGGCTGGGATTTCACCGCCGCGATCGCGGGGCACCTGGTGGGCGAGTTTCCGCACAAGCAGATCTCCGGCACCGAAATCACGTCGTATATCGCGCCCGGCTCGACGACGCCGATGCGCCGCGCCGATCCCACCGGTCGCGCCTGCCACTGGATTCTGGAGGTTCACCTGATCGACCACGAAGGCAACTTCGGCGGGTTCTTCGAGCAGCTGCTGGACCTGCGACCCGCCGCTGAATAGTTGCGGTGGCCCACGCGTGGTGGGCGGCCGTCCGGCTTCGCGTGCACCGTTGCTTGCCGGAGTACTGCACGGCAACGGCCACGGCGAAGCCGGGCTGACCCGCTAGTTCGCCTGGCAGACCCACATCCACTCGGTGCCGTAGTGCTCTGCCGCGTCCGGGTCGTCCAGGTGCACCCAGTCGAAGTGGCCGGGGAGGCCGCCGCCCGCCGTGCACGGGTCACCGACCTGCTGGCCGTCCGGTGGCGGCGGCGGGCCCTGCTGGGCGGGAGCACCGAGACCGGCGCTTCCCGTGTCGATCGCCGCGCCGGTAGCGCTGGCGAAACCGGTGATAGTCACGGCCAATGCCGCGATCATGCAGGCCTTCTTCATATATCCGCCTCGGTCCCATCGATGACAATTTCCGCTTCTCGACACCGCACGGGCGCCTCGACCCCTGCGGATCCCGACGTGCGCGCTGCGGGAATGTCGTGAAGCCGGGCGCCATCGTAGTTGGTTATTCTTGCGCCACAACCGAATTTATCGAGCGGCCGGCACTTGTTCGACCGGTTCTTCGGTGTAGGTCGCGTTGCCGAACACCGCGACGGCGACGGCGCCGCAGATGGCGAGGATGAACCCGAGAATCGCGAGCCAGGCCAGACCCGGCCGCGACGTATCGCCGAGCAGGAGCACGCCGATGATTCCTGGAATCACCGTCTCCCCCACCACCAGTGCGGCGGTGGCGCCGTTCACCGAGCCGAGTTGCAACGCGACCGTGTGCAGATAGAAACCGCCGATCCCCGCGACGGCGATCGTCCACGCGGCGGGATCGGTGAGCAGCGAAGCCAGGTGCAGCGGCTCCAGCCCTTCGACGATGCGCACCGCGATCGCCAACGCGCCGAACAACAGTCCCGCGGCCAGACCGGCGGCGACCGCACCCCGCGACCCGAGCCGACGCACGATCAACTGGGCGACAACGAACAACAGCATCGACACCAGCAGCACACCCCAGTGCAAGACGGGGTCGTCGCTGCCGCCGCCCTCGTTTCCCGCGGCGATACCGAGCGCGGCCAGTGCGCCGATCACGCCGAGGATCGCCACCCAATCCCTCCGGTACAGGCGGATTCCGAGGACGCGAGCGCCGAGCATGGCGGTGACGATGAGGTTCGCGCTCATGATCGTCTGCGAGAGGAACAGCGGGATCAAGCGCGCGGAGACCGCGTTGCCCGCGAAACCGGCGATGTCGAGGACCGTCCCGATGATGAACCACACCGTCAACACCGCGGCGACGGTGGAACCGGCCGTGGGAGCACCGGTTTCGGTGGTTTGGCCGCCATCGCCACGGGCCAGTGCCGCCGCGGCCGAACGGCGTGCGCCGTAGGCCTGCAATACCGAGGCCACCCCGTAGGCCAGGCAGGCGAGCAAGGCCGCGAACAGGCCGATCAGCATGGGACAACCCTTCTTCCTCGCTACCGGAGCTACTGCCTGCACAGTACGAACCCACCGCCGCGACCTGTCGGGCCGGTGTGGTCCCGTCGGCCTGGAAGTCTTATTTTCTTTAAGTGAGAATGATATTCTCGGACCGTTCCCCGCATCTGAGGACCCAGGACCGAAGCGGCAGATGCGGCTGACGACCGCCCATCGGAACAGGTGGGAAGACGCGAGGAGAGATACCCATGTCGGTGCAGACTGTGTTGGACGAGATCCGTGAACGCCCGGGTACCGGCGAGGTGATCCCGATCGTCGACCCCGTCACCGAGGAACAGATCACCGAATTCACCGACTGCGGCCCCGAAGCCGTCGACGCGGCGGTCGCGCGCGCGAAGGACTCGTTCAAGTCCGGTGCGTGGACGGGTCTCGCGGGCAGCGAGAAAGCCAAGGTGCTGTGGCGGGTCGCGGATCTGATCGATCAGAACGCCGGTGTACTCGCCGAACTCGAATCACTCAATGCGGGGATTCCGGAAAACCAGGCGCAGACCATCGTTTCCGTCGGTTCCGAATGGTTCCGCTACTACGCGGGCTGGTGCACCAAGATCGACGGCATCGCCCACGACGTGAACACCGGCGGGCTCACCGGGGTGGAATCCCATCAGCACGCCTACACGCTCAAGGAGCCCTACGGCGTGGTGGGATTGATCTTCCCGTGGAACGGGCCGGTGTTCAATTTCTGTGCCAAGCTCGCCCCCGCGCTCGCCGCCGGATGCAGCAGCGTCGTCAAACCCGCTGAGGAGACGCCGCTTTCGGCACTCGTCCTCGATCGCATCCTCAGCGAAGCCGGGGTGCCCGACGGCGTCGTCAACCTGCTGACCGGTTACGGGCACACCACCGGCGCGGCGATCACCGCGCACCCCGATGTCGAGAAGGTCGCCTTCACCGGGTCGACCGAGGTCGGCAGGGAAATCGTGCGCGCGTCGGCGGAAAGCAACCTGAACAAGATCACGCTGGAACTCGGCGGCAAATCACCGGTGGTGATCTTCGACGACGCCGATCTCGACATGGCCATCACGATGGCGGGATTCGGCAGCTTCGTGCACTCGGGGCAGGCCTGTGTGTGCGGGTCCCGGATTTTCGTCCAGCGTGGCGTCTACGAACGGGTCGTCGAGGGCATCGCGATGCTGGCCGACAACCTCAAGCTCGGCGGCCCGAAAGAAGAGGGCACCATGATCGGCCCGCTCATCAGCGCCAAGCAACTCACCCGCGTCACCGGATACCTCGATCAGGGCAAGTCCGACGGCGTCGAGATCGTCACCGGCGGTAATCGACTCGACCGGCGCGGCTACTTCGTGCACCCCACGGTGCTCACCAATGTCGACCCGGCCACCAGTCGGCTCTACCAGGAGGAGATCTTCGGCCCCGTCGTCACGATCCTGCCGTTCGACACCGAGGAGGAGGCACTCGCGATGGCCAACGACAGCACCTACGGCCTGGCCGCCACGGTGTGGACCAAGGACCTCGGCCGGGCCCACCGCCTGGCCAAGCAATTGCAAGCGGGCACCGTCTCACTGAACTGCCAGATGGTCTTCGACCACTCCATGCCGTTCGGCGGGTACAAGCAGTCCGGATGGGGCTACGAATCCGGTAAGGCGGGCCTGGAGACCTACCTGCAAACGAAGATCGTCTGGGCGCAGATGTAGCGAACAGCGCTGTCGGCGGTCGACGCGGTGAGCGCGTCGACCGCCCGTTCGGCGTCTTGTCACCGGAACTTGTGCACGAACCTCGTTCGGGCCGACCAAGGAGCGCCGAACGAATCCGACTCCACGCGAAAGCGGTTCACGTAACCCACCCCGCTGTGTGCGACGTTCCGCTCTCGGCGATCTTGATCGCGTACTCCTCGTTGAGCCCGGGGTAGAAGATCGGCGGCCCAGGAAGATGGGGTGGCCACGAACGCCAGCCCGACTGCCGCACGAGCGCCAACTCCTCCGGACCGATAGGGCGCCACAACAGGCGGTCGGCGGCTGCTCGTTCTCCACCACCGCGCACTTCCCACGTTCGGCTGATTCGGTCATTGAGCTCGCCGCACCGGACTGATCGTCTTCGCCGCCATGCGTTTTCCCGCCGACCCGCGCGCCGCGTCATCGTGGCAGCAGAGGACGCCGCACCGCGTCGCGGCCTATTTGTCGGTGAAGTGCGCGAGCGCGGTGATGATGCGGTCGGCGATGTCCGGTGGCCACTGGAATGAGGGGGCGACCGCGCGCTGGTGGGCGAATCCGTGCAGGCCGAGCCAGAGGGCGACCGTGTCGGTGCCGGGGTCGGTGCTGGTGGCGTAGCCGGCGGTGACGCAGTCGATGAGGGCACCGGCGAGTAGTCCCAGCGTTTTGTCACCGAGGGTTGCCATGTCCTCCTCGGTCACCGAGCTGTCGCCCAATTCGGGAATCCACAGGCCCGCGAACATCGTTCGATAGCGGCCGGGGTGAGTTTGAGCGAACTCCAGGTAGCTGTGACAGACGGCCAGCAGTCGCTGCTTCGGGTTGTCTCCGGCCGCATCCATGGCGGCGGCCAGGCGGTCGTCGAGTTCGGTGAAGGTCTTGCGCACCAGGGCGAGCATGATCGCGGGCTGGTCTGGGAAGTGCCGGTAGATCGAGGGTGCGGCGATTCCGGCGCGGCGTGCGACCGAACGCAACGTGATGCCGCTCGGCTCGCCGGCCTCGTCGAGCAGGGCGACGGCGGCGGCAACGATCTCGCCGCGGAGCCGACCGCCTTCGCCTCGCGGGTTGCGGGTGCGGGTGGGTTTTCCGTCGGCTTTCATGCCACTCACCTTACAGAACAAAACTTACAACCGTTAGGGCTTGCGCCGCGTGGGCTTACATGCGTAGGGTTACAACCGTTAGCTCATCAGCTCGAAGAACGGAAAAGATCATGACGAACAGCACCGCCACCCACACGGTTACCGAGATCGTCCTGCCTGAGCAGGTCGAACCGGAGGGCCTTCAAGTCACCACCCGCGAACTGCCCGCCCCCGGCGCGGGACAGGTCGTACTCAGCATGGATGCCTCCGGAATCTCGTTCGCCGAACAGCAGATGCGCCGAGGCAAGTACTTCGACCAGCCGCCCTTCCCCTTCGTGCCCGGCTACGACCTCGTCGGCACTGTGATCGCCACCGGCCCCGGCGTGGACACCGCACTGCTCGGTCACCGGTTCGCCGCGATCACCAAGATCGGCGCATGGGCCAGCGCGCTACTGGTGGAGGCAGCGGATCTGGTCGCCGTGCCCGACAGCATCGGCTCGGCGGCCGCCGAGACCGTTGTGGTCAACGGCGTGACGGCATGGCAGATGCTGCACCGGACCGCCGCCGTGGCCTCCGGTTCGACGATCGTCGTGCTCGGCGCCAACGGTGGTGTCGGCTCGATCCTGGTGCAGCTGGCTCAGCACGCCGGAATCAGCGTCATCGGGACCGCCTCCCCGCGTCACCATCAGGCACTGCGCGAACAGGGTGTCACACCGGTCGATTACCACGCCCCCGACATGTACGAGCAGATCCGGCGGATCGCGCCGAAGGGTGTCGACGCGGTCTTCGACCACGTCGGCGGCGACGGGGTGGTCGACTCGTGGCGGCTGCTGCGCAAGGGCGGAACACTGGTGTCCTACGGCACCGCGGCCACGAAGAACGAGGAGGGCAACTCCCAACTGCCGGTACTGGCCACGTTCGCGCGCCTGGCGAAATGGAACTACCTGCCCAACGGTAAGAGCGCCCACTTCTACAACCTGTGGGCGGGAAAGCGCACCCGGCTCAACACTTTCCGTGCGCGCCTGCGCGAAGACCTCACCAAGGTGTTCGGGCTGGTCGCCGACGGTGTGTTGGTTCCGCAGATCGCCGCGGAGTTCCCGCTGTCGCAGGCCGGTGCCGCCCTCGCGCTCGCGGAATCCCACACCGTCGCGGGCAAGGTCGTCATCGTGCCGGACGCACCGCGGTCATGACCGCAACCCGTCGGCGTAACCCCCGCGGTACCGGAAGCCGGCTGCGCGAGGAAATCCTCGCCGCCGCAACGGAACTCCTCGACGCCGACGGTGGCGAACGAGCCGTCACCTTGCGCGCGGTCGCACGCAAGGCCGGGATCGCCGCACCTTCGATCTACTCGCACTACCTCGATCAACCCGCCATCATCTACGACGTCGCGCGGCAAGCGTTCACCGAACTCTGCCGCGCACTGCGGACCGCGGTCGATCAGGCGGGCGCGGACCCCGACGCCCGCCTGGACGCCGCCTGCACGGCGTACCTGAATTTCGCCACAGACCACCCGATGCGCTACCGCACCATGTTCGGCACCGCATGGAATTCCGTTGCCGCCGCGAAGGATTCCGCCGAGCTCGGCGAGGAAGCCGTCACCATGCTGGCCGAATGCCTCGCCGACTGCGTCCGGCAAGGACACTGCTCTAGCGCCGACCCCGCCACCGACGCGGTCGCCCTGTGGCTCGGCCTGCACGGCCTCGCCCATCAACGCAGTCTGTCCCACTCTTACCGCTGGCCCGGCGACATCGTCCAGCGGATCACCTCGCCCCTCTCCCACCTCGTGTGAACCACACCCCGAATTCGGAGGTGCCGCCCTTCACGTTCGGAGCCTCGTCCTGGACCTTCGACACCGATCTCACCGAGGTATAACCGCATGAGCTGGTCGAGACCTTCCACCGCCTGAGCCAGCGGTAGGCAGCCCCGACACCCGAACGGCGTTGACCCGCGCCCGCGACAATGCTTTGGGCTCAGGTGCCACCGAATTCCGTCGCGGCGGAGCCGGAACCAGCACGCGCACCGCGATTCTGGCGTTGCTCACAGCGCTCACTGTGTGATCGAGACATACCGTCCGCACGGGAGGCGATGCGTTTCGAATGAACCCGTGCCAGCGGTGACTTCGTCGCGAGTCGGCCCGGATCCGCTCGGTGCGGGCGCGCCGCGACTGTCCGGGAGCGGCTCGAACGCCGCTTCGCCGCCTGCTCGAGACGCGGACAACAGACCCGAATCGCCAGCGCGTCATGATCGCTCGCGAAAGCCGAGTTACGGTGCGTCGGTGGTGGACTCGTCGATGTCGAACAGCTCACCGATCAGTCCGCCGAGGAATCGTCGGTGGTGCGAGGAGATTTCGGCGGCCGCTTCGCTGTCGCGCTTCGCGCACAACTCGATCAGGTTGTTGTGGTGGTCGAGCGCGTCCTGCCAGCCGCGCAGACTGGAGAACTTGCGGTAGTAGATCCGGTGGATCTGCGGGTGCACCTGCTGAATGAGCCGCTTGAGCAACGGGTTTCCCGCCGCCTCGACGATGACGCCGTGCAGGGTGTCGTCGGCGGCGAGCGCGGCGCCGATATTGTCGGTCTTGATCGCCTGCGCGAGATCGTCATTGGCGGTACGCATGACGTCGATCATGTCGTCGGTGAGATTCGGCACCCCCGTTTTCACCGCCAGCTGATCCAAGACCTCCATCACCGCGAGCGTCGCTTCGACGTCGGCGCGGTTGAGCAGGGTGATCCGGGTGAAGGAAGCGGGTTTCGCCTCGACGAGCCCCGTATCGATCAAACGGGTCAGCGCCTCGCGCACCGGAGTACGGCTCAAGCCGAGGTGTTCGGCCAGTTCACTGTCTTTGACCTTGGCGCCCGGTGCGAGCTCACCGGTGACGATCGCGTCGCAGATCCGCTCGAACGCGACATCGCTCATGCGAGGCCGCTGCACCGGATTGTCGCGCAACATACTGGATATCGTACCCCGTACAGCACTATTCACCGCACCAATATATTGGATGTAGTGTACTGTTCGACAATGGGATTGGCGGTACCAAGCCCGTCAAGTCGAAGAGTGGAGCAGGCGTTGTTGGAAAAATTGAGCGAGCGCCCCGGAGCCGACGCGGTCCGGGTCGAGCACGACTCGATCGGAGATCTCGCGGTCCCCGCAGGGGCGTACTACGGCGTGCACACCGCCCGAGCTCAGGAGAATTTCGCGATCACCGGCTCCACCATCGGCCAGTACCCGGCACTGATCGCCGCGCTTGCGACGGTGAAACACGCTGCCTGCCTGGCCAACCGCGACCTCGGCCTGCTCGACCAACGCCGCGCGGACGCGATCGCGGCGGCGTGCGAGGAGATTCGCGCAGGACAGCTGGTCGATCAGTTTCCGATCGACCCGATCCAGGGCGGCGCGGGCACCTCATCGAACATGAACGCCAACGAGGTCATCGCCAACCGCGCCCTCGAAATCCTCGGATTCGACCGCGGCACCTATACCGAGCTCGGCCCGCTCGCCCACGTCAACCTCGGCCAGTCCACCAACGACGTGTATCCGACCGCGATCAAGCTCGCCCTGGTCACCCACCTGCGGCAGCTGATCGGCGCACTGCGCCGACTCGCGGCGTCCTTCGAACGCAAGTCCGTCGAATTCGGTGACATCGTCAAGATGGGACGTACCCAGCTCCAAGACGCGGTCCCCATGACGCTGGGCCAAGAATTCGCGACCTACGCGATCATGCTGACCGAAGACTGCGACCGGCTCACCGAAGCCGTTCCCCTGCTACTCGAATCCAACCTCGGCGGCACCGCCATCGGCACCGGCATCAACGGCCATCCCGAATACTCGGCACTGGCCTGCGAGTATCTGCGCGAGCTGACCGGTGAACCGATCGTCTTGGCGGGCAACCTGATCGAGGCGACACAGGACTGCGGAGTATTCGTACAGGTCTCGGGCATCCTCAAACGAGTCGCCGTGAAACTGTCCAAGACATGCAACGACCTGCGGTTGACCTCCTCCGGACCCACCGCGGGACTCGGTGAGATCAACCTGCCTCCGGTCCAGGCGGGTTCGTCGATCATGCCAGGCAAGGTGAACCCGGTGATCCCCGAACTGGTCAACCAGGTCGCGTTCGAAGTGATCGGCAACGACCTCACGGTCACCATGGCCGCCGAGAGTGGACAACTCCAACTCAACGCGTTCGAACCCGTCATCGTCTACAGCCTGCTGCGCTCGATGACACACCTGACCGCGGCGTCGGACACCTTGGCCGACAAATGCGTCGACGGGATCACCGCCAATCGCGAGCACCTCGAGCAAGGTGTACGGCGCTCGATCGGCATCGTCACCGCGCTCTCGCCGTTCATCGGATATACCGCCAGCGCCGATATCGCCAAGCGCGCGCTGCTGACCGGCGCCTACATCGGCGATCTCGCCGTCGAGGACGGCTTGCTCAGCCGCGCGCAGGTCGAGGACATCCTTTCCCCGCGTCGACTCGCGGGCCTGCTCACCGCGCACGCCGTGGAGTCCGCGCCGGCCACACCCGCCGTTGTCGGCGCGGACTGATCGACGCACCGACAAGCACCTCGAATTCAGGACAGCGCGGTCCTCACCCCACGAAGCAGATCGAGACGAAACGAGAATCGGATGACCCTCACCTCGCCGGCACCCGCCGTCGCAGCACCCGCGGTCCCCGCCACCCACGCGCGCTCCTGGCTCCTGGTCGCGGGCTCGCGTCCAGAGGCATTCGCCGAGGCCGAGAATGCGGCCGACGCGCTAATCCTCGATCTAGAGGACGGCGTTGTACCGTCCTCGCGAGCACAGGCTCGCGAGGACGTGACGCGTTTTCTCGCCGGTGGCGGCGCCGGATGGGTGCGCGTCAACAATGTGACGACCGAAGACTGGGCCGCCGATCTGGCGGCGATTCGCGGACTGCCGGGCTTGCGTGGCGTGATGCTCGCCAAGACCGAATCCTCGGACCACGTCGATCGCACGGCCGCCGAGGTGCCGGGCACCCCGATCCTCGCCCTGGTCGAATCGGCGCGCGGCGTCGAATTCGCTTTCGATATCGCCTCGGCAGCGGCCACGACCCGAATCGCCTTCGGCACCGGTGACTTCCGGCGCGATACCAACGCGGGCGATACCCCCGAAGCATTGGTGTATGCCCGCGGACGACTCGTCGTCGCCAGTCGCGCCGCCGACCTGCCAGGCCCGATCGACGGCCCCTGCCTGACCGGCGAACCCGACCTCTCCGCCGCGCTGGCGGTCACCCGATCCATGGGCATGACCGGCAAGCTCTGCATGCGCCTCGACGACATCGTCGCCGTGAACCGTGAACTGTCGCCTCAAAACACCGACGTGGCATGGGCTGCCGAGACCATCGCGCGCCTGGGCGTCAACGGCGAGAACGTCGCCGACGGCAGCGACCTCCCCAAACTCGCGCGCGCCCGGCGCATTACGCATTTGGTCACCGTCTTCTCCGGAAAAGACTGAAAGAAGGGTTCGGTCAGAACTCGGCGCGGAACACGCGCAAATAGTTCCGCAACCATGGGAGCCGGGAGCCGATCCGGTAGAAGCGTCGCAGCGCGAGGTCGGGTACCTGCTCGTAAAGCCCCACGACGCAGACGTGGTCGCGATAACGCAGCCGCGGATCCCACCGCTCGATCTCCTCGGCTTCCCTGGTGGCGGTCCAGTACGCCGGATAGTCGTACCACCGGTGGAAGTACTTCTTCAGCAGCTGCGTCATCGTGGCGACCCACGGTGCCACACCGTCGAAAATCAGCTCCCCAGAAGGAAAATGACCGGTGAGCTGAGCCGACAACCGACGAACTTCGGGTTCGCGCAGATACATCAGCAGGCCCTCGGCGAGGATCAGGGTCGGCTTGTCCTCGGGAATTTCGGTCAGCCACGCCTCGTCGGTGACCGAGGCGGCGATCATCCGATAATCCTCGGTCTCGCTGTACAACTCGCGCCGCAGTGCCACGACATCGGACAGGTCGATGTCGAACCACCGCACGCCGACCGGTCGATCCAGCCGGAAGGCTCGGGTGTCCAGACCACACGCCAGTTGCAGAACCGTCGCCTCGGGATTGCGGTGGAGGAACTGCGCGGTCCACTCGTCGAACTGCTTGGCGCGCAGCGCGAGTCCGAACCGGTTCCGGGTGATCGTCGGCTTGTCGAGCCGCGCCCAGTCGTAGTCGATCCGGTCCACGGCCTCGGCCGCGAAGTGATCACCGAGGACAGGGTGGGTCTCCCGACTGTCCAAGGCCCTGAGGAAGAGGGTTACGAGCATCGTCGACTGCACACCGGTGAAGTCGACCTTCTGAACTGCCATCCAGCCAATCTCACTTTCGCCCGCCTTTGAACGTGTGTTCAATAGATTAAACATACGTTCAAACTCTCGGTCAATGAGCTGCGCCCAGACATCGACCCGGAAACAAGCGCTGTGCAACCCGTTGTCAGCCAATCGGCCGATCCGTGGCAGCTAGCGCCGCGCGGCGCGGCGGGCGAGGGTATCGAGGATTCGGCACCATGCCGGTGATTGCCTGAGGATCAAGGCGCTCAGGGCGACTGCCGGTGCCTTCGTGTTCGATCTCCCAGGTTTCCAGGTCGTCGATGAGCCGGTCCACGCGTGGATCGTGCGGATCCCGGTCGACCGATTGATCGAATGCGCGGTACAGACGCATCCTGTCCTGGTCGTCGAAGCCAGCGATCTTGTCTCCTATCCACCGCGGCACCGCGTCTGGATCCGACGCCCGCATCAGAATCGCCCAATCGCGCTCGAGCCGAACCGTGCGTTCACTGACTCCGAGACTGCGCACCCGCTCCAACATGGCGACCAACTCGGGAGGCAAGACCAGTGCTTCGCCGCTGGCCAATTCGGCGATGCGGCGGCGATGTTCGGCCAGCTGATCGATCTTGGTCCGCAGTGCGGTGTCGATATCGGTGACAGACGCCGCGAATTCGGTGGGTTGTGCGTGTAACAGCATCTCGATGCGGGCAAGTGGCACCCCGGCATCGGCGAGCGTCCTGACCCGGACGAGGTCTACCGCCGCCTGCGCGCTGTAGCGACGGTAGCCGGAGGCATCACGCTCGGGCTCGGGCAACAGGCCGATCTGGTGGTAATGCCGGACCGTGCGCACACTCACGTGGGCGATGGCCGCGAGCTGGCCGATCGTGAGCACCGTCCTGCCTCCGGTCTTCTGGGAACGTGGCAGACCGAGTCTAGGCGCGAGTCGCCCGGTCGACGACGTCGCGGATCGCCTGGACAACGGCATCGGGACGCGTGAAACACAATTGGTTGTGGCCGACGTCGGCGACGACCCGATGTTCGCCACACGACACCGTGCGCACCATCGCCGCGGCCATCCTGCGCATGCCCTCGTGCATCGCACGGATCGTCTGCTCCGGTATCGGCGCCCGAGGGCCGGGGTCGGTGCCGTCGACGGTGAGCGCGACCATCGGTACGTCAGGAAGGTCCTGCCCGGCACGTAGTTCGTCGGCCAGGGCCACCAGACTGCCGCGCTCGGCGGCGGCGACCCGAAGCCATTCCTCGCTGACATGAGCCTCGATCAGTGCCTGACGCAGCTGCCGGGGATAGTCCACCATCAGTTCGGCGAACATCGCACGCAAAGCTGGACGCAGCCGCCGAAACTGGTCGGACCCGAGCGTCGAGCGCCGGTCGGCGGTCGGGGTCGCCGCGGCGGGCATGAAGTCCGCCCAATCGCGGTGGAAGCCGTCCAACCAGACCAGTCCGGCCACCTCCTGCGGATACAACTGGGTGAACCGATGCGCGTAGCCGCCGCCGAGGGAGTGCGCGACCAGGACGTACGGGGCGGCCAGGCGCTGCGCGTGCAGCAACTCGTGCAGTTCTGTCGCTACCTCCTCGCCCGTGCGCGGCAGCGAGATCGGATCGCTGTATCCACTACCGCCACGGTCGTACACCACCGCGGTATGGAACTGCGAAACCTCGTGTTGGACGGCGAAATAGTCCAGACCGACCGCGCCAGCGCCCGGCAGGAACACGACGACAGGTCCACCACCGCCCATCCGGTGCACGAAAACGCGGCGACCGTCGATCGCCTGGAACCCTCCGACCGGAGGAACGGGACGAGCTGCGGAAGCGATGTTCTTGGTCATCTCACAAGGTTGCGACCCCTACGCGGCGTCAGGGTCAAGCTCGCCGCGTCAGCGCGATCCTGTCAACGAAGAAAACCCGCGGCCCGGAGGAGCTATCCTCTGGGCCGCGGGTCCTGTTTACTCTCTGTGGGCGAAGGGGGACTTGAACCCCCACGTCCCGAAGGACACTGGCACCTGAAGCCAGCGCGTCTGCCATTCCGCCACTCGCCCGAGCGACTGGAAGACAGTATCACGGGCCGAGGTGTGGAACGAAATCGCGTTGGCGAGAACTTTGGCGGGGTTTGCCGCGCGCCTGACTCGCGAATACGAGCGGCCGGGGGAACCTGGTGGGGGCGCCAGGAGTTACAGGGTGGGCGATCGTGGATATCATGCAATGACCGTGCGCCAAGGACGACACGCCACACCGGCGCGTCGTTGTTATGAAGTCAGAAGAAAGTGACGCTCACCGAGAGGAGGCCGAGATGGGCATCGTTTCGCGGTTCGAGCGTCGTCTGCAAGGTGCTGTCGGTGACGTGTTCGCCAGGGTATTCGGCGGTAACGTCGTGCCACAGGAAGTGGAGGCCGCGCTGCAACGCGAAGCGGCCGATCGCATCCAGGAGCTCGATGGTGGACATCTGTTGGCCCCCAACAGTTATGTGATCACCATCAGCTCGACCGACCACCATGAGCTCGACGCAGATCACGACATCACCACCCGCGCGTTCGCCAAACACCTCCAGGACTACATCCGCGAACAAGGCTGGCAGACCTACGGCGAAGTACACGTAGCGTTCGAGGCATCCCCTACGCTGCACACCGGACAGTTCAGGGCAAGCGGCCGGGTCGACCCGGACGCGGGTCGCCAAGCAACACCAGCTCGACCAGATCACCGCCCAGGACCGCCACAACGACCTGCAAACCCGCAACCAGGAGCTGGCCCCATGACGCAGAACTCAGGCTACGACCCGAGCCGTGAGCCCGCGGAGTCCGATCCACGCAGCCGCGGGTACGCCCCACCGCCTGCTGGTCGCGGCGGTCCGCAGAACGGCGCGTACCGCGAGGACTACGGCCGTGGCGGCGCGCCGTACGGCGGTGACTACCCGCAAGACGCGCAGGGGTACGGGGACTACCAGAACGGGTACGACTACCAGCAGGGCTACGGCCAGCCCGGGCACCCCGGCCAGCCGGGCGCGGACCCCGGCTACGGCGGCCAACAGTATGCCGACCAGGGTTACGGGCAGCAGGCATACGCCGACCCCGGCTACAACGACCAGGGCTACGCCGATCAGTACGGCGACCAGTATCAGCAAGGCTATGGCGACCAGGCCTACGCCGATCAGGCATACGGCCAGCAAGCACCAGGCTACGGCCAGCAGGGCTACGGACAGCAGGCATACGCCGACCCCGGCTACGCCGACCAGGGCTATGCCGATCAGGGGGGCTACGCACCGGATGACCAGGGTGGTTACGGGCAAGCGTATTCGCAGCAGCCGGGTTACGGCGCCCAGGGCGGCCAGCAGGGCTACGCGGGTGCGCAGGCATACGGCGCTGCACCGCAAGGCAACTCGGCCTTCTCCGCGACCCTCCAGCTCGATGACGGCAGCGGTCGCACCTACCAGCTGCGCGAAGGTAGCAACATCATCGGCCGCGGCCAGGACGCGCACTTCCGCCTTCCCGACACCGGCGTGTCACGCCGACACATCGAAGTTCGTTGGGACGGACAGACCGCGATGCTCTCGGACCTCGGCTCGACCAACGGCACCTTGGTCAACGGCTCACCCGTGCAGGATTGGCAGCTCGCCGACGGAGATATCATCCGTGCCGGGCATTCCGAGATCCTTATCCGTATCCTCTGATCCCGTAAGCTCGCGGAGCAGATCACGACATGACAGCCGAGGTTTCGTCGGTCGTATCGTGATCGAAGTCGATCGACACCCTTATGATGCTGCCAACACACGCACGACTCCGACCCGGAGTCGGCAAGGCCAGCATTGCTTGTGGGGGTGGTCGAACCGCACCTACGGCACCGACGTACACGGTCGAACAGGAGGTGGAACGCCGTGCAGGGACTGATCCTGCAATTGACCCGTGCGGGGTTCCTGCTGCTGTTGTGGTTGTTCGTGTGGGCGGTGCTGCGCACCTTGCGCAGCGACATCTACGCGGCATCCGGCATACGGATACAGCCAAGGGCCGCACGCGGTTCCGCAGTGCTGCCTTCCTTCAGCCGGGGCCAGAAGGGCGCCAAATTTCTTGTGGTGACTCAGGGTTCACTCGCCGGCACCCGCATCACGCTCAGCACCCAACCGGTGCTGATCGGACGTGCGGACGACTCCACGCTGGTGCTCACCGACGATTACGCCTCGACCAGGCATGCGCGAATTTCCCCGCGTGGTGACGACTGGTACGTCGAAGACCTCGGCTCGACGAATGGCACTTACCTAGACCGCGCGAAAGTCACCACCGCCGTCCGCGTTCCGCTCGGTACCCCGGTCCGAGTCGGCAAAACAGTGATCGAGCTGCGATCGTGACTCTTGTTCTCCGCTACGCAGCGCGTAGCGACCGTGGTCTCGTTCGAGGCAACAACGAAGACTCCGTGTATGCGGGTGCCCGACTGCTCGCCCTGGCCGACGGCATGGGTGGACACGCGGCGGGCGAAGTCGCCTCGCAACTGATGATCGCCGCGCTGGCACACCTCGACGACGACGAGCCCGGCGACGACCTACTCGGCAAACTCGACCGCGCGACCCGCGAAGGCAACGCGGCCATCGCCGACCAGGTCGAGGAAGAGCCCGAGCTCGACGGTATGGGCACCACGCTCACCGCGGTCCTGTTCGCGGGCAAGAAACTCGGCCTCGTGCATATCGGCGACTCGCGCGCCTACATGCTGCGCGGCGGCGAGCTCGCCCAGATCACCAGGGACGACACGTTCGTCCAATCCTTGGTCGATGAGGGCAGAATCACAGCCGAGCAGGCGCACACTCATCCGCAGCGTTCGCTGATCATGCGCGCGCTCACCGGCAACGAGATCGAGCCGACGCTGATCATGCGCGAGGCGCGCGCCGGCGATCGCTATCTGCTGTGCTCCGACGGTCTTTCCGATGTGGTGAGCGACGAAACCATCGAGAACACGATGCGTGAGGGCACCACCGACGAATGCGCCGACCGGCTCATCGAACTCGCGCTACGCAGCGGCGGCCCCGACAACGTCACCGTGGTCGTCGCCGATGTCATCGACCTGGATTACGGCCAGAGTCATCCGATCGTCGCGGGCGCGGCGTCCGGGGTCGACGAGGACACGCCGCCACCGAACACCGCCGCGGGCCGCGCGGCCGCGATGCGCCCGCCGCGCACCACGCCGCGCCGGGCTGCCGCCGCGCCGGAGCCCCCCACCGCGAGCAAATCCCATAAGCTGCGCTGGATCCTGCTCGCGACGGCACTCGTCGTCGCCGTCTGCGTCGGATTGGCGGTGGGTTACAAGATGATTCGCAGCAATTACTACGTGGGGGCCGATCACGACGCCGTGGTGGTGTTGCGTGGTCTGCCCGGTTCGATTCTCGGCTACTCGATCCACGACGTGAACCTCGTCGGCTGTGTGACGCGCACCGGGGACCTCACCTTGGTGGAGCCGGATGCCGAGTTCCCGGCCAAGTGCACCGAACTGAAGATGGCCGACCTCAAGCAGACCGGTCGCGATCAGGTCGACAGCGGCCTGCCGCCGAGTTCGCTGGACAAGGCGAAGGACTCGATGAAGGTGCTGGCACAGCGAGAGCTGTTGCCGCCCTGCCAGACCCGTACCACCGCCGCGCCGCAGCCGGGCATCGTCCCACCGGGCGAGCCGACGCCGCCACCCGCCGAACCCGCGCCGCCCGTGCCGGGGACCACCACCAACTCACCCGCGCCCGACCAAGGTGACACCAGGGGCACCGAGGTCAAGACGCCGACGAAGACGCCGAATCCGCCTTCGAGCACCACCCAGTCCCCCCAGACCGCGGGGGAGAACTGCCGGGTGACGGACTGATGTCCGCTCCGGCACAGCCGGCCGCAGGGGCTTTCCCCAGCCCTCCAGGCGGATTCGCCCCTGCCCCGCCGCCGAGCACTCGGCGCAACGGTGAACTGTTGCTCCTCGCGGGTGCCGCGGCGATCACGACCATCGCGTTGTTCCTGGTCGAGATGAGCCAGGAGCAGTCACTCACCTGGGACATCGCCAAATATGGTCTGGCCTACCTCGCGCTGCTGGCCGTCGCGCATCTGGCCGTGCGGCGATTCGCGCCGTTCGCCGACCCGCTGCTGTTGCCGATCGTCGCGCTGCTCAACGGTCTCGGGCTGGTGTTGATTCATCGACTCGACCTCGCTGACGCGCAAGAGGCGATCGACAGCGGAAAAGACATCCCCTCCCCCGACGCGAACCAGCAGGTGCTGTGGACCGCGCTCGGCATCATCATCTTCGTGACGCTGCTGATCGTGCTGCGGGACTATCGCACATTGGCCCGTTACAGCTACACGCTCGGACTGATCGGCCTTGTCGCACTGATGATCCCGGCGTTGCTGCCTGGTCGTTTCTCGGAGATCAACGACTCCAAGAACTGGATCAAATTACCCGGTTTCAGTATTCAGCCCTCGGAGTTCGCGAAGATCTTGTTGATCATCTTCTTCGCCTCGGTGCTGGTCGCCAACCGTGACCTGTTCACCGCCGCGGGCAAGCACGTCCTCGGCATGGAATTTCCCCGCGCCAGGGACATGGGGCCGATCCTGGTGGTCTGGATCGTCTGCGTCGGTGTGTTGGTCTACGAGAAGGACCTCGGTACGTCGCTGCTGATCTTCAGCACCGTCCTGGTCATGCTCTACGTCGCGACCGAACGAGTCGGCTGGTTGATCATCGGTCTGGGGCTACTCGCCCTCGGGTTCTTCTTCGCCTACCAGGTGTTCAGTCACATCCGCGTACGCACCGAAACCTGGTTGCACCCGTTCGACGACTACAACAACACCGGATACCAGATCTCCCAATCGCTGTTCGGGCTCGCCACCGGCGGCCTCGCGGGCACCGGCGTCGGCAGCGGGCGACCGAATACGGTGCCGTTCGCGAAAACCGACTTCATCGTCACGACCATCGGTGAGGAACTGGGCCTTATCGGGCTCGCCGCGGTACTGGTGCTGTTCCTGATGCTCATCGCGCGGGGCCTGCGCACCGCGCTCGCCGTACGCGACAGTTTCGGAAAGCTGCTGGCAGCCGGTCTTTCGTTCACCATCGCCATCCAGTTGTTCGTCGTCGTCGGCGGCGTCACCAAGCTCATTCCGCTGACCGGACTCACCACACCGTTCGTGTCCTACGGCGGGTCGTCCTTGCTGGCCAACTACGCCCTACTCGCACTGCTGATCAAAGTGTCCGACGCCGCACGCGCCCCCGCCCCGGTACGGAAAAAGGAGCAGGCACCGATCGCGGACGCCCAAACCGAACTGCTTCGCCGTAACGCGGGCCGACCGGAAGGGGGACCGACGCCGTGAACACACCCCTGCGCCGCGTAGCCATCGCGGTCATGGTGATGGTCGTCGCGCTACTGGCCAACGCCACCTACATCCAGGTGATCAAGGCCGACGACTATCGCAGCGACCCGCGCAACGATCGCGTGCTGCTCGACGAGTATTCGCGCCAACGCGGCCAAATTTCCGCGGGCGGCAGCGTGCTGGCCAGTTCGACCAGCACCGACGACCGCTACAAATACCTACGCAGTTACCCCACCGATCCCGCGGCCTTCGCACCCGTCACCGGCTTCTACTCGATGCAGTACGGCAGCACCGGGCTCGAACGCGCCGAGGACGCACTGCTCAACGGCTCCGACAGCCAGTTGTTCGGCAGTCGACTCGTCGACCTGGTCTCCGGTCGCGACCCGCGTGGCGGCAACGTGCTCACCACCCTCGACCCCACCATGCAGCAGGTCGCCTACGACGAACTGACCAGCAAGAACTACACCGGTTCGGTCGTAGCGATCGAACCGAGCACCGGCAAGATCCTCACCATGGTGTCCACGCCGAGCTACGACCCCAATCAGCTGTCGGGCCACGACGGCGCCAGCGGCACCCAGGCGTGGGAAAGCTTGACCGACGACGAGCGTCAGCCCCTGCTCAATCGCGCGATCTCGCAGACCTATCCGCCCGGCTCCACCTTCAAGGTGGTGGTCACCGCCGCCGCGCTGGCCAACGGCACGGCCAAGCCGGAGGACCAATTCACCGCCGCACCCAACACCACCCTGCCGGGAACGAACACCACCCTGGAGAACTACAACGGCACCACCTGTGGGCCCAACTCGACCGCCTCGCTGTACGACGCGTTCCGGCTGTCGTGCAACACCGCTTTCGCCGAACTCGGGGTGAAGGTGGGTTCGTCGAAGCTGAAGGACATGGCGGCGGCGTTCGGTGTCGGCCCACACCGCGGCATCCCGATGGAGGTCGCGGAGAGCTCGGTCGGACCGATCCCGGACAATGCCGCGCTGGCGCAGAGCAGCATCGGGCAACGCGACGTCGCGCTGACCCCGCTGGACAACGCGGTGATCGCGGCGACCGTCGCCAACGGCGGCGTGCGGATGGAGCCTTACCTGGTGGATCAGCAGCAGGGGCCGGATCTGAGCGAACTGTCGAAAACCAAGCCGGTGTCGGTGGGGCAAGCGGTGGACGCGAAGGTAGCGTCAACGCTGACCAACCTGATGGTCGCGTCGGAGAACAACACCGCCGGAGGTGGGCAGTCTCGCAATCAGATCGCGTCCAAGACCGGTACCGCGGAGCACGGAAACGATCCGCGCAATACGCCTCCGCATGCTTGGTACATCGCCTTCGCTCCGGCACAGAACCCCAAGATCGCCATCGCGGTGATCGTGGAAAACGGCGGCAATCGGGCCCTCGCCGCAACCGGTGGCTCGGTAGCCGCCCCGGTGGCCCGTGCTGTGCTGGACGCCGGCCTTGGAGGGGGCTGAACGATATGGATACGCGAGTGGAGCTACGGGGACCTCGATGCTGAACAACGGGGCGATGATCGCCAACCGATACCGGCTACAGCGACTGATCGCGACCGGTGGCATGGGCCAGGTCTGGGAGGCACTGGACACCAGGCTTGATCGCCGTGTCGCGGTGAAGGTGTTGAAGTCGGAGTTCTCGGCCGACCCGACGTTCAGGCAACGGTTCCGCACCGAGGCCAAGACGACCGCGCAGTTGAACCATCCCGGTATCGCCGGGATCTACGACTACGGCGAGACCATCGACCCGCAGGGCGGCGAAACCGCCTACCTGGTCATGGAATTGGTGCAGGGTGAGCCGCTGAACACCGTGCTGAACCGGCTCGGTCGACTGTCGGTGGTGCAGGGACTCGATCTGCTGGAGCAGACCGGTCGCGCACTGGAGGTGGCGCACTCGGCAGGTGTCGTGCACCGCGACGTCAAGCCGGGCAACATCCTGGTGACGCCGACCGGGCAGGTGAAGATCACCGACTTCGGCATCGCGAAGGCCGTGGACGCCTCGCCGGTCACCAAGACCGGCATGGTGATGGGCACGGCGCAATACATCGCACCGGAACAGGCGATCGGTGAGGACGCGACCGCGGCCAGCGACGTCTACTCGCTCGGTGTTGTGGGTTACGAGGCGCTCGCGGGTCAACGACCGTTCAGCGGTGACGGCGCGATCACCGTCGCGATGAAGCATGTGCGCGACACCCCGCCGCCGATGCCGGCGAACCTGCCGGGCAACGTGCGTGAACTCATCGAGATCACCATGGGTAAGGAACCGCAGCTGCGGTATTCGCGGGGCGGCGAGTTCGCCGACGCGGTCGCGGCGGTGCGCGCCGGTCATCGACCGCCGCCGCCGAGCGGTGCCACGCCCCCGGTCCCGGTGACCGGCGCGACCAGGGTGATTCCCCCCGGCCCGACGGTCGCGATGCAGACGCCGCCCTCGCACGATTACGACGAGGGATACGACGACGGTTACGACAATCCGCCGCCGAGGTATGCGACCCCGCCGCGCGGTGTGGCGGGCCAGGCCGGGCCGGGTCAGCGGTATGACGACGAGCCGCCGCAGGACGGCAGCCGTTTCACCCCCGCGCAGAAGTGGTTGGCCGGTCTCGGTATCGGCGCACTGGTGCTCGCGGCCATCGCGGCGTTCGTGCTGTTCGGCTTGGACACCAACAAGGGCCCGACACCGCCGACCCCCTCCGTTGTTCCGACACCGGTAGTGCCGCCGCCCGTGCCGATCACGACGACGACGGTGTCGCAGGAGCCCACCTACGAGGAGGAGACAACCACCGAGGCGCCGACGACAACGACCGCGCCGCCGTCGACGACGACCACCTCGGAGCCGCCGACCAGTACCGCGCCGAGTAGCACACGGACGACGACATCGCAGGTCACCACGCGGCCGCAGATTCCCTCGTTCGAACTGCCGGAGATTCCGGGTGCCCAAGGCTCGACGCTGACCCCCCGCGTTCCTCCACACTCCGCGCAAGGACAACGATGACCACCCCGAAGAATCTCTCCCAACGCTACGAGCTGGGCGAGATCATCGGGTTCGGCGGAATGTCGGAGGTGCACAAGGCACGCGATCTGCGACTGAGCCGAGACGTGGCGATCAAGGTGCTGCGCGCCGACCTCGCCAGGGATCCCACGTTCTACCTGCGGTTCAAGCGTGAGGCGCAAAACGCCGCCGCGCTGAATCACCCCGCGATCGTCGCGGTGTACGACACCGGTGAAGCCGAGATCGACGGCGGCCCACTGCCCTACATCGTCATGGAATACGTGGACGGGGACACGCTGCGCGACATTGTGCGCGGCAAGGGGCCGATGCCGCCTCGGCGCGCCATGGAAGTGATCGCCGACGTGTGCGCGGCACTGGATTTCAGCCATAAGGCCGGGATCGTGCACCGCGACATGAAGCCGGCCAACATCATGATCAACCGGGCCGGCGCGGTGAAGGTGATGGATTTCGGTATCGCGCGCGCGATCGCCGACGCCGCCAACCCGATGACCCAGACCGCCGCGGTGATCGGTACCGCGCAATATCTTTCGCCGGAGCAGGCGCGCGGTGAGACGGTCGACGCTCGCTCGGACGTGTACTCGGTCGGCTGTGTGCTGTTCGAGATCCTCACCGCCGAGCCGCCTTTCACCGGTGATTCGCCGGTCGCGGTGGCTTACCAGCATGTTCGGGAGGACCCGAGGCTGCCTTCGCTCGTGCATTCGGGCGTGCCGAGGGAACTGGACTCGGTCGTGTTGAAGGCGATGAGCAAGAATCCCGCGAATCGGTATCAGAGCGCGGCCGATATGCGCGCCGATCTGATCAGGGTGCTCGGCGGGCAGAAGCCCATCGCGCCGATGGTGATGACCGACGAGGACCGCACCACCATTCTCGGTTCGGAGGAACCGGCGCCGCGCAGCTATCGCACGGTCGAACGCGGCGAGGATACCGACACCGCCGAGCAGCACCCGCCGCCACAGCAGGACCCGCGCCGCAAGCTCTATTACGGTCTCGCTGGCGTCGCCGCGGTCGTGGTGGTCTTCGCCCTGTTCTGGGTGCTCATCGGCCCTGGTAGTCGACCCGATCAGGTCGAGGTGCCCGATGTGTCGAACAAGGCCTCCCAGCAGGCGCAGGAGCAGTTGCAGGGTGCCGGCTTCTCGGTCGCGGTGCAGGAGAAGCCCGACAGCAAGGTCCCCACCGGCAACGTGATCGCCACCCAGCCGCTCGGCGGCTCGAGCATCAACAAGGGCAGCACGGTGACGCTGCAGGTGTCGTCCGGCCCGGCCCAGGTTCAGGTGCCGAAGCTGATCGGGCTCAACCAGCAGCAGGCACAGCAGAAGCTCAGCGTCGAGGGCCTGGAGCTGAACCCGAACGTCGAACGCGCGCCGTCGAGCGAGGCCGAGAAGGATACGGTCACCGACCAGAACCCGTCACCGGGCGGCAAGCTCGATGCCAACGGTCAGGTGACGATCACCATCGGTACCGGCCCCGAGGCCATTCGCGTCCCTTACGTCGTCGGCCAGACGGTGGATGTCGCGCAGCCGAATATCGAGGGCAACGGTTTCAAGGTCGTGATCCAGGAGGTTCCCTCGGCCAAGCCCAAGGGTGAGGTCGTCGCGACGAGCCCCGCGGGCGGTTCGAACGCCGACAAGGGCTCCTCGGTGACCTTGCAGGTCGCCGGCGACCAGACCAGGATGCCTTCCCTGGATGGCCTCACGGCCGCCCAGGCGGTGGACAAGCTGCGCGCCGAGGGGTGGACCGGCAGCACCGGTCAGATCACCCAAACCACGCAGGGCACGATCGACCCGGGCAGGGTCGGACGGGTACTCGACCAGCAGCCGTCCGCGGGATCAGCCGTGGGCAGGAACGCCACGATCACCATCGTCATCGGTGTGCTACCGCTGGGTGGCTGACCCGACTCGATTCCAGGATCGCTTCGACCGAGCGTCGAAAAAGCACGGAAAAGCGCTTTTCCGGGACGCGCGGACTATTGCGGCACGAGTGCGGCGACCTCGGCTTCGAGTGTGCGCACCAAATCCTCGGCGGGGCGTTCGCCGCAGGCTGCCAGCCAGTTCGCCAGCATTCGGTGCCCACCCTGGGTGAGTACCGATTCGGGATGGAATTGGACGCCGTGGATGGGCAGCTCCCGGTGGCGGAAGGCCATCACGATGCCGCTCTCGGTGTGCCCGAGTACCTCGAGTTCCTCGGGCAGGGTGTCTTCGGCGACGGTCAGCGAGTGGTACCGGGTCGCGGTGAAGGGGTCGGGTAGGCCCGCGAGGACGCCGGTGCCGAGGTGGAAGACGGAACTGGTCTTGCCGTGCAGTAGTTCGGACGCACGGATGACGGTGGCGCCGAACGCCTCACCGATCGCCTGGTGTCCGAGGCACACCCCGAGCAAGGGGGTGCGGTGGCGGGCGCAGGCGTGCACGAGCTCGATGCTGACACCGGCACGGTCGGGGGTGCCTGGGCCGGGGCTGATCAGGATGCCGTCGAACTCGGTGACGACGGCATCGAGGTCGGTGAGGTTCGGGTCGTCGTTGCGCCAGACCACAGCCTCCACGCCGAGCTGGCCCAGATATTGCACCAGGTTGAACACGAAGCTGTCGTAATTGTCGACGACGAGAACACGCATGGGGTCGAGATTACCGTCGCCAACCGCCACCACGTCGCATCTATTCCCTGTTGGGCTAGCCTAGAGGCACACCGGAGGCGCTTTGGCGAGCTCGCCAGCCCGCTGCCACCGCCGCACGAGCTGGGCGGCAGCCGACCCGCCGGTACCGACCTGAACGCCGAATACGAGGACGTCATGCCCAAGTCGAAGGTCCGCAAGAAGGCCGATTTCAGCGCCAGCCCCGCCAGCAGGACGCCGGTCAAGGTGAAAGCCCTCGGCCCGTCTCCGGTGTGGTACGTCACCGTCATGCTCGGGTTCATGCTGGCCGGGCTCGCCTGGTTGCTGGTGTACTACCTGGCCGGCGACAAGATCACCTGGCTGAGCGACCTGAACGCATGGAATTTCCTGATCGGCTTCGGTCTGATGGTCATCGGTCTGATCATGACGATGCGGTGGCGTTGACCGATCAGACCGAAGCCGCCTGACCAGGGATTACAGACGTGTCATTCATACACACCTGTGGATGAACCTGTGGACAACTCCAGTAAGAGTGGGTATCGCCGCGCATGAACCCTGATTTGCCCGCCCCGAATTCCCCCGCCGACCGGCTTTCCTGGTCCACTCCGGCGCCTGCCTTGATCGCGGTCGCGGTGGGCGGTGTCGCGATGGCTGTGGCGACCTTCTTCGCCGCGGACGGGCCGAGTCGGTTGCTCGTCGGGCTGGCCGCGCTCGGCCTGTTGGCGATGGCTGGGCTCGGATTTCGACAACGCCCGAGGCTTGCGGTGGTTGCGGGGGAACCACCGCGCATGGTGGTGCGTGGCCTGTTGCGGCCGAGGGAGTACGTGCCCACGCAGATCGTTCGCGCCAGGATCGTCGGTTACCGCCGGCTCGGGCGCAAGATGCCGATGGTGGAGATCGACGTGGTCGACGACGAGGGCGAGCGACTGCTCATCTTCGGTCGTTGGGATCTGGGCGCCGACCCCACCGCGGTGTACGAGGATCTGGTCGGCGCGATGCGGTTGTCGCGCGACAAAACGAGCTAGCACGCACACGCCCCGCCTCGAGCCCGACCGGTCACCGTGAGTGCGTTGCTCGGAGCCCCGGCCCTGCTGCGAGCACAGCCTGAATTTCCCAAGGCGAAGGGTCGCCGAGAGCATCGCGCATGGCCGCGCGCGCAGGCGGAACCGTCGCCCAACGACCAGCCGTGCCAAGTCCCGATGGCGACCGTTCGCCACACCCGACAACCGCTGCGCTTTCGGCGGTGTTTCACGTGAAGCGAAGCGATCCCGCCTGCCTCACGATATGAGCGAGGCGGCGGCCGATCCGATCACCGCCACCGAGATCACCGCGATGATCCCGACCGCCACCCAGCCGATGACCCTGGCGTTCTCCTGCGTCTTCGCGTGCAACCAGGCGGGCACGAACAGAATGCCGACGGTCGCGAGGGTGCCGGCGGCAAGGCCGCCGAGGTGTCCCCACAGCGAGATACCGGGCAGCGAGATGCTGATGAACACGTTGATGCCGATCAGGATCAACATCTGCGTGGGGTTCTGACGCAGGCGCAGCAGGATGATGGTGATCGCACCGAACAGCCCGTACACCGCGCCGGACGCACCCGCCGTCGGGGACTCCGGCGCGAAGACCATCACGGCCGCCGACCCACCGAGTAGCGAGACCGCGTACACCGCGAGGAAACGCGCTCTACCGAGCACCAATTCGCCGTCGCGGCCGATCACAAACAGGGCGAACATGTTGATCAGCAGATGAAAGGGCCCGTAGTGCAGGAAACCCGTGCCGATCACGCGCCACCATTCACCGTCGGCGACGTAGGGCGGGTACAACACCAGGCGTAGAAACAGCGAGGAACGCTGGTTGTCCACCGGGTTGTGCGCCTGTAGCGCGGTGAAGGCGTAGAACGCGACGTTCAGCGCGATCAGCACATAGGTGACATACGGCGTCGGGCGCGTGCTGGTCGGCGCCCCCGCGACGGTGCGTACCGGTGCCACGTCGCGCTGGTCCTGACGCAGGCAGTCGACGCAGTGCTGACCGACCGAAGCGGGTCGCAGGCATTCCGGGCAGGCTGGCCGCCCACACCGTGTGCACGCCAGACCGGTTTGGCGATTCGGATGGCGGACGCACGTCGGTGCGGGCGGCTGCGGGTTCATATCCTCTTATTCGATCGTGATCTTGTTGATGACAACGGGTTCCAGCGGGCGGTCGTTGCGGTCGGTCGCTGTCGTCGCGATGGCGTCGACGACTTTGCGCGATTCCGGCTCGAGCACCTCACCGAAGATCGTGTGCTTGCGGTTGAGGTGCGCTTGCGCGCTGACGGTGATGAAGAACTGCGAACCGTTCGTCTTCGGTCCCGCATTGGCCATGGCCAGCAGGTACCCGCGATCGAAGCGCAGTTCCGGGTGGAATTCGTCATCGAACTCGAAGCCGGGTCCGCCGCGTCCTGTCCCGGTCGGGTCACCGCCTTGAATCATGAATCCGTCCATTACCCGGTGGAAGATGGCTCCGTCGTAAAACGGACCTGTGCTACCTCCTGCCGCGTTCTCGGTGGTGTAGGGCGCGGAGCCGTCCGCGAGTCCGAGGAAATTCTTGACCGTTTTCGGCGCATGGTTACCGAAGAGCGAGATCCTGATGTCGCCGTGGTTGGTGTGCAGCGTCGCAACGGCGGTCTGATTCGGTGAGGTCACGCCGGACATGTTATCCATCACAAATACGTGTTCCTCCGCCCACCGGCGTCGCGGCGCCCGGCGAGTTCCTGCCACACCGCGATCCGTTCCTCGAAACTACGGCCGACGCACGCCCCTCGGCGAGTCGGCCACCGGTATCCACCGTAGCCGTCTGCACGATTCGGCCGACTGTGCCAGCATGGGCGGATGACCTTGGGGCGCCTACACGTATCCACTCGTTCGCGGTACCGACTACTCGCGGCGGCCGCCGTCGCGCTGGCGGGCGGCGCTGCCTGGTTCGCCCGCGGTAAACGACCGCAGCCTCCGGCGCCAGCGCCGGAGCCACCGCGAATCGGCTACTCACGCAACGGGTCAGCGCCCTTGGCCAGCGCCGACAGCGGTCGCTGAAACCGCACTGATCCTGCCTACCGACTCACTGTCCGCTTGTATTGACGCACCGCCAGCGGCACGAACACCGCCAGGATGATCACCACCCAGACCAGTGTGGTGAGGACGGGATGGCGCATCGACCAGGAGTCGGGTGGTGGCGCGAGCGGGCTGGTGTTGCCGAAGAGGTCGCGCGTTGCCTGGGTCACCGCCGAGACCGGGTTCCACTCCGCGATCTGGCGCAGCACGGTCGGCAACTTCTCGCTGGGGACGAAGGTGTTGGCGATGAACGTCAGCGGGAAGATCACCATGAAGCTCGCGTTGTTGAACACCTCGGGTGTGCGTACCAACAGGCCGACCACCGCCATCACCCAGGACAGTGAGTAGGCGAACAGCAGCAACAGCACATAGGCCAACACGGCGTCGAGGAACGACCCTCGGATGCGCCATCCCACGGCGAGCCCGGTCAACGACATGACGACGAGGCTGACCACGTTGATCACGACATCGCTGACCGTGCGGCCGATCAGCACCGACGACGGCGCCATCGGCAGTGAGCGGAACCGGTCGATGATGCCCTTCTGCATGTCCTCGGCCAGTGCGAGACCGGTGAACGTCGAGCCGAACACGACCGTCTGCGCGAAGATGCCAGCGATCAGGAATTCGCGGTAGCCGCCGGACAGTCCCGGTACGTCGATCACCGCGCCGAAGATGTAGGCGAACAGCAGCACGAACATGATCGGCGAGAGTGTCGAGAAGATCAGCACATCGGGCACGCGTTTGATCTTGATGATTCCGCGTTTGGCGATGGTGGTGCTGTCGGTGGCGACGATCTCGAGCTTTTCGCGCAGCGAGGGCCTGATGATGGCCGTTGTTGTCGCGGTCATCGGATTTTTCCTTCCGTGGCGTCGAGCGCGTCGGTGTGGGAGTTGGCGGCAAGCGCTCGAGCTTCGTGCCCGGTGAGGGTGAGGAAGACGTCGTCGAGTGAGGGTCGCCGGAGGCCGACGTCGCGGATCCGCACGTCGTGTTCGGCGAGTTTGCCGATCGACTCGACCAGGGCTTGCGCGCCGTCGGAGACGGGGACGATGATTCTGCGCAAGGTGGGTTCGAGGTGAATCTCGCCGTCGGCCAGTGCTTTCAGTGCCTGTTGCGCGATCGGCAGGTCGTCGGCGTCGTCGACCGTGAGTTCGATGCGGTCGCCACCGACCAGGGTCTTGAGCTCGTCGGAGGTGCCTTGCGCGATCACGGTGCCGTGGTCGATCACCGCGATGGCGTCGGCGAGTCGGTCGGCTTCCTCCATGTACTGCGTGGTGAGCAGCAGGGTGGTGCCGCCAGCGACGAGTTCTTCGATGACGTCCCAGAGGTCGAGCCTGGCGCGGGGATCCAGGCCGGTGGTCGGTTCGTCGAGAAAGAGCACCGGCGGGTTGGCCACCAGCGCGCCCGCCAAATCCAGGCGCCGCCGCATTCCGCCGGAATATCCTTTGACCGGACGGTCGGCCGCGGCGCTGAGCTGGAATCGGTCGAGCAGTTCGCGTGCGCGTTCTTTACTGCGCCGCACACCCATGTGATACAGGCGCCCTACCATTTCGAGGTTCTCGAAACCGGTGAGATATTCATCGACGGCGGCGTATTGACCTGACGCACCGATCCTGGATCGCAGCAGCTGCGGTTCGCGCAGCACGTCGATTCCCGCGACGGTCGCGCTCCCGGAATCCGGGATGAGCAGGGTGGTGAGCACGCGGACCGTCGTGGTTTTACCTGCACCGTTGGGACCGAGCAGCGCGGTGACGGTACCTTCGGGGACGGTCAGGTCGAGACCGTCGAGCGCGATCAACTGGCCGTAGCGTTTGACCAGACCCGTTGCGACGATTGCGTCGGGCATGATTCTCCTGATGTTCGTCGGGGCCGGATATGCGAGCTTCGAGTCGACCGGAATCGAGCGATAACCGGCCGCTACCGGGATATCGGTTCACCGGTCGATATTTGAAACAGTATTGTCCGAATTTTCTGAGCTCGCATCGTATTTTTTGGCGACGAAAATCATCCGACCATGGGTCGTTCCGGCCCGACGACGGAAGTGGCGCCAGCTCGCGGCGCTAGCGTGAACAAGGGCCGCACCCCGGTCCCGGCGGTGCTCGGGGGTGCCGAATCGGGGTGCGGCCGAGTTCGATGATGCCGAAGAGTGCACGGTGCGGTCGCGGGTAGCGGACTACTCGAATCGGGCTGCGCCGGTACTCGTTTCGTCGGATGCCCAACGGCGCGCGAAGCGCGGAAAGACACAACCGCAGGGCACGGTTTGCCAGCCGTTGGTCGTGCGCACAGCACGGTTGCCCGCAGCGGTCATGAACGCAACGACTGCCGAACCCGCGCCGCCGCACGGGTGAGGTGGTCGCGCTCGGGCACGCTGGTTGCCGCGTACGCTGCCGCCGCGTACAGCTGCGCGGCCTGCTCGAGGTCACCGGCACGCTCGAGCAGGTAGGCATGCACCGCCGCATAGCGGGGCAGGTCAGGATCCAACGTGTTCAGTTCCGCCAACCCGGCCTGCGGCCCGTCGGCCTCGCCGACCGCGACCGCACGGTTGAGTCGCACCACCGGACTGTCCGTGCATGTCAGCAGTTCGTCGTACCACTCCACGATTTGCACCCAGTCGGTCTCGGCAGCGCTCGGGGCATCGGCGTGCAACGCGGCGATCGCAGCTTGCGCTTGATACTCACCGAGCCGGTCGCGCGCGAGCGCGGCGTGCAGGAGGGTTATCCCTTCGGCGATAAGGCCGGTGTCCCACCGAGATCGGTCCTGTTCGGCGAGCGGCACGAGACGCCCGCCCGGTCCTGTTCGCGACGCGCGCCGCGCATGGTGCAGCAACATGAGCGCGAGCAGTCCAGCCACCTCGGGGTCGTCGGTCGCACTGGCGAGCTGACGGGTGAGGCGGATGGCTTCGGCGGTCAGGTCGATGTCGCCGCTGTACCCCTCGTTGAAGACGAGGTAGAGGACTCGCAGCACCGTGGTCAGGTCGCCGGGTCGGTTGAGCGGCTTCCCCGCGATGCGCCGCTTGGCCCTGCTGATCCGTTGCGCCATAGTCGCTTCGGGCACCAGGTAGGCGGAGGCAATCTGGCGCGTCGTCAGGCCGCCGACCGCGCGCAGGGTCAACGCGACGGCGGAGCCGGGCGACAGCGCGGGATGCACACAGAGGAAATACAGCCACAGCGAGTCGTCGGTGTCTGGCACCTGACCTGCGGCTGGCTCGGCGTCCGCGCCGAGTTCCCTTCCCCGCCGTGCGGTTTCGGATCGCGCGGCGTCGAGAAATTTGTGCCAGGCGGCCGCGACGAGCCAGGCTTTCGGGTCACGCGGCGGGTCTACCTGCCAGGTGTCGAGTGCACGAATCATGGCTTCCTGCACCGCATCCTCGGCCGAGGCGAAGTCGGCACCGCGTCGGACGAGGATGCCGATCACCACGGGGACGAGCGCACGCAGCAGCGCGGCGTCCAGCTGTTGACTCGGGTTGCCCCGATCGCTCGGGTTCACTCGGTGCAGGTGTGTGTCTCGGTCAGGAACGGCCGCAGCTCCAGCCACTCCTGCACCGGCTTGCCGCCCGCGCCCGGTGCCGCGGACAGCTCGCCCGCCAGTTCGAGTGCGCGCTCGTAGTTTTCGACGTCGATCACCATCCACCCGGCGATCAGGTCCTTGGTCTCGGCGAATGGGCCGTCGGTGACCGGCGCTCGTCCCTCGCCGTCGGAGCGGACGAAGGTCCCCTGCGGGGCGAGCGCCTGGCTCTCGACGAATTCACCGGTGGACTCGAGTTTCGCGGCGAAGTCCTCCATGTACTGCACGTGGGCGGTGACCTCCTCGGGGGCCCACTGGTCCATCCGCACGTCATTGACCGACGCTGGCGCGCCCCGGTAGTGCTTGAGCAGCAGATACTTCGTCATCGTGTTCTCCTTGGTGTGGGTGCGGTAATTCTGGTCCCGGTTACGCTCGGGCGGCCCGCCGAGCGGTCAGTTCTTCGATCGCGGTGGGCAGGGTGGTCTCGAAGTCGATGAGCTTCACCCAGGTGGGAGTGACGACGATCCTGACCATGCCGTCGTAGAGCGAGCGGACCTCCGCCTCCCAGACCGTGCGCTGCTCGGGCGTCATCTGGTAGCTGCCGTTGATCTGGAGATACTCCTGCGGAATTCCGTCGACGACGTCCAATTCGACCGTTCCGCGAATGAGCAGGATCTTCGGCGGATGCACCTGCGTGTCGATCGTCAGCGCGACGTGGGGATTATGGCGCAAGGATGGCAGCTTCGGCGCGTTCTTGGTGGTGCACAGGACGATCTGCGCGCCGTTCCAGGCGAACGCGATCGGGATCGAACGGGGTGTGCCGTCCTTGGCGACATAGGCCAAGCGGGTCAGATCGCGGGCCAGCAAATCCTGACTGACCGGGCGCTGGAGGATCTCGGTGATCTCGTGCTGCTGCATCGGTGGTGGCTCCTGTGTCGGTTCTGGTGCGCGCCGTCTTCGGCCGCTCGTGCTCCTGGGACGGAGCCGGTCCGACCTTCTCGACATCCGCTCCCTACGAATTCTCGGATATTTTTCGACGGTGTGGTGGCACGCGAGGGCAGCCGTCCTCGCCCGCGGTGCCACGGCGGCGCGGGCGCCCCGAGGTCGGCGACACACCTGGCACGACACGCAGTGAAATCGGTCGACGCGCGGGTTCCGACGGCCGCCGCCTCGGCCCAATCGAGGACCACAGCGACCGGTCGGCACCTTTACCGATCCGAGACCAATACGAGGTCGTATGACCAATACGAGACGTTTTCCCCTGTCAGGCAAGGTTTTTGGCAAATATCAAGCCAACGTTATGTTCGGCTCGCGGGACGGGAGCGGCCGGTCGAATACTTCGGCCACGATGCGACCGAAAAATGCCTGGGAGAAATCTTGAAAAGTGGTGGTCCCCACGCACACACAATCACCGATCATCGCGTAGGATCGTTCACGTCGGCCCCTCCCCCCCGGGCCGACCCTACGCGGGCCTCGGCTAACTCCCCCCCTTCGCCGAGGCCCGCTCCCCATTTTCCGGGCAGGTTCCGGCGATGTTTCTTCAGGGCAGCGCGCTGGCGAACACCGCGGCGCGGTGCCCGGGTCGGCGAAACTCAGTCGGCCGACAGTACCGACCGCCAGGCCGCCGCCAACCGAAGCGCACGCACCCGATCCGCCGTAGCCAACAACGGCCGATCGCGCTCCCACCGTTGTCGCACAACCGAATCCGTCGACGCCCAGAACGGGCCGAGCGCCTCGAGCAAGGCACGGAACTGGTCGAATACCGCACCCAACGCGATGTGGGTGCCCGGCGAACTCGGCGCGTCGATGTCGAGCCCGCGCACCATCGTGACCGCGGTCAGTAGGCGCTCGAGCACCGAATTCGGCCAGCGCGACGCGCGTGCCACCCGCGTCAGCCACCCCAGTGTCGCGGCGAGCACGTGGATGTCCTCGATGGTGCGAAACGGCTTGAGATAGTCCAGGTAGCCGTCACCCGGCAGCACGCGCACCGGCACGTCGCGCAGGGTCACCGACGCGTGCGCGACCTCCGGAGCGAAGGCGGTCGCGGGCAGGTCGGTGACGAAGACGCCCGGGTCATCGGCACTGAGTATGGTGGCGTGCAAGCGGTTTCGTCCATCGGCCGACACCCCCGCGCTCGCGATCACCACGAGAATCCGCGCAGACGAACCCAGGGTGGCGAAGGATTTCGCCCCGTTGACGCACCATCGGCCCGCGTCCTCGGTGAGGCCGGTATGGATCGCCGCGGGATGCGCTCCGCCGCTTTCGGTCGCACAGAACGACACCAGGTCGTCGTCGGGCAACTCGGGTATCAAGGTGCGCAAGGCCTCCTGATAGCCGGACAAGAACGCGAAACCCAGTCGGTCCGCGCCGAATCCGGCGGCGATCGCGACGTCGACGGGCTTGCCGAAGCGGTTGGCGGCCACCCGATGCCGGGTCCACGCCGCGGCGACGCCGTCGAGCGGGGTCGTCACGACAGGCTCGGTCAGCAGAAAATCGGGCAGCGAGTCCACTCCTGCCACCGTAGTCGCCTCGGCGCGTAGTCGGGGGGCAAGCGTCGCTGGTCAGGCCCCGCGTCGCGTGCCTACCGCGGTGGGAGCTAGCGATGGTTCGGTGGTCGAGGGTGGAAAAGCCTTGCCTGATAGTCGTTTCGGATCGAATGTCCGGTGACGGCGGCTACCTGATCGGGGACCATCTTGCGCAGCGCGTAGTCGCGCAGACGTTCCGGTAGCACGTTCACCCAGCGAGTGAGCGGGCCGACGTACCCGGGCACCGTCACCTCGAACCTCGGCCGCACGATCACGGCGAGCACGGCCTGCGCGACGTCCTCGGGGCTCAGCAGTTTCGGCGCGCCGGTCGCGGTACCCGCGGCCAGTTCGGTATCCACCACACCTGGCATGACGACCGACAGTTGTACACCGCTGCCCGCCAACTCCGCGCGCACCGCGTTCAGGTAGCCGTACACGCCGTGTTTCGTCGCGGCGTAGGTAGCTTCACCGGGAGGCGAGAGTTTCGAGGCGGCCGAGGCGACGGTGACGATGTGGCCCGCACCCCTGGCTCGCATGGTGGCACCGGCGAGCTTCACACCACGAATCACCCCGTGCAGATTCACTTCCAGCTGGCGAGCCGCCGCGGTTTCGGGTTCGGCGTCGAATCCGCCGACCCACATCACGCCCGCGTTGTTGACCAGCACATCCACCCGCCCCCATCGCCGCTCGACAGCGTTGAGGAAGGACGCGAAGGACGCGGTGTCGGTAACGTCCAGATCGAAGGGGGCGACCGCACCGGTGAGCGCGTTCGCGGTGGCACGGACAGCGTCGCGGTCGTTGTCGCCGATGGCCACGCGCGCACCGGCCATGGCCAGCAGTCCCGCGATCTCGCGGCCGATACCCCGCGCGCCGCCGGTGACCGCGATGACTCGTCCCCCGATGGCAGGGTGGGAATGCAGCGGAGTTGGCATATCCCTCCAATCCATTTTTTGACACGATATCATGTCAAAATCGATTTCATCGGGCGCGGGAAGGAGTGAGAACAATGACGCGACATGCTTTGACCAGGCGATACACCGGACTCGCTCCCGAAGAACGTACCCGCCAACGCCGCGGCGCACTGCTTACCGCCGCGCTCGAACTATTCGGCACCGCGGGTTATCAACCCACCGCCGTGAAGAAGCTGTGCCTGCGCGCGGGTTTGACCGAGCGCTACTTCTACGAGTCGTTCACCGACCGAGAAGACTGCCTCGCCGCGCTGTACACCGCACTCGTCGATCGGTTACGCACCGCCACGGCCGACGCGACCGCCCTTGCAGCAGCGGCGAATCCGACGGATCTCGACGCTATCGCGTACGCGGGTCTGCACGGTTTCGTCGACTACCTCACCAAGGACCCCCGCCGCGCCCGCGTCGTGCTCATCGAGGTCGTCGGCGTCTCCCTCGCGATGGAGCAGCGCAGGCACGGCGTGCTGCAGGAGTTCACCGACATGGTGGTCGCGGCGTGGTCGGCCGTCGCCGCCGCGCGCTCGCCGGGCGTCGAGGTCACTACCGATCGTTTGACCGCGGTCGCGCTCGTCGGCGGGGTCAACCATCTGTTGGTGCACTGGTTGATGGACGGCAGGCGCCACGATCCCGCCGAGCTCACCAGAACCTGCGTTTCCTTGTTCATCGCGGCGTTCGACCGTGCCCGCGAGAACAGAACTCATGCTCGGTAGAGCGTGGCCGCGTTGTTGCCGAGCACGTCGGCGCATTGTGCGGGCGGCAGGCCTGATTCCTTGATGTATTCGACAGCCCTGGTGTATTTCTCATCGCGAAAGTAGGGATAGTCGCTGCCGCACATGATGCGCTTCGGGTCGAAGGTTTCCATGATCATGCGCAGCGCGGGGGCGTGAAAATTCGCGGCATCGAACCACATTCGTCGCAGCGCGGCCATCGGGCTCGACTCGAACGCATGCCAGTCCTCGAAGTTGTCCTCGATTCGCCGCGCCAGGAACGCGAGATCGCCGCCGAGGTGCGCGATATGCCATCGAATGTTCGGAAACCTGCGTGGCGCATCAGCTTTGAGCAGATGCAGTACCGCGAGGCTATCCTCGATCGGCGCACCGACCACCCACTCGAGACCCTGCCCATTGATCATCGGGCTCGAAGCCCCGCAACCGGTCGGATGGATGTACAGCACCGCACCGCGCCGATCCAACTCGGCGAAGAACGGATCGAGGCGTGGATCGCTCGGATAAATGTCGTCTCCGATGATCGTGGTCATGGTCATCGGAGACGAAGCCGAGCTCGTCGAGACAATAGCCGACCTCTGCGGCGGCGTCCTCGGCGTGCGGTAGCGGCGCGGCGCCGTAGGCGTAGAAACGGTCGGCGTGCGCACCGACGATGTCGGCGTATTCGATATCGACCGCACGGCATGCCTGGGCGGCCGCTGCCCGGTCATCGACCATCGGTAGCTGCGGACTCACCGACAAGACCTGGATGTCCACCCTGGCCGCGTCCATCATGGCCAGTCGGGCGCTCATGTCGCGCGCGGTGTCGTCCGCCTGCATATTTCGCGCGACCTTCGTCGACGCGGCCGGTATCCCGACCGATTCGAGCCGGTCCAGGTATCCGGCGGGATACACATGAGCGTGGGTATCGATGACCTGCACGTCCACCTCCGGTTCTCCCCCGGTCGGGTAGGGCTCGTAGGAACGCTACCTCCGTGGCAATGGCCGAGAGGCCGCATCCGAGCACTCCACGGAAAATGCGACCCGTTCGACGGCTACGTTCCGGAAACCAGCATTACCGGCCTGCGCCACCCCCACCGGTGAGAACATCGTTCTCATGCTCAAGATCGAAAATTTCACGTCCCGGCTGCGCGCGGACGCTGAACTCGTGACACGTCGGCGAGAACACCTGGCACGCGTGGCCGGTGTTGCGGCCCTGGCGGTGTCCCTCACTGCGCTCACCGGTGTCGCGCATGCGGAGGAACCCGACCCCGCACCGACATCGTCGGCCGGTTGCGGCGAACCCACGCCCGCAGCGGGCAACACAACCGTGCCGTTCACGGCCGCGGGCAAATCCGGAAGCTACATTCTCGACGTGCCGATCGGCGCCGACCACCCGTTGCCGGTGGTCCTCGATCTGCACGGCTATCTCGAACCGGCGGCCATCGAGCACTCGGTGGCGGCGCTCGGCGAATTCGGTGCCGCGCACGGGTTTCTCACGGTCACGCCCGAAATCAACGAACCAGGGCTGCCCCGATGGGATTTCGCGCAAGGCGCCGCCGACGTCGAGTATCTCGAACAGCTGCTCACGCACGTAGAATCGACCCTGTGCGTCGATCAGGCGCGGGTATTCGTCACCGGCCTGTCGATGGGCGCGTTCACCACATCCTCGCTGGCCTGCCAGTTCTCCGACCGGATCGCGGCCATCGCGCCGGTAGCCGGATTGCAGGACTTTCCGTGGTGCCAGACAACCCGCCCGGTCCCTGTCGTCGCCTTTCACGGCACCGACGACCCCATCATCGCCTACACCGGGGGTACAGGACCGAACGCGCGGCTACTGCCCTCCCCGGACGGCACCGGATCGGCGGTAGAACAGCAGAACGACGGACCAGCCGTCAACGGGCCTGGCCCGCAAAGCATTCCGGACAACGCCGCCGCATGGGCGCGACGCAATGGATGCGACCCGACACCGCGCGAACAACAGATCGCCCCCGATGTCACCCGCACCGACTACGCGTGCGCCGAGGACGCCACCGTCGCGCTCTACACCGTCCACGGCGGCGGACACACGTGGCCGGGCTCCACCTCGGTGATCATGCCGCCACCGTTGGTCGGCAACACCACCCGCTCGATCAGCGCCAACGAGGTCATGTGGGACTTCTTCCAGGCGCACCCCCTGCGAAACTGACGCGCACCCGACAGGAAACGGACCGCACCGACAACGATGCGGTCCGTTCCACCAGCCCGAATTGGACGTCAGTCCACCGGGTTTCAGCGGTTGGTCACCTCGTGCCACACATCCGAGTCACTGCGCTGACGCAGCTTGGAGACCCCGAGGAAGACCAGGACAACGACACCGAGCGCAAGCAGAATCTTCATACCTTCACCTTACTTGCGCCACCGAACGTGCCCGCCGGACGACACCGCGCGGTGGCACCCACGAACCCGAGCTCGACCGTTGACGACAACACGTCCGCCAGCAGACCACGAGATTCCACCCGAGGTCGAGCCACCCGCCAGCAGGACCGGGAGAAACGAAAAACGCCCCCCACCCGACATTGCAGGTAGAGAGCGTTTTCGAGTGGAGCCTAGGGGAATCGAACCCCTAACCCCTGCCTTGCAAAGGCAGTGCTCTGCCAATTGAGCTAAGGCCCCTGAGCGATTCCAATTTACACGGTCGGGTTCGGGGGGATTTGGTCGGGTCAGATGGTGCCCAGGGTGTGTTCCAGGGAGTCGAGGTTTTGGCGGAGACGGTCGAGGATGCGGCGTGGGGTCGTGGACTACTTTCCCATAGATGACAAAGCTCGAATGCTACGTCCACGTATAGGGTGTACCGCAGGCCCTGCACCACGCCTTCTCCTCGCGAGTGGACCGTTCGGTGGATTCAGCACCGCGTTTCGTCAACTGATACGACGTGGCCAGTATGAAAGGCAATGTCAACAGTGAGTAGGGAACGCGCATCGGTGCGCGGGGGTCGTCGCCGTGGCGGCGTGTTGTTCGGAAATCTCCTCTCCTCCGCAGTCGAATCGGCTGCCGATTCGGTTGCTGTCAGAGCTGATCAGCCGGACAAGCCGGGCGATACCCGCCAACTCACCTACCGGGAACTGGACGAACAGTCCTCCCGTCTGGCCAGGGAACTCATCGCGCACGGCATCGGCGCGGGGGACACGGTCGCGATCGGTATCGCGCGCAGCATCGAATCGGTGCTCGCCGTCTGGGCGATCGCCAAAACCGGTGCGGCGTACGTGCCCGTCGACCCGAACTACCCGCAGGATCGAGTCACGCACATTCTGTCGGATTCCGGTGCGGCACTGGGCCTGACCACCACCGAATTCCGAGGGCTGCTCGGCACCGACGCCGCCACGCAGTGGTGGGAACTCGATGCACCCGAGTGCGCGCAACGCGTCGCCACCCGCCCCGCGTACACGATCTCCTACACCGACCGGATCCGCCAGGTGCAGCAGAAGCACCCCGCCTACCTCATCTACACCTCGGGATCCACAGGGCTGCCCAAGGGCGTGGTGGTGACCCACGAGGGACTCGCCGCTGTCGCCGCGCTCGGCCGGGAGTACGGAATCGGCCCCGATTCCCGCGTGCTGCACGTCATTTCGCCCAGCTTCGATTTCGCGCTGGAAGAACTGCTTTTCGCCTTCACCACCGGTGCGACACTGGTGATCGCCCCGCCACAGGTGTACGCGGGCGCGGAACTGGCCGAACTGTTGCGTCGCGAGCGCGTCACCCATGTGCTCATCACGCCCGGCGCGTGGGAAAGCGTTGACCCCGACGGGCTAGCGGAGTTGCGCACCATCGTCTTCGGCGCCGACCGACTCGGCCCCGAACTCGTGCGCCGCTGGCACACCGACGACCGCACGATTTTCAATTCCTACGGCCCCACCGAAGCCACCATCGTCGTCACCAGCACCGAACTGCGTGCCGACGACCCGATCACCATCGGCGCGCCGATCAAGGGCGTCGGCGCGATCGTGCTGGATTCGAGCCTGCGCCCGGTACCCGCCGGAGTCATCGGTGAGCTGTATCTCGCGGGACCCGGCCTCGCCCAGGGGTATCTGCGGCGCTACGCGCTGACCGCGCAACGATTCGTCGCCAACCCCTTCGGCGCCGACGCCGGTGCCGAAGGAACACGGATGTACCGCACCGGCGACCTGGTGCGCCGCACCAGCGAGGGCACGCTCGAATTCCACGGCCGCTCCGACCATCAGGTGAAGATCCGCGGTTTCCGTATCGAACCCGGCGAGATCGACACCGTACTCACCGAACACCCCGGCATCGAGTTCTCCGCGACGCTCGGTCGCACCCTCCCCTCAGGTGTCCAGGCACTTGTCTCCTACGTGCTTGCCGCGACCAACACAGACGAGAACACCGCCGCGGCACCAGACCTCGACGAACTCGACACCTACCTGCACCGTCGACTCCCCGAGCACATGATCCCGGCGAGCATCGTCACGCTGGACGCCCTCCCGCTGACCCCGACGGGCAAGCTCGATCACGCCGCGCTGCCCGCGCCGAACCTCGAGGCGCGCGAATTCCGTGCCCCTGTCACCGAAGTGGAATCGATCATCGCCGAGGTGTTCGCCGCCGTGCTCGGTGCCACACGAGTCGGCCTCGACGATTCCTTCTTCGGACTCGGCGGTGACTCGATCCTCTCCATCCAACTGGTGTCGCGCGCGAAACGCCAAGGCGTGGTTTTCAGTGCGCGTGACGTTTTCGATCAGCGCACGGTCGCGGGGTTGGCCGCCGTGGCCACCGCCCTCGACGACAGCGAGCAATACCAACTGGCCGAGCTGCCCGGCGGCGGAATCGGCGCGATCCCGCTGACACCCGTCATGACCGAATTGCTCGCCGCGGGAACGCCCTTCGAGCGGTTCACCCAGTCGATGACGCTGCGGTTACCCGAGGGCATCGACCGACCCACCCTGGTCGCCACCCTCGACGCGGTACTCGATCACCACGACGCGCTGCGCACCAGGCTGCGCGCGCACCCGTCACCCGCGTCGGAAAAGATTGCCGACGCATGGGTTTTCGAAGCACTCCCCCGTGGCAGCGCGGACACCGATTCCCTGCTACGCCGCGTGGAACTGCCCGCCGACCTCACCGACGAAGAACTCTCCCGCCGCGCGAGCGTCGAATACGACGCGGCGCTCGGCGAACTCGACCCGGCGAGCGGGCGGATGCTCCAATTCGTCTGGTTCGCCTTCACTCCCGCATCCCGTCACCGTGACGATGTGCTGCTGATCGTCGCCCATCACCTGGTGGTCGACGGTGTCTCGTGGCGCATCATCATCCCCGATCTCGCCATCGCGTGGTCGCAACTGGTGGCCGGGCAATCGATCTCGCTGGCCGCGAACGGGACGTCGCTGCGGCGTTGGAACCACGCGCTGCTCGATTCCGCCCGAGGATCCGCGCGCCGCGCCGAACTGCCGTTCTGGCAGCAGGTCGCCGAGACCGCGGATCCGCAACTGGGGGCGCGTCCGTTCGATCCGGCCACCGATACCTTCGCCACCCTCGACCGGGTGGAGGTCACGCTGTCGGCCTCGACCACCGAAGCGGTGCTCACCACCCTGCCCGAACGCTATCGCGGCGGCGCGGACCACGGACTGCTCACCGCCCTGGCCCTTGCCGTTCTCGGGTGGCGCGAGCCGACCTCCGACGCCGCCCTGCTGGTCGGGTTGGAAGGGCACGGTCGCGAGGAGACCGTCATCGCCGGTGCCGACCTCTCGCGCACCGTCGGGTGGTTCACCAGCGCCTACCCGGTGCGCCTCGACCTGACCGGCATCGATCTCGCCGAAGCGTCGTCGGGTGGGCACGCGCTGGCCGCCGCCGTGAAATCCGTGAAGGAACAGTTGCTCGCGGTACCGGACAAGGGCATCGGGTACGGCCTGCTGCAACACCTGAACCCCGACACCGCGGGACAACTCGGCGAACTCGGGCAGATCAGGTTCAACTACCTCGGCCGCGTATCCGTCGGCGCCGAACATGCGGCACTGGCTACCGCACCGTGGGTTCCGGTCGGCGATCTGGGGCGCCTCGACGCGCAGATGGATCCGCAAATGCCCGCGCACGGCGTGCTCGACATCAACGCGATCGTCACCGACGACGGCGAAGGCCCTGAAGGCCCTCGCCTCGGCGCGTCGTTCGCCTTCCCCACCGGACTGCTCTCCCCCGAACAGGTACGCGAACTCGCCGACCGGTGGGTCGCCGCGCTCGACGCGCTGGCCGAGCACGCACAGCACCCGGCGGCGGGCGGACTGACCCCATCCGACCTGCCACTGGTCGAGGGAAACCAGGCCGACATCGATCGATGGGAAAGCGAACACCCCGGTCTCTCGGACGTGTGGTCGCTCTCGCCACTGCAATCCGGACTGTTGTTCCACGCACTCATGTCGCACGCCGAGGGCACAGCGGCGGTCGACCTCTACACCACACAGGCCAGCGTCGACCTGGGCGGCGACCTCGACGTCGCGCGGTTGCGTACCGCGGCCGACGCGGTACTGCACCGCTACCCGAACCTGCGGGTCTGCTTCGCCGCCGATGCCGAGGGACGACCGGTACAGATCGTGCACGATCGGGTCGAACTGCCCTGGCGGGAAGTCGATCTCACCGGGGTCGCGGAGACCGAACGCGACACCGAACTCCGCAAGCTGGTTGTCGCGGAACGCGAAAGCGGCTTCGATCTCGCCACAGCACCGCTGCTGCGTTTCACCCTGTACCGCCTCGAGCACCCCGACACCACCGGCACGAAACCCACCGGCGGACAGTGGCACCTGGTGATCACCACCCACCACATCCTGCTCGACGGATGGTCGATGCCCTTGCTGATGCGCGACGTACTCGTGCTCTACGGCACCCGCGGCGACGCCTCGGCACTACCGAACGTCCCCTCCTACCGCACGTTCCTGACCTGGTTGTCGCGCCGCGAATACGCCAGCTCCCTGGCGGTATGGAACACGGCACTGTCCGGTGCGACCGAACCCACCCTGCTCGCCCGTCGACCCGCCGCCACCGAATCCACGCGAATCGGCAAGCTGGTCACCGAGATCGACGCCGAGCGCACCCGCCGCATCGTCGAACACGCGGCCGCGCTCGGCGTCACCGTGAACACGATGACGCAGGCGGCGTGGGGCCTGACGCTGAGCCGACTCACCGGACGCGACGACGTGGTATTCGGCGCGACGGTCTCCGGCCGCCCGCCCGAACTGCCCGGTGTGGAAGACATGGTGGGGTTGTTCATCAACACCCTGCCGGTGCGCGTGCGCCTTGACGACCATCCGGTCGCCGACGACATGGTGCGCCAACTCCAACGCCAGCAGGCCGACCTGCTCGACCACCACCACATCGGCCTCGCGGACATCCAGCGCACCGCAGGTGCCGCAGCCCAATTCGACACCCTGCTCATCTTCGAGTCCTACCCCATCGACCGTGCCGCCATCGCCGCCGTGAGCAATGTCGACGGCGCCTCGGTGACCGGCGTCGGCATGCAGGACGACACCCATTACCCCCTGACCCTGCTGATCACCGCCCAGTCGACGATCGAACTGACCTGGAAATACCGGGCCGAGGTGTTCACCGATACCGAGATCGCCACGATCGACGCCAGGATGAACCGGGTGCTGGACGCACTGCTGGAACATCCGAACCGAAGCATCGACGCGCTCGACATCTTCCTCGACTCGACCGAACGCGACCGAATCCTGCACGAGCACAACGACACCGCCCACCCGCTCGGCGCGCAACTGCTGCTCGACGGCTACCGGGCCGCGGTGCGCGCGCACCAGGATCGGGTGGCGGTGGCCTACGAGGGCACCGAGCTGACCTATCGCGAATTCGACGACAAGGTCAACCGCCTCACCCGCCTGCTGATCACGCGGGGCGTCGGCGCGGAATCCCTGGTAGCGCTGGCGATCCGCCGGTCACCGGAACTGGTGATCGCGATGTACGCGATCGTGGCGGCGGGCGGCGCGTTCGTTCCACTCGATCCCGACCATCCCGGCGAGCGGATCGCCCACGTGCTGGACACGGCACAACCGATCTGCGTACTCACCACCACCGACGCCGACGCCGCACTGCCCGACGGTGTCGCGGTGCTGTACGTCGACACCGAACCGTTGCACGAATTCGGCGCGACGCCGGTGCTTTCCGATGAACTGGTGCGGCCCGTCCATCCGGACAATCCGGCCTACGTGTTGTTCACCTCCGGGTCCACCGGGCGTCCGAAGGGCGTTTCGGTCTCCCATCGCGCCATCCACAACCAGATGGCGTGGATGCTCGCCGAATACCCCACCAGCCCCGACGACGTGTACCTCCAGAAGACCGCCACCACCTTCGACGTCTCGCTGTGGGGTTTCTTCCTGCCGTTGCGCGCGGGAGCGCAACTGGTCGTCGCCACCCCCGACGGTCATCGCGACCCGGCATACCTGGCACGGACCATCGCCGAGCGGGGGGTGACCCGCACCGATTTCGTGCCCTCGATGCTCGCGGTCTTCGCCGCGCACACCGACCGCGCATCGATCGCGACGCTGCGGGATGTGTTCGCCATCGGCGAGGCGTTGCCGCCGGAGACGGTGACCGCGTTCGGCGCGATCTCCGATGCGACTGTGCACAACCTGTACGGACCCACCGAGGCGGCGGTCTCGGTAACGCACTGGAAAGTCCCCGGCGAGGTATCCGGCACCATTCCGATCGGCGTGCCGGAGTGGAACGTTCGCGTCTACGTCCTGGACGGGCGACTGCGGCCGGTGCCGAGTGGCGTCACCGGTGAGCTCTATCTCGCCGGCGAGCAACTCGCCCGCGAGTACGTGACCAGGCCCGATCTGACCTCGGATCGCTTCGTCGCCAACCCCTTCGGAACCGGGGAGCGGATGTATCGCACCGGTGATCTGGTGCTGTGGCGTGCCACCGACGATGCCGCGCACCCCGAAGTGCTGGAATACCTCGGCCGCTCCGACTTCCAGGTGAAGTTCCGCGGCCAACGTATCGAACTGGGCGACATCGAATCGGCGCTGCTGGCACAGCCTTCGGTGCATCAGGCCGTGGTCGTGGTGTACACCTCGGAGCTGGGCGACCAACTCGTCGCCTACGTGGTGGCCGCACCGCACCACCGGATCGAGGACACGGCGTTGACCTCGGCACTGGCCGAGACGCTGCCCGCCTACATGGTGCCCACCGCCGTGGTCACCTTGTCGGAGTTCCCCCTCAACACCAGCGGCAAGCTCGACCGAAAAGCCCTGCCACGTCCGACCTTCCAGGCCAGGGAGTTCCGCGCGCCCGCCACCCCGGTGCAGCAGCTCGTCGCCGGTGTGTTCGCCGAGGTGCTCGGCCTGGACCGAGTCGGCCTGGACGACAGCTTCTTCGACCTCGGCGGCAACTCGCTGATCGCCACCCAACTGGTCAGCAAGCTCAGCACGACGCTGGACTCCCGCGTCTCGGTGCGTGCGCTGTTCGACGCACCGGTGGTCGCCGAACTCGCCGCCCACATCTGCTCCGGTGCTGAATCCGCCGCACCACGTCCCGCACTGGTTCCGGTCACCCGCCCCGAAGTGATCCCGCTTTCGCTAGCACAACAACGCATGTGGGTGCTCAACCAGATCGACCCCGAATCCGCCTCCTACAACCTGCCATTCGCCATCCGCCTCACCGGAAGCCTCGATGTCGCCGCCTTGCGCGCGGCCGTACTCGACGTGTTCCAACGGCACGAGGCACTGCGCACGCGCTTCCCCGCGCACGGCACCGAGGGTGCGGCTCGTCAGGAAATACTGACGGTGGCCCAGACCCTGCCCGACGGACTCCAGGTAGCAGCGGCCGGCTCGGTCGACCCCGAACAACTCGCACGACTGCTCTCGACCGGATTCGACGTCACCACACACCCGCCCGTCCGGATGCGACTGTTCACCGATCCCGATACGAACGAACACCTCTTCGTGCTCGTCGTCCACCACATCAGCGCCGACGGCGTCTCGTTCGCGCCGGTCGCGCGTGATCTCACCACCGCCTACCTGGCGCGCACCGCGGGCGCATCGCCACAGTGGGCGCCGCTGCCGGTGCAGTACGCCGACTTCGCCCTTTGGCAGCACCGCGTGATCGGCAACGACAGCGACGAGAACTCCCTCGCCGCAACGCAGTTGGCCTACTGGCGCGCCCAGCTCGCCGGAGTGGCCGGCGCCGCGCGGTTACCGCTGGACCGTCCGCGCCCCGCCACACCGACCCTGCGCGGTGCCACCACCTCGGCGACCCTGCCAGCCCAGGTGCACGACGAGCTGGTCCAGATCGCACGCACGCAGCGGTCCTCACTGTTCATGGTCGTGCACGCCGCGCTGGCCGCGGTACTGACCCGACTATCCGGCGGGACGGACGTCACCGTCGGCACACCGGTCGCCGGACGCGATTCCGCAGCCCTCGCCGACCTGGTGGGCATGTTCGTCAACACGGTCACCCTGCGCACCGACATCGATGCCACCACCCGGTTCACCGAACTCGTGCACCAGGTGCGCGCCACCGACCTGTCCGCCTTCGCCAACGCCGACCTGCCGTTCGAACGCGTCGCGCAAGTCGCGCAGCCGAACACCGGTGGCGAGCATCCGCTGTTCCAGGTCATGCTCTCGTTCCAGAACACCGAGCGCCCCACCGTCGCACTGCCGGAACTGACCATCGCGGGCGTCGAGACCGGCGAAACCCTCGCGAAGTTCGACCTCCAGGTGACCGTCGATCCGCGTTACCGCGAAGACGGCACACCGGACGACGTGGTCGTCGAATTCACCTACGCCACCGATGTCTTCGACGAATCGACCATGGCCGGGTTCGCGCGTCGCTTCGTGCGGTTCCTCGAACAGGTCGCCGCGACACCACAACTGGCCATCGGCGAGGTCGACCTCTTCGACGACGGCGAACGCGCGCAAACCCGCACCACACCGAGCCTGCCCGTCGCGGACACCCCCACGGAAATCATCGATTCCGCCGAGACCACTTTGCTGCCGCAACTGCTCGCCGACGCGGTGGAAGCGAACCCGGACGGCACCGCCGTAATCTTCGCCGACGCCGAACAACGGCTCGCCGAACTGGAATACCTCGAACTCGACGAACGCTCCAGCCGCATCGCCCGCCTGCTCATCGATCGCGGTATCGGACCGGAAGACCTGGTCGCCATCGGTATTCGCCGGTCAACGGAGTCGGTTCTCGCGATGTGGGCGATCGCCAAGACCGGGGCGGGATTCGTGCCGGTCGACCCCGGCTACCCCGGCGAGCGTGTCGCGCACATGCTCACCGACTCCCGCGCCGTCCTCGGGCTCACCGTCGCCGATACCGTCGCCGACCTGCCCGTGAGCCCCGCATGGTTGGTCATCGACGACCCCGAGTTCCAGCAGCTGCTCGACGACTACTCCGACACACCGGTGACGGTCCAGGAACTGCGCAGGCCGCTGCGCGCCACGCACCCCGCCTACGTCATCTACACCTCGGGTTCCACCGGAAAACCCAAGGGTGTGCTCGTCACCCAGGCCGGACTGTCGAGTTTCTGTGCCGAACAACGCGACCGCTACCGCGTGACGACCAGTTCCAAGACACTGCATTTCGCGTCACCCTCGTTCGACGCGTCGGTCCTGGAACTGTTGCTGGCCGTCGGTGGCGCCGCCACCATGGTGGTCGCCGCACCCAGCGTCTTCGGTGGCGGCGACCTGGCCGCGCTGCTGCGCACCGAACGCGTCACCCACGCGTTCATCACCCCCACCGCCCTCGCCTCGGTCGACCCGACCGGACTGGACAAGCTGCGCGTGGTGGTCGCCGGTGGCGAGGCCTGCCCACCGGATCTGGTGCGTCGCTGGGCCGTGCCGATCTCCGGGCGCCGCACCCGCGAGTTCTACAACGGGTACGGCCCCACCGAAACCACGATCATGACCAACATCAGCGAGCCGTTGGTCCCCGAGGCGACCGTCACCATGGGTCGGCCGATCCGCGCGATCACGCAGTACGTGCTCGATGCCCGGCTGGCGCCGGTGCCCGACCTCGCCGTCGGCGAGTTGTACATCACCGGAGCACAACTCGCGCGCGGCTACCACGAACGTCGCGCGCTGACGGCAACCCGATTCGTCGCGAACCCCTTCGATCACCAAGGCGGACGGCTCTACCGCACCGGTGATCTGGTGCGTCGCCGCCCCGATGGCGCGGTGGAGTACCTGGGTCGCAACGATTTCCAGGTCAAAGTGCGCGGGTTCCGCATCGAACTCGGTGAGATCGACGCCACCCTCGCCGCCGACGACACCGTCGACTTCGCCGTGACCGTGGGACACACGCTGGACAACGGCGCGACCATCCTGGTCGCCTACGTGCACGCCGCACCCGAAACCACCGTCGATCCCGACGCACTCCTGACCGCAGCACGACAGGTCCTGCCCGCACACATGGTGCCGACGAATGTCGTGGTGCTCGAAGAGATCCCGCTGACTCCGGTCGGCAAGCTCGATCGCGCGGCCCTGCCCGCGCCCCGCCTGCGCACAACCGAATATCGCGCGCCGTCCGGGCCCGAAGAGGAAAACGTCGCCCAGGTATTCACCGACCTGCTTGCCCCCGCCGACCCGGTGGGCGCCGACGACGATTTCTTCGCACTCGGCGGTAACTCCCTGCTGGCGACCCGCGCCGCCGCACGGCTCGGCGGCGCGCTGGGAGTGCGTGTTCCGGTACGGCTGCTCTTCGAGGCACCCACCGTCGCCGCACTCGCCGACCGTCTCGACGAGTGCACCGACCGCGCCGCGCTCCCCGCCCTCACCAAGCGTGCACGGCCGGAACGCATTCCGTTGTCGTCGGCGCAGCGCGGCGTGTGGTTACTCAACCGGCTCGATCCCACCTCGATCGCCTACAACGTGCCGATGGCGGTGCGGTTGCGCGGCGCGCTGGACACCGACGCACTGGTAGCGGCCGTCGACGACCTGATCGACCGGCACGAAGTGCTGCGCACGCGATACCCGGATCTCGAGTCCGACGACACCCACCCCGCGGGCCCCGTGCAGCAGATTCTGTCCGTAGCCGACGCCGACGCCCGACTGCGGGTGCGCGCGGTCGAACCGGCACAGGTCCAGCAGGAAATCCTCGCCTTCGCACAGAACAGCTTCGACCTCACCCGTGAGGTACCGGTGCGCCTACTGCTGCTGTGTATCGACACCGGTACAGCGGGCACCGGCAGCGCGGTGATCGATACAACGGGCCGCGCCGACGCGGACCACGACACCGTGGCAGAAGCCGACGCCGCAGCCGAATACGTGCTCGTCATGGTGGTCCACCACATCGCGGCCGACGGGTCTTCCCTCGGCCCGGTGACCCGCGACCTGATGACCGCCTACGCCGCGCGCGCCACCGGCACCGCCCTCGACTGGGCACCACTGCCGGTGCAATACGCCGACTACAGCCTCTGGCAACACGAAGTACTCGGCGACGAAGACGACCCCGACTCCCCCGCGTCCGCGCAACTCACCCACTGGAAGAACGCGCTGGCCGGACTGCCCGACCAACTCGATCTGCCCTCGGACCGATCACGTCCGCTCGTACGCTCCTACACCGGCGGACAGGTGCCGGTGCGCATCGAAGCCGAAACCCACGCCGCACTCGTGGACCTGGCGCGCGCCGAAGGCGCGACCCTGTTCATGGTCGTGCACACCGCCTTGGCGGTGCTGCTGGCCCGGCTGTCGAATACCGACGACATCGCGATCGGCGCACCGATCGCCGGGCGCGGCGACGCCGACCTCGACGACCTGATCGGCATGTTCATCAACACCCTGGTGTTCCGCACGCACTACGACGCGAGCGCTTCGTTCACCGATCTGCTGGCCAGGCAGCGCGAAACCGACCTCGCCGCGTTCGCCAACGCCGACGTGCCCTTCGAACGACTCGTCGATGCCGTGAAACCGGTGCGCTCCACCGCCCGCCATCCGTTGTTCCAGGTCAGCTTGTCCTTCCAGAATCTCGGCGCGACGGAATTCGAACTGCCGGGACTCACCCTCACGAACCTGAACCTCGCCGCCGAGGTCTCACAGTTCGACCTGCACTGGATCCTCGGCGACACCTACGACGCCAACGGCGCGGCCACCGGGATCGGCGGCGTCCTCACCTACGCCGCCGACATCTTCGAGCGCGAGACCGTCGAGCGCTTCGTGGATCGCTTCGTCCGACTACTGACGGCCCTCGCCCGCGACACCACGGTCGCGGTCGGCGACGTCGACCTGACCGACCATGACGAACGCGCACAACTGCTGTCGGAAACGTCCAGCACGGTCCGTCCGGTCGTCGACGATCTGCTGTTGCGTGGCTACCGCCGCGCCGTCACCGCCACACCCGACGCGGTAGCGATCGTCGACGGTGACACCGCATGGACCTACCGCGATTTCGACGGCAAGGTCAATGCCACGGCCCGACACCTGATCGCCCAAGGAATCGGACCGGAATCGGTGGTCGCGCTGTCGATCCCACGTTCCCCGGAACTGGTTGCCGCGATGTACGCGGTGCTCACCGCCGGTGCGGCCTTCCTTCCGCTGGACCGCAGCCACCCCGTGGGCAGGATCGCCTACGTCCTCGAAACCGCCGAGCCGACGTGTGTGCTCACCGCCGGTGCACCAGGACCGGTATCGGGTGTGCCGATCATCGACCTCGCGACACTGGACCTGAGCGCGTACTCCCGCGAACCGGTCGAGGCGAGCGAACTGACCGTGCCACTGCGTGGCGACCACCCCGCCTACGTGCTGTTCACCTCCGGGTCCACCGGGCGCCCGAAAGGCGTGCTGGTCTCGCACAGCGCGATCAGCAACCAAACCCAGTGGATGGTCGAGCAGTACGCGGTGCGCGCCGAGGACGTGTACCTGCAGAAGACCGCGACCACCTTCGACGTATCACTGTGGGGTTTCTTCGTCCCGCTCTGGGCCGGAGCCCGCCTGGTCCTCGCCGCACCGGACGGACAACGCGACCCCGACTACATCGCCGGACTCGTCGCCACCCACCGGGTGACACTCACCGACTTCGTCCCCTCGGTGCTGCAGGTTTTCCTTTCCGCCGCCAAAGCCGAGCAATTGACCACGCTGCGCGACGTTTTCGTGATCGGTGAGGCATTGCCGCCCAGCACGGTCGCCGCGTTCGCCGCACGCAGCGACGCGGCACTGCACAACCTCTACGGCCCCACCGAAGCCGCCGTCTCGGTCACCTACCGACGCGCCGAACCCTCCGACCGCACGACGGTGCCGATCGGCACCGCGGAATGGAACACCCGCACCTACGTCCTGGACCACCGGCTGCGACTCACCCCGACCACCGTGGTGGGCGAATTGTATTTGGCCGGTGACCAATTGGCCCGTGGCTATCTGCGCCGACCCGACCTGACGTTCGACCGGTTCGTCGCCGACCCCTTCGGTCCCGAAGGCGCGCGCATGTACCGCACCGGCGACCTGGTGCGGCGCAGGACCGACGGCGTCCTGGAATACCTCGGCCGCACCGACTTCCAGGCCAAGATTCGCGGGCACCGGATCGAACTGGGCGAAATCGAGACCGCCCTGCTCGCCGAACCCTCGGTGCGACAAGCAGTGGTCGTCGCCACGGCGACCGACACCGGCGACCAGCTCGCCGCCTACGTGGTGCAATCCACCGACCATCCCGTCGAGCAGCTGCGTAGCACCCTCACCCAGGTACTGCCCGCCTACATGGTGCCGTCGAGCATCACGACGATCGATGCGCTGCCGATGAACGACAGCGGCAAGCTCGACCGTGCGCGCCTGCCCCGGCCGGTCTTGCGGGTCAGGGATTTCGTCGACCCCGCCACCGTCACCGAACAGGCCGTCGCCGAGGTATTCGCCGACGTACTCACCGTGATCAGGGTCGGCGCCGAAGACGACTTCTTCGAGCTCGGCGGCACCTCGCTGCTCGCCTTCTCCCTCCAGCGCGCCCTCACCACCCGCCTCGGCACCGCGGTGCCGATGGCGGCGCTGTTCACCGCACCCACCGTCCGGGGCCTCGCCGCCCGCATCGACGAACCCGACGTGGACCTCGGCACAGACACGGTGGTCGACGCCGACACCCGCACCGAGGACGCGCTACTCGATCCCGACATCGACGCCGCCGGTACCGCGCCCGCCTACCAGGGCGAACCGGCGAACGTGCTGCTCACCGGCGCGACGGGTTTCCTCGGCGTGCATCTGCTCGCCGAGCTGCTCGCGGCAACCACCGCGCGCGTGTGGTGCCTGGTTCGCGCCGACGACGATGAACACGCCCACAAGCGCCTGCTGCGCGCCGTCCAGAAATTCCGTGTCGCCGAGGATCTTCCGCGCGCACGGGTGATCGCGCTGGCGGGCGACCTCGCGGCGCCACGATTCGGACTCGACGAGGCGACCTACACTCGACTGGCCCAGAACCTCGACACCATCCACCACAACGGCGCGCGAGTGAACCACATCGAGCCCTACAGTCGGCTGCGCGCCGCCAACGTACTGGGTACCGCCGAGATCCTGCGGCTGGCTACCACCGGTCCGCTCAAATCGGTGCACTTCGTCTCCACCGCCAACGCGGTGATCCCCGCGTCGGCTGGTCCGAATTTCCTCGGACGCGAAGACGCGGTTGTCGCCGTCGACGACGTATCCGCCAACGGCTACGTGACCAGTAAAGCCGTGGCCGAACACCTCGTTCGCCAAGCCGCCGAACGCGGCGTCCCCACCACGATCTACCGTCCCGGCCTGATCTGTGGTGACCCGAACACCGGCGTGAACAGCACCGACGACTCGTTCTGGAATATGATCCGCGCCGCGGCGATCCTCGGACTCGCACCGGACACCGGCGACGCGGGTATTCCGCTCGTCCCGGTCACCTACGTGGTGCGCGCCCTCGTCGCCCTCGCCGCACTTCCGGGCACCGGTGCGGCCTACCACCTGGTGAACACCCACCGAGTCGCACTGCGGACGGTCTTCGAAGCGTTACGTCGCCACGGCATCCCCGTCGAAATCGCGCCACTGGACCACATCGCCACCACCCTTGCCGCCGAAGCGCAGGCGCGCGACGCCGCGGGCGACAATTCGCTGGTGCGTGCCGCACTCGTCAGCGGCAACTACGGTGGGGTGTCGGTGCCCATCGACGACACCAGGACCCGCGCCGAGCTCGGCGCCGAGATCGTGTGCCCGCCAATCGGTTCCGCCGCGCTCGACGCCTACGTCGCGTCCTTCGTCGACTCGGGGTTCTTTCCCGAACCGGACACCCGCTGACCAGCCACTCGCACAGAAGGACGACATGACAACACAAGCCGAGTCACCCGCCGCCCAGTCGGGCACCTTCGCCCTCGGCGGCGAAATCCCGGTGCGCCGCCTCGGTTACGGCACGATGCAGCTCACCGGCGAGGGCGTGTGGGGTGACCCGAAGGATCCCGACGAGGCCGTGCGCGTGCTGCGCCGGGCCGCCGAACTCGGTGTCACCTTCTTCGATACCGCCGACTCCTACGGTCCGTTCGTCAGCGAAACCCTGCTGCGTCGCGCACTGCACCCCTACGCGGACGACATCGTCATCGCCACCAAAGCCGGATTGTCGCGGCCGGGCCCCGGCGAATGGCTGCCGCTCGGCCGCCCAGAATATTTGCGTCAGCAGCTCGAACTGAGCCTGCGTCACCTCGGCCTCGAACACATCGACCTCTACCAACTGCACCGCATCGACCCCAAGGTGCCGCTCGCCGACCAACTCGGCGCACTGGCCACGCTGCGCGACGAAGGCAAGATCCGGCACATCGGCCTCTCCGAGGTCACCGTCGAGCAGGTCGAACAGGCGCGCAAGATCACCGAGATCGCCTCGGTACAGAACCTGTACAACCTCGCCAACCGGGGCGCCGAAGCGCTGGTGGAGTACGCCGAGGCACACAACATCGCCTTCATTCCCTGGTTCCCCATGGCCACCGGCGAACTCGCCAAGCCGGGCGGACCGCTGGACACCTTCGCGCGTGCGGACGCCACCCCCTCGCAGCTCGCGCTGGCCTGGTTGCTGCGTAGGTCGCCGGTGATCGTGCCGATTCCCGGCACGTCCAGTGTCGCCCACGTCGAGGAGAACACCGCCGCGGCGACGATCACCCTCACCGATGCCGAGTACGCGGAGCTCTCGACCGTGAGCGCACCCGCCAAGGACGACGGCCGACGCCGCTTCCGGCTGCCGAAGCTCGGACGCGGCTGAGGGATTCGCCGGATGCACAACGCACAACTGGTCGGCAACGACGCCGCCTGGCATTACTTCGCGCGCGCGGGGCGCGCCACGGATTGGCCCATGTGGTGGGTGTTCGACAACGCCGCCGAGAGCGCCGAGCCGATGCCACCCGCCGATATCGCCGAATACTTCGGTGCGCGAACCGATCTGCTCGAACCACTGCGCCGCAGGATCGTAGAAGTGCCCTACGGTCTCGGCCACCCGTTCTGGGTGGTCGACAACAGTCCGATCGACCAGCACGTCACCACCCACTCCGAGGCGCTGGACTGGGCGAAGTGCCAACAGCGACTCGGCGAAATCCTCGCCCGCCCACTCGACGCCAGGGTCAGCGCCTGGGAAATGCACGTATTCCCCGACGTTTCCGGCATACCCACCTGCACCGGTACCGGCACCGTCGTGCTGATCTTCGTCAGCCACGCGCTCATCGCGGGCCCCTCGATGACGTCGCTGTCGGAGGCGTTGTTCGCCGACCGTCCACTGTGGATCGAGGGACTCGGACCAGCGACACCACGCCCTCCGCTCCTGCGCACCGCGCTGCGCGGGGTGCTGCGGTGGCCGTGGCAGATCCGCGAGTTCAACGCGCGCGTCGCCGCCGAGAACGTGCGCATCGTGCGCGAGGCCGACGACAGCGGCCCGCACACCCCGCCGCGCACCCGCACCGTCGTCAACCAGCGCGTCGGCGCCGAGCGAGTGGTCAGGAGCGTTCCCGTGGACCTGGCTTCGCTCCGGGGTTCCGGGGCCACCGTCACCGCCGTCGGGTTGACCGCGGTGTCCTTCGCCCTGGGACGCTATCTCGCACAGCGTGGTTCCCCCGTGCCCGAGGACCTGGCCGCCTTCATCACCATCGCGGTGCCCGGGGCCACCGTGCTCGGCGTCAACCGGATCGGCTCCGACGTCGTCGACTTGTCCGCCACCACCACCGATCTCGCCGAACGAGTGCGGGCCGTCGACGCCGAACTGCGCGTACGGAAAACCTCCGCGTCCAGCGCGCGGGAACTCAACCGCCTCGCCAACGCCGAACTGCTGCCCAGCCGTATTTTCCGCGCCCGCTACGGCACCTACCCACCCCACGACGACACCGCGCCCGCGCTGGCACACACCACCCTCACCAGCATCAAATGCGATCCGAATACCCCATGGTCGTTGTCGGGCAGACCTTTCCGGTTCGCGGGCATGCTACCCCCGGTCTACCCCGATATCTGCCTGGCCCAATCCTTCGTCGGCACCCCGGAAACCTGCACCTTCAGCGCCGCCTCCGACCCCGCCCTCCTGCCCGACCTCGACACCTATTGCGCGTTACTCACCGACGCCGTCCGAGAAATCACCGCAGCCCTCCCCGCCGCGTGATCACCGGGGGTCGCGCCACGTGCTCAGATCGGCCACGTGGCGCGACGGACCCGTCGCCGTTGCGATCTACCCGTCCACGTAGATGTCGACCCAAGCATTGGTGGCGGTGCCGATATCCAGGCCCGTGATACACGAGGACTGTCCTTGACCGGTCGGCCCGAACGAACCGCCCCAGCCACCCCGGTACGGCCCGATCGCCATGAACGGGAACGCATTCGGAATGACATGCAAACCCCAGCACTCGACCGTCACCTTGTATTCCCTACGCGCGGGCGCGTCGGGATCGTGACAGCTCGCCGACGCACTGGTCAGCCCCTTCGTCACCACACAGTTCTCCGGCCCCGCCTGCGCCACGCCCGCACCGATCACGGCCGAAAATCCGAGAACCGACACCACCGCTGCCGCCACCCGCGTGGCGGAAACCATCAACCTATTCATCTCAGAGCCCTTTCAAGAGGTTGCTGATAAATCGACAACGGGCACCGATTGGTTACCGCTGGTCGACAAGTCCGCTCGATGGCATCCCGACCGCACCGTGCCCTGCACTGACAAGTGCACGCCCGCCACCAACGGCGGAACAGAAGAATCGAAGCGTCGTGGGCAAAACGTTGCGGACCTGTCCTGCCGCACTGGCGACAAGGCCGGGTGCCTTCACAAGTGAAGCCGCAACCGAACTCGCACACCCCGCTTACGCGGTCATCGAGTCGAGGTCGTTGCGGAGAAATGGCTGGGAAGCAAGGCATCTCTGAGCCCCGCTACCGCGGACCGCGAATCCTCGTGAGCTTGCCCGGTCACGGTGGTAATACGGAAACGCCTTGTGCAACACGGGCACCCACAGGTAGCGGTCGTACCGCTTGCTGAGTAGGGACAACCAGAACCCGAACGTCAGCGCAGCGACGACGTGATCCGTAGTCGGTTGCCGACCCCCTTGACGGCGAACGTTCGCGGCGGCTTTATCGATCATGGTCCGGCTGTGTTTGTCGAGCGGGGCGACTTCCCACCAATCAGGTCGGCTGTAGTTCTCCACGAGTTGTTCGTGCATCGCATTGCGGATACTGACCTCGAGGAAGCGCAACGGAACGTAGAACGACGCGGCAACTTCGAGATTCCACGCGTACAGGCTCTGAACGGACACGCCGTCCTTTTGAGCTGCGCGGACGTAAGGCGCAAGCCTCGGCGCGGCGAGACACTGGATAAACCACATGGGCATATCGGTCGACATGGGAACACCTCGAGATGAGCACGATTGTTTTACGCTCGAGGTGCCGCGCTGTACCGTGGAATCCGTACGCCCCGGGTTCGCCTCTGCCTTGCATGCCGCCCGGGGCACAGTTTTGTCTGCCTCCAGGCTCCCGACCTCCGAAAGATCAACGACCCCTCAGGTGTTCGGTAGATCCGCGAGTAGACCGCATCCACCTCGAGGGCAAGTTGTATCGCGATACAAAGAAATTGTCCGGCCAGTCGAGGCCTTCTCAGAGCTCCCAAGGGACGACTGAGCGGCTCTGGGCGTGACAGCGACGCAGCGCTACCGAACATGCCTCACCGCATGACTGGTATCGAATCTCCAGAGAGGGGATGAGCGCGTTCGGCGCCAAGGCCCGCTATCCGCAATCGAATGACCGTAGGATGGCAAGTTCAGCCCGAAAGCTGTGTGAAAAAGAAGAACTCGGCACTGAACCGCGAAAGATATAGCCAAAAGGGTGGGCCTAGGAGGACTTGAACCTCCGACCTCTTCGTTATCAGCGAAGCGCTCTAACCGCCTGAGCTATAGGCCCGTATTCGTTGCCGAGATCGGACATCGCATTGCTGCGTGGCGATCTCAACGACCAGCAAAGATTACCCCGCACCTCCGTCTACGACCAAAACGGCTGGTAGAAGGGCTCCAGCTCGGCGCGAATCGCCCGGAAACGAGCGAGGCCACCCCTCGGTGCGTCAGGGGTGGCCTCGGGACTCGTCGAGATCTGCGAGCTAGTCCGGGTCGGCCAGGGTCACCTGGATGCCACCGACGAGATCGCAGCACTGGTTGTAGATGAAGGTGCCGACAGTGCCGAGCGCGGTGAACAGGACCACGTTGATCAGGCCGACAACACCCGCGTAACCGAACACCGTCGACGCGGTGATCAGACCGGACGAACCGGCGTCACCGGCCACCATGTCGGTGAACGTGCTGTTCAAGCGGTCCCACACACCCATGCCCGCGAGCACGATGTAAAGCAGGCCCACCGCGAGCATCCACACGAAGAACATGGCCACACTGATCACCAGGGTGATCTTCAACGTGGACCACGGGTCGATCCTGCGGATCTGCACGGTCGCCCGCAAGGGCTCACCGCTGGTGACAGCCGCCGCCACCGCGACAGGGACCGTTGGCGAGATATGGCCCTGCTGGTTGTGCGTCGGCTCCGGGTGCTGGGGCAGCGGATGCCGAATCTCGGAGAGATCGGGCATGTCCTTGACCAGCTCGGGGCGCGCGATGCTGCGGGTCGGCCCGTCGATACCGACGGACTTCACCATGGCGGCCTCCTTGCGCGCCGCCTTGGCCGCGAGGTCGGCGGGGGTACGCGCGTTGCTCACCGCGCCCCCGAGACCACCGCCACCGTTGGCACCACCGCTGAGCCCACCACCGCTGTTGGCCCCACCACCGCCGTTCGCGCCGCCGCCGAGGCCACCACCACTGGTGGAACGCCCGCTCACCGGGCTGTGGCCGGGACGGTACAGATTGGACTGCGGCTCCCGCTGCGGAAGCTGCGACCAGCCGTCCTGGTATGGCGACGACGCTGGCTTGCCGGGCTGGGACTGCTGGCCCGCATCCGATGAATCCTGCTCGTTCGACGACCACACAGTCGGGCGCTGACTGTCGTGGTTGTCGCCGGGGCCCTGATCGTGGCGTTCGTTCGACGGGTTACCCGGTCGTCCGCCCTGCGGACCGTTCCCCTGCGGATTGCCTTGGGAACCACCGCCTTGCGGACCATTTCCTTGCGGCTGTCCGCCACCCTGCGCGCCCTGTTGGCTCTGCGGTCCGCCGTGCCCGTTGTCGGCCGAGTTGCTCGGGCGTGGGATCGGCCGCGGCGGAATCGCCGACGGGGCGACCCGCTCGGTCACACCGTTCGTTTGGTGCCGCTCGTCATTCGGCTGATTCGGAGTGGTCAATGGGGGTCCTTAGATCCGTTCGTTGCCGCCGCTGTTGCGTTATTGCTGAGAACCGGTGTCGCCATCGTTACCGATGAGTTCGGGCTCGTCGGCATTGCGAGCGATCGCAAGCAACGTAGCGCCATCCGCGAGGTTCATCAATCGCACGCCCTTGGTCTGGCGCCCCGCCTTACGGACCTGCTTCGCCGCCGTCCGGATCACGCCACCACCGGAGGTGATCGCGTACAACTCATCCTCGTCGTCGACGATGAGTGCACCGACAAGGGTGCCACGTTTCGCGTCGAATTGGATGGTCAATACGCCTTTACCACCGCGACCCTGCGCCGTGTACTCCTCGATCGCGGTCCGCTTGGCGTAACCTCCCGAGGTTGCGACAAGCAGGAACGTGTCGGAGCGAACAACGTTGAGCGACAACAGTTCATCACTGGTATTGAACCGCATGCCCTGCACGCCGGAGGTGGCGCGTCCCATCGGACGCAACGCCTCGTCGGTCGCGGCGAATCGGATCGACTGCCCGCGCGCCGAAACCAACAGCAGGTCGTCCTCGGACGAGCACAGCACCGCGCCGACGAGTTCGTCCTCGTCGCGCAGATTCACCGCGACGATGCCGCCGCTGCGGTTGGAATCGAAGTCGGTCAGCTTCGATTTCTTGACCAGGCCGTTCTTGGTGGCGAGCACCAGATATGGCTGGTCGTCGTACGCCTTGATCCTGATGATCTGGGCGATCTTCTCGTCCGGTTGGAACGCGAGCAGGTTGGCCACATGCTGGCCACGCGCGGTCCGGTTGGCCTCCGGCAACTCGTAGGCCTTGGCGCGGTAGACCCTGCCCTTGTTGGTGAAGAACAGCAGCCAATCGTGGGTCGAGGTAATGAAGAAGTGCTTGACCAGGTCGTCCTGCTTGAGCCCCGCGCCCTGCACGCCCTTGCCGCCACGCTTCTGGCTGCGGTACAGGTCGGTCTTGGTGCGCTTGGCGTAACCGGTCGCGGTGATCGTGACGACCACGTCTTCGCGGGCGATCAAGTCCTCGTCGGCCACGTCACCATCGGCGGCGACGATCTTGGTTCGGCGCTCGTCGCCGTACTTGTCGACGATCTCGGCCAACTCGTCGCGCACGATGGCACGCTGGCGCTCCGGTCGCGCCAAAATGTCCTTCAGGTCGGCGATTTCGAGCTCGATCTTGGCCAACTCGTCGACGATCTTCTGCCGCTCCAACGCCGAAAGTCGGCGCAGCTGCATGTCCAGGATCGCGGTCGCCTGGATCTCATCGATCTCCAGCAACTGCATCAGACCGGTACGCGCGGTCTCGGTGTTGGCCGAACGCCGGATCAGGGCGATCACCTCGTCCAGCGCGTCGAGCGCCTTGACCAGGCCGCGCAGGATGTGGGCTCGCTCCTCGGCCTTGCGCAGCAGGTAGCGGGTGCGCCGCACGATGACGTCCAACTGGTGATTCACATACAGCCGGATCATCTGATCCAGTCGCAGCGTGCGCGGGACACCGTCGACGATCGACAGCATGTTCGCACCGAAACTCGTCTGCAACTGCGTGTGCTTGTACAGATTGTTCAGCACGACCTTGGCCACGGCGTCACGCTTGACCGTCACCACGATCCGCATACCCGCGCGGTCGGAGGACTCGTCGTGGATATCGGAGATACCCGCGATCTTGCCGTCACGCACCTGCTCGGCGATCGCGTTGATGAAGTTGTCCGTGTTGACCTGGTAGGGCAGCTCGGTGATGACCAGTGTCGTCCTGGCCTTGCTGTCTTCTTCGATCTCGACGACGCCACGCATGCGGATCGATCCACGGCCGGTGGTGTAGGCGTCGTGGATGCCCTGCGTGCCGACGATCAGGCCGTAGGTCGGGAAGTCCGGTCCCTTCACCCGCTCCATGCAGGCGGCGAGCGTGGCTTCCTCGTCGGCCTCGTAATTATCCAGGGCCCAGTAGATGGCCTCGGCCAACTCGTTCAGGTTGTGCGGGGGAATATTGGTCGCCATGCCGACCGCGATGCCGTTGCTGCCGTTCATCAGCAGGGCGGGAACCCGGCTCGGCAGCACCGTCGGTTCCATCGAGCGGCCGTCGTAGTTGGCGATGAAATCGACCGTCTCGTGGTCGATTTCGCGCAGCATCTCCATCGCCAGCGGCGTGAGGCGACATTCCGTGTACCGCATGGCGGCAGCGCCGTCGTTGCCTCGGGAACCGAAGTTGCCCTGGCCGTCGACCAGCGGGTACCGCAGCGTCCACGGCTGGGCCATCCGCACGAGGGTGTCGTAAATCGACGAGTCGCCGTGCGGGTGATAGTTACCCATCGTCTCGGCGACCGGGCGCGCGGACTTCACATAGCCGCGGTCGGGCCGGTACCCGTTGTCGTACATCGCGTACAGCACCCTGCGGTGCACCGGCTTCAGGCCGTCACGCACCTCGGGCAGCGCACGCCCGACGATCACGCTCATCGCGTAATCGATGTAGCTGTTCTGCATTTCCTGCTGGATATCGACCGGGGCCACCCGGTCGCCGCCTTCTCCTCCGACCGGAGGCAGCGTGGTGTCTGTCATGGAGTCTCCTTAGCGGGAGCCGTGTCGCGGTGCGTGTAGTCCGGCGACCGCGCCACGGCTGAAACGTCTACGTCGTGGAACGTGCGGGTCAGACGTCGAGGAAGCGCACGTCCTTGGCGTTACGGGTGATGAAGCTGCGTCGAGCCTCCACGTCCTCGCCCATCAACACGCTGAACAGCTCGTCGGCGGCCGCGGCGTCGTCCAAGGTGACCTGCTTGAGCACGCGCACCGTGGGGTCCATGGTGGTCTCCCACAGTTCCTTGGCGTTCATCTCGCCGAGGCCCTTGTAGCGCTGCACGCCGTCGTCCTTGTTGATCTTCTTGCCCGCGGCGAGACCCGCCTCGAGCAGACCGTCACGTTCGCGGTCGGAGTAGGCGAACTCGGGTTCGGTGCGCTGCCACTTGAGCTTGTACAGCGGCGGCTGCGCGAGGAAGACATGCCCGTGCTCCACCAGCGGACGCATGAATCGGAACAGCAGGGTGAGCAGCAGCGTCGCGATGTGCTGACCGTCGACATCGGCGTCGGCCATCAGGACGATCTTGTGGTAGCGCAACTTCGCGATGTCGAACTCGTCGTGAATGCCGGTGCCGAACGCCGTGATGATCGACTGCACTTCGTTGTTCTTGAGCACCCGGTCGATGCGCGCCTTCTCGACATTGATGATCTTGCCGCGCAACGGCAGGATCGCCTGGTACATCGAGTCACGACCGGATTTGGCCGAGCCGCCGGCGGAATCACCCTCGACGATGTAGATCTCGGACTTGCTCGGGTCCTTGGACCGGCAGTCGGCCAGCTTGCCCGGCAGCCCACCCAAGTCGGTGGCGCTCTTGCGGCGAACCAGTTCACGCGCCTTACGCGCGGCGACCCGCGCCTGTGCGGAAGAAACCGCCTTGCTCACAATGGTTTTCGCGTCGGCGGGGTTGGCCTCGAACCAGTGCGAGAGGTGCTCGTTACAGGTCTTCTGCACGAACGACTTCACCTCGGTGTTGCCGAGCTTGGTCTTGGTCTGGCCCTCGAACTGCGGCTCACCGACCTTCACGCTCACGATCGCGGCAAGACCCTCACGGATATCGTCGCCGGTGAGGTTGCCGTCCTTGTCCTTGAGCAGCCGCTTGTCCTTGGCGTACTTGTTCACCACCGTGGTCAACGCCGAGCGGAAGCCCTCTTCGTGGGTGCCACCCTCGTGGGTGTTGATGGTGTTGGCGAAGGTGTGCACCGACTCCGAGTACCCGGAGTTCCACTGCATCGCGACCTCGAGCTCATGGCCGGTGCCTTTGCTGGTGAACTCGACCACCGAGTTGTGGATCGGCTGCTTGGTGCGGTTGATGTGCCGCACGAAATCTTCCAGCCCACCCGGATAGTGATAGGTGCGCGTCTTCACCTTCTGCTCAGCGGGCGCGGACTCCGCGTCCTCCGGCTTGGGAACCACCTCGGCGGTGGCGCTGACCACCTCTTCGGTGACCTCGGCGCCACTCACCCGCTCGTCGGTGAGCACGATGGTGAGGCCCTTGTTCAGGAAGGCCATCTCCTGCAAGCGACGAGCCACGGTCTCGAAGGTGTACGAGGTCGTCTCGAAGATGCCGGCGTCGGCCCAGAACCGGATGGTCGTACCGGTGCGCTTGGTCGGCTCACCCTGTACGAGCTTGCCCGGCGTCGCTTCCTTGTAGACCTGGGTCCAGTGGTAACCGTCGACGTCGATCTCCGCTTCCAGGCGCGACGACAGCGCGTTCACCACCGAGATCCCGACACCGTGCAGACCGCCGGACACCGCGTAGGAGTCCGAGTCGAACTTGCCGCCCGCGTGCAATTGGGTCATCACGACCTCGATGGTCGGCACACCCTGCTGGTGCATACCGACGGGAATGCCACGGCCGTCGTCGACCACCTCGACACCGCCGTCGGCGAGCAACGTGACTTCGACCTTGGTCGCGTAGCCCGCCATCGCCTCATCGACGGAGTTGTCGACCACTTCCCAGATCAGGTGGTGCAGGCCACGCTCACCGGTGGAACCGATGTACATACCTGGGCGCTTGCGCACCGCCTCGAGCCCCTCGAGAACCGTGATCGAAGAGGCACCGTAGTCCCCCTTGCCTGTCTTCGCGTTCGTCGAGCCCGATGCGTTGGAGTCGTTGGCAGCCACTTGTCGGTAGCTCTCCTTACTTGCTGATCCTCGGTGCAGCGGTCGAGCACACACACGCCGAGCCCGGAGTCCTGAAATACTCGAGATTCACGGGGTCGCGCGCGGTCTGTGCGGAACGCGCCGAAGGGTATCGCCGCTAGTTACGTCACCATCCTACTGGTACGCCCAACTTACAGTGCACCTACGACACCCCTGACGGCTCCGAGAATGCGAGAAATCGGATATCGGCGACTCGATTCCGCCATTCGCCCGTTTCGACCCATCAGAAGTGTGCTGAGAATGCCTTCTGGGAGATCCGACCTTCGGGTGCGACTCACCGGTGCGGTTCGTCGCCGATCCGATCGACGAACTCAGCGGTGAGGCGCGCCAGATCGGCGGGATGCGAGATCGGCGACCAGTGACCCGCGCGAATCCCCGTGCGCGTCAAGTCCGAAACCCACCGGTCGGCCTCGGCGTGCACCACCGGACGCACCGCGCGGTCACCACTGGCCACGATGAGTTGCACCGGGACCTCGACCGTGCGCGGACGGGGACGGCGCAGCCGCCCACGGATGTTCGCACGGTAGAGCTTCAAATTGTTGATCATGTCGGCACGCAACGTCGGCGCTACCTCCACCAATGCCGGATCGAGACCATCGAAGAAGGAAAGGAAGCGCGGCCAGTGGTCGGAGAACAAGCGCAGCACAGGATTCGGCAGGCCGGGTATCTGGAAGACGACGGTGTAGGCGGACGCGGCCATCTGCGTCAGCGAACCCCGCAACCGAGCCGCCGAGAACGGGCCGTGCAGATAGGAACCGAGGAAGTCCAGGTTCGGGCCGGAAACACAGGTGTACGAAGCGATCACCGAGTCCGCGCCCGGCGTACCGACCAACTCCCAGCCCAGCACACCACCCCAGTCGTGACCGACCAGATGCACCTGCTGTCCCGGCGCGACAGCCTCGACGACGGCACGAACATCCGCGGCCAGCTCCTCGAGTCGATAGGCGGCCACCTCCGTAGGCACCGAACTATCGCCCGCGCCACGATTGTCGAACGCGATCACCCGGTATCGATCGGATAGCAGGGCCGCGACACGATTCCACAGCACGTGGGTATCGGGCCAACCATGGGCCAGCAGGATCGGCGTCGCCGCGGGATCGCCGCACTCGAAGACCGCGAGCTCGACTTCGCCACGGCGGACCGTGTGGGTCGGACGCGCGGGGAACGGGCCGGTGGTGATCGTCATTGATACCTCTTCTATCCCGGGTACTCGTTCGGATCCGATGCCACATCTCTCATGATTCGGATTCGAACGAACCTCAATCGACGGAGTTTTGGCACCGAGTCGGCGCCTGACCTTCAAATCCGTTGTCGCGTAGCGCGGTTCCGCGCAGCCGGTTTCACGTGGAACGCGGGCGAATCGACAGAACCCGGCGACATACCCCCGAACGGCGAAGCCGAGTTCAATGTAACACCGAGTACCACATAGCGACCAGGTTGATCACTTGCGTTTCCGCACGGACAAGCGCACCTATTACCCACGGTCGAACGAGTCGTCGCGGCGATCCGAGGTATCCCACACCGTGCCCGTACTCCAGCGAGATCCATCGATGACATCGATCCGAGTCCGGTCGCCCACTTCTTGCTCCAGCGAAAGGCACGGTGCCCTCGCCCTGCCGAGGGTGCGGATTCGGCGTAGCCGGTCGACGATATCGACGCGGGGCGGGTTCTTCCGCACGCGCCGCACCGATGAGCTCGGTGCGGCGCACCCGCCTTGGCCGATCGCACCAACGGACGGCTCAACTCGGTATCCGTCGGGCGCGGTCCGAATATCCCGGTCGCACCGTCTCCGCGCACAACTCCTATCCGTAGGTGTCGCGCGGACCCCGGCCTCGGACATGCCGCTCGCCTTTGCGCCAACTCGGTGCCGCCGGGCCCGAGATCTTCAACGACGTCACCACACCCTGGCCGACGGCGGCGTTGATCTTCGCCAGGATCTGACCCTGCAACATGCGCAGCTGTGTCGCCCACGCGGTCGACTCGGCGGCGATGCTCAACACACCGTCCTTGAGCGTGACCGGCGTGGCATGCGAGGCGATGTCCTCGCCGACCACGCCACTCCACCGGCCGAATACCGTGCCCTCGGCGACCTTGGTCGACCACCCACGATTCTTCGCGATCGAGCCCGTCAAACGGGACAACGGTTGTGGGTCACGCTCATCCGGACGGGGGCCCGACCATCCGCTGCGCCTGCGCGCACCGGAACGCAAGCGCCGCTGCGGCGAAGATCGCCCCTGCCCCACCGACTTTCCGCTGGCCTTCGCCGCCGCCCGCGCCTCCTCCAGCGCACGCCGAGCGAGATCGACCCCGCGAAGCTCCGGCTTCGCCCCCTCGGCGGCGGGAGGCTCCGGTTGATCGCTCATGGCTACCTCTCCTTGCTCGTCGTGGCGCTCACGACTCCGGGAACAGCGGGGACACGGGCGAATTCGGCAGGCGGGTCGCGCCATGTGGAAAACGCACAATATCAGGGTCCGCGGTCGCCATCGATCACGATTTTTCCGGCGGCGAGCACCCCGCTGGTCGTCTGGCACCGAGTCGACTTGGTGGGCAACGAGATTGCGGGGCGACCGAAGAACAACCGTGCTCAAATCAGCGTTGGCGCAGTTCAGATGGCACATCGGGTGTCGAGGACGCTTACCTCGCAACAGCTTACGAGGGGCCACCGACATCAACGCGATCGTCGTCATCGGCACGCGGCGGGCGAATCACGGCCCGCGCGAATCGATTTGTCCACAGGACCTGTGGATAACCCCCCTTTTCTGTGTATATCTCAGGTTGAGACTTACCCCGCTTCGAGCGGCGCTATCTGCGAAATCCGTCCGTCCCCTTCGCCAACGGTCGCCACCCGAAGCGGAGCGGCGGCGAGTTCGGCTGGCACGTCCTCCGGGACAGCCGCGGTGATCAACACCTGCTCGGCACCCGCCGCCACCGCGGCCAAGGCCGCACGCCGACGGCGATCCAGCTCGGCGAACACGTCATCGAGCAACAACACCGGCTCCGCACCGGTGGCACGCATCAGCTCGAACGCGGCCAACCGCAAAGCCAAGGCGAACGACCAGGATTCGCCGTGGCTGGCGAACCCCTTCGCCGGTGCCGCACCGAGCATCAGCTCGAGATCATCGCGGTGCGGACCAACCAGACAGACCCCGCGCTCCAACTCCTTCGGCCTGGCGGCGACCAACTCCCGCAGCATGATCTCCGCGAGCGCCTCGACATCGTCGGGACTCGGTGTCCGTGCGGGATCGAGAAATTCAGGTGGCAGGCTCGCGCTGCGGTACGCGATCGAGGCGGGCCGTGACTCCGGTGCGATCGAGGCATACGAACTGGCCAGGTGTGGATGTAGCTCGTGGACCAGGCGCAAACGCTGCGCGAGCAGCACCGAGGCATGTTCGGCCAGATGCCCGTCCCACACGTCGAGGGTGCTCAGATCCGCACGCGACCTCGCCTGCCGACCAGCGGATTTCAACAATGCCGAGCGTTGACGCAGCACCCGGTCATAATCGGCGCGCACCGCGGCAAGGCGAGGCAGCAGCGCCGTGCACAGCTCGTCCATGAAGCGCCGCCGCTCGCCGGGATCGCCACGAACGAGCGCGAGGTCCTCCGGAGCGAACAACACCGTCTGCAGGATGCCCAGCAGCTCGCGCGGCCTGCGCACCGGCGACCGATTGATCTGCCCGCGATTGGCCGCGCCCTGATTGAGCTCGAGATCGATGCGCAACTCGCGACCCGTGTTCACCACCGTCGCGCCGATACGCGCTCGACCGGCCCCCATCCGCAGCAGCGGGGCGTCACTGGAAACCCGGTGCGAACCGAGCGTCGCGAGGTAGCCGACGGCTTCGAGCAGATTGGTTTTCCCGTTGCCGTTGGATCCCAAGAAAACCGTTCGGCCTGGGGATAATTCCAGTTCCGCGTGTTCCCAGGAGCGGAAGTCACGCAGCGTCAGCGATCGAATGAACATTCGCTATAACGCCTCTACCTGCACAAATGCAGGCTTCTTCCGATGTGCTTCCGAAAAAGAGCGCTGCGGGGAGGCACTGACACAGCATGTGGAAGACCTGTGAATCAAATCGAGTCGATGAGGTCGCGAACTCATCCACGAGCGCCCCGACACCGCCGGTTCGACGCCCGAGTGCGCCGTTCGACCCCGCACCGACGATCAGCCCGGAAGCCGGACCGGCATCAACAGGTAGATGTACGGACTGGCCAATGCGGCGAACGCGCCGGAATCCAACGCCTCCGGCTCGGTCTCGGCCGCGGGCAGCAAGACCGCGGGCCTACTCGGCGTGGTGAACCCGAAGGTCACCCGGTCGGCGTGCAACGCGGCAAGCCCATCGGTCAGGTAACCGGGGTTGAAGGCGATGGTCAGCGACTCGCCACGGAAGTCGGCTTCCAGCCACTCCTCCGCGCGACCGGCGTCGTCACCACCCGCCGACAGCAGCAAGCCGTCGTCGGAGAATTCCAACCGCACCTGTGCCCCACGCTCGGCGACGAGGGCAACGCGCTTGATCGCCTCGGCGAGCGCCGAGACCTGCAAGGTCGCGATCGAGGTGTGTTCCTTCGGCAGCAACTGGCGGAACTTCGGGAACTCGGCGTCGAGCAGCCGCGTCGTGGTACGCCGACCCGCGTTCACCAGGCCGAGCAACCCGTCCGATCCCGCGCCCGTCCCCAGCGAAAGCTGCACCGGCGCATCGGAAGCCCCGAGCGTCTTGGCGGACTCCGACAGCGTCTTGGCCGGAATGAGCACCGAAGTCTCGATATCGGCCTGCGCCGGCTGCCATTCGATGTGCCGCACCGCGAGCCGGAACCGATCGGTGGCCGCGAGCACGACCTTCTGCCCGTCGATCTCCACCCGAATTCCGGTGAGCATCGGCAACGTGTCGTCGCGGCCCGCGGCGACAGCCACCTGGCCCACCGCCTCGGCGAACACGTCAACGCTCAATTCACCGGTCTGCTGCGGCACCTCGGGCAGCTGTGGATAGTCCTCGACCGGCATGGTCGGCAACGAGAATTTCGCACTGCCGCAGCTGATCAGCACGCGCGTGCCATCGACGGAGACATCCACAGGCTTGTTCGACAACGCCTTGGTGATATCCGCGAGCAGACGACCGGAGACCAGAACTTGGCCGGGGCCCGCGACCTCGGCGGCGACACGCATCTGCGCGGACACCTCGTAGTCGAAGCCGGAGACGGTCAGCCCGTCCTCGCCCGCCACGAGCAACACACCGCCGAGTACGGGCACAGGAGGGCGTGACGGCAGGCTGCGCGCCACCCAGGCAACGGATTCCGCGAAGTCTTCTCGAGCGACCCGAAACTTCATGCTCGCAAGCTCCATCGCCCGATTGTCCTCTCCTGATTCCGTGATCTGTGTCAAGCCGCCGGACCAAGCGCCTACGCATTCTCGCCCAGTCGGCGACTGGTGATCCACACCGAAGGTGGTGCGAAAGCGTCGGTGCTCGAAAGCGTGGGTTCTCGAAAGGTACTGGATTCGATCGCCTCGAAGTGTGGCACAGGCGACCGACAACAAACCGTACCCGCAGTGTGCCGCGTGAGCCTAGTCCGACCCTCCGTCAGATCACCGATGCGCGGGACCGCGCTGATAGCGGGGGTGTGAAGCGTGAACGCGATCCCAACAGGGCAGAGCACGCGTGAGTCGACGGTCGAGGACGCGAGCGCGGGCTCGAGCCACTGGCCCGCTCGGCTTCCTTGCGGCTTGTGGATCGGTGCGCACTCGGGCCGAAGCGACTCGACGAACTTTCCACACACCCTGTTTTAAAGAGAGATCTTCCAAGGGAAGAACTGAAGTAGTAATAGGCGCTGTGGAATCTGTGGACTGGGGGCGAATCCGCAGGTCGGCATGCATGGTGCCGTGGGGATGACTTCTGAGTGACTCGAGGATGAACGGTGGACGGCTGTGGAGAGCCGCGATCTATCCCAAATTTGTCCTCGAGCAGTCCTCGAGTTGTTCCACCAGATCGGCCGAGTTGTTCCACCTGTGCGCTAACTCGAGGACAACTCGGTGTTTCCTCGAGGACTCCACACGGATTCCTCGAGGAATCAACAGGCACAAACAACCACTCCCCCTGGTCACAGGCTGTGCATGCGTCTGCCTGTGGACGATGTGGATAGCTGCCTGTGAACAGACCATGAACGATCTGCGCACAAGCTTGTGGATGAACCGGTGGACAAACCAGTGGATTCCTCGAGGATTCCACAGGGATTCCTCGAGGAATCCACAAGCCAAAAAAAGCACCGCCCCTGGTCAGAGGCGGTGCAGGCTGTGGATAGTTTTAGCGTGAGCGTTGCTTGACTCTGGCTGTTAGTTCTTGCACCTGGTCATAGACCCGGCGACGCTCCGTCATCTCCTTACGGACCTTCTTCTCCGCGTACATCACCGTTGTGTGGTCACGACCGAAGGCCTGACCGATCTTCGGCAGCGATAGATCGGTCAGTTCCCGGCACAGATACATCGCGATCTGGCGTGCCTGCGCCAACGGGCGCGCCTTGCCAGGGCCGGTGAGCTCCTCCAGCGTGGTGTTGAAGTATTCGGCGGTGACCGCCATGATCGTCGCCGCGTTGATCTCGAGCGTCGCGGTGTCCGGCATGAGGTCGCGCAGCACCACCTCGGCCAGCGGCAGATCCAACGGCTGCCCATTGAGCGAGGCGAAAGCCGTCACCCGGATCAGCGCGCCCTCCAACTCCCTGATGTTTCGCTCGACCCTGCTTGCGATGAGTTCCAGCACGTCATGCGGCACATCGAGCCGATCCATCCGTGCTTTCTTGCGCAGAATCGCGATCCGCGTCTCCAACTCCGGCGGCTGCACGTCGGTGATCAGGCCCCACTCGAACCGGGTACGCAGCCGCTCCTCCAGCGTCGCCAACTGCTTGGGCGGACGGTCGGAGGAGACCACGATCTGCTTGTTCGCGTTGTGCAGGGTATTGAAGGTGTGGAAGAACTCCTCCTGGATTCCTTCCTTGCCCTCGATGAACTGAATGTCGTCGACCAGCAAGATGTCGGTCTCCCGGTACCTGCGCTTGAACGCCACCTTCCGGTCGTCACGCAGACTGTTGATGAAGTCGTTGGTGAACTCCTCGGTGGAGACGTACTTCACCCGCATCCCAGGAAAGAGGCGCTGCGCGTAGTGACCCGCCGCGTGTAGCAGGTGCGTCTTGCCCAATCCTGAAGCGCCCCAGACGAACAACGGGTTGTACGCGCGGGCGGGTGCCTCCGCGATCGCGACCGCCGCGGCATGTGCGAAGCGGTTGGACGCTCCGATGACGAACGTTTCGAAGGTGTACTTGGCGTTCAGGCTTGCCGCCGAGTTCGCGGGAGCGGTGTCGTGCTGCTGCTTCGCGAAATAGGTCGGCCACGAGTTGCGCAGATTCACCACGGGCTCGTCGTCGGGAGCCGCGCGTGGATTGTCCCGTGCGGCGTCGTCGCGACGCGGGGCGTCTTCGGCCGAATCGGCCACTTCGCGTCGCGGCGAATCCTCCGCCGATGCTGCCTCGCGGACGGGCGTGCGCACCGGACCGCGCAACGGCGCGGTGTGCGGATCCGAGCTGAACAGTGACTCCTGACCGGGCGGATATCCGGGCTCACGGCGCTGTGGATGGCCGGAATCGCGGCGCTGACCGGCGGCGGATTCGTCTCTGCTCGGCGGTTTCTCCGGCGAATCGCCGTAATCGCCACGTGCCGGGTACTCGGCACGCGCGAACTCCGGTCGCGGGTAGTCGTCGCTCGCGGCCCCGGCGGGGTAATCGCGTGCGGGCTGATACTCCTTGTCCCGGAATTCGCCGTCCGGGAACTCGCTGTCGGCGAAGTCTCGATCCGAGAATGCCGTCTCGGTGAACTCCGCGCCCTCACCGTAGCTATCGGAATAGCGATCTTCGGAGTAGCTGGGGCTCGGCGTCGACGCGGGCGCGGGGTTGTAGCCAGGCGCCTGTGGATAACTACCCTGCTGCGGGTATCCGGCGCGGGAATAGTCGGGCCCGGAGTACTCGCCGGCCCCATAGCCGGGCTCGGCCGCGGGGTAGCCGGGCTGGGTTTGATCGGGCGCGCGCGCGTAGCGGGGCGGGGGGAAATCCTCGCGTCCGTAATCCTGCGGCGGATAGTTGCCTTGTTCGCGGACGGGCTCTCGGCCGCGATCGGGCCGACTCGTCATCCTGGCGTGCCTCGGATTGTTGCTCGACCGGTCGACCGTGGGCGTCACGGGAGCCGCGATCCGCACGCCGAGCCCCTCGACCTGCGGCCCGAGCCGGCGTGCCAGCGAACGGAGGATCGGTTCCCGCAGATCGCGTTCGATCGCCTCCTGCGCCAACGACGAAGGCACGGAGAGCAGGGCGAATCCCTGCGCTACCGTCAGCGGCTTCACCAGCTTCAGCCACGCCTGCTGTGCTCTGGTCACCGACGGGATCCCGCCATCGGCCGAACCGGTGGTGAGTTCGGTGACCACCTCCGGCCACACCGTCGCCAACACGTTCTGCTCGTCGTCCAATGCAGTTCCTCCCCAGAAGTAGGTCGATAGGAGCAGACGGTCGGGGTACGCGGTGGGAATGCTGAACAACGACCATGCTCGGGGTCGAGTCCCGCCGATTCTGCGTACGTCCGTAATCTGTCCGGACGTCGCCAGGACCCCCGTTCCAGGCGTCGGCGTCGGCACCGTCGGCCCTACGAATATGCCACTCCAGGGGTCTTTCCACACAATTATCCACAGATGTGGATAAATCTGGGGGAACTGCCCACCGCGCCTGCGCGTAGTCGCTGCGAGGCCTGGACCTGCGGTTCTGTGGCAATCTTCTGGTTACGCATGCTAGTCGTCCAGGTCGAGCGTGGCCAGGGGTGTGGACGAACTCACCGATAATCGCGGTCTACGGCGTGTCGCCGATGATCCGCCGAGGCTCCACATTGTGGTGCAAACCCAGGCGATCGAGCAAACCGTCGAGCTAGCCGTCTCGGCCGGAGATCGCCGGCGGACAGGAGGGGGCGAGTTTGACCTGCTCGGAGCCGGTCAGTACCCTCGTACAGTCACCCCATGGTGCGGTGATGGTCCTGTGTAGACCCATCGACGGTCGTGATCTAGACCGACGTGCGCCAGGACCGACACGCACTGATGATGACCAGACCTGCGAATCATCGCGAAATACCTGTTCTAACGAAACTTCGGGCGCCGTACGGTGTCCACCAACTCGAGGGAGTGTTGACCGTGGCCAAGGGCAAGCGGACGTTCCAGCCGAACAACCGTCGTCGGGCGCGCGTGCACGGCTTCCGTCTCCGGATGCGTACCCGCGCCGGTCGCGCCATCGTTTCGACGCGCCGTCGTCGGGGCCGCGCGTCCCTCACTGCTTGATCTTCGTTCTCGGACGCTCGGGTGTTGCCTGAGCCGTATCGGTTGCATCATCGTGCCGACTTCTCCCGGACGGTGCGCCGCGGCCAACGAATCGGGAGGCGTGACGTTGTCGTGCACATCTACGTGCACCGGTACGACGCGCACTCGGATACGAACGAAAGTCCGGCAGCGAATGTCGCGTTGGCCCGCACTGGTGGGCCGCGCTTCGGTTTGATTGTGAGCAAGGCGGTGGGCCACGCGGTGATTCGACACCGGGTGGCACGCCGCCTGCGTCATATGTGCGCCCAGGTGACCGACGAGCTGACCCCGGAGACCGATGTGGTGATTCGTGCGCTTCCCGGCGCGGCCGACGCCACGTCGGAAGAACTTCTGCGCCAGCTGCGAGCCGCGGTGCGCAAAGCACACGCGGGATCGGCCGGACGAACATGAGCGTGTCGACGCGAATCACTCGGTTGCCCGCCGAGTCCGTGGTTTTCCTGATCGAGCTGTACCGAACCTATGTGTCGCCCCTACGTCTGCCTTCCTGCCGTTTCACCCCGACCTGTAGCGAATACGCGGTGACCGCGTTGCGCACAAGAGGCCTGTTTCTCGGTCTCGGACTGACGGTCGTGCGACTGGCAAAATGCGCGCCCTGGCACCCTGGTGGGTGGGACCCCGTTCCAGAGCCGAAGCGGAGCACACTTCGCGCTGATCCAACGGACGAGGCAGCAACCGACCCGGCGCCGCGGGAACACACCCCGCAGGCCGAGCCGGGGTCGGGGCCGAATGCTTGTACAGGATCACCGCGCGCGGTGATCGGCGACACGAACGACGGGAGTGCATAGCGCCGTGCTCGACTTCATCTATTACCCGGTGTCCTGGATCTTATGGTTCTGGCACCGAGTCTTCGGGTTCGCGTTCGGCGCGGACAACGGGTTCGCCTGGGCACTCGCGGTGGTGTTCTTGGTGTTCACCCTGCGCCTTGTGCTCTACAAGCCATTCGTGAAGCAGGTACGCACGACCAGGCAGATGCAGGAGCTGCAGCCGCAAATCAAGGAGCTGCAGAAGAAGTACAAGAACGATCGTCAGAAGATGGCGACCGAGATGCAGAAGCTGCAGAAGGAAAACGGCTTCAATCCGGTGATGGGCTGCCTGCCCATCCTGGCCCAGGTTCCGGTATTCCTCGGCCTGTTCCACGTGCTGCGGTCGTTCAACCGGACCGGGCACGGTATCGGCCAGCTCGGTATGACGTCCGAACAGAACGCGCACACCGCGAACTACATCTTCGGTGTCGACGACGTCCAATCCTTCCTGAGCGCTCGTATCTTCGGTGCGCCGATCTCCGCGTTCATCACCATGCCGGTCAACCAACTGGAGGCGTTCGCCGACTTCGGTGGGCTGCCGACCAAGCTGAACATCGCGTTGGTTTCGATCCCGCTGATGATCATCGCGGGCCTCGCGACCCACTTCAACGCGCGCGCGTCCGTCGCGAGGCAGACGCCGGAGGCGGCCGCCGCGCCGCAGGCCGCGATGATGAACAAGCTCGCACTGTGGGTCTTCCCGCTCGGTGTGATGGTCGGTGGACCGTTCCTGCCGATCGCCATCCTGCTGTACTGGGTGTCCAACAACTTCTGGACCTACGGTCAGCAGCATCTTGTCTTCGGCCGCATCGCCAAGGAAGAAGAGGCGAAGAAGCAGGTCAAGCTGGAACAGCGGGCACAGAACGCGCCGAAGCCTGGCGCCAAGCCTGTCAATACGAAGAAGAAACCGGCGTCTTCGGCGGCGTCCGACGAAGCGTCCGATGACGCGGAGCCGGGCTCGCCCTCGACGAACGGCACGGCCGGTGGGTCGGCGAAGAACACCAACGGCGCCGCCAAGAACACCGGTAAGAACGCAGGCCAGCGCAAGTCGGGCAGCCAGAAGCGGCAGGGCAATCGAGGCAAGGCGAACCAGAAGCGCCGGCGTTGACGCCCGTCGCAACCACTTTGACCGCGACACCGTTCGGTAGTGAGCCTCCGCGCTCGCGATGAGCAGATGAAGGAAAAGCACATGACTGTTGAGACCGACGGAGGGGACGCCACGGTGGCGACGACCACGGTGGACGAGGAATCGAAAGCCGAAGCCGTCACGGATGAGGTCATCGACGACGGCGTCGAGGGCGTCACGGATGACAGCGAGGACGACGACGAGGGCGAGGACGGCGAGGAAGCCCTCATCGAAGAGGGCGAGATCGCGGGCGACTATCTCGAGCAGTTGCTCGACGTACTCGACTTCGACGGCGATATCGACCTGGACGTCGAAGGTGACCGCGCGATCGTGAGCATCGACGGCGGCCGCGATCTTTCCAAGCTGGTCGGCCGCGGCGGTGAAGTGCTCGACGCGCTCCAGGAGTTGACTCGGCTCGCGGTCCAGCAGGCGACCGGTATCCGGAGCAGGCTCATGTTGGATGTCGCGGGCTGGCGGGCCAAGCGGCGCGAAGAGCTGAGCGCGATCGGCACGGCGGCCGCGCAGCGTGTGGTGGAATCGGGTGCGCCCGAATCGCTTCCCGCGATGACGCCGTTCGAGCGCAAGATCGTGCATGACGCGGTCGCCGAGGTAGACGGTGCGGGCAGTGAGAGCGAAGGTGCCGAGCCGAATCGTCACGTGGTGGTAGTTCCCGCGTAGAACGGTTCACCCCGGTAGGGCAGCCTGTTTCGGCTCGCAGCCGGATAGTGGTTGGATAGGGCCTCTGGTCTTCGGATCGGGGGCCCTGTCGCGTATTCGATATCGGTGATGTCGAATAGCGCCACTCCCCCATCGAATCGAGTTCGGAAGGACGTTTCACGTGGAACGAGATCTTGGGGGCGCCAGTGCGTTGCCTCCCGAGCTGGAACCACCGGCTTCCGCGTCGACGATCTTCGGCGACCGCATCGATCTCGCGCGGCGGTATTGCGCGGAACTGGCGACGGCGGGCGTAGAGCGCGGCCTCATCGGTCCGCGCGAACTGGATCGACTGTGGGAGCGACACATCCTCAACTGTGCGGTGCTTGGTGAGCTGATCGCCGAGAACGCATCCGTGGTCGACATCGGCAGCGGCGCCGGACTGCCAGGAATTCCCTTGGCCATCGCGCGACCCGACCTACGCATCACCTTGGTGGAGCCGCTGTTGCGTCGCACCATTTTCCTCAGCGAGTTCATCGAGTCCGCGGGTCTCGATGTCACGGTCGTCCGAGGCCGTGCGGAGCAATCCGGCGTGATGAAAGAAGCAGGCGGCGCCGACGTGGTGACATCACGCGCCGTCGCGCCACTGGCCAAACTGGTCCACTGGTCGCTGCCCCTGCTCCGCGATCATGGGCAGATGCTCGCCCTCAAAGGTTCGAGCGCGGCCGAAGAACTCGAACGCGACCGGGAAGCGCTCGTTCGCGCCGGTGCCGGCAAGGCCGAGGTGCTGGAATGCGGCGCCGGGATCGTCACCACTCCGACGGTGGTGATCAGTGCCGAACGACTCCCCCGCGCCGAGCGACCGAACCGACGCCGTGAAGGGGCTCGGCGCGAGGTGAAGGCGTCGAAGCGTAGAGGTGAGTCGATTCGCGGTCGCGCCCGCGGTGCCAAATAGCTCGGCGGCTGGTTCGGGTCGCTGCATCTGTTTCGCAGCGTGCGTGGTGCCGTTGATGTAGTGACGCAGAACGTTTGCCGCAGTAGCGCTCTCGCGGTATCGATTTGGCCGAGGGGCTGATGGTGCTCTACAACGGGCATTGTTCTCGGTCGCACTGCGTCCAGGATCGAAGTCGTTCGCTGCCGCGACGGGCAGACGGGCAGGATGCCGCGGTACTGGCGGGTCGGACGGGAACGTGAATCAACCACAGAAATCACGTCAGTCGATCGAGGGAGCTATGCAATTCGTCGAGCAGTCGTCGCAACAGATGGCGGAGCTGCCGTTGCTCCTGCTCGGTGAGTCCGCCGAGGAGATCTGTCTCGCGACCGAGGACCGCATCCACCAAATGCTCCACCGTCGAGTGGCCGCACTCGGTGAGTTCGACGTCGACTCGTCGTGTCCCATCCGTGTGTGGATGCCGGGCGACCAGTCCCTGCCGTTCCGCGCGGGCAACTCGTTGACTGATCGCCCCCGCGGTAACAAGTGCGGAGTCCGCTAGTTCTCGCGTGGTCAGTCGGTAGGGCGGCCCGCTTCGACGCAGTGTCGACAACAGATCCAATGTCGCGGGATCAGCGTCCGATTCGCGCAGCAGGCGGCGCCGATCGTCGTCGAACAATTTCGCCGCGCGCCACATCCGCGTGACAATCGCGATGGAATCAATGGGGGTGCCTGGTCGCTCCCGCAGCCACGCGGTCGCGATAGCGTCGATCGGATCGGCGGGTTCGAGTACCAATTCTGTCCGTCCCTCTAGCTTAGATTTAGATCTAAATATAGTTCCCTTTGGCCTGCGATCAATGCCCAGCAATGGATGGGGCTGTGTTGGTTCGAAGGGAGTAATCGTTGGGGGTGTGGAGTTGGCGACGCGCTTTGACTCGGTAACAGCTTTTGGCGCATGCTCGCGCAAGCGTGACTCCGCCGCAGACACCTCGGATCTCGACTTCCGGCGACGCGGCCCCGACGACGGCGCGTCGAAGGTGACCGCGCGATCGTGAGCATCGACGGCGGCCGCGATCTTTCCAAGCTGGTCGGCCGTGGCGGTGAAGTGCTCGATGCGCTCCAGGAGTTGACTCGGCTCGCGGTCCAGCAGGCGACCGGTATCCGGAGCGCTCATGTTGGATGTCGCGGTCTGGCGGGCCAAGTTCCAAGTCGCCAGATCGTCCGAGATGTTTCACATGAAACGGACGGGTGAGCCAGTACGCCCATCGGCCTTCGCGAAGCTCCGCTGTGACACCTTGATTGAAATCCCGGCGGATCAGTGGTGCTCCCCTCCTTCATATAGTTCGCATGCCTTCTCTGCGGTCGCTCAGGAGGTGCGGCCCGTTGGGCACGGAGCAGGTCCGCTCACCGGGGCCTGGTTCGCAACCAACCTCAGACCACTGGCCATTGTCGGTGGTGCGGTGGCGGTTGACGATCTTCGGTAGTGCCCAGGGATGAGTCGAGCCGATGAGTCTGATCGGCGATCCATCTCCACCCGATGCGAATCGATGCTCGCTGATGTGAATCGAGCGGCGTCGCGGTCGACCGCAGTAGATGGTGAACCTTCGGTGGTGGGAGTTTCCCGACGCGCAGGTTCGGCTGCCCCGGTGGACATGGAGTTCCGGTCGAGGTCCAAGTCGTTCGCTACCGAGCCCTCGTGTGGACCGGGGTAAAGGACTCGATGTATCGAACCCCCGGCGGCACGCAGACCGATACCTTGTCGACGCGGCGCCTAGTGGTTTCCCGTAAACAGCGTCGCGGCGTTGGTGGACGTAAGCAAGAACCCAGCAATGGATCGGCCGTGTCAGTTCGAAGGGAGTGCTCGTTGGTTGAGTGCGGAGTTGGCGACGCGGTTTGACGCGGTAACGGCTCGGTGGCGCATGCTCGCGCAAGTGTGACTTCGCCGCAGACACAACCTTCGGGCGCGATTCGGCTTTGTTCGAGCGGAACGTCCGACGGAACCGTCTGGAATGGGTTTCGCCCCTTCCTGGTTCGCAGAGAAGTTGGCCACGGGAGAGGCCCGGGGATATCTCCCGCACGCTGGGATCTGTCACGTGTCGAAATGGCTCTGGTGTATGGATGGGTTGCTGACGGCGAGGGGACGGTGCCGGGCTTGTCCGATATCGCGCCGCATGCCCCCGGTGTAAGTGCTCGACTAAACAGTCGTCGGTTGGCTAGCGCCCGGACGTCTCCGATTGCCGTGGGCTACCGACGAACCAGATCAGGTGATCCATGACGGTGCCGCAGGTGTTGCTCCCGCACCGCGTGGATTTCGATGTTTCACGGGAAACCGTGAACCCGCGTCGGGGGCGTTGGTAGCGACCCGCGACGTCTGGTGCATCCCGACTGTCGATTTGGTGGGACATACACAGTGAGCGCGTGTCCCCCATCAACGCGTACGCGAGAACTCGCGACAAGCCCGTGGTTGGCGCAGTCGGCGAGCGGATGCGCGGCAGTGTCGTTGTGAGCTCCACGCCGAGAACCGACAGTGGGCAAAGCATTGTCCGGCATGAGTGTCTGCAGATCGGCACAGGCGTTCATCCGTTGAGAGGTTGGCGAGCTGATCCGTTGCGCGGAGCCGACTCGCGCGACACGTCCCTTTCCTTCCGGCGAGCTCGAGACCGTCGCGCAAACGGTCGTGCGGACGGTCGGTGGCAGTCGTCAAGACTCGGACCACTAGACATCACCGGGCCGCGATGGTCTGTCTGATGTTGGAGGCCGTGGCCGGGTCGACGGTTTCACGGGAAACACTGCGGCAGTCGGGCACTGCGTCCGTGAACAGATTCAGACTGCTGGAGTGCGCACACCCATGCGATCGACACTTCGGGCACAGGTGCCTCACCCAGGTTCCCACTCGTTGGCTGCCTTCGAGGGCGGCCCCTCACGCGCGCATTTTTACGCGCTCCCCTGGCCGGGCGGTCGGTGGCCGTCAAGACTCACACCATGACGCTAGACATCACCGGGCCGTGACGGTCTGTCTGATGTTGGAGGCCGTGGCCGGGTCGACGGTTTCACGGGAAACACTGCGGCAGTCGCGCACTGCGTCCGTGTACAGATTCAGACCTGCGCGGCGAACTCACACACGCCAGCGATCGGCACTCCGGGCACCTGCGCCTCACCTGGGCGCCGCACAACACACAACCCCTCAGTTCGGCTCCGCTCCCCTCCACGCGTCCACCCGCCCGCACCCCGCCGCGACAAGGTATCGGTCTGCGTGCCGCCGGGGTTCGGTAATCGAGTCCTTACCCAGTCCGCACGAGGGTCTAACTCGGTAGCGAACGACGTAGACCCGACCGGAACTTCATGTCTACCCGCACGCGCCCACCCGCACGCGCCCACCCGCGACAAGGTATCGGTCTGCGTGCCGCCGGGGGTTCGGTAATCGAGTCCTTTACCCCAGTCCGCGCGAGGGTCTAACTCGGTAGCGAACGACTTAGACCCAACCGGAACTTCATGTCCACCGGGGCACCCGCACGCGCCCACCCGTAGGCACGCACCCGTAGGCACGCACCCGTAGGCACGCACCCGTAGGCACGCACCCGTAGGCACGCACCCGTAGGCACGCACCCGTAGGCACGCACCCGTAGGCACGCACCCGTAGGCACGCACCCACAGGCACGCACCCACAGGCACGCACCCACAGGCACGCACGCTGCGCTCGCCGGTTCACTCACGCCGGTTCACTCACGCACCCACGCAGGCTCACTCACGCAGGCTCACTCACGCACTCGGACGCGCGGCGCACTCACAAAGATGCGAATCGGTTTCTCCGAGTCCGCTTCACGCGCGGTCGGTATGGCTTCGCTCGGTAAGGAGTCGGTGGCTGTCGCCTCTTGTCGCCTGAGCGGTACGGCCAGCTTCTCGCTTCGCAGCTGAATCGCGGTTGCGGGACAACTTGCGGGTGCGGACCTGACGGCGAGTGACACGGCTGTGTTGCGGGCTGTGGGCGTGGACGATGTGGTCGGGTTCCTCCGGGTGCGCGACATCGGGTGGGCGCTGTGAGGCGCACCGCCGCGGGTGTCCGCATCGGCCATGCGTGTGGTGTGAGGTCGGCAGCCGTCGAGATGTTTTGGGGGGCGCGGTGTCTGGTTCGGGGCGAGGAGATGTTGCGTCGGCCGCCACTCTGCCGGGTGCGGTTTCACGGGAAACATCGTTGATCTTCAGCGCTTTGATCATTCGGCAGTGCGAACCCTCCCCCTCGGTCGCTGCACAGCCCGCAGTGGTACTTACGACGACTTCCCGCGCGTGTGGGGATGAGCCGCCCGCACGTTCCGGTGCGGGGAGCCGTTCGTCTCTTGACGATGGGCGAGCGGTTCCGAAGACGCGGGACGGTGTGAGTTCCGGACGCGTGTGGGCGGTCGGCGATAGCGGTCGTGGAAGGCGCTGTCCGGCTGCGAATCCCAAGGCTGCCTTCCGAATGTGACGTTGCCGTGCGGGTTCGGTGTGATGCGTCGGATGGTCATGTTTCCCGTGAAACCGCTACGCCTGGGGTGTTTGGTGGAAACGCAGGGTGACGGTTTCACGGGAAACATGGGCGAGTCGCGGCGAATCGCCGACGATTTTTGTGTCGTGTTGCGCTACGCAGCGATTCAGCTTTCTTATCCCGTCCAGTGCTGGCAAGCTAGTGGACGTCGGGCGTGAGCGGTGCCACGGAGAGTCTTGTGAGGGACGAAGAGCTCCGCTCGGTCGATCGGTCCTCGCGAACTCGGTTGAGTCATCTGGTCCGGCTCCGGCACGACTGTCGCAGGCACGGCATTGATGCTCGTCGGGCAGCACGTGAGTTGAAGTTCTCTGGTTAGGAGCTGTCTATGTCGAGCGGTCAGGCGAATGTTTCACGGGAAACGGCCTCGCGCGTTCCGGGGATGCTGGATGCCAGCAATTTCGACGCCGACACTTTCGGAAACACACCGTTCGGGCACATCTCCCCCAGCGAGACTCCGATAGCAGTGGAAGCCCAGCGTGCAAGTCAGGTCCTTCATCCAGGAAAGGTGACAGTGCCCAAACCTCGTGAGCAACGCATCATCACGATCGCGAACCAGAAGGGCGGCGTCGGGAAGACGACCACCACGGTGAATCTCGCCGCGGCCCTCGCGCATCAAGGGATGACTGTTCTTGTGATCGATCTCGATCCCCAGGGCAATGCGAGCACGGCGCTGGGGATCGAACATTATTCGGGCGTCCCTTCCAGCTACGAGCTGCTCATTGGTGAGGTGTCGGTCCAAGACGCCATCCAGACCAGCCCGCACAACGAGCGGCTGCTGTGCATTCCGGCGACCATCGATTTGGCCGGCGCGGAGATCGAACTCGTCTCGATGGTCGCCAGGGAAGGTCGCCTCAAAGCCGCCATCCAGGAAGCGAATATCGCCGGATTCGACATCGACTACGTGATGATCGACTGCCCCCCTTCGCTCGGTTTGCTCACGGTCAACGCCATGGTGGCGGCAAAGGAAGTGCTGTTGCCGATCCAGTGCGAGTACTACGCACTGGAGGGCGTTGGTCAGCTCCTGCGCAATATCGGTCTCGTGCAAGCGCACCTCAACCCCGAACTTCACGTGTCGACCGTGATTCTCACGATGTACGACGGGCGCACCAAGCTCGCCGATCAGGTCGCCGAGGAAGTTCGAGGGCACTTCGGCGACGTGGTGTTGCGATCGGTAATCCCGCGCAGCGTGAAGGTTTCCGAGGCGCCGGGCTACGGCATGACGGTGCTGGATTATGATCCAGGCTCTCGAGGTGCGATGAGCTACCTCGATGCCGGGCGCGAGATAGCGGCTCGATCTGTGGTGTCACAACAGGCTGCTGTAGTGGAAGGTGCGGAGTAACTTGGTTATCCGCGATCCGGGTCGTGGTGGAACGAGGAAGGGGCCGGTAGGCAGATGACTCAGGCGAAAAAGGGTGGACTCGGGCGTGGCCTAGCCGCGCTGATCCCGACCGGTCCGGCGGCGGCGCCGGGGCTGAGTAGTTCCGCGGCGAGCGTGATCGGCCTGGACCCCGTTGGCCCGCAGCCGGCCTCGACGTATCTGCACCGCATCCCTGAACCTTCCGAAGATGACCCCGAGCTTGCCGAAGGCGGTGCGACCTACCGCGAGATCGCGCCCGAGCTCATCGAGCGCAACCCGAAGCAGCCGCGCCAGGTCTTCGAGGAAGAGGCGCTGGCGGAGCTGGTGCATTCGATCCGTGAGTTCGGGTTGATGCAACCGATCGTGGTGCGTCGGCTGGAGCCGGGTGTCGAAAAGTTTCAGCTCGTCATGGGTGAGCGGCGGTGGCGCGCTTGCCAGGAAGCCGGGCTCACGGCTATTCCGGCTATCGTCCGGGAGACCGCGGACGAGTCGATGCTGCGCGACGCACTGCTGGAGAACATCCATCGGGTGCAGCTGAACCCGCTCGAAGAGGCGGCCGCTTACCAGCAGCTGCTGGAGGAATTCGACGTTACCCATGAGGAGCTGGCGACTCGACTCGGCCGCTCCCGCCCCGTGGTGACGAACATGATTCGGTTGCTGAAGTTGCCTATCCCGGTGCAGCGCCGAGTCGCGGCGGGCGTGTTGTCGGCAGGGCATGCCCGTGCCCTGCTCGGTCTGAACTCGGGCGCGGATGCGCAGGAGGTACTCGCCGCGCGCATTGTCGCCGAGGGACTTTCGGTGCGAAATACGGAAGAGGCCGTGACACTGGCGAACCGTGAGCCGGAGCAAGAGGAGCAGGCCCCCGCTCCCCCGGCACGCAAGCCGATGACGGCGCCCGGTATTCAGAAGGTTGCCGATCGGTTGTCCGAGTCATTCGATACTCGAGTGATCGTGAGCATGGGCAAGCGGAAGGGCAAGATCGTCGTCGAGTTCGGTTCGGTGGACGACCTCGAGCGCATTGTGAACCTGATGGAGCAGACCAAGCCCACTGCGTAACAAAAGTGGCAAAAATCAACTCGTTATGGGGATAGGCACGTACCCGGCGCTGAAACGTCACTGTGACAGCGCTTGGAAATGCTGGTTCGCGAGTTCCGCGGATCCGCGACGGTGTGCCTGACCAATCGAGTCCAACCAACAGGAGCACAGTGACGTGGAGTGAGGCAAGAAACAGTGATGCGGCATGAGCGTGGACGAATCGGATAGCTGGAGGCTGAGCAGAGCAGTGTCGACCAGCGTGACAGCACTGACCCTCGGAGAGCTCGACAAGTTGCCGTCGCATTCCCGGCGTTGCGTGTTTTGGGAGATGGACCCCGCCGTCGCCGAGGATTCCCGGGCATTCACCGATCCGGTGTTCGAGAAGGAAGCATGGTTGTCCACCGTGCTGTTGCAGTGGGGCTCCTGCGGACAGGTCGCGAACGTCGACGGGAATGTCGCCGGTTGCGCGTTGTATTCGCCGCCGAGCGCCGTACCGCGATCCACCCTCTTCCCCACATCCCCGGTGAGCCCGGACGCGGTCCTGCTGACCACCCTGCACGCCGAATTCCCCTACCAGCACGCCGATATCGCGCATCAGCTGATGCAGGCCGTGGTGGCGGATCTGGTGCGCCGAGGGGTGCGCGCGTTGGAGGCGTTCGGTGTCCGTACCGATCCGCCCTCGCATGCCCTGTCCGAGCGCTTCGGCTCGATGACCCTGATGGAGCGGATCATCGCGCCTATCAAGGGCGCCAACGCGGCTGGCCCGCGCACCGAATGCTCCCCCGACACCTGCATGATCGATGCCGACTTCTTGGAAGACGTTGGATTCGAAGTGATTGCGCCACATCACCGGTTCCCTCGGTTGCGCCTGGAGCTCGACTCCGATCACGGTTGGAAGGAAGACGTGGAACGGGCGTTGGATCAGTTGCTCGCCGCCGCTTCGATGACCCCACCCGCTCGGGTCGGGGTCGGACGATAAAAAGAAGCGCTCGGCCGGTCCGGCCGAGCGCTTTCTCGAGTATTGACCCGGACTACATCCGGTCGGCGGCTGCCAATTCTTCGGCAAGGAGTTCCGCGAAGGTGTACGTCCCGGTGGGCTGATCGTCCTGACCGAGCAGGTAAAGGCGTTTCACCGAGATCAGGATGGCCTCGGCGATCACATCGCGCATCCGTGGATCGGTGAGGGTCACCGCGTCGTAATCGTTGGTGAGGTAACCGATGTCGACCTGGACGGTCGGCATCTTGGTCAGTCGTAGCAGATCCCAGGTCCTCGGGTGGGTGCGGCAGTCTTGCAGCGCGGTACGCGCCACCACCTCGCGCTGGATGAAGCCGGCGAGAACTTGGCCGATCATCGACACCGACCCGTGCGAGTTACCGAAATAGAATCCCGCGACGCCGTTGGCGCCGGGACTCGGGTTTGTCACGCAGCGTAGGGAGATCATCAGATCCGCGTCGAACGCGTTCGAGGTATCGGCGCGCTCCGCGTCGGTGGGGTTGGCCCCCCATGGGCGTGAAAGGAAGGTCTCCATGCCGGTGGCAGCCATTCGGCCCTCGAGTCGGCTTGCCAAGTCCCACAGGATTTCCGACTCGTACACGTCACCGAACTCAGTGGGAACCGGGTGTCCCTTTTCGGTGCCACCCAGGCCGGGATCGATGACGATTCGCTTACCGGTGAGCTGCGGGCCCGCGCGATGGACCACTTCCTCCTCGGCGATTCGGTGCGGATTGCCTCCGGTAACGCGTGCGCCGAGGAGTTCGAGTGAGCGCAGGGTGTCGGGGCCGCAGATACCGTCCGCGGACAAGCCGATCTCGCGTTGGAATGCGCTCAGGCCGTCATGGGTGTGTGGCCCGAAATAGCCGTCGACCCGATGGACGTAGAAGCCGAGGTCCTGCAGCTTGCGTTGCAGTGTCGCGACATCGTCGCCGTAGAGCGGTGCGGACAGCTGATAGATAAGGGTGCGCGCGCCGAGGCGGTAGGAGGCTTCCTTCAACGCACGGTAGGTGGCCGGACCGACGATTCCGTCGACGAGCAACCCGCGATGTTGTTGGAAGGCGCGGACCGCGGAATCCAAGTGGTGGTCGAAGGTGGCCGCGGTGTCTTTCCAGTACTCCCGCGCGTCCGGGCGGTCCGGCACGACGTGTGCGTGTAAGAAGCCAAGACTTGCCAGGGCGCTCCGAACCTCTGCTACGGATGGACCGATATCACCGTGACGAAGTCGGTGCATGCGTGAGAGCCCTTTCCTTCCGTCATTCCGGGTACCCACCCATGCGATGGATATACCGTCGCACGACCGGAGCGTCCTCGATTGTCGCAGACCCGATCCGGGATTCGGCATTCCCGGGTGCAGGCATCCTACGGCGCGTCGCTGGAAAGCGATGCCCTTTGACGCTCTGTTGTCGTGTGGCGGACGCCATGCCCGGTTGGACATGGCGTCCTGTTCCTACTTGTCTTGCGCGGGCGCGATTTTCGGTGCTGACGGCTGGTGGGCCGTCAGATTACTCCGTCCAATTCGCGCAGTAGGGCGGCTTTGCCCTTGGCGCCGACGATTTGCTTCACCGGCTTACCACCGCGGAACAGCATCATAGTTGGCAGGGAAAGCACCTCGTAATCGCGGGCCGTGCCGGGGTTGGCGTCGACATCCAATTTCGCGACGGTGAGCTTGTCCGCGTGGGTGCCCGCGATCTCCTCCAGGACGGGGGCGACCATCTTGCACGGTCCGCACCAGTCGGCCCAGAAGTCGACGAGGACGGGCTTTTCGCTGAGTAGGACGTCGTCGGCGAACGAGGCGTCGGTCACGGTGACCGTATTTCCGGACATGGTTGAACTCCTAGCGAGGGAACGAGAGAAGGATTAAGTGGCCGGTACGGCGGTCGCGTTGTCCACGGTGTTCGAGGAGATGTCACCCTGGCTGGCCAGCCAGTGCTGCGCGTCGAGCGCGGCACGGCAGCCGGTGCCCGCGGCGGTGATCGCCTGGCGATAGGTGTGGTCGACCAGGTCGCCCGCGGCGAAGACACCCTCGACATTGGTCGCGGTGGCGGGGTCGACTACGCGTACGTAGCCTTCGTCGTCCAATTCGACTTGGCCACGGACCAATTCGCTGCGCGGATCGTGGCCGATGGCGACGAAAAGGCCGGTTGCCGCGAGCTCGGAGGTCTCCCCCGTCTTCGTGTCACGCAGCGTGAGGCTGGTGACGGTCGAATCGCCGTGTACCTCGGCCACCTCGGCGTTGAGTGCGAACTTGATCTTCTCGTTGGCCTTGGCGCGGTCGAGCATGATGCGTGAGGCGCGGAACTCTTCGCGGCGGTGCACGATGGTGACGGTGTTGGCGAACTTGGTGAGGAACGTCGCCTCTTCCATGGCGGAGTCGCCGCCGCCGACCACCACGATGTCCTGGCCCTTGAAGAAGAACCCGTCGCAGGTAGCGCAGGCGCTGACACCGCGACCGAGCAGCTTCTGCTCGCCGGGAACGTTGAGGTAACGCGCGGCCGATCCCATGGCGAGGATCACAGCGTTCGCCTGGTAGGTTTCCCCGCCCGCCGTGACGGTTTTCACCGGACCGCTGAGGTCGATGGCTTCCACGTCTTCGGTGCGGATGTCGGCACCGAAGCGCTTGGCTTGGTCGCGCATCTGCTCCATCAGATCCGGGCCCATGATGCCGTCGCGGAAGCCGGGGAAGTTCTCCACGTCGGTCGTGGTCATCAGGGCGCCACCGAACTGGGTTCCTTCGAATAGCACCGGCTCGAGGTCGGCGCGTGCCGCGTAGACGGCCGCCGTGTAACCGGCGGGTCCGGAGCCGACGATGATCAGGTCGCGAACTGGCGTGCTCATGTGACCCTTCCGGGGAGAAATCAAATGGACGTGTGAGTCAACAACAGGGTAATGGCAGTTGTTCCTGTGCGGTGCCGACGGAGAAATGACGGGGGATCGAGTTCCCCACAGTCCAGCGGTGGGGAACGCCGGGCGAGTGCGCGCACCTGGGCCGCGCGTCGATCGGTGGGTGGTCAGTGTGCGGCGTTGATCAGCGCTGTTCGAGAAGGTAGGCGCGTCAGCACTGTTCGAGCCGCCGGTGGCGTGCGACGGTTGCGGCCCGCTCGACGAAACCCCACCGGGCGGGTAGACGACTTGGCGAGGCGCGTCAGCCGATGTCCTGGATGGCGAGGTGCTGCGGATCGTCTGCGCTGCAGCCTCTCCCGACGACCAGGGCGGTGATCTGTGGCGTCTGTGGGCCGCTGAGCAGGATCAATACGGCGCTCTCGCCACGGAACCGAATGTCGCTCGAGCCGAGCACCGTGCGCTGCAGTCCGTTGGCCTGCACACACCGCTCACGCGCTGCCGGGGCGGCGAGTGTGCCGCTCACCTCATTGCGACCGAGTGCGCTGAGAATGGCCATGGAGCCGAGGTCGTCACCCTCGAGTTGGGTGACGCTCGCGGTGGGTTTGGCGGTCGGTTCGCTCTGGTCGTTGCCACGCAGGGTGGCCAACGTCACGCCCGTGCCCGCGACGATGACCACGGCGGCCGCCGCAGCCGCCAACCACTGCCATCGAGCCCGTCGACGGGCGTCGAGTGAGATGGGTGGGGGCGCTCCGGCATCGGGCCGAGTGCCGGGCGCTTCGATGGACGGGGAAACCGTTGGCGGCGGGCCGGATTCGGATACGGCTCGGCGCTCACCGAGAAGCGGTACGGCACGGTCTCCCGGATCTTCCTCGGTATAGACATCGGCAGGGTCCAGGGTTTCGAGGAACTGTTCCAACCGGGCGGTGACGTCGTCGGGCATGGTGTGCAGCGGACGCTCGTCCTTGCCGAGACCGCGCAGACGCGCGGACACATCGTCCAGAGAGTTCAGGAACCTCAGGGCGTCCGGGTCTTGCCGAACCGCGGCCCACAGCTCGTCGCGGTGCTCCGGGGCCACATTGTCCGCGTGCAGATCGGCGAGAAACTCGGGAGTGAAAGGAGGTTGAGGTACCGGTCGAGCCGCCATCGCACCTCCATCGTTGTCATCCGTCGTGTTGTGTGGCACCGCGCTGCAGTCTTGTACCGCGTTGTTGTCCCGTACCGCGTTCTCATCCGGCATGGCGTTCCCATTCGACACGGGGTTTCCCATTCGGACAGCGCCTATTCGCCGCTTTCCGGAACGGCCGAGATCCCCTTGATCCGGGCTGCATGTACATCGTCACAGTGGTTCGTCACTATTACTGACGTACCCCAACTACCTCCGGTTCCCCGGATCACGTAGAAAATCCAAACGTTCTTGGAGACGTTGTCGCGCACGCGCACACCGACTTTTGATCGTCCCGGTCGGAACGCCGAGCATCGCGGCTGCTTCGGACACGCTATACCCCTCCACATCTATCGCCACCAGCGCCGCCCGCTGGTCAGGAGGCAAGGTGAACAATGCTTCGTCGATCAACATGGACGTCTCGAACTCCGCCATCGCGTCCCGGTCCTCGCTCGGCTCGGACTGCTGATGCTCCGAGGAAAACGAGAAAGCGCGTCGAGTCTTATTGCGACGGATGCGATCGAGACAGGCGTTGACCACGATGGCGTGCAACCAACTACGCACCTCCGCCTCGCCACGGAACGAACCCGCCCGTCGATGCGCCGACAGCAGTGCGTCCTGCAACGAGTCGGCGGCATCCTCCCTGGTGTAGGACGTGCGCAAGGCCGTCTGCCACAAATGGTCGTTGTGCCTGCGCAACAGTTCGGCGAAAGCATGCCGCTCACCACGGACATGCGCGCGCAGCAGCTCGATATCGGAAGGCGCGTCGGGCACGGTCGAGCCGCGGGATGCGACCTGCCGTGCTGTACCCCCATGTACATCCTCGTTCAGTTCGGACAATGCCAACCCCTTGGACAGCGCTCACGGCGGCGACGAGCGCGATCGGCCATCGCCTGACTTTCGCAGCATCCAGAATCGCAATATTCAGACCTGGGAAGCTCCCCTGCTGAGAGCGCGTGAAGATCATATCGCTCGTAACGAATCGGTAGCAACCGAGTCCGGTTTACCGGAAAAGTTCGGGAAAACGCCTGATAGAAGGCGTGATTGAGTTCGAGAGATGACCGGAGCGGAGCCAGCTACTGGGCGGCGTCGACGCTGATATCGGCGATCGAGGTTTCGAATTGGCCACCCGAGTTCCCCAACTCGGTGATCCAGATGAGTACGTAACGCGTGGTCCGGTCGGAATCGAGGGCGATATCGGTGACACCGTCACCCAACTTGCCCGATCCGATCAACTGCGTCTGATCCAGCGACGGTGAATCCGTCGGCGCCGTACGGATTTCCACGGCGGTACCCGGACTCGACGACGTGATCGACACATTGGTCAACTTGGCCGGACTGCCCAGCGTCGCGATAAGCCCGACCCCCTTCTTGAGCGCGGGGAACTGCTGGAAGTACTGATCGGTGTGCCAGGACGTGCTCGGGTCCTGGTCGAGCACGTCCTCCGCGGTGTCGGCCCCGTCCTGGGTGCCCTCCGGGGAGAACACCGACACCTTGCTCACCGCGGCCGGCACGCCGGTGCCCGGCGCCGCCGCCTGGGACGGGGGCGTGGCCGACGGCGGTTGCTCCGGCGCCACATTGTTGGTGGTCAATCCGATATTGCGCTGCTCGTTGAGCGGTGCGTCGGAGGAGCCGGGCGCGAAGATACTGACCATCCACCAGATCACGATGCCCACGACGAGCGCGGCCAGAATGCCGAGCCCCACCATGATCCACATCATCCGTTGCGAGCGTTCGCGTTCGGCGGCGATCAATTCGGGATCGGCCAGCGAATCTTCCTGGTCCGGACTGTAGGCACGGCTGCCCTGGCGCTGTCCGAGCCGCAGTACGGGGATGAAATCGGTCTTCTGATCGACCACCGAAGCCTGCTCGAGCACATGCTGGACCGTCGCGGCGGTGCGTACCCCCTTGTTCGACTCCAACGAACGCACGGCGACCGCGGAGATCTCGAACGGCACCTCCGGCCGAATCTGTCTCGGCTCCACCGGACTTCCGTCGGTGCCGAAATCGGCGAGGTGCAGGCCACCGACGGTCGCGGCGGCACCGCTCACCCCACCGGAGCGAATGGGCCAGCGCGCGGTGATCAAGGCGTAGAGCATGGCGCCGAGGCCACGCACATCGGCTTGCGCGTCGGCATCGCTCAGCGTGCCGGGGAAGGCGAGCACCGCGTCACCGGTCGCGCTGATTCTGATGCGGTCGGGGTGATCGATCGACAATGAGCCGCCACCACGATGGGCCAGTTCGGCCGCCGAGGCGAGCGCGCGAATCGCGCGGGCAGCACCGATCGGCGACGGCACGGTCTCGGCCATCTCCCGCAACGACCGGCCCGGCGTCCACTCCGCGACGACGATGCCGCCCGAGCTGCCGCGCACCACATCGAGTACGCGGGCCAGACCTGGCGAATTGATCCTGCCGAGACGCAGTGTGCGCGACAAGATCGCCTGCGGCCCGTCTTGACCGGACTTCTCCGCCGACTTCTGATCGGCGTCGACGAAGGTCAGCGCGACCTCACGGTCGAGCTTGATGTCGAGGGCCTGCCAGAATTCCAGCCCACGCGAGCCGCCGTGACCCGCGAGCAGTCGGTAGCGTCCGCCCGCGACCGATGCGCCGGGAATCAGCTTGGGGCCACGCTGAAGAGGACGCGCGGCCTGCGGCTCGTTGACGACGGGAGGCATTTCCGGTGCGCCGATCGGGAGCATCCCGGTGTCGTAGACCGGATCACGCGGGGGTAGTGGATCAGGGCTGTCCTGCTGATCGGGCGTGGAAGGCCCGTTGTGGGGCGATGGACCGATGGCGGTCTCCTTGTTCGCGTATGCGGAATCGGGACGGTCGTCGCCGACGCCGGGTGCGACGTCGGTGGAGAGGCCGCCCGGCGGGGTCGCAGAAGGCTCGGCGGCAGGGACGCCGCCCACTGCGTCGTCGCTCACCCTCGGTCCTCCTTCGCCCTGATGTGTCGACGTTCCGGCGAACTCGCCACTTGTGCTTCTCTGCCGAACAGGGTACGGGAACTCGCCGATGCCGGTGATGTCAACGGCATCGGCTCTGATCACCGGAAGCACCATGGTCTGGGCATCCATGTACGGGTCGTACCCAGAATAGGCCAGGTATGGTTCCGGCCTGCGCAGAACCTGGGTCTGCTCGGCGTCGAGATCGGGTCCGTCGAGCCCGAGATCCGGTGCGGGCGGGGTCCAGCCGAGGCGGCGGGAGATGGCCACGGTGATGCCGACGATCTCCGGGATACCGGCCAACCGCATCAGGCCGAACGCGACCGCGAACATCACGATCCCGGTGATGGCGACGCGAATCAATGAGCCGGGGCCGCCGAAACTCTCGGTGAGACGGTCCAACCCGAGTACCCGGTCGACGATCCACATGACGGCGCCACCGGCCAGCGAGGACAGCACTACCCGCGTGACGGTTCGCCCGACATTGGACATGCGGAGGTCACCGAGGCTGCGGTGCAAGAGATATCCGCCGATCGCGGCACCGACCGCGAAGCCGACGCCGGTGGCGAATCCGAGGATCACGACGACCTGTTCGCTGTTGCTGGCCAGCAACGGCGCCAGCGCCGAGACGAGGATTTTCACGATCGTGATTCCGAGGATGATCCAGGTCGGTGTCCACGCCTGCTCTCTGGCATAGAACACACGCAGGTGAATCAGCACGAGCGCGTACGGGATCAGCGCGAACGCCGACCAGCTGACGGCGCTACCGAGTCGATCGGCGTCGCCGGCGAACTTGGCGTAACCGAAGAGTGCTTGCCCGATCTGCGGGCCCGCGATGGTCAGGAAGGTGACCACAGGAACCAGCGCGATCATCGTCAGTCGCGTGGCCACCGACAGGTCGTCGACCACCGCGGGCGTATCACCGTCGGCGGCATTGCGACTGAGTCTCGGCATGATCGCGGTGAGGACCGTGACACCGAGCACGCCGTAGGGCAATTGCAGCAGCAGCCAGGCGTACTGGTAGATCGCCGGTCCTGCCTCGTCGGCCGAGGAGGAGATGTGGTTGGCGAAGATCATCCCGACCTGGCTGATCAAGACATACAGGATGATGGCCGCGCCCATCGCGCCGAACTGCTTGAGCCGGGTGTCCATGCCCCACAGCGGGCGCAGGTCGATCCCTTCGCGCCGGATCGCGGGCAGCAGGCACAACGCCTGGCTGAGCACACCGAGTGTGATGCCGATGCCGAGGACCAGCAGTTTCGGATCACTCATCTTGACCGGGTCGAGGGTGATCTCGCCCGGTGTCAACGCGTAGAGGGCGAGCACCACGAGCACGACCACGTTGTTCAACACCGGCGCCCACGCGCCGGGTTTGAAGTTCTGTCTGGTGTTGAGCATGGCCGTGAACAGCGCTGACATGCCGTAGAACAGGATCGCGGGTAACAGCAAGAAGGTGAGCGCGGTGGTGAGCGCGGTGTTGACCTTGCCGTCGGAGGCGACGAAGACATGGGTGGCCAACAGCGGTGCGAACGCCGTGGCCAGCGCGGTGGCGGTGGCCAAGACCACGAAGGCCGCGGTGACGAGTCGACGGATGAAGGCTCGTCCGCCGTCGGCGTCCTCCTTCTCCGCACGAACCAGCGTCGGCACGACCATCGCGGTGAGCACGGCACCGAGCACCAACTCGGTGATCATGTTCGGGATCAGGTTCGCCGAGGTGAACGCGCTGGCGATGGCGGGGCCGAGCACGGCGGCGAGCATGAGTTGCTTGCCGAAACCGGTGATGCGGCTGATCAGCGTGGCCACGGCGATCGAGCCGGAGTCCTTGAGCAGTCGGGCGGTGCCCTGCTTGGGCTCGTTCTTCGGCTCGTCGGTCTTCGTCGTGGTCGGCCAGTCTTTGGTGCGCGGACCGTCGGCGGTGGCGACCGCCGAATTCGCGTCGCGCCGCTGCGAGTACTGCTCAGGCATCGCCTTTGGGGCGGGGTACCGGGGCGGTGGCACACGACTGGATCGGTGCTCGTCGGCCTCCGGTGGACGGCCGCGCCGCCCGGTCGGCGTCGTCGGCACCGCGTCGGGCGCCTGGCGTGCGGCAGGGGCAGGCGCCTGGTGCCCTGGCTCTCGGCCAGGGGGTGGCGGAGGTGGTTGACGGTTCGGCGCGGGACGACCAACGGGTTGCCCTGGCGCTGAGCGTCGCTCGCCCAGGTTCGCGTCGGGCTCGGGTGCTTGGCGTCGACCGGTGGGAAGCGGGCCGGATTGACCCGGTGCCGGTCGTGGTCGATCAGTCGGGCGTGCACCAGGTTCCGCCGCGAACCGCGGCTGGTCGACCGAGGTACCGATGGGCCGACCGGCGGCGAGGTGTGCGCCGGATTGGCCGGGTGCTGGCCGAGTGCGGTCTCGCGCGTCCGCACCGGACTGTTCCGGTGCGGATCGTCGGCCTGTGGGAAATGCGCCGGATTGGCCGGGTGCCGGTCCTGGTCGGTCGGCTGGGTTCGGTCCGGGGTCCGGTGCGTGGCGTCGGCTGGACGGGAGTGCGCCGGATTGGTCTGGTGTGGGTCTTGGTCGACCGGTTGGAGGCAGACCGGGTTCGGGTGCGGGGCGTCGGCTTGTTGGGAGTGCGCCGGATTGGCCGGGACCCGGTCGGTCGGCTGGATTCTCGCCGGGTTCGGGTGCGGGGCGTCGGCTGGACGGGAGTGCGCCGGATTGGTCGGGTGTGGGTCTTGGTCGACCGGTTGGAGGCAGACCGGGTTCGGGTGCGGGGCGTCGGCCTGTCGGGAGTGCGCCCGATTGACCAGGTGCGGGGTGCGGCCGGTCTGCTGGACGCTCCGGGGCTTGTCGGGGGCGAGCGGTCGGGGGCTCGCCGGAAAGGCCTGGTGCGTGGCGGGATTGGTCCGCGTGGTTCGTGCCGGGCGGCGGCGGGTTCACCGGAGGCGGCTCCGGTGCGGGACGGCGCGCTCGGTCGACCGGGATAACGCCGGGAGGCTCGGGTTCTTGGTGGTGTCGGCTCGTCGGGATGGCACCGGAATGCCCCGGTCCCGGACGCGGTGGCTCACCGGGTGTGTGGCGAGGCGGCGTTGGACGCGGTGGCGGTGCCGGATACTGCTGTTGTCCCGGATGCGGCGGTGGCTGACGCTGGGGCTGCTGACCGCGCGACGGCTGCGCTTGCTCCGGCCGCTGCGTCGGCGGGGCTGGCTCCGGCCGCTGCGTCGGCGGCGCAGGGCGCGACGGCTTCGGTCCCCCGGGGTGACTGATCCGCGGAACACGTGGATCCCGATCATCATGCGGGTCCGGGCTCATCGGCGTGCCCTCCCCCGATTGCTGCGGTGTGCGTTCCCACGGTGCGAGTGGTGCCCGGCGGGGCGGTGGCCCGTCGGGTCGATCGCCTGGATCAGATCGATGCGCCGAGAAGTCATCGTCGCTCATCATGCCTCCTGCGCTCGGCAGGGAGCAGAAATCCCGGTCGACCCGGCGCGCGACGCCACCGCTGTTGCGCTCACCGTGCCTCCTGATCTGTCCGAACGTTCCCCACCCGCTCCCGCGCCGATGCGGGCACTCGTGTGATTGTCCCTCATCCGCTCGTTCGGGCTCGCCGGAGCGCGAATCCGAACTGCTCGACGAGCAACGCACGCGATTGTCTCGCACCGCGGCGCGGCGATGCGCCGGACACCAACATCAGGTACCCACGGCGGCGCTTGTCGCTCACTGTTGTTCCTGCTTGTTTTCGCGCAGCAGGCGTTTACGTGCCTGGCGATACCTGCTGACCCTCGGACCGATCTCGGCGTCGAAGCCCTCGTCGTTCGGATCGGGACGGCCACGGAAGCGCCGCCACAGGCGACGTCCCGCGAGGAGGAACAGCAATGCGCCCGCGCAGCCGGTGATGATCGCCAACGCCTGACCGTAGGCATTGGAGCGGACCGACACCGAGGTGGCATTGCCGAGCGGAATGCCGTCGGGGGTATTCAGCGAAATCGGGATGACCAGCTTGCGGCTGTCGGTCACCTCGGTGGGGATCTGGAACGACCTGCTGCCACGGGGTGGCAACTGCTCCTCACCGAGGTCGGTGATCTTGGTTTGCTCCGGTGCCTCGATGCGGAACCGGATCCTGATCGCGACCGGTAGATCGTTGCGCGCGACCAGCAGCAACGGACTCTGTTCGGAGGCAAGGGTATACACGCCACCCGGCGGAAGCACCGTGACCGAGCGATACAGGTTCTCCATGGTCGTCGCGGTCTGATCGAGTCGCCGCTGCGCGAACGTGTCGGATTGTGTGTTGTCGCCGGGGCGCCGATCCGATCTGCTCAAGACGCGAATCAGGTCGTCGCGCAGCGGGGCCAGGAACTGCTGCGGGGTCGGCTCGACCTCCGGCACCTCCACCAGTGCCCGCATCAGATCCTTGATCCGCAGACTCTGATCGCGCACGGGCGCCAAGAACTGGCCGGGTACCGCGTCCCGCACCACCTGCGGCAACGTGTCGAGTTCGTACGACTGCGGGTCGACCGGCTGGGCGAGAAGTTCCGGCAACGGCTTCGGGGTGGCCAGATGGTTGCGCATGAGCAGTTCGAGCTGCGCGAGCAGCGCGGCGGCCTCCTCGCGATTGGCACCCCACTGCTGCGGCGGCACCAGCAACAGCGACCTCGGCCGATCCGGTTGCGGGTTCAGTGCCGACCAGGACACCGCGCCGAGCGCATCCTGCATGCGTGCCGATCGTGAATCGTTGGTGACGTCGTAGCGCACCCGGTTCGGCGTGAAGGACGGTGTCGGCGGGTTGGAGCCGATCGCGGCCAGTGCTGTCGCCGACCAGATGTCGAAGGTCGCGGCGTGCAGCGCGGGGTCGGTCGGCGGTTCGCCGCTCGCGGTCGGCGTGCCGTTCACCGGGCCGGTTTGCGTGCCTTCGGCAGGGTCGGGTCGACCGTTCGCGGCGACGGGCGGCGGTGTCGGGGTGACGCCGGGCAGACGCACCATGGCGGGCGCGGCCGGTTCGGTCGGGCCGTCCATCGACATGTGGTAGCCGGTGTCGTCCTCGGAATTCTGGTCTTCATCGAACAGTTCCTGCGACGTCCCCGAGGTTCCCTCGGGCACCGTGACATTGTCGGCGAGTACGGCGGTACTGAAGCCGTTGTCGCGCAGCAGTGTTCCGGCGCCCGCGTCGATGCTGCCGGAATCGGGCAGGCTCACCCCGCGTACCGAACGCACCGACAGAATCGAATCGACCAGGTCGGCGGGCGAATTCACGGCGCGGTCGGTGAGTGCCTGATCGTTCACCGCCGCCAAAGCGGGCAGATCTACCTGACCGAACGGCAGCGCCACCGTGCACAGCGTTCCCGCGACGGCACGCACACGGTCCAGCCACGCCTGCGCCTGTTGTTCACCGGTGCCCTCCCTGGTCGCACCGTCGGGATCGGAGGGGCTCGCGAGCACCCGGTAACCCTTGGTCATCGACTGCACGGTCATCAGGAGGTCGGGGTCGATCGCCAAACACACCGACGACGCCAGTGTGTGATCGCGGCTGCCGCTCGCGCCGAGCGCTTCCTCCAGCGCACTGAGCAGCTGGTCGAGACGACCACCCTTGCCGAGCGAGGCGGCGAGTTCGTCGTCGGTCAGTTCCACCGACTCCTTCACCGAGCCGGGATGCCCGGCCACCAGTCGCGGCCGGTCGGCCAGTGGCCACAACAGGGTCGTCGCCACCGGTGCGTCGCTGGCCGCGGCTACGGGCTGGGCGGTGGGGTCGGCGGGGTCGACATCGGCCGAGGGGGGAATGCCGAGAACGGGGAGCAGGAAGCGGGCGTCGTCCAGTCGGGCCTGCGTGCCGTACTCGGGTGCGCCGTTGACGTTCAACAGCAGCGGGTAGACACCCGGCTGATCGATTTCCAGCGACGAGGGCGCGCTGCCATCGGAGCGCACCGCGACACTGAGGGTGAACTGTTTGCGCTCACCGGGACTCAGCTGCTCGGCGATGTCCTCGAATGGCGTTGCCACGTCGTAGTTCACCTGGTCGAGGCGCAGGGCGCCACGCAACTCGGCGGGGTTGCCCACCGCACCGGCTCGTTGCACCCGGATGCTGACGTCGTTGACGGCACGGTCACCGATATTCGTGACCGTGCCCGAGACCGTCAGCACCGGATCGCTGGTCGTCGTGACCGTGTTGGGGGATACCGAATCCAACGACAGTTTCAAGAATTGTGGCGTCGACGAGGTACCTGACCCGGCTGGTTGCGCCGCCGCCACCGCAGTGGACAGCAACGGAAACGTTGTCACCGAGCCGAGGATCGTCAGGACCGCCACGATGATCCGGAACAGTCCGCGCGTCATCGCTTGCCGGTCTCCATCCGGTCGATCAGTTTGTTAGCCACCTCGGCGAGGCGCCGTTCGTCGGCATAGGCGAGCCGAGAGTTCAATTCGCTCAACGGGACCCACGCGACCTGCGTGACTTCCACGTCGGCGTCGGAAAGCTCGCCGCCGACACATCGCAGCAGATAATGATGCACGGTCTTGTGTACCCGACGGCCCTCGGTGACGAACCAGTAATCGATACTCCCCAGTTCGTCCACGACGACACCGTTGATGCCGGTCTCCTCGGCGACCTCACGGATCGCGGTTTGTTCGGCGGTCTCGCCCGCCTCGATATGCCCTTTCGGCAGTGACCACAGTAATCGGCCGCGCCGGTCGGTCCGACCGATCAGTGCGGCGCTGCGGCCCTCTTTCGGACCGTCGAGACCGTCGACCACGAGCCCGCCCGCGGAGGTCTCGCGCACCGTGCGCATACGGGGTTTACCCGCGCCGGAGGCCGAACCGCGGCGCCGAGGCTGGCGGCGTCGACTGTTCGCACGATCGGCCTGAGACACCAAGCAATCCTACTGTGTTGATCGGCGGCCGGTGCCGCGTGTTCGCGGCCCCCTTCAGTCTCGTGTTCGCGCACCCGTTACCCGCTCTTTCGTCGCCTACTCAACGGGTGCGCGAGTGCGCGACGGGTCGTGAACGTGCCGTGCCGATCTCGCTGCGTTCGGCGGGCGCGGGTCGGTGGAAAATCGCCGATGACGATGTGCGTGTAGTGCCACGTCGTGGCAGGGGTTCTACCTGCGCCGATGACAGGCCTGTGCAGCGGGAAACTTGGCTGGCGCAGCGGGAAACTTGGCTGGCGCAGATGTGGCTGATTGTGAAGTGACCACCGCGTCCTGCTGTTCGGAAGTGAGGAAGAGCTGACCGGTACGTTGGCCTCCCGGCGGTGCCCGGCGCAGAACACCCGGTCCGCGCCGTGCGGAAGACGCGGTGCGTGTCGGTGTCGGCGCGGACTATTCGGCTCGGTTCGAAACCAGGCCGCGACAGCATCCCTCGCGGGCCGTGCTGGAGGCACTCTCGTCGGCACCGCTGCTCAACCTCGGAGTTGACGTGCCGGGGCCGTTACTTTCCGACGGTCGTCGCGAGGTAGTCGACGGCGCGCCGGGGAACGCCGAAAAACCAGCCGGTAGGCTGCCCATTCGTGGTTTCGCCCAATGACGTCTCGCCTCAGGACACTGCGGATACAGAGCTGGATCGACGGACTCGATTGCTCGCGGGGGCGGCGGTGACGTTGGGCAGATTGTCGGATGTGTTGGTGCCGTTGGGTGAGCTGTTCGCAGCGCAAGGCCACGAGTTGTACCTCGTGGGCGGCAGCGTGCGCGACGCTGTGCTGGGACGTCTCGGCACGGATCTGGATTTCACCACCGACGCGCGGCCCGAGGCAGTGCAGCGGATCTTGCGTGGGTGGGCCGATCACCTGTGGGATACCGGTGGGTTGGCGTTCGGAACGGTGAGCGCCTCGAAAGCCGACCAGCAGATCGAGATCACCACCTTCCGCGCCGACAATTACGACCGGGTCTCCCGCAATCCCGAGGTGACCTTCGGCGACACCCTCGCCGACGATCTGGTGCGCCGCGATTTCACGGTGAACGCGATGGCGGTGCGGATCGGCGCCGAGGGCGCGTTGGAGTTCGTCGACCCGCTCGACGGGATGCGCTCGTTGTTGGCCGGGGTGCTGGATACCCCCGCGGCGCCCGAGGATTCGTTCAACGATGACCCGCTGCGGATGTTGCGTGCGGCGCGGTTCGTCTCGCAGTTGGGATTCGACGTGGCACCGAGGGTGCGCGCGGCGATCACGAGCATGGCCGAACAGATCGACCGGATCACCGCCGAACGCGTACGGGTGGAGCTGGACAAGCTGATCGCCGGTGCGCACCCGATCGACGGCATCAATGTCATGTGCGAGACGGGTCTTGCCGACCGGGTGCTGCCCGAGGTGCCCGCGATGAAGCTCGAGATCGACGAGCATCACCAGCACAAGGACGTGTACTGGCATTCGCTGACGGTGCTCGAGCAGGCGATCGATCAGGAAGACGGCGACCCCGACCTGGTGTTGCGTTGGGCGGCGCTGCTGCACGATGTCGGCAAACCCGACACCAAACGCAATGAGCCGGGCGGCGGCGTGAGTTTCCATCACCATGAGGTGGTCGGCGCGAAGATGGTGCGCAGGCGGCTGCGCGCACTGAAGTTCCCGAAGCAGTTCACCGAGGAGGTCGCTCGGCTGGTGTTCCTGCACTTGCGTTTTCACGGCTACGGCAAGGGGCAGTGGACGGATTCCGCGGTGCGTCGCTACGTCACCGATGCCGATGACCTGTTGCCGCGCCTGCACAAGTTGGTCCGTGCGGATTGCACCACCCGAAACAAGCGTCGCGCGGCGGCCCTGCGCGCGACCTATGACGAGTTGGAGGACCGGATCGCCCGGCTGCGCGAGCAGGAGGATCTGGCGAAGGTGCGTCCCGACCTGGATGGCAACGCGATCATGGAACTACTCGGTGTGCCGCCGGGGCCCGCGGTCGGTAAGGCATGGAATTACCTCAAGGAGTTGCGGCTCGACCGTGGTCCGTTGACCAGGGACGAGGCCGAGGCCGCGCTGTTGGAGTGGTGGAACGCGCGGAAATAGGCGCGGGTCAGAAGACGATCAGCCGGGTTCCCGCGACGATCGCGTTCCTGATCTGGGTGAGGTCGAACGATCCCGCGGTCTGCGGTAGCCGCACCCGGAAGTGCACACGGTCTGCCTGCCTGGTGGCGTGCTCGATGTGTGCGCCGCTGGGCAGTCGGGTCAGGCTCAGCGCTGGTAGGTCGATCATGCGCCGGGGCAGCCGGATGCCGAATCGGCTGGCGCGGTGCAGGTCGAGGATGAGCCGATTGTCGAGGACCGCGCCGTCGAGCAGGGCGCTGACGCGTTTGGTGCGGTGCCTGGCCAGCACCAGTCCGCTCGGGTCGAGGCCGAGGGCCCAGTCCAATGGTTGGGCGTTGAGCCACCCGAGCAGCGCGGCGGTGGTGATGCTGCCTTCGATATCGACGCTCGCGGCGCGCACCCTGGTCGGGACGCCGGGGATCAGGCGAACGCCGTGGGCGATGACGGTCACCTCCTCGATCGAATGCCCGTCCCAGCGCAATCGCGACAGCACCGTCTTGGTTTGGAAGTGCGCGCCGCGCCTGCGCACTTTCAGCACGTCGAGGGTGGCTTCGAGTTCGTGTTCGAGCAGGGTCGCGTTGATCTGGCGTCCGCCGAAGCGGCTGAGGATTCCCTCGCTGAGCCCGGTCATCACGACGTCGGGCAGCAGCGCGGTGACGGTGCCCGCGCCCAGATCGGCGACCGGATCCACCCAGGAGGTGGACAGGGCGACCCACTGGTCCAGCCATGACCGGTCGTACAGGCGCTTGCCGAGATCGACGGCCCGTAGCGGCGACCAGGACTTCGGATCGAAAGACATGGCCATGATTGGTTCGAGCCTACTGGCGCGGTGCGGGCGAGGACAGCGTCGTCGCCGTGATTGTGAGGCAGTTCGCGATCGGGTGCGGTGTGCGGTCGGTTCGGTCAGATCGAGAGACTTGTCTCTGGTGAAGCCTTGTCCGGCGTCGGGTGCGCCGACGACAATTGTCCGTGCGGGTCGAGGCCGGCACGGCGTGTGTGGTCGCCGGAGTGCGCGCTCGTGTCGTCGGAACAAGCGTGTCGTCGGAACAAGCACTGGGAGGACGCGGATGGTGCTGGATCTCAACAGCGATCTCGGTGAGGGTTTCGGGCCGTGGCAGATGGGTGATGATGCCGCGATGCTGGACATCGTCACCAGCGCGAACATCGCGTGCGGGTTTCACGCGGGCGATCCGACGATCATGCGGCGTACCTGTGGACTCGCGGTCGAGCGTGGGGTGCGGATCGGCGCGCACGTCGGCTATCGCGATCTGGCCGGTTTCGGTCGGCGCGCGATCGAGGTCGATCCGGCGCAATTGCGTGATGAGGTGCTGTATCAGATCGGTGCGCTCGGCGGGTTCGCGAAGGCGGCGGGTGATCGGGTGCGCTATGTGAAACCACATGGTGCCCTTTATCATTCGGCCGCGTGCACGCGTTCGGTCGCGGAGGCGGTGGTGACGGCGATGGTGGAATTCGACCAGACGTTGGTGTTGCTCGGCCCCGCGGGCACCGAGTTGGCCGAGGCGGCGGCGGCCAGTGGCGTCGGCTTCATCGGTGAGGGGTTCGCCGATCGCGCGTATACGCCCGAGGGTTCGCTCGCGCCGCGCGGGCTCGCCGGTGCGGTGTTGGCGGTCGAGGACGCGGTGGCGCAGGCCGTTTCGATCGCGCAGCGCGGTCATGCGCGAACCGTCGATGCCGCGCGAGTACGGGTCGACGCGGAAAGCCTGTGTGTCCATGGCGATTCGCCTGCCGCGGTGCGGATGGCGCGGTTGGTGCGGGAACGGTTGGCTGCCGCCGGTGTCGAGGTGCGTCCGTTCAGCTGAGTGTGGGTCACGTGACGTCACGAAAGGTTGGGTGCGGGTAGATGGATTCGATGACGAGCGTCGTCGATGCTTACGCGCCGGTGTCGCGCGACGGCTATTCGCAACGGTGCGTTGGAGCCACCGGATTACGCGGGACCGCGCGGTCACTGAATGACACTGTGCTGAAACAGCATTGGTCGACAACTCGCTCCTGCGGTTCGCCCGAGCCCAGGCTGGTGCGTGCCGCGGGCGGCTGCGAGGGGGTCGAGCGATGACCTCGTCGGCGGCCGGACCTTCGATCATGAACGCGGGTGACCGTGCCCTCTTGGTGGATGTGCGGGAGCACGGGACATTGCTTCGACTGGTCAACGCGTTGCGGCGCAACCCGATCGAGGGTGTGCAGGATATTCTCCCCGCGGCGAATACCTTGCTGCTGACCTTGCTTTCGCCGAAGGTGTCCGAGCGGGTGCGTCGTGAGATCGACGGCCTGTTACGTGGACTCGCCGAGTCGGGCGTAGCGGCGGTTTCCCGTGAAACACTGCAGGACAACGATTTTGCCGAGGAGCCGCTGGCCGTTCCGGTGCGCTACGACGGCGCCGATCTCGCCGAGGCAGCGCGCCTGCTCGACCTCGGTCCCGAGGAGTTGATCGCCGCGCATACCGGCACGATCTGGCGCTGTGCGTTCGTGGGATTCGCGCCGGGCTTCGGATACTTGGAGCCGCCGGACGGGCGGCTGTCGGTCCCGCGCAGAGCGGCGGCGCGCACCGCGATCCCCGCCGGTGCCGTCGGTTTGGCGGGTGGTTATTCGGCGGTCTATCCGCGCTCGACGCCAGGGGGTTGGCAGTTGATCGGAACCGCCGAGGCGACCATGTGGGATGTCGAGCGCGATCCGCCCGCGCTGATCCGTGCGGGTGCGCGGGTGCGGTTCTTCGATGTGGCGGCCCCGCGATGATCAGCGTCGAGCAGGTGGGGCCGCTGGCGACCATTCAGGATCGCGGCAGGCCGGGATGGTTCGATTCCGGGGTCGGGCCCTCCGGTGCGGCCGATCTCGCATCGCTGGGCCTCGGTAACCGGTTGGTCGGCAATCCCGAGGACGCGGCGGGCATCGAGGTATTGCTCGGCGGGCTGGTGTTGCGCGCGCTGCGGGATGTGCTTGTCGCGGTGACCGGCGCGCCGATGCAGGCGACGATCGACGGCATCCCGGTCGGCCACGCCAGCGTGCTGGAACTGGCGGCGGGACAGGTGCTTCGACTCGCGGCGGCGCCGGTCGGTTTGCGCGGATACGTCGCGGTGCGTGGCGGAATCGCCGTACCCCCGACGCTCGGTTCTCGCAGTACGGACACCCTGTCCGGACTGGGGCCGGACCCGCTGCGGCCGGGTGATCAACTGCCGGTGGGGCGCGCGCCGAGCACCTACCCGACCGTGGACCTGGCCCCCGTTCCGGAGCTGCCCGCCGACCGGGTCGAGGTACGGGCGTTGCTCGGTCCCCGCGACGCGTGGTTCGAGCACGCCGCCGCGCTCTTCGAGGGCGACTGGGTGATCTCGGCCGACACCGACCGCGTCGGCGCCCGACTCGACCGACGCCGCGGTCCCCCACTGGCCAGAGCGAGGCACGGAGAGCTCACGACCGAGGGTATGGCGCTCGGTTCCATCCAGGTTCCGCCGAGCGGTCAGCCGGTGGTGTTTCTCGCCGACCATCCGATCACCGGCGGGTATCCGGTGGTCGGGGTGGTTCTCACCGCCGACGTCCCGGCGATCGCCCAAGCAAGACCTGGTCAACATCTGCGATTCCGACCCGCCGTCTTCGGCACCTGAAACACCTACCGGGAGCGCGTGATCAGGCTCCGTACCGCGACACTTCCGCGGATCGAATCGACACCGGACAACGCCTTGCGCCTGGCCGAATCGTTGGCCAGGTTTCCGGATCCGAGTTGGGTCACCCTGCTGTCCGCCCGCTCCGTGGTGACCTGTGTGAGTCGGCGGCGTTCGATCGAACGGCGCGCCGCACTGCTCGGCGGGCATGCGGTGCCGCATCACCTTGTACGCGGTCACCTCGACCGCCTGACTCGCCCCCGGCAGGGTAGGCAACTCGAGAGCAGGTTGTCCGCACCATCGGCGGCAACAGGCTCGACTTCGTCCCGTCGCCACCCTGGACGGTGTGATCGAGTGTGGCTGGTTGGAGAGTCGCCGATCTGACAGCCGGTGGCGAGCGGCCCGCCACGCTCGTCAGACATCCGTTGACGTGGGACGAGGACACACCCTCGCCGTCTGTGCGAGGCGAACGAAAGACATCGTCACCGAGCAGATGGTTGCAGTCGACGGGTTCGACGACGGGGTCGGTGATGGCGCTGAAAGATTTCGGGAAACCCGGCCGTGGCCGTGGCCGAGGCCCTTCCTTGATGGGCGGGTAGCCGCTGAGCCGGCGGCCGAGCCGAGTTTGCGGAGTAACAGTCCTCCGCTGGGCGGAAACGGTGGAGCCACGGGCTCCCCCGCGCACCGACAGGTACGCGAGGGACCCGAGTCAGTTCGGTGAATCCAGTTGTGCGTGCATCAGATACACGTTGTAGCTGTCCCACTCGGAGATGGTGAAGTACAGGTCCTTCCCCGTCGACCACGGGTGGATGAATCCGCCGTAGGTCTTCGGGTAGTCGTCGGTCGAGACGAGTTGCACGCCGTCGGTCCACCTACCCTGCGGGCTCGCCGCATTGCGGACCACGATCTTGTTGGTGCTGACGTCGAGATAGACCATCTGCCACTGGTTATTGGCCTCGTCGTAGCGCACCGACAGCTCGCTGGCGGGCCCGAGAACCAAGGGGCTGGCGTTGTTCTCGGCGGCGGGTGCCCAATTGCCGTCCACCCAATACTGATAGGCGGACTTGTTGAGCACGTCGGCTTTGGCGACGCGCGCGAGTCCGATCATGCCGACACGGCCGTTGGGTGTGCCGAACATGTAGACGTAGTCGCCGCGAGGCACCATCGCCGAGACCTGGAATTTGCCGAGCCCGAAGAAGTTCTCCCAGCGGGCGTGCTGATCTTTGGTCCAGGTGCTGCCGCCGTCGTCGGAGTAGGCGAGCCCGCCGTAATTGGTCCACCACATGCCTGGCACGCGGCTCCACCGGTTCACCGACATGTAGCTCAGATACTGCCGATCGCCGATGGCGAACCCGGAGGTGGGGATGGTGGTCGTCTCCCAGTTCTTGATCTTGCGGCTGCCGAGGATCTCGGTGGCGTGGCAGCGGCTGTCCTGGACGAAGGTGTCCAGGGAAAGCCCGTCGCCCAGTTCACGATCGGTGCTGTAGGCGAGGATGTTGCTGCGCCAGTCCTCGCCACCACCGCCGACACCCGAACCGGCGCCGAAGGTGTCGCCGAAGACCACGGCGACCTTGCCCGGTTCGGTTTCCCACATCAGTCCGAGGTCGGTGCCGTCGACCTGCCAGCGCATGTCGGTGCGGTTGTTCGAGCCGTGACCGGTGACCTGGTCGACGAGGTCCACCGAGCGCACTCCTGGCGGTGGCACGGGAGCCGATTGCGGGCCGGGTTCGATCGGGTTCACCACCGGGGGCGGCGCGGGTTGTGGTTCGTCGCTCGGTCCGCCGGGAACGGGGATCGGGATGGGTTCCGGTTCGGGGTTGAACTGGATGCGCGGCAGGAACGGCACGCCGGACCCACTGCTGGAGCCCGAGGACGAACCGGAATCGGGACCGTCGCTCGAGCCCGACGAGGAGCCGGAATCCGGCCCGTTGCTCGAGCCGGAATCGGGTGTGTCGCTCGAACCCGACGACGAACCGTTGTCGGGCTCCGGCTCTTCGGACGGCGCGTCCTCCAGCGCGGGGGCGTCTTCGCCGTGTGGGGCGTCTTCGGGCTTGGGGTCTGCCTTGGGTTTCGGGTTGTCACGGATGTCGGGACACGGGTTGTGGCACGGATCGCTGGGCAGCGGTGTCTGCGCGACGCGCGTTTTGTCCTGCGGCGGGTCGGGAATGGGGACCGGCGTGAATTCCGGGACGGGGTAGGGGATGTCGATTTGCGGCGGCGCCGGAGGCAGCGGCGGTGGCGGCGGCAGCGACGGGTCGGGGGCCCGATTGAGCGGGTCGTAGCCGATTTCGCCACAGCTGTTCACCGGTGGCGGCGCCCAAGGGAATTGGGTGGCGTGCGCCAGGGGTGTGGACAGCGTGGGGACATTCGTGAGTAGCACACCGAACAGTGCTGGCAGCAGCAACTTTCGGTGACGTGCGCGGTTCGTCATCGTCGATGCCGGATCAGGTTGCCAGGCAGGGTGTGTGCGGGAACGGTACTCGTGTCCGAGTCGTGGCCCGGACTGGGTCGGGGTCTGTCGCCGGATAACCCATGTCGTGGTGTGACTCCCATCGAATCGACTCGCAGCGAAACCAACTTACCGGACTCACCTGCTCTAACGCGGGACGCGGCTACCCGACTGGCGAGTAACGGAACCGGGGGTGCGATGTGTGCGTCCAACCACGTATGAATGACATCGAGTACGTGTTCGGCACCGGCGACGGCCACGTCCATACGTGGACGGGTGCCGCCGACTTGGAGCTGGCCACACCGGGGATCGCCGATGCGCTACAGCTCGACTTCGACGGTGATGGCAGCGCCGATGACGCGCTGTGGGATTCCGGCGGCACCGGTATCGCGAATGTCGCCGCACTCGACCTCGACGATGATGGTGTGTTGGACCATTTTTTCACCGATCCTTCGGGTCTCGGCACCTGGGACCACCAGATCACCGGCTCGCCCACCGATGCGGGCGACGAGCGTTTGGCCTGGATCGTCCGCTCGGACTCCGAGCAGCCGGACGCGGCGTTGCCCGCCGACTCGTGCGCCGATCCGGCGGCGCCCGCTGCCGACTCCGGTGCCGCACCGGAGCATTCGATCCCCCACAGCGACCTACCCGACTATCTGGCGAACGCGCTCACCCGCGATGCGCGTCGTTTCGACGAGGGAGCGATCGCGGCGGGTGTGGCCCGCGCGCACGACCTATCGGGGTCGTCCGGCGCCGAGTGGTGAGTCCGGAAATCCGCTGCGGGGGTGGGCCCCGCAAATCGGTGCGGGCCATCGAATCGCGGCGGGTGAGGTGGTGCGAGCGGCCGGGTACCGAGAAAGAACCTCGGCGGCAACGCGGGTCGCCGCGACGGCCGCTGCCGCCGTGGGTGCTCGGCAGCCGGTTCACGGCGTGATCTGCCACGAAATCGTCCACCCCGCAGACCGATCCCGCGGCACTCACACCGTGAGTCGGCTGCGCACGGCGATGGCCGCGATACCGGCGAGGTAGATCGCGGCACAGGCGAGCACGATGGGCAAGGAGCGCCCGTCGGCGGGAATCAGCAGGGCGGTCACGGCGATAGCCAAGACGAACGCGATGTTGAACACGGTGTCCTGTAACGCGAACACCTGGCCTCGGCGGTCGTCGTCGATGTCGATCTGCATGGTCGCATCGCCGGTGAGTTTGATGGTCTGCCCGGCGAGTCCGAAAAGGAACGCGCCGACCAGCAGGAGCCGGTGGGCGTGTTCGAGCGCCGCGCCGGTCTCGGCGATGGCGATGGGAGTGACCAGTGTCAGCTGCACCACCGTCGCGGTGAGCAGCCCGACCACCACGGTGCGCGGTCGGCCGAGTCGCGGAATGAGCAGTGGCGCGACGACGGCCGCGACCAGCATCCCGGAGGCGGTCGCGGTGATGGCGACACCGAAGCCGACCAGGCCGTTGCTGAGTTCGGAACCTCCGGTGGCTGTTTCACGCAGTACCAACACCATGATCAGCGTGTTCACGCCGAAAACGATGCGGTGGGTGCCGATCCCGATCATGGCGGCGCTCACGTGCGCCGATCGCCACACGGCGGTGGCACCGGTGCGCAGACCGGTGGCGATCGCGCGTACGGTGCTCGGTCCCGCCGCGGCGCCGAGGTCTGGGCCGAGGACCCGTGGCACGAATCGTGTCGCGAGCAGTGCGCCGACTATCGAGCCGATCCCGCTGACCGCCACCGCGGCCGCCGAAGCGGCGTCACCGGCACCGACCAACCCGATCACCGCGACCGAGGCGGCGGCGCCGACCCCGGCACACCCGGAGGCTACGGTCGCGAACACCGAATTCATCGGCACGAGCCATTCCTGGGCCAGCACTCGTGGCAGCGATGCCGAGACCCCGGCCAAGACGAATCGGCTGATGCCGACGACGGCGAGTGCGAGCAGTAGCAGGGGTTTCGCGCCGATCCCGGCGAGCAGCCCGACGCTGGCCACGGCGATCAAGATCGCGCGCACCACATTGGCGACGAGTAGGACGCTGCGGCGGTCCCAGCGATCGAGTAGCGCGCCCGCGTACGGGCCGATCAGTGAGTACGGCAGCAACAGCACCGCGAATCCTGCGGCGATGTCGATGGGGTCGGTTTGGCGTTCCGGGTTGAACAGGATCGCGCCCGAGAGTGCGGCCTGGAACATGCCGTCACCGAATTGGCCCGCGAATCGGACGATCGCCAGTCGCAGCACGCCGGGGCTTTCGCGCAGCGCAGCGCGTAAGGAGGTCAGCCGGTGGCTCATCGAATGCCCTGCGCTGGTGGGGGCGGAATGGTCGGGGGTGGGTTCATCGATCGGGGGCAGGTCGAGGCAAGCGTGATCTTCGGGACGGCCGGTGGACACCCGGCGAGGTTACTGGGTCTTCCTGAACGCCCGTTGTCGGAACCCCCGCGAAGCACGGCGGTGGGCGAGATGTCCGATTTTGGCGAACCCGGTTCGGTAGCAACGCTTTTCAGAGCGTATCGCTGATCAGAGCGCTGACCGTTTTGCGCATGTCCGGCGCCATCGGCAGCTCATCGAGTTCACCGGGTCCGATCCAGGCGTACGCGTCGTGCTCCCCCGGCGCCAACGCGATCTCGCCGGGCTCGGCTTCCACGACGAAGCTGTACTTGCGCACCTTGGCCTTGGTGCGCGTGGCGTAATCGAATCCGCCTCGGTAATCGGTGATGGTGCGTACCCGCAACCCGGTTTCCTCGAACAGTTCCCGTGCGACGCACTCGGCGAATGTTTCCCCGGATTCGAGTCCGCCACCGGGCAGTTCGAACATGCCGCCGTGATAGTCGTCGGGGACCCGGCGGACTAGGAGAAGTTTGCTGTCGCGGAAGACCGCCACCCCGATCACGAAATGCGCGATCCCTTCCTGCTGTGCCTCGGCGCGCAGTTGCCGCTCGATGCGAGCGAATGTCTCTGGCCGCATCCCGTTGATACCTCCGATTTCCCTTGCGACACTTCGAGTTAGGAGCTCACTGCCGGTCCGGTAGCCGAGGGTGAGTGTCTCGACGCGTGCGGACGTCTCGGTGGGGCGCACCGGTCATTTTCCCCTCGCCTTACGTTCACCTGCCGGTCGCTCGCGTAAAATGCCGAGTGCAGGACAATTTACTAGGAATGTGGGGCACCTTGATGGAGGTGCTTGTCGCCAGAAAGGTGATCGGTGCGCGGTCGAAGAGAGGAGGGCCACTGATGTCCACACTCGCGACTGGACACATCGATATCCACCGTGCGGGTGACCGTATGAAAACTCGAATCTCCTGGCTCGATTCGAAGCATTCGTTCTCCTTCGGGGAACACTACGACCCGGATAACACTCACCACGGCCTGTTGTTGGTCAACAATGACGATATTGTGTCGCCGGGCCAGGGCTTCGATACGCATCCCCATCAGGACATGGAGATCGTTACCTGGGTGCTCGGCGGCAGCCTGGTGCATCAGGATTCGCTCGGTCACAGCGGCCTCATCTATCCCGGCCTCGCGCAACGGATGAGTGCGGGCACCGGAATTCTGCATTCGGAGAAGAACGATTCGTGGCGATTGGACGCCGGTCCGGCATCGAATGGTGTTTCGGCGAGTCCCGAGCACGAAGAGCCGGTGCATTTCGTCCAAATGTGGGTGGTTCCCGACGAGCCGGGTGCCACGCCCGGATATCAGCAGTTGGAGATCGATGATCAGCTCGCGGGGGGCGGACTGGTGACCGTCGCCGCGGGACTGCCACGCTATCGCGATCGCACGGCCATCACCATCAACAGCAGCCACTCTGCCTTCCACGTGGCGCGGTTGTCCGGATCGCCTGAGGCGAATTTCGAGTTACCGGACGCGTCGTATCTGCATGTGTTCGTCGCACGCGGTGAGGTGGAGATGGAAGGCGTTGGGCCGCTGTACGAGGGCGACGCGGTGCGGCTGACCAGGACCGGTGGGCAACGGATCGGCGCACGGGTGCCCTCGGAGATTCTGGTGTGGGAGATGCACGCACGACTGGGTGCCCAATAGGCGATCGGTATTAATATCCGTAGGTGGGGCGTGCGATAGACAGGTACGCGACCTTCGTGCCGGACCGGCCGGACCACGCGTCCAGACCGGTTGGCACGATACCGACCGGGAGGAATCACATGTCGTATCCGCCGCCAGACCCCTACCCCGCAGCGGGTGGGCAGTACCCCCCGCCGCCGCAGGGGCAGTATCCACCGCCGCCGCAGGGTGGGCAGGCGTATTGGCAGGAATCGCCCAAGGGTAAAGGGCTGGCGATCACCGCATTGGTCCTCGGCATTATCGCGCTGCTGTTCTGCTGGACCCTGATCGGCGGTTACCTGTTCGGTGTTTTCGCGATAATCCTCGGCGTGATCGCGGTGATCCGCGCCCGCTCCGGGCGTTCCGGCGGTGCCGGGATGGCCATCACCGGCCTGATTCTCGGTGTGCTCGGCTTGGTGGGCGCGGTGCTGATCACGATCGTGTTCTGGAGCTTCTTCGAGGATTCCGGGGGTAAGGACTACCTCGACTGCGTGCGCCAGGCGGGCAGCGATCAGTCCAAGCTCGACCAGTGTGAGCATGATTGGACCGATCAGATCGATAACAAGATCAACGTCACGCCCGCGCCGCGCTGAGCCGCCGCCCGCGGTGCTCGTCGGCCGACGCGCACCCGGTCATCGGCGGTGTACAGACGGCAGCCGGAGGGATCTGCATACTGGAGGTCGTGACTTCCGACCTGAGCAGTCCTTCCGGCATCGATCTGTCCTACCTCGATCGTGGGGTGCGGGCGCAGGACGACCTGTTCGCGCACGTCAACGGCAAATGGCTGGACGACTACGAGATTCCGGCCGATCGCGCGGTCGACGGCGCCTTCCGCACGCTGTACGACCAGGCGGAGCTGGATGTGCAGGAGATCATCCGCACCGCGGCCGACGGCTCGGCTCCCGGCAGCGACGCACGCAAGATCGGTGATCTGTACACCAGCTTCATGGACACCGAGACCGTGAGCTCGGCCGGGCTGACCCCGATCGCCCCCGAGTTGTCCGCCGTGCACGAGGTCACCGACCGTGCCGAATTCGCCGCGTTGCTCGGGCGGTTGCAGCGCACGGGCATCGGCGGCGCGGTCGGTTTCTACGTCGACACCGACGACAAGAATTCCCAGCGCTACATCTCCCACGCCACCCAATCCGGGATCGGCCTGCCGGACGAATCGTATTTCCGGCAGGACGAATTCGCCGAGATCCGCACGAAGTATCGCGAGCACATCGCCCGCATGTTCGCGCTCGCCGCCGAGGACGAGCACGTCGCGCCGTCGCTGCCGGAGGATCCCGCCGCAGCCGCCGAGCGAGTGTTCGAGCTCGAGCGCAAGCTGGCCGAGGGCCATTGGGATGTGGTGCGACGCAGGGACGCGCAGCTCAGCTACAACCTCACCACCTTCGAGGCCCTGCGCACCGAGAACGCCGAATTCGACTGGGCGGCATGGGCCGATGCCCTGGCCGAGGGCGCGGAGCGCTCCGGCGCCGAGATCCTCGCCGAGATCGTGGTCCGCCAGCCGGACTATCTGCGTACCTTCGCCAGTGTGTGGGCCTCGGAGTCGTTGGAGGACTGGCGGTTGTGGGCGCTGTGGCGGGTAATTCATTCGCGCGCACCGTTTCTCACCGATGCGGTGGTCGCCGAGAACTTCGACTTCTACGGCCGCACGCTCACCGGCGCGCAGGAGAACCGGGAGCGTTGGAAGCGCGGCGTGTCGCTGGTGCAGGATCTGCTCGGCGAGGCGGTCGGCAAACTGTATGTGGCCGAACACTTCCCGCCGCAGGCGAAGGCACGGATGGTGGATCTGGTCGCCAATTTGCGTGAGGCCTACCGGCGCAATATCGCCGACCTGGACTGGATGGGCGCCGACACCAAGGCGGCGGCGCTGACGAAGCTGGAGAAGTTCACCCCGAAGATCGGCTACCCCGATAACTGGCGCGACTACTCGGCCGTGGTGGTGCACCCGGCCAACCTGGTGGGTAACTACCGCAACGGTTATGCCGCCGAACATGATCGGGACCTGAACAAGCTGGGTGGCCCGGTCGATCGTGGCGAGTGGTTCATGACACCGCAGACGGTGAACGCCTACTACAACCCCGGCATGAACGAGATCGTGTTCCCCGCGGCGATTCTGCAACCGCCGTTCTTCGACATGAACGCCGACGACGCCGCGAATTACGGCGGCATCGGCGCGGTGATCGGCCACGAGATCGGCCACGGGTTCGACGACCAGGGCGCGAACTACGACGGCGACGGCAATATGGTCGACTGGTGGACCGACGACGACCGCACCGAATTCGGTAAGCGCACAAGGGCGTTGATCGACCAATACGACGTGCTCTCGCCGAAGGAGCTGCCGGATGAGCACACCGTGAACGGTGAGTTCACCATCGGCGAGAACATCGGCGACCTCGGCGGCCTTTCCATCGCCCTTGCCGCCTACCGCATCTCGCTCGACGGCGCCGAGCCGCCGGTGATCGAAGGACTGACCGGTCTACAGCGCGTCTTCTACGGCTGGGCGCAGGTGTGGCGGACGAAGGCGCGGCGCGAGGAGGCCGTCCGTCGGCTCGCGACCGACCCGCACTCGCCGCCGGAATTCCGGTGCAACGCCGTCGTCCGCAATATCGACAGCTTCCACGAGGCGTTCGACGTGCGGCCGGGTGACGAGCTGTACCTGGAACCGGCGCAGCGTGTGCGGATCTGGTAGATAGCACCTCGAAAACGCCTGAGCGGGACCTGAATTCAGGTCCCGCTCAGGCGTCTGCTCTTGTGTCGGCTGGTATCGCTCAGCCGTTTCCTCGGTGCGGTCAGTCGTTCCAGTCGCCCAATCCGTCGCTGGCGTCGAGGGTCCCGCCCTGGGTGTTCTCCACGACCACCGGGTCGCCCGGCTGGGTGTTGTCGAAGAACCAGCGCGCGTCCTCGTCGCTGACGTTCAGGCAGCCGTGGCTGGAGTTGGAGTAGCCCTGCTGGCCGACCGACCACGGGGCGGCGTGCACGAAGATGCCGCTGTTGGAGATCCTGGTCGCGTACTCGACGTCGAGCTTGTAGCCCTCGGGGTCGGTATCGGGGACGCCGTAGGTGTTGGAGTCCATCACCATCTTGCGGAACTTCTCGCCGACGATGTAGGTGCCGTTGGGGGTTTCGTGCTTGGTCTTGCCCATCGAGGTCGGCATCGTCTTCACCACCTCGCCGTTGCGCGTGATGGTGATGGTGTGCGTCTCGTCGTCGGCGGTGGTGATCAGCTCGTCACCGATGCGGAAGGCACTGGTCGTGCCGCCCGCTTCGACCTGAACATCGGTGTTGGCCGGCCAGAATTCGTTCGGCCGCCAGCGCACCTGCTTGTCGCCGCGCCAGTAGAAGTGGCCGGGAGCGTCGTTCGAGCTGGTGACGTGGATGGCCTGTTCGGCGGCGGCGTGGTCGGGCACCGGCTCCTTGAAGGTGATGATGATGGGCTGTGCGACACCGACGACATCACCGTCGTTGATGTTGATCGAGGGCGGCGCGAAGTTCGCGCGCGGGGTACCGGGGTCGGTGGCCGCCGACGAGGAGCCCGTGTCGATTCCCGGGATGCCTGGCAGCAGCGGTTCGGCGTGGGCGGGCGCGACGATGACCGCGCCCGCCGTCGCGATCGCGGCGGACAGCATGACGGCGTGGCGAGCCAGGCGCCTGGGCTGTCGGTCCCCGCGGTCCCCGCGTGACGACTTGGTGTGCAAAGCGGCGTGCATAAGCTTCTCGTCCATCTCTCATTCGGTCGCGGAGCGAACTCCGCTGTGCCAAGCGCAGCGGCGCTCCACCTGTCCAGCGATGACCTGTTCGGCGTTGGCCTGTCGGCTTCGGCGTTGGCCTGTTGTGCCCGGTGGTCCTGCGCTCGAATCAGCGCACGGCGAAGCGCAACGTCTACCCGTATCGACGGCCCCGACCCGTCGTACATTCCTACCGTCCCGGTGTGGCCGAAGCTAGTTGTCTTCCATAGTGATTCGCCGACACGGCGATGAGTGGCGACGGTCACAGCGGCCTGTCGGAAATGGAAAAGGCGATGGTCACCCCGGCGAGTTCCCGGTGTGGGTGGCCCGCTGATCTTGGTAGCTACCGGCAGGTATCAAACATCTTGGTGACGCAGATCACTCGAATGGCGCGGCCGGATTGTTCGTCGCGGCCACCCGCCGTCGCGACGCTACTGTTCGCGCAGTCGGCGGACGGTATTCGTCGCCGTTGCCGCCAGCTTGGCGAGCCGGGCGTCGCCGAGTGCGGTGATCGCGTTGCCGAGTCGGTTGGTGACGAAGGCGATGGACATGCCGAGCTCGGGGTCGGCGTATGCGCCCGAACCACCGACCCCGTAGTGGCCGAAGGCGTTTCGTGGCTGTTGTTTAGCCATCAGCACCGGCCGGTGATAGCCGAGGGTAAAGCGCAGCGGCAGGCCGAGCACGTAATCGCGCCCGTCCGCGAACTGGGTGCGGTTGATCGTCTCGATCGTCTCTTGGCGTAGCAGCCGAACCGACGACCTCGGGCCGACTCCAGCGTTGTCCGGGTGCACGAGTCCGTCATTGGCCAGTGCGCCGTACATCCTGGCCAGCGCGCGTGCGGTGAAGACGCCGTTCCAGCCGGGCATCACGGCGTCGTGTACTCGAGGGTCGCGCACCAGTTCGTCGAATCCCTCCGGCATACCCGCTTCGGCGAGGCCACGGATGGGACGCACGCGCGAGAGCACCGAAGACGCGGTGTTCCACCGGATTCCGGGCGGGCCGAGGTTGCGGGTGATCGCGGCCAGCCGCGAGCGCTCGGATTCCGGTACCCGGAACCAGAATTCGTCCATGCCCAGCGGCTCGGCGATCTCCGTGCGCACGACCTCGATGAACTCTTTCCCGGTGGCCCGTCGCACGATCTCGGCGACCAACCACCCGAAGGTGATCGCGTGATAACCGGAGGCGTGGATGCGTCGGGGGTCGGGCTCGCTCGCGGCCAACGCGCTCACCACGGCTTCGTAATCCAGAATGCCTTCTCGGCCCGGCACGAGGCCGCGCACCCTGTGCAGACCGGCGCGGTGGGCGAGCACGTCGTGCACGGTGATGTCGTGCTTGCCGTTGGCGGCGAATTCCGGCCAGTAGTGCGCGACGGGCGCTTCGTAGTCGATGAGTCCGCGTTCGGCGACGCGGTGCAGTGCGGTCGAGGCGACGCCCTTGCCGGTGGAGAACGCCAGCACCACGGTGTCGCCGTCCCAGCGGCGTTGCTCGTCGGCCCAGATATCCAGTACGGGATGTCCGTCGAGGTAGAGCGCGAGTGCGCCGCCGCCGTGACCGTGATGGTGGAAGATGCCGAAGAACTGGTCGGCCAACCGGGTGAAACGCGGGTCGAGCAGCATCTCGCGCGGTGCCCGGGGCGCGGCGCGCGGCGCATGGTCGTCGCCGGTGAAGTCGTCTCCGGCTGTAGCCGAAACCATGGAGTCACCTCCTGACCGCCGAGTGTCACGGGATATCGGGATGTCAGACCGTCATCAGCGTAATGGGTTCACGGCGTCCGCCAGCTGCCGAACGGTGTGGCCAGGCATGCCGCGCCGCTGCCGAGCGTGCCGTCGCCGGGGTCGAGGGCAAGCGCGGCGGCTCCCAGGCAGTTCAGTGTGTTGTCACTGGTGCGAACGGAGGCGCGGGAGCCGGTGAGCGCGATCGACAGTGCGAAAGGGGATGTCACCGGATCCGCCGCGATGGCGGTCAGCGCCACCGAATCCGCCCCGATGCCGATCGCGAGCGGGAGGCCGGCACCGTCACCCGCGGCGGCTGCGCCGTTGACGCCGATGCCGATCGCGGTCGCTCCTCCCGGCGTATTCGTCCCCGCGCCGGTCGCGTTCGCGTAGGCGGTGCCGTCGATGGCAATCGCTCGCGCGCGCCCCGCGTGATCGCTGACGGCGCGGCACACCGTGGACCCCTCCCGCACCAGGAGGTCGCCGCCGTAGTCGGTGACGCAATGCGCGTTGGTTGCCGAGGCGGTAGCTGGGAGCGCGACCGACGCGCCGATAGCAGCGACCGAACATAGGACTGCGCCGATCAGATTCATAAAACGCTCCTCATCGCACCGAGTTCCCAGCCTACCCAGTTCGTTTGCTGGAAGGGCATTTTCGTCGCCGACTCGACGGGCATGTGATCCATGGTGTATTCATTTCGAGGTATCTCATGCACAGCTTTGTCAACTTCGGATTCTCTCGGGGGCCTGAGTGCGGAGCGTTACGGCTCGGGAGGACTGTACGTGCCTGGTCAATTGACCTCGGGTCGTCTGGCAATGGCCGCATTCGCGATGACGGCAGCCGCGCTCACCACTGTCGCTTGCGGTTCGACGATCAGCGGCACCGCCCAGCCCGCCGTCGACAACGGGACCGTTCCGGCGGTGTCGGCGACCAGTACGCCTAAGCCGACCTCCAGTCTCGCGACTACCAGCAAGCCCGCGCCGACCACGACGACGAGGGCTCCCGGCGAGACCGACTTCGAGGCCGAGGTCAACGACTGCGTCAAGCTCGGTGGTACCACCACGGATGCGACGATCGACAAGGCTTCATGCGGCAGCCGCGAAGCGAACTACAAGGTGATCGAGAAGCAGCCGAAGAGTTCGCAGTGCATCGGCGATGCCGACAACTACTACGCCGAGACCATCAACGGTGTGGAAGTGGGTGCCTTCTGCCTCGATATCGACTGGGAAGTCGAGGGCTGCATGGACGTCGGTGGCGACGATCCGCAGCGGATCGACTGCTCGGCGACGGTCGGCAAAGGCGTCAAGGTCACCGATATCAAGCACGGCACCGCCGATGTCGGTGATTGCGGTAGCGGCACCGGATATGTCTACGATCAGCGCCACTTCGTGGTCTGCGTGCAGGACCTCTAGCCGCAGCGGCTCAGTCCTCCAGGGCTCTCCGGGGATGGACACCGAAAAATAAGCGGGCCGACGGCATCTGCCGTCGGCCCGCTCATTCGGGTGCTCGCTGTCAGATGGGGAGGTATCCGGCGCCGGCGCCGCCTCGCCCATTGATGTCGTCCATGATCGTGCTCATGTTGGTGCCGACCTCGGGGCCGAAGCAGGCGACGGCCAAGTAGGCGTTCACCATGCCGACCAAGGTGTTGCCGACGACGACGGGTGCGCCGGAATCGCCCTCGACGACGCACATCTGGTTCCAGGTCTCGATATTGGTCTGGAACACATCACCCCAGGCGATGCCGCAGGTGTTGCCGGTGGTCCTGCCCTCTTTGCAGACGATCGAGGGGAAGCTCGCCGGCCCGCCGACTCCGGCGATGGTCACGTTGCCGACCCGGTTGACCGGGATGACGCTGGCGGGATCGAATTCGATCACGGCGTAGTCGAGGTCGTGGTTGGAGTAGACGAAGTGGCCGATCGTGCCCGCGCCGCGGTCGGATTCGGCGTAGACCTGGGCACCGGGGTCACCACAATGTCCAGCGGTCAGTCCGACCAGTCGCCCCGCGTTGTCGTGGCCGATGGTGGTGACGGTGCACTCGAATTGGTTGTCGATGACGATCCCGCTGCCGCCGCCGATGACCGGAGGGCCAGCCGCGTTCGCGGCCCCCGCGCTCGTCCCGAGTAGCGCCGCACCACAGGCCACGGCGAAGGCGGCGTGAGCCACCTTGGCGAGTTTGCTGAACATGTCCCTCCAGACGTCGGAAGCCCGCACGATATCAATCTGTCGCACCCATCGTGTCAGTAAACGTGGCCGGGCGCGTCATCTGCTTGCCGGTTGACCACCGGGGACACGATTCAAACCTCATTTAGGTACATATATGAATTAATGTCTCTAATCCGGTCAATAGCGACGCGCTATCAGAAATTTGGTTGACGGTCCGAGTTTTGTTCGACGGATGCTGGAGACGTCATCGGTTTGCCATTTCACCGCACATGCGTTTTGAATGAACGCACTCCGAATAAACCGATCGATCGCCGGTGGTTCACAGCGGGATCGACGCAGGTGAGCTGTCACTTGTCCCAGCATTGACCTTGCCGATTTTGGTCCCTTCTCCAATGCCGATGCGTTATCTCTCGAACGTTTCAGTGACATCCCCGAACGGCTATGACTGTCATCACAAGTCGGTGGTGTGTTCTGGCTTACTACGTAGTAAGGTGCGTCAAGCAAACGAGTCGCCGGGGCAGCCAACCGGCGTCGAGGAGGGTTTAGCCAGTGCAGTCGACCAAGAGTCCACCCACAGGGTCACGGTTGAGTGGCGCAGTCGATTGGACCAAGGCTTACTGGGAAGGCCACCCGAAAGCGTCCTTCGAGACGCTGGGTCGACAGATCACGATGGGTATCGCGGCCGTGGCCGAGTTGTTCGTCTCGATCTTTCGTCGCCGCTTCCCGTTTCGCGAGTTCATTCGGCAATGCGCGTTCATGGCGAGTGTCGCCGCCGTCCCCACCCTGATGGTCGCCATTCCGATCGGCGTCATCGTTTCCATCCAGGTCGGATCCGTCGCCCAACAGGTCGGTGCCACCTCGTTCATCGGTGCGGCCAACGGCCTCGGCATCATTCAGCAGGGCGCCCCACTGGTGACCTCGCTGATGATCGCGGGCGCCGTCGGCTCCGCGGTATGCGCGGATCTCGGATCCCGCACCATCCGCGAGGAAATCGACGCCATGAAGGTGATGGGTGTCGACCCGATGCGCAGGCTCGTCGCGCCACGACTGGGTGCGGCGATGCTCGTCAGTGTGTTGCTGTGCGGTTTCGTTGTCTTCGTCGGCTTCTTGACCGGCTATATCTTCAACATCTTCGCGCAGAACGGAACCCCCGGCTCCTACATCGGCACCTTCGCGTCCTTCGCGGTGACGACGGACCTGTTCGTCGCGCTGGTGAAGTCGTTGATCTTCGGTCTGCTCGCCGCGATCATCGCGTGCGATACCGGCCTGAACACCCGAGGCGGGCCGGGTGGTGTCGCCAACTCGGTGAACTCCGCGGTGGTGAGCTCCGCGATCATGCTGTTCGGCGTCAACCTGATCATCACTCAGGTGTACAACGTTCTATTCCCATCACAGGTGGTCTAACCGGTGTCGTCAACGTATGTACCTCCGCTACTACGGCCGCTGCAGCAGCTCCGTAAAACAGCGAAGGCGCCAGTGGATTGGCTCGCTCGGATCGGCCATCAGGTGTTTTTCCTGTTGCGCTCGATCGGCTCGATCCCGGTGGCGCTCAAGCACTATCCGAAAGAGGTGTGGCGACTACTATCCGACGTCACCTGGGGCAACGGTAATCTTGTCGTGGGTGGCGGAACCATCGGCGTTGTCGTCATTCTCAGCGCCTTCGGCGGTATGACCGTCGGTATTCAGGGATATAACTCGCTCAACCTGCTCGGCCTGAGCCCGATCACCGGTGCGATCTCCGCATTCGGTACCACCCGTGAACTCGGCCCGCTGCTCGCGGCGCTGGCCTTCGCGGTACAGGCGGGCTGCCGATTCACCGCGCAGCTGGGAGCCATGCGGATCTCCGAGGAGATCGACGCGCTGGAATCCATCGCCATCCGGCCGCTGCCCTACCTGATCAGCACCCGGATGTTCGCCGCCGTGGTCGCGATCATTCCGCTCTACTGCCTGGGCCTCATGATGGCCTACATCTCCTGCAGCCTCACCGTGCAGCTGATCGGCGACACCGCGAGCGGCACCTACCAGCACTACTTCTACCAATTCCTTGTTCCGACGGACGTGATCTACTCGCTGCTCAAAGCGATTCTGTTCGTCGCGATCACCACGTTCATCCAGTGCTACTACGGCTACTTCGCCTCCGGTGGTCCGGAAGGCGTCGGCGTCGCGGCCGGCCGCGCGATCAAGACCTCGATCATCGCGGTGGTCTTCGTCGACCTGTTCATGACACTGGCGATCTGGGGCGTCGACCCAGGCATTCGGATCTCGGGGTAGGCGCACATGATTATGGATCCCAGTGGGCGCGGGCCCACCACACGACAGCTGCTCGTGGCAGGTTTGGCCGGACTCGTCGTCTTCGTCCTCGCGCTCGGTCTCTTGATGGCGCGCTACCAAGGCTTCTTGGTCTCGAAGGTGAAGGTCGTCGCCGAACTCACCACGACAGGTGACGGCCTGCCGGAGAACGCCGACGTCAAGTTCCGCGGCGTGCTCGTCGGCGCGGTCAAGGACGTCGAGGTGAAGGCCAAGGGCGAGCTGCAAAAGGTCAACATCGACATGAAGCCGGAATTCGCCGGCGGCATTCCGGCGAACGTCACCGCGCGCGTGGTGCCCACCAACCTGTTCGCCGTCACCTCCGTCGAGTTGATCTTCAACGGTCCCGACGACAGCTACGTGCACTCGGGTTCGGTGATTCCCGAAGACCGCAGCCAGGGCACGATCGCGCTGCAGGACACCCTCACCACCGCACGCAACATCATCGACAAGATCGATCCGGTCCAGTTCGGCCGCGTGCTCGGCACCCTCTCGCAGGCGCTCGACGGCAGCGGCAGGATGCCGGGCTCCACGGTCGAGCGGCTCGACCGTTGGTTGCAGAGCGTCGACGACTCGATCCCCGACCTCGGCGCGGACCTGAACAACTTCGCCACCTCGGTGCAGGCACTCAACCAGTCGGCACCCGAATTGCTGGACGTGCTCGGCAATTCCGTGCAGACCGCGCAGACGATCGCGGACAAGCGCAGCCAGTTGGTCGCGTTGATCACCGGCACCTCGGCGACGATGGACACGGTCAACGACCTGTTCGCCCGTAACCCCGATACCGGTAAGCAGGTCACCGCGGGCACCTCCGACATGTTCGGTGCGCTGGCCGCCGACCCGAGCGCGATCACCGCGTCGCTGGTGAACCTCAACGAGACCGTGCGCAGGATGGACACCACCTTCCACTGGGGTCCGCAGAATCAGCAGGTGTGGGACGCGGGCATCACGCTCACCCCGTACAAGCCCTACACAGTCGAGGACTGCCCGCGTTACGGCGAGTTGGCCGGCCCGAGCTGTGGCACCGCCCCCGCGGTGAACGATCTGCCTCCGCTGCCGGAGAAGCTGAAGCCGCGCGCGGTCGACTCCGCGGTGGGACTGCCCCCGGTGGTGCCGATGCCCGGTCTTCCGTTGATCCCCGGTGTCACCATGCCGAGGGTCCCGGATATCGCGGCGGCCGACCCCGCGGAGCCGTTCGCGGGAACCCCGCTGCAAGGGCTGTTCCCGCCGTTGCAGGGGCTGCTCCCCGGCCTGTTCCCGCCGGCACCGGCCCCGGAACCCGCGGCGGCTCCCGCTCCCGAAGGTGCTGCGGCACAGGACAACGCTTCGGCTCCCGAGGGTGCTGCCCCCGAGAATGCGACTGCGGCTCCGATCTCCTACCAGGGTGACGCCGCGATCGGCCCGTTGCTCGGCCGCAAGCCGACCACCGCCGAGTACCTGCTGCTCGGCCCAATCATGAAGGGCGCGACGATGCAGGTATCCGACAAGGGTGCCGTCCGATGAACATTCGTAAGCCGCTGATCGGATTCAGCATCTTCGCGATCGTCTCGGTCCTGGTGACGGTGCTCGTGTGGAACACGCTGGCCCGAATCGTCCAGGGTGACACCAAGTCCTACTCGGCGACGTTCACCGATGTGCTCGGCCTCCATGAAGGCGACGACGTACGCATGGCGGGTGTTCGCGTCGGCAAGGTCGACAAGATCGAGCTCGGGCGCGACAACGAGAGCAACCGGTCCGTCGCCACGGTGACGTTCGTCGTGCAGCAGGACCAGACGCTGTTCGACGACACCAGGGCGCTGGTTCGCTACCAAAACCTGATCGGCCAGCGCTACGTGTCGTTGGATCCCGGTGCGGAGCCGAACCCGGCGCCGCTGAAGAACAAGGGAACCATCCCGCTGGCGCACACCGAGCCGTCGTTCGATATCTCGGGCCTGCTCAACGGTTTCCAGCCGCTGTTCCAGGTACTACAGCCCGAACAGGTCAACCGCCTTTCGGAGACCTTCATCCAGGCGTTGCAGGGTGACGGGGTGTCGCTGAGCGCGTTCATCGTGCAGGCGGCGCAGTTGGCCACCGACTTCCAGCGCAGGGACGCGATTCTGTCGGACGTGATCACCAACCTGTCGGCAGTGATGTCCGGGTTGGCCAAACGAGGTGATGAATTGGAGACCCTGGTGACCCAGACCCGGGCCTTGATCGGCGGCCTGTACGACCAGGGTCAGTCGTTGCTCGCATCCACGGAGCAGATCTCGACCGCGAGTAGTTCTCTGGTGAACATGGTCGGCCAGATCCAACCGAAGCTGGAGGTCGCCCAGAACTCCACCAGCGCGGCACTGACCCTGCTGATCGCCAACGGTGCCAAGCTGGACCAGGCCGCGATCGACTTCCCCACCGTGTTGTCGGCCGCGGGTAGGCACACCTCCACCGGCGGCTACGCGAACGCGTACCTGTGTGGTCTCGATGTGTCGCTCTACGGGATCCTGTTCCCGCGCGGTCTGTTCTCACAGATCGGTGGCAATTCGCACTCGGCGGTGTGCCGCCCATGACTAGTTTGAAATCGCGGTTCAACAACAACCGCAACTTCTGGCTCGGCCTCTTCGGTGCGCTGCTCATCGTCGTACTGCTGGTCGGGTCCAGTGCCTACAAGCTCATCGGGCTCGGCGAGCAAACCGTCAAGGGTGAATTCGTGCAGGCCGCGGGCGTGCGGGTCGGCGACAAGGTGAATGTCGCCGGCGTGCCGGTCGGCAAGGTCACCGGCGCCGAGATCGAAGGCGACCACGTGCTGCTGAGCATGAGCGTCACCAACGACGTCGACCTCGGTCCGGACGCGCACGCCTCGATCAAGATGGCGACCCTGTTGGGCGCCAGGTTCGTCGACCTGCAGCCCGGCGACGGTTCGGGTCTGAAGGACAAGCGAATCCCGGTGTCCAACACCGAGGTTCCTTACAACCTCGCCGATGTGATCGAGGTCGGCACCCCGAAGTTCGAGGCGCTCGACACCAAGCAGTTGGGGGATTCGCTCACCGCGATCAACCAGCAGCTCGGCGATTCTCCCGAATTGGTCGCCCAGGCGCTGGATTCGGTCGGCGCGATCTCGAAGGTCATCGACGAGCGCAAGGATCAGGTCGACGGTCTACTCAAGGACCTGGACCGCGTCACCAGGATTCTCGCCGACAACCGCAACAGTGTGCTGCTGGTGATCACCCAGGGTGAGGCCATCGCCAACCGGGTGATGGAACGCCAGGATCTGCTGCGTCAGTTGCTCGACAATGTCGCGTCGCTGAGCAAGCAGTTGCAGGACATCGGCGCGCAGAACGGCGATCAGCTCGGCCCCACGATCACCCAGCTCGACACCATGGCTCAGGGCCTGCAAAAGAACAAGGACAACCTGGATCGGATGCTTTCGCTCATGCCGCCGACCGTGCGTTACCTCGCCAACTCCTGGGGTGGCAGTGGTCCATACGGTGATGTCGGGCTGCCGTGGCTGTTCCCGGACAACTGGTTGTGCTTCGCCCAAGCGATCGAGGGGTGCCAGTGATGACACTGATCAAATTCCGTAAGGGCGCCTCCCCGATCAAGTGGCAGACGATCGCGAAGACTCTCGCGATCAGCGCGGCCGCGCTCAGTGTCGGGAGTTGTTCGCTGGTCCCGAGTTCGGTGAACAACGCGATCGGCAATTCGTTGCAGATCACCGCGGACTTCGAGAACATCGCGGGTATCTACGAGGGCAACCCGGTGACGGTGCTCGGCCTCGATGTCGGCAAGGTCGACAAGATCGTCCCGAAGGGCACCTTCATCGAGGTGCATCTTTCGGTGCAGCCGAGTGTGAAGATTCCGAAAGACGCTCAGGCGGCGATCATCTCGCCGTCGATCGTGACCAACCGGCACATCGAGCTCACTCCGGTCTTCACCGGCGGCGATGCCATGACCGACGGCACCCACCTGCCGTTGTCGCGCACCAAGACGCCGGTCGAGCTGGACACGCTGATCAAGACCATCGATCAATTCTCCGCGGCGTTGAAGCCGGAAGAGGGTTCCGACGGCCTCGGACCGCTGTCGGGTAAGACGCTGTATCCGATGTTGAACGGCAACGGCGAGAAGATCCGCGACACGCTCAACGCGCTGTCGGGTGCGCTCAAGGTCGGTGTCGACAACAAGGACGCGGTGTCGAGCATCATCGTCAAGCTCAACGAGCTGACGAGCATGCTGGCCGAAAACGACCAATCGGTGCGCGATTTCAGCGACCGGACCACCCAGATGACCGGACTGCTCGCCGACCAGGCACCCGGCCTGCAGGCGACGCTCGATCAGCTCAACGACTTCCTCAACAACACCAGTTCGGTGTTCGGTCAGTACCAGGACCAGTTGAAGGACTCGCTCAACGGGCTGACCAACGTGACCCAGCAGTTGCGCGACAACTCCAGGGGCATGACCGAGGTCGCCGATGTCGCGCCGATGATGTTGCAGAACGTCGAGAAGATCATGAATCCGGAGGGCGGCTATGTGCGACTGCACGCGATCATCGGCACCGCGCTCTCGGGTGAAGTCATCAGTGTGTTCTGTGAGCGGGTCCAGATGAAGGCCGACGGGTGCCGCACCGGGGACATGTCCGATTTCGGGCCCGACTACGGGCTCACCGCCGCGCTGCTTGGACTGACGAAATGACCTACCGTATGTCGATCAAGGCACGCAGGGCGCTCATCGCCGTCGCTGCCGCAGCGGGTGTGGGTATCACCTCCGGTTGCGGCTTGACGGTGGAGAAGCTGCCACTGCCCAAGCCTGGCCAATCCGACGATTCCTACACGCTGCACGCGGTATTCGAGAACGCGTTGAACCTGCCCGATCAGGCGAAAGTGAAGATCGGTGGTTCGGAAGTCGGTGTCGTCTCCAACATCAGGACCAAGAACTTCCAGGCGATCGTCGACCTGACCGTCGACAAGAGCATCGAGCTGCCCAAGGGCAGTACCGCCGAACTACGCCAGGCCACCCCGCTCGGTGATGTGTTCATCGCGATGTCGAAGCCGCAAACGCAGCCGGGCACCGAATTGCTGCACGACGGTGACACGCTCACCCTCGAGGACACATCGGCGGGCGCCACGGTCGAGCAGCTGTTGATCTCGGTGTCGATGATGTTCAACGGCGGCGGTATCGCCAGCCTCAGCAAGCTCGGCTCGGAGCTGGACTCGATCGTCGGCGGGCGTGGCCCCCAGCTTGCCCACCTGATCACCGAGATGACCGGCGTGATCGGCAGTTTGAACGAGAACAGCGCGAATATCGACGGCGTGCTCAACCAGTTCCACACGCTGGCGGGAACCATCGAGACCCGCCACAACGAACTGGGCCAGGTCGCCGACACGCTGCCGAACATGATCGGTGCCATCGCCGAGAACAACCAGGCCATCGGTGATTTGCTGAGCAAGCTCTCCACCACGAGCGCCGCGCTCGGCGATTACTCCAATACTTCCGGTCAGCAGCTGGGTGACCTGTTGGACAACACTCACCAGCTGATGAACGCGCTCGCGGCCACCGGCGATCAGTTCGGGCAGCTGCTCGATCGACTACAGGTGCTCACGCCGAAGGCGGCTTCGAGCTTCCGAGGCAACAGCTTCGCGGTGTACGCCACCGCGACGAACCTCGATATCAGCGCGCTGACCGACCCCGAGCACGGCGGCCTGCAGGATCTCAACGACCTGCAGGACTTCGCGGGCAGCATCATCCAGGTACTGCAACTCGTGCAGGGCCGAGTGACAGGGGCGGGCCGATGAGCTGGCTGTCGAAGTTGTTCCAACGCAAGATGTTGCTGTCGACCCTCGGCCTCATCCTGGTGCTGGTGGTGGGCGGCGCGTACCTGTTGGTGTCGGTGATGCGGGTGAACCCGCTGCGCACGCACTACACCGTCACGGTGAGCCTGGATCGCTCCGGCGGTCTGCAGCCGGGTAACGACGTGACCCTGCGCGGCTTCCGTGTCGGCAAGGTCGACTCGATCACGCTGGCCAATGGTGGCCAGGCCATTGCCGCCAAGGCCGATATCGAAACCAGGTACAAGATTCCAGTCGATACCGCGATCGCGGTGCAGGCGTTGTCCGGTGCGGGTGAGCAGTACATCGACTTCCGTCCCGCCGCCGACGCCGGTCCCTACCTCAGCGACGGCTCGGTAGTGCAGTTCGATCCGGGGAAGATCAAGACACCGGTTCCGGTGTCGGCGGTGCTGGACAACTCCAGTGCGTTGATCGCCCAGATCGACCCGGACAAGTTCGGTGTGATCCTCGACGAGCTGGACACCGCGCTGAGCGGTGGCCCCGATCAGCTGCGTGGTTTGGTGAACGGCGTGAGCCTGGCGATGGCCGGGTTGGACTCGTTGTTGCCGCAGACCACGAACCTGATCGGCAATCTGCGCACCATCGCGCAGACCACCTCGAACGCACAGCCGGACCTGACCACCTTGACCAACAACTCCGGCACGTTGATCAACCAGTTCAACAACGCCAACGCCGAGTTGCAGAATGTGCTCGACCAGGCGCCGGGACAGTTGAACACCCTCGGCAACGTGGTGGATTCCAACATCGACCCGATCACCAACCTGGCGAACAACTTCGTGGCCATCACCAAGGCGGCGCAGTTGCGTCTGCCCGCGTTGCGTGCGTTGTTCCCCTCGATCGCCTCGGGCGGTAAGGCGCTGGGTATCCCCGCGCACGATGGTGAGTTCCACGCGATGTTGGATATCTGGCCGCGACCGTTCTGTACCTACGACACCCCGATGGTGCGCAACGAGGTCATTCAGGACGGCACGATTCCGAAGTGGAACTACTGCGACAACCCGCCTCCCGGTCAACAGATCCGCGGCGCGGCGAACGCGCCGAGGCCCGACGTGCCGGACAATGGCGCGCACATGCCGCCGGGTGTGGATCCGAATGAGCGGACCCTCCCTCCGGTGAAGTGAGTAACAGCCCCGGCCCTGCGGCAATGCTGTGGGCCGGGGCATACTCGCGAATGGTTCGTTCACAATGCGGGCCGGATCAGCCGAATCGACGCGCGTGCGCGTGCGCCGGGAAAGTGCAGGATTGTATCGATGTCTAACGACGACGCCGACAAGAGCAAGGACGCCGAGGACGGCACGGAAGCCCACGACGCCAAGGACGCCGAGAAGACCGGGGTGGACAACACCGAGGCGGGGAAAACCGACGCCGAGAATACGGCTGCCGCGCAGCGGGGCGCCGACGCAGACAAGGCCGACGCTGACACGGCGGACACCGACAAAGCTGACGCGGGCAAGGTCGACGCCGACAAGGTCGACGCAGACAAGACCGAAGCCGTAGCGAAGTCCGATTCGTCCGCTGCTTCGGCGGGTGCGGCCGCTACCAGCAAGGTCGACACCGCCAAGGTCGCCGACAAAGACAAGGTCGCCGACAAAGACCAGGCTGCCGCGGAGAAGAAGGCAGCCGCAGCCGACAACGGCACCTCCGGTGCGACAGCGGCGGGCCCCGCCAAGTCGCGTTCGGTCGGCGCACTGGCGACGGCGTTCGTCGCGGGTGTTGTCGCGGTCGCCGCGATCACCGCGCTCGTCGTGTTCTTCCTGCAGGGCAAGGATCGCGGCGACTCGCTCGACGCGATCCACGAGGCCACCGACGCGGGCTGCGCTTTCGGTAACGATGTGTCGGTCTACGACTACTCGCAGAACCTGGACGAGTACTTCACCAAGGTCAAGGACGGGTCCACCGGTGAATTCCAGAAGGAGTTCGCGGACGCCAACCAGGCGCTCAAGGACGCCATGGTGCAGGCCAAGGTGAAGTCCTGGGTCGACGACGTGCAGTGCGGCTACCAGTCCGGCGACAAGGAGTCGGCGAATGTGCTGGTCACCTTGACGCAGTTCCGTACGAACTTCTCCCAGCCCGAACCGGCACGGCAGTTCGTGGTGGTCATCGCGCAGCTGAAGAAGATCGACGGCAAGTGGTTGGTGGAGAAGCTGGATTCCCCGATGCTCAAGGGCGCGGGCAGCGGTCTGCCCGGCGGTGCTCCGGCACCGGGCGGCGCTGCGCCGGCTCCCGGCGGTGCACCGGCACCCGCGCCGACGCCGGGTAACTGATCGCGGCGACTCGAGAGAACGTGCGCCTCCGGCGGTGGTCCCAGTCCACCGCCGGAGGCCATTCGGGAAATTTCAGAACAGAGTCATCGACTGCGGCGCAGGCGTTGTCGCGGCGGCGCCAGTGCTGGCCGCCGCGGATTCCCTGCGCGGCGCTGCCGGCGGCTTCGCGGTGCTGATCACCGGAATGCTGTCGGTGTCGGCCTCGGTGGCTACCGCCGCCTTACGCGCCGCCTCGCCCGCGAGCGTGTCGGCTTGTTCGTTGAAGTAGTTGCCGACGTGCCCTCTGACCCACCGGAACCGCACGGGCCCTGGTCGGCTCACGATCGCGGTGTCGATCTCACGGATGAGTTCGACATTTTTCACCGCGGCGCCGGTGGTGGTACGCCAGCCATTGGTGCGCCAGCCGTTGATCCACTCCGACGAGCACTTGATCGCGTAGAGCGAGTCGCTCTCGATGAATAGTGGTTCGGTCCCCGGGTGGGCGACGATGGCCTCGAGGACGGCCCGTAGCTCCGCGACCTGATTGGTGCCGGACGCGGCGCCGCCGCTGCGTGCGGAGCCCTGATGATTGACCCAAGCCCAGCCGATGGCGCCGCCAGGATTACGCAGGCAGGACCCGTCGGTGCTCACGATGATCATGCTTGGCACCCTACGCAATCCGACCGACAAGGTCCGTATCGTGGAATTCCGCTATCTCCCTTCGTAATCGGTTTTCGGTCCGTCGCACCGCCCAGGCGACGAACGCGTCCACCGCGGTACCCGGCAATCGACCGGCCCATCCCGCGTGTCGCGGTGGGTAGTCCGCCACGATGGTCATGACCGAACTGTCATGGCCGAGTGGATCGAAGCGCACCGTCAGCGTGCAGTTCGGGCGCCCTCGGAGGGTGTACCCGAGCACGACCCCGCGTCGATAGCTGGTGATTTCGCACGTCACTTTCGGGCGCAGGGGAAGGAGTCCGAACGTGGCGATGAAGCGTGCGCCCGCGCCGTGTTCGAGCGGCCCTTCGGCGTCGAACGCGGTGACGCCGAGTAGCCAATCCGATACTGAAGCAGGGCTTTCCGTGTATTCGAAGGCTATCTCGGGCGGTGCTGCGACATCGTTCGCGTACGTGATCCGACCCATTCGACTCTCCCGATTCGACGGCTGGACTAAAAGTACTACAAACTTCCTTTTTATTGGGCCGAGTGCCTCGCTTGATCTGTCAGCGGTCGATACGATCACCGACCGGTCGGTTGTTCTGGAGCCGTTCCCTCGCACGGGAATTCGCGAATAAGGTCTGGTCGACGTGGTGCGCGCCGAGCAGCGTCGCCGAGGCTCGGCGGCTGCGCGCCGAACACCGCGCACCCCCATGACGTCGTAGCGCGCGGAGTTTCCGTTACGCGGCGGCGCCGGCGTAGGTCGCGGATCGCGTTCGTCGGCTCACGGCTTGTATTGAGCTCGGTCGAACTGTCCCGGAGTGCGTCCTTCGCCCGAAGTACCCGCGAAAGCCTGTGCGATGGTGAGCCATTCGGCCGCGTCGGTGCCGTTCGCGCGCACGGCGAGGTCGTCGGGGTGGCGGCGCTGGGTCACCAGGAGGCAGAAGTCCAGTGCGGGTGCGGTGATTCGCTGGACGGCGTCTTCGGGGCCCCAGGTCCACAACGAGCCATCGGGGGCGGTGAGTTCCACCCGGAATTCTTCGTTCGGCGTGGGCTTTTCACGCACCAGGTACGCGAAATTCCTGGTGCGCACACCGATGTGGGCGACGGTGCGCAGCCGCGAGGTCGGTGTGCGGTGCACGTCGAGCGCGTCGGCCACATCCTGTCCGTGCGCCCAGGTCTCCATCAGCCGTGCGGTGGCCATCGACGCGGCGCTCATCGGCGGACCGAACCAGGGGACTTTGGCGCCCGGTGGTACGGCGCGTAAGGCGCCCGCCAGTGCCGTGCGGCCGTTGTGCCATCGGGTGAGCAGTTCCTCGGGTGCGGCGGTGGCAGCCGCTTCGGCGGCCTCGTCGACGAAGGTCAGCGCCTTGCCGAAGGCGTCGCCGACGATCGAGGTGAAGCGGTCGGCGTCGGTGGCGGCGATGGTGGCGACTTCGTCGGTCCATGCCAGATGGCCGATCTGGTGCGCGATGCTCCAGCCCGGCGCTGGTGTGGGGGTCGCCATTCCCTCGGCGTCCAGTCGCGCGACGAGTCGTTCCAGATCGGCGCATTCGTCGGCGAGTTCGGCGAGTAACGCTTCGAGGTCGGCCATCGGATCCCTTGCACGTCGCGGCAGGTGTTGCGCTGCTGGTCGTCGCTCAGCATCGCAGCGAGTCCGGCAAAATGCAAGCGCGTGTGCTTGTATTTTGGTCGGTTCGAGCCGCTACCAGCCGAAGATGACGAGATGAACGCCCCCGACGAACAAACCGAGCGCCGCACCGTGCAGGTACAACAGCCACGCGTCCTGCTCGACGGAGGCGTAGAACATCTCCATGAACTCCCCCGGCGTCAGGAATCTCAGCTTGCGCGCCGCGAACTCATCGATCGTTTTCGCCTGCTCGGAGGTGAACTCCTCGTCCTCCACCAACGACGGCGCGAGCCCCACCGCGGCACCGGCCGCACCCACCGTGAGATTCTCGAACTGGCGACGCCCCAACGCCGCACGCACCAGCGAGGTGGTTCGCCCGAGCTGACGGTGGATCTCCGCGGAGATCAGGTTTTCCAGCAGCTGCCTGGTCTTGTCGCCGTTGGGCCCGTCCAGCAGCTCGTGCGAGAGATTGGGCAGTGTCAGCACCTGGTAGGCCAGGATGTGTGCGAGATCGGCCGCCGCCTGCGGTTGCCGCTTGGCCAGCAGCGCTTGCTTCCACAGGTACTTGTAGCGCGGTTGCGGATCGCCGGGCTCGAACACCATCTTCACCGCGATCACGTTCACCAGCACGCCGATCAGCGCGCCCGCGAGCAGCACGATCACCCAGCCGGGCAGCCAACCGATCACCGGAATATCGTGGTGCACATGCAGATACAGGGCCAGTAGCAGGCCGAACGGCGCGCCGAGCAGGCCGACACGCACCATGAACCGCAGCTCAGGCGCGGCGATGGTGGTGGTCAGGTCCTTGAGGATGGACGGGTTCTGCCGCAGGTACCTGATCACGAAGCTCTTGATGTCGATGAGCTGGTCGACATTGTCGCCGAGCGACTCGAACGCCCGGCGCGACAGCGCGGGCAGTTCGCGATCCACCCGCTGGTAGATCAGCTGCTTGGCGGCACGCGGTACCGAGCGCCACAGATCGGGGTTGTCGCGTTCCATCAGTTCGTCGACGATCTCGCGCACCTGTCCCCGAGCGAGGACCGCGACGTAGTCGGCGATGCCGTCCAGGTCGAGCTCGTGAATGAAGTCCTTCGGACTGCCGATGCGCATCAGCGCCTTGTCCACGCAGATGCTGGCCATCTTCTCCGCACGCGCGGGGATGAAACCTTGGAATCCCAGCCGCTGACCGTCACCGGAGAATGTCGGCAACACCTGCACGCGCCGGGGAAAATACGGGTACAGCACATCGAGCCCCGGGATTCGGAAGCCACGAAACCGCAGCGGCCAGAACAGCATCAGCACGCCGGTCCAGTTGGTCACCCAGCCCGCGATCGCGCTGAAGATCGGGAACGTGATCAGGTCGACGACGAATTTGGATTGCCCGGTCAGGTCTTCCCAGTCGATGAACACGCCAGCGGCGAGTGACGTCATCGGTGGTTCTCCCTCGGCGGCACCCGGCACAACCACCGGTATGAGCGATCCAGACCCCCACATTCTCCTAGCCCGCCCGCCACTGTCAACGCGGCGGGCGGACGTGTACTACACCGCGGCGTCGGAACTGCCCGACCTGTGATTTTGTTCGATGATGGTGTCGCAGCGGCCACGAATTCCGCAGTGGCCGTTTCGAGGGGTCGACTGTGCCGGTCGTCGTGAGTGGCCTGTTCGTCTGTCCGAGGGGTCAGGCGGCTGCCTGCGACGCGAGGCATACCGGGCGAATCCGGGTGCGGCCGAGAAGGGTCCGCGGCTCTGGCGCCCGGCCGCTGATCACCGTGCGAGCCGGGTTCAGGGGAACGTCACGCCCGTGAGTTCCTCGGAGACGCTCCACAGGCGCTGCTGGATCGCTTCGTCGTGGGAGCGCGTGCTGGAGGTGACCAGCTTCGGGTATCCACGGACCTCACCGAGGCCACGGGGACCGTAGTACTGCCCGCCGACGACAGCCGGATCGGTGGCGGCGCGCAGGGTTGGCAGCGCGCCCATTTCGGCCTTCTGGGTGAGCAGTGGCGCGACCACGCTGAAGAGCCCTCGGAGCGCGGCGGGCATGTTGCGCACGAGTTCGGTGTCGGAAACACCGGGGTGTGCGGCGACCGCGATGGTGGTGTCGTGTGGCGCGAGCCTGCGCTGTAGGGCGTAGGTGAACATCAGGTTGGCGAGTTTGGACTGGCCGTAGGCGGCCACGCGCCGGTAGGAGTGCTTCCACTGCAGGTCGTCGAAGTGAATGTCGGCCAGGATGCGGTGGCCGACGCTGCTGACCGTCACGACGCGGGAACCTGGGACGGGCAGCAGTCGGTCGAGCAGTAGGCCGGTCAGTGCGAAGTGGCCGAGATGGTTGGTGCCGAACTGCAGCTCGAAGCCGTCGGCGGTGGTCTGGCGCGGGGGGTACATCACGCCCGCGTTGTTGATGAGGAGGTCGATGCGCGGGTGTAGGGCGCGCAGATCGGTTGCGGCGGACTGGATCGAGTCCCGCGAGGACAGGTCGAGCGCTTGGACGGTGACGTCGCCGGTGATGCGGGCGGCCGCCTGCTTGCCCTTTTCGATGTTGCGGACGGCCATGACCACCGTCGCCCCCCGTTCGGCGAGCATTCGGGCGGTCTCGAAACCCAGCCCGGTGTTGGCGCCGGTCACGATCGCCACCCGGCCGCTCTGGTCGGGGATGCGCGTGTCGGTCCAGTTGTCGCTCATGACGTACTCCTTGATTAAGAACCACTGGTCTCTTATTGGGTACAACGTAAAAGACCGTCGGTCTTCTGTCAAGGAACCGGTGGTCTTTAAGTTAGGGTGAAGGCGTGAGCTTTCATCGAGCACGCAGCGAGGAGCAGCGTGAGGTCCGTCGCCGAGCGATCCTGGATACGGCGGCGGCGATGCTCGACGAGATGTCGGTGGCCGAGCTGAGCCTCAACGGACTCAGTCGACGCGTGGGCCTGGCCAAGTCGAATGTCCTGCGGTACTTCGAGTCCCGTGAGGCGGTGCTACTCGAACTGCAGGACGTCTTCATGGGGAGCTGGCTGGTCGAACTCGCGGACGAGCTGGCCTCGGAAATCGAGGCGAAGGCGGCGCAGGACGTGCGGGCCGGTCAGCTGGCCGAAGTCCTGAGTCGGTCGCTGGCGCGAGAGGTTGTGCTCTGCGACCTGTTCGGCGCGCAGGGTGGCGTCCTCGAGCGCAACGTCTCGGTGGAGGTGGTCAAGCGATACAAGCGCGCCTACCTCGCGAGGCTCGCGGACATGGCCGATCTCATGTGCCGTCACCTGCCGGAGCTCGGCGAAAACGCACAGCTGTTCTGCCTGATGAGTCTGCTCTCGGCGGGTGCTCTTGCGGCGTACGTCCCGCCGCCGCCCAATCTCGTCGCCGTCTACGCGGACGAGCCCGCCCTCGGCGCGCTCCACATGGAGCTACCGGACGCACTGCGGGTCGCCTTCACCGCATCGCTCGTTGGCGTGCTGCCGCGCGGCTGAAACACCTCCTGTTTCCTGGTGCGGGTTCGCCCTCGGTGAACAGCGTCACCGGGTCGGAACAAAGTGGATGGGGTTGGGGGTTGACTGGGCATCGCTCAACTTTTGGAGGGCCGAAAAGGTGACCACATCTCAGAATCTTCCTGTGCTGTTCCTGACCGATCCGATCGTGCTGCCCGGCATGGTCGTGCCCATCGAGCTGGATGAATCGGCGCAGGCCGCGATCGATGCCGCGCGTGCGGCCAACACCGAGGCTGTGCTGCTGGCTCCCCGACTGACCGAGGGCTACGCGACCTACGGCGTTGTCGCCACGATCGAGCAGGTCGGACGGATGCGCGGTGGTGCGGCCGCCGCGGTACTCAAGGCTGAGCGGCGCGCCAAGATCGGTCACGGCGTTACCGGGCCCGGCGCGGCGCTGTGGGTGGAGGCCGAACCGGTCGAGCTCGGTGAACCCGACGGGCGCACCAGGGAATTGGCCGCGGAGTACAAGCGGCTGATCGTCTCGGTCTTGCAGCGCCGGGAAGCGTGGCAGGTCATCGACGCGGTCAACCAGCTCAGCGACCCGTCCGCGATCGCTGACACCGCGGGCTACGCCCCCTACCTGTCGGCCGAGCAGAAGACCGAACTGCTCGAGACCCCGGACGTGCTGCCACGGCTCACCAAGCTGATCGAGTGGACCAAGGAGCACATCGCCGAGGCCGAGGTCAGCGAGAAGATCAGCGAAGACGTCCGCGAGGGCATGGAGAAGAGCCAGCGCGAATTCCTGCTGCGCCAGCAACTCAATGCCATCCGCAAGGAACTCGGTGAAGGCGAACCCGACGGCGCCGACGACTACCGGACCAGGGTCGAGCAGGCCGACCTGCCCGAATCGGTCCGTACCTCCGCGCTGCGCGAGGTCGACAAGCTGGAACGCTCCAGCGATCAGAGCCCGGAGACCGGCTGGATTCGCACCTGGCTCGATACCGTGCTCGAACTGCCGTGGGCGGTGAAAACCACCGACAACACCGATGTTTCGGGTGCCCGCGCGGTGCTCGACGCCGATCACCACGGCCTGGACGAGGTCAAGGAGCGGATGGTCGAGTACCTCGCGGTGCGCTCGCGCAGGGCCGCACGCGGAATGGAAGTGGTCGGCGGTCGTGGTTCCGGCGCGGTTCTCGTCCTGGTCGGTCCTCCCGGTGTCGGCAAAACCTCGCTCGGTGAGTCCGTGGCAAACGCGCTGGGCCGCAAGTTCGTTCGCGTCGCCCTGGGTGGTGTGCGGGACGAGGCCGAGATCCGCGGTCACCGCCGCACCTATGTGGGTGCGCTGCCCGGCCGGATCGCGCGCGCGATCAAGGAAGCGGGATCGATGAATCCCGTGGTGTTGCTGGACGAGATCGACAAGGTCGGCGCGGATTTCCGTGGCGATCCTGCGGCGGCGCTGCTCGAGGTGCTCGATCCCGCGCAGAACCACACCTTCCGCGATCACTACCTCGATCTGGACCTGGATCTGTCCGACGTGTTGTTCATCGCGACGGCCAATGTCATGGACACCATCCCCGGCCCGCTGCTGGACCGGATGGAACTGATCACCGTCGACGGCTACACCGAGGACGACAAGGTGGGCATCGCCCGCGACTTCCTGGTGCCGAGGCAGTTGGAGCGCAACGCGTTGACCGCCGAGGAAGTCACCGTCACCGACGCGGCCTTGCGGGAGATCGCCGCCGACTACACCAGGGAAGCCGGTGTGCGGCAGCTGGAACGGTTGATCGCGAAGGCGCTGCGTAAGGCGGCGACCAAGCTGTCGGGCCTGGATACGGGCAAACTCAGCGAACTGGGTTACGACCCGGCCTTGGGATACGGCACCGAGTTGGGTTACGACGCTGCGCTGGGATACGAGCCGTTGATCGAGTCCGACACCGCGGCGGGCGGCTCGCTCACGATCGATGTGGACGATCTGAAGTCCTACCTGGGTCGGCCGAGGTTCACCTCCGACGCGGTCGAACGCACCGCGGTGCCCGGTGTGGCGACCGGTCTCGCGGTGACCGGTCTCGGTGGCGACGTCCTCTACATCGAGGCGAATTCCGCCGAGGGTGAGCGTGCGCTGACCCTGACCGGCCAGCTGGGTGATGTGATGAAGGAGTCCGCGCAGATCGCATTGACCTACGTGCGTTCGCATCTCGCGGAGATCGGCATCGAACCGTCGGTGCTCGACCGCAATATCCACGTGCACTTCCCCGCGGGTGCGGTGCCGAAGGACGGTCCTTCCGCTGGCGTCACCATGATCACCGCGTTGGTGTCGTTGGCGCTGGGCAGGCAGGTCCGCGCGGACGTCGGCATGACCGGTGAGGTCACGTTGAACGGTCGGGTGCTGCCGATCGGTGGCGTGAAGCAGAAGCTGCTCGCCGCGCAGCGCGCCGGGCTGAAGACAGTGTTCATCCCGGCCCGCAACGAGCCGGATCTCGATGACGTGCCAGCGGAAGTGTTGGCGGCCTTGGACGTTCGTCCGGTCTCGGATGTGGGCGATATCCTCGCCTACGCCATCGAACCGGTCATCGAACCGGCGGCCGACTACGCGAGGCTCTCGGCCTGACCGATCCGAACAGCGGACCGGACACCTCTCGGTGTCCGGTCCGTTCGGCATCCTGGTCCGGTGGCTCCTGACGACCTGCTCTGGTCGGCGGCATCACCGGTTGCCTAAGGCCCGTCCCCTCATCGATAACGCGTCAACGCGGGATGTCGACCACGCCGCGCACCCACCCCGGCTTGCCGTAGTGCCGTGGCCTGCCGTGGCGCAAACGACTGTTCTACCTCAGTAGACCACCACCACGGTCGCGCTCGACTTCGGCCGGGTCGGCATCGATGACGATCTGGACCGAATTCTGTCCGTGCGGTGACCGTTTCGTGGCGTCAGTGGTTATCCCAGTTCGCGCTCGACGGCGCGGGCATTGCCCTGCGCCACCGCGCAGAGCACCGCCTCGGCGTCGTCGCTTTCGGCATAGATCTGGCAGCCGACCACGGCTTGACGTCGAGTGGAGCCGGTGACGGTCGCGTGCGCGCGCAGCCGTGTTCCGCGCGCGGGCCGCAGGTAGGTGATGGTGAATCCGCCGGTGAGCACATTGGCGCCGAGCAGGCTGCCCGCGGCGAAGGTGATGGCGTTGTCGGCGGCGTAGGACAGCACGCCGCCGTGCACGTAGCCGAATTGCTGTCCGAGTTCGGGTCGAATCGGGATGACGAGTGTTGCTGTACCTTCGGCGAATTCGGTGATCTTCGTGCCGACGTGTTGGGCGAACGGTTGCGCGGCGAGCACTTGTTCGGCGAGGTCCGGGGTGATTTCGGTGGCCATGTGGTCGCGCCTTTCGGGTCTGTCGGTCATGGCGTCTGGATCGGTCGTGGTGTCGAGGCGAGCGCTCGCCATGCGGCGTCGGCGAGTTCGTCGGCGATGTCGAGTGGGCTGGTGGGTATGTCGCCGACGAGCCACTGTCTGCTGTATTCCTGTGCCGGGCCCAACCAGAGGGCGTAGACGACGTCGAGTCCGAGGTCGCGGACCGCGCCGTAGGCGGCGTGGGTGCGCCACCAGCGTGCGACGACGGTAAGGAATTCCCGATTGCCCTGGTTCTCCCGCACCCCCCGCGGTCGCGCGGCGGTGAGAATTCTTGCTCTGTCGCGGTTTTCGGTGACCCAGTGCAGGTGCTCGCGCACACCCGCCGTGATGCCCTGTTCGGCGCCGACGCTGTCGGCGACCGCGTCCCAGAAGTGGTCTTGGTAGTCGGCGAGTGCGTTCGCCCACACCTGGCGGTAGAGGTCGGCCTTGTCGGGAAAGTGGTGGTACAGGGCGCCGACGCTGGCTCCGGCGGCGGAACGGATCTGCGCGAGCGTTGCCTCGAGCGCGCCGTGTTCGGCGAATTCTCGCTCGGCTGCCGCCAGTAACCGATCCCGAATCCGCATAGACAGAATTTAATTCTGTCTGCACCGCACGCGCAATCGAACGACGCAGGTCGGCCCGGGGCCCGTTGTGGACAGCGTACGTTTCGAACCAGGTCGGATAATCCGTAACGCCCGTCGCGTCCGCGCCGGTGCGGGTAAGACGGAGGCATGGCCAGATGGCTGCTGCACGTCGATCTCGACCAGTTCCAGGCGGCGGTGGAGTTTCGCCGCCATCCCGAGCTGCGCGGCCTCCCGGTGATCGTTGGCGGAAACGGCGATCCCACCGAGGCGCGCAAGGTCGTCACCTGCGCGTCCTATCCGGCACGCGCGTTCGGCGTGCGGGCGGGCATGGCGCTGCGCAGCGCGCAGCGCAAGTGTCCGGCGGGTGTATTCCTCCCCCTGGATATGGCCACCTACGAAGAAGCCTCCGACGAAGTGATGGCCGTGCTACGACGCTTCCCCGGTCGGGTCGAGGTGTGGGGGTGGGACGAAGCCTTCCTCGCGGTCGATACCGACGACCCGGAGGGCTTGGCGCGTGCGATTCGCGCGGCGATCGCGGAATTGGCGTTGTCCTGCTCGATCGGCCTCGGCGACAATAAACTCACCGCCAAGTTGGCGACCGGCTTCGCGAAATCCAGCGGTAAGTCCTCGGCCGATCCGATCGAGGGCGCCACCGCCGAGGGCATGTTTCGGCTGACCGCGGCGAACTGGGTGCGCGTCATGGCGCACCGGCCGACGAATGCGTTGTGGGGCATCGGAAATCGCATCGCGGCGCGCCTGGCCGACCTGGGAATAGCGACGGTCGCCGATCTGATGGCCGCCGACCGCGAGCGTCTCGCGGCCGAATTCGGGCCGAGCACCGGGCCGTATCTGTGGGTGCTCGGTCATGGAAAGGGCGACACCGAGGTGCGCACCGAGCCACGAGTCCCGGTGGGCCGCAGTAAATCCGAGACCTTCGCCAACGACCTCACCGAACCCGAGCAGATTCGCGCGCAGGTCGCGAGGCTGGCCACCGAGGTGACCGAGGAGATGGCGGCCGCGAACCGGATCGCCACCAGGGTCTCGGTGACGGTGCGCACCAACACTTTCTATACCCGCAGCAAACAGCAGAAGCTGCCACAGCCCGCCATCGATGTCGCCACGATCGTGGACACCGCATTGGCGGTGATCGAACGCTTCGAATTGACCCGCCCGGTCCGATTACTCGGCGTGCGACTGGACCTGCTCGAGCCCTGACCGGGTCGCGTGGCCGGGATCGAATCTCCTGATCTGCGGGTTCTTCTGCCGGGCACCCCCACTCGTATGCTGATCAGCATGGAGTTCTGGGCGATGGTGGCACACGAATCGGATAGCGGGATCGTCCTCACGCGACAGTTGGTCGACGAGGAATACCTCGGACCCGGCGATGTGACGATCAAGGTGCACTATTCGAGCGCCAACTTCAAAGACGCCCTTGCGATTACGCCGCGGGCCGGGGTGGTTCGCAATTATCCGATAATTCCCGGCATCGATATCGTCGGCGAGGTGGTGTCGGCCGACAACGGCGACCTCTCCCCCGGCGACCTGGTCGTCGCGCACGGCTACGACATCGGTGTCGCGCACAACGGCGGCTACGCCCAGTACGCGAGAGTGCCCGTCGACTGGGTGGTTGCGTTGCACGGTTTGAGCCCGCGCCATGCCGCGGTCATCGGCACGGCCGGTTTCACGGCCGCGCTGAGTGTGCAGGCGTTGCTCGACCGCGGGTTGGTGCCGGAAGACGGTCCGATCCTGGTCACCGGCGCTACCGGTGGGGTGGGCAGCGTGAGTGTCGACATTCTGTCTTCGCTCGGTTTCGAAGTGGTCGCCTCCACCGGCAAGACCGACGCGGATGATTTCCTCACCACCCTCGGCGCCAGCGAGGTGATCGGTCGCCTCCCCGAGGACCCTGACGAGCGGCCGCGCCCGCTCACCAAGTCGAGGTGGGCCGGCGCGGTCGACAGTGTCGGTGGTCGCTCGTTGGCTTACATTCTCAGCGCTACCGGGTACGGCGGCGGGGTCGCGGTGAGTGGTCTCACCGGTGGATCCGAGCTGTCGACCACGGTAATGCCGTTCATTCTGCGTAATGTCGCGCTGCTCGGTATCGACTCGGCGTTCGTGCCGATCGAGCAGCGCCGTGAACTGTGGACGCGGTTGAGTAAAGATCTACGGCCGCAACATCTTTCAAAGCTGGAGCAGCACGCGCCGATCACCGAGGCCGAGAATGTCTTGCGCGCGATCCAAAAAGGTGCGCACTCGGGGCGCACCGTTTTCGGAGTCGCTGGCGAATTCTGAACCGCCGCGACGAGTCACGGGGGTCTGCTATACCGCCACTCTGCTATACCGCCACGGGGTCGGGGTCTTCGTTGAACTGTGTGCGGTAGAGCTGCGCGTACCGCCCTGCTTCGGCGAGCAGCCCGGAGTGCGTGCCGCGTTCGATGATGTGCCCGTCCTCGACGACGAGGATCTGGTCGGCGGCGCGGATGGTGGACAAGCGGTGTGCGATCACCAGCGCGGTGCGACCGGCCAGTGCCTCCGTGAGCGCTTCTTGCACGGCGGCTTCCGAGGTGGAGTCGAGCGAGGCCGTCGCCTCGTCGAGGATCACGACCTTCGGCTGCTTCAGCAGCAAACGCGCGATGGTGAGCCGCTGGCGTTCACCACCCGAGAGTCGATAGCCGCGTTCGCCGACGACGGTGTCCAGCGCATCGGGTAGCGAATCGACCAGATCGTGTAACCGCGCCCGCCGCAACGCGTCCCACAGGTCGGCATCGGAAGCCTCCGGCTGGGCCAGCAGGAGATTGGCTCGGATGGTGTCGTGGAACAGGTGCCCGTCCTGGGTGACCAACCCGACCGTCTCCCGGATCGAACGCATGCTGAGTTCGCGCACGTCGGTGCCATTGAGCCGCACCGCGCCGCCGTCGACGTCGTAGAGCCGCGAGACCAGCTGTGCCACCGTGGATTTCCCCGCACCCGAGGAGCCGACCAGGGCGATGAGTTGACCGGGCTCGGCCCGCAACGAGATCCCGTGCAGCACTTCGGTTCCGCCACGGGTGTCGAGCGTGGCGACATCTTCCAGCGAGGCCAGGGAGACCCGATCGGCCGAGGGGTAGCCGAAGGTGACGTTGTCGAGTTCTACGGCGACCGGGCCTGCTGGCACCTCTTTCGCGTCGGGCGCTTCCTCGATCAACGGCCGCAGGTCGAGCACCTCGAAGACCCGCTCGAAGCTGACCAGCGCCGACATGACCTCCATCCGCGCGGTCGCCAGCGCGGTCAGCGGAGTGTAGAGCCTGGTCAGCAGCAGTGACAGTGAAACAACGGCACCCGCGTCCAGTTGCCCGGTCAGCGCGTACCAGCCGCCGAGCCCGTAGACCAGCGCGACCGCGAGTGCGGAGACCAGGGTCAGCGAGGTGACGAAGACGGTTTGCAGCATCGCCGTGCGCACCCCGATATCGCGCACGCGGCGCGCACGCACCGCGAACTCATCGGATTCCTGGTGCGGGCGGCCGAACAGTTTCACCAGGGTGGCGCCGGGTGCGGAGAACCGCTCGGTCATCTGCGTGCTCATGGCGGCGTTCAATCCGGCCGCGTCGCGCTGCAATTCGGCCAAACGGTTGCCCATCCTGCGGGCTGGCACCACGAACACCGGCAGCAGCAGCAGGGCCAGCAGCGTGATCTGCCAGGAGATGGCGAGCATGACGCCCAGGGTCAGCAGCAGTGTGACGAGGTTGGCCACCACGCCGGACAGTGTGTCGCTGAAGGCGCGCTGCGCCCCGATCACGTCGTTGTTCAACCGGCTGACCAGTGCGCCGGTGCGGGTCCTCGTGAAGAACGCGACCGGCATGCGTTGCACATGGTCGAACACCGCGGTGCGCAGATCGAAGATCAGTCCTTCACCGATACGCGAGGACAGCCACCGGATACCGAGGCCGAGCCCGGCGTCGAGGATCGCGAGCAGCGCGATCAACAGCGCGACCGTCACGACCACGCGCGGCGCCGACCCGCCGATGATGTCGTTGACCACCCGTCCTGCCAGTACCGGCGTCGCGACCGCGAGGAGCGCGGCCACCACGCTCAGCAGTAGGAACATGCCGATCCGCCGCCGGTGTGAACGGGCGAACCCGCCGATGCGCTTGGCGGTGGCCATATTGAACGGGCGCTTTTCCTGCGGCGCGTTCGCTTGGCGGTAGATCTGGCCCCACGCCACGGATTCGATACTCACGTCTTGTCCTCTCGCTCTCGGCTATTCAAGCCGTGACCACCGACAGATTCCCGTGTCCTGCTTACGGGCTCCTCGGCGCGGCGGTAGTGCCGCTGTCGGTCTCGGTTGATCGCCGTGGCCTCCGACGTTAAAACCTGAAGTTAACTTGAGATCAAGTCGCGGAACGGGGGGCGGGCGAATTTCCGCGCACAGCGAAATTCGATGCGCGCACCGTAGATGCCGACGACGCCGGGTCACACCGGCCTAGGCTGGCGAAATGACCGATGACCCGATGGTCGAGGCGCTGGCAGTCCGGATCGAGGGCGTTCTCGACACCTCCGAGCGTCGTCGTGCGGAATACGCCTCGGACGCCTCCAACTATCGCGTCGCGCCGCGGGCGGTGGTCTTCCCGCGCACCGAGGACGATGTCGCGGCGACCCTGGGCTTCGCCGCCGAGAACGGGCTTTCGGTCACCGCGCGCGGTGCGGGGACCTCGGTGGCGGGCAATGCGATCGGGCCGGGTCTCGTCCTGGATTTCAGCAGGCACATGAACCGGATTCTCGACATCGACGGCGCGGCGGGCACCGCGCGGGTGCAGCCGGGTGTCGTCCTGTCGCGGCTACAGCGTGCCGCGGGTCGGCACGGGATGCGGTTCGGTCCCGACCCTTCCACGCAGAACCGTTGCACACTCGGCGGGATGATCGGCAACAATGCCTGCGGCCCGCACGCGGTGGCCTGGGGTCGCACCGGCGACACCGTACGCGAGCTGCGAATTCTGGACGGCACGGGCGTCGAGCGCGTCCTCGCCGATGGGCTGGCGCCCATCCCGGGAATGCCCGAATTCACCACGGCGAACCTGGCGGTGCTGCGTACCGACCTCGGTCGATTCCATCGCCAGGCCTCGGGGTACGCGCTGGAACATCTGCTGCCGGAGCGGGGGTCGGCATTGGCGAAGTCGTTCGTCGGCACCGAGGGCACTTGCGGGCTGCTGTTGGAGGCGGCGGTGGATCTCGTGGCGTTGCCGAAGGCGACGGTGCTCACGGTGCTCGGCTACCCCGACATGGCGAGCGCGGCCGACGACGTGACCGCGGTGATGGCCAGCGCGCCGATCGCGGTCGAGGGCATCGACGCGCGGCTTGTCGATGTGGTGCGTGCCCATCACGGTGTGGTGCCCGAGCTGCCGCGTGGCGCCGGGTGGCTGTTCGTGGAGACCCAGGGCGTCGATGCGGCCGAGGCGGTGTGGGTCGCCGAGCAGCTGGTCCGCGCGACGGATGCGGTGGATTCTCGGATCGTCACCAATCCGGTCGCCGCCGCGGCACTCTGGCGAATCCGGGCCGACGGCGCCGGTCTTGCCGGGCGCACCGCCGACGGTCGTCCCGCGTGGCCGGGCTGGGAGGACGCGGCCGTGCCCCCGCAACGGCTCGGCGACTATCTGCGTGATTTCGGCGAGTTGACCCGCGACCACGGCGTCGAGGGTTTGCTGTACGGACACATCGGCGACGGCTGCATCCATGTGCGACTGGATCTCCCGATCGCCGACGCGCCACGCCGGTTCCGTGCCTTTCTGTACGATGCCGCCGAATTGGTTGTGCGCCACGACGGTTCGCTGTCGGGGGAACATGGGGATGGTCGCGCGCGCTCGGAGTTGTTGTCGGTCATGTACTCCCGCGAAGTCCTCGAGGTATTCGCCGGTTACAAGGCATTGTTCGACCCCAACGGCGTGCTGAATCCCGGAGTGGCCGTCGACCCGCGTCCGGTGGATGCCGATCTGCGCCTGGTCGGCCTGCCACGGGTGCGGCCCGAGGGCGGATTCGCATTCGCCGAGGACAGCGGCGATTTCGGTGTCGCGGTGCATCGGTGCGTCGGTGTCGGGAAGTGCCGCGCCGATACCTCGGCGACGGGTGGCTTCATGTGCCCGTCCTATCTGGCCACCGCGGACGAGAAGGACAGCACGCGTGGCAGGGCGAGGGTGCTGCAGGAGGCGGCGCGCGGCGCGCTCGACTTCTCTTCCGACGCGCTCGCCGAATCGTTGGATCTGTGCCTGTCGTGCAAGGCGTGTCGTTCGGATTGTCCGGCGGGCGTCGACGTGGCGACCTACAAGGCCGAGGCACTGCACCGGCGCTATCGGCGGCGCCCGCGTCCGATCGATCATTACTCGCTGGGCTGGTTGCCCCGCTGGCTGGCCGTGGCTTCCCGGATGCCTCGGGTGGCGAACGCGCTCGCCGGTATCGCGCCGCTGCGTCGAATCGGGTTGCGCGCGGCGGGAATCGATCCGCGCCGTCCGGTGCCCGCGCTGGCTCGTCGCCGATTCCGGCGGATCTGGCGCGATCTGGACGCCGCTGGCCCGGGTCAGGAACCCGAGGATCGGTCACGGACGGTGGTGCTGTGGGTCGACACCTTCACCGACACCTTCGATCCGGAGATCGCTGTCGCGGCGGTGCGGCTGCTGACCTCGTTGGGGTACCTGGTGCGGATCACCGAGCGCCGCGTATGTTGTGGGCTCACCTGGATCAGCACGGGCCAGCTCGACGGCGCTCGCGCCCAATTGCGGCGCACCGTCGAGGAATTGGACGAGTACGTTCGCGGCGGCTCCGTGGTGCTCGGGCTGGAACCCTCGTGCACCGCCGTGCTGCGCGGCGATCTCCCCGAGCTCCTTCCCGACGACCCGAGGGCAGCGGCCACCGCCCGTGCGGTACGCACGCTCGCGGAGTTCTTGGCCGAGCAACCGAATTGGCGTCCGCCCGAGTCGGTAACACGTCGAGTTGTTGTTCAGCCGCATTGTCATCAGCACGCGGTGCTGGGCTTCGATGCCGATCGCCAGTTATTCGCCAGAATGGCAGATTCCGTGACAGAGGTCACGGGGTGTTGCGGTCTCGCCGGAAATTTCGGTATGCAATCCGGCCATTACGACATTTCGGTATCGGTGGCCGAGAATGGCATCCTGCCCGCGTTGCGGGCGGCCGAGGACGACGCGGTGCTGCTCGCCGACGGCTTCTCCTGCCGCACCCAGGCCGCGCAGCTCGCCGGGCGGCGCGGCCTGCACCTAGCGCAATTTCTCGCGGGACAGCGCGGGTTTCCCACGTGAGGTATGCGCCGGGTGGGTCAGGCGCTCAGCTGCCGAAGGGCAGGGTGCCGGGCGGAATCTGGTAGCCCGAGCTACCGGCCGCGACGCCACCCCATGCGCTGAGGATCAGGTTGAGCAGATTGGTAATCATCGAAAACCTCCGTGTAGCGACTGCCCGTCATTTGCCGAACGGAATCGATATCGCAGCCGCCATTTTTGGCGTTACACACCATACGCCCGGAGTTATTCAGAAATCGTATTATCGAATGCGAATAGTGGGTAGCTGGAGGCGAGCTCGGCCGCCACCGGGGCGCAGGGCACAATGTGGGGCGATGAGCGAAGTGATGGTCGAGTCGGGGGCTGGCCGTGCCGGTTCGACGCGGACCGTCACGACGAGTCGACCGATCGATCTGGCCGTCACCCTCGCGCCGCTGAGCCGTGGCCCTGGCGATCCCTGTCATCGGCTGACCGCCGACGGCGCGCAGTGGCACGCCTCGCGGATGCCGAGCGGCCCCGTCACCTTCCGACTGTGCCAAGTCGACAGCCATGTCATCGAGGCGTCCGCGTGGGGAGCGGGTACGGCGGAATTTCTCGACGGGCTCGCACGCATGTTGTGTATCGAGGAGGACATCTCGGACTTCGTCCCCGAGCACCCCAAGCTCCGCGAGGCGCACCGCCGCTGTCCTGGCTTGCGGATGCTGCGCACGGGGCTGGTGCTCGAGGCGCTGGTCCCCGCTGTGCTCGAACAGAAGGTGCACACCGTGTCGGCGCGCGCGTCCTGGCGAAAGCTGGTGCGACAGTTCGGTACTCGTGCGCCGGGGCCGGCACCGGAGGGCCTGCTCGTCGCGCCCGACGCCGAAACCTGGCGACGTGTTCCCTCGTGGACTTTCCATCGCGCGAATGTCGGACCGCAACGGGCGCAGACCATTGTGCGCGCCGCGCGAGCGGCGGCGGCATTGGAACGTTGCGCGGATCTGGCACCCGCGGAGGCGGCCCGCAGGCTGCGGTCGATCCCCGGCATCGGGGTGTGGACCGTGGCGGAGACCGCACAGCGTGCCTTCGGTGACGCGGACGCGCTTTCGGTGGGCGATTTCCATCTCGCCGACGTCGTGGGCTGGACGCTACTCGGCCACCCGATGACCGACGAGGAAATGATCGACTATCTGGAACCGTTGCGCCCGCATCGATATCGGGCCGTGCGACTGCTGGAGATCAGCGGGTACGCGGGCAAACCGAAATTCGGTCCGCGCACCCCACTGACCGACCACTCGTGGCACTGATTGGATATCGCCGCGACCCGACCAGGGTCGCTCAGCAACGAAGTGCGCGCTGATCCAGCACGCACCGACCTGAGTCGACCAGGGTCGCCCTGGCACGGCGCCGCACGCGGCACCGATCGACGGTGCAGTCGAGGTGCAATTGCATGGCGGCGTGAGCCTGGTCGACGGTCATCGGGCCCGGATCGGCCCCGCAGGTCAGTAGAGCGGTGATACGTGTATTGCGCTGTCCCATCTGCATTACGCGGCCTCCGTTCGGTCGGTGCGATCCTGCGGCGCGGTGCGCTGGTGCGCACCGCGCCGCAGTAGTAGCTCCTCGACCTGTTCGTTCGACGGCGTGAGGTCTGCTGCCGGATGGGGGGTGTGGTCGCTGGTTCTCAACGACGACACATGTACAACCATGACTCCTCGTTCCTGCGTGTGCGACTCTTACTGAACAGCCGGAGGTTTCGCGGCATCAGCGGCTTCGCGCGACCAGACGTCTCGCGCGATCACGCTTCGCGACCTCAGGCATACTTCCAGCACACCATCGGGGGATGTCTGAGACAACCTACTTCGAACAGATCCAGGAAATTCGCGCGAATACCCAGCATCACATCCGGCTGGGAGGGGAGGATTCCCCATAGTGGACGAAAGAGCCCGCTGCCCAAGCGAAGTGACCGGGGAACCGAGCTTGCTGTTTTCTCCCGGCCGCCCCTGGGTGGTAACGGAACACAGAACGGAGCGTGCTGTGTCAGAAAGTTCGGCAAGAGCGTCAGCGAGACCGGCGGCGACGTCGGCGAGAGTTGCCAGCAAACCGTCCGGTATTGATTCCACCTCCTCGACCCTGCCGCGCAGGCAACTCGGCAGGTATCTGCGTGATTGGCGCACCCAGGCAGGCTTGACCATCGCCGAGGCCTCCCGGTTGATGGAGTGGGGCGCAAGTACTTTGCAACGGTTGGAGAAGGGCCAGGCCGACCGTATCCGCACCATCGACATCCAGGAGTTGTGTCGCATCTACGGGATACCCGCAGAACTGGCGGACGGGTTGAAGGGTCTCGCCCAGCAGGTTCCCGCCATGAGCTGGTGGCACTCCTACGACAGCGGCGGCGGCATTCCGGCGAACTTCGACGTGTACTCGGGTCTCGAGGCCAGCGCGCAGCGGATCGCCTCCTACCAGAGCGAAGCGCTCGGCGGTCTTCTCCAGACCACGGAGTACGCCATGGCGGTGAATCGCCTTGGTTACCCGGATGATTCGGAGGCGCAACTCGAGCGCAGGGTCGGCCTACGGATGCAACGCCAGGTGATGCTCACCAAGAAGGTGTCGCCGGTGCTGCTCGACGTGGTGTTGCACGAGTCGGTGCTGCGCCGTGTGGTGGGTGGCGCGAAAGTGATGTCGGCGCAGCTACGACATCTCGCGGACTTCGGTACCCGCGATAATGTTTCGCTGCGTATCCTGCCGTTTGCCGCCGGGGTGCCGCTCGGGGTATCGACGGGTCCTTTCACCGTTCTGGAGTTCGGGACCGACAGCAAGGGGCACCCGATCGAACCGTCGGTGGTGTACGCGGAGGGGCTCAGCGGGGAGCTCTACCTCGAAAGACGCACGGACGTCCGTCGTTACGATCGGGCGCACGAGTCGCTACGCGACTGCGCGTTGGACGCGCAGGCGAGCAGGCAGCTGCTGCGCGCGGTGGCGAAGGAGTTCATCACTCAGTGAAGGAGACAACTTGAGCATCAACGGTGGCGCGAACGTCGATCTGAGCGCGGCGATCTGGCGTAAGGCCGCAGACGGCGCGCAGAACGACAGCGTCGAGGTGGCCTTGCTGGCCGACGGACATGTCGGCCTGCGCAACGGCAAGGATCCCGAGGGGCCGGTGCTCGTCTTTACGCCGGGAGAATGGGCGGCGTTCACCGCCGGTGTGCAGGACGGCGAGTTCGATCGTCCTGCTTGATTCGTGCGCGAGCCCGTTCGCCGATCCGTCGGGCGGGCACGCACGTACTGCCCACGGCGTCGGCGCGTGCGTATCTGTCAAAAGCCCAGGTCGTGGGAATCGTGTGACTCGGGGTGGATAGTTAGGTCACGAAACGACGCATTTTCCGCAACGAATCCGCGTTTGCCGCCGTTGTTTACGGGTAGACCACATCTTGTGGACAGTGGGCTGAAGAGTTCCCATTCCCGGTACCGAAAATTGCGTCCCGGGGATTGGGTGGAATGGCTGATCGTCGCACTGCTTTTCGCGGTGTCGGGGGTGGGTGTGTTCATTCTGACCGGCTCGATAGCGTCGTCGCTATTCGTCGGTGTGCTGGTGTTGGTGGTGGCCATCGGGGTCGTCGCGATGCTGTGACGACGTGTCGCTGTCTCGGTCGAGACTCGCCATGATTCCCCGAGATACATTGAGCGCCACGTGTTCAGCGGCGCATTCTCTTAATTAATTTGACAAATTGAGTGTTTTTGTAAATAACGCGAAACCGGCCGGGTGTGAACCCGGCCGGTCGTTTTCTTTCGTGAATAGCTTGTCCAGGGCGATGTTTCGTTTAGTCAGCGACGAAAGAGCTTGTTGCCCAACCAGACCACCGGGTCATACTTACGATCGGCGACGCGCTCCTTCATCGGAATCAGCGCGTTGTCGGTGATCTTGATGTGCTCCGGGCACACTTCGGTGCAGCACTTCGTGATGTTGCACATGCCCAAACCTTGCTCGTCTTGCGCGAGGTCACGGCGGTCGACGACATCGAGCGGATGCATCTCCAACTCCGCGATACGCATCAGGAAACGCGGCCCCGCGAAGGCGGGCTTGTTGTCCTCGTGATCGCGGACCACGTGGCAGGTGTCCTGGCACAGGAAGCATTCGATGCACTTGCGGAACTCCTGGGAGCGCTGCACGTCCACCTGTTGCATACGGTAATCGCCGGGCGCGAGCCCCTTCGGCGGCGTGAAAGACGGTATCTGCCTGGCCTTCTCGTAGTTGAAAGACACGTCGGTGACCAGATCTCTGATTACCGGGAAGGTGCGCATCGGGGTCACTGTAATGGTCTCGGCCTCGGTGAACGTCGACATCCGTGTCATGCACAGCAGCCGGGGTCGGCCATTGACCTCCGCGGAGCACGAGCCGCACTTGCCCGCCTTGCAGTTCCAACGGACCGCGAGATCGGAAGCCTGGGTCGCCTGCAATCGGTGGATGATGTCGAGCACCACCTCGCCCTCGTTCACCGCGACCGTGAAGTCCTGCAATTGGCCACCGTCGATATCGCCGCGCCACACGCGGAACTTGGCGTCGTAACTCATCGTTACGCCTCTCGCTCTGTCGAATTCCCCGCCGCGGCGGGATGTCCAGCGGTTTCGTCCTGGGTGTAGTACTTCTCCAACTCGTCGAGGTCGAACAAGGCCAGCAGTTCCGGCCGCATCGGAAGTTGATCTTTCGGCGTCACGGTGACGTTGGGGATCGATACTCCGGCACTCCCCTCGGCCACCGCGCACACCAGTAATCTGTTGCGCCAGTCGGCATCCATACCGGGATGATCGTCGCGGGTGTGCCCGCCCCTGCTCTCGGTGCGCAGCAACGCCGCCTGCGCCACGCACTCGCTGACCAGCAGCATGTTCTGCAGATCCAGTGCGAGATGCCAACCGGGATTGAACTGCCGATGCCCCTCGACGGTGACCTGCGCGAACCGCTGTCGCAGCGCATCGAGTCTCGCGATCGCCTCGCGCACCTCGGCTTCCTTGCGGATGATGCCGACCAGGTCGTTCATCGTCTGTTGCAGGTCCGTGTGCAGCGTGTAGGGGTTCTCCGTGCTGCCCTCGGACGGATCGAACGGCGCGAGTGCGACTTTCGCCGCGCGCGCCACATCGTCATCGGACACCGCGGGACGCTGTGGCAACTGCTCCACATACGCGGAGGCGCCGAGACCTGCCCTGCGCCCGAACACCAGCAGATCCGACAGCGAGTTGCCGCCGAGCCGATTGGAACCGTGCATACCGCCGGAACACTCACCCGCTGCGAACAACCCAGGCACGGTGGCCGCGCCGGTGTCCGGGTCCACCTCGATCCCACCCATCACGTAGTGGCAGGTCGGGCCGACCTCCATCGCTTCCTTGGTGATATCGACGTCGGCGAGTTCCTTGAACTGATGATGCATCGAGGGCAGCCGCCGGATGATCTCCTCGGTGGGCAGCCGTGAGGCGACGTCGAGGTAGACGCCGCCGTGTTCGGTGCCCCGCCCGGCCTTCACCTCCTCGTTGATCGCGCGGGCGACCTCGTCGCGCGGCAACAGGTCGGGGGTGCGACGCGCGGAATCGTTGTCGCGCAACCACTGATCGGCCTCGTCCTCGGTTTCGGCGTACTGCCCTTTGAAGACCGGCGGAATGTAGTCGAACATGAACCGTCTGCCCTCGGTGTTCTTGAGCACCCCACCGTCACCGCGCACGCCCTCGGTGACCAGGATCCCTTTCACACTCGGTGGCCAGACCATCCCGGTGGGATGGAACTGGAGGAATTCCATGTTGATCAAAGTCGCACCGGCGCGCAGCGCCAGTGCGTGACCGTCGCCGGTGTACTCCCAGGAATTCGAGGTCACCTTGTACGACTTGCCGATACCCCCGGTCGCCAAGACCACCGCGGGCGACTCGAACAGCACAAGGCGACCTGATTCGCGCCAGTACCCGAACGCGCCGGAGATCCGGCCCTCGTCGGTGAGTAATTCGGTGATGGTGCACTCGGCGAAGACCTTGATGCGTGCCTCGTAGTCGCCGGTGGCCGCGTAGTCCTCCTGTTGCAGCGAAACGATCTTCTGCTGCATGGTGCGGATGATCTCCAGCCCGGTACGGTCGCCGACGTGCGCCAACCTCGGGTAGGTGTGGCCGCCGAAGTTGCGCTGGCTGATCCTGCCGTCGGCGGTCCGATCGAACAGCGCGCCATAGCTTTCCAGCTCCCAGACCCGGTCCGGCGCCTCCTTGGCGTGCAGCTCGGCCATCCGCCAGTTGTTGAGGAACTTGCCGCCGCGCATGGTGTCTTTGAAGTGGGTCTGCCAGTTGTCCTTCTCGTTGGCGTTGCCCATGGAGGCCGCGCAGCCGCCCTCGGCCATCACGGTGTGTGCCTTGCCGAACAAGGACTTACACACCACGGCCACCGAAAGTCCGCGCTCACGTGCCTCGATCACCGCGCGCAATCCGGCGCCACCGGCACCGATCACGACTACGTCGTATGTGTGGCGTTCCACTTCTGGCATGGCCGCGAATACTCCTGGGGTTGCGAAGGATCAGTTGATGAAGCGCAGGTCCGAGATGGTGCCGCTGGCCACCAACATGATGTAGAAATCGGTCAGCGCGAGCGTGGCGAGCGTGGTCCACGCCAGCGCCATGTGCCGGGTATTGAGCTTGGAGATCTGCGTCCACAGCCAGTACCGGACGGGGTGTGCGGAGAAGTGCTTGAGTCGACCGCCCGCGATGTGGCGGCAGGAGTGGCACGACAGGGTGTAGCTCCACAGCAGGATCACGTTCACCAAGAGCACGAGATTGCCGAGGCCGAAACCGAATCCGCCGCCCTTGCCGTGGAAGGCCGCGAGCGCGTCGTAGGTATTGAGCAGCGAGACCAGGACCGCGACGTAGAAGAAATAGCGGTGCACGTTCTGGATGATCAGCGGCAGTTTGGTTTCGCCGGTGTACTTGGCGTGTGGTTCGGCCACCGCGCACGCGGGTGGGGAGAACCACACCGCCCGGTAGTAGGCCTTGCGGTAGTAGTAGCAGGTGAGCCGGAAGCCGAGCAGGAACGGCAGCACGACGAATCCGAGCGGCAAAATCACCGGCAGGTCGCCGAAGGGCGTGCCGAGATGGCTCGATCCCTCGACGCACGAGGTGCTCAGGCACGGCGAGTAGAACGGCGTCAGATAGTGGTAGTCGGGCACCCAATACGCCGTGCGCACATACGATCTGACCGTCGCGTAGATGACGAACGCGGCCAACCCGAGGGCGGTGAACAGCGGGGGCATCCACCAGCGGTCGGTGCGCAGTGTGCGCTCGGAGATCCGAGCCCTCGTCGTGCTGAATACCCCGGTTCGCGAGTGCCGCTCGGGCACTTCGGGGTTGGTCGTCGGTGCGGCACTCACAGCTGGATGCCTCGCTGCTCTGCTGTGCGGCTGGTCATCGATACCTCCGCGAGTCGAATGTGATGTCCAGCACCATACGACACGGTCGCTATCGTTTGGATGCGGTCTCGTGAATACCAACCCTCCGGAATGTGAGTGATGTGCGACACATTCACCCGGAATCGGTGGCCCTGCCGACTGTGCGCGCCCATCGGGTGAATGTGCCGCTATCCACGAATCTCGGCCGAGGACACGATGGCTGGCGCTCGGTTGGGCCAGAGTGCTTGTGTGCCTGATATTTCCGCTGGCAGCTCGGCTTATTTGGGTGGGTAGCAGTTGCTGGGCCGCACGGGGTCGACCGATTACCGGGCTGGTCGTGATGCCCACCGAACACCGCTGCGGGGAGTGCGATTACTCGTATCGAATTGTCTGGGACACAGTTCGGACACCCGATATCCTAAAAATCGGGGCCCGGGCAACTTTGGCGCACACCCGAACTGTGGTAAACGGAGATGGCGTCCGCTCATGCGAAGGACCCCGACCTGACGGTCGAGGTCCTCGTTGTCGCTGGAGTCCTATGTGGTTCTCGGCCGAGAGTGGAAGCCGAGCCCCTCGTCCTGTGCGCCCATCCATGCCGCCTCGTCGGACTTGCTGTCCGGAACGTAGATGGGGTCTTGGAGGCGGCGCGGCACCTCCGGTGGTGGGGACTGCTCGAGCTCGTCGGTGTCGATCGTGAGCCGTTCGAGGTCGTTCTCGAGTCGACGCACCATGCTGGCGTCGCCGTAGTGGCTGCGTATCGAGCCGATGGAGCGCCGAAGTTGGCCTACCGCGTAGCGGAGTTCCGCAATGTCGCTGCGTGTCATCAAACCTCCTGTATTCCACTGGCGGACAGTCGAACTCGGCGTGTGACAAGCATGGCGATCCATGTTCGTCGGGACCGATCGGGTCGGATTCCGACTACACCGAGTTGTGTGACTCACCACACAACGTGATCTTCCACACAATACCGGAGGATTGGCGATCTGGCTCGTCTCCCGCAATACCCGTGACCTGCTCGAATGTTGCCCACGCTGCTTGCCGTGGATGGCGCGAACAGTGCTATCCGAAAATCTACGTATATCTAGAAATAATCTGAGAGTGCGATATATCGCTGTGAGCGCCCGTCGATCGGGATGTATCGGCTCATCGTCGATATTTGCTAGATCACGTTAGATTCCGTCAGACGCTGCGCAGATACCGACCGAAGTGCGGGACGGTGAAGCCGATGGTGCCGCGCTCCGCGGAGTAGATCAGGCCCTTCTTGATCAAGCCGTCGCGCGCGGGTGACAGCGACGCGGGTTTGCGGCCGAGCTCGGTGGCCACGGCGGAGGTGGCTACCGGGTCGTCGCCACCCGCCAGATCCGCCATGGCGCGCATGTACTCGCGCTCGGCGGGGGTCGCGCGCTCGTAGCGGGAACCGAAGAAGCCGACCGCCAACTCCTCCTCCGCGGTCGGTGAAGCGACCTCGACGTCCTGTGCGGTGATCGGGCTGCCCGGCGCCTGGTCCCACGTCGCTTTCCCGTATGCCTGCACGAAATACGGGTAGCCGTCTGCCTTTTGGTAGAGCGCCTTCAGCGCCTCCTCGGTGAATCCGGCGCCTTCACGCTCGGCGGGGGCCAGGAGTGCGAGGTCGGCGGACTCGCGATCGAGTCGGTCGATCCGGTGGTAGCTGAACAGGCGTTCGGAGTAGCTCTTCGAGGCAGAAAGGACGGCGGGTAGATGCGGAAGACCCGCGCCGACGACAATCAGCGGCGCGGCATCCTGGCTCAGCTCATGGCATGCCCCGCAGATCGCGGAGATGTCGGCGGCACCGAGATCCTGCATCTCATCGATGAATATCGCGATGCCGACGCCGACATCGCTGGCCAGCGCCGCCGCCTCCACCAAGAGCTCGACCAGATCGATCTCGATGTCGCCGGAGTCGGCCCTGCCGGTGACGGCGGGGACGTCGATGCCGGGCTGCCAGCGGTCGCGCATCCCCTTGTCGGCGGTGGCGCGCAGCGCGAAAGCCTTGAGGATGCCGAGGAAATCGTCGACGCGCTCCTGGTTGCGGTGTGCCATGGCGATCGCGCGCACGGCCATGTGCAGTGCGGAAGACAGTGGGCGGCGCAGTTCCTGATCGGGTCGCGCCTCGATCTTGCCTGTCCCCCAGTCACGCGAGCCCGCCGCGGAGCGGAGCTGGTTGAGCAGCACCGTCTTGCCGACGCCGCGCAGCCCGGTGAGCATGACGCTGCGTTCGGGACGACCGCGCGCGATGCGTTCCAGTACCACGTCGAACGCGTCGATTTGCTTGCTGCGCCCAGCCAATTCGGGTGGGCGCTGTCCGGCTCCGGGAGCATACGGATTCCGCACGGGGTCCATGCCGATACACGGTAGCCCGTTTCCGCACAGAAATCTGAGGATGTCTACGGCACTCGCTAGACACGGCTATCGGCGGCTAGCGGGTGCCTGCGGTGCTAGGTGATCATGCCGAAAACCTCTACGCTGGTACCGGTTCGGTGCGCCGAAATCGTGGCTCGCCCGAGGACGGCTTCGGCAGCCGACGCATGACCGCAGCGCGAGACGGAGGGGCATGACCGACGAACCCATCGCCACCATCACCGAGGTGGTCGAGTCCTGGAATGTGCCTGCCGAAGCGCCCGTCGCGAGCCGCATCCGCGCGAACATCCTGGTCGCGATCGACAGCGGGTACGACGATCCGGAACTGGTGGCCGACCTCGCGGTGGGTCCGCTGGTTGTCGCGGTCGGTCGGCTCGAGGTCGGCCTCGCGAAGGCACAGCGCAGGATCGAGGAGTTGGAGCGCGAACTCGAGCGTCGGCCACCGCGCCGGGAAAGCTGATCGTTCGCGCGCTGATTCGCCGACCGTCCCCGAGCCTGTTTCGCGGCGGCTCCGGGTCGCGGGAACTCCTCGCGCGGGCGATCATCGTCGGCGAGGGGAATCGACCGTGCCGGTTCCGGTCTCGTGCGCGAGCCGAACCAAAACATCGGCGCCGTCACCTGGTTCGTTACCAACGACCCGCGCGCTGAGACCGGACCGTTACCTGCGATGGGTGACGCGATGACCGGCCGGTCGGCGAGGAATTTTTTGAATTTTTGCGAAATGCCTGCTCTCTCGGCTGGACAACACTGCTCAGGGGTCGTAATCTTCTCGTGACTTAGTGGAATCCTGTTGCTTCGTCAGAGAAGTGGCGCCACGGAGTTACCGCCTCAGCGGTCGTCAGGGCTACCCGTCCTGGCAGTCGCACCGGGGACCAAGGTTTGTCTGGGTGAATCCGAGTCGACCAGTTCGGTTGGCACGGTAGGGCCGATCTCCCGGCCCGAACCCCTAGCCGAACCGGTCGGCGGGAGAGCACGAAGATCGGAGACGTAGCTCGGTGGGTAAACACAGCTTGCAGCGGGAATCTCGGTTGCCGACTTCCGTCAAGGGTGTCATCGTGATGGGCGCTGTTGCGGCCACGACGGGGGCCATGCCCTCGATCCCGGCGATGGCGGCCACCGTGAACATCCCTGGCGTCGGTGATGTCGATGTGCCAGATGAGTGGGAACAGCCGGCTCAGCAGCTGAGTCAGCAGATCCAGGACGCGGTTTCGGCGATGCCCGCACCACAGGCGGCTCCCGCACCCGAGGCCGGACCTGCCCCTGCTCCCGCACCGCTGTTCCCCGGCTTCGTCGCGCCTCAGCTTCCCTCCGCCCCCATCGTTCATTCGGGCCCCGGCGATATCGCGCTTGATGCCGCGAAGTCCAAGGTCGGCGCCATGTACTCGTGGGGTGCCGCGGGACCGCGCAACTTCGACTGCTCCGGCTTGGTCCAGTGGGCCTACCGTCAGGCGGGTGTCGAGTTGCCGCGCACCAGCTTCGAACAGTCACACGTCGGTGCTCCCGTGGCCTTCCAGGACCTGCAGGCCGGTGACATCGTGGTGACCAACGGCGGTGGACACGTCGGCATCTACGCTGGCGACGGCAAGCTGCTCAACGCGCCGCAGTCCGGCCAGGCGGTTTCCTACACCTCGCTGGAATCCGACGACGTGGTGACCGCGCGTCGCATGGAGTGACCGCTGCCGAACTCGGCATCTCGTGGCGGCTCGTCCGGTAATCAGAATTCCGCGACACACGCCCGAGTCGACTCGTGGACGTGGGCAGTCCGGCTTTTCAAGACGAGATCCGCTGCGGCGGAGGCTTGTCGAGGCGGGCACGTACGCGTCAATGGTGCGACAGCCAAACCCGCACAGCCGGTGCGTCCCGGCGATGAGGTCCGCATTCGTGTGGCCGGAGTCGAGCGCATCGTCATTGTCGAGCGGATCGTCACCAAGCGAGTGGGCGCGCCGATCGCCGCGCAATGTCTGATCGACCGCAGCCCTCCCCCGCCGCCCAAGGAGATTTTGGCGGCCATGCCACGACGCGATCGTGGCGCGGGTAGGCCAACCAAACGTGAACGGCGGGAAACCGATCGGCTTCTCGGCCGAACCGACGACTGATATTCGCACCGTCTCCGCGAATCCCGGTCGAAGGGAAAGCCGAAGTCCGCATCGATCCCGCGCACCGGCAGTGTCGCGCTAGGCCGTGGCTGCTCAGTAGCGTTGGTAGCGGACACGTCATGACGTTCGGGCACAGGACTTGCCTCCCGACCAAGCAACTGCGCCACCAAGGGCAACAACCAGTGTGGACCGGGCATGCCGAATCCGAAGCACTGGGATTCAGTGGTCCTTCCAGATGGCAACCGCGCGTATTGGCCCGTGCCGGATGGCGGATTCAGGAAGTAAGGCGCTGGACCAAGTTCGGTGCATGCCGCCTGTCGGACGCGACAGCCTTGCGCCGAGCTCCGGTCGGGTCCGTGCGGTAGTCGTCGACTCGCACACACGGCTGACACCATCGCGTGTGCACTGGGCTGACCAGACCTGCCGGACGACGGGCCGACTCAGATGAGCGCGATCGGTGCCAGTTGGCCAGCGAGGTAGCGTGCTCGGCATTCACGGCGACGCAGTTTTCCGCTGCTGGTCTTGGGGATTCGGCCGGGCTCGACGAGGATTACCGCGCCGGGCATCACCTCGTGGGTGGTCGCGATCGCGGTGCGGATGCGGCGGGCGAGCGTGGAGAATTCGATGCCGCCGGTCGGGTCGATCAGCGTGGTGCTGACCAGTTCGGCCACCACCACCAGGTCTTCGCGGCGCCCGTCGTCGTGCCCGAAGGCGGTGACATGGCCGGGTCGGATCTCGACGGCGCACTCCTCGACGGTCGCTTCGATATCGGCGGGATAATGGTTGCGGCCGTCGATCACGATGATGTCCTTGCGGCGCCCGGCGATGTAGAGCTGCTCGTCGTACCAGAACCCGAGATCGCCGGTGCGCAGCCACTTTTCGCCCGTGGCAGGGTCGAAGGGGTCGTTCGGCGGGTGCACCGAGTTTTCGATCGGGTCGGTCGACCATGCGGTTGGTGCCGGTGTCACCGGACTGCCGGTGGGAGCGTGCGACTCCGATCTGCCGTTTTGCCGCCGCGCCGACCCCCACGTGCCCGCGGCGGATCGCTCGTCCTCGGCACGCGCTAATCCGGCGGCGAAGGTGGTCCGGCTCGCGTCGGGTCTACCGAGATAGCCGTCGCACACATTGTCGCCGCGAACCCAGATCTCGCCGACCCGGTCGGCGGGCAGCACGGTCCGTTGGTCGGGGTCGACGATACGGACGGTCTGGCCGGCGGGGGCACCGCAACCGACCAAGGTGCGCCCCTCCCCCGCGTCGTCGACGATCACGCGCCCGACGGCGAGCGCACCACGATCGAACCGGTGGGCGACCGGGGCGGCGTCTTGGGCGCAGATGGTCACGCTGAGGGTGGCCTCGGCGAGGCCGAAGCCGGGAGTGTGCGCCCGGTGCCGGAATCCGGATCCGACGAAGGCCGAGGTGAACTCGGCCAGGACATCCGATCGCACCGGCTCGGAGCCGTTGAGCAGCACGGCCAAACCGGACAGGTCCAGATCGGCGCGTTCGGCCGGCGTGGTGGCCGAAACAGCAAGGGACAGACCAAAATTGGGGCAACCGCTGAGCCCTGCGCGGTAGTCGCTGAGCGCACGCAGCCACCGGATCGGGTGTTTGACGAAATCCACCGGCGCCAAGCTCAGTCCATGCACCCCGGAATACAGCGGCAGGGCGAGCCCGAAGACCAGACCCATGTCGTGGAAGAACGGCAGCCAGGTGAGGATCGGTTGGTCGCCGGCCGCGGGCATTGCCCCCCGCAACTGCTCCAATGCGGTGCGCAGGTTGTCGTGGGTAACCCGGACGCCGCTCGGCGATTTGGTCGACCCCGAGGTGTATTGCAGGTAGGCGAGGGTGCCGTGCACCGGATCGAGCACCGGCTCGGGGGCCTCGTCCGCTGACGCGTTGAGGTCGACGGGCAGGCGAAGCACCCGGCCGAGCGCGGAGCCCAAGGCGGTATCGGTGTCGCTGTCGTCCGCCGAGAGCAGGCTCAACGTCGGTCGCGCGTCGGCGAGCACGGTATGTAGCCGCTCGCGGTTCCGACTGCCGGACAGTGGAAACAGCGGCACCGCGACGCGGTTGCTGTAGAGGCAGGCCAGGAAGGCCACGGGATAGTCGAGGCCGTGTGCGCACAGAATCGCTACCCGGTCCCCCGGCGCGCTCGCGGCGCGCAGTTGTTGAGCCAGGGCACCTGCCGCCCGATGTAGTCGGCGATAGCTGAGGGTGCGTGCGCTGCGTTCGCGCAGCCGGAAACGTAGCTCGGTGAACGCGTCGTCGTCGGGCCGCGTAGCCGCCCACTCGGCCACGCGCAGCGCCATCGCGTCGCGGTTGTCCTGTGCCGATGTCACGGGTATCACGCTGCCTCGCTGGGGTTCTGTGGTCGGGTGGAGTTTCGGTGCTTCGATGTCGACTCTCGAATGACGACGGCCGTTGGCGGGCTCGGCCTTTCGATGGCGGATTCGTGGTGGCGCGGCGTCGGTTCGCTGGTGGCTGATGTGTGGCGTTGGTCAATCGGTTGGTGTTGGTGCCTCGACGCATATCGAATCGCTGTGTGCGGTATCGGGTCTCGGCGAGCGAAGCGGCGGCGGTGGCCTATTCGCCGCAGCGGGGGCCGGGAATACCGACAACGGTGGCGTCGACGATCCCCGGGCAGCGCAGCAGCACGGCCTCGGTCTCGGCGAGGGAGAGGTCTCCCGACCTTGGGGTCATGTGCCTCGGATTCTTGGTGGCGCGGCGACGATTGCGTCGATGGCTCGGGTGCTGGCGCCTCGGTCGTTCGACGTCGGCTTGGTCGGCGGTCTGGTGCTTCGGTCCTCATGGCCGGTGTCTTGGTGTCGCGGTTTTCGGCGCGGGGATTATCGGTGGTTTGTGTTCGTGCTCGCTCATATGCCCGGTTCATGTGCCCGGTTCGGGGGCGTGTGTTGCGGGTTCGGTGTGCAGCGTGGGGTTTCGGCTGTTGGTTACGCGGTCGATCAGGGCGGCGCCGAGGGCGGTGATGGTGGGGTGCTGGAACAGCTCGGCGGTGGAGATCCGCACGCGTAGCCGGGATTCGAGGTTTCGGCGCAGCTCGATCGCGAGGAGCGAGCTGAGGCCGAGTTCGTTGAAATCCGCGGTGGGGCCGATGTGTTCGGCGGGTAGGTCGAGTGTGCGTGCGAGCACCCTGCGGATCGTGACGGTGAGTGATTCTTCCGGCTCGGTGCGCGTGGCAGGGGCCGACTCGCGGACCGGGCTCGTGGTCGTCGGGGCTGCGGACTTGGGTTGGGGCGCCGCGGGTTGGGGCGCCGCGGGTTGGGGCGACGCGGGTTGGGGCGACGCGGGCCGCGAAACCGCGTTGTCGACGAGCAAAGTCGTCAGCCGGGTGGACAGCGGCGAGGTATCCGTCGACGGTGTGTGGTCGAGTGCGAGCACATAGGAGCCGTCGAAGCGCAGCAGCCGCGACAGCAGCAGCGCGCCCCTACCGGTATCGAAGGCGGCGATGCCCGCCCGCCGGATGTGCGCGGCCCCGCCCGCCGCTTGCGCGAGGCCGGTATCCCACACCCCCCACCCGACGCTGAGCACCCGCCGAGGGGTCGACCGTGCGAGCGCGTCCATGGCGGCATTGGCGGCGGAATACGCGGCCTGCCCCGGTGCCCCGATCGCGCCGGTGGCCGAGGAGAACAGCAGCACGAAATCGGTCGGATCCGCGGCGCTCAGCTCGATCAGGTTGCTGGCGGCGGTGAGCTTGGCGGCGAACATCCCCGCGATCTGATCGGGTGTGACAGCCTCGAAGGGCGCGTCCTCGAGCGTGCCCGCCGCGTGCACGATGCCGCGAATCGTCGACCCGCACTCGCGAATGTCGTTGAGCGCGTTGGTCAGATCCCCTCGGTCGGCGCAATCGCAGCGGACCACCACGATGCGGTGCTCGAGTCCGTCGAGCAGCGCGGGCACCGGCCGTGGTGCCCTGGTGAGCACCACGACGTCGCGTGCCCCCGCGTCGAGCAACCACCGGACCGCGATCGCGCCTAGCGCGCCGAGTCCTCCGGTGACGACGTAGGTTCCGGCGGCGTCCACGCTCACGTCAGGAGTCGCGCGTGGCCGCGCGAGCCGGAATCGACGCGTGGCCACGGTGCCGGCCGTCAGCCGAAGTTCCTCCGGTCCGCCGGGGTCGGCGTCGATGCGCGCGCCGAGATCGGTGGTGATCAGTTGTGCCAGCGTCGGCAGGTTTCTCGGGTCGGTGTCCGCCCACACCAGCCGGATCGCGCGCCCGGACTCCAGTTGCAGCGAGCGGACGAGCCCGGCCAGCGCCAGCGGGACAGCGGCGGGGTGCTCGGTATTCGCCTGCAGTCCGGCCTGTTCCGGCAGGACGACGGTCAGCGAGGCGACGCTGTCCTCGGCATACAGCAGCTGCAGGAGTTCGAGGACGTGGCCGACCGATGTCGCGACACCATTGCGGTGTTCGAACGGCCCTGGCTCGCCCGGCGCCCTGCCGGTTTCGCGGACACCGTTCTGGTCGGGCCACACGAGTACCACCGCGACGTGCGCGGTGCTCGGCCGTGCGGCCAGGACAGCGGCGACGATCGCGTTCGCGCTGTCCGGTTCACGCGCGACACGTTCGGTGGGCACGGTCGCGTCGGTGGCTCTCGCGAGGGCGACGGCGAGAGCGGATTCGCCGACGACCAAGACACGCTGGCTGTGTGTCGAGACGCCACTGGCGGGAATCGCCACGGCACCTACCGGCAGGGGCTCCCATCGCTCCGCGTGAAAAACGTTGTGCTCCGCGGTATCGCGAAGAACCTCGGGCTCGATTCGGTGCTCGGCACCGAGGGGGAGGGTCGTGGTCCGAGCGAGACTGTCCGCCTGGACGTAGCGAATGTGCACGCCGGAAATCGACAGACACGGTGCGCCGTGCTGGTCGGTGCCCACGACGTCACCGATCAACCCGGCCGCCGTGCGTTCCCTGATCACCGCGTGTGCCTCGACGACAACCCGATTGGGTTCGGTGGACAGCCAGGCATGGTCGATCGCGATGGGCAACGGGAGGGTGTGGTCGGGCAGTTCGTCGTAGGCCGCGGCTGCCAGCACGTGCAGACAACCGTCGAGCGTGGCCGTGCGCGACAGTTCGGCGGAATCGAGCAGTCCGAGTGCGCGATCGGCGCCGGCGGCGATGCCGCGCAGCACGCGGAAACGCGGCCCGTACTGCAGCAGCCGCGCGCGCAGCTCGTCGTAGAACGAGGCGGTGGGGATCACCCGCATGCGGTGGCGCGCGGCGCGATTCGCGTCGACCACGCGGATCATGGCGACGATGTCGGCGGTGGTCGGTTCGTTGCCCGTGTGTGCCGAGGCCAGGGTGACCGGTTGTTCTCGGGAGATCTCGGCACGCAAACCGCCGTCGTGTCCGTGGTAGGCGACCTCCGACAAGAGGGTGGTGTCGGTGCGCTCGTGCACGACGAGGTCGGTGATCGTGGCGCGCCGCGTGCGATGGCGAGCCAGGTGCAGCAGCCTGCGCAGCCAGAACACCGCGGGCACGATCGCTTCGCCGTGCACCACGTGGTCGTCGAGATCGTCGGTGACAAAACCGGATTCGGCCTGGTCGACGGCTCGGTGGGTCGACTCGTCTTCGGTGCGGAGCGGGAAGATCCTGGTGCGCCATTGCCGGCGCGGCGGGGTGCTGAACGGGCCTTGGGCCGACCAGTCGACCGGCCTGCCTTCGGTGTAGAGCTGTCCGAGGCAGGTGAGCAGCGCGGCGACCTCGTCTTCGCGCTCGACGACGGCGTGTGTGCCCGCACGAAAGGCGGGATGTTCGCGCACGGCGGGTGTCAGCACCGGGTGCGGGGCGATCTCCAGCACGGTGGACAGGCCGTCGTCCGCGGCGCGTGCGATGGCGGCACCCAGTTCGACTGTGCTGGAAGCATTGTCAGCCCAGTACCGGTGATCCATGCGCGCGTCGGTGATCACCGCGCCGCATATCGTAGTGGAGTACACGGGTGTGTGCGGTGTGCGTGCGGCAATCGGACCGAGTGACTCCAGGAATGTCGCGACAACGTCGGCGACCTGTGGACTGTGCGCGGCGAAGTCCACGGCGATCCTGGTGGCGAACAGGTTGCGCCGCTTGGCCCTACGCACCAGCGTGTCGACGTAGCGGGTGGTACCGGAGACCACGATCGAGCGTGGTCCGTTGATCGCGGCGACGGCGACCTCGGTGCGCATCGGTTCCACCAGGCTGTTGGCTTCTTCCGGTGTCGCCTCGACCACGGCCATCGCACCGTGCCCGTCCAACGTCGCCAGGCATCGACTGCGATGTACCGCGACGCGTGCGGCGTCGCCGAGTGACAGCGCGCCGCTGACCGATGCCGCCGCGATCTCGCCGAGACTGTGTCCGACGACGGCGTCGGGATGGACGCCCCACGTGGCGAGCAGCCGCGCCAACGCGTACTGGAACGCGAAGGTCGCCGGTTGCACCAGATCGGTTGCCGCAACACCATTGTCACCAGCGGTAAGGGCTCGGGTGAATCCGTGTTTCGGTGTCCATACTCGGGGTCCGCCCGCAGCGGCGATTGCGTCGGCGGCGTCAGCGAGGGCCCCGGCGAACTCCGGGTAGCGTGCGGCGAGGCCACGACCCATGCGCGGATGCTGTCCGCCCTGCCCGGAGAAGAGGAACAGCAGGCGGCCTCGGCGCCGTCCGTTCACCGGTCCGATCAGCGCGGCGGACGAATCACCCTGTGCCAGAGCGGATAACCGCGCGACGGCGGTCGCGCGGTCGCTGACGACGAGCGCGGCTCGATGGGTTTCCGGCAGCAGACGCGCGGTGGCCGAGGCGAATGCGGCGAGGTCGGGTGCCGCAACGATGTCGAACCCTTCCGTCGGTCGCTCGGAAGGGGTCTCGCGTGTGATTGGCACTGTGGGTGGCGCAGGTTCGGTTCTCGCGCAGGCGGGCACGTCCGGAACGACAGTCGCGGCCTGGTCGAGGCGCTGGGCGAAACGCAGGGCCTGCGCGCGCAACTGGGACTCGTCGCGGCCGGTGACGGCGATCAGTACCGGGGACGATTCGTCGGAAAGTTCCCGCGTGCGGAAACCGCGCAGTGCCACATGGGCATTGGTGCCGCCGAAGCCGAAGGAACTCACCCCGGCCCTGCGCGCGTGCACCGGGATCGAGCGCAGGTCGACCGGTTCGGTCGGTACCGCGAGACCGCGCTCGGCCAGCTTCAACAGCGGGCTCTCGGTGTGGAAATTGATTGTCGGCGGGAGTACGCCGCGTTGCAGCGACAATGCCGTCTTGATCAACCCGGTGACGCCCGCCGCGGCTTCCAGGTGCCCGATATTGGACTTCACCGAGCCGAGTGCGATCGGCTCGGTGCGCGCACCTCGCAGGGCTTCGGCGAGCGCGGCCACCTCGACGGCGTCGCCCAAAGGTGTTCCGGTGCCGTGGCATTCGATGTAGTGCGCGGTGCTCGGGTCGAGTCCGGCTCGCGCCCACGCGGTGCGCAACGTGCTCTGCTGTGCGCGTCCGTTCGGGGCGTAGAGGCCGTTGGAGCGGCCGTCGGAGCCGACCGAGGTACCGAGGATCTCCGCGTACACCCGGCTGCCGGTGCGGACGGCGTCGTTGGTGCGTTGCAGGATCACCACCCCGCAGCCCTCGCCTCGGGTGTAGCCGTCGGCGTCGGCGTCGAACGGCTTGCACCGGCCGTCCGGCGCGAGGAAGCCGCCTTCGGCCAGGTAGTCCGAGGTGTGTGGCAGCAGTGTGAGATTCACGCCGCCGACGATCGCGAACGGCACGGTCTCGTCCGCGAGCAGTCGCACCGCGTAGTCGAGCGCGGCCAGCGACGAGGAGCACGCGCTGTCCACCACCAGGCTCGGTCCGTGCAGGTCGAGGACGTAGGAGAGGCGGTTGGCGATGATGCTGAGCGCCGACCCGGTGACGGCGTAGGGCGCGTCGTGACCTGGCGAGCCGAGCACGGTGATGCCGTGGTCGTATCCGCAGGCGCCGAACACCACGGCGGCGCCGCAACCCTTGGCGCGGTAGCCGATTCCGGCGTCGTCGATCGCCTCGATCGCGACTTCCAAGGCCAATCGCTGTTGCGGGTCCATCGTCGCGGTTTCGCGATCGGAGACGGCGAACCATTCGTTGTCGAAGGATTCGATGTCGTCGAGGTAACCGCCGCGTCGAGAGCCGACCCGGCCCTGCGGTGGTGTCGCGGTGGCATCACGGCCCGCGAGCAGCAACCGCCAGAATTCCTCCAGGCCGTTCGCGCCGGGCAGTCGACATCCCATCCCCACGATCGCGACGGCGGGCGCCGAGGTCGGGGGAAGGGAGGAGGGGGTCGGTGTCGTGTCTGGACCGGTCATTGCGTGGCGAGAAACTCGACAAGCTGATCGATATCGGGGTGGTCGAAGAGCGCGGTGAGGGTGACCTCGACACCCATCGCGTCTTCGAGCTGGCCGGTTAATCTGGCCAACTGCGTGGAACTCAGGCCGAGGTCGGCGAACGGTGCGGTGGTGGAGACGGTTTCGGGTGCGACACCGAGCAGTTCGGCGATCGCGGTGACGGCGGCGGACAGCAACTCGGCTCTTCTGCCGTGGCCGAACGATTCGACGTTCCCCCCTGCGGTGCCGATCTGCTGCGAATCCCCGTGCCCGTCCGGAAGACTGGGCAGCATCGCGTCCTCCTGTGTTCCACCGGCACGCGCACCCGGTCATCTTCGATGAGTGGGTGCGATGGCTCCCGTCGCGCCGCCCCCACGCCGTTGTCACGGTGGCTGCCTTCGACGCCCATCACATTCCCCCCGCGATTATGCCGCAGAAATCGATGAGAGCAAGGTGGCATCGGTGCCGAGGAACGCGGCGCGTGCGGCGGGCGCTCAGCCGGTGACGACGGCCGCCGCCAGCCGCTGGGTGATCAACTCCTCGGCCTCGGCGACCATGCGGGAGATCAGCTCCGCGCAGCTGGGGATGTCGTGGATCAGGCCCTGGCACAGGCCGACCGACCAGATGCCCGCGTCGATGTCGCCGTTCTCGTAGACGGTGCGCCCGCGCGCGCCGGAGACCAGTTCTCGCACGTCATCGAAAGTTCCTCCGGCCTTTTCGATTTCGACGACCTTGCGGCTCACCTCGTTGTCCGCGACCCGTGCGGTGTTGTGCATGGTGCGGAAGATGAGTTTGGTGTCGCGTTCGGAGTTGGCGACGATGCGCTCCTTGACCTTCTGGTCGATCGCGGACTCTTGTGTGCACAGGAAACGGCTGCCCATGTTCACACCGTCCGCGCCGAGTGCGAGCGCCGCGACCAGACCGCGTGCGTCGGCGATGCCGCCGGAGGCGATCATGGGGATGGACAGTTCGCGTGCGGCCGCGGGGATCAGCACCAGGCCGGGGATGTCGTCCTCACCGGGGTGTCCAGCGCATTCGAACCCGTCGATGCTCACGCCGTCGACGCCGATGCGTTGGGCCTTGAGCGCGTGGCGCACGCTGGTGCACTTGTGCAGCACCTTGATTCCGGCGGCGCGGTAGGCGGGCAGGAAGGGTTCGGGGTTGCTGCCAGCGGTCTCCACGATCTTGACGCCGCTGTCGATGATGACGCGCGCGTATTCCTCGTAGGGCGGCGGGTTGATCGAGGGCAGGATCGTGAGGTTGACGCCGAAGGGCTTGTCGGTGAGTTCCCTGGTGCGCGCGATTTCCTTGCGGAGGTCCTCGGGTGTCGGCTGGGTGAGCGCGGTGATGAACCCGAGTCCGCCCGCCTCGGCGACGGCGGCGACGAGTTCGGCGCGGCCGACCCACTGCATCCCGCCCTGGACGATCGGATGTGCCACGCCGAAGGTCTCGGTAAACCTGGTGTGCAGCATGTGCGCGTTCTCCTCTGCCTTCATTCGGGCGTGTGAATGCGCCCTCGCGCTGTTGATCGTGACATGGGGGGTGCGTCGGATCAACCTACAAGTGAGTCGGGGTTCGCATGACTGCGCAGATCGATCAGTGTAGAAATCATAGATAACCACAGTCATGTCTCAAACAATTACCAGCTAGTAGCCAAATAATCGTTCGGGGAGCTCCGGCGTCTCGCGGTTAACCGCAATCCTTGCCGCTGTCATAAGTTAGTTGCTATTCTTCCTGCAAGTTCAGCTTCTGCGCAGCAAGCAGTCTCCGCAGCCGACGGCGCATGCCTCTCGGACGAAGCATTTCTCGACGACAGAGGAGTTCGTGGGATGACCACCGGTGCAACAGCTCTCGACGAGCCGATGCGGTCACGGCGCAATCACTGGAACAACCAGATCGCCGTGCACGCGCGCATGCGCCCCGACAAGGCGGCGCTGCGCTTCCGTGGCGTCGAAACCACCTGGCGGCAACTGCACGAGCGTTCGCTGCGCTTCGCCGACGGACTCGCCCGCCGCGGTGTCGGCTTCGGTGACCGCGTGCTGATCCTCGCGCTCAACTACCCCGAGTACCTCGAAGCCGTGTTCGGGATCAACGCGCTCGGCGCCATCGCGGTGCCGGTGAACTTCCGGCTCACCCCGCCCGAGGTCGGCTACATCGTGCAGGACAGCGGCGCCAAGGCAGTCGTCACCGACGCCATGTTGGTGCCGCTGGCCACCGCGGTACGCCAACAGGCCCCGCAGATACAGACCTGTGTGGTGATCGGCGGCGAATCCGGCGAAGACGTCATCGGTTTCGACGACCTGCTCGCCGAGGAAGGTCAGGCGCATACCCCGCTCGACATTCCCGAGGACACTCCGAGTCTGATCATGTACACCTCGGGCACCACGGGCAGCCCGAAGGGTGCGGTGCTCACCCACGCGAACATGAACAGCCAGTCGCTCACCTGCATTCGCGCGCTGGTGTTGGACCAGGAGTCGGTGGGGCTCTGTTCGTCGCCGCTGTTCCACATCGCCGGAATCGGCAGCCTCGCACCGGCTTTCCAGCTCGGATCGACCACGGTGCTGCATCCACTCGGCGCGTTCGACGCGGGCGAATTCCTCGACGCGCTCGAACGCGAGCAGGCCACGTCGGTGTTCTGTGTGCCCGCGCAGTGGCAGCTGATCTGCGATCACCCCACCGTGCGTGCCCGCAAGCTCGCGCTGAAGACGGTGAGCTGGGGTGCCGCACCCGCCTCGGACACGGTGTTGCGCGCGATGTCGGAATGCTTCCCCGACGCGGTGAACGTGGCGGTGTTCGGGCAGACCGAGATGTCGCCGATCACCTGTGTGCTCGAAGGCAAGGACGCGATCCGCAAGCTCGGCTCGGTCGGCAAGCCCATCCCGACCATCGAGGCGCGCGTCGTCGATGACGAGATGAACGACGTGGCTCCCGGTGTGATCGGCGAGATCGTCTACCGGGGGCCAACGCTCATGCGGGGCTACTGGAACAAGCCGCAGGAGACGGCCGCCGCGTTCGCGGGTGGCTGGTTCCACTCCGGCGACCTGGTCCGTGTCGACGACGAGGGTTTCGTATTCGTGGTCGACCGCAAGAAGGACATGATCATCTCCGGCGGCGAGAACATCTACTGCGCCGAAGTGGAGAACGTGTTGTTCGCGCATCCGAAGGTGCGCGAGGCCGCGGTGATCGGCCGACCGCACGAGAAGTGGGGTGAGGTGCCGGTCGCGGTGCTCGCGCTGCACAACCCCGACGACGAACTGACCCTGGCCGAGCTGACGCCTTTCCTCAACGAGAACCTGGCGCGCTACAAGCAACCCAAGGACATTCTGATCGTCGCCGAGTTGCCGCGTAATGCCAGCGGCAAGGTGGTCAAGGGACAGCTGCGCACCGACCTCGAGCCGAAAACCGAGGCCTGAGCGGCCAGAAGACGACGCCGGGATCGATGGCCCTTGAACGTATTACCTCTCGTCGCGGCGGTCGGTCCCGGCAACGCCGAGCACTACGTATGGTCGTGGAATGTCGATCCAACGCACCGGCGCTGCGGTACTCGCGCTGCACTGGCAGGTGAATGTCATTCGGCCGGAAGGATTCTTCGGGCCGATGCTGGCGGCCCCGGTCGCCGCGAGTGGTGTCGTCGAGCGCGCGAGCGCCTTGCACGAGGCGATGCGCGCACGGGGAATCCCGCTGCTGTTCACCAGGTTCACCGTGCCGGTCGGTGAGGGTCAGCTGGTGCGCAACACAGCATTCATGCGCGCGGTCGCCGACGCGCAGACCGAGTTTCGTCCCGACGCACCCGGTGCGGCGATCATCCCGGAGATGGCGCACCAGCCCACCGAGGTCTTCGACAACCAGAAACTTTCCGGGCTCGCGGGCAATGCGGCGGTGCGATGGCTGACCGAGCACGGGGTCGACACCCTCTATCTCACGGGGGTCGCGACCAACCTCACGGTCGCGCAAACCGCGCGCCACGCCACCGACCTCGGCTTCACTGTGCATCCGGTCATCGATTGCGTCACGGCGGCGGACCCCGGCGCGCACGAGGCGGCCATCGCGGATCTGGAACTGGTCACGTCAAGTTGTGTGGCGGCAGCGCGTGTGTTGGAGTCGGTCGAACACTGTTGACGGTGGGTCACGGCTGCCCGGATCGGGTAGCTCGGCCTGCCCTGGTTCGAAAGTGCTTGTCGCCCAGAAACATTCGACGTTTTTAGGAGAACCCCGCTGTGAAAGCCTCCAAGATCGGATTACCCGTCTTCGCCGCGCTGGCCGCATTGGCGCTGGCCACCGGGTGTAGCTCGAACGATGCCACCGAGTCGGGCACCCAGTCCACGAGCAGCGTTGCCGCCACCTCGAACGCGCAGACGACCGAATCCGGCGACTCGACGACCGAGGCCGACGATGCGACCACCGAGGCCCCCGACACGTCCGAATCGCCTTCCCATGGGGAACATTCGCACGAAGCCACCCCTGGTGCGGCACCGGGCGGGGCCTCCGACGTCGACTGCGGCCCGGTCACCGATCCGGACGGCAAGCCACACACCGTTGTCGGGGTCAGCACCGAAAAGGGGCGGGTCGGCTGCACCGAGGCGATCAATGTCGCCACCGTCTTCGTTGGCACGGTCAGCAACAAGCCGACGGCGACCGTCGAGGGCTGGGAATGCGGTCCGCAGTCCGACGATCCCACCTACCCGTCGCGTTGCGAGAAGGACGGCCTGATCATCGGCCTGCGCGCGAGCTGATCTGCGGCGCCGCGCCGCCAACGCGGCACCTGTACCCACGCAGCACACCGGACCGAAGCTCGGCGTGCTGCGTGGTTTCGTTTCTCAGATCAAGTCTTTCGCGCCGAGCCAGCGCATCGTCGGCCACCCGGCGAACACCGGCAGCCAGCAGGTGAGTACTCGGTAGAGCAGGACGGCGGGCACCGCGATGTCGGCGGGCAGGCCGAAGGCGGCGAGCCCACCGATCAAGGCCGCCTCCACGGCCCCGACGCCGCCGGGAGTCGGCGCGGCCGCGGCGAGCGTGCCGCCGATCATGGTGACGATCGTGACGGTGATGAACGTGGTGCCGCCGCCGAAGGCCTCGACGCTGGCCCACAACGCACCCGCCTGACCGAGGGTGATCGCGGCACACCCCAGGATGATCACCGCACAGCGGCGCGGATCGCGAATCAGATCGGCTAGTTCGCCGAGCACTTCCTGGAGTTGCGGGCGCACCGAATCCTTCAGCCAGCGCCGCAGTGTCGGCACCAGCATGAAGGTGCCGACGATGCCGACGCCCACGCCAGCCGCCAAATACAGTGCCGTGGCGCTCGGCACGAAATGCGAAAGGTCCGCCGAGGTACCCGCGGCGACGCTGAACACCACCAGCAGGCACACGTGGGTGATCACCTGCACCGCCTGTTGCAGTGCCACCGCCGCGGTCGCCCGCACGGTGCCGATGCCACCCTTCTGCAAGTAGCGCACGCTCAGCGCGAGCCCACCCACCCCGGCCGGTGTCGTTGTCGCGGCGAAGGTGTTGGCCAGCTGCATGATCACCAGGCCGCGCAGCTTCACCGCGCCGAACGCACACGCCCACAAGGCCGCCGCTGCGCCGATGTAGGTCAATGCCGAGACGGCCAAGCCGAGCAACGCCCACCACCAGTTGGCGCTGACCAGTTGCTGGAAGAACGTCGGCACGGCGCTGATGAACGGGTAAGCGACGTAGACGAGCGCGATCAGCAACACCAGCTGGATGACCTGATTGCGACTGAATCTGGTGATCTGGTCGCGCTCGATCTTGTCCTGCCCGGTCTGCGCGCGTACCTCGTCGCGGGTCGCCGAGAGCGCGTCCTTCCAGTCGGGTATCTGCTTGCGCAGCCCGGTGGGCATGGCCGACTTGCTCAATCGGGTCGCGGCACCGAGCACCGAGGATTCGCCGATGGCCGTGATGGCCGCGCGCACCGCCGTTTCCTTGCCGAAGACCGAGGTGGTGGACACCAACAACTGTGCGATGTCCGATTGCCGCTGGGCATCCGATGCGCCGAATTCGGCGTTGCCGAATCCGTCGAAAATGGTGACACCGTCGAGGGTTCGCACGTCGTCGGGCCGCAGATCGCCGTGTGAGATCTGGCCGGAGTGCAGTTTCTCCAGCGCGGCCCACACGCCGGGCAACACGTCCGCATCGACCTCGGCGAGGGAAAGTCCCCTGGGTTGGGTGTGCGCGACCACCATCCATCCTCGGCGCAGTGCCGCGAGGGCGACATGGTCGCGACTGGACAGGCCGAGCTTGCCGACGGCGATCGACATCAGCGCGCGATGCTCCACCGCGCGGTGCATCGAGCCGTGCATGGCGGCGGTCTCGCTGCTGCGGAAAGTGAGCCATCGCCACAGTTGATGCAGCGCACCGAAGCTGCGTTGATTCTTGCCGTACAACTCCACGGTGAGCGCGTCTTCGGCGTCTTCGACCGTCGCGGCCAGCACCAGCGGCCCGCGTCCGGCCGGGCGCACCACGGTGAAACCGGTGACCCGGTGTCCGCGCTCGGCGAGCACCCGCACGACGGCGGCCAGCGGAACCTCCAACGCCGGCGTGCCGACCACCAGCACGACCACCGCGCCGATCAGCCATCCGACGGCGAGCCCGAACATCGCGCGCGCGGGCACCACGGTGCTCACCACGAGGTGAATCGGGGCAAACGCGATCAGCAGCAACCACAACCAGCGCCGCGGCTTGGTGGGCAACCATGGGCTCGAGACGGCCAGTACGGCCGCGATCATCGCGATCCAGCGCGGGTCGTCGAGGAACTGGGAAAGGAAGGTGTCCAGTCGATCGGGGACCTGTAGGTGCCATTTCGGGCCCGAGATCCCGGTTCCGGTGATCGAGAGCAGCAGCACCGCGATCCACCCCGCGGCGGCGTATCCGGCGAGCATCTTCCACTGCCGGTTGATCACGAGTTCGATCAGGATCGCGAACGGCAGCACCAGGATCGCGACGCCGTAGATCAAATAGACCGTGTTCGACTGTGCGGGGTCGAGGAAGCCGACGATATTGGAAACCGAACGCTCCAACGCCAACCATTCCGGCCGGGTGATCAACGAGGCGGTGACCACGACGGCCACCCACAACGCCGCGATCACGACCCGGACGATGTCGCTGGTTCGCCGGGTCAACGGTTGCAGCAGGCTGCCCGTAACCGGGATTTCCCGCCCGTCGACTCGCATGGGCTATCGGTGCTTTCGGATCGTGGTGGAGCTGGCAACCCCACTCCTTCAGGAAGTGCGGCCCCCGGCTGGCGCTCGGTGAGTATGCAGCAGAGCTGCCCGAGACACCTACCAACACACCATGGATGGGCGGTTCGAGCACCGCTCGAGCACTCGAGAATTTCCCAGAATGTGTGCTATCTCACCGAACGCCGATTCGGCTCTCGCCGCGACTGGGACGGCGCCGGTTCTGCTGTTCGGGCGCCCGTCTGCGCGCCGACCGGACCGGCCACGACCTGCCGCGAGGACGAACCCCACGGCCCGAGATGCCGCCGGTGCGGGTTTCGCTGTCAACGTGCGAGGTCACCTGTCGACAGCTCGTTGGTGCGTGCGCCTGACCAGTCGCGGCGCTCCAGTTGTCGACGGTGTTACTGATCCGGTCGCGGTGGTGTCGCTGGACGGCTTCGGTGTTGTCGACGGGGCATGAGCGCGTTGGCTGGCGTTTCGGCCGTTGCGTCGCCGAGAACTGTCGCTGCGGGTGCTGGTCCGACCTGATTGGGTGCGGGTGTCGACGTCGTGGGGCACGTTCGGTGTTGTCGACGGGAACCGTGCGCTGGGTGGTGTTTCGGCCACTGCGTCGCCGACAACTGGCGTAGCGCGGTGGCCCGAGTAGCGCCTACACGCCGACGCCGAATACCCCGCCGTTGATGGTAATGCTGTCCAGTTCGATGATCGAGCGCACGACCTCCTGGGTCGAAACCCGCGCGGGAAAGCTGTTGGGCGCGATGGCGTTGGCGCGCACACCGAATTCCGCGAACTCGTCGGCGATGTAGCGGGTGAGGTGATTGAGCGCGGCCTTGGACGCGGCATACAACGCCTGACCTCGGTAGACCTCGGAACCGGAGATGCTGGAGACGTTCACGATATTGCGGTTGCGTTCGCGGTTCGCGGTTCCCGTGTGCACCCATGAGCGCTGCGCGAGCCGAGTCGCGAGCCGCAGCGGTACTTCCACATTCAGCGAGAAGTGCGGGTCGAACTGGTCGAGGGCGTCATCGCCGTCGACGATGCCCCTGCGTTGCAGGCCGACGTGTGCGGCATTGTTCACCAGCAGGTCGACCTGGTCGAAGCGCGCGAGCGCGATGTCGACGACGCGTTCGGCTTCGCCGGGTTTGGTGAGGTCGGCGCGCACCACATAGATGCGTGAATCGTTCTCCGGCACCGCGGTTTCCGGTGCCAGCGGATCGACGAACCACTCCATTTGCGAGGGTGCCGAAGGCGTCTTGGTGTGGCAGACCGCGACGATGTCGTAGTTCTTGTAGTACGCGCCGCAGAACGCGTTGCCCAGGGTGCCACTCGCCCCGGTCAGCAGACAGACCCGGCGTTCACCACGGGACAATTTTCTCTCCTCCCCAGCGTTGTTCCACGTCCACCTTGGGACGGTGCACCCACATCACCACGCTGTTGCGGTCCTTGGTGTTGTTGCCGGCGAAGGTGTGCCAGGTGCGCGGCGTCACCTCGAACAGGATCAGCGAATTATCCAGCGGCGGAACCAGTGTCACCGTTGGTGCGGCCGATCCTTCGGAAAGGTGGTCGTACAGCGCGGTTTCGCCGCCGTCGCCCGGCTGCCAGCCGGGGTTGCCGAAGTAGTACAGCATCGCGACCCCGCGGATCGTCTCCCGCGCCACGACACCCTCGCCACGGGCACCGGTGTGTGTGTTGACGGTGCCGTCGGGCACCCGTACCTCGCCGGGTGCCGGTGATTCGCCCTGGAACCAGGCCGGATTCAAGTCGTTGTGCGGCCAACCGAACGGTGCGCCCGGCGCGTGGTGATGCACCGAGCCCTCGATGTCACCGGTCGCGGTGACGCCACCGACTCCTGCCAGCAGGTCGTGCCACTCCTTGGAGAGGAACACCGCGAGCGGGCCCTCGCGCAGTGCCGCGATGCGCACGCCGTCGGCGCTGTAGCCCTTGGCGATCTGCACCAACTCCTCCGGGTGCTCGCGCCGGAAGCGTTCCCAATCGGCGGTGAGCCGCTGATAGAACTCCGGGACGAAGACCTCACGCGCGTAAACGTGCGGAAATGGGTGTGTTCTGCGAACCCAGCGTCGATGGGCGAAAAGATCCGCGAACCACTGTGGTGTCGTTGGTGCCGTTGGCGGCGACTGATCGGTCACCATCACTCCCTCCCGGTCGAACCCCAGCGATCATATGGCCTGTCCCGGGGCGACGCTCAACGGCATCGCACTTGGCGTGCTCACGGTGTTTCGCTAACACAACGACGATGACGCCGCGATGAACAGCGCGCGAATACCGTGGTGGCACTGGGTTTCAGCGCGCGGTGCGGCCCGCGTCGCGGCGGCGCCGCGCTGCGCCGAGATCGATCGGTGCGTCCCCCGCGTTCGTGTCGGTCGGGCGTCCGCCGCGCGGGCTGATCGCCTCGGCGTAGGTGGGCAGCCAGCGCCTGACTTCCTCGAGGAACGCGCCTTCGGTTTCCAGCTGGCACAGCACCCCGACCAGGGTGAGCAGCGAGCGCGCGAACGGCGTGAAGTAGGCGGGCATCGTCACTTCGCGGAACACGTTGGTCAGGGTGGGATTGGTGGTGCGCAGTACTTGTTTGCGTAGCCACCGATTCGACAGCCGAAAGGTGGGTTGGTGCAGCGGTTCTCCGATCGGGGTCACCGCGGCGAGCAGGGCGGCGCAGTCGATCGGCCGTCCGGGTTCCACGAAGCCGTAGCGCCTGATCGCGGCTTCGAGGTCGGCGGGGCCGCCACCGAAAATCGCTTCGCAGCAGTCGATCCCGAGTTGTTCGAAGCTGTCGTCGGGGGGCCAGGTCGAGCAGGCGCCGAAGTCGAAGACGCCGAGGCGCCCGTCGGGGAGGATGCGGAAGTTGCCGGGATGGGGGTCGGCGTAGAGCAAACCGTGTCGACCCCACGCCGAGGTGATGAACCGGATCATGAGCATGCCGACCCGGTCGCGTTCGGTCTTGGTGCCCCATTCGATGACGTGCGAAAGCGGTGTGCCCGATACCCATTCGGTGATCAGCACGTCGCCGCGCACCTCGACCACTCGAGGTACATGAATGTCGGGGTCTCCGGCGTACGCGTCGACGAAGCGCTGCTGGAACTCCGCTTCGGCGGGGTAGTCGAGCTCCGCGCTGATACACACGCAGATTGCCTCGATCACCGATTTCACGTCGGCGCCCGGCAGAAAAACCCCGGCCAGATACGAAATACGGCGCAGGTGTTCGAGATCCGCGGCGACCGCGGCGCGACCACCGGGGTACATCACCTTCACCGCGACAGGTGTCCCGTCGTGCCACACCCCGCGGTGTACCTGCCCCAGTGATGCCGCGGCGGCGCGACGATCATCGAATTCCAGGAATTCCGAACGCCATCCGGCACCCATGCTCTCGGCCATCGCCAGATGCACGGTGCGGGGCAGCATCGTCGGCGCCGAATCCTGCAGCAGGCTCAGCGCCGCGCGATAGGGCGCGGCCAGGTCCGGTGGCAGTGCCAATTCGTAGATCGCCAGGAGCTGGCCGAGCTTCGCCGCGCAGCCTTTGAGCTCGCCGAGCACCTCGAACATGTGCTGCGCGGTGCGTAGTTGGATATCTCGATTGACTTCTTCCGCCGACCTGCCGAGCGCGCGCTTACCCAGCCCCGCCGCGCGCCGTCCGGCGAACGCGACCGGGATGGTGGCGAGCTTCGCACCGCGAACGGCCTTGTGAACAGGTGGTTTGTCGCTTGAACTCGGCAGGAATCGTCGTGAGCCGCGCCCGCCCCTGCCCTCGTCGGGGGGTCGCCCGACTCTGCTGATGCTCATGACTCACCTCACACTGTGCGTGCGCCAAGTCTGACACAAGTGCGGGTATGCCCTGGTAGGGCTTACGCTGTCTGGGACGTGTATCCGAATCGGGTGTGTTCGCCGGTCATGAGGAAGGTAAATCGATGGGAGCCCAGACGGTAGTCGCCGACGTAGCCGATGAGCTCGCACGCCGGGTCGCCGCGGGGGAATACCAACCCGGGGATCTCATGCCATCGGTGCGTCAGGTCGCCGAGGAGTTCTCGATGAACCGCGCCACGGCACAGTTGACCCTGGGTCGGCTGGAGTCCTATGGCTTCGTAGAAGCGCGGCGCGGCAAGGGTTTCACCATTCTTGATGTGCGTGCCAGGGGCGGTGTCGATGTGTATCGCCAGCTGTTCCGGTTTTCGATTCCGATGCCGGAGATCGCCTCGGAGATGTTCCGCGACATCGTTGATGTAGAGCGCGGCATCGTGATGGAGGCGTTGCTGGACTACACCGGCAACGCGCACGGTCTCGATCACAGTGAGCTGAAGGCCGATATCGATCAGTTGGAATCGGTGGCCCGCCAGGAAGACCCGGATCTGCGTCGCATGCTGGCGATCGAGATCGAGTTGGTGCGCAAGCTTCTCACGGTGCTCGGCCTATCTATGCGGCGCTCGATTCTGAATTCTCTCGGCGATCTCGTGCTCGAGGTGCCGCTGGCGGTGCAGGCGTTCTTCGCGGGCGCCCCGGATCTGCATGTGCTGGTGTGGCGTGCGCTTGCCGCGGTGTGGACCTCGGAGTCCGGGCCGTCGGAGGCGCAGATCGCGTTGTTCGAGGACTTGTTCGGGATGTATCACGAGCGGGTGATCGTGCGGTTCGACGAGTTGGTCGGCGCGAATGCGCAAACCGAACAGCGGGTGCCGTCCGTGCACGCCGCCACGGCCTGATCGCTCGCGTGTGGTACGCGGTGATACCACAAGACAAGTGTCTGGGTTACTGGTAAGTCAGATGGTAAGCGGTGTTTCAGTTTTCGTGGACCCTCGACCGAGAGCGCATGTAAAACCCAACCCTCTCTGTCCCAGACGGATTGAGTCATGGCGCCTGTCTCAAATGTTCCCCGTGCCGGGCGGACATGCGAATGCCACCGGTGCGAAACACCGGTGGCATCGGCGAATGTGATGGTAGGGCAGCGATTTACCCGCCGTTGAGTTTGTTCAGCCGTTCGCACGCCTCGACGTACTCTTCGATCAATCGGCCCACCACGTCGGCGGAGCGCTCCACCTTGCGCATCAGGCCGACTACCTGGCCGACCGGATTGAAGTTCACGTCCTTGGCGGCCTCGGGGTAACGGTGTCCGCGCTTCACGCCGTTGAGCGCGACCATCATCTGCAATGGCATGGGCAGCGGGTCGGGGGTGTCGGTGCGCTCCCACGCCTCGGTCCAGTCGTTGCGCAACATGCGCGCGGGCTTGCCGGTCCACGCACGCGAACGCACCGTGTCGTGGCTGGTGGCCGCGAGGTAGCTCTGCATCTGGGCGGGCGGCACATTGGCCTCCTCGACGGTCAACCAGACCGAGCCGGTCCACGCGCCCGCCGCGCCCATCGCCATCGCGGCGGCGATCTGTCGGCCGTTGCCGATACCGCCCGCGGCGAGTACCGGCAGGTCGCCGACCGCGTCGATCACCTGTGGCCACAGCACCAGCGACGAGATCTCACCGGTGTGTCCGCCACCTTCGGTGCCCTGGCAGACCACGAAGTCCAGGCCGGCGTTCTTGTGGTTCAGTGCGTGCTTCACCGATCCACACAGTGCGCCGATGAGCCGTCCCGAGGACTGCACCTGGGCGACCACGTCCTGCGGCGGGGTGCCGAGCGCGTTGGCGACCAGCTTCGCCTTGGGGTGGCGCAGGATCACCTCGACCTGCGGGCCCGCCGTTGTCGCGGTCCAGCCGAGCAACTGGTTGTGGTGTTCGCCTTCGGGCAGCGCGGGCACACCGTGGTCGGCGAGGATCTTCTCGGCGAATTCGCGGTGACCGTCCGGAACCGCCTCGGCCAGTTTGTCTTCCAGCTCCTGCGGCGAGAGGCCGTCGATGCCTTGGCCCTCGTACTTGCTCGGGATCACCAGGTCGACGCCGTACACGCCGTGCACGTGCTCGTCCAGCCACGCCAGTTCGACCTCTAACTCCTCGGCGGTGAACCCGACCGCGCCGAGCACCCCGATCCCACCGGCGTTGCTCACCGCGGCCGCGACATCGCGGCAGTGGGTGAAGGCGAAGATGGGGAATTCGATCCCGAGCCGTTCACAGATTTCGGTACGCATGGGTGTGGTCTCCCTTACTGCTCCACCGCCGCGAACGGCGCGCCGCAGATGCCTAGAACGAGTTACATAATTGTCGCCTGGCGTCCCGGACGTATGTCCGCCGATTCGGTCGCGCGCCGCAGTATCGCCACGACACGGCCGCGACCTCCTCGGAGGTCCGCGACGCCATTTATTGACAGTAACATGTTCTAGTTTTGTGCGGCATCCCCGATTTTCCGCCGGGTCCAGGACGCCGCTGCGTCGGGCGGGACTCCCGGATCAGAGGCGATCAGCCGCATGCTCGAGCTCGCCTAGCGCGTGGTCGAGGTGGTCGAGAATCCTCGGCAACTCGGGCACGCTGCGACGGCACCCGACCACACCGAAGTCGAGATTGCTCCCATTGCTGGTCAGGGTGATGTTCACCGCCTGGCCGTCGAACGGGATCGACATCGGATAGGAGGCCTCCAGTCGGGCGCCACTCCAATACATCGGTTCGCGCGGGCCCGGCACATTCGAGATGACGATGTTGAACGCCGGTTTCGTCAGCGGGATCAGTCCGGGCATCAGGGTCACCGCGAGCGGACTGAGCATCAGCGCCGACAACGCCATCGTCTGCGTGCTGTTCAGTGCGCCGTAGACCTCCTTGCTGCGGCGCATCGACTCGCTCACCGCGGTGAGCCGCTGTAGCGGGTCGGCGATATCGGTGCCGAGATTGCACAGCGCCGCACCGACCTTGACGCCGTCGGGTGCGTCGTCGGCGTCGTCTCCCGCGCGTAGCGACATCGGCACCATCGCGATCAACGGTTTGTCGGGGAGCGCGTCACGTTCGGCGAGGTACTCGCGCAGCGCGCCCGCCGACATGGCGAGCACGACATCGTTGAGGGTGCAGCCCGCGGCCTTCTTCACCTGCTTCACCCGTTCCATCGACCACGACCGCACCGCACTGCGGCGCGCACCGCCGATCGGCACGTTGAACATGGTGCGCGGTGCGTCGAACGGCAGTGCGCGTTGCTGGCTCGCGAGCGCCGTGCGCGCGGCGCGCAACAGCTTCGGGCCGGACGCGACCGTCGACTTCAGGCTCCCCGCCGCCGCACGAACACCACCGTTCGAGGTAACGGGCTTCGAGGAGACGGGCTTCGAGGAGATGGGCTCGGAAACCCGCTGCCTGCGCGGCAGATTCCACGGCGCCCGAATGTCCTCGGGACGCGGATCGCTGGTGAGTGTGCGCGCGATCAACCGCTGCGCGGAGACGCCGTCGATCAAACCGTGATGCATCTTCGCGTAGACCGCGAAGTGACCGTCGGCCAATCCGGAGATCAGCGAGATCTCCCACAGCGGGCGGTGTCGATCCAGCAGCGAGGTGTGCAGTCTGTTCGCCAGTTCCACGAGTTGGTCGCGCCCACCGGGTGCGGGAACGGCGAGGTGACGCACGTGATACTCCAGTTCGACGTCTTGCGCGCGGGTCCACGCCAGCTGCGGTGCACCGAAGAAGCTGGCGGGATGCTTCCGGAAGGTTGGTGTAACAGCCTTGTCCGCCAAGAGTTTTCGGTACACATTCCGGACAAAGTCGGGTCCGGCGTCCTCGGGTGTTTCGAAGATCTGCAGCGAGCCGACGTGCATCGGCTGCTCGCGCGATTCGGCGATCAGAAAAACGGCATCGATCGGTGCGATGAATTCCATGGTGAATGACCCCTGCCGACGGTGGTGGAGCGTTGCTGGGCGAGTCGACCACGTTGTCGCGGGTACGCGCGCGCCGTTGATCGTTCCGCGCGACGTCGCGAATTTTACCCGGATCGGCCGTGCGACGTGCGGTGACTCAACCTGGCTTCGATGCCAGCAGGTAGGCGTGTTGGCAGTGCTCCCGCTCGCTCGCCGCCCGGACGAGCGAGGCGCGCACCGTGAATCCTGTGGCGGTCAACAACGCGGACAACCGCTCCGGTGCCCACTTGTACGCGCCGGTTACCTTGTGGTCGAACGCTTCTACCGCGTCCGGGGTATCGGTCGCCTGGAATGCCAACAGCGCGTGTCCCTGTCCACGGAGTACCCGATAGAACTCGTTCAACACATCGGGGACGCGTTCGGGTGGCAGGTGGATCAGCGAGTACCACGCCACGATTCCGGCGAGTGTGCCGTTGCCGCGATCGAGCCGCTCCAACGATCCCACCCCGAACGTCAGTTCGGGATAAGCCTTTTCGGCCAGTTCGATCATCCGTGGCGACAGATCCATTCCCTCGGTATCGAGTCCGAGGGTATGGAGGTGGGCGGTGATTCGGCCCGGCCCGCAGCCGACTTCGAGCACGCGGCCCGCGCCCGTGGCGCCGACCAGATCCGCGTAGGCGCCGAGCATCGCGCGGTCGAACGGCTGGCTCGCCATGGCCTCGCGGGTGGCCTCGGTGTAGAGATCGGCGAACGCGTCATAAGCGGCGCGGGTGCGGGCGATGTCGGAGCGATCGGGTGAAATCTCGGTCACCCGACCATTATCCGGACGGTGCGCGGTATGCGCTAAACAGCCGCGTCGGTGCCGGGCGCGAAGGCTTGCGCGATCGCGAGGCTGTCTTCGTAGATGTGGTAGCGCGTGATCAACCCGTCGACGACGGTCAGATGCAGGGCGAATCGCGCGCGATACGCCCGGCCCGTCGGCTGGGCGGTCTGGCGGATCACGCCGAGCACCACCGCGTGGGCGCCGTCGAAGAGAACGCGCTCCAACTCGGTGTCGATCCGCTCGTGGAAAGTGGTGAGCGCGCGGAAGTTGTCCGCGACGTCGGCTCGAGTCGACCGGTGGATGATCCACGGGGTCGCCGTGCGGCCGTGTTCGTCCTCGGGCCAGTTCAGTTTCCAGTCGACCGTGTCGGCGAACAGTGTCGCGACGGCGTCGGGGTCGCCCGCCCCGACCAGCCGCAGGAATTCGGCGGCCACGGCGCGGGTACTGGTCTCGGCGGTCAGGTCGGTGGTGGTCATCGATATCTCTTCTCGTGTGCGATGTTCGGGGCTCGGTTCCGGCGGCGAAGCATCGCCTCGGTATGCGGGAAGCTTGGCGCAATGTCGCGGTGGACACGATTACCCGCGAGGTAATCGACCGCATGACCAGCCTCGACCGCGAAAAATCGTGGTCACGTGGCGATCAGGTCGCGCCGTCGGTGGGCAGCGGGCGGGTCGACTCGGTGCGGTCTCGGCCGCGCGGTCGAGCCGTTGCCGTGGGCCGACACGGGTAGGTGAACACGGTCGCGCTGCCGTATCCGTGGGGTCGGAAAGTGCGGTGCGACACCCGGACTCAACCGACTGCATTAGAAACTAATATTATTTGCTGCTACATTGCAGGTGTGTCAGTCGAATCTCAGGACGCCGAGCTGGATGTCGGCGAACTCACCGGTGTCCTGGAGAACTTCACACGCATGTTCATCAGCCTGCCTTCGCTGGAGCGGTTGAGCTTCACCACGCTGTCGGTGCTGCACCGACTCGAAGGCGGCGGTCCGAGACGGCTCACCGAACTCACTGCCAGCGAACAGGTTACGCAGTCGGCGATCACGCAGATCGTCATCAAACTCGAACGGCAGGGCTACGTGCGGCGTACACCAGACCCCACCGACCGGCGCGCGGTGCTGGTCGACATCACCTCGCAAGGATCGGCGATCGTCAAGAACAGGCGCGGCGACCGCATCGACCGTCTCGACGAACTCGTCGCCCGCCTCGATCGGGGTGAGAAGACCGCCATCTCCACGGCGTTGCCCGCGCTCACCCGGCTGGTCGAACTCGACCACGCCCGCTCGAGGGAACACGACGAGTCGTGAGCGCGCCTGAACCTCAACCATTCCCGCTGCGACCCGAGCCGATCCACGTCGACGAGGATATCCTCGCCGACCTGCGTCGCCGCCTGGCCGCGACCCGCCTTCCGCCCGACCCCGGCAATCGCGACGGGTCCTACGGCGTCGATGCGGGCTACTTGCGTGAACTCCTCGACTATTGGCACTCCGAATTCGACTGGCGGGCCGCCGAAGCCGCGATCAATGTCTACGAGCACTATCGCGTCGAAGTCGACGGCGTTCCCGTACATTTCATGCGCAAGCCAGGCGTCGGTCCGAATCCGACACCGCTGATCCTCACCCATGGCTGGCCATGGACGTTCTGGCACTGGGCGAAGGTGATCGACCCGCTCGCCGATCCCGGCGCGCACGGTGGTGACCCGGCCGAAGCCTTCGACGTGATCGCACCGTCGTTTCCCGGATTCGGTTTCTCCACGCCCCTGCCCGATCACCCGGATATGAATTACTGGAAGGTCGCCGACCTCTGGCACACTCTGATGACCGACACGCTCGGTTATCGGAAGTACGCTGCGGCGGGGTGCGATGTCGGCGCGCTCGTCACCGGGCAGCTCGGCCACAAGTACGCCGACGAACTGCACGCCATTCACATCGGGTCCGGCCTGAAACTGACATTGTTCAACGGCGATCGCGCCTGGGACTTCGCCGCGGGCAAGCCGATTCCCGAGGACATCCCCGACGAGATCCGCGCGGGCATCATCGAGTTCGACCACCGGTTCGCCGTCCATCTCGCCGCACACATGCTCGCCCCGAGCACCCTGGCTCCCGGGTTGTCCGACTCGCCCGCCGGGATGCTGGCCTGGATTCTCGAACGTTGGATGTCCTGGAGTGATAACGGCGGCGATATCGAATCCGTTTTCAGCAAAGACGATCTGCTCACCCACGCCACCATTTACTGGGTCACCAACTCCATCGGCAGCTCGATTCGCACCTATGCCAACAACAATCGGTACCCGTGGACGCCGGCACACGACCGGCAGCCTGTCATCGAGGCGCCGACCGGAATCACCTTCGTCGGGCATGAGAATCCGCCCGGCGTCGGCACCGACCAGCGGGTGCGGAACTTCCTCGACAGCGACCGCGCCGGTTGGTACAACCACGTCAACCTCACCGCACACGAGGTCGGCGGGCACTTCATTCCCTGGGAGATCCCGGCGCAATGGGTCGAAGATCTGCGTCGGACCTTTCGCGGTCGTCGCTAGCGAAACCGGCGCGGCACCGGTTCGGGCTCGGCACGTGCTGACCAGTCGTTGAAGCGGATCCTCGGCGGCAGATTCTGCCGGGGACCCGCGAGGTCTGTCCGAAAACCACACGAAAACAATGGTTTCGTCGCATTCGCGCCGCGGCGGGAAATTCGTCCGCGCGATTGTATTACGCTGTCGGCGCGGGGCCGCGCCGACGGCTTTCGGGCGACACCGTCGCTCCGGTGTTCATCGAACCGACGTAAGCCCCAGCGCCCCAACGCTTGTGCATGCTCTTTGTCTCGAACGAACCGACGAAAGGCTTGACCAGTGAAAATGCGCACCGTCGTCGCCGCGCTCGCGCTCGCGGCTACCGCCCTCGGTCTCGCACCCGCCGTGGCATCCGCGGACGACCCGGAGTTTCCGCGTAACGGCATTATTCCGCCGGGCACCTACCTGATCAGTCGCAATCCTTCGAACGTCGTCGGTTCACCCATCGAGAATTGTGAACTGCAAGTCTTCGTCGACGGCCGGACCGCGAATCTGGTGTGCGGTGGATCTTTTCGCGCCGGTCACCAGACACCCGTAGGCACCGATGAAACCTACGTTGCGTTCGATGGCCTGCCCGTCGGGCTCGACCTGCGCGATATCGACCCGCGGCAGGGCATTTGGAGCGGAACGCTCAACATCGCCAACACCCCGATCATCGCGCCGTACCCACTTGCGGGAGTTACCTTGTTGCGCAGGAACTAACCCAGACCGCATCACCGGTCGAGCGGCCCGCGCCGTCCTCCCACCCAGCGCCCCCTAGCGTGCCGCTCTGGGGTGATCATCAGGACATTTCGGTGCGGGTTTGGGGTTGTTGGCGCGTTCGTGTCCTGGTGGAGACACGGAACTCGCGGACTGCCGTGCGTGGTGGTGGTCGATGTGCGTGGCGGCCCGTGCCGGTGCCGGAGCGGTGAGTTCGTCAGCACCGGTACGGCCGCGAATGGGCGACCGCTTGGTGCTTGTGCTCGGCGCCAGTGGTTTCGGGAGCTTCCTGGCTGGTCAGCTGTTATTCGACGGGCGAAACGACTACGTCCCGGCATTTCCCATGAAGGATGCCGGGACGTAGTCGTCGGTGTGAATCCTGCGGTCAGTGCGACGGACTCGCGCTGGTTGTGGTGGTCGCGCTGGTCGTGGTTTCGGTCGTCGTCGTGGTGGTGGTGGTCGGCGTCGGTGTTGTCGTGGTCACCTTCGGTGCGGTCGTCGTGGTCGGTGACGGCTTGGTTGTGGTGGTCGTCGGTTCGGTCGTGGTGGGTTTCGTCGTCGACTTACCGGTCGTCGTCGACTTACCGGTGGTCGTCGTCGTTGTCTTGGTGGACTTCGCCGACGTGGGTGTCGTGGTGCTCGGCGCGGTCGTGGTCGATGACTCCTCCAGCGACTTGTAGGCCGCGAGCAGATCGGCGGGCTCGGGCTTGGCGGTCTTGTCGACCGGCTCCCCGGCCTGCGCCTGCTTGGCGAGGTGAGTGAGCCACGCGGCCGCGTATTCGGCGGAGGTCATGGGCTTGCCGTTGTTCGGATCGCTGTCGTGCCAGTAGTCGAAGTGGTGACCGTCCGGCCCGAGGGTGAGCGCATACGGGTCGTTCAGAATCACCGGAATGGTGTTCTGGTTGGTCACGATCAAGCCGACGATCTCGTTGAACACCTTCTGCGGCAAGTAGGCCAGCGAGGACATCTGATCGGTCGAGATCGCCTCGGGTTTGGTCGAACCCGGCTTGCTCGGGTCGTTGTCCGCCGGAGTCTGTGTGGACTGTCCCGGCTTGTAGTTCGGGTCCGACACCTTCAGCAGCACGTCGAGGAAGGTCTCGTCGCTCTGCATCCAGTTCGGCTTGGAAGCGATATCGGCGAAGGCCGCCATCGCGATCCTGCCGAGCGTCACGGCCACATCTTGCCCGGTCGCGGGTGTGAGGCCCTCGCGTTCGAGCGCGTCGACGTTCAGCTGGGTGCCCACGTTCGCCGCCAACTGCAACAGCGAAATGTTCTCCGGCGCCGAGCAGGTCAGGTCGCCGTCGGAGCAGAACGACGCGATCTTGCCGTTGAGCGAACCGAAATCGCCGCTGGTTCCCGGCAGTGCGCCCTTGCCCGGGGTCGGGTTCTTGCCGTCCTGGTACTGCTGGTCGAAGCCGTCGGGGTTGCCGTAGGGATCCTTCGCGCCGGGGAACGGGCCGTCACCGGCCGAACGTCCCGCGTCGGCGAGGATCACGACACCGAGAACATGGTCGGGGTCGACGATCCCGTAGCCGTCGTCCCCGGCCTCCTGGTGCCCGACCTCCATGGCGACCCGGCGCACCACATCGGCGCCTTCGCTGTAGCCGACGATCGAGAACTTGGTATCGGGGCAGGCCTGGGCGATTTCGCGCATCACCTGTTTGGTATTGGCGACACCGGTGTCGACGGCTTCCTCATAGGTCGACATATTCGCCGGATACGCGATGTACACGGCGGCATACGAACCGTCTTCGACATCGTCGGCCGGTGCGTTCACCACCGGGTCGACCCAATGGCTTTGATGATCACCGGAAAGTGCCGCGGGCAATTCCTCACCATTCGGCCCCACCAGCATCTTGGTGGTTCCCGAAACCGGTGTGTCATTACGACCAGCCACCGAAATCGTCACCATGTCATGGCATTCCGTCACCGAAGCCTTGAGCTGAGTGTCGTCCGTGCGTGGCGTCACAGTCAGCGCCAACGAGGCGGCGACAATGGCCGCGACCCCCAATACAGCGGGCGCGGCAACGGCCGAAGCCATGCGGTGGCGCCCGAAGAATTCGCGGAAAGCCATGTCCTGATCCCCAATTCCAAATACCAAGGTGGGACAGCCCCCCGACGGGCCGTGTGTCACCGAGGAAGTCGGAATCCGTCCGTCAAGCGTTACGGAACACTCTGTCCGCGCCGCGTGACCTCCCCCGGTACGTCAGGTCAGGACAGGCTTCGCATCACCCTTGTGAGTCGGGCAAGACGAATTCGGCAGCGGATTCGCAGGGGCGTCCGTGCACAGGACAGCGAAGTGCGTCGAACCCACCCTCGAGTGCATCGATCAGGCGTTTATGGTCGTCCCAGTCCCAGCGCAGCCACCGCGCCACACACAAAATCGTCACCGATGCGGCCCCGGCCTGTTTCGCCGCGCCCTGCGCACTGGCGCCTGTGGTCCAGGTGCACTCGGTCCCGAACCAGAGCATGTAGGGCCATTGCGTCGGGTGTGGCATCGAGGAATGGGTGCGCGTCTGGTGCGCGGGTTCCATGAGTTGTGAATGTGCCGAGCTGTTGCAGGAACAGGTCGCGTGTGGAGTCGGTCACTGAGTTCCAAGCAGCCTCGTGATCGTTGATCGACGATCGATGATCCCGACTGCGTGTGCTACGGCTTCCTCAGCCGAGTCCGCGACATATACACCGGGATCGTTTTGCAGCGCTCGACCCCACGTGGTCGAATCGACGACGCGAGAGCTCAGAATGACCGGTCGTCCGTGTGCGACGGCTTCTCTGGCCTGAATTCGTGTGCCGCTCTTTTCATTTGCTTCCACGATCACCGTGGCTGACCCGTACGCGCTCATAGTTACGTTTCGAGCCGGGAAGGACCACCGCGATGGCCCGTACTCAGGAAGGAAATGCGTGAGCAGCATTCCCCGTTCTCCTATCTCGGTGTGCAAAGCACGGTTCTCGCGAGGGTAAATGTGGTCGAGGCCATTTCCCAATACGGCTACCGTTCGACCACCTGCTGTCAGCGCCGCCTGATGGGCGGCGGTGTCAACGCCTCGAGCCAGACCGGCGATCACGCTGATGTCGTGTGCTACCAAGCCCTGCGCAACGGTGTGAGCGAACCGCAAGGCGTGCTCAGATGCCGCGCGTGAACCGACAACACACACACCATCCTCACGAGGCACTAGCTTCCCTTGTGTGAACACGATCGGAGGCATCTGTCGCACGGAACGTAGCCGCTCGGGGTAATCGCTATCGAAAAAAGTGTGAAAGCGAAATGGCGCATCTCGCCACGTTTCGATATCGCTGACGGCTTGTTTCAGGACCGCTGAGGCGTCGTCGTCGCCAAACAGATTACGGGGGTGCTCGTCTTCCCACAGCGGCCATGCACCGCGCCGGTCGACGATTCGTTCGGCCAACTTCGACCACTCGGTGCGCGTCGCGGTCAGGCGAATCATCGCGACAAGAGCGGCTCGATCGCGATCATCCCACTGTGGCAGCCGATCGTCCGTCGCCGTGTCACCCCAGTCATCGGGCGAGCCGTGTGCGTGTGTCACTGCCCTCCTACTTCGACGTATGCGAACTTCGACGTATGCGAACTTCGACGTATGCGAACATTAGTTCGAATTCTTGCACAGTCCATCAGCGGAGTCGATGCCGTTGCGCAGTTCGGCCCCTGCTGGTCACTGCGAGCCGAGTTGTACTCGGCGGCACTCGCGCTGCGCCCCGGTCGCCGCGGCACATCGTCGATAACTGAATCCGATTCGAGTTGTTCGTGCGTCGCTATGCGACGCAGAATTCGTTTCCTTCGGGGTCTCGCAAGACCCACCAGTGGCCAGCGGGGCCTTGGTCGTGCTCTTGGACTCGGGTGGCGCCGAGTTGCTCCAGGCGCGCCACCAGCGCGTCTCGGTTGCCTTCGCTGTGCACATCGAGGTGTAGACGATTCTTGGTGGTCTTCTCCTCGGGGACGTCCTGGAACAGCAGGCGGCGTCCTTTCCCGACTCCGCTGGCCGCGTCGAACGGGTCGTCGGGGTGGCGGATGCCCGCGAAGCCGCGAAAGATTTTGTGGCCACCGTGCTCGGTCACCGCGGCCTCGGGAAGGTGGCCAGCCGCCAGTAGTTGCTCGATGAGTGCGGTGGGGTCCTCCGTCACGTAACCGAGGGCTGCCGCCCAGAAGTCGGCGAGCACCGGCGCGTTCCTGCTGTCGACCACAAGCTTCCAGTTCAGTGTCATGCGCTGGTTATAGACCGTCGGTCCGACAAGGACGCATCGTGGCGGTTCGAGTCACACCAGGATTCCAGCAGCGCCGAAGCGCGTCTCGTTCGCCAAACTCCGTGAGCCACTGGATGTTCCGAGCGTCCTCGACCTTCCTGATTCGCACCGGAAGCGCCGGGTATGTGGACGGCGAGCAGGTTCAGGGGTCGGTGATGCTCACGTTCTGCCTGAGGAGGACTTACCCGGCGCGCCGCTGTACTCGCTTGGGTGGCGGACACACCCGGCGGCGACGGTTGTCAGAATTACGAAACGAGCACCCCGCGTCAATGGAGGCCACTCACCACGACCAACCAGACCAGCAAGCTAAAACCAACCAGCACAACGAATTACAGAATCCGCCGCCTAGCGCACGACACGTTAGGCGGCTCGCTGTCGCGCCCTTAACCCGCCCATGGAATCCCCCCATGGGCGGGTACGTGCTGGGTGGGTGGTTCAGGTCAGCTGAACTGGCCGTTGTTGATGCTTGTGGTGAAGGCATCCCACGCGGTCGGCGAAAAAAGAAGCGCAGCGCCAGTCGGGTTCTTGGAGTCGCGGACGCCGACTTGGTCGTCGGATAGGTGCGCGACTTCAACGCACTCATTGCTTCCGCCGCTGTGGCTGCTCTTGAACCACACGGCTTGGGACAGGTCGACGTTCATTAGTGCTCCTTCGCTGCTCGCCGCAGCAGGTTTCGACTGGCCTGCTCATCCAACGCTACTCGCCCGAGCGAGGCATGCGCTGAGCGGTAACGATCAACGCTTTCTGGCCGCTCAAGGTACATATTTCCGGTGTAGTTCTCGACGTAAACCACTGACGGTTCTTGTCTTCCCTTGGTAGGCGCGAAATCCAACGTGATGTACGGGCCGGTCAGATCGCCCAGCGGCACACCAGCTGAGTACGGAAGAATTCGAATCTTCACGTTCGGCAGTGTTCCGATGTCGGCGAGCCGTCGGAGCTGTTCGGCCATCGTCCTTCGGTCGCCTACCACCCGGTGCAAAACCGACTCATCGAGGATCACGTCGACCGACACCGGACGCGTTTTCCTCGTGACCATCCGCTGTCGGCGCATTCGCATCTCCACTCGGCGGGCAACCTCCGGTGCCGGGCCATGCGGTCGCGCTGCGCTGATCAATGTGTGCGCATACCTGGGTGTTTGGAACAGACCAGGAACGATCTCCTGGAACGACGTGAGCTGGTCTGCGGCTGATTCTAATCCGATGTATACATCGAAGTCATTTGGAATCAGATCGCCGTATTCATGCCACCAACTCTCGGTATTACCCTGCTGTGCAAGACCTTTCAAACCCTCCGTCATCGTCTCGTCCGCATCGAGAACCCTGCACAACTCCTCGATATCCCACAGCCGAATACGTTCCGCCGTACCGGTTTCGAGCCGCTGGATCGTTGCGGCACTGCGCTCGACGAGCTTGGCCAGCTCAGCGATGGACATACCGCATTCCTGGCGAAGCTCACGCAGATGCCTGCCGAGTTGCCTACGCGGAACGGTCGAACCGGCAACTACCCCTTGCTTGGAACCCTGGGTCGTGCGCCCGTCCGCACTCCCGAAACCCCCTGTGGACACTTCGAACCTCCCGATTGGATGAATGCTCACGAATCTCCGGATGGTCGACCACACCCCTGCGGACCACCCGCCGACACCGACTGAACGATGAGGCCGCGCCGCGTGAATTACATGCGGGCGGTTTCGACGGATTCTCGCGAACCACTCGTTCGCCATGACAGTGCCGCAATACGCGGTGTTTGATTCGACCGATTCGACCGGCAGGGTGCCCGCCCTTGCCATCTAGCGCGCGGACCGAAAGTACTTGCGGCAGCGCCGATGTCCAAACGAAGCATACGACAACGAGGTACCGATGAAACTAATTCTAACCAATTCGCCTGTCACTGTGACGATCACGGGTCGTGGTTCGGTGCACCAGTGGCATCGGATTTCACCGAATATTTCAACCATCGTGGAGCGATAACCAGGAACCGCCGGTAGCGCAGAGTGGCTGAATCATCGGTCGCATGGTGACGGCGCCGGGTCGAATGCACGCCTCGATCAACGCCTGAACCACGTGTGAGGGGGTCGATATCGCTCGACCCCGTCACACGAACTGGTGACAGCTATGTGTCAGCCGCGAGCCATGTCCACGAAGCGAGACAAATGCAGTTGGTGCGCCACCGTGATCGTCGCGGTCGGACCGTTACGGTGCTTGCCGAGAATCAGGTCCGCTTCGCCACCGCGTGGGTCGTCGCGTTCGATCGCATCGGGGCGGTGCAGCAGGATGACCATGTCGGCATCTTGCTCGAGACTGCCACTTTCGCGCAGGTCAGAGACCATAGGGCGCTTGTCTGTTCGTTGTTCGGGACCACGATTCAGCTGGCTGATCGCGACCACTGGCACTTCGAGTTCCTTGGCGAGAAGTTTCAGATTTCGGGAGAAGTCCGAGACTTCCTGCTGACGGGATTCGACCTTCTTACCGGAGGTCATCAGCTGGAGGTAGTCCACCACAACGAGTTTCAGGTCGTGGCGTTGCTTGAGGCGCCGTGCCTTCGCGCGGATTTCCATCATCGTCAGGTTCGGCGAGTCATCGACAAACAGTGGCGCTTCACTGATTTCGCTCATCCTGCGGGCGAGCTTCGTCCAGTCGTCGTCACTCATCCGCCCCGCGCGCATATCACCGAGCTTGATCTTCGCCTCCGCCGAAAGCAGACGCATCACGATCTCGGTGCGACTCATCTCCAAGGAAAAAATGACACTCGGCAGCCCGTTCCGAATGGAACAGCTGCGCATGAAGTCCATGCCCAGGGTGGAATTGTGCGTGGGGACCATCGCACGTCCCGCGAGGTAGAGATGGTCGGCATTGTCGACTTCGACGCACCGCACCGGGACGGACTCGACCTTCCTGACATCGGTGATGAAACGTGCGCTCGACCGCACCGTGCTCTGGCTCGCGCGACGTTGCTTGTGCAGTAATGCCTTTCGGTGCAGGCCGAAGACGATGTCATCGGTGGCGAAGGTCAGTGTGAAAGCGGTCGAGGACTGCTCGGTCCGTCCGGCGACGCGTTTGGTCGAGAGATGGCACCGGTATCCGAGACTGACGACCAGTTCGCGAACACCATGGACCAGCCGCTCATTCGTCACGCAGAACTGCACGGAGCCGCCCTGCGTGACCGTTCCGTCAGTATCGAGCAGGCCCGCGAGCAGCGCTCGTCGTTGCGCTTCGGATGCGCGCAGGTACTGGGGCGGAATGTGCTTGTCGCCGAGCACTCCGATGGTCCGCAGCCGGGCCTGCACGCTGCCGATGGTGTTTCGGCATCGCTGGCACATCCGGAGGCCGATGGATTTGCCGCCGCATTGTGGGCAGGTCGGCGGAGTAACCGGCGCGGAGCAGAACCTGGCCTTACCACCGCAGGACCGCCCGCAGGTCCGGACTTCTTCGGTGAAAGGCGTGAATTCCTTGCCGCAGACCACGCACTCGCGCACCGCGATCGGGTCTTCCTGGGGCAAAACCAGTCCGTATCGCAGGTAGGCGGATGAAGACGGAACGACCGTCAGCCCCTCCCCCTCGATGCGGACAACAATTTCAGGGTCGGCGGTTGTCAATTGGGCGACGGCCGCGGTGCCGTCGCCCAACCACGCACCGAGTGTGTATGGCGGGACGAGCAATTCGGCCGGTGGCAAGTCCAGTGGCTGCGCGTTCGTCACTGAGTGGTTGAGTCGGCGGTCGCTGGTGTTGCAGCGCAGGGTGTTCGCGATCTGCGCGGTCGTGCGCACTTCTGGGGCGCTGCCGCGCGTCTTGCGTCGAGACGCCCTGGTGTCGGTGAGCCACTGGTGTTGTTCGTCGGCGACGATGACTGTGCCGTCCGAGAATTCGACCTCGTAGCAGGCGCGCTCGGTCAATACCTCGGTCGCGGCGACGACTCGGGTCGGGTGACCATCGGCGTCGATGAGTTCATCGCCGACGCGTACTTCGCCCATGGTTGTCCAACCCGTGGGAGTTGGTAGCGGGGTGTCCAACGCGAGTGCCTTACCAACACCAGGACGCGCAGCGACGATGATCATTTGGCCTGGGTGCAGGCCGTTTGTCACCTCGTCCAGCTCAGTGAAACCGGTGGGGACGCCTAGAGAAATGCCGCCTCGGCTTGCGATGGAATCGATTTCGTCCATCGTGGGCTGGAGGAGTTCTTCCAGGGGCATGAAATCTTCGGTGGTGCGGCGTTCGGTGACCTCGTAGACCTCGGCCTGTGCGCGGTCGACCACCTCGGCGACGTCTTGGCCGTCGGCGCCCGCGTAGCCGTATTGGACGATGCGGGTGCCCGCTTCGACGAGCCTGCGCAGGATGGATTTCTCCGAGACGATCTCGGCGTAGAACCCGGCATTGGCGGCGGTGGGGACGGTTTGGGTGAGTGTGACCAGATACGGTGCGCCACCGATGCGTTTGAGTTCGCCTCGGCGTTCCAAGCCCGCGGCCACGGTCACCGGGTCGGCGGGCTCGCCTCGACCGTAGAGGTCCAGGATCGTGTCGTAGACGGCCTGGTGTGCGGGGCGGTAGAAGTCGCCGGGGCGTAGCACCTCGATGACGTCGGCGATGGCGTCCTTGCTGAGCAGCATGCCGCCGAGGACGGACTGTTCGGCGGCCATATCGTGCGGTGGTTGGCGGCCGAAGTCCTCACCTGGTGGTTCGGGCGGATAGTCCGTGTGTCCACGATCATCGACGACTGCCACGAAACTCGACCGTCCTCTCTCCCCACCAAGGGCTGACCCTATTGATGACTGGTTCTACTCCCGGGTACCGACACGTTCGGCGTGCTCGGTAGCGGATGTTCCGCGGTTGATCGTGCGCCCACCTGGGGTTTCCAGCTATCGGTGCGGGAGCTACGCAATCCGGTCGATCCCGGCCGGTTCGCGCGCGGTGTAGGACGAACGTAGGCGACCCGATCGGTGCGCACCAAACGCACCTGTGCACACAGCTGTGGATAACTTGGGGACTGTTCACCTAACCGTGTGCACCCCCTGTGGACAAGTTGGGGAAAACCCAGGTCACGCGCGATAAATGCGCTGATAGATATTGGTTTCTCACACATTTCGAGTGTGGATGAATAAAGTTCCGCGTGTCGCCGGAGTTGAACAGCCGGGCGTGTTGGGTTAACGGCAGGTGGAATAGCTATGAGCTGAATCACATTACGATCGGTTGGTTTGTCATCGATCCACAGGCGCGCCCGATGGGCGACGCCGTGGAGATCGCCGAATGCGGCGCGGAACCCCGCATTACCGGAATTCCCCACAGGCAAACATTTAGTTACCGATTCAGGGGTGGTGAAACGCACGAAGAAAACCACTCCCGTGCCATGCACGGGAGCGGTCTTCGATTTCGCCTGGTGAAAGTCGCCTATTCAGGCTGTCAGGCGGAGGCGACCTGAAGGTCGAACTTGGCGACAACATCCGGGTGCAGGTGCACCGAGATGGTGTGGTCGCCGGTCGACTTGATGTGCGTCTTCGGCAATTCGATGCTGCGCTTGTCGACAATCGGGCCGCCAGCAGTCTTGATGGCCGTCGCGACATCCGAGGTGGTCACCGAGCCGAACAGCTTGCCGGTGCCCGCCGTCTTCACGGTCAGCGACACCGACTCGAGGCCCTCGATGGCCTGCTTCAGCTCGTTGGCGTGGCCGAGGTCGCGCACCTTGCGGGCCTCCTGCGACCGGCGGATGCCAGCGACCTGCTTCTCGGCGCCACGGCTGGCGACGATCGCGAGGCCACGCGGCAGCAGGAAGTTGCGGCCGTAACCGTCCTTGACCTCGACGGTGTCGCCAGGGGCACCGAGGTTGTCCACGTCAGCGGTAAGAATCAGCTTCATTGTGCGTGCTCCCTTTCTCAGCGAGCCGTCGACACGTACGGCAGCAGAGCCACCTCGCGTGAATTCTTGACGGCTACCGCGATGTCACGCTGGTGCTGAACGCAGTTGCCGGTGACGCGACGAGCGCGGATCTTGCCGCGATCACTGACGTACTTACGCAGCAGCGCCGTGTCCTTGTAGTCGATGTTGACCGTTCCGGTCTTGCTCTCCTTGCAGAAAGCGCAAGCCTTCTTCTTGAGCACCTTTTCGCGCGCTGGCGCTTTAGGCATGGTCTCTACTCCGTAATCACTGATGGCCCGTATCGATCAGGCCGAAGGAATGCCGTTATCAGAACGGCGGTTCGTCATCTACGCGGCTGCCGCCCTCGAAGGAGCCCGCCGCGGGGGCACTGCCCCACGGATCTTCCTGCGCACTACCACCGCCGGAGCGCCCACCATTGGAGCCGCCCGAATTGCCGCCACCGCTGTTACCGCCGCTGAAACCGCCGCCTCCGCCGCCGCGACTGGTCTTGTTGACCTTCGCCGTGGCGTAACGCAATGAGGGGCCGATCTCGTCGACCTCGAGCTCGACGACCGTGCGCTTCTCACCCTCGCGGGTTTCGTAGGAGCGCTGCTTCAGTCGTCCGCTCACGATGACACGGGAACCCCTGGTCAGACTTTCGGCGACATTCTCGGCAGCCTCGCGCCAAATGTTGCAGCGCAAGAACAGCGCCTCGCCGTCTTTCCACTCGTTCGTATTGCGGTCGAACATGCGGGGCGTCGATGCGACGGTGAAATTAGCCACCGCCGCGCCTGCCGGCGTGAATCGAAGCTCGGGATCTGCCGTCAAATTTCCGATGACGGTGATGACCGTGTCGCCTGCCATGTGGGTTCCTCCTGCTCGGTGTGCAGTTCGCGTCTCGCGTGTGCGCTAGAGCCTAGAGATAGGGTCGGACGCTTTCGCGAGTTGGCGAAACTACTTGGCGTGGCGCAGAACCTTGGTGCGCAGCACCGTCTCGTTCAGGCCGAGCTGGCGGTCGAGTTCGCTCACCGTCGCGGGCTCCGCGGTCAGATCGACCACCGCGTAGATGCCTTCGGCTTGCTTGGCGATCTCGTAGGCGAGCCTACGGCGCCCCCAGATGTCGACCTTGTCGATTTTGCCGCCATCGGTGCGAACCACGCTGAGCAGGTTCTCCAGCGACGGACCAACGGTGCGCTCGTCCAGGGTTGGATCGAGAATAACCATCACTTCGTAATGACGCACGGACCAATCACCTCCTGTGGACTAGGAAACGGCCACGGACGGTCCGTGGCAGGAGGGTTCGTTGCGTCAGCAACCCGGCAAGGCTACATGAGCGGCAGGTGAGCAACGAAATCGAGCCCGAGCCCCATGGCGAGCTCCGGGGTAGCGGCGGCGCACCGCCGGGGGGCCGCTTATGGTGGTTTCCATGCCGATCGGACCGACCGCACGCGACGGGACGACGGCGACGGGGGGCGGTCTCGACCGGCGCAGGGCCGCGATGGTCGCGGTGGTGGTGTTGCTGTGCGGACTCACCCTCGCACTCGGCTACCTGAACAAGGCGCGCTGCGCGGGCGAACCGTTCGACGAACAGGGCCGCAGCCTGGTCTTCGACATGCACAAGGATTCCGATGTCTGCTATTCGGATATCCAATTGCTCTGGCTAGGTCGCAATATCAACGAGCACACCTTTCCGTATGTGAGCGGATCGATTACCGACGACGGTGCGCTCGTCGGCGGTGCGGTGGAATACCCGGTGCTCAGCGGGCTGCTGATGTGGCTCGGCGCGATCGGCGCGCACACCGACGCCGACTTCCTGCTGCACACCGCATTGCTGCTGGTGCCGTTCGCGTTGCTGACCGCGTGGATGCTGGCAAGGCTCAGCGGCAAGGCCGCACTGCTGTGGGCGATCGGCTCGCCGCTGGTCCTCTACGCCTTCCACAACTGGGAGCTACCCGTGGTGTGCACAGCGGTAGCCGCGGTGTACGTGATGGCGGCGCTGCCCCGGCTCTCGTTGCGTACCAGGGGGATGCTGGCCGCGGTGCTGCTCGGGCTGGGTTTCTGTCTCAAGCTCTATCCGGGCATCTTCGTGTTGCCGTTGCTGGCGTTCGTAGCCACCGGCGGTGACGAGCGCGACGGCGACGGCCGGGGGACCGGCACCGACGTGCGGGGAGCGTTGCTGACCGCCGCGGCGGCGATCGGCACCGTGGTGCTGGTGAACCTGCCGTTCGCCGTCTCCGGGTACGAGGGGTGGCGTGCCTCGATCACCTTCCAGCAGCTGCGCGAGGCCGACATCACCACCAATTCCGTGTGGTATTGGGGACTTCGGCAGCTGTACGGCTCCGACAAGCGCGACGAGCAGGCATTTCAGCACGCGGTCTCGATTGCCTCACCCGCCCTGATCATCGCGGCGTTCGCGCTGGCCATGTGGCTGGGATGGCGTCGATACACCAGGTCGGGAGTCTTCCCGTGGATCGCGGTGAGTGCGGCGATGCTGTGCGGATTCCTGCTTTTCCACAAGGTGCATTCCCCGCAGTACACGCTCTGGCTGGTGCCGTTCCTCGTGCTGCTGCGGGTGCCGTGGACGCTGATCGGCGCCTACCTGGTGGCCGATGTGGCGATCGGTGTCGGGGTGTTCCGCTACTTCTATTCGATCGGCTCGGGGGAATCGATGGAGACGATGGAGCGGGTGGTGCAGTTCGGGGTGTGGGGCCGCGCGGTGCTGCTCGTCGCGTTCTTCGTGCTGTTTCTGCGTGCACAGCTGCGCGGATTCCGTGCGCCACCACAGACTCTCGCGACGCCGGGTCGTGACGATCCGGTGCCGGTTCCGGTGGCCTAGCGGCGGTGGTTCACTGCCTCGGCGTCACTTGTTCGCCGAATGCCATTGCAGCCCCCAGTGATACGCCTCGTCCAATTGCCGCTGCGCACCGTTGACGTAATGCACCTCGCGATTGACCGTGATCCCCGCGCCCTGGTTCTGCAACAGCGCGATCGCGCAGGTGCGCGCGCCATCCACCGGCGAGTCCAAGCGCACCTCCACCTGCGGTCCCGAGGTGGGGTACAGGGTGGCGACGCCGTCGGCGGCAGCCCAGTTCGGCACGCCGTCGTAGATGAACGCGAAGATCAGGATGCGTCGAAACAGCTCGGGCCGAGCGAGATTGATGTGCATGTTCTCGCCGCCGGTGGCGGTGCCGGTGCGATCATCGGCGTCCAGCCGGATATACGGCTCGGCCTCCAGGTTGCCGAAGCTCGCACCGATCGCCTGCACCACACCCTTGGCGCCGCTGGCCAATTCGTAGAGGCAGCCGAGGTCGAGGTCGACCGGCTTGGCCTTGCGAAAGAAACCCCTCGAGCCCGACGACCAGTTCAGGTTGACGCGCAGAACACCCTGCTGTTCACCGGGTTTGGTGAGATTGATACTCGGTGTTGCCTTCGACAGCGTCACCTTCGACAGGTTGACCCCGCCGGGATTGTTGTCGATCGCCATGGTGGAAATCCCCCCGTCATACGAAAAGCGGCAGCGGTCCGTCATGAATGACGGGGCCGCTGCCGCGTTGGTCTTTCGGCTGCATGCCGCAGATCAGCCTACCGGCGTGGTCTCCGGTTCGATGGTGACTTCGTGGTTGTCGCCCTCGCGCTTGTTGCGAATGATGCTGCTGATGAACGCGGCACCGATGAACGCGACACCGACGAGACCGGTGATCACCTCGTTGATGTGCACGCCGATCGAGACCAGCAGAATCACCGCGAGGGCACCGATCGCCCAGTGCGCGCCGTGTTCGAGGTACACGTACTCCGACAGGGTCCCCTTGCGGACCAGGTACACGGTGATCGAGCGGACGAACATCGCGCCGATCAGGCCGAGGCCGAGTGCGATCAGGATGGGGTCGGAGGTGATGGCGAAGGCACCGATCACACCGTCGAAGGAGAACGACGCGTCCAGGACCTCTAGGTAGAGGAACAGGAAGAATCCCGCCTTACCCGTCGCCTTCACCAGTTGTGAAGGCCCACCGCTCGGGTGCTCCTCGTACTCCTCGGTGTGGAACAAGGAACCGAGTCCGTCAACCGCGATGTAGGTGAGCAGTCCGAGCAGTCCTGCGATCAGCACCGTGGAGCGGTTTTCGTCGGGGGCGATGAATTCCGCGGCAAGGATCAGGCCACCGCCGGCAACCAGTACCGAGATCATGTCCAGCTGTCCGGCCTTGGCCAGCGGCTTCTCCAGCCAGGACAGCCAGGTGATCTCCCGCTCCTCGAAGATGAAGTTGAGGAACAGCATGGCGAGGAACATGCCGCCGAACGCCGCGATCTGCGGGTGGGCGTCGGTGAGCAGCGTCTCGTAGGAGGCGCTGCCGTCCGGGAAGTAGGGGGCGTCACCCGCGGGCGGGTTCAGGGCCAAGTCGAAGGCATCGACCGGGTTCAGACCCGCGGTGATCCAGACGATCGCGAGCGGGAAGACCAACCGCATACCGAAAACGGCGATCAACACGCCGACGGTGAGGAAGATCCGCTGCCAGAACTCGTTCATCCGCTGGAGCACGGTGGCGTTGATGACGGCGTTGTCGAACGACAGCGAGACCTCGAGGATGCCGAGGATCGCGGCCAGCGCCAAGGCGGTCGGCCCGCCGTACAGGAAGGCCGCGATGAGCGAGACCACTGTGACAATGAAGGAGATGCCGAAAATGCGCAGGACCACGCGGGGACCCTTTCGGTGATGGAGGAACAACTAGTCGGCGACAGTCCTGCCAGCGTGGCCGCTCAGACGTGGAATGTCCAACTCTGGGTTTGCCGCCACCTGCGTGGTGTCGTATTGACGCGCCTGCGTACGACGAGGGGGCCCGTCGCCGGGCCCCCTGGCGAACAACGCAGTGTTCCTCAGACGTTTACGCCGTAGTCACGGGCGATACCCGCCAGGCCGGAGGCGTAGCCCTGGCCGACCGCGCGGAACTTCCACTCGGCGCCGTTGCGGTACAGCTCGCCGAAGACCATGGCGGTTTCGGTGGAGGCGTCCTCGGTGAGGTCGTAGCGGGCCAGCTCGTTGTTGTTGGACCGGTCGACAACGCGGATGTAGGCGTTGCGCACCTGACCGAACGACTGCTGCCTGGTTTCGGCGTCGTAGATCGAGACGGGGAAGAAGATGCTCTCGATGGTCGGCGGTGTGTTCGCGAGGTCGACGTTGATGATCTCGTCGTCGCCGTCGCCCTCACCGGTGGTGTTGTCGCCGGTGTGCTCGATCGAACCTTCGGGGCTCTTCAGGTTGTTGAAGAAGACGAAGTGCTGATCCGACAGAACCTTCTTGTCCGCACCGGTCGCGATAGCGCTGGCATCCAAGTCGAAGTCGGTACCGGTGGTGGTACGCACATCCCATCCGAGTCCGACCGCGACGGCGGTCAGGTTAGGCGCCTCTTTGGTCAGTGAGACGTTGCCGCCCTTGGACAGACTGACACCCATGCGGAGTTCCCTTTCAATAGTTGATTGCTGATCCCAGCATGTCCGAATCGCCGGGTACGCCTTACGACAGTAGTAGGTTTCGCGGATCTTGCGCAGGAACGGTCACAACGCTGGAGGGTCATCAAGATCTACCATCGGGGCGTGGCAGGCCGCAGGCGTGGATGGTTTCGGTCGTCCGGAGACGATCAATGGATCGAACAGGCCCGGACGTCGCTGGTATCGGCGTTCCTCGATATGGACCAGCGCCAGAGCGCCGCCGAGGCCGCCGTGCTCGCCTCCGACCAGATTTCTCCCGAACGCGCGATGGCGCGGCGCTGGGAAACGTTGCGCGCGCAATGTTATGCCGCCGCTACCGCCTACCTCACATTGACCGAGGAGATGGACGCGGCGAAGGAAGCCGGTACTTCGGTAGCCGACGGGCGGCGCCGCGCCGACGGCGTCGCCCGGCAGTTGCACGAGGCCGCGCGGGGAGTCGACCAGTTCTATCTCGGTAACCAGGAACACCTGGAGCACGCGGTCGCGATGCTCGCCACGGTGCCGCAGTTGGTGCGGCAGGTGCAGGCCGAGGCAGTGGCGGCCCGTGAACGGGCGGACCAATCGCCATACGCGCGGTACCCGTCGGTGCGTGCGGGTGCGGCAGCCGTGGATGAGGTCATGATCACACTCGCCGCGGCGGGTAACGATGATCAGTCGGTGTCCGCGTCGACGAAGCGCGAGCAGGCCAACCGATTACAAGCCGCGACAAGGCAACTTGACCAGGCATTGGCCGCCGCACCGACACGGGCGCACGCGGCGCAAACCGCGCTGACGTCGGTGAGTACCCGACTTTCCGCTGTTCGAACCAGATCCGAGGGCTTGGCAGCAGCGTTCTCTGCCCTGCTGCGGGAATTCAACGCTGCGAGTTCGGCGGATTTGGCTAACAATGAGCGCGAAAGTGAGCGAGCCACCGCCGCCGCGGAGGAAGCCCTCGGGCGGGCGCGTGCGGCAGCGGCCAACGATGATCCGGAGACCGCACTTGACTTGACCACCGCCGCGCGCGGACACATCGGCGAGGCCGAAGAGTATGTCGACGCCGTGACGAAACGCCTGGCGCTGCTGCGCGAGGTCCGTGCCGATCCACAGGAAAAATCCAAGGCCGTACGATTCCGGCTGCGGGATGCGCAAATGCTGGCGGTGAGCAGAGGACTCGTCGCGGATTGGGGGTCGGTACTCGACGCGCAGGTGGAGCGGATCGATCGGATCGCCGAGACATTGACGGGGCGCCACCCCGACTACCTGGCCTATGTGACGGAACTGGATACCGTCACGGATTTCATCGCCGGTGTCGTGGATCGAATGCGCAAACAGGCAGGACAACAACGAGATTGAGGATGGGGTGACGATGACCGCAGGCATCGCCGTCCAGCAGGGCGTTTCCCTGCGGAAGCGAATGCCGCTGCGCCATTTTCGGCAGCTGCACGGCCCGGACGCACGATTTCTTTTCCACCAGTTGCCGCAACCTTTCGGTGAAGACCGCACCGACCGCGAGTTACTCGCGGTGGGGTTGGGTGCCACGCTGTATGTGCCTGCGACCAGACCGGAACTCGCGGAGACGATCCGAAGATGCGCGGCGCGCGGCGTGTGCTCGATGGTGATCGACCTGGAGGACGCGGTCGCCGATCACGAGGTGGAGCTGGCCAAGAAGCTGGCGGTCGCCGCGCTGGCGGAACTGCTCGACACCCAGGACGCCAATCCGTTGCTGTTCATCCGGGTTCGCGATGCGAGCACCGTTGTGGAGATCATCGAGCAGGCCGGCGCTGGTGCGGCGGTGCTGACCGGGTTCGTCTTCCCGAAGTTCGATTCCGATTCCGGCCCACGATATCTCGAGGCACTAGAGATCGCTTCGGCCCGAGTCGAGCGCCCGTTGTATGGCATGCCCGTGCTCGAATCGGCGGCGCTCGTGCACAGGCAGTCGCGCGATCGCGAGCTCACCGCGATCGCGGAAATGCTTGCACAGCATCGGGATCGGATTCTCGCGGTGCGGATCGGCGCGACCGATATGTGCTCGATCTTCGGTATCCGGCGTGACCGTGACCTGACCATCTACGACGTGCGGGTGGTCGCCGACGTGGTCGCCGACATCGTGAACTATCTCGGGCGTGCCGACGGAAGCGGTTTCGTGATCACGGGACCGGTATGGGAGTACTTCGCCGACCACGAGCGAATGTTCCGGCCGTTGCTGCGCACGGCGCCGTTCGCGGAGTCGGACGCGGTGCCGTTTCGGCAGTATCTGGTCAGCCGTGATCTGGATGGGTTGCTGCGCGAGATCACCCTGGACCGTGCCAACGGGATGCAGGGCAAGACGGTGATTCACCCCTCGCATGTGAACGCGGTGCACGCGCTCTCGGTGGTGACGCACGAGGAATACACCGACGCGCAGGATATTTTGCGCGGTGATGTAGGCGGGGTCGCGGCGTCGGGATATCGCAACAAGATGAACGAGATGCGTCCGCATCGTAGCTGGGCGATGCAGACGTTGTTGCGCGCCAAGGTGTTCGGTGTCGCGAACAAGGGTGTGTCGTTCGTCGACCTGCTGACGGCATTGGTGACGTTGTGAGCGCGCACGACGGCGACAAGTCGCCGTGGCCGACTCGCGAATTCGGTTTCGAGTTACGGCACGTGCGCGCGGGCGGTGGCATCGACTGGCAGGACATATTGCCCGCGAACCTGTCGACTCCCGAGCTGGTCCAGCCGGGGCTGCGCCGGAACCCGCGACGAGCGCACCTGTTGGTGTCGACCGTGCTCGGCAAGCATCTGCCGACCGACCCTCGGGTGGTGCTCGCGGGCGGAAACCGGCTTGGTGATCTGGTGACCCTCGCACTCGACGGTAGCGCGGCGGTGGTGCTCGGATTCGCCGAGACGGCAACGGGACTCGGGCACACGGTGGCGGCGCGTATCGGTGCCGAGTGCTACCTGCACTCGACGCGCAGGGAGGTACCCACCGCGCCGACTACGGCGGGTTTCGAGGAGGGGCATTCCCATGCCACTTCCCATCTGTTGCAGCCGATGCCGGTGGAGGTGTTCGTCAACGAGCTACCGTTGGTGCTGGTCGATGATGAAATATCAACGGGGCGTACGGCTATCGATGCGATCCGCGCGCTGCACGCTTTCGCGCCGCGCACGCACTACGTGCTCGCCTCACTGGTGGACATGCGCGGTCCGGACGACATGGCCGATTTCGGGAAGTTCACCGCCGAACTCGGTGTGCGCATCGACACCGTCGCCCTGGCTCATGGTGCGACCGTCCTGCCGGACGATATGACACTGGTAGTGAACGCGTTACCCGAGCCGACGCTCAATCCCACCGCGCCACAGCGTGGTTCGGTGGTGCGGCTGGAGCTGGCCTGGCCGGAGGGGGTGCCGGAGGGTGGCAGGCACGGGATCCTGGCCTCCGACACCGCGGCGTTCGAGCAGGCGTTGGAAACGGTCGGCGCGACAGCGTCCGAGCTGCTGGACTCCCGATTCGCCGGGCGTCGGGTGATCGTCATCGGCCACGAGGAATTGATGTATCTGCCGTTGCGGATGGCCGCCGTCCTGGCGGAATCGGGGCGGGAGACGAGATTTCAGACCACCACTCGTTCGCCAGCCTATGTCGCGGACGAGCCCGGATATCCGTTGCGCCGTGGATTCCGTTTCCAGGCACCGGAATTCGAGCAACCCCAGCCGAGATTCCTGTACAACGCGCAGTGGGGCCCTGGTTTCGCGGGTGCGGCGACGGGCGAATTCGTCAGCGGTGAAACGGATTCGGAACCACCGGTGCTGCTCGTCGTGATCGACACACCGGCCGACACCAACGCGTTGGTGGCCGACGATGGTTTGGTCGACGTGCTCACCGCCTCCGGCGCGGATGTGGTGCTGGCGGTTGTGCCCGGTGCCGATCCGCGACGGTTGCGCGCCGATCGTCTCCGCGAGGCGGTCGATGCCGAGTCCGCGGCCGCGGGCGAGCCTGCGACTTCCGCCGAACTCATGCCCCTCGCCGCGTCGGCGGCCGTTGCTGGATCTGCGATTGTGGCTGAGCCAGCGACTTCCGTTGGATTCGCGGACGTGGCTGGGCCAGCGACCGTTGCTGAACAGACGGTCGTCGCTCATCAGGTGGCTTCTGTTGGGTCCTCGACCTCCGCTGAGCCCGCGGACTCTGTGGGATCGGTGACCCCCGTCGAACCCACGCTCCCCGCTGCGTTGGCGGCCGCTGCTGGATCTGAGGCCGTGGTTGGGTCTGTGACCGCTGCTGAACGGGTAGTCGTCGCTGAATCGGCAAATTCTGGTGAGTCGTCGACTTCCGCGACCCGCGTTACGTCGGTGGCCGCTGTGCGACCCGCAACCCGCACTGAAACCCCGACCGCACGAGAAGCGGACGCGGCGGGAAGTGGCGGCGAAGCCGAATTGCCCGCACCGCTGACCGCGCCGGAGTTCGGATCGTATGCGGCGGAGGAGGTTTCCTGGCTTTTAACCGATCTCTCCGGGGTGGCGCTTGAAGCCGACGTCGCCGAGCGGGAGCGACGAGCGCAGTCCGGCAAGGCGCACTACGCGGAGTCGTTGCCGATCGAATACCAGCCCGACGCCGCTTACCGGGCCTTGTTCGACACGGTGTTGGCCGAGAGCGCGCAGCGGTTGGCTTTGGCGACCGCGACCGTCGCCGAACTGGTGGTGGCCGAGCGCGGCAGCGATATCGTGCTGGTGTCGTTGGCGCGGGCTGGCACGCCGGTGGGGATTCTGATGCGGCGTTGGCTGGCGGCGCGGACGCCGAGTCTGCGGGTGCCGCACTACGCGGTGTCGATTGTCCGCGATCGCGGGATCGACGCGACGGCGTTGGATTACCTCGCCCACCACCATGATCCGTCTTCGGTGGTGTTCGTCGACGGCTGGACGGGCAAGGGCGCGATCACCAAGGAGCTCACCGAAGCGCTCGAGCTCTATCACGCGCGCGGGGGAGCGTGGTTCGATCCCGAACTCGCGGTGCTCGCCGACCCCGGACACTGCGCGCGAACCTATGGCACGCGCGACGATTTCCTCATCGCCTCGGCCTGCCTGAATTCCACTGTGTCCGGGCTTGTTTCGCGAACAGTATTGAACGACACCCTGATCGGGCCCGGCGATTTCCACGGCGCGAAGTACTACCGGGAGTTGGCCGATGACGATGTGTCGGTGCGACTGCTCGACACCGTGTCCGGTGCGTTCGACACCATCCGTTCCCGGGTCCCCGGGAGCGTCGCGGCGATCCGCGCGAGCGACCGCACACCGACATGGGCGGGCATGGCGTCGGTCGAACGGGTGCGCGCCGCGTACGGCATCGAGAGCGTGAACTTCGTGAAACCCGGTGTCGGCGAGACCACCCGGGTGTTGTTGCGGCGCGTGCCGTGGCGGGTGCTCGTGCGCGTGGCGGACGCACCCGAACACGCGCACATCAGGATGCTCGCCGCCGCACGCGCGGTTCCGGTCGAGGTGGTGCCCGACCTGGCCTACTCCTGCATGGGCCTGATCAAGGATGTGCGACGGTGAACCCCGCCCTAGCCCCGCACGGTCGAAGACGTGTGCTGATCGCCACCGACCTCGACCGGACCATGATCTACTCGCGCGCCGCGTTCGGCGACGTGGTCGAGCGGCTGATCGCCGAGAACCCGGACATCGCCGCGGCGGGTTCGGCGGTGTGCGTCGAGCATCTCGACGGTGCGCCGCTGTCGTTCCTGTTGGCCAGCGCGGCCAGGCGTTTACGGGGCCTCGCCGAATCCGTCCCCGTAGTCCCGACCACCACGCGCACCATCGCGCAATTCCAGCGCATCCGATTACCCGGAGCCCCTTGGCGTTACGCGATCACCAGCAATGGCGGAAACATTCTCCGCGACGGCGAACCCGACCCGCAGTGGCGCGCGTCGGTCGCCGCCGAGGTCGAAGCCAGCGGCGTGGTACTCGCCGAGGTGACAAGCCGCCTGCGCGGCCTCATCGACGATTCCTGGGTCGACAAATTTCGCGTCGCCGACGAGCTGTTCTGTTACCTGGTGGTCCGGCCCGACGCGGTACCCCGCGATTTCGTCGCCACGTGGGGTGCGTGGTGCGCGCAGCGCGGCTGGTCGGTGTCCCAACAGGGCCGCAAGATCTACATGATGCCGAACGCGGTATGTAAGAGCGCCGCGGTCGCCGAGGTACGGCGCAGGCTCCACGAGTCCGGCGAATTATCCGCCGAGGCAACACTTCTGGCCGCCGGCGATGGCGCACTGGACGCCGAGATGCTGCGCGCCGCGGACCTGGCCATCCGCCCCCGCCACGGCGAACTGGAATATTTGTCCTGGACCAACCCCAACCTCACGATCACCGAAGCCGTCGGTATTCGCGCTGGCGAGGAGATCATCGAATGGTTCTACGACCATTCGATGCGACCGGCGGCGCTCGGCGTCGAATAGCGTCGTTTCCCCGGTATCTCGTCGGTGTGAGCCCGGCGGCGACACGATCTCGTAGAGTGGCATTCGAAAGCACCGACAAGCGAAGGGTCGAACTTGTCCGCAACACTCGCCAAGGGTCAGAACGGTCCGCTGGCCACCAACGATGTGGTGATCTCCATCCAATTGTCCGCACCGGCGGATCTGTCCGCGCTGCTGGTTACCGAGCAGGGCAAGGTTCGTTCCGACGCGGATTTCGTGTTCTTCAATCAGCCGAGCGGCCCCGGCGTCAATCTGCAACCCGTGCAGGGCCAACCCGCGGCACTCGCGGTGTCGTTGAGCCAGGTGCCCGCCGATATCGCCCAGATCCGTGCCGTGATCACGCTGGACGACGCGACAAGCAACTTCGGCCGGTTTCCCGCGCCCACCGCGCTCGTGTCCGACGCCGCGGGTAATGCGTTGTACGAGTACCGAATCGACGGCCTGGACACCGAGTCGATCGTGATCGCGCTGGAGCTCTACCGCCGTCAAGGCGCATGGAAGGTCCGCGCGGTAGGACAGGGGTACGCGGGGGGATTCGCGGCGCTCGTCACCGATCACGGTGTGACCGTCGATGATTCGCCGAGCGCCCCGGCGCCGCCCGCACCCGCGCCACCCGAGCCGCAGCAGCAGCCCGGATACCCGGCCGCGCCGCCGACCACACCGGCCTACCCGACGCAGCCGCCGCCGCAACAGCAACAGTTCGCGCCGCAACCCGGTTACCCGCCGCAGGGCCCCGGTTACCCGCCGCAGGGCCCCGGTTACCCGCCGCCGCCCGCCCCCGGCTACCAGCAGCCACCGGGGCCCGGTTACCCGCCGCCGCCCGCGCCCGGATATCCGGCGCAGGGTCAGCCGCAGCAGGGTCAGCCGCAGCAAGCTCCCGAGGTGAGCCTGAGCAAGGACCGTCCGGTCAGCTTGCAGAAGGGTCAGCGGGTAACCCTGCGCAAGGAAGGCGGTCATGCGCTGACCTTCGTGAAGATGGGTCTCGGCTGGGATCCGGTTCGCAGCAGGGGAATGTTCGGCAACCGCACCGTCGACGTCGACCTCGACGCGTCGGTGGTCATGTTCGCCGACATGAACCCGGTGGACGTCGCCTACTACGGTCAGCTCACCTCCAAGGACGGCTCTATCCGCCACCAAGGTGACAACCTCACCGGTGAGGGCGAAGGAGATGACGAGGTGATCCTGGTGGATCTGACCCGCATTCCCGCGCACGTCACCTCGTTGCTGTTCATCGTGACCTCCTACAAGGGGCACACTTTCGAACAGATCCAGAACGCCTTCACTCGCCTGGTAGACGGCGCCAACAACGGCGAATTGGCCCGATACACCCTCGCGGGTGGGATGCCGTTCACCGCGATGCTCATGGCGAAGGTATTCCGGGTCGGCGGGGACTGGAAACTCGAGGCGATCGGCGAAGGCTTCCACGCCAAGCATCCCGGCGAGGCGGTGCCACAACTGGGGCGCTTCCTCGTCAACACCTGACAGGAACAACACGAATAAGCGGGGCGGACAAAGTGTTTCAGTTGAAAGCCGGTCAGAATATCGCTCTGACCGGTGAAACCGTGATGGTCGACGCGAAAGCCGAGGCACCCCTCGACGTTTCCGCGCTTGTCGTCGCGGAGAACATGAAGGTGTTCTCCTCCGACGACTTCATCTTCTACAACCAACCCACGGGCGCGGGCGTCGAACTGTCCGCCGACGGCCTCCGAATCACGCTCGCCCAGGTACGCGCCGACGCCAAGGCCGTGCTGTTGGTGATCAGCGCCGACCCCGCCGCGCCGGCCCGCGACGGTGGACTCGGCACCGTCACCGCGACGCTTGCCGAAAATGGTGCCCCCACCGCCGAATTCGTCACCACGCCGACCTCGGGTGAGGCTGCGCTGATCTGCCTGGAGGTGTACCGGCGCGGCACGGCGTGGAAGGTGCGCGCTGTCGGACAGGGATACGCGGGCGGCATGGCCGTGCTGCTCGGCGCGCACGGTGTCGACGTCGCCGACGCGGCCGCCGAACCGCACACGATGACCGGCCCGCTGGCCACCGAGGCACGCAGCGCTGGGACGGCCCCGTTGGAAGTCGGGCACGGCCTGGAACGGCTGTGGATGATCTTCGAAGACGCCGCGCGTTCGGCGGCCGCGTTGGAATCGGCGCGCGAGTACGCGGCCAAGCGACTCGACCACGAATCCTCGCTGGCCGTCTCCGACCCCGCGACCAGGAACACCCCCGAGGGTGCCGAGGCGTTGCTTGCCGCCCAACAACGCAACGACGAACTGATCGCCACCGCGGAACGCAATCATCAGCGCGACGCCGAACAACTGATCACCGAACTCGCCGACGCGGAGGTCATGCTGCCGCCCGCGCTGGCGTCCTGGGACTCGCCGTCCTGGGATCGCGACGCGGTGGCCAGCGACGGTATCCGCCTGGGGGAGTTGTATTCGCTCGAACGCGGGCCGCTGCGAGTGCCGTATTGCGTTCCGGTGCCGTTGAACCGGCCGCTGTGGATCGACACCGAGTCCAGCGCCGCGGTCGCCCCCGTGGTCGGCGCGTTGCTCGCCCGGCTGCTCGCGGTGGCGCCCGCGCGGCGCACCGCACTGGACGTCATCGATCTCACCGGGGCGTTCAGCGGATTCCTCGGCATGCTGGAACCCGTACTGAACGGTCCACCCGTCACCGACCACACCGACATCTCCGCGCGCCTGCAAACGCTGGTCGACGCCGCCGAACTTGCCGAGATGGCCTACAACAGCGGCGAGCGCACTCGACCGACCGAGCACCGGGTGCTGTTGGCGGCGGATTTCCCGCACGGATACCAGAGTTCGGACGCCCAGCGCATCGGCGCCCTGCTCACCAGGGGTGACCTGATCGGACTGTCGGTGGTGATCGTCGGCAGCGACGAATCCGATTCCGGCGACCAGATCGTCGCCCTGCTCTCGCAGTCGTGCCGTCACCTGCCGACCGTGCAGGGCACACCACTGTTCGATCCGTGGACGGGAAGTCCGTGGCAGCTCGACCTCGATGTATTGCCCACCGAACCCGCGCGGCAAGCACGGTATCTGCGCGCACGCTGAGCGTTCGGGGCAGGGAGGTTATCGCGCGGCGCCCACCGGCTGTTCGCGCGTCACCGCCTCGGCCCTCTCCTTGTCGAGCGCGATGCCGGGTCGCAGCATCTCGGGCAGCCACGGCAGCAGCGGATCGGGCATCCGATCGAACGGGCCGCCGACCGGGTCATCGACATAGTCGTGGCGTACCAGGTCTTCGTCGGGGCGATAGATTTGGCGAACGATCAACGCGCACAATCCGATCACCGCTAGATCACGCAGGACGACGGTGGCGGTGAACCATTGCTCGGGCAAACCCTTGTGGTCGAGGCCGAGATAATAGAACATGCGCGGCACCCACACCAGCGCGTCGATCGTCATCCAGGCCAACAGGATTCGCCGATGCGGCAGGGCCAGTACCGCCAACGGCACCAACCACAGCGAGTACTGCGGGCTCCACACCTTGTTGGTCAGCAGGAACGCCGCCACCACCAGGAAACACAGTTGCGCGAGCCTCGGTCGTCGCGGGGCTGTGAGTGCGATATAGGCGATCACCAGGCAGGCCACGACGAAAACGAACAGCGACACCGCGTTCAGAACGCTCGGTGTCTGACCGTCGGCCAGCTTGCCGTCGAAGCCCGCCCAACCCGTGAACGAGGTGATCACGTTATAGATCGAGTCCGGGTCCGCGTGCCGTTCGGTGTTGAGCCGGAAGAACTCTCGCCAACCATTCGGATACAGCAACGCGATCGGCAGATTCACCACCAGCCAGGTGCCGAATGCCGCCGCGGTCGTGCACAGCGCGGCGCCGAGCGGGCGAACGCCGAGCAGCTGTATCCGCGCGGGTGTTTCGGTGAGCCACGTACGGAAACTCGACCAGCTCTCGACCTCCCGTAACCGCATCCCCACCTGGGTGCTCGCCAGCCGTTGCCTCGGGTCGGCGCGCAAGGACAACACCAGAATCGGGCCGAGCAGCAACAGCGGATACAACTTGGCCGCACCGCCGAGCCCCAGCAGCACACCGGCCAATACCGGACGTCTGCGCGCCCAGGCGAGCAGGCCGGTCGCCGCGAACGCCGTGGCCAGCGCGTCGAAGTTGGTGAACGCGTGCACGATCACCAACGGCGAGCACGCCAGCAGTGCCACATCCCACACGCGTCGTCCCGCCAGGCGCACCGAAGCCCAGAGCGTGACGAGCCATGCCAGCGCGAGCCCGAACGCGACGACGTTGAAATACAACACCACCTGCAACGCACCGGGTAGCACCGAGGCGTCCCAGCTCTTCGCGATGCGCATGGAAAGGTATTGGTAGAGGCCCGAAAGCACCGGGTACTCCATGTACCTGGTCTCGGTGTCGCCGCCGGCGGATTCCTCGATCCAGAACTTCTTGTACGGGAAAGCGCCCTCGTTGAGCCGCTCGGCGCCGTAGAGCGGCACCGTGTCCGAGTAGCACATCGCCGTGTACTGGCGACCGTTGTTCCAGTCGAGGGTGAGCGCGCCGTTGGCGCCGTTGGTCTGCTGGATGCACCCGGCCTTGCTGAACCAGCCGAGTGCGAGAAAAACCAGGGCGAACGCGAGCAACACCCGCATCGGCGTCCAGAATCGCGTCCTGCCGATCAGCGCGTGCTCACCGACCGGACCGCCGACCACGCCGGACAGTTGCGCGGTCAGTGAGTCGTTGCGGCTCGGCCGATCTCGTCCCTCCGCGGACCGCAGGTCGGGGGCGAGGGGAGCTGGTGAGACGGAAGGCGTGCCCGACCCAGGAGATAGCGGAACGTTGCCATCGGTCCGCTGATCCAAGTGCTGATCGGTCACGGCAGCCGAGCCTAACAGGCGTGCTCGCGGTCCAGCTCGGCCTCGCCTACGCGCTCGAACGAGTGCGTAGGCGAGGCCGTGGTCGCGCTAGCGGCGAGAGGGCGACTCGCTGTCCTCGGAGTCTTCCTCGGAATTGTTGCTCGCGCTGGGGCGCGCGCCGCCCGGTGCCGTCGTCGGCCCCGCGTCCATCGGCTGGCCGGGCAACGGGCCCGCGCCGGTGTCGGAGGACTCGCGCTGCTGTTGCGGCCGCGACTGAGTCTGCGGTGCGGGCGCGATCCCTGGAACCGGGATCACGACGCCGGGCAGAATCTCCACCTGCGACGGCTGGATCACCACGGGCGGCTCGTAGGGCGACTCGCTGGTCGAGGGTGCCGTGAAGGGCGCCGACCACTCCGGTACGCCCGCCTGGCCCTTGATCGGCGCTGGCTTCGGGAAGGTGTCCTTGGGCGTGCCGTCCAAGGCGCCGTCCATCGTCTGCTTCCAGATGTCCGACGGCAGGCCGGAACCGTAGACCATGCCGCCCGCCGCGCTGTAGAGCGCGGAGTTGTCGATGCTGCCCACCCACACGGCCGTCGAGAGCGACGGGGTGTAGCCCACCATCCAGGCGTCCTTGTTGTCTCCGGTGTCCAGGAGCTGGGCGGTACCGGTCTTGGCTGCCGACTCGCGGCCGCCCGCCAGGTTGTGATTGCGCGAGTAGCCGGCGATCGGCTTCATCGCCGCGGTGACGTTGTCGGCCACCGCTGCCGAAACCCGTTGCTCGCCCGCCACTTCGCCGCGATCGAGTAGCACCTCACCGTCGGCGGTCACGACCTTCGAGACGAAGTGTGGTGCGTGGTACACGCCGGAGGCGGCCAGTGTCGCGTACGCCGAGGCCATATCGAGCGGGCGCGCCTGATATTGGCCGAGCACGATGCCGTTGTTCGGCGGGCCACCGTCGGGCTCGGCGAGGGTCTTCTCGACACCGGGGAACGAATCCGGGATGCCGAGTCGGTGCGCCATGTCGGCGATCTTCACCGGGCCGTTCTGCATATCCAGCTGCATGCGGTAGAAGCTGGTGTTCAGCGACCGCTTGAGCGCCTCGGCGATGGTGCACATCCCGCAGGACTCGCCCTCGACGTTGGTGATCTTGATGCCGTTGACTTCCAGCGGCGAGCTGTCGTACATCTGCGACAGCGGCATGCCGAGTTCCAGGTTTTCGGCGAGGCCGAACACCTTGAACGACGAGCCCGGCTGCAAACCGGCATTGGCGAAGTCGTAGCCGTAGCCGTCGTCACCGCCGTAATACGCGCGCACCGCGCCGCTGCGCGGGTCCACCGAGACCGAGGCGGCCCGCATGGACTCGTCCTCGCCCTCCATGTTGTTCTGTGCGGCCTCGACGGCGGCCTGTTGCGCCTTCGGGTCGATCGTGGTGGTGATGGTCAGTCCGGCGGTGTTGAGCTGCTGTTCGCTGATGCCCGCCGCGGCGAGCTCACGCAATACCTGGGTCTTGATCAGCCCTTCCGGTCCTTCGCCGGAGCCTTTTTCTGCGACGGCGGCCGAGGAGGCTACCTGTGGGAACTGCAAACCGGTTCGCTGAGCCTGCGGCAGGTTGCCGCCGGCGACCATGCCGTCGAGGACGTAATTCCAGCGGAACTTCGCGCCGTCGGGGTTCTTCTCGGGGTCGAGGCCGGAGGGCTGCTGGATCGTGGCGGCCAGGACCGCGCCTTCCTCGACGGTCAGATCCTGGACCGGCTTGTCGAAGTACGCCTTCGCCGCGGCATTGATGCCGTAGGCGCCGCGACCGAAGTAGATGGTGTTCAGGTAGGCGGCGAGGATCTCGTCCTTGCTCCACTGCCTGGCCATCTTGGCCGAGATGACCAGCTCGTGCATTTTGCGGGTGAGCGAGCGCTCGTCACCGACCAGCGCGTTCTTCACGTACTGCTGGGTGATCGTGGAACCACCACCCGCGCTGTCGCGCCCGAGCACGTTGTCGCGGGCGGCGCGGGTGAAACCGGAAATGGAGAAACCGGGGTTGGTGTAGAAGTCCCGGTCCTCGGCCGCGATCACCGCGTTGCGCACGTGCGGCGGAATCTGGTCGATCGTCACGTCGGTCCTGTTGCCTTCCGGCGGAACGACTTTGCTGATCACCGTCTGGCCGTCCTCGGCCATGATGTTGGCGACCTGGTTGGTTTGCAGGTCGCCGGGTTCGGGTACCGAGACGGTGGAATAGGCGATGAGGAAGATCCCACTGGGCACCAGGATGGCAAGCGCGACAAGCACATACAGCGTCCTTCGGACGATGCGCCACGGCGACTTGCGTTTCGGCCGCTTGCCAGGCCCGTCGGAGCCGTCGCCGCTGCCACCACCGCGTCGAGGCGGCGGACCCGAGGGCGGTCCGCCCGCGGTGCGCCGGCGTTCGCCGGTGCTCGGTCCCGCCGCGGTGCCACGGCGTGCGGTCGCGGGACGTTCGCCGGTGGGGGGTCGGCCTGCCGCGGGGCGTTGTCCGGTGACCGGTCGCTCACCGCTGGGCGGGCCTGGCCGCCGATTGCGCTCGGCTACCGCCTCCGTGAGCGAGCTCGGCCTCGGATTGCGTGGCGGCGGGCCACTCGCGGGGGCCTGATGCGGTGGGCGGCCCTGTGGTGGGGGGCCCGGCCTGCGTTGCGGTCCGCGCGGGTCTCCTGGTGGCGGACCACCCTGCGGACCCGGTCGGGGTCCCGGCGGTGGTCCACCGGGACGTGCGCCGGGTGGCGGGCCCTGCCTCGGGCCGGGGGGAGGCCCCGGTCGGGGACCGGGTGGCGGACCCTGCCTCGGGCCGCGTGCGCCGGGTGGCGGGCCTTGCCGCCCGCCGGGTGGCGGACCCTGTCGTTGCGTGGGGTACGGGTTGGGGCCCGGCTGTGAACTTCGCTGAGTACGGCCGCCGTGCGGTTCATCGCCGTGGGGGGAAGTCTCGTAGGGCGAATTCACTGACAAGATCTCCATAACTCGTAACGGGTTCGATGGCTTCGCTCGGCCGCAGCGGTGTCGGGTACCGCAGTGGCCGCTGATCTCCTGTGCGAGCCATCCGGCGGACAGTTGACCTGGCTGTTCATTCGGCGGCGCTGCGCCGGTTTGTCCGTGTCCCGGCGCGACGTCGTGTCGGTGCCGGGGGTAACCCGAGCACATAGGATTGCACCAGGTGGTTCCAGCTGCACGTTCGGCACACCTCGACGACATGCACCGAGAACTCTTCGCGAGTCTCGCCGAGACGGATCAATTCCTCGGGTGTGCGCGCCGACCCTGCTACGGGTCCGAGGCTGTCACCGTAGACCCACGATACGAGGGTCAATTGCTCTTTCCGGCAGATGGGGCATGTGACCTCGCTCCCCTGGCCGTGGAACTTCGCCGCACGCAGCAGGTAGGGATTGGCGTCACATACTCCGGCCACATCGACGCGGCCCGCGTAGACGTCAGCGAGCAGCGACCGACGCCGGAGGGCGTAGTCGACCACTTGCCGTTGAATTCGCACGAGAACCAGAGTAGCGGTGCCGGATAGCGCCCGCGCCGGGCCCGACGGGATTGGGTACGGGCATACCCGCTCCGAGGTGGGACATCCTTGCCTTTGGGCGATTAGGATTTTCTTGTGTCCACCGAAGCTGAGGGCGGCATGCGCGCGCGTGACCTCGATCGTGCCAATGCTCGCGCGTTCCTCGATGCCGCCTACGCCGAGGGGCAACTCGACGCGGATGAATATCACGATCGCACCGCGCTCGCAGGCTCGGCGCGAACCATGGGGCATATCAACGGAATTCTCGGTGACCTGCAAAAACCGGCCGGATTGCGCCCGTCCGATTCGGCAGGCAAGCCCGGTGAACCCGATATCGGGCCACCTGTCGAGCTCCGAGAGTCCCTGCGGCGTCTCGAGATGGGTGACGAGCGCGAACCACGACTACTGCGGGCTCGCGACTCCGATCGAGCGCGGGCGTCCCGCTTGCTCGATGTCGCGGCCGCCCAGGGGCAGCTGACCATCGAGGAGCACGGTGAGCGAGTGGATCTGCTCGCCGAGGCCACGACCATCGGTGAGATTCGTGACCTGACATCCGATCTGCGACCCGACTCAGCGGCGCACGCGGACGGGCTGGCCGAGCAGCGGCGTCGAATGCGTTCGGCGAGAATCTTCGTCGGCCTCCTGCTGGTCATCGGGGTCGCCGTGTTTCTCGTTGTCGGTTTCGTCGGTACCGGCGACGAACCGCGAGCGCCAGCCGCGGCCGGCGCGGCTCCCGTTGCGGCCGAGCCGGATTCGCCGGAGCCGTTGGTGTTCGCGACACCGGACCTGATGTCCGCCAATGGGCTTCGTCTCTTTGTCGACAACGTCCGAAAGCAGTTCGGCGACGCCGTGGTCGACGAGGTCGACAGTTTCGGCGACTACGCGGTGCTCGATCGGCAGCTGCCCGGCCAACCCAACCGCAGCGCGAGCTATAACTATCGCGGCGGATTCACCGAGTCGGGCGTGACGACCAGGCCGAAAGATACCGGAACGATCGACCTCGCCACCGTCGACCTCGACGCGTTGGAACGCGTCATCGTGGCGGCTCCCACGCGACTCGCGGTGCCCGAGGGTCGTGTCTCCCACCTTTCGTTCGGCACCGATCTTTCCTTCGGCACGCACGATGCGGTGCCCGAGATAGCGGTATACGTGGGCAACGACTTCGGTGAGTCCGGGCACCTCACCGTGACGCCGAGCGGTGAGATAGTGGACGAGCATCCGTTCGACGGATAGCCCTACCAGCACAGGACGAGTAGATGGACCAGAGTTCACGGCCGCACGATGCTCGGCGAGCCCGCGAAACCGATTCCGTGCGTGCGCGTGACGTCGACCGCGTCGAGGCTTGCGGATTGCTGGACGCCGCGCTGGAGGACGGTCAGCTCACCGCGGCCGAACACTCCGAACGCACCGCCTCGGCGATGAAAGCGGAGTTCGTCGAGGCATTACGCGCCTTGATCGGTGATTTGCAATTGCCAGGTGAATCCGCCGAAGCCGCAACGTCATCGGAGCCGACGCGCTGGCCACGGTGGGTGCGTCGCACGATCGGGGTGGTGGTCGTCGTGTTGGCCGCGAGTGTGCTCGGGGTGGTGGTTCGCCAGGTGGGCGCGCATCCGGATGCGCCGATCTCGGCATTGGTGCAGGCGCAGGTGCCGAATCTGACCGAGGGACGTGGCATCGGCGAATTCGTCCAGCGCTATCGCGAGAAGTTCGGTGACACCGAGGCGGTGGATGTGACCTTCTTCCCCGAGTACGCGGTGGTCACACAGGGTGACCCCGCGCAGCGCTATCGCTACGACGGAGAATTCACCACGTCCGGTTCGGCGGGCACGACCGACAAACGTCCGATCGACCTCGCCGACCTCGACCTGGACACGTTGTCGCGGGTTCTCGCGGGTGCGCCGAGTTCGATGGGGCTGGCGGGCGGCTCGATCAGTCACCTGGTTCTCGCCTCTCCGCCCCAGGTCCTCGGCACGCAGCCGATCATCACCCTCTTCGCCGAGGGAGCAGGTGGAAAGACCGGGATGATGATGGTCGCTTTCGACGGGTCGCTGATTCGTCTCGACCAGCCGTCCTGACGCGCGACGGCGCGCCGTCGGTTGCCGCGTCGAAAAGCGAACGTGCCTGTCTCGCAACACATGCCCGGTAACGCGCGGCGTCGATCCGGCGTGATTCGCTGACCCGACATGTTGTCGAGAAGTTTGCCCCGAGCATCCTCGACGCGGTGTTCGCTCGGCCACACTCTCGCTCGATATACCGGGTGACCCTGTCGCCAACTATATCGGTCCGATATAGTTGGCGATCGTATCCAGTGAAGTTTCTGCCCAGTCAGGAGGTGAAGCCCGATGCTCGAGTTGGCGATTCTCGGGCTGCTCCTCGAAGCGCCCATGCACGGTTACGAGCTGCGCAAGCGGCTGACCGGTCTGCTCGGGGCCTTTAGGGCCTTCTCTTACGGGTCGCTCTATCCGACGCTGCGCCGCATGCAGTCGGACGGGTTGATCGCCGAGGAGATTCCCGCCGGTGCCACCGCCCGCCGCGGGAGACGGGTCTATCAGCTGACTCCGGAAGGTCGGGAGCGGTTCAGTGAATTGCTGGCCGATACCGGACCGCAGAACTACACCGACGACGGCTTCGGCGTCCACCTGGCCTTCTTCAGCCGCACTCCGGCGGCGGCGCGGATGCGCATCCTGGAAGGCAGGCGGCGTCAGGTCGAGGAGCGCCGAGAAGGGCTACGGGAAGCGATCAAGAAAGCCAGCGGTTCGCTGGATCGCTACACCCGCCAACTCCATCAGCTCGGGCTCGAATCCAGCGAGCGCGAAGTGCGCTGGCTCAACGAGTTGATTGCGGCGGAGCAATCGACGAAGGCGGCACCACAGAAAGAGGGAAATATCGGCCATGAGTAGTGAAACCGGCAATCGAGTTCGCGTCGCCATCGTAGGTGTGGGCAACTGCGCCTCCTCCCTGGTCCAGGGCGTGCAGTACTACAAGGACGCGGATGAGACCGCGACCGTCCCCGGGCTGATGCACGTCAAGTTCGGGCAGTATCACGTGCGGGATGTCCAGTTCGTGGCCGCGTTCGACGTGGACGCGAAGAAGGTCGGCTTCGACCTGTCCGAGGCGATCTTCGCCAGCGAGAACAACACCATCAAGATCTCGGATGTGCCGCCGAGTGACGTGGTCGTCCAGCGCGGTCCCACCCTCGACGGAATCGGCAAGTACTACGCCGAGACCATCGAGCTCTCCGAGGCCGAGCCGGTCGACGTGGTGGCGGCGTTGCGCGACAACGAGGTCGATGTGCTCGTGTCCTACCTGCCGGTGGGATCGGAAGAGGCCGACAAGTTCTACGCGCAGTGCTGCATCGACGCGGGTGTCGCCTTCGTCAACGCGCTGCCGGTGTTCATCGCCTCCGACCCGGTGTGGGCCGAGAAGTTCACCAAGGCCGGTGTGCCGATCGTCGGTGACGACATCAAGAGCCAGGTCGGCGCGACCATCACCCACCGCGTGATGGCCAAGCTCTTCGAAGACCGTGGCGTGCAGCTCGACCGCACCATGCAGCTGAACGTCGGCGGCAACATGGACTTCAAGAACATGCTCGAGCGCGAGCGGCTGGAGTCCAAGAAGATCTCCAAGACCCAGGCTGTCACCAGCAACCTGAAGAAGGAACTCGGCGCCAAGGACGTGCACATCGGCCCGTCCGACCACGTCGGCTGGCTCGATGACCGCAAGTGGGCCTACGTGCGGCTCGAGGGTCGCGCGTTCGGTGATGTGCCGCTGAACCTGGAGTACAAGCTCGAGGTGTGGGATTCGCCGAACTCGGCGGGCATCATCATCGACGCCGTGCGTGCCGCCAAGATCGCCAAGGATCGTGGCATCGGCGGACCGGTCTTCCCCGCGTCGGCCTACCTGATGAAGTCCCCGCCCAAGCAGCTGGCCGACGATGTCGCCCGCCAGCAGCTGGAGACCTTCATCGAAGGCTGAGTAACCAGGCACAACAAGGACTCGCCGCCATCCCCGCGAAGGGTTGGCGGCGAGTCTTTCTCGTATGCCGGGTCTGTCGCGGTCAGTCCAGTGAGACGTACACCTCGACCGAGGTCGGCCCGGTGTAGCGCTCCACCTCCGCGGTGTGTGAGCGCGTGATCGTTCCCGCGCTCTCGGCCTTGGCGACCTGTGCCCACGCGGTGCGCAACAGGTCGTAGGGCTTGTCGGAGACCACGAACTTGGCGTAGCGACCGCTCGGAATGCGGGTCAGCACGTCGCCCGCGTCCATATCGTCCAAGGAACGCACCTCATAGCCGAGCACCGCGACCGCGTGCTCGTTCTGCCCGATGTAGGCGGCCATCCTCGGCACGTTCTTCTCGCGCGACAGATACCGGTCCCAGGTGAAGTTGACGAGATCGAGATCGCGGGCGGTCACCTCCCGCCCGGCCAGCGGGATCGTGAGCCCGGCGACCATGCTTTCGTCCAACGTCACTATCTCGAAGTCCACTACCCGTTCCTACCCGTCGACCTGATCGTCTGCCAACGCTACGAAGACCTCCACCGTGTTCTGTTCGGGGTAGTGCTCCCAGTCCCCGGTGTAGGAGCGAGTGAGCCGACCGGCGGCTTCCGCGTCCCACACCGACCGCCAGATGTGCACGATCGTGTCACCGCGGTTGTCGCCGCTGGCGACGAAACGCGCGAAACGGCCCGCGGGCACCCTGGCCAGCACATCGCCCGGCAAGAGGTCCTCGAGATCAGTGCATCGGTAACCGAGAATATGGGTCAGATACGAGTTGATCTCCGGCGCGTGATCCACGTAGGCACTGGTCGGCGGCCCCGGCAGTCGTCTGGCCAGGTTGCGCTTCCACGCCTGTTCGACCTTGAGGCGGCGTGGCCCCTCGACCGCGAGCGCTGGGCTGCGCAGCACGAGCCCCGCCACCAGCGTCTCGGGTTGGTCAACGACATTGAAATCCACCGGCGTAGCCCCTATGTCTCGTCTTCCGTCGTCGCTCGAGCGCATATCCTTCCGCATCTGTTCAGCGGCATCGGCGTCGGCCCAGCCACATACGCGACTTGCCTTCGCTCCTGCCCGCCGGTGCCGGTCCCGGCCGCCGCGCTCCGCGCGCCCGTGTAGACACCATTGCTGTTCGCTCTCACTCTGGCAAACGATGCTGCCATGTCATGCGTTCCCTCGGGGGGAGGAAGGTCACAGCATCGTCGCTATCCGGGGATGGGAATTCGAACTCCCGGCAGTATCTCGATCTCGCGCGGGGCGGGTGGCCCCTGCGGTGGCGGCGGCGCGCCGAGCTGCGGTTCGCGCGGTGCGCCTTCGGTACGCGGCGCCGGATTCGCGGGTTCGGGTGCGGTGTACTCGGGTTGCGGCGCCGTGTTCTCCGGTGGAGGCGGAGGTGGGGAATACGGGGTCTGCTCATTGAGCGGCGCGGGTTGCGCGGTGTCCTGGGGTGGCGGCGGATTCAAGATGTCGAAGGGACCGCTGGACGGCGCCGGCGGCGGCGGGGGGTTCTGCTCCGCCGGTGGATTCGGCGGCGGCGCGTTCTGCTGCGGCTGGTCCGGCTTCGGCGGCGGGTTGAGGATGTCGTAGGGCCCGCCGGACTGTCCGGCCTGTCCGCCACCCTGATTCAGTTTCGGCGGGTCCGCCGGTGGCTCGGTGGGCGGGACGAATTGTTCGACCGGGGTGCCGTCGAGTTCGGCGTCCATCGATTGTTGCCAGATCTCCGACGGCAGGCCGGAGCCGTAGATCATGCCGCCGCCCGCGGTGTGGATGGGTTGGGATTGTTCGGTGCCGATCCACACCGCGGTGGACAGCGACGGCGTGAAGCCGACCATCCACGCATCCTTGTTCAGCTGACTGTCGCCGAGCTGGGTGGTGCCGGTTTTGGCGCCGGACGGTCGTCCCCCCGCCAACGAGTGGCCGTTGGAGTATCCGGCGATCGGCCCCATCGCCTTGATGGTCTGGTCGGCGACCGCGCGGGGGATGCGTTGTTCGGCCGGTGGCAGTTGATCGCCCACCTCGTCCTCGCCGCGGTCGAGCAACACCTCACCGGACCCGGTGACCACGCGCTGCACGAAGTGCGGCTGATGGTAGACGCCGTACGCGTCGATGGTCGCGTACGCCGACGCCATGTCGATCGGTCGAACCAGATACTGGCCCAATACGATTCCGTTGTACGGCGGTTCACCGTTCTCGGTGAGCGTCTTGCCCTCGACGCCGGGGATGTATTCGGGGATGCCCGCGGCATGCGCGGCGTCGGCGATGGCCTGCGGGCCGTCGGCCATCGACTGGGTAAGTCGGTAGAAGTTGGTGTTCAGTGAGCGTTTCAGCGCCTCGGAGACCGAACACGCGCCGCAGGACTCGTTGTTCACATTCGTGACGGTGTTGCCGTAGTCCTGCACCGGCGAGCTGTCGTAGACGCGCGAGAGCGGAATGCCCTGCAGCTGCGCGGCGATCACCGCGAACGGTTTGAACGCCGAACCCGTCTGCAACGGCGCCTGGGCGAAGTCGTAGCCCATACCGTCCGCGCCGCCGTAATAGGCGCGCACCGCACCGCTGCGCGGATCGATGGAGACGACCGCGGCGCGTAGTTCCGGTGGCTGTCCGTCGAGACGGTTGTTCACGGTGTCGATGACCGCCTGCTGATCGCCGGGGTCGATCGTGGTGGTGATTTGCAACGCCCTGGTGTTGATGTCCTGGTCGCTGATCCCGGCGGCGCGCAGTTCTTGCAACACCTGGGTGCGGATCAACCCTTCCGGGCCGCGGGCGACATCGGCCTCGGGGATTTCGCTGATCGGAATGTATCCGGGGAATTGGGTGGCGTCGCGGTCACCTGGCGAGAGCATGCCTTCCTCGACCATGGCGTCCAGGACGTAGTGCCAGCGGGCTTTCAAATCCTCGAGGTGGGTTTCGGGATCGAGCAGCGAGGGTGTCCGAATGAGCGAGGCGATCATGGCGCCCTCGGCGAGGGTGAGCTGGTCGACCGGCTTGCGGAAGTACGCGGTCGCCGCCGCGGAAATGCCGTAGGCGCCACGGCCGTAGTAGATGGTGTTCAGGTAGGCGGCGAGAATGTCGTCCTTGCTCCACTGGCGCGCCATCTTCGCGGCGATGACGAGCTCGCGCATCTTGCGGGTGACGGTGCGTTCGGAGCCGAGAAAGGCGTTCTTCACGTACTGCTGGGTGATGGTCGAGCCGCCGCCCGCGTCGTCGTTGCCGAGCAGATTGTCGCGGCCCGCGCGCAGGAACCCGGAGGTGGAGTAGCCGGGGTTGCTGTAGAAGTTGCGGTCCTCGGCGGTGATCACGGCGTCACGTACCGATTTGGGCACCTTGGTCAGCGGTACCGGCGTCCGGTTGCCCTCGGGCGGGATGACTTTCGCGATCAGCGTCTGGCCGTCGGCGGCGACGATGCTGGCGATCTGATTGGTATTGACCGCCGAAGGGTCGGGAATCTCGGCGCTCCAGTAGGCCAAGACGAGCAACAGCGCGGGGATGACACCGAAGATGGTGAACAGCGCCAGCAGTAGTCGGCGTAGTCGTTGGCCTCGGGTGCGCGGCGGTCGGGCCGGGTAGGGGCCGCCCAACGGTCCGTGCCGTCGGCTCGGTCCATTGCGATAGGGATTCGGGCTCGGCCGATTCCTGGCGCGGACCGATGACCGTGGGTCGCGCAGACCTGATTTGGGATCGGTCCAGCCCGCGATCGTGGAATACGGCACCGCGCCTGGCCCCCGCGCGTTCCCGGTGCCGCCCTGTCCGCTGTGTTGCCGCTTGCCCAACGAGCCCACGATCATCTCCTCCCGGAGCGTGATAGCAACCCACCTGCACGAACGGTGCTCTCTAGCTGGCCGACCAGCGGTCGACCGCGGTGCTCGAGTCGAGGCGACACTGCCAGGAGTCGGTGGTCGAGACTGGTACGGCTCGCAAAAACCTTATCGTGTCGCCGACGCTCGCCGACGTTATCAGTGCGCGCTGTGGAACTCGATGCGATTACGCGTATCGCGTTCTAGCTCTTCACGCCGCCGGCGGTGAGACCGGAGATGATCCTGCGTTGGAACAGCAGCACCATGATGACCAGCGGAATGGTGACGATCGTTCCCGCCGCCATGATCGCCGCGTACGGCTGCACCAAGGGGTTGTTGCCGGAGAATCGGGCGACCGCGACGGTGACCGGTTCGGTCTTGGCGCCGGAAAGCAGCCGAGCCAACAGATATTCGTTGACCGCCGCGATGAAGGCGAGGATCGCCGTGGTGAACACCGCTGGCGCGGCCAACGGCAGCATCACCAATCGGAAGGCTTGGAACTTGTTCGCGCCGTCGATGCGCGCCGCCTCTTCGAGTTCCCAAGGCAGGTCGGCGAAGAACGAGGCGAGGATGTACACCGTCATCGGCATGACGCAGGCGATGTTCGGGATGATCATCGCCTGGTACTGGCCGATCCAGCCGAGATTGGTGAACAGCTGAAACAGTGGCGTCACCAAGACAACCAGCGGGAACATCGAGGCGCTGAGGATCAGCCCCGAAACCAGGTACTTGCCCTTGAAGGTGAGCCTGGCCAGCGCGTAGGCGGCGAAGACGCCGAGTACCAAGGCGATGACGGTGCTTGCCGCGCCGATGATCACACTGTTGAGCAGTGCCCTGCCGAAGTCGTTGCCGCGGGTGGTGTCGAAGGCGTTGCGGAAGTTCTCCATGGTGAGGTGGGTCGGCCACGGAGTGCTGTCGAAGGTGTAGGCCGGGTCGCGCAGCGCGGTGACGGCCATCCAATAGAACGGCGCGAGACCCCACAGCAATACGATGAGCGCGCCGAGGTAGAGGCGAACTGTGCCGAGGCGCTTGCGCAACGGAACCGGCTGGCTCGCCGGTTTCCTCGGTGCCGACTCGGGCTGCGTCCGAACGGCCGTCATCACGCCGCCTTCCGTTGATCTTCTTGCGTGCGAACCGCGTTGGCGCCGAGCACTTTCACCAGCACGAACGCGACCGCGAAGATCAGCAGGAAGGTGATCGTCGACAGTGCCGCCGCGCTGTTGGGTCCTTGCCGGACCTGATCCACCACCAGCATCGACAAGGTGCGCGTCGACGGGTTACCCAGTGTCATGATCGCGGGCAGGTCGTACATGCGCAGCGCGTCCATGGTGCGGAACAGCACCGCGACCAGCAATGCCGGCTTGAGCAACGGCAGGGTGATCCTGGTGAAGCGTTGCCACGGCGAAGCGCCGTCCACCCGTGCCGCCTCGTAGACATCGGCTGGGATCACTTGCAGTCCGGCGAGCAGCAGCAGCGCCATGAACGGTGTCGTCTTCCACACGTCGGCCACGATCACCGCGAAGCGCGCTGCCCACGGGTCGGTGGTCCACAGGATGTGGGTGCCGAGTATCCGGTTCACCACGCCGTCGTACTGGAACATGAACTCCCACAGCCGAGCGGTGACGGCGGTCGGGATGGCCCAGGGGATCAGCACCGCCGCGCGGAGTAATGCCCTGCCGCGGAAGGTCTTACCCATGACCATCGCCATACCGAGTCCGAGTACCGCCTCCAGCGTCACGGCGATCACGGTGAAAAACAGCGTGACACCGATCGCGAGCCAGAACTGCGAGCCGAGGTTTCCGGTCGGGCAGCTGACGGTTTCGCCGGCTGCTTGGCATTGCTGCAACAACCAGTGCGTGTAGTTGTCGAAGCCCGCGTTGCCGCCTTCGACGAACATGCCGCTTTCGGCGTCGAGTCCCGAGTCGCGTTGAAAGGACATCCAGATCGCGCGGACAACGGGATAACCGATCACCACGGCCAGCGCGATGAGCACCGGCGTGATGAACATCCATGCCTTGGCCGAGCTGCGGAACTCGATCGCCATGCGTGCGCCGAATCCGCGTTGGGGCGGGAGGAATTCGTCTTCCGGCACAGTTGTGGCCGTGCTGCTCGTGTTTCGGGGAGCCGACACCGTCTATCTCTCCTGCGGGTTCGTCCGGTCCGCTGCGCTCACCGCTACGATCCCGCGGTCTCGATGCCCTTCTGCATGTCGTTGATCGATTGATCGACGGACTTGGTTCCGTTCATGGCAGCATAAGCGTTGTCCTGCACCGCCTTGGATACCGCCGGGTAGAACGGCGTGACCGGGCGCGGAACCGCGCTGGCGATCGAGTCCTTCAGCGCGGGAAGGTAGGGCATCTTGGCGATCAGCGCGGGGTCGTCGTACATCGAGGCACGCACCGAGGGCAGCGCGCCCGCGGCGACGATGTTCTGCGCGTCCTCGCTGATCAGGAAGCGCAGGAAGTCCAGCGCGGTGGCCTTGTTCTTGGAGTAGGCGCTGATCGCGGCGTTGTAGCCGCCGAGGGTGGAAGCGCCGACGCCGTTCTCGCCGGGCAGTGGTGCGACGCCGACGTTGTCCTTGACGGTGGAGGCTTCGCCGGTCACGTCACCGTAGGTCGAGGGCCACGAACGCAGGAACAGCAGTTTGCCCTCGGAGAAGGCGTTGCTGCTCTCGGGCTCCTTGAAGGTGATGGCCTCTTTGGGGATGTTCCCGTTCTTGTAGGCCTCGACGAGTGCGTTGAGGCCGGCGCGGGACTGTGGGCTGTTCACCGTCGGGGTCTTGCCGTCGGCGCCGACGAAGGTGCCGCCGAAGCCGTTGATCGCCTCGGCCGCGTTCACCGTCAGGCCCTCGTAGGGCGCGAATTGGCCTGCGTAGCAGCCGATGTTCTGGTCCTTGGCGATCTGACAGCTGCCCATCATCTCGTTCCACGTCTTCGGTGGGTTGGGCACCAGATCCTTGCGGTAGAACAGCAAGCCGCCGTTGGTGTTTCGCGGCGCGGCATACAGCGTGCCGTTGTAGGTGGCGCTGGCGACCGGCGGGGAAAGCAGCGAGGAGGTGTCGAGCTGGAAGGAGTCCTTCAGCGGCTGGATCCACCCCTTGGCGGCGAATTCCGCGGTCCACGGCACGTCGAGGGCGACGACGTCGTAGTCGGACTGCTTGGAGCGTGCGTGCTCGACCAGGTCGTCGTACTGCTGGGAGGCGTCGTTGGACTGCTCCTTGAACGTCACCTGTTCGTCGGGGTGCGCGGCGTTCCAGCGTTCGATGAGCTGCTTGACGGCGCCGGTCTCGGTGGTGTCCTTGCCCTCGACGTAGGTGATGGGGCCGCGACCGCTGAGGTTCTGGCTCGTCGCGTTCCCGCCGTTGTCGCTGGAGCACGCGCTGGCGAACGGCGCGGTCAGCAGAGCCACCGAGGCTACCGCCAGCGCGGCCCTCGGCACGATCGACGAACGTAGGGTCGACACCTTTTTCACAGCCATCGCAAGACTCTCCAGGATCGAGACGTGAGCAGCAGCACACCCTGCCCGTTGCACAACGCAAGATACATGGTGTTCATCTGCCGCGCCGGATGGCGGCGGCAACCGCGTCGCTAGGCTGCGGGGGATGACTTCGTCGAACCCGGTTCCCGATCGGATGCTGACGCGTATCGGCGGCTTGCTACGCAAAGCCGAATCCACCGATAACGAGCATGAGGCCGAGGCGTTTCTCGCCGCGGCCCAACGCCTGGCGACCAGGTCTTCGATCGACCTCACGGTGGCGCGAGCACATGTGGCGGGTCGCGAGCGTAGGGCGACACCGGTGCAGCGGATGATTCCGATCGGCACCGCGGGCAAGCGCGGGTTGCGCACCTATGTGCAACTGTTCGTCGCGATCGCCTCGGCCAATGATGTGCGCTGTGATGTCGCGCGCACCTCGACCCAGGTGTACGCCTACGGGTTCGATTCCGATATCGACGCGTGCGAGGCGTTGTACGCCAGTTTGATCGTGCAGATGGTGCGTGCCTCGGATCAGTACATCAAGTCCGGGCAGTATCGGTCGGCGACGGTGGAGAAGGTGGTCGTCGAGCGGCGGGCCGGCCGACGAGTGCGGCGGGTGGTGCGCGTGCCGGTTGCCGGGGTGACGGCGCGGCTGAATTTCCAGATGGCGTTCGCGGCGCGGATCGGCAAGCGGTTGGCGCAGGTGCGCGCCACCGTGGTGCGCGAAGCGGTCGATGACGAGTCCGCCGCCAGCACGGTGACCGATGCGGCGTCGACCGGAACGGCATTGGCGTTGCGCGGCAAGGAAATCGAGTTGTCGGACTTCTATTCGCGTACTTCCGAGGCGCGGGGGACCTGGCGTGGCCCGCAGACCTCGACCGGAAATTCCGCCGCCGCACGGCGAGCGGGTGATCGCGCGGGAAAGCTCGCGCGCATCGGTCGTTCGACCGAACTCGGCGCTGCCCGTGGCCAATTGACCGACCGTGGAGCTGGCGACTCGTGATGCGACCGGTCTCCGAATCGCGGATCCCCGTGGCCGACAGCGATCTGCCCGGTCGCGGGCGGCCACCCGAAACGGCGACGCCACGCGGTGGTCGAGGACGAAGCGGAAATCTCCTTACCGAGTCGCACCGCACCCGATGACCCCGCGAGATTCGCAGCGCGCCAAGGTATACGACGCCGAAGCGATGGTGCGCGGTGTCCTCGACCGTGCCGACGAATTCGGCAACCGCACCATAGAGGTACACGGCTCGCACCTGACGCTCCCGGTGGAGCGCCGCTTCGCCTCGGTGGATTCGGTCCAGTCCTACGCCGACAAAGTATTGGCACTGAACTGGATTCGCGCGCGCTGGGCTCGCGCGGTGGTTCCCGTCCGCGTGCGAGCGCGCGCGGGAACCGCTGCGGCACATTACGAATCCGAATCCGCAGTCCTCGCGGTCCCCCTGCACACCGGCGCCACCGCATGGGCTTTACGTGAACTGGTGATTTTGCACGAACTGGCCCACCACCTGGAAGACCCCTCGCTCACCACAGCCCCCCACGGCCCCGAATTCTGCTCCCGCTACATAGAACTCACCGACGGAGTGATAGGCCCAGAAGCGGCCCTACTCCTACGCACCACCATGCTCGGCTGCGGCGCCCGCATCGGCTAGCGCGCCACAATCCAGAGATCGCCCCCCACCCACTCAAAGCAACCCCTGCACCCGCCGAAGCCGATCCCGCCACCACGCAACCCGATCGCCATCAGGATGCCGATACCGCTGCAACAGCGCAGGGTCCGCGACCGGCGCAACCTTCGGCACCGGCAGGTACCCGCCGACCTGCCGCGACGACTCGGCCACCGTGTCCCCGTCCAACAGCGACAATGTGCCGAGCCCACAGGCGAATTCGAGCTCCGGCAGCGCACCGGCGAGCGCCAGCTGCGCGGCAAGCCCGACGCTGGTCTCCAATGCGGAGGACACCACGCACGGCAGCCCGGCGGCCTCGGCTACCTGAAGTGCTCGGCGAACCCCGCCGAGTGGTGTGCATTTGAGAACCGCGATATCGGCGGCACCCGCGACCGCGACCCGCAACGGGTCTTCGGCGCGCCGGATGGATTCATCGGCGGCGATCCGCACCTCCACCTTGCGCCGCACCTGCGCCAATTCCTCGACGGTCCGACACGGCTGTTCGACGTACTCCAAACCGCCTGCGGCCCGGTCGATTCGGCGAATGTGTTCGATGGCGGTGTCGACGTCCCACACGGCGTTCGCATCAACCCTGACCGCCCCCTCCGGCCCGAGGGCCGCGCGCACCGCGGCTACGCGGGAGAGGTCCTCGGCCAACGAATCGGGATGGTCGGCGATCTTCACTTTCGCGGTACGACATCCGGATTCGCGGACAATCGCCTCCGCGTGCTCCGCGTCGACGGCGGGCACGGTGCAGTTGATCGGAATCCGATCACGCACCGGTTCGGGCCACCCGAGCGTCACCTGCTCGACGGCGGTAGCCAACCACCCAGCGGCCTCGCGATCGTCGTACTCGGGGAACGGACAGAACTCTCCCCATCCGAGCGGCCCGCGCACCACCATCCCCTCCCGCACCGTGATGCCACGAAACCGCGTTCGCATCGGGATGGCATAGACGATGGCCGCCTCGGGATCCAGAAAGTCGATCACCCCCAGCAGGCTATTGCACCTCGGCGAGCCTGTTCCTACGTCCGCTCGATTCGTCGTCCGCGACGACGTGTACGTCACGAGCGCGGGGCGGTGTTCACCCGACGCCGAACGCGGCCAGCGCGGTCGACCTCTTCATCACCAACTGGGTTTCGGTATTTCGCACCGGCGTGAAGCCGTACTTCCGGTAGAAATCGAACGCGGATTCGTCGATCGCGTCCACGACGATCAGTCGGCCGCCGGATGCCTGTGCGGCGCCCATGATCTTGCTGACCGCATCGATCAGCAACTACTCGCCGAGCCCCTGCTCATGGAGCGTTTTGTCCAGGGCGAATTTCGCCGAGAGGAAGGCGGGGACCGACCTCCAAACCCTTGGCGAGCTGTGCGGAGAGGCCATCGGTTTCCGCATCGACCGAGGTGGGCGTGATCGCGTAGAAAGCACTGACGATCGGGCTGTCGGGCGCTGTCCACACGTAGGTACGGCTGGTCCACATCTGTTCGGCGGCGGTGGCGCTTGCGATAGGCGGCGCCACCGCCGCTAAGCCTCACAGGCGTTCGTAGATGGTGGCGTTGGCCAGACCGCCTGCTTCGCACATGGTTTGCAGGCCGAAGCGGGCGTCGCGGTTGTGCATGGCGTGGACGAGGGTGGTGGCCAGGCGGGCGCCGGAGGCGCCGAGGGGGTGGCCGAGGGCGATGGCGCCGCCGTTGACGTTCACCGTGTTCAGGTCGGCGCCGGTCTCCTGTGCCCAGGCGAGGACGACGGGGGAGAAGGCCTCGTTGATTTCCACCAGGTCGATATCGGCGAGGGCGAGCCCGGCGCGCCGCAACACCTTTCGGGTCGCGGGGATCACCGCGGTGAGCATCAGCAATGGGTCGTCGCCGACGACGGCGAAGCTGTGCACCCTGGCCAAGGGGCGCAGTCCGAGCTCCCGTGCGCGTTCACCGCTCATGATCAGTACCGCGGCGCTGCCGTCGCTGACCTGGCTCGCGGTGGCCGCGGTGATCGCCCAGTCGATCTGGGGGAAGCGCGCCGACATCGCGGGATCGTAGTAGGCGGGCTTCAGCTTGCCGAGTGTTTCCAGGGTGCTGCCGACTCGAATGCCCTCATCGGTGTCGAGTCCGTTGATCGGGGCGAGTTCTCGGGAGAATCCGCCGTCTTTCGTTGCCAGCGCGGCCTTTTCGTGACTGCACAGCGCGAATTCATCGAGTTGGCCGCGTGTCAGTCCCCATTTGGCCGCGATCAGTTCGGCGCTGATGCCTTGGGAAACAAGGCCTTCGGGGTAGCGCTCGGTGAAACCGATGCCGGAGATGTCGTCGGAACCAACCAGGTTGGCGCCCATCGGGATTCGTCCCATCGACTCGACACCCGCGGCGACGACGATGTCGTAGGCGCCGGAGATCACGCCCTGTGCGGCGAAGTGGATCGCCTGCTGGCTGCTGCCGCATTGTCGGTCGACGGTGGTGGCCGGCACCGATTCCGGGTATCCGGCGGCCAGTGCCGCGCGGCGGGTCATATTGGCGCCCTGCTCGCCGTATTGGGTGACGACGCCGCCGATCACGTCGTCGATGAGCGCAGGATCGATGCCGCTGCGCTCGACCACCGCGCGCAGGCTGTGTGCCAGCAGGTCGACGGCGTTCACGTCGTGTAGTGCGCCGCTGGGCTTGCCTTTGCCGATCGGGGTGCGTACCGCCTCGACAATCACCGCGTCTTTCATGGGGATTCCTCTCGGACCGAGAGCCGGGCGCCGCTGCCCTGACTCTATCAACACATAGTCAGCTTACGCCTGAGTTTAGTCAACTAAAGTCAGGCGGGGCTATGATGTGCGTCATGGCAGCGGTGATGGAAGGACAGTTGGCCGATCTCGGCTCGTGGCAGCCGGTGGATTGCTCGATCGACAAGGCGTTGGGCCTGGTCGGCACCCGATCGGCGATGCTCATTCTGCGCGAGGCCTACTACGGCACCCGTCGGTTCGACGGCTTCGCCGCGCGGGTCGGCATCACCGACGCCGCCGCGGCACGGCAGTTGCGCAAGCTCACCGCCGCGGGGTTGCTCGGCAAGCAGCCGTACCAGGAAGAGGGCAAGCGCACGAGATACGAGTACGTGCTCACCGACATGGGTCGCGGTCTCCTACCCGCGGTGCTCGCCCTGATGCAATGGGGCGACGCCTACCTCCAATCCGGGCCCGCACCACTGCGATTGGTCGAGGAATCGACCGGAACACCGGTTCGGGTGCAGGTGCGCAGCGAGAACGGACGCGAGATCGGCCTGGAGCAGTTGGGTATTCGGCTCAACGAGGATTACGTGTCGCACAAGCGGCGCCAGCGGCACGCGAAGAAGTAGTCCCGCCACGACGGCGCGCGGCATTCCGGCGTCGAGGTGCCAAGCGTGGACCGCTGCCCTTCTTCGCGCCGCCCGAGACGCTCGATGCGATGGCGAGAAAGTTCGGTGCGCCTATGCCTGCGCGGCCGAAAGCTGGAGTCCGCGCATCCTGGCCGGATGAGCGAAAAGTTTCGCACCATGATGGTGTCGACCGCGGCCGGGTCTCCTGGTCGACGCCCTCGTTCCCGTGGCAGGAGCGCTGTGGTGTGCCCGATCTCGCAGGTCGGGTCGCACCAGGTATGTGGTGCGTTGCCGCAGCGATCGGCCGGTTGCGTTCGAGTACCGGGCGACCTTCGGAAGGCTCTGCGGCACTGCGGGGTTGCCGACATCGCGGCAGCGGCGGGTCGAGGTCATTTCCGGGTCGCGACGGCGACATTCGGGTCGCGATGGCGACTGGATCGTCGTAGCGATGGCTGAATCGGTCCGGGGAGTCGGCCGACGAACAACGCCGTTGTCCGTCAGCCGATCGGTCCGGGTGAATGCCGCTCAGTTGAGTCGCGCGCCCTCGGTGCTGAAGAAGTAGGTGTGCTCGGCGTCCGAGGTCAAGCGCACCTTGGTGCCCTTGGCCGGTGGGTTACGCCAATCCGCCCGCGCCACAATGGTTTCCCCCGCACTGCCGGTGTCGGAGTCTACCGTGCGGCCATAGATGTAGGCGTCCGAGCCGAGCTCCTCCACGACGTCCACCTCCATGGCGATGCCCTCGCTCGCGCCGATCTCGAAGTGTTCGGGACGAATGCCGAGGGTCACCGAGGTGCCCGCCGCGTCCGCGACCGTCCTGGGCAGGCGCAGCGTGTGCCCGCCCAGCGTGACGGCGCCGTCGGCGACCGGCAGCGTGAACAGATTCATCGCGGGCGAACCCATGAATCCGGCCACGAACACGTTCGCGGGGTCGCGGTAGAGGTCACGCGGGGTCGCGCACTGCTGCAGCAGGCCATCTTTCAGCACCGCCACCCGGTCGCCCATGGTCATCGCCTCGACCTGATCGTGGGTGACGTAGACGGTGGTGGTGGCGAGCCTGCGCTGCAACTGGGCGATCTGGGTACGGGTCTGCACCCGCAGTTTGGCGTCCAGGTTCGACAGCGGTTCGTCCATCAGGAACACCTGCGGCGAGCGCACGATCGCGCGTCCCATCGCGACACGCTGGCGCTGACCACCCGAGAGTGCCTTCGGCTTCCGGTCGAGATAGGGCTCGAGGTCCAGCAGCTTGGCCGCTTCCAGCACTCGCGTCTTGGTCTCGGCCTTGGCGACCTTGGCCAGTTTCAGCGCGAATCCCATGTTCTCCGCGACGGTCATGTGCGGGTAGAGCGCGTAATTCTGGAACACCATCGCGATATCGCGCGCCTTGGGTTCGGCGTGGGTGACGTCGTTGTCGCCGATCAGGATGCGCCCGGAATTCACGTCCTCCAGTCCGGCGAGCATGCGCAGCGAGGTCGACTTGCCGCAGCCGGAAGGCCCGACCAGTACCAGGAATTCGCCGTCTTCGATCTCCAGATTCAGCTGATCGACAGCGGGGGTCGTCGCGCCGGGGTAGAGCCGCGTCGCTTGTTCGAAGGTCACCGTAGCCATGAAAAATCCATCCCATCACCGGCAGGAACGTGCCGGACGATCCGAGTAAGGGTGGACCGGATACTACGGGCGATGCCGCTGCCGCGCAGAGAATGCCCGAATCGAGCGCGGCACCGGATGCGGTGCGGGGGAATTCGACCGGAAGCCGCCGCGTTGTCCCCCATTCGTCGGGGCTTTTCGTGTGACCGGGGTCGCACGCCGCGCGAGTAGCCTCGATTTCGCGATCATCCAGACGTCGGAGTATCTGACAAGGAGCTATCCATGAGCCGACCGGTTCGTATTGGTGTTCAACTGCAACCACAGCACGCGCCTGACTACGGGCTCATTCGTGACGCGGTGCTGCGCGCCGAGGACGCGGGTGTCGACATCGTCTTCAACTGGGATCACTTCTATCCGCTCAGCGGCGATCCGGAGGGCGCGCACTTCGAATGCTGGACGATGCTCGGCGCGTTCGCCGAGCAGACCGAGCGCGTGGAGATCGGCGCGCTGGTTACCGGCGGTGGTTACCGCAACCCCGACCTGCTCGCCGATATGGCGCGCACCGTCGACCACATCAGCGGCGGCCGCCTGATTCTCGGCCTCGGCGCCGGGTGGTTCGAGAAGGACTACGACCAGTACGGGTACGAGTTCGGGACGGCGGGTTCACGCCTGAATCTGTTGCGCGATTACCTGCCTCGGATCACCGACCGGCTGAAGAAACTGAACCCCGCTCCCACCCGCCACATTCCGGTGCTGATCGGTGGCGGCGGCGAGCGCAAGACGCTGCGGTTGGTCGCCGAATACGCCGACATGTGGCACACCTTCGCCGATCTCGACGTGCTGGCGCACAAGAACAAGGTGCTGGCCGAGCACTGCGCCGCGGTGGGTACCGATCAGGCACGCATCGAGCGGTCGGTGCAGTGGGCGGGCACCGAAAAGGCGCAGGCCCTGGTCGACGCGGGCGTCACGACCTTCACCGTCGGGGTCAGCGGCCCCGACTACGACCTGAGCGAACTGAAGAACGCGATTCGCTGGCGTGACGAGGTGAATCCGCAACCGGTCACCGGGATTGCCTGAGTGACGGTCCCCGTGCACGCATGCGGGTCGGTGGGGTCGCGCAGCGCCGACGGCTTCGCGATGCGAGAGTTGCTCGAACCGGCCGGTGCGGTCGACTCGTCGCGTTCTCGCTCCGCCTCGCACACTGAGTCCGGCGGCGAATAAGCAGAGGGCGCTTGGACGTCGAGGAGGTGGGTTCGGGTCGCTGCGATCCGAACCCACCTCCTTGGATATTCGAGCCAGGTAATGGCGCGAGCTGCCGCGCTCGAACTAGGTAGCTGTGAGATAGCCCTATTGCGCGGCTAGGGTTACCAGCCATGGCTGGTTTGCCCGTTGTGCGGTCCCGTTCGCTGATCGCCGTGATATTGCTTGCCATCGGGCTCTTCGCCACGGCATGCGGCGCCGATTCGAACGACGCCAGTACCTCGACGACGAGCGACCTGTGTGCCCCGCCCGGAGTGGCGGCCGCCGCGCCCGCGCCGACGAACCTGGCGTCCACGCGGAACGCGGGCGTGGACAAATACACCACGCCGAACGCGCCGCCGCTGGATTCGATCGATACCTCGAAGCTCGGGTTGCTCGCGCCGGGGACGCTGAGCGTCGGCACCCTGTCGGACGCGCCGCCGAGCATCTGTGTGGACTCCTCGGGCAAGTTCACCGGCTTCGACAACGAACTTCTCGCGGCCGTCGCCGCGAAACTCGGTTTGCGCGTGGAGTTCTCCGGCACCGAGTTCGCCGGCCTGCTCGCCCAGGTCTCCGGCGGTCGCTTCGACGTCGGTTCTTCGAGCATCACCACTACCGACGAGCGGCGTAACCTGGTCGGTTTCACCAATGGCTACGACTTCGGGTACTTCTCGCTCGTCGTCGGCAACAACGGCAAGGTCAAGAGCTTCGACGATCTCGGTCCAGGCAGTCGGATCGCCGTGGTGCAGGGCACGGTGCAGGACGAGTACGTGGTCAACCAGCTGCACCTGGATCCGGTGAAGTTCCCCGACTACAACACTGCCTACAGCAACCTGAAGACCGGCCAGGTCGACGCGTGGGTGGCGCCGTCGGCGCAGGCGGAAGGGGCGATCAAGCCCGGTGACGCGACCTCGGTCGCACAGAACACCTTCAGCCTCGACAACTTTGTCGGCTGGGCGGTCGCCAAGAACAACAAGCCGCTGATCGACGCCCTCAACAGCGGTCTGGACGCGGTGATCGCCGACGGTACCTACGCCGAGCTCTACAGCGATTGGGTGCCGCGCGAGCCACCTCCCGGCTGGAAGCCGGGCTCCAAGGCGGCCGCCGAACCACAGTTCCCGGACTTCGCCGCGATCGCCGCCGAGCAGCAGCCCGATGCCACGACGAGCACTGCGCCGAAGTCGACGCTGCAACAATTGCGGGACACCTTCTTCGATTGGTCGTTGTACCGCAAGGCGTTTCCCGACCTGTTCAAGACCGGCTTGCCGAATACGCTGATCCTGGCAGTGGTTTCGGGTGTGCTCGGCACCGTGTTCGGTATGTTGCTGGCCGTCGCGGGAATCTCGCGGACACGCTGGTTGCGTTGGCCCGCACGGGTTTACACCGATATTTTTCGTGGTCTGCCCGCCGTGGTGATCATTCTGATCATCGGTCTGGGTGTCGGTCCTGTCGTCCGCAATATCACCGGCAACAACCCGTATTGGCTCGGTGCTGTCGCCCTGGCTTTGCTGGCCTCGGCGTATATCGGCGAGATCTTCCGATCCGGTATCCAGTCGGTGGAGCCCGGCCAATTGGAGGCGGCGCGCGCGGTCGGGTTCGGTTATCGCCAGTCGATGACGCTGGTGGTGATCCCGCAGGGCGTGCGAAGAGTATTGCCCGCGTTGATGAACCAGTTCATCGCGTTGATCAAGGACTCGTCGCTGATCTACTTCCTCGGCTTGCTCGCCACCCAGCGCGAGTTGTTCGCGGTCGGACGTGATCTCAACGCGCAGACCGGCAACCTGTCCCCGCTGGTCGCCGCGGGTCTGGTGTATCTGCTGCTCACCATCCCGCTCACGCACTTGGTGAACTACATCGATCGCCGGATGCGTACGGGACGGCCGGACCGGGCGGTCGATCCGGTTGAAACACAGACGATCACGGAAGGGCGCGGATAAATGAGTGCCTCCCTCACCGGTACCGGCCTGCACCTCACGCTCGGTAGCAATCACGTGCTGCGCGGAGTCGATGTCCATGTCGACGCCGGCAAGACCACCACGGTCATCGGGCCGTCCGGTTCCGGAAAGTCCACGCTGTTGCGGGTGCTCAACCGGCTCTACGAGCCGGACAAGGGCGACATTCTGCTCGACGGTGAATCGGTGCGCACCGAGGACCCCGACAAGCTGCGTCAGCGCATCGGCATGGTGTTCCAGCAGTTCAACCTGTTTCCGCACAAAAGTGTCGCCGACAATGTGGCGCTGGGGCCGCGCAAGTTGCGCGGATTGTCGAAGGAGCGGGCGCGCGCGCTCGCGGTGGAGCAGTTGGAGATCGTGGGGCTCGCGCAGAAGGCGGACAGTCGCCCGGCGAATCTGTCCGGCGGGCAGCAGCAGCGGGTCGCGATCGCGCGTGCGCTGGCGATGAAGCCGGACATCATGTTCTTCGATGAGGCGACCTCGGCGCTGGACCCCGAGTTGGTGAAGGGCATTCTCGCGCTGATGGCCGACCTGGCCGCCGGTGGTATGTCGATGATCGTAGTGACGCACGAGATGGGTTTCGCCCGAACGGTTTCCGACAACGTGGTGTTCATGGACCAGGGGCGGGTGGTGGAGACCGGCGCGCCCGAGGCAGTGTTCGAGGGTGCCGAGACCGAGCGCCTACAGCGCTTCTTGTCGCAGATCCTCTGAGAGTTCCCCTGAGTCCCCTGGGAGCCCCCAGGGGCCCACAGCGCATTCTCAGTTATCTTCATTAATGCGCATTTGATAATGTGTTAGTCATCACGCTTTACCTGTCCGATATCCAAAAAGAGGGAGGTCAGATGACTACAGCGCATCAGCAACACACCGGTCACGATCATGTGCACGGACCGAATTGCGGTCACGTGGCCGTTCAGCACGGCGACCACGTCGACTACGCCCACGACGGGCATCTGCACCGCGAACACGAAGATCACTACGACGAGTGCGAGCCAGCCGAACACATCGAACATGCCGACCATTCGCACATCCACGGCCCCGACTGTGGCCACGATGCCGTTGAACACGGCGACCACGTCGACTACCTCCACGACGGCCACCGACACGCCGAACACGACGGTCACTACGACGACCACTGAGGCGCCGGGCCCTGTCGATTTCTCGTATCGATGAGTGCGGCGCCGACAACGGCGCCCACCCTTGGAGCGTAACCCGTGATCGTGACGGTGCGTCTGTTCACCGCGGGCGGCACCGAAATGATTCGCGCACTGGATATTTCGGTGCTTCCCGGGCAGCTGGTCGATAGTTGGCCTAGCCGAGCGTGGTGGCGAAGGCAGCCAGAGGGTTTGGGAGTGCTCGATCGTGCCGCGCGGGTGCGCCATTCGGTGAGCTGACGCTGCTGCCACGTGGCGAATCTCGCGGTGGAGGAGTCGGTTTCGTGGCCGATGTCGATGGCGTGGGATGTCGCCGGTCAGCCCCGGTGCGCCGACCGTATGGATCCGAATGAGAGTATCTCCCTTGTCGCGCAACAACTCTCATGATACCGAACTTTCGGGTGCGTCGAGCAGGCCGGGTGAACACAGCTGCCACTCCCGCCTGTGGTCCCACTGTTCGATATCAGCGCATCTGGTGAAGAAGCGACGCCGAGCCAGCAGCCAACGCATAATCGCCCGCGCGGCCGGTGATTTCGATGCGCGCGGCGGGCTCTCTCTGCGCGTCCGCGCCGTCGACGAGCTGCTCGCGGTCTTCGCTGAGCGCGGCGATCTCGTCGAGAGGTTCCACAGCTGCTGCGGTTCGTCCACCGGAGCGTGGCGCACATCGCGTCCGTGCAGCCGAACCCAGGGTGTGCGCGGGCAGGGGCGCCAAGGGGTGGTCAGCTTCGGTGGCGATGGCCGCCAGCGGGCCATCGGTCGCGCCGGGAGCGCGATGTCGCATCAGGGTTTACTGTGAGCCGTCGTGCGCGCAGGACATACCCGGCACGCCGCCAGCGTCCGTCGGCGTTCACCAGCGGACCCGCGCATAACGGATGCGCGACCGGACGGATCACCAGCGGATCGAGCATCAGCTTCACCGTGCGACGCAGCGGTCCACCGGTCGCCGAACTGAGCGGTGCGACACCGTCGAGTTCGCGCCACGCCGCATCGAGCACCATGGCGCGCGGTCGCCGCATTCGACCAGGCTCGCCGAGGTGATGTTCGGTTGGTCGGCGTGCGAAACCTGGGATCGGTAGGGCGCGAGCGCTTCCTAGATTTCTCGTATCGGCCCGAGACGGACCGACTGAACGAGAGTCAGGAAATCCTATGAACACCAAGTCCGTTACCGCCGCGGTCACCGCTTCGGCCGCAGCACTCGCCCTCCTGCTCACCGGTTGTGGCGATAATTCCGAGGACGCCGCCGCGGACACCGCCACCGCTGCGACCGCTGAACCGCAAGGTGGTGTATCCAGCAGGTCGAGCGCCTCGGTCGACGGGAAGCTCATCGAGGCGAAATTCGAGACGACTTGCGCCGAGCAAGGTGACAACCTCGCCCTCGCGCTCGTCGACCAAGACAATCCCACCTACGGCACGCTCTCGGTGAGCGCGAGCGTCACCGGCGCCGACACAGTGCAGGCCGTCGCCTTCGCGGGCAGTAAGGGAGGGGCCGACTCGACCCCGTTCGCCCTCGGCTTCGGTAGCGGTATGCCGGGCGGTTCGGCGACGCTCAGCAAGGACGGCAACACCTATCGGGTCAGCGGCGAGGGGGTCGGCGGCGTCGATCTCGGCAACCCGATGGCTGGCCCGAGCACCTCTACTTTCGAGGTCACCTTCGACTGCTCGACCGTTGTCGGCGGCTGATCCTTCTGTCCCTTCCGTTCCCGACGTTCCGGACCGCGAGTTCCACGCTCGAGGTGCCGGGACGTCGGTACGACCGGCCTCGAATACCTCTTTCGCACAGAAGGACTCGCCATGAAAATCCTCGCCCGCACGGCCGCCGTCGCATTCCTTGTCGGCTCGGTCGGCTACTACCTTTGGCACGGTCTCACCTACCGCGGCTCCACCGATTACGGCCCAGACGTGCTCGCCTGGGTCGGACCGCAGATGGCGCTGCCGATCATCGCGTGCGTCGCCGCTGCGCTCGTATTCGTCTTCACCGTCGCCGATCTCGCCGCGCTGCTGAGCAAGGACAATACCGCCCGTTTTCGTGGCAGCCCGATCGGCATCGGCACCGTGCGCTCGTTCCATCAGACCGGCCTGAGTATCAATGACCAGCCGCAGTTACGCATCGATTTCAGCGTCGAGGGCGTCGACGGCGCCGTCTTCGACGGATATACCAAGATGATCGTGCCGCTCACCGAGCTCCCGCTGCTGCGCCCCGGTGTGGTGCTACCGGTGCGCTACCTGCCCGGCAGTACGGAGGTGCAGATCGACAAGTCCGGTGATGCGTCGCAGGCGCAGCGGGCGATGAACGACGCCATGATTCGCCGCGGCGTCACCACGGCGCACAAGCTCGACATCGCGGCGCGCGGTATCGCCGCGCAGGCAGTGGTGCGGTCGCTGTCGGTGCCAGGGGAGATTCGCGGCGGCAGTTCCAAGGTGGTGTTGGAACTTGTGGTCACCCGGTCCGACGGCAGCAACTTCGTCACCAGGTCAGAGACGTTCCTGCCGCCCGCCGCGGTCGGCCAGGCGCAGGTAGGCAGGATTGTCGAGGTCCGCTATCTGGCCGAGGACGAGAACGACGTTGTGCTCGCGCTACCGGCGAATCCTTCGGCGTGACACCAACTTCGCGGCCCGCAAATTTAGGGTTACCTAATTGGCCAGCTGTTCATCTGAGCGTTTATCCCGGATTGTCCGAATCAATTAGCGTGCGCCCGGTAGCTCGAACCACCGGGAGTCGATATGAGCCTGAAGCCGCTGGCACTTTTCGTCGCACACGACGGTCAGTCCTCGCGATCCGCGATGACCTGCACCTACAAGTGCGCGAACGCCTGCTTCCACGAAGTACCCAACACCAGCGCGGGAGCCTACTTCGGCGATATCGTCGGCTCGCTGAATCGTCGCGGCCTCATCACCGGTGGCGCCGCCGCCGTACTGGCCGTCGGCGCGGCGAGCGCACTCACCGCCTGCGGTGGCGACGACACCCCCGGTGGTAACGGCACAGGTACGCCCGCGGGCACGCCCGGCACCGGCACCGACTTCGCCTCCGTCGCGCCGAACAAGGAAGACGCGCTGGTGATTCCGGACGGCTACGAGCAGGCCGTCGTCATTCGGTGGGGCGACCCGCTGTTTCCCGACGCACCCGCCTTCGACTTCGACAAGCAGACCGCGGCCGCGCAGGCGCGACAGTTCGGCTACAACAACGACTTCGCGGCCCTGTTGCCAATCGAAGGCCAGCCCAACGCTTTTCTGCTGGTGGTCAACCACGAATACACCACGGGGCCGCAGATGTTCCGCGGCTACAACGAGGACGCCCCCACCGACGAACAGATCGAGATCACCAAGGCCGCACACGGTTTGGGTGTCGTCGAGGTCAAAGGCGAACAGAATTCCGGAAAACTCACCCCGGTTTTCGGCAAATACAATCGCAGGATCACCGCGACCACCGGGTTCACCCTCACCGGCCCTGCCGCGGGCAGCGAGTTTCTACGCACTACCGCCGACCCGACGGGCACCAAAGTGCTCGGCACCTTCGCCAATTGCTCCGGCGGCGTAACTCCTTGGGGCACCATCCTTTCCGGCGAAGAGAACTTCCACGGTTACTTCGCCAACGGCGAGAAGGTCACCGAACCCACCGCGGCCGCGCGGATCAAACGCTACGGCTTCGTCGCGGGGCCCACCGCCAACCGCTGGGAACGCACCGACCCGCGCTTCGACCTGGCCAAAGAACCCAACGAGGCGAACCGATTCGGCTACGTCGTCGAGGTCGACCCGTGGAACCCCGACTCCACCCCGATCAAGCACACCGCGCTCGGCCGGGTGAAGCACGAGGCCGCCACCATCCATGTCACCGACAAGGGTGAGGTGGTCTGCTACACCGGCGACGACGAGAAGTTCGACTACATCTACAAATTCGTCTCCGCGCGCAAGATTCGCTCCGGCGGCGGTGCCGCGAGTACCCGCGAAAACCTGACCATCCTCGACGCGGGCACGTTGTATGTCGCGCAGCTGACCGGCGACCACGCCGAGCAGATCGACGGCAGCGCAAAGCCGCCGTCCGACCAGGGATTCACCGGAAAGGGCCGATGGATTCCCCTGTTGGAGACCGGCACCGACGGTAAGGGTAAGTCCTTGGTCGAGGGCATGAGCGCCGAAGAGGTCGCCGTCTTCACCCGGCTGGCCGCCGACAAGGTGGGCGCCACCAAGATGGACCGCCCCGAGGACATCGAGACCAACCCCTACACCGGCAAGGTCTACGCCGCGCTCACCAACAACGACAACCGCGGTGCCGAAGGCAAGCAGGGTGTCGACGAGGCGAACCCGCGCAAGCTGAACAAGAACGGTCAGGTCCTCGAGCTCGACGACGACCACGCGGGCACCGAATTCACCTGGTCGCTGCTGCTGGTCTGCGGTGACCCCGCCGCGGCCGATACCTACTACGCCGGTTTCGACAAGACGAAGGTCAGCCCGATCTCCTGCCCGGACAACCTGGCCTTCGACCCGTACGGCAACCTGTGGATCTCCACCGACGGCAATGCGCTGAAGTCCAATGACGGCCTCTTCGCCGTGGTGCTCGACGGGCCGAACCGCGGTGCGACCAAGCAGTTCCTCACCGTGCCGCGCGGCGCGGAGACCTGCGGGCCGGTAGTCACCGAGTCCCGCGTGCTGGTGTGCGTGCAGCATCCCGGCGAAGACGACGACGCAACCCCGGACAATCCGCTGTCGCACTGGCCCGACGGCGGCAACGCGCAGCCGCGTCCCGCGGTGACCTCGGTGTGGCGCACCGGCGGCGGGCGCATCGGCATCTAGCCGAAATCGGTACGCGCTCAGCTATTTCCGGTTTGACGCCGGAATTGGCCGAGGCGTGCGAGGTCGTACTGGTCCGACGGCGGCAACGCGCAGTCGTGTCTCGTGGTGGCCCGGTGTGGCGCAGTGGCGGGCGTGTCGGTATCAGCCGAAACCGGTTCGCGCTCAGCTACTTCCGGTGAGACCGCCAGAATTGGCGAAGCGCGCGAAGTCGCCCTGCGCGCCGCTGTAGAGGTTGACGTCGGTGGCGCCACCGATGCCGTCGACGCGGCCTGCGTCGGTGGTCTGCCAGAACGTCCAGGTGGACCAGCCGCCCGGCACCTCGGGTTGCGGGTTGCCTCGGTAGTCGGCGATCCACAGCGGGTACTGGGTGAACTCGTTCGAGTCGGCCATCGCCGTCTTCCAGAACACGGGGTAGGTGTAGACGATCGGCACCCGACCGGTCAGTGCCTGCACCGTGTTCAGGTAGCGGTGAGTCCAGTTGATGAGGTCGGCGGGAGCCAGCCCGCCGGAATTCTCCAGATCAAGCACCGGGGGCAGATCCAACGGGCCGTTCTGGCCGAGCACCGTCGCCGCGTACAGCGCCGCCTGCGCCTCCGGGGAAGTCTCCGGGTGCGCATAGTGGTAGGTGCCGCGCGCGACGCCCGCCGCGCGCATCAACACGCTGTCGGGGACGAAATAGGGATTGACGTAATTCAGGCCCTCGGTGGCCTTGAGCATCGCGAAATCGTGGCCAGAGCGCTTGACGGCGAACCAATCGATCAGCCGACCGTCGACGTGCTGCCAGGACGAAACGTCGGGCCCGCGCGGCTCGGCCGACGCGGTGGGCAGTGTCGCGGCGAGCAGTCCGAAGAGTGCGATCACCGAGAGCGCGGTGGCGCGGCGAGCGCCGGTAGATCTTCGCGGAGAGGGGGTCATGCCCGTCGACGATAGCGGCGCACCCTGGCGGTCACCAGCATCCGGGGTGGGTATTTCCCCTGGTCTGTCCCGTTTATGCCCCGCTGGGCGGCGTCTGTGTGCCGCCCGCGTCTCAGCCGAGCCAATCGAGTACGGCTGCCGCGGTCCACGATTGCTGCATGCTGCCGAGTGGCTCTCCGGTGAACGGTTCGTAGTACTCGGCGAAGCTGCCGTCGCTGGCTTGCCGTAACCCTTCGGCACGCAACATGAACGAACGCTCGGCCCAACCGCGGCGCGCGAACGCCCAGGAGAACAACCAACTCATCACCGGCCACACCGGCCCGCGCCAGTATTCGCGGGAACGAAAATCGCGCGACACCGGCGAGGTCGAGGGCGGCAACGCGTACCGAAGGTCCGGGTGACCGCAGAAGCGTGGCCCCTCGAACAGCCGCAGCAGTGCGCGTTCACTCTCGCGCGGCAACCCACCCGAGAGCAGCGGCGCGAACATCGGCAGGGTTTCGGTGCTGATCCACCGTTGCAGCCGCACATCGAAATCGCGGGCCGCCCCGGTGCGGGCGTCGGTGGTCTCGACGACACCCTTGCGGAACCGCTCGGCCCACCCGTAGAGATCGCGCACGTCGGCGTTCGGCTGCTTGTACTCCTCACCGATATTGGCGAGCACCTCGCAGGCCAGGGCGAAGATCGCGGTGACGAACACGTCCTCCACGGCAAAGCTCATGGTCGAGGACAGCTGGTAATCGTCGTAGCCGGCCCTGCGCATCTGTTCCACCAGCCACAGGTAGCGGTCGTATTCGCGGTCGCTCGGGCGCTGTGTCGGGTCGGCGACCACCAGCACGTCCTCGCGACTGTACGGTGGCAGATCCGGGCCGACCCGCACGTTGTCGTAGGCGCGGTCCCAGCGCGGGGAATTGTCCATCCCGGATTCCCAGCCGTGATACAGCGTGATTCTTCCGGTCTGCTTGGGGTCACGCGCGTGCGCGAGCCATCGGTGCCAGCGCACAAGATCGGGCCAGCGTCGATTCAGGAACTCCTCGGCCACCGCCCGCGTACTGCGGCCCTGCCTGCGCGAATGGTCGAGGATGCGTTGCACCGCGATCGCGTGCACGGGCGGTTGGGTGATCCCCGAGGTGTCTGGTCCGTCGGGGGCGTTGGCCGCGAGCGCTTTGCATTCCCAGCGTGCGGGTCCGGGGAAGTAGCCGTCGACACCGTTGGCGAACACGATGTGCGGGATCATGCCGTTCTTCCACTGCGCGGTGAGTAGCGTGTCGAGTTCGATCACCGCGCGCTCCACGCTCAGCGGCGCCAAGCCGACGGCGACGAAGGCCGCGTCCCAGCTCCACATGTGCGGGTAGAGGCGGGGTGCTGCGCTGGTCATCGTGCCCAGGTCATTGCCCCGCAGCAGATAGGCGGCGCGGGCCGCGAGCTGAGTCGGGGTGAAACCCGGATATGCCATCTCCCTATTCTGCGATGTCAACCGCGCGAATGCCCGCTCAGCCCGGTGCGTCGTGCTCGAAAGCCATGGCGGTTCGGGTGCGACGCTTGGTAATCGCGCACACAGTGACATCCGCAACACGGGTGACGCGTGCCGCGCCACCCACCGGGCGTTGACGATTACGGTGGCCGCATGACCTCCGCCGTGACCAGCTCACCGAGACCGACCGCACTGATCACCGGTGCGAGCCGAGGACTCGGTGCCGCCATCGCCCGCGAATTCGGCGCTACCCACGACCTGTTGCTCGGCGCGCGCTCGGCGGACGCGTTGAGCGCCATCGGTAAGGACCTGCCCGACGCGACGAAATGGCCGGTGGAACTGACCGATTACGCGGCGGTGGCCGAGGCGACCGCACCGATCCGACGACTGGACCTGCTGGTGCACAACGCGGGTGTCGCCGATCTGGACACGATCGCCGAATCCTCGCCTGACCAGTGGCGAAACACGTTGGAAGCGAACGTGATCGCCGTCGTAGAACTGACCAGGCTGCTCCTGCCCGCGCTCCGTGCGGCCGAAGGCCATGTGGTCCTGATCAATTCGGGTGCCGGCCTACGCGCCAACCCCGGCTGGGCCTCCTACGCCGCCAGCAAATTCGCACTCCGCGCCTTCGCCGACGCCCTGCGCCTAGAGGAGCCCACCCTCCGAGTCACCTCGATCTTCCCCGGCCGCATCGCCACCGACATGCAACGCACGATCACCGAGGGCGAAGGCCACACCTACGACCCCGACAATTTCATGCGCCCGGAATCGATCGCCCTGTCGATCCGTTCGGCCGTAGACACTCCCGGCGATGTCCACCCGACAGAACTGATCCTGCGCCCGGCCCCCAAGCCGACGAAGTAATACGCACCGACCCGACTCGTCATCCTGCCCCACCACGAGCGACGGCACGCAGAACCACCATCACCAGAACAACCCCGGCAGCGCCACAACACCAGCACACCCCACACCAGGTTCTGCTCGTCCTGTGTGGCGACCGCCCCAGGCGCCCAGTGAAACTGTCACCGCCCGAACCTAACTCAGCCATTCAACGAGCCGCCCGAACACCTGCTCCGAGCGTCAGCGAGACCGGCACAGCAAGTTCGCGGCCATCCCGCGTTCGATTACCCGTTTACTAAGCACACCCCGACCACCCGGTGAAACCACCACCTCCCGTACCCAACTCAACCCACCCCACGAGCCGCCCAAACACCTGTTACGAGCGTCAGCGAGACCGGTACAGCAAGTTCGCGGCCATCCCGCGTTCGATTACCCGTTTACTAAGCACACCCCGGCCACCCGGTGAAACCACCACCTCCCGTACCCAACTCAACCCACCCCGCGAGCCGCCCAAACACGTGTTCCGAGCGTCAGCGAGACCGGCACGGTAAGTTCGCGGCCGTCTCGCTGTTGAGTGCCCGTTTCGTAGGCGACGAAGGAGCAAGAAACGGGTACTCAACAGCGAGACCTCAGGGCCGCGAACCACGCGGCGCCAGCCGCCAAAAAACACAGCGAGGAGATCCTCGCCCCCGCATATCACCCCGCCCTACCGGACCACCACCCCGCACAGCGCGTCGCCGAGCCCCACCCCCGCCACGTGCCTTATTGCCGCGTCCCGCAACATCTCGCCGCCGCACGCGACTCGCGCAACCCAACACCCGCGCACCAACGCCCAAAACCCCAGCCGCACACCACTATTAGGACGCCCAACCAAGCACCCCACCCACCTCAAGCGACGATATTGACCAACCGCCCCGGCACCACGATCAATTTGCGTGGCGCCGCGCCGTCGAGCAGCGCTGCGATCTTCTCGTCCGCCAGCGCCGCCGCTTCGATCGCGCCCTTGTCGGCATCGGCGGGAACCTGAATTCGGCTGCGCACCTTGCCGTTCACCTGGATGGGGTATTCCACCGACTCGTCGACCAGCAGCGCGGGGTCCGCGATCGGGAAGGGGCCGTGGGCGAGGGAATCGGTGTGGCCCAGGCGTTCCCACAGTTCCTCGGCGATATGCGGAGACAGCGGCGCCAGCATCAGCACCACTGGCTCCACCACGGTGCGTGGCGCGCCGTCGGGGTAGGTCTTGGTGAGGTGGTTGGTGAGCTCGATCAGCTTCGCACCCGCCGTGTTGTCGCGCAGGGCCGCGAAATCCTCGTCGACACCGGCGATTGTCTTGTGCAGCAGGCGTTGCGTCGCGGCGGTGGGGGAGGCGTCGGTGACCCGAGCCGCGCCGGATTCCTCGTCGACCACCAGTCGCCACACGCGTTGCAGGAAGCGGTGCGCGCCGACCACGTCTTTGGTCGACCACGGACGTGAGGTCTCCAGTGGACCCATCGCCATCTCGTAGAAGCGGAACGTGTCCGCGCCGTAGGCCTCGTACATCTCGTCCGGCGACACCGCGTTCTTCAACGACTTGCCGATCTTGCCGTACTCCTGGAACACCTCGATCTCGGTGCCGGTGGTGTCGGTCCAGAAGAACTTGCCTGGCTTGTCGGCGTGCTCCACCACCTCGGCCGCGGGCACATACGCTCCCCGCGCGTCGGTGTAGGCGTGCGCCTGAATGTAGCCCTGGTTGAACAGCCTCCGGTACGGCTCGTAGCTGCTCACATCGCCGAGATCGAACAGCACCTTCTGCCAGAACCGCGCGTAGAGCAGGTGCAACACCGCGTGTTCGACACCGCCGACATACAGGTCGACGCCGCCGGGATCGTCCGCTCCGGCCTCGGCGCGTGGGCCGAGCCAGTACCGCTCGTTCTCCGGCGCGCAGAAGGTGTCCGCGTTGGTGGGATCGGCGTAGCGCAGCTGATACCAGGAGCTACCGGCCCAGTTGGGCATGACATTGGTGTCGCGACGGTAGCGCTTGGGGCCGTCGCCGAGATCGAGTTCGACATTCACCCAGTCGGTGGCCTTTGCCAAGGGGGGTGATGGCTCCGAGCTCGCGTCGTCGGGGTCGAAGGTTACCGGTGCGAAGTCGTCGAGCTCCGGAAGCCGTACCGGCAGCAGGGATTCCGGCAGTGCGTGTGGTGCGCCGTCTTCGTCGTAGACGATGGGGAACGGTTCGCCCCAGTAGCGCTGCCTGGCGAACAGCCAGTCGCGCAGCTTGTATTGCACGGTGCCGTTGCCGTGCCCGTCGCCTTCCAGGCGGCCGATCACCGTGGCCTTGGCCTCTTCGACCGAAAGCCCGTCCAGGTAGTCGGAATTCACCAACTCACCCTCGCCGTTGTGCGCGGATTCGGTGATGTCGCCGCCGGAGATGACCGCCTTGATCGGCAACCCGAGCGCGGTCGCGAAGTCCCAGTCGCGTTGGTCGTGACCCGGCACCGCCATGATCGCGCCGGTGCCGTAGCCGACCAGCACGTAGTCGGCGATGAACACCGGAATACGTTCGCCGTTCACCGGATTCACGGCGTGGGTGCCGAGGAAGACGCCGGTCTTCTCCTTGTTTTCCTGCCGCTCCAGGTCCGATTTGGCCGCGATCGACTCCCGGTAGGCGGCCACGGCGTCGGCGGGGTTCTCGGACTTTCCGGTCCAGCGCTCGTCGACCCCTGCGGGCCACGCGTCGGCGATCAGTGTGTCGACCAGTTCGTGTTCGGGTGCCAGCACCAGGTAGGTCGCGCCGAACAGGGTGTCGGGGCGGGTGGTGAACACCTCGATCTGCTCGGTGTCGGCACCATCGACCTCGGTGTCGAACCGCACCCGCGCGCCGCGTGAACGCCCGATCCAGTTGCGCTGCATGGATTTCACATTGTCCGGCCAGTCCAGGTGGTCCAGGTCGTCGACCAGCCGGTCGGAGTAGGCGGTGATACGCATCATCCACTGCCACAACCGCTTACGGAATACCGGGAAATTGCCGCGCTCGCTGCGACCGTCGGCGGTGACTTCTTCGTTCGACAGCACGGTGCCCAGGCCGGGGCACCAGTTGACCACCGAATCCGTTTGGTACACAAGACGATACGAGTCGATGAGGGCGGCGCGCTCGCTGCCGGTCAGCTCCGCCCATTCGTTGCCGTCCGGTGCGGGACGCGCACCCGAGGCGAACTGCTGCACCAACTCGGCGATCGGACGCGCGCGATCGGCCTCCTGGTCGTACCAGGCGTTGTAGATGCGCAGGAAGATCCACTGCGTCCAGCGGTAGAACTCCGGGTCGGTGGTCGCGAACGAGCGCCTGCGGTCGTGGCCGAGACCCAGCCGGTCCAGCTGGCGCTGCATGTTCCCGATATTGGCCTCGGTGGTGTCGCGCGGGTGCGCACCGGTCTGTACCGCGTACTGCTCGGCGGGCAAGCCGAAGGCGTCGTAGCCGAGTGCGTGCAGCACATTGCGGCCGCGCATCCGGTGATACCGCGCGAACACGTCCGTGGCGATGTAGCCGAGCGGGTGACCGACGTGCAGCCCGGCGCCGGAGGGGTAGGGGAACATGTCCTGCACGAACAGCTTGTCCTGCGGAGTGTCCCCGGCCAGCGGTCCGACCGGATTCGGCGCGTGGAAGGTGCCGCGCTCGTCCCACGTCCGTTGCCACCGGCGCTCGATGCGCTCGGCAAGCTCCGCGTTGTACCGATGCTCTGGTACGTCGCTTCCGGTTGCACGTGTGTCCTGCACGGTCCTGCCTTACGTCTTGGTCGTCGATCCCCGACAAACTTTGCTCATCAGCGTAGATCGTCGGCGCCCCACGACCGAAAACGGTCCGACCGCAGGTCTGCTCGCGGGCGGGCCGACCAGCGATACGGGGTTGCCGCGCTGGGGTTTCGGTGCGCGGTGTGGTGTGTGGTTGCCTACACCACACCAATAAAACCGCTGGTCCAGAGCTCACTGGTGGTGACGGTCGCGGCCGGTGGGCGGTTGTCGCCGAATGTCGATGCGCTAGCCTGCATAGGTGTTCGTCGTCGCCTTGATCCTGTTCGTGCTGGCGCTCGTCGCCCTCACCATCGGCGCGCTCGGCTTCAGCGGCCGCCTTCCACGCAACCGTTTCGTCGGGGTGCACACCGAAGCGGCGCTCACCGACGACCAGATCTTCCGCGTCGCCAACCGCGTGGCCGCGCCCACCTCGGTGGCCGCGGGTGCGCTGCTGTTCGCGGGCGGGCTCATCGCCATGGCGGCCGGTGGTGTGGTCGCCGTCCTGGTTGCCGTGGTGACGGCGGTGGTCGCCCTGTTCACCCTCGGTGCGGGTGCCAACGCCGGTGCCCAGACAGCGGAATCGCTCGCACCGCCCGCGCCGGCCGGTGACTGCGGCAGCTCTTGCGGCGCGTGCTCGCTGCGCGATGCGTGCGAGCCCGCGGCGGGCTGAGACAGCTAGCCAGCGGGCTGGGACAACTGGCCGCAGCGGGCTGGGACAACTGGCCGCAGCGGGCGGGGACAACTGGCCGCAGCGGGCGGGGACAACTGGCCGCAGCGGGCCGAGGCCACGCGCTAGTTGCGTTCTACCTCGAGGGGGTGGGTGGCGAGCAACGACAGCGGCAGCGGTTGCCGCCGCAGCACGTGCGCCCAGAGATCGGTGTGGCCGGTGCTGATCGGGTCGGTCGGCAATGCGGACAACACGATCCAGTCGTTGTTGTCCAATTCGCCTTCCAATTGTCCGAACGTCCAGCCCGAGTAGCCGGCGAACACGCGAATGCCTTCGAGCAGCGGTGCGATTCGCTCGGGGTCGGCGTCGAGATCGATCAGCACCACTCTGCCGTCGACCCTGCGTATTCCGGTGATCCCCTCGGTGCGTACCCCGACTCGCAACGTCCCGAGGCACAGCGCGGCGTCCCGCTTCACCGGCCCGCCGACGAACAAGGTGCGCGGAGTGGCGACCACCTCGCTCCATCGCGGCAGCACATCGTGGACGGGCGTGTCGCTCGGTCGGTTGAGCACGACCCCGAGGCTGCCCGCGTCGTTGTGCTCGATGATGTAGATGACGGTGCGGCGAAAGGTCGGCTCGACCAATTCGGTGGACGACACCAACAGGGTTCCGGCACGAACCACCTGCTCGGCGGGTCGGGATTCGCGCCGCTTACGGTCGCCGTGCCCCCCGCGAATCTGCCGATCGTCCGGTTCTTCTGCGCGTGCCACCCCCACATCATCGCAGTTGTCGGCCCGCCGCGCGCCCCTTGGCCGCACTTTCGCGCACCGCGATCGCCGACAGAATGTGGCACACGGGCCCCACGGTGGGAAAGTGTCCGAAGCCGAGGTGGTCGTAGAGTCCTGTTATGCCACCGCCCGAAGTCACGCTCGACAACAGCGAGGCCGTTTACGACTTCTACCGCAGCCACCAGCAGAACCGACTGAAAGCGTGGGGCGCGTACGCCGTTCTAGCCCGCAGGTACCGGCCGAGGATCTCCTATGCCGACGGTGCCCGCGAAGCGCTGCGCCAGGTTGTCCGGCAGCGGAGACCACTGTTGCTCGCGATCAATCACCTCTCCGAGCACGACCCGTACACCGTCGCGGCGGCGGCATGGCGCAGCGGCTTGCGTCCGGTGATCGGGCGGGTGCGCGTGCTGGCCAAGGACGAGTTGTTCGCCGACCCCGAGCAGCAGCGCAAGATCGACATGATGGGTGGGATCCCGGTGTTTCGTGGCAAGGACCACGGCATCAGGGCGGTGAACGCGGCGGGCCAACGCATGATGGACATTTGCGCGCAGCGCATGGCCGGTGGTGACGGTGTCGCGGTGTTTCCCGAAGGCACCTGCAACGATATCGATCCTACGCAGGTGCAGCCGGTGGGCAGCGGGATCGGGCACATCGCGTTTCGCGCGCAAAAGCTCGGCGTCGAACCGGTCTTGGTGTCGATGGCGTTGAGCTACGGCCAGAGGCCCGATCCCTCGGTGTCACCGACCAAGGAAGAGGCGCGCTCGGCGAGCTTCTACTTCGGTGTCCCCGTCGCCGAATTGCCCAGCAAACCTGGCGAAATCGCGCGGTTGGTGCGTACCGATCTGCAGCGGGCGTTGGACGGTGCCGTCGCCGCGTACTGATTACTGCGGGAGGTTGAGCCGGTCACGGGCCCAGTGCGGCACCATCGTGAGGTATTCGGGTCTGGTCTCGATGAAGTGATTGACCGTCCGACACATCGGTAGCGCGCCGAGCCCGTCGGCGCGGGTGGTGTTCAGCGCCGTTTCGACCAGCAGGCTGGCGTATCCCTGCCCTTCGTAGCGCGGGTAGATCTCGGTGTGCACGAAGGCGCGCTCCGCGGCGGTGTCCTGATATTCGGCGTATCCGGCGATCGCGTCATCGACGTAGATCTCGAAACGTTCCAGCGCGGTGTTGTTGCGGACCTCGGTCGACATGGCTCGAAGTTACTCCGGCCGTGCCACATCCATCGAGCCGCAATGCCGTTGCGCGCCCGATCCGCACTGTGGGTAATCTCGCTGCCCGAGTTGTCGCTCGGCCCTCGGCCATCGACAATCATCGGGGCCGTCCTCGCGGTGGCCGTGACGACGCTCGGCGCGGGAGGGACGGACAAGTCATGACGAGGACCATGCCCGACGGGCGATGGGCGCCTATTGTTCGGGTCGCCGCCGTGACCGTGGCGTTCGGCATGCTCGGTGGGTCGGCCGTGACCGGAGTCGCCCATGGTGCACCCGAACCCGGTTTCGGTGCGTGCCCGGAGGGCTCGGTGACCGAGGGCACCGGCGTGCGGTGCGCGGTGGTGCGCGTGCCGAAGGACTACGCGGACCCGCAGGGGCCGACGATCGAACTCACCGTGAGCAAGGTGGCGGCCGAAGGGCAGCGGCGCGGGGTCGTCTTCGCTAATCCCGGTGGCCCCGGCGCGGACGCACTGGACTTCTGGAGCAGGCCGGGTGTCGCCTTTCCCGCCGACCTCGCCACGCATTACGACCGAATCGCCGTGCAGCCACGCGGATTACGCTGGTCGACGCCGTTGCACTGCACCGAGCGGCAGGCCGAGGGAACGAAGGTGGCGCTGGGTAACGGCGACCGCGACGCGATCAAGAAGGCCTGTGACGCAGCGCTTCCCGGCTATCTGTCGACCATCACCACCGAGAGCAACGCCCGCGACATGGATGCGGTGCGCGCGGCACTCGGCCTGTCGCGGATCGATTTCTTCGGCACCTCCTACGGCACCTATCTCGGTGCGGTGTACGCCTCGTTGTTCCCCGACCGGATCGAGCGAATGGTGTTGGACTCCAACGTCAATCCGGACTGGGTGTGGACCGAGGAGTTCGCGCAACAGCAGGCCGCGGGCAAACAACGACTCGACGACCTGTTCGGCTGGATCGCCGAGCACGACGCCGAATATCACCTCGGCGACACCACGTTGCGCGTGTACCGCACCTGGGTGGAGTTGGCCACCCAGCAGGGCGGTGGGTGGTACGCCAACCTCACGCCGCCGCCGGCCAGCGTCGCCGATCTGCCGGGCGCACTGCCGGATCCACTGTCCGAGATCGCCCGCGACGGTTTCAACGGCAGCGTGGAGCAGCTGGGCAAGGTGCAGAATCTGGTGCGCGCGTTGATCACCGGCGGCGCTTCGGAGCAGGGCCCGCTGTTGAGCGCGACGACGGTGGCGTCTTACACCCGCACCTACTGGCCGCTGTTCGCCGGCGCCATGGCCGACGCGCACGCCGATCCGACGAATGTGCGGCGTTTGCGTCTGATCAGCGGCGCCACCTCGGGTGACCCCACCGGCCAGTTGGTCTTCGCCGCGATCACCTGCAACGAGAACGCGATCCCCGACCGGCCGGAAATGCTCGGACGCGCGGCCGCCACCATCGCCTCCGGTGGCAATGCCATGGATGCTCGCGCCGATCTGGTGCGGGCCGGGATGGCGTGTGGGGATTGGAAACCCGCGACAACGCCGGTGCCGATCACCGGCGACGGCATGGCCACACCACCCTTGGTGTTGCAGAGTCGCCATGACGCACTCACCGAATTCGAAGGCGGCCCGGCGATGGCGCGAGCCCTGCGCGGTGCACTGATCACCGTCGAGGGCGGCGACCACGGCACCTTCGGCCGCGGCAATCCGGCCTTGGATCCCGCAGTGATGACCTACCTCGACACCGGTGAGGTCACCATCGGCGAAGCCGAACAGGCGCCGTTGCCCACCTCGTGAGGCGGGTCGGTCCTAGCGAGATCAACCCTGTGCTGTTCGGCCCCAACTGAGCGAGCCAATCGGTCGGCCGCACAGGCTGTTCCGGATCGGTGCGGCGGTGTGGGTCGCTGCCGTCACGGTTCATCGCCCAGATCGCGGAGTGCCTCGCTGCGTGCGTAGATTCCGCGTCACGGGTGGAACGGGTGAAGATGATCTGGGTGCCATCCGGCGAGAACGACAGGTAGGCCGCGTCGTCGTCGCGTAGTCGAATATTCTGACCATCGATACTCATCACAGAGATTCCGGACCGACCGTTGCGGGCCCGCGTGCTGGTGAAGACGATGTCGGTTCCCCCCGGGAGTAACACCGGCTGGAACGGAAGTACCGATGCCAATCATGGTGGGGCTTCGGGCATTCGGGAGCATGTGTCGCGATTCGCAGTGTTGATCTACCCGATTCGGGTTGGTCGCGGTGTTCGGTGTCTTCACTGGTCGTCAGCCGGCAGCGGGCACGCCTCGAATTCGATGTGCGGCGCGCTTCTTGGTAGTTCGGGTCGGGGCTCGTACTACGACCGACGCGGGGCTCAGAGGGCTATTCGGAGTCGTTTCCGGTAAATCTACCGAATTCTAGAAATTTTAGTAGTCTAATATATATTTCGCGATCGAATGTCGCGCGCCGCGCCGTGCTCGGGGCAGTGCGCACGATGGCCCTCCGTCGATGCGCGTTGTGCTCCTTCTTGCCATGGTCGTGCGCCGCGACAATCGCCGAACCACGGCAGACAATGTGGAGATGACGCGCACGCCGACCCGCCGAGTGATCCTCGCGCCGGACAAGTTCAAGGGATCGCTCACCGCTGCCGAAGTGGCAGCGGCGCTGGCGACGGGTATTACGCGCGTCGCGCCCCACAGTGATGTCCGGCGAGTACCGATCGCCGACGGCGGCGACGGCACGGTCGAGGCGTTCGTCGCCGCGGGCTGGCGCAAGGTGGAGCTGACGGCGCCGGGTCCGACCGGCGTCGACGGCGTCACCTCCTACGCGGTGCTCGGCACGAAGGCGGTGGTGGAACTGGCGTCCGTGGTCGGTGCGCAGCGGCTGCCCGAGGGGGCACTGGACGCGCTGGGCGCAAGCACATTCGGGCTCGGCGTCGTCCTCGCGCACGCGCTCGAACACGGGTGTACCGATATCGTCCTCGGACTCGGTGGCAGTTCCTCGACCGATGGCGGGGCTGGGATGGTGCGAGCGCTGGGTGGCCGCGTGCTCGACATGGAGGGACGTGATCTGCCGGGTGGTGGCGCGGCATTGGTCGACGCCGCTGCCGTGGACCTGACCGGACTGCATCCCGCGATCGCCGCCGCCCGGTTCACCCTCGCCTGCGATGTGGACAACCCGCTGCTCGGTCTCTCCGGGGCTACGGCGATCTACGCACCGCAAAAGGGCGCCACATCCACTGATCTCGAGTTGCTCGAACGCGCGCTCACGAACTGGGCCCGGCTGGTCGGACCGGAATACGCGGACGCGCCCGGTGCGGGTGCGGCGGGCGGGACCGGGTTCGGCGCGATGGCGGTACTCGGCGCGCGGATGCGCAGCGGGATCGAGGCCATCTTGGAGCTACTGGATTTTCCCACCCTGCTGGCCGGTGCCGAGCTCGTGGTCACGGGGGAAGGTTCGTTGGACGCGCAGAGCCTGCACGGCAAGGCACCGGTGGGGGTGTCGAAGGCCGCGCGGTCGGCGGGCGTCGCGGCGGTCGCGGTCGCGGGACGCTGCCTGCTGGGGCCGAACGAGCTGCGCGACGCGGGATTTCGCACCTGCCACAGCCTCGCCGACCTCGAACCCGACCTCGCGCGCTCGATCGCCGAAGCCCCTGCGCTGTTGGAAAGGATCGGCGAACGCATCGCGGACAAACTGTGAGCGTCGCCTCGAGCATGACTTCCGCCGACGAATCGCCTTGTCTCGTTTCAGCGCTTGGCTGTTCCCCACAGATTTCGAGGCGATCGTGAAAATTCAGCTGACGGCCTCCGGCACCGCGCACGCGACGGCTTCCAGTTCGCACCTGCGCAGCTCGCCCCACTCGCCGAGCGGTCGCAACGCTACCGCCAGTTCCTCGCCGAGGGCGGTGAGCGAGTACTCGACTCGGGGCGGCACCTCGGCGTACACCTCGCGGTGGGCGATACCGCTGGCCTCCAGCTGACGCAGGTTCTCCGCGAGCACCTTCTCGCTCACCCCGTCGAGCAAGCGGCGGATCTGCCCGAAGCGCTGCGGTCCCTCGCCGAGCACCCACATCAGGTGCATCTTCCACTTGCCGCCGACGACGTCGATCGCCAAGGACATCCCACAGACCTCGTGATCCGTATCACTACTCATCTCGATCACCTTCCCGTGACCACGTGGCTCACCTCTGGGTGCGTAACTCACCGACATGTGCGGTCTTCCCGACTCTACCTGCGGCAACGACGATGAATTTCGCCCAAGGGCACACCGATTCGCCCCACCCCGAAGGGACTCCCGATGTCAGAACTGTCCAGCACCCGCTCCGTCTCCGTGATCGGTCTCGGCCCGATGGGACAGGCGATGGTCCGTGCGTTTCTCGCCGCCGGTGTCGAGGTGACGGTGTACAACCGCACCGCCGCGAAGGCCGACGCCATGGTCGAATTGGGTGCGCGTAAGGCAGCCACCGCCGCCGACGCGTTGGCGGCCAACGAGGTGACCGTGCTCAGCCTGACCCACTACGACGCCATGTACGCGGTGCTCGGCGAGGTGGGTGATCGGTTGTCGGGCAAGGTGATGGTGAATCTCTCCTCGGATTCACCCGCGCGGACCCGGCGCGGTGCCGAGTGGGCGCGGGCCAATGGCGCCGAGTTCCTGTCCGGCTGTGTGATGTCCGCGGGTGACAACATCGCCCACCCCGCGTCCTACATTTTCTACAGCGGTCCGCGTGCGGTGTTCGACGCGCACGCCGAGCTGCTGCGGCCGCTGAGTCCGCAGGAATACCTCGGCACGGACGACGGTGTGGCCCAGGTCTTTTACCAGGCGCTGCTCACCGTCTTCCATCCGTGGTTGCTGGCCTTCGAACAGGCCGCGGCGTTGATCGAGCGCTCCGGCCACGACGTCGCGCGGTTCGTCCCCTTCGCCACCCGCTCGGCCGAGGCCTTCCCGTTCTTCATGGAACACGCCGCCGCTGCCGCGCAGCGCGGAGGGGAAGCGACCGCCGCGCATCTACAGATGATGGACGCGAGCACCCACCACATCATCGAGGCGAGCGAAGAGGTCGGTGTCGACCCGGCGCTGTCGCGAGCCGCCGCCGCGATCTGGCAGCGGGCTATCGCCGCCACCGAGGCGGCGGACCACGTGGTCTCGCCGTACGAACTACTGCGCGGTGGTCAGCGCTGAACAGCTCCGGGCGGCGCCCTACGCAGGTCAAGGACCGAGAAATAGCCGTTCGTTGGGGAGTCGATGTAGTCCTTCGGTCGTCTCGTCGCGTACCTCGACCGCGTCGCTGTGGTGGCGTTGTTGGTGGTCTTGCAGGAAGGCCATGGCGGCGGTGAGGCAGGCGGCGTAGGCGAAGCGGGTTCCGCACAGCGACACCGTGAGGTGGATATCGGGTTCGTCCGGGTGTGGGGAGCCGTTGGTTCGCAACGCGTTTCCTTCACGGGAGGTCGGTGGTGTCGTATGGGTCGTCGCTGTCGCCTACCGGCTCGGTGTAGTAGAGCCGGCTGTCTGAGTCGGCGCGGTCGTCCACCACCCTGGTCCCGATCCATGGACAGCGACCGGCCCCGGAGACGGCCGTGGTGTGCGGGGCGATCCTGCCCTCGATCAGCGGCACCCATTTGAGGCAGAATCGCGAGACGCACAGCACTTGGACGAGGGCGCCGTCGGCGTCGAATCCGCCTCCGCCGCACTGGGTCAGCGTGATCCACGGGCCGTTGTCCTTGTCGTTCATGCGATTACCCCCGTGTCCGGTCTGGTGCGCCCGGCGCGGGGGCGCGTGGAATCCGTGGTCACCTTCGCCGACCGTGTGAAATCTCTCGAGGTATTGCGCCACGGAATTGTGATGTGTCCCAATGGGCTTGGATTGATCTTGAATCGGCGGTCGTCGGTGGATCGGAGGGGGGCATGGCGGCGTGCGGTCGTCTGCCCGAAAGCTGCTTGGTTCATCTGCGGAACGCCTACTCGAATCGAATTGGTCCAGAGTCGACTCCTGCCCCGAGCGCGGCGACTCTGAAAGTTGTTTTGCGAACGCATTATTGCGTTTTGCGACGGATCACGTGGGCGAAGTGCTTGTTGGCGCCGAGACAGCGCGTGGTTATCGAAATCTCGAGCAAAATGCGTGCCTGCCCCTCGTGACGGTGGAGGGCACTCGGCGCCGGGGGCTTTCGCCGCCGACTGGCCGCTCACAGCGGGTCTGCGTGCCGCGTGAGCGGCATCGACCCGGCGCCGAGTGCTACGTCGAGGGTCGCCCGAATCCACCCCGCGCCAGCAGTAGCACCGGCAGTGGCATCGCCTTGTCGTCGCTCCGCGCGGCTTTTCGGCGGGATAGTGGCATCACCAGTGGCAAATACCGTCTCAGGAGCGTCAAACCCTTCCCGTGACGCGCTCTCGGGGAGATGATCGAAGTGTGGTGGGAGAAATCATCCGCGAGTTACGCAAGGCGCGTGGCTGGTCGCAGGGGCGACTAGCCGACGAGTTGAGCGCGCACTCGGGGGCCAATATCTCTCGCGAGTACATCTCGAGGCGGTGGGAAAACGGAGACACCACACCGAGCGCGTTTTGGCTGCGCCATCTTTCGGCCGTATTGGACGTTCCGCTAGCGATCCTGGAGGACGACGACGTGAACCGACGAAAGTTTCTGGCGCACACCGCGGCCGCCAGCGTCACCCCGATCATCGCGTCGGATCTGCTCGCCGCGGGGTTCTCGGCACGGCTCGACGATCTGGGGCCGACCATGGACGATTGGCAGGCCAAGCTCGTCGATTACGGCACCGATTACATGACCAAGGGTGGTGCGGAAATCCAGCGGCGTCTCGCGGTCGATCTGGCCGTTCTGCAACAGCAACTCGACAAGCCGCAGATGTGGGCGGCGGCGGCCTGGCTGATGACGTTGTACGCGAAGACCTTTCCTGGCTCAGACGGTAACAAGGCGGTGAATTGGTACCGGATGGCCGCCGAAGCCGCCGATCGGTCCGGCGAGGACGACACCAGGGTGTGGGTCCGTGGCCGCGCCGCCATCGCGCTCGGCTACGAAGGCGCCGCGCTGCCGATCGCCGACCGCTTCGCCGATCAGGCGCTGGCCTTGTCCGAGCGCCCGAGTCTCGGCAGGCTGAACGCGCTGATGGGTAAGGCGCACAGCGCGGCATTGCGTGGCGATCGAGCGAGCGCGTCGGCCCTGGCGGAAGAGGGCCGACGCGTGTTCGATCGGGCCGGTTCCTACGAGCAGACCTCCGACTACGCCGTGCCGTGGTGGCGGATGAATGTCTTCCTCTCGCTGTTGGCCGCGCGCCTTGGTGACGAGCAGCTCGCGGGCGAGGCGCAGGAGCAAGCGAAACACGAACTGCCCGAAGAGTTGCCGCGATTCGCGACGCATTTGGAAATGCACAGGGGGCTGATGCTGGTGCGCTCGGGCGACCGTACCGAGGGGGTGCGCCAGGCGCGCGTCGCACTCGATGCCCTTCCCGCGAGCAAGCATTCGCTCACGCTGCGCATGCTGATGGCCGAGGTCACCGACGCGGCGCCGAGTCGGGTCTAACCGGCCCAGGGGCCGATACCGCCGACCTTCTCGATCCTGGTGCGGATGAGCAGGCCGGGCGGTGCGTCCTCGGGTGGGAAACGCACGCCGGGGGAAGCCAGCGTCGCGGCGAGCTCGGCGAGTAGCTCGGGCGCTCCGCCTTCTTCCACCCGCGCGGTGCCGTTGATGGCCAGGTAGGGCCGCATTACCTCGCCGCGTTCCTGGGACAGGATGGTCAGCGCTACGCGGTTGTCGCGGCGCAGATTGCGGATCTTCTTGTACTCACCCAGGTGGCCGGAGACCAATTCGTCGCCGTCAGGGGTGGCGCGCAGCGCGACCCAGACAACCGAAATCTGTTGGCTGCCATCGGGGTTCAGCGTCACCATGGTGGCGTCGGCACCCGCGCCGATCAGGGCGCGGGCGGATTCGTGGAGTTTCATCTTCAGTCCTACCGAACGGGTGCGGGTTTCATTCCCGCAAGAATAGAGAGCACTGCTCTTGACGGGTGGTGACGAGGGTGGAACACTTCTCTTTATAGAGAGCACTGCTCACAAAAGGAGAAGATCATGGACCTCAGCACCCGCTACCTCGGCCCGACCGGCATCGACCCGATCATGGGCAGGATCGCGAACTGGCTGCCGCGACTCGGCATCGGAATCGCGGGATCACGGCTGCTCGCGGTACGCGGCCGCAAGTCGGGGGAATGGCGAACCACCATGGTGAATCTGATGGTGCGCGAAGACGGCGCGCGCTTTCTTGTCGCGCCGCGCGGACACACCCAGTGGGTGCGCAACCTCCGGGTGGCCGGTGACGGCGAGCTGCGGCTCGGTCGCAAGGTCGAGGCGTTTACCGCCGACGAGATCCCCGACGCCGACAAGGTCGCGCTGCTGCGTCTCTACCTGCGCAAGTGGGGTTGGGAGGTCGGCAGGTTCTTCGAAGGAGTCAGCGCGCATTCCACCGACGAAGAACTGGCCGCCATCGCACCAGGATTTCCGGTTTTTCGGATCTACGATCGGAATATCGACCGCGCCGAAATCATCGGCGGCAAGGGCGCGATTCTCGAATCACACTGAAAGCGCGAGGAACTCGATTGCGGCGGCATATCCCTGTATGCCCAATCCCGCGATCACCGCCGTCGCGATCGGCGAGATGAACGAATGGTGCCGAAATTCCTCACGGGCATGCACATTGCTGATGTGCACCTCGACGATCGGCACCTCGGGGATCACCAGGGCATCACGCAAGGCGACCGAAGTATGGGTAAGTCCACCGGGATTGACGACAATGCCGGATTCGGCGCCCCGCGCACGATGGATGCGATCGATCAACTCGCCCTCGGAATTGGATTGGAAGGCAACGATTTCCCGCTCGAACCTGGCCGCGGTCTTCGTGCACAACGCCACCACGTCCTCGAGCGACGCCGTTCCGTAGACCTCCGGCTGGCGAACCCCGAGCATGTTCAGATTCGGGCCGTTGAGCACGAGGATCGGGGCGGTGGTGTCAGCCATGCCCGCAAGGTTAGCCGGTCATAAACCCTGCGGACCGGTGGAACGTAGGTCGTCCACCTTGCGCATCGCCACCCGCAGTTCCGCCAGCCAGGGCTCGGCGTGTTGGCCCGCCAACTTCACCGTCCACGCGAGTGCGTCGGCACGCGAGCGGGCGACCCCCGCGTCGACCAACGTGTCGAGCACCATGCGCTCCGGTTGCCGCAACCTGGTCATGATCGGCACCGCCAACTGGGCAAACATGACGCGCTCGCCGCCAACCGAGACGCCCCATGCCACGCTGCGCCGGTAGCGCTGCTGCGCCTCGTCGGCGATCCGCATGCGCGCGGGTCGGGTGGACTCGCGAAAGCGCGCGATCGCGCCGTCGCGAGTCGCGCGCGGCAGATCACCGATCTCGTCGGTTTTCTCGGTGGACGCGCCATCGGTAGCCGACTCTGGATCCGGGCTGCCCGGCCGCTGTCCTCCGGCCCGCTCCGGTCGCGCGAGAGCCAGTTCGCCGACGACGACGATCTCCTCACGGTCGATCTCCAACACCGGCTTGCCCACGAACCAGTCTTCGGGCAATCTTCCCGCGAACCAGTCCTGCGCGTCTGCCACGTCGGGCAGGTCGGCTTGCTGCCAGCCGCCCGGTCGCCCGAAACCGCGTCCTCGCTGCGCGTTTCTCATGCTGATCACCTGCCAACTACTCGTGCCTGTTGCTGTGATTACAAGATTACGTCGTTGAACTACGTGTCGAACGCCCTCGGATTGTGCTGTCGGTGAACGTCTTTGCGAGAACCGCCGCAATGGCGCCGTCCCGCATGATTCGAGGCGTTCTGGGCGGGGTATCCAGTGAAGTGAAACGCCGAATGGTGCCCGTGAGTGCACAAGCGTGTCGAGGGGCCGGTACGGTATCGACGCCGGTTGCGTTCGATGACCGAGCATCGATCCTGATCGGCCCCGGGACAGTGGAATCTCGGGCACAATTGTGAGGCTGAGCACGGGCGATATCTGCTCGGCGTTGGCAGCCGGTAGACCATTTTCAGTACGGTGGTCTTGTTACTGGAGTGACAAGAGTGAAGAGTGGGCGATATGGATGTGTGGGGATTTCGCCGCTTTCGCGTCCGGGGCGCAATAGCACTCACGGGGGTGGCGGCGCTCGCAATTGCCATGGGGTCGTGCGCGGTCGACGAGAAGCAGAACGAGGCCGAGACCGTTGTCGACCGCTTCACCGAACTGCTCGATGATCGTGACTATGCCCAGGCTTCGGAGCTGACCTCGTATCCGGCCGCCGCGTCGGCAACATTGAAGCAAATGTTTGAGGGCCTGCAACCGGGCACACCCGACTACACCAAGACTCAGTTCATCGGGCTCGACGCCACCTCGGGCATCTTCAGCATGGAAGCCGACTGGAACTTCGGCGACAAGAAGGACTGGCACTACAGCCTGGAAGGCACCGTCCGCAAACTCGCGACCGGCTGGCGCATCTCCTGGGACCCCGCGATTGTCGTGCCGAAGCTGGAGAACAACCGAACCGTACGATTGGTACGTACCACCCCGGCGCCCGCGCCGAAGGTCAACGACATCGTGGGTGCACCGCTGATGACCGAGCAGACCATCAACGTGGTCAAGCTCGACCCCGGCAAGATGCCGGACCCCGTCGCCTCCTCCAACGCGCTGGCCAAGGCGATCGAGCCGGTCGCGCCGCTGATCACCGGCGATTCCCTACGCCAAGAGCTATCCACCTCCGGCGGAAGCCCGATCACCGCGGTCAACCTCCGCGACGACGATTTCGCCATCCTGGAACCGCGCATGGCGCCGATCCCGGGAGTCGTGTTGGAAAAGCAGCCGCGCATGGTCTCCGCCGACCGCAGGGTCTGGTCGCCCATGCTCGACGCGTTGAGCAAGGTGCAGGCCGAAAGTCAGGACGCGCACTCCGGGTGGGGCGTGCAAGTTTTCGAACAGGACGGGCGATTCGTCGGTCAGCTGGCAGGCGAGCAAGGGCCGCCGGGGCCGGACATCGCGGGCACCATGGACCAGCGTCTGCAACGCGCCGCCGAGGACGCGGTGGTGAGCGTGGGGACGCCCGCCTCCATCGTCGCGGTGCAGCCCTCCTCCGGCGCCGTTGTCGCCGCGGCGCAGAACAGTTACGCCAGCGAGCACGGTCCGGTCGCGTTCACCGGGCTTTACCCAGTTGGCGGCAATTTCGACCTGTTTCGCACCATCGTCGCCGCGACGAAGAACGTGGATCCGAAAGACGTTTCGCCGCAGGATGCCGCCGAGGCGGCGAGCACACTCGGCATCGGCGTCGACTTCAAGGTGCCTGGTCTCGATCAGACGACCGGTCGCATGGCCATCGCGGGGCGCAGCGGCGAACAGGTGCGCCAAGGCGGTGGCGCCGACGCGGTGCTGGCCAGCCCGTTCGGGATGGCCGTCGCCGCGGCCGCGATCGCACGAGGCTCGGTGGCGCCGCCGATGATCGAGGCCGGACGCCCCGCCACCACGGACGCTCCACTCGGGCCGTTCCCCGGACCGGTCACCGACCGACTGCGCGGCATGCTGCGCGACGGGACCAACGCGCCGCAGCTCGCCGGGGTGCGTGCGTTCCGTGACGTCAACGCCTTCGCCGCGACAGCGGGCAACGACGGCTGGTTGATCGTGACGATGAACGACCTCGCTTTCGCCGTGCACATCAACGAGGCCGACAGCGGCGACGCCACCGCGCGCATGGCGGTGCGACTGCTCAAGGCACTCGCAACCCCGGATACCTGATCCGCGATTCGGCTACCTGGCCCGAATTCAGCGCTGCGGCTCCAGATTCACGCCGAGCGCCCTGGCCGCGCCACGCCAGCCGAGCAGAAACAGCGCGAGCACGATCGCGGCGACCACCACAAAGCTCACGGCGACGCCCTGCCCGCTCACCGCGCGCAGCAGCATGCCGCCGACCAGGGTGCACACCCAGACCACGACGCCGGTCGGCCACAACGCGGTGGACTCGAACGGCTTCGGATTGCCGCCACCATCGCGCAACCGATCGGTCACGATGACCGCCGCCAGCCAACCCAGCGCCAGTCCGACGACGAACGGCCACGCGGTTTTCGGTAGTCCACCGAATATCGATTCATTGTGGTTGAGCCTGCCGATCGTGCAGAACACGAGTACCAGCACCAGATCGACCACGAACGATACGAATCTCCTCACGGTCGTGAGGGTAATCCGGTGCCGATCGGCGGCGAACCGCGACACCGCCGAGGCGCGAACAGGTTCGGTGTGAGCGGCGCGGGATCAGAATCGGCGCTGCTCGAATTCCTTGGTGTATTCGTCGTCGTCGGCTTGCGGCCGCCGGAACAGGAACAGGAACACGATCCACCCGATGATCGCGACCAGGATGAAGCTCACGAGCCGATAGACGAACGCCGCGGCCACCGCCTGTGCCGCGGGCAGGCCAGCCGCGGCGGTAAGGCCGTAGATCAGTGTCGCGTCGACGTAGACGATGCCGCCCGGCGCGAACGGAATGGAGCCGACCGCCTTGCCGACCGCGAAGGCGAGCAGCAACCCGGATATGCGCGGGTCCGCGCCGATCGCGTAACAGGCGGCGCCGAGGCACGCGACGTCGGCGAAGCGGTGGACCAGCGCCCATACCCCGACCAGTGCGCCGTCGCGCTTACCGAGTTCCACCGACTCCAGTTGGGCGAGCACCTCGGCGATCTTGTCCCTGCCGTGCTCGGCCGGTCGTTTACGCACGCGGTTGACCAGCGCGAGCGACTTGCGCAGCAGCGTCTCGAGCGAGCCGGGATTGCGGGAGACGTAGTTGCCCGCCCACACCAGCGCGATCACACCGGCCAGCGAGAGGATCAGCTTGTACGGGCCGACCTGACCACCGGAGAGGAAGGTGCCACCGACCCCGAGCAGTGCGAGGCCGACCGCGGCGACGACACCGGAGAACACCAGCTGCCACGACGCGACGATCGGGCTCGCACCCCACCGACGGGTCTGGCGGTAGGTGAAGGCCGTCGAGAAAACTTGTCCCGCGGGCAGCGACACCGACATGGCGGTCGCGCCGTAGACCACCGCGACCGACTTACGCTGGCTCACCCGCACACCACCGGCGCGCAGCAGCTGCTTTTGCACTCGGCCGAATCCGCTCATCGACAGCGCTTGCAGCCATACGCACGCCACCACCCAGCCCCAATGGATTTCGGTGAGCGTGCGCCAGGATTCGTGCAGGCGGGGCCAAAGATAGATCCCTTCGCCGACCAGCAGCGCCAACAAGACCACGCCGAGCACCCATTTGACCCACCAGAATTTGCCGCGTCGGCGGGCGACGGTGGGTGGCGGCGTTGATTCTCCTGCCGGTTCCCCGTTGGCCGTCACAAGGTCAGCCTAACGAATCCCCTGAATCGATGTCCGAGGCGCCGTTGGCGTGGTCGGATTCTTTCGGCCACGCCAATCGAGTTTTTTTGCGCCGACCTCGCAGTTGGACCTCTTCGCCGGATTCCCAACTGGCCTGCTCGCTTTCCTCGGCGAAATACAGCGCGCTGCCCGACGCCAGTGTCCTACCTGGCTGATCTTTGGCCAATTCGGTCAATCGAGAGGCTTCGTTGACCGGGTCGCCGATCACCGTATATTCGAAACGGTTTGCGGCGCCGATATTTCCGGCGACGGCCAGCCCCGCCGATACCCCGATACCGATATCGAGGCCGGGGACCTGGCGCAGCGTTTCGCGAAGTTCGCGCGCGGCGGCCAGTGCCGCGGTCGGCGCGTCGGGACGATCCAGCGGCGCACCGAAGATGGCCAGCGCCGCGTCGCCGACGAACTTGTTGACGAAGCCGTGGTGGCGGTCGATGACGTCGACGACGATCCGGAAGAACTCGTTGAGCAGGCGCACCACCTCGGTGGGCGGATGCTCGGCCGCGGTGGCGGTGGAGCCGACCATGTCGACGAACAGCACGGCGACGAATCGGGTCTCGCCGCCGAGTTCGGTGCCGTAATCCAGTGCGCGCTGGGCGACCTCGGCGCCGACGTGCTGGCCGAACAGCTCCTGCAACTGCCTGCGCTTGGCCGCTTCCTCCATCATTCGGTTGAATCCGACCTGGAGCAGGCCGATCTCGCTGCCGTCGAACACCTCGACGTGCACGTCCCGCGCACCCGCCTGCACCTGCTCGATGGCCTGGCTGAGTTGGCGAACCGGGTCGGAGATGCTCGATCCCGCGAGCATCGACAGCGCCAACGCCTGCATGATCACCACGCCGCACAGCAGCAGAATGGAGATGGCCAGCGACTGCGCGGAGAATTTCACCTCCGAGGAGATCTGGGTGACACACAGCAGCACGATGGCGATAGTCGGCGCGAAGGTGCCCATGCCCCAGGTCATCGCCATTCTGGTGCCGACGCCGGGGGTGAGCGTGCGATCGAAGCTGCCCTCGGTGAGCGCCTCGGCGGCGACGGGACGCAGGATGCGCTCGCCGAGCATGTAGGTGAAGCCGAAAACGATGGTGGCGGCCATGCATTCGGTGATGATGACCGCACCCGCCAGCGCGGGGGTGTGCACGATGATCGACGCGCCGAGCACGGCACCACCGACGAACCACAGCGACAAGTGCAGGATCGCCTGGCGCAGCGGCGCGTGCAGCGCGGCCATCTGCTCCTGGCGGCTGGGCGGCCCGCCACGCATCTGCCATCGCATCACCGGGCGCAACATCAGCGCCGAGGCGGCCAAGCTCAGCAGCCCGCCGGTGATGAACACCGTCGCCGGAATCGCCAATCCGGTGCTGCGCGCGCCGATCGGCTCCCCTTCGGGCACCGGCAGCCCGTACTGGATGAACGCCCACACCAGCACGGCGCCGAAGGCGTTCGCCAGCAACATCGATGTCAGATACAGCGGCCAGCGCGTGCGCATGGTCTGTTTGACCGCTTCCAGAGGCACTGACACGTTGACCAATCTAGCGTTTCGATCAATCGGGCATGTTCGCAGACGAGCCCGCATGCCGGATCGGACGGCGATGGCGGCGGTGCGGGAGCGGCGAAAACCGTGACCAATCTTTCGGTCTGCGGTACGTGTTCGGGGCGGGGTGCGGCCGATAGGGTCATGGAGGTGACCGACCCGAAGGCAAGTTCGTCAAGTTCGTCGAAGAACGCGTCAACCCGTTCGGCCGCGGACTCGGTGCACCCGATCGTTCGCGTCTCCGCCGAGTGGGGTTGGCGGCTGCTGGTGCTCTTCGCGGTGGTGATCGCTCTCACGATGATCGTGCAGCGGCTGGCCACGGTGCTGATCCCGTTGGCGATCGCTTTGCTCGCCGCCGCGTTCCTCGCGCCGGTCGTCGATTGGATGCAGCGGGTGGGGATTCCCCGAGCGCTGGGCGTGTTCGTCGCGCTGGTCGGCTCGCTCGGACTGCTGGCGGGTGTGATGACCTTCGTGGTCGAACAGTTCGTCGCGGGCGTTCCGCAGCTGACCGACGAATTCACCAACAGCATTCACCAGATTCAGGATTGGCTGATCACGGGCCCGCTGCACCTGAGCGACGACCAGATCCGCAATGCCGGTGACACCATCATCAAAACCATCCAGTCCAACCAGGACAGTGTCACCAGCGGCGCGCTCACCACCGCGACCGTGATCGGGGAGATGCTCACCGGCACGTTCCTGACGCTGTTCATCCTGATCTTCTTCCTCTATGGCGGCGATCAGATCTGGCAGTTCGTCACCCGGGTCATCCCGACCCAGCAGCGCGAAAGGGTGCGCACGGCAGGCCAACTCGGGTTCGGCACGCTGGTGGGGTTCGTGCGGGCCACCGTCGCGGTGGCAGCGGTCGACGCCATCGGTATCGGTGCGGGCCTCGGCATCCTGAGTGTTCCGCTGGCGCTGCCGTTGGCGTCGTTGGTGTTCCTCGGCGCCTTCATCCCGATCATCGGCGCGTTCGTGGCCGGATTCATCGCGGTATTCATCGCCCTGGTGACCAAGGGTCTGGTCACCGCGCTGATTGTGCTCGGCATCATCATCGCGGTGATGCAGGTGGAGGGTCATGTGCTGCAACCGCTTCTGCTCGGGCGGGCGGTGAGCATCCATCCGTTGGCCGTGGTGCTCGCGATCACCGCGGGGGTGGTGCTGGCCGGGATCGTCGGCGGCCTGTTGGCGGTGCCGTTCGTCGCGGTGATGAATACCGCCATCCGCTCGTTGCTCACCGAGCGTCCAGAAGAACTGTTCGAGGAGTTACACACCGCGGGCGAGCACAAGACGATGTTCCCCGCGGACCCGGATCGGGCCGATGCCGGTGGCATCAGCCTTCCGTCGCTGCCGTTCGTCGGGGCGCGCCGTGCGGCGGGCGAACCCTCGGACGCGGACAGCGGCACGACACGAGACGCCAAGTCGGACAAGACCTCCGACACCGAACGACCGCGAACCGATGATGGCGACACCGAGGACTGAACCCAGCTCGGCGGACGCGGCGACCACGCCGCTGTGGCGGGCCGCCCAGGCCTTGCGCCTGGTTACCATGGTTTACGCGGTAGGACAACAGATCTCCTCGGCGCCGCACTATCTGAATCCGCGATTGAGTTGGGTGCTGATCGCGTTGATGGCGGTGTGGGCTGGCTGCTCGGCGGTTCTGCTGTCACAGTGGCGTTTTCCCGATGTGGGGCGGTTACGCGCCTGGGTGGTGTTCGGTGATCATCTGGTCGTCGTCGGGTTGATGGCCTCGACCAGGCTGGTGTCGAATTACGAGTGGTATCACTGGCATCAGACCGTGCCGACCACGCTGTGGGCGACCAATGCGGTCATCGGCGCCGCGATCCTGCGTGGGCCGGTGACGGGTGTGATCTCGGGGGCGTTCATCGCGTCGGTCTCACTGACGGTGCGCGAACAGTGGGGTCAAGACGTGTGGACCGATGCGACCGTCCCCGTGTTGGTCTCCGTCGGTTTGGCGCTCGGCCTCGCCGCGAACACCGCGCGGCGGTCCCAGCAACAACTGGAGCAGGCCGTACGGCTCACCGCGGCCGCGCAGGAGCGGGAGCGTCTCGCGCGCGAGGTGCACGACGGTGTCCTCCAGGTGCTCAGCTACATCAAACGACGCGGTGACGAGATCGGCGGACCCACCGGCGAATTGGCGCGACGCGCGGCCGAACAGGAAGTGGCGCTGCGGGTCCTGATCTCCGAGCAGGCCGATCGGCATGTGACGGGTGCGCCGGAGGAGGATCTGCGTCCGCTGCTCACCGCGCAGGCCAGGCCGTCGGTGTCGGTGTCGACGCCGGGCGACCCGGTCGCACTCGGGCATCGGGTGGTGCGCGAGATCGCCGCTGCCGTCGCGACGGCGCTGTCGAATGTCGAACTCCATGCCGGGAAGAGCGCGAAAGCCTATGTGTTGTTGGAAGATACCGGTGACGAGGTGGTGATCAGCGTGCGCGATGACGGTGTCGGCATTCCGGAAGGTCGATTGGCCGAGGCCGAAGCGGAGGGTCGCATGGGGGTGTCGCGCTCGATCGTCGGACGGATCGAAGCCCTCGGCGGTACGGCGAATCTGCTCACCGAGTCCGAAGGCGGGATCGGCGACGGCGCCGAATGGGAATTCCGGGTGCCCCGAACGGCACGCGCATGAGAGCCGACGACACGGGAGGTGTCACGTGACCGATGAGCAGAGCGGTGCCGGTGCGGCCGAACAAATCACTGTGATGGTGGTCGACGATCACCCGATGTGGCGCGACGGGGTGTCGCGTGACCTCGGCGAGGCCGGGTTCCTGGTGTCGGCCACCGCGGACGGTGTCGCGGCGGCGACCAGGCGGGCGGCCGCGGTGCGTCCCTCGGTGGTGCTGATGGATATGCAGCTGCCCGACGGCAACGGCGCGCAGGCGACCGCGGAGGTACTCGGCGTCTCACCGCACAGTCGGGTGCTCGTGCTCTCGGCGTCGGCCGAACGCGACGACGTGCTCGACGCGATCAAGGCCGGTGCCACCGGTTACCTGGTCAAGAGCGCGTCGGTGGCGGAGCTGATCGACGCGGTGCGCGCCACCGCCGCGGGGCAGGCGGTCTTCACACCGGGGCTGGCCGGACTGGTGCTCGGCGAGTACCGGCGCATGGCCACCGCGCCTGCCGAACCCGATCAGCCACATCGGCCCGCACTCACCGAACGCGAGACCGAGGTGCTGCGCATGGTCGCGAAAGGGCTGTCGGCCAAGCAGATCGCGAATCGACTCGGCTTGAGTCATCGCACGGTGGAAAACCATGTGCAGGCGACGTTGCGCAAGCTGCAACTGGCCAATCGGGTGGAACTCACGCGATACGCGATCGAGCAGGGGCTCGAATAGGTCGAGAGACTCGGAGGTGAAGACCGTCGTGCGACCGGCCCGCGACAAGGCGAGGAACACGGCGGCAGCCGCCATGTCGTCGCCGTCGGCGATCGGTGCGTCCGGGCCGAAGCCGCGATCACCTCGCCCGACTACCGGTGGTCCGCCCATGCGCGCGGTAGATCCGGCGGAAGAACCCATCATCGTCGGATCGGGTGTCGCCGCAGCACCGCCGACTGCTTCGGCGAAGAGCTTTTCCTCGTCGCTCGCCACTACCCCGTTGTCACCGTCGCGGCAGCTGCGCTCTGCGATCCGCCGGTGCTGAACACCGTGGCGGCTATCGCCGATCACGGCTGCTCGCCGCCGACGAACGGCGGCGCGGTTGCTAGCGACCACGCACGCTCGTGCGGGATGGTCATATTGTTGCGGAGGGCGGCGCGATCCGAGCTGTCCCCGCGCGGGCGGTCCGCGCCGTGAGGCCGAGGATCCGAGTCGGGGGTTCGTGGGGGCTCGACCTGTTCGTCCCGCCACCGACCGGCGCGCCAGCCCACGCGCGGGTGATCGACTATTCCGGGATTTCCCTGATGTCTCTGCCCGGCATGCTCGGTAACCTGGCAGCTATGGGCGGTCCAGAAACAGCGGCCAGTAGTGGTGTCGACGGCACGGCGGTCGGCGACCGAGACCTCCGTGTCTCGGACCTCGAACGCGAGCACGTCGGACAGCTTCTCCAAAAAGCGGTCGGCCTCGGCATGCTCTCGCTCGGTGAATTCACCGAGCGCATGGACACCGTCTTGGCGGCCAAGACCCGTGGCGAACTCAACGCGGTGCTCATCGACCTGCCCGGCATCCAACTCGGTGGCCGCCCGTTCGGTCCAACGGCGCCCCCGCGGTACACGGCACCCGCCGTGGGTTCGGCACGGTCCGACGGCGCTATCCGCGGCCGATTTTCGAGTGTGCAGCGCCGCGGCCCGTGGCACGTCCCGCCGACTCTGCGGATCGACTGCTGGTTCTCGAGCGTTGACCTGGATTTCACCACGGCGATCATGTCGACACAGGTTGTCGAGATCCGCGTGGACGCCACGTGCAGTTCGGTCGATCTGATCGTGCCGCGTGAGGCGACGGTGGACCTCAACGGCCTCGACCTGGTCGGTTCCGGCGCACATAATCGGGTGCGCACCGGGCCCCCGATCGGTCCGCTACACCTCGTGGTGCACGGTCGGCTGAATCTCAGCTCCGTCGATGTGAAAACCCCGTTCCGCTTGCGCTGGATGCGCGGCGCGCGCCTGGGCGGCTAGCCGTCTCAGGTGTGCACGCCGATGCGACGGGCCAAGGCGCGCAACGGGAGTCGGCGATCGTGGTCGAGCAGCTCGGACACCGTGTGCCGAGAAAGGGACTGGTGTTTGAGCCAGTCCTTTCCGCCGACGCGTTCGGCATTGAGCAGCGCGGTGAGCGCACGCTTGCGCTGGCCGGTGCGGGCGAGTGCCACGGCGGTGTCGGTGAGATGACGAGCGCGGGCCGCCTGCGGGAGTCCGCACTCGGTCGGCATGCGCTTGGCGACGGTGAGCGCCTCGGTGTAGCGCTCGCAGGACAGATGCACGTCCACCGATTGCATAACCACCTGGGAGGGGCCGAAATAGGTTTCGTAATCGGCGCGGTCGACGCCGATCCGCTGCGCGACCTCATCGGCCGTCGCGACCAACGCCAACGCCTCCTGCGTGTCTTGCGCGCGGCCCGAGGCCGTCGCACCCTGCAACACGAGTGAGCCGTAGGTGGCCAGATGTTGCGGGGTGACCGCGCCCGAGGGCTCCAGCGCGCGTGCTGCCGTCAGCGCCACATCCCGCGACTCCGTGTACCGCCCCTGCACCAGTAGTTGCCAGGCGATCGATCCGCGCAACGTCGCGGCGAGCAACGGATCGTTGCCGCGTTCGGCCGCGGCCAACGCCGCCCTGATCGCGACGAACGCGGGATCGGTTTGGCCGAGATGCACCAGGGTGCAGCCGGTAACCCAGAACATTCGGGCCAACAGTTCCTGTGCGGTGGCCTCGTCGCTGGCACGCGCGGTCGCGCGCAATTCGGTGATCCCCGAGGGAAGCATCGAGGTGAGCAACTCGTAGCGGCCGGACCAGTAGGCGCCCCAGGCGTATTCGACCGTGCGCCGCGCCTGCGCCACGCCGCCGGGGGCCTCCGGTGGTCGCTCACCCAGCAGGTCGTCGACCGGGGTGAGCGCACGCCGGATCGCGACGATGCCGGAGGCCGGATTGCTGGAGGGGACGCCGTGGCGGCGACCGAGCAGGTCGGCGATATCGACATCCAGTGCGCGCGCGAGCTTTTGCAAACTGGCGATGGACGCGGTTTGGCGCCCGCCCTGTTCCAGCTTGCGCACCAGGTCGACGCTGACGCCCGCCTGATCGGCGAGCTGACGTTGCGTCAGCGCTTTGCCCCGGAACTGGCGGATACGAACACCGATCGACTCGTCCATGTATCCAACCCCTTTGTTACATCCAGGTTTCAGAGTACGACGCTAAATCACCGAAACCCAGCAAAGTGGGACATTGCGTACGACTATTTTCCCGCCGCTTGAAATATTGTTGTCGCTCAGCAACTTTCACAGCGAAGGGCGGCACTGATCACCATGCCGAGCGGTAGAACGCGAAGAAATTGCCATTGCACCACGATTCGCGACCCACACGAGTCGCTACGCCGAAAGTCCTCCCCCGCGATCGGATCCGATATCGGCGAGAGGTAGAGCGATGTTCGAGCATTGTCATACGCCGCAGGAGACCGCGCATTTTCTGCGGCACCGCTATGGGTTGCCGGTGCGATTGCTCGCCGGACGACCGTCGGTCACCACCGGCTCTGTACTGGGCGCCATCGTGATGCCACCCGAACTCGGCCGCAAGGTGCTCGCCGTGCTCGACCGCACCCACCCCGCGCCGGTGATCGCCGAACCGGGTGGTCGTAGCTGGACCTTCTTGGTCACCCCGCCGTTTCCGGCCACCCCGGTATCGATCCCGACCCGTCGTTATCTGGCCGAGTACGAAGTCACCGTCGTCCCCGGCGGGCACTGCGTGCTCTTACCGGAGTCCGACACACCGCACGGTTGGCACTGGGCAGGGGAGCCCGCTCCCGAAGCACTACACATGCCGCTCAGGTCGGCGGTGATCGACGCCGTGTACACGGTGACCGGCAATCGAGTCGGCGCGCACTGATTTCCCAGGGGTACTGCGTTTTCGCCGCGACCGGCTGCTGTTCGAGCCCTCGTTCGGAAGCCGGTCGTGCGTGTTGTGTTCGTGCGTGGCCTGTTCGAGGCTCGACAGAGACGGGTTCGGCGCCCGTAGTCCTCGACAGAATCCGTTGAGCATTCGTCATCGGTCGGTGTGCATCCCGTCCCGCCGACAAGACCCACGTGCGCGAACGGCGCCGGACCAGTTCAGCAGCCGAGCGCTGGACGATGCACGAACCGGCATCGGGCGATGAGGTGGATTCGGTCTGCTGAGCTCGTCGGGCCGGGCGCTGAAACTACCGAGGCAAGCAGGTCGACCCACCGCATGGCGCGTGCACCCCTCATCGGCGCGGCTCGGGTAGATACCGGCTGAGTAAAGGGGGTTTCTACTCATGTCTTGCCGAGGGTGCGCGCCGACCATAGAAGAATGAGTACAGCAATCGATCCCGCGTTGCTCGCGCGGATCTCGGGGGAATTCGACGCGTTGGGCACGCGATTGTGGGCCCTCGGGCGGGATCTGGAATCGCTCGGCAAACAGGTCGGATCGGACGCGCGCGCCGCGGGAGCCGCAGAGTCGCGTCCCGACTCCGCAAGCACCTCGGCCTCGACCGGTACCGCCCGTCCAGCCGTTACCGCACCGACTGAATCGGCAGCTCCTGCTGGTAGGCAACAGGCTTCGAACGTCAACCCGGGTGCGCCGTGGGGTGCGCCAGTGCCTGCGCCGCAGGCTGCACCGCCGCTCGCGCCCGTTTACGCACCCCAGTTCGCGCCCCCGCCACCGAACGCGCCCGCATGGGGCCCATCGCCCTCCGGGCCTTGGCCGCCACCGCACGGTATGCCCGCGCCTCGGTGGAGCCCGCCGACACGCGGTGCGCGTCAGCCTGTGCCGGGGAAATCGCGGGTTACGCAAACTCCATGGTGGCAGCGCGACGGAGTGATCAGCCGGGTGCTCGCGGTCGCGGGTGTCGGTGTGACCCTGATCGGCGTGGTCATGCTGCTGGTGCTCGCCGCACAGGCGGGATGGTTCGGTCCGGTGCCGAGAGTGCTTGCCGGTGCGGCGTTTTCGGTGGGTTTGGTAGCCGCGGGTATCCGGGTATTCGGCCGCGAAGGCGGCCGCATCGGCGCGATCGCGTTGGCCGCCACCGGATTCGCGGGCATGTATCTCGATGTGGTCGCCGTGAGCGCGACCTACCATTGGCTGCACCCCCTGCTCGGATTCGCCGTAGCGTTCGGTGTCGCGGCGGGTGGTGTCGCGCTGGCGATGCGCTGGAACTCGCAACCGCTCGCGGTGCTGGTGATCCTCGGCGCGGCCGTCCTCACCCCCGTACTCACCACAAGTGTGAGTTTGCTCGCCTGCTTGATCGCACTCCAATTAGCCTGTGTGCCGGTGCATTCGGTGCGAGAGTGGCCATACCTGCACGTCGTGCGGACGCTACCCGCGGTGCTTGCCTGCACGGCGTTCATCGCCTGGAATGCCTTCGACAACGACTCCGGTCGACGGCCACTGTTGTTGTTGGCCGCCGCCGCGATCCTGCTGGTCGGATTGGTCGCCACCCTCGCCGCCGTGCGCGTCCGACCGACCGATGTCACCGCCTCGGTGATGCTCGCCGCGGCGACGGTCCCGGCCCTGCTCGTCCCGGGCATGTACACCGGTGAGCGCACGTTCGTCGTCGCGATCGCCACGACCGTCGCCGCCGTACTCTTGGCGATCGTGGCCTGCGCCACCGTGCCGATCGTGCGTGAGCTCGTCCGAGTGCCCGCACACACGACCGTAGTTGCCGCCGTCGCCGGTGCGTTCGCCGTGTTGGAAGCATGCTTCGGTGCGACGAACACCCAGACACTGCCGATCGCCTTCCTCCTGGTCGCGGTGGCCTACCTCGCTGTCGCGGGGCAACGACGTGCCAGGGTGGCGGCAGTCACCGGCGCGGTATTCGCCGTACTCGGTGCCCTCACCCTCCTGGACAGGGCCGGACCGGGAGTTCTTTCCTCCGAACGTCTTTCGGAATCCCGGCTCGGTGTTTCGACGATTCTGGGCGCGCTGCTCGCGCTCGCGGTCGTCGCGGTGGGCATGTGGTGTGCTGGCAGGCTCCCCGGCGTCACCGTGGGCAGCGCCGGCTGGGTCTGCGTCAGCATCGTCGGGCTCTACGCGGTCACCGTGGTGGCGGTATCGATCGGCGTAGCGACCGGCGCCGCCGACGGCTTCCTCATCGGTCACAGTGCCGCCACCATCCTGTGGATGATCGCCGCGACCTCCGCACTGTTCTACGGTCTGCGCCACCTCGCCGAATCCGGCACCGTAGCCAAACTGGCTCTCGGCTCCGGATTGTCGGTCACCGCAGCCGCTTTGGCGAAACTATTCCTCTTCGACCTCGCCACCCTGGACGGATTACTGAGAGTCGCGGCCTTTCTGGCTGTCGGCGTCCTGCTACTGGTCGTGGGCACCCGCTACGCAAGAGCATTCGCAGACGCGAGCGCTCAGCGCGAACACTCGCCCACCTAGCAAGGTGCACCGACAAGATCACCAGGACGTGGGTTGGTGTTTGCCGGTGGGTGGCTCCGGTGAGGTCCTGGTGATCTTGGTGGGTTGGGGTTAGTCGCGGTCGCGGCGGCGGAGGAGTTCGTTGACGCTGACCGTGCGGGTGTCGGTGCTGGAGTGGCGGCCCTCGCTGGGTGGGGTGCGGCGGGCCGAGCGGAGCTGGGCCATCCAGTCTTCGATGCCGTCGCGGTCGGGGTCGGGGTCCGTGTCGTCGCTGTTGTCACCTGTGCCGTTGGTGGCGGTGTGTGACGGTTCGGCGGTGGGGGGTGCCTCGGGCGCCGGTGGCTCGGGGTGGGTTGGCGTGGATTCGGCTGTGGGCTCGGGGGATTGCTCGAAGCCCGCGGGTTGGGTCGCCACCGATTCTTGCTGTTCGCGCCGCCTGCGTGCTTCGACGCGCGTTTCGGTGGGCGGCGATTGGACGGGCCGGGGATGTTCGGTCCTGGTCGGCTCCGGCTCGGCTACGGGCGCCGAGGCGATCGTGCGCGGACGGCGCGGCAGGTTACCGAACGGCAAAGCGACCGAGGGGATGCGTCGCTGCGCATCCGGTTCCGGTGCGGGCGTGCGTGGTTCGGACTGAGGCTCGTAAGGAACCGCACCGTTGGTCCGGAAACCCTCCGCGACCGCGGACGGTTCGGTCGGGGGCGGTTCGACGGGGGCTTGCACCAGGGAAGCCAGCGGCGACACCGGTGGGTTGTCGCGCTCGTCGTAGTCCTCGGCACCGGAATCGGTGACGCCTCGGTCGGTGTCGAAGTCCGACGGTTCGACCGGCGCCTGCACGAGAGAGGCCAGTGGCGACACCGGTGGGTTGCCTTGCTCGTCGTAGTTCCCGCGCTCGGCAGTGTCTCGATCGAAGTCCGACGGTTCGACCGGCGCTTGCACCAGGGAGGCCAGTGGCGATACCGGTGGGTTGTCGTCCTCGGAGTAATCGCCGGTCTCGTCGCCGTGATCGACAGCGCCTCGGTCGGCGTCGTAGTCCCTCGACTCAGCGGGCATCTGGACGAGTGCGGCCAGCGGCGACGGCGGTGGTTCGCCGTGCTCGTCGTAGTTGTCGGTCTCGTTGCCGTAGTCGGCGGTGCCCCGGCCGGTGTCGTAGTCCGCTGGTTCGGCGGGTGCTCGGACGAGTGAAGCGAGTGGTGACCGCGGTGGGTCGTCGTGTTCGTTGTGGTCGGCCTCGAAGTCCGGTGCGTTGGAAGCACCGATTACACCGGACGCTCCCACCATGTCGGACAGTCCGAACGGCACATCCGTCGATGACGGTGTCGCGTCCACACCTGTCGCGTCCATGCTGAACGGTGAGTCGTGGTCTGGTGTTTCGTGCTGGTCGGCGGTGCCCGACACCGCCGCGCGTCCGTTCGAGTTCGAGGAAAGCCCCGTCGGGCCCGCACCATTCGACTCACCGGACGCATCCGGCCGTCGCGGCGGCCGTGGCGGCCGAGGTCCGGTCGGGTCGTGCGCGATCGCGCTGAACTTGGTCGCGGGTCCGGAGGATTCGGGCCTCGGCCTGGTCGGATTGCGGGGCGCGGGCGCCGGTGTCACCGGCGGATTCGGTTGCGGTTGCGGGTCGGCGGGTGGCAGCTTGTCGAGCCGCTGCGTCGGCGCCTCGGCCTCGATCTCCTCGACGGTGCGCGGTCTACGCGGGCGCTTGCGGGAAGGACGGGCACCGCCGTCGGCGACCGCGGGGATGGTCATGGTCACGGGATCGGTGATCGGGGTGGTCTTCACCAGGTCGACCACTTCGCCGCCGCCGGGACGCTCATCATCGAGAATCGGCTCACCGAGCCCGATCTTCTGCTGAATTCGCTTCATCCACGCGGGCGCCCACCAGCAGTCGTCACCGAGCAACTTCATCGTCGCGGGCACGAGCAGCATGCGCAGAATCGTGGCGTCGATGAACAACGCCGCGATCATGCCGTAGGCGATGTACTGCATCATCACCAGATCGGAGAACGCGAACGCGCCGGTGACCACGAGCAGGATCAGGGCCGCCGCGGTGATGATTCGCCCGGTATGCGCGGTACCGATGCGCACCGCCTCGGTCGTGGAGGCGCCCTGCGAGCGCGCCTCCACCATCCGAGACAACAGGAACACCTCGTAGTCGGTGGACAGGCCGTAGATGATCGCGATGATCAACACCAGCACCGGCGACATGATCGGCTGTGGCGTGAAATTCAGTAGGCCGGCACCGTGACCGTCGACGAAGATCCAGGTCAGAATGCCCAGTGTCGAACCGAGGCCGAGCGCGCTCATCAGCGCGGCCTTGATCGGCAGCACCAAGGATCCGAAGGTCAAGAACATCAGCAGCGTGGTGACGAACAAGACCAACGCGATCATCAATGGCATGCGCCCGAGCAGGGCGTCGATACTGTCCTTCTGAATCGCGGGCTGGCCACCCACATACATCTGCACATTGTCGGGAATATCGAGCGAACGCAGATAGTCGAGAGTCGGGCCGGCGTCGTCGGAATCCACCAGCGTCGCACTGGTGCGGTAGACGTCAGGATGCGTGTTCGACCCTCCGGGGAGATCGAATTTGCCCGCGAGCCCCGGCGCCTTCTGCGCCTGCTCCCACACATCGCCGATGGCGTCGGTGCTGTCGGAAACGAACAGCAACTGGACCGGGTCGGACTTTCGCAGCGGGAAGATCTTGTCGAAATCGGCCTGGGCGACCCTGGTCGCGTTGTCCGGCGGCAGATAGCGCTCGTTGATACCACCGAACGCGAGGTTCTTCACCGGAATGATCAGCAGCAACAACAGGATGCAGATCGGGATGGCGATCTTCAACGGATGCTGCATCACCCACCGGGTGGTGCGACCCCAGAAGCCGTTTTCCACTTCCTCCGCGGTTTTGGTCTTGCGGAACCGCTTGAGCCCCAGCATGTCGACGCGGGGACCGAGGACAGCCAGCATCGCGGGCAACACCGTGATCGCGGTCAGCGCGGCGAGCGTCACCGTGGCGATCGAGCCGTAGGCGATCGATTTCAGGAAGCCCTGCGGGAACAGCAGCATGCCGCCGAGGCTGGCGATGATCATCGTCGCCGAGAACACGACGGTACGGCCCGCCGTCATCACCGATCTGCGCACGGCCGCGGGTGTGTCGTACCCCGCGGCGAGTTCCTCGCGGAAACGGCTGACGATGAACAAGCCGTAGTCGATCGCGAGCCCGAGCCCGATCATCGAGACGACCGGTGAGACGAACGAGTTGACGTCGGTGAACTGCGTGATGAACCGGACGATGCCCCAGGCGCCGATCACGGTGAGACCGCCGACGACCAGTGGCAGCGCCGCGGCGACCGCACCGCCGAAGATGAAGAACAACAGCACCGCGACCGCGGGGATGGCCAGCATCTCCATCCGCAACTGGTCCTCGGCCATGGTGTCGTTCAAAGTGCCCGCGACTGCCTGCAATCCGGCGACCTGCACGTCGATACCGGGGATCGCGAAGACATCCTTCACGGCACGGTAATTGCGCACCATTTCGGTGTCGTTGTCGCCCTGAATGGCGATCGAGGCGAAGGTGGCGGTCTTGTCCTTGGACCCGAAGGTCGACTGCAACGCGGGCCCGGTCGTTGTCGGCCAGTACGCCCCGTTGACCTTGCTGATCTGCTCGGGATGTTCGGCGGGCAACCGGTTGAGACTGTCGATGACTTTCGCACTGAACTCGGGATCATCGATCGTCTTACCCGCGGGTGCGTGATAGAGCACGATCACGTCGCTGGTGTGGTCGCGTCCGTATGCCTCGTCGGACAGGCGCGCCGCTTCCGCCGACTCCGAGGTCGGGTCGTCCCATCCGCTCGAACTCAGGTGGTCTTCCAGGCCGAGGCCGTACCCACCGAGACCGAGTAGCGCGGCGACGACGACGCCGATGACGGCGAAGCGCAGCTTGACGACCTGTTCGCCCCAGCGTGTGAACACTAAGCGACTCCTTGTGCGGGGCGAGTGGTGAGCAGTGCCGTGAGCGGCCGGAACGGCTGCAACCACGCACCCTCATCGGGCAGCGAGTCGAGGCTCACCCGCGGCAACGGTTCGCGGAACACGCCGGGGATGTCCTCGAGATCAACGAACTCGAGGGTATCCGATGTGACGGCCCAACTCGCGTGCTCGCGGAAGCCGAGCACGTATGCCGGGATTCCTTGCCCGGCGAGAGCTTCCAGCGGTTCGCGAAACGCCTGGCCATCGGCCGAGGCGACCATGATGCCCGCGAGGCCGCCGGCCCGGCTGCGGTGTGCGATGTGCGCCAACATGTCGGCGTCGACATCGGAATCCTCGTCGATTTTGGGTTTGGCGAAGACCGCGTAGCCCACGTTGCGTAGCGCCTCGACCCACGGCCGGACCACATCGGCGGTGCCCGGCGCGATATTGGTGAAGACGGTTGCCTCGGGTTCGATCCGTTCGGTGCTGTTCTTCGATAGTTCCGCGGTGCGGGCAAGCAGCCAGCGACCGAGCGCGTCGAAGCGTGGGCGGTACGCGGCGGTGGGGCGACCACCGAGGATGGCGCCGAGACCCATGTCGAGATTCGGTGCGTCCCACACCAACAGGACCCTGCGCAGATCCGGTGTCGTGCTGGGGAGGACTTCTGCCGAGGGACTGTCGATGCCCACCCCGCCGGGTTCGTTGCCGTGCGGTGCTCCGGCAACATCGGACACGTCGTTGTCCATCGCGTGCACGCTCATTGCTCGATCTTCCCCCATATGAACTCGGTGATCGCGCTGCCCGCGCGATGTGCCTTGTCCTCGAATTTCGTGACAGGGCGTTCGAAGCCGATCGGCGCGGTCGCGCGCGCGCTGTCCGCGTCGCCGCCCGTCGTCGCGTTCAAGCCGCGTAGCAGCGGTTCGGCCATGCCGACCTCGTGAATGTGCTCGGCGTAATCCGCGTGATCGGTGGCCACATGCAGGACGCCGCCGGGGCGGAGGCGATCGGCGATCAGCGCGAAGGTCGCCGGTTGCAGCAGCCGTCGCTTGTGGTGGCGCGCCTTGGGCCACGGGTCGGGAAAGAACACGCGAACACCGGTCAGCGAATGCGCGGCGATCATGTTCTCCAAGACGTCCACCGCGTCACCGCGCAGCATCCGGATATTGCGGATGTCCTCGCGCTCGATCCGCTGGACCAACTGGGCGAGGCCGGGGGTGTAGACCTCGATACCGAGCAGGTTCAGGTGCGGTTCGGCCTGCGCCATCGCCGCCGTCGCGGTGCCTGTGCCGCATCCGATCTCGATGACCAGTGGTGCGTCACGGCCGAACCAGGCGGCGGCGTCGATGGGTTCGTCGGCGACCTGTCGACCGATCGTCGGCCACATCCGTTCCCACGACTCGCGTTGACCGGGGGTCAGCGCGCCGCGACGGGAACGAAAGCTGGTGACTCTCGGGTACAGGCGTGAGCCGGTGGAATGCCGCGCGGGGCCTTCGACCGGGGCCGGCGCCATCGATGGCGGGCCGGGAACGGACTCGGCGGTAGGGTTCGCGGCGTCGTTCACGGTGTCCATTGTCCAGCATCCCGCGACCGGCTCGGCAGCCGACCGCGTGCTCATCTGCGATCGCGAGGTCACGCCGCGCGTGCGCGCGTGCTCGCGGTCGCCGGGATGGTCTCCTGACGCAGCGGGCGTCCGAGCGCCACCTTCGCTGCCGTGGCGGCGATGGTGAGCAGACCGCGTGCCCCCGCGACCGAGCCGACCACCGAGCGGATCGTTCGATCGGAGTTCTCGGTGGCCGGGGCCCCGGCGATCCGATCGGCCAACCAGTCCAGGCTGTAGCTCGTCGACAGCGGAAGCAGCGAAAGATGCTCGCTGTATCGGTCACGCAGATAGGTGACGTGCGCGCCGCCGCGACGGTAGCGCCGCACCTGACCGTCGACGCCGTCGACGTGGATGATCTGGTCGTGCACCGGCTGGAGCACCAGCATTGGGCAGGTCGGCGTCGCATTGCCGAGGCGCAGTTCGTCGAGCATCGCGCGCAGTGGCGGCTCGTCGAGTACCTCGGCCAGCGGGCGTGGGAGGTAGTCGTCGAACTTCTGATTCGCCAACGCGACCAGTACCCCGAGCGGGGTCGAGCGTGCGGCACGGGCCATGAAGCGGTGGCCCTCGGGGGTGAGTTCGTCGTTGATGATCGTGGCCAGGGCCGGATACAGCCCACGCAGCGCGGCGATGACGATCGCGGGCAGTCCCACGTAGCGGGTGCCGTTGAGCCGGGCGAACACCTCGCCCGGGTCACCGACCGGGGCGCCGAGCGCCGCGCCGACGATGCTGATTTCGGGTGCGTAGGTGGGTGCCATCTCGACCAACCACGAACTGGCCATGCCGCCACCGGAATACCCCCACACGGCGACCTTGGTGTCGGGTCGTAGACCGAGCGGGGCGAAGCGCAGTGCGGCGCGGATACCGTCGAGCGCGCGATAACCCGGCTCACGCGGTGCGCCGAAATTGCCATGAATGCCTTCGTGATCGGCGATGCTCACCGCCCAACCCCTGCGCAACGCGTTCGCGACGAGCAACAGTTCGAGTTGGGTGACGGTGCCGAGCGCCTTGGCGCCTTTGCGCAGCGCGTACGACGGCGAACAATGCTCGGCGACGGCGTCCATCGCGCTCTGGAAAGCCAGCAGCGGACGGTCTTCGGCCGGGTCGGCGTCCAGCGGCAACAATACGGTGGTGATGGCCACCTCGGGGGCGCCGTGCAGATCCGCGCTGCGGTAGAGCAATTGCCATGCGCGAACCTGTTGGGAGACCCGGCCGAAAAGGGCGATCTCGACGGTGCGGCTGCGCAAAATGGTGCCGGGTGATTTGGCGGCGAAACCCTTGGGCGGGCGCAGGAATGGATCCTTGCTGGGAAGCAGGGGCGTGTTGACGTCGAGTTCTTCCCCCGCGCCGACGACATCCATTGTCATGGCTACCTCCTCGTCGAACCCATATACCTGATATTCGCTGGATTTTCGGGCTCGTTACCTGCGGTGGAACGCCGTATTTCGCATACGAATTCGCGCACCCGGTGGCGGGTGACCGTACTTCGCAGCGTAAGTGACCGTTCCTGGGCTCGGAGCCGATCATCGCTTGCTACTGGCCTGTCGGATTCTTCCGGTAGCCGACCGCTACCGCCGGATTAGACTGCCTCGCATGGGCAGACCGGCAGTGTTCATCACCGGGGCGGCCAGCGGTATCGGCCGGGCGTGTGCCCTGCTCTTCGCGGCCAACGGCTATCACGTAGGCGGCTATGACATCGACGAGGTCGGGTTGACGCGCCTGGCCGCCGACATCGCGGGCGCCGGCGGTGCGGTGCGTACGGGGACCTTGGATGTGACGAACGCCACGCAGTGGTCGCAGCGACTGGCCGAATTCCATGCGGACTCGGGGCGACTCGACATTCTGATCAACAACGCGGGCATCTTGCGGTCGGGGCAGTTCGAGTCCATCGACCTGGCACAACATCACGCGGTCGTGGGGGTCAATGTGGGTGGGGTGCTCAACGGGACGTACGCGGCGTTCCCCTATTTGCGCGAGACGCCCGGCGCGCAGGTGGTGAATCTGTGCTCGGCGTCGGCGATCTACGGCCAGGCCGAACTCGCCACCTATGGCGCGACGAAGGCGGCGGTCAAAAGCCTGACCGAGGCACTGGATCTCGAGTGGGAGCGTCACGACATCCGGGTGCTTTCGGTGCTGCCGATGTTCGTCGACACCTCGATGGTGCACGGGGTGCGGACCGGGACGACGCGCTCGCTCGGTGTGCGGTTGAGCGCCGAGGATGTCGCCTCCGGCATCTGGTCGGCGACCAGCAAACGTCCACGCCTGCCCCGGGTGCACTACGAGATCGGCGCGCAGGCAAAGGTATTGGCCAACGTCGCGAAGTACTCCCCGAACTGGGCCGTACGTACCGCGAACAAGTTCTTCAGCAGAGGCTGATCGCTGGCGCGGCCCTCGACCCCGTGGGCCGGGCCGACTTCTGACAGAATTGCCCACCGTAAAGGGGGTGTGCCATATGTCGACAGCCACCGAGTCCAATGGTCCGATCCGGGAGCGCGGGGTGCCGACGCGCGAACACGACCAACTCGACCAGTTGCTTTCCGATCTGCGCTTCGGCGCGGGCAGCGACGCGAAGATCGGCTACGACGCGGCGGCGGCCGTGAGCGCGTGGCGCAAGCCGCCGCGGATTCAGGTGACCGGCCGCGCGCATTCGGGGCGTACGACCGTGTTGCACGCGCTGGCGTTGATGTCGGCGATGGAGACCGGGCCGGTCGACGAACCCGGTGTCGATGAGCCGGTGCTCGACGGCGACATCGTTGTTTATGTGCTTTCGGCCGCGCCGACACCGGCCGACCGGCGGCTGCTGGCGACCTTGCCGCGCGAGCGCACCGTCGTGGTGTTGAACAAGGCGGACGCGATCGGCGCACGCTGGGGGGACGCGGTCGCGGCGGCCGACCAATACGCGCGCGAGCTCGGGGTTGCGGTTTTGCCCGTTGTCGCTTCGCTGGCGGTGCGGACGAGGGCCGGTGCGGTTTCCGACGCCGACCTGGCCGCGTTGCGCGCGTTGGCCACGAATGCCGATGCGGCGCTGACACTTTCGCCCGACCTGTTTCTCGCGCCTGGCCCGGGTCTCGCCGAACGCGAGGAACTGCTGCGCAAGTGGGATCTGTACGGCGTCACCTGTGCGCTGGTCGTGTTGGCGAACGAGCCGAGCATCCTGCCGCAGGCGTTGTTGCAGATCCTGCACGCGGCCAGCGGTATCGACCCGCTGCATCGGCTGCTGCACCGCAGGTACGAGCAGGTCTCCGCGCTGCGCGGTGGTGCGCTGCTCGATGAATTGGCACGACTGGCCGCGCGGGCGGTCCCCGGCGACCACAGCAGCGGTCGCGACATGTTCGAGACCTATCTGTATGGCGACGAGGCATCGTGGTTGGCCTTGTGCGCGGGTCTCGCCGACCCCGGCGTCGCGCATTTGGCCGCCGGGTATCCCGCACCTGCGCCCGCCGACGCGGATGACGCGCTGGCGAGGGCGGCGCGCTGGCGGGCGGTGGTGTCCAGTGACATGCCCCCGGCCGCACGCAGGGCGGCGTTGCGTGTGCACAACGGTTACGTCCGACTATGGGAGCGAATGAGCAGTGCCGGACTCTGACCAGCCGCCCGACCCCGGTCAGCGGGCGGTCTCCGACCGTCCGCTGACCTTGCCCGCCGATCCTGTTGTCGGCGATGTGGCGTCGGCGCAGGGCGCTGGGCTCGATCGTGCGCAGGGCGCGGGGCTCGATCGCGCGCAGGGCGCGGGGCCCGATCGTGCGCAGGGCGCGGGGCTCGACTACACGAAGCCGCCTGCCGAAGTGGAGGCGGTGATCGAGCGCTGGAATCCCCAGGGCATGGCATTGCTGCGGGCTGTGCGTTCGGCGGGCGCGGGTGGGGCGGTGACGGTGGTCGGCCCCGCCGACGCCAATACCACGTTGCTGCGCACCGAACTGGCCCGATTCGAACCGAGGATCGAGCTCTCGGACGCGGTCGCCGACCCGACCGCGCTCGCGTCCGTCGACGGTGCGGCCGCACCCGCGCCGTCGGCGTTCTCGGTGGCGCTGATCCTGCTCGACGCGGGCACCACCGTCGGCGCCGACACGTTGCGCCTGATCACCGCATTGCGCGCTGACGGAATCCGAATCCTGCTCGCCATGAACGGGATTCACGCCTATCAGGACTGGCGCACGGTCCGAACTCGTGATCTCGAATCGTTCGCGACGCAGGGCATGGCCGATCTGGACATCATCCCGGTCTCCGCACGGCTGGCCGCGGCCGCGCGGACAGCGGGCGACTCGGGGCTGCTCGATCGTTCGGGCCTCGGTGCGTTGCACGCGCAACTCGCGGTCGCCGCCGCGGGGACCGGTGGGGGTCGGGTCGCGCCGGTGACCGTGCGGGTACTCGCCGACACCAGGCAGCGGGTGGTGGAGCAGGTCACCGCCCTGCGTTCCGGGGTCGAGGTCGCGCGGTTGCGCGAGGAGCGGGCCACCTTGCTCGCCGGGCGCGATGGCGGTCGCTCCACTGCCATGTCGACCTTGCGCGGCCAGTTGCATCTGGCGCGGGTGGATCTGATCACCGAGGTGGGTGGCAGGGTGCGCGCCCTGCACACGGCGACCAGAAGTGATCTGGACCGGCTGCGCAAATCCGAGCTGCGCGATTATCCGCATCGGTTACAGCAGGCGGTCACCGAACTGACCGGTGTGCTCGATACGGCGATGGATCAGCGACTCGCGGAACTGGCGGCCCGGCTGGACGAGAGTGCCGCGCAGTCACGCGGCGGCGGCGAACCCGGTGCGATTTCCGCGCACACCGTCCTGGTGCGCCGCCGCGACCCCGCGCCGCGCGTCGGTCCCGAGCCGGAACCACGGCACCGGGGTGTCGAAGATCACCTCATGATCGCGCTGGGTGCTTCGGCCGGTGTGGGCCTCGGTCGGTTGCTGGTAGCTCCCTTTTCGCTCCTGCCGGCATTGGACTTCGCCAGCGTCCCGGTAACCCTGTTGCTCGGTGGCGGCGCCGCGGCGTGGGTGGTGCGCGCCCGCGGCCAATTGGCCGATCGTGCACACGTCAGGCAATGGGTCTCCGACGCGTTGGTCAATGTAAAGGCCCAGTTCGAGCAGCGAGTGGCGACGGCACTGGTGGAAACCGAGACCGCGCTCGCCGATCTGGTCGTCAAAGCGAGCACGACACGCATTGTGGACGCCGATCGGCGCGTCGCGGAACTGGAGACTCGTTTGCGCAGATTCGTCGCCGAGCAGCCCGCGCAGCTCGCCGCGTGTGAGCGCGATATCGCCACGGTCGATCGCTGGAACTCCCTGGTTGAAATGGGTAACCGATCGGGTACATAGTGGGGAACCCGATACCGTACCGGTCGTCACATAGCGTTAACCTTTAATCAGGAACTTGGGCGTCCGCTGAGTACCTGTACGCCGTCCAGCCGGGGCGTGCTTTCGACTGGTTCGTAGCGGGTGCCTTCCCGCCAATGGTGGCGCTCGGTGTTTTCGCACTGGTCATGGGCCTTGGGCCAGAAGGTGAAATACCGCAGACCGCCGCCCATCTCAGGAGAGTTTTCATGACTTCAGCGACCATTCCTGGTCTTCGTGGATCCGACGGCAAAAAGCCGACCGAGCACGGCGAACTACTAGCTTGGGTACAAGAAGTCGCGGAACTCACTCAGCCGAGCCAGGTCGTGTGGGCCGACGGTTCCGATGCGGAATGGGACCGACTGACCACGCAGCTCGTCGAGGCAGGCACGTTCAAGCGGCTCGACGAGAAGAAGCGGCCCAACTCCTTCCTCGCGTTGTCGGACCCGTCCGATGTGGCGCGCGTCGAGTCGCGCACCTTCATCTGCTCGGAGACCGAGGAGGGTGCGGGCCCCACCAACAACTGGGTCGATCCCGTCGAGATGCGCGCCACCCTCACCGAGCTCTACCGCGGCAGCATGCGTGGCCGCACCATGTACGTGGTGCCGTTCTGCATGGGCCCGCTCGGCGCCGAGGACCCGAAGTTGGGTGTGGAGATCACCGACTCCGAGTACGTCGTGGTCTCGATGCGCGTGATGACGAGGATGGGCGCCGCCGCGCTGGAGAAACTCGGCACCGATCGGCCGTTCGTGAAGGCCCTGCATTCGGTGGGTGCGCCGTTGGCCGATGGTCAGGCCGATGTGCCGTGGCCGTGCAACGACACCAAATACATCACGCACTTCCCCGAGGCCCGCGAGATCTGGAGCTTCGGCTCCGGCTACGGCGGCAACGCACTGCTCGGCAAGAAGTGTTACTCGTTGCGCATCGCCTCGGCCATGGCGCACGACGAGGGCTGGCTCGCCGAGCACATGCTGATCCTCAAGCTGATCTCCCCGGAGAACAAGGCCTACTACATCGCCGCCGCCTTCCCGAGCGCCTGTGGCAAGACCAACCTTGCGATGATTCAGCCGACCGTGCCGGGCTGGCGTGCCGAGACCCTCGGTGACGACATCGCGTGGATGCGGTTCGGCAAGGACGGTCGGCTGTACGCGGTGAACCCGGAGTTCGGTTTCTTCGGCGTCGCCCCGGGCACCAACCACAGCTCCAACCCGAATGCCATGGCCACCATGGACGCGGGTAACACCGTCTACACCAACGTCGCGCTGACCGACGACAACGACGTGTGGTGGGAGGGCCTGGAAGGCGAGCCCGATCACCTGATCGACTGGAAGGGTAACGACTGGGTGCTTCGGGAGACCGAAACCCATGCCGCGCACCCCAATTCGCGTTACTGCACGCCGATGTCGCAGTGCCCGATCCTGGCTCCCGAGTGGGACGACCCGCAGGGCGTGCCGATCTCGGCGATCCTGTTCGGTGGGCGCCGCAAGACCACGGTCCCGCTGGTCACCGAGTCCTTCGACTGGCAGCACGGCGTTTTCATGGGCGCGACGTTGTCGTCGGAGCAGACCGCCGCTGCCGAGGGCAAGGTGGGCACCGTTCGCCGCGATCCGATGGCGATGCTGCCGTTCATCGGCTACAACGTGGGCGATTACCTCGGCCACTGGATCAATCTCGGCAAGAACGCCGACGCGACCAAGCTGCCGAAGATCTTCTACGTCAACTGGTTCCGTCGCGGCGAGGACGGGCGTTTCCTGTGGCCAGGATTCGGCGAGAACTCGCGGGTGCTGGAGTGGATCGTCGGTCGGATCGAGGGCAACGCCAACGCCGAGCAGACCGCGATCGGTCACGTGCCGACGGCGGGCAATCTCGACCTGGACGGTCTCGATGTCGATCCCGTCGATGTGGACGAGTCGTTGAAGGTCGATGTGGCGGAGTGGCGCAAGGAGATTCCGCTGATCGAGGAGTGGTTCGAGTTCGTCGGCGACAAGTTGCCTTCCGGCGTGCGCGATGAGTTCGAGGCGTTGAAGGAACGGCTCGGCTGATCTTTCTTTCCGAGAGCGGGACTCTTCCTCGAACAGCGAGGATGCGTCCCGCTCTTGTTGTCGTCGTCGAATTCTGTTGTGTCCCAGCCTGTCCGGTCCTCGAAGCGGTCGACTCGCGACGGCTGTAGCGGTTAAGAAGTGATAGCGAATCACTGGGCGAGTGACCTGGTCGACAGCCGTGTCGGCGCGGGTGGATCCGTGCGCGAGGGTATGTCTGTGGCAGCGAACCACCGACGCAGCCGAGGGCGTGCGGAGCACCGCTGATTCTCTGGCAGGATGGGCCGCATGCTGTCCCGGCACGGAGTGCGGCGTTGGTTGTCCAACGCGTTGGTGAGTGCCGCGCTCGTCTCGAGTGCGGCCGTTCTGGCCGCTCCCCATGTCCTCGCCGCCCCCGCCGATCCGCCGCGCCCGAGCACCGGTTCGTCCGACGGGCCCGCGCCCGCCGAACCGACCGATCGTCCGCCCCTACTCACCAGCGTCGACCGCGTGGAGCCGATCAGCGATCAGTGGGTGCGCGTATTCGTCGACTCACCGGCCATGCAACGCACCGTCGAGGTGCAGGTGCTGCTACCCAAGGACACCTCGCGCCCGCGACCGACGGTCTACATGCTCGACGGCCGCAGCGCCGAGGCGAACAGCAACAATTGGACCAAGCTCGGGCACGCCGATCAGTTCTACGCGGACAAGAACGTCAACGTGGTGCTCACCGTCGGCGGACCAGCCAGTTTCTACACCGACTGGCAGCACCCGGACCCGGTGCTCGGTACGAACATGTGGGAAACCTTCCTGACCAAGGAACTTCCACCGCTGATCGACGCGAAGTTCAACGGCAACGGCCGCAATGCGGTGATGGGCGTTTCGATGGGCGCCGAGGCCGCGATGATGCTGTCGTTCCGCCACCCCGAGTTGTATTCGGCGATCGCCGCGCACAGCGGGTGTTTCTCGATGGGCACCGATATCGGGCAGGCGCAGGCACGCGCTGTGATCGCCACCTACGACGGTGAGCCGGACAATATGTTCGGTGCGCAGGAAGACCCGGAATGGCTCGCCCATGACGTCACCTTGCACGCGGACGCGTTGCGCGGCAAGGCGATCTACCTGTCGGTCGGCAGCGGCATCCCCGGTCGCTACGACGTGCCGGGTACCCCGGATATCGACCTGCCGAGCACCATCGGCTTCGGTGGGCCGTTGGAGGCCGCCACGAACCTGTGCACGCGCAGGCTCACCGATCGGCTGCAATCCCTCGGTATCCCAGTGACTTCGCATTTCCGGGAGACCGGCACGCATTCGTGGCCGTACTGGGCCGACGAGCTCGCCCTGTCTTGGCCGACGGTCGCCGGGGCTCTCGGGGTCGCGTAGGACTCGCGAGGTCGATAGGACTCGGCAGCATTCTCGGCGGGGCGGCACAGTCGGATCGTCTCGGTGCGGACGTAGCCGATCTCGTGCAGTGCCGTGGTGAGTCCGGATTCGCCGACCACGTATGCGGTTGCGTTAAGGCGTTACTCGTCGAGGAAGGTCGCGGTGACCAGCGCGGAGGTCCAGTCGAGCTCGCGGCCCGGCCGTGCACCAACGTCGACGCCGCGTCTCGGTGACTCGGTACACGCCGACGTGCGTCGGTATCGGTGTCGACGGCGTCACCCACGCCTTGATGAGTTCGCGGTCGGTGTTCGTCCGCGAGCGGATTGGCGGGGGAACCCTCAGCCGACGAAGCGGGCCACGGTCTCCTCGCTGGTGGCGAACTTCAGGAACAGGTCGTTCTCATGCGGATCACCCGCCGTGACGCGCACACCGTCGACGCCGTAGGGGCGCACGAGCACACCGGCTTCCGCGCTGGCGTCGGCGAACTCGGTGTTACGTTCGCCAAGAGGTAGCCAGACGAAGTTGGCCTCGCTGGGCGGCACCTGATAGCCCACCGCCAGCAATGCGTCGCGGACCCGGTCGCGCTCGGCGACGAGCGCGTCGGTGCGGTCGAGCAATTCGTGCCTGGCCTCCAGTGAGGCGATCGCCGCCGCCTGCGCTACCCGGCTCACACTGAACGCAATATGCACCTTCATCAGCGCGGTGATCACCTCGGGGTCGCCGACGGCGTAGCCGACGCGCAACCCGGCCAGGCCATAGGCTTTCGAGAAGGTGCGCAGCACAACGACATTGGGCCTGCTGCGGCCCAATTCCACCCCGTCGGGGTGGTTTTCCTTCGGGAATCGCGTGTATTCGTAGTAGGCCTCGTCCAGCACGACGAGTACGTGCGCAGGGACCGCGTCGAGGAATCGCGTCAGCTCGTCCTCGCCGACGGCGGTGCCGGTCGGGTTGTTCGGGTTGCAGACGAAGATCAGCTTGGTGTTCTCGGTGACGGCAGCCGCCATCGCGTCGAAGTCGTGCGCGAATTCCGAGTTCAGCGGCACCCGCACGGCGGTGGCGTTGCCGACCTGGGTGACGATCGGATACGCCTCGAACGAGCGCCACGCGAACAGCACCTCGTCGGTGGGTGCCGCGCAGGTGATCTGCACCAGTTCCTGGCACAGTGCCACGCTGCCGCACCCGACGGCGACATGCGCGACCTCGACGTCGAGGAACTTCGCGAGCGCGGTACGCAGCTGCGTCGACTGGTTGTCCGGATACCGGCTGGCCAGTTCCACGGCCTCGGTGATCGCCTTGGTGGCGGCGGGCAGCGGACCGAAGGTGGTCTCGTTGCTGGCGAGCTTGACCGCGCCGGGACGGTCGCGGCCTGGGACGTACGCCGGAATCGAAGCTAGGTCCGGCCGTGTCTGCGCTGTCACACTCCAACTGTAGTCGTGGCGCGTCGGCGTCCATGGCCTGGTCCATGCCTGGACTGCGCGGCCAGGAGTTAGCCCGAGGTGCGCGGTGTCTCCTGCGCGTTCGCGGAGGACCGCAAGCTACCGAAAATTTTCCGGTTCCCCAGCTCTCACGTGCGATTTCTGCCGAACGTCCCGAACTCGCCTACCCTGGATTCATGTCGGGCACTTACAACGATATTGCCCCACTTCGTGGCGGCGCAGACCTCGAAAACCATCGAGTGACCTCCTCGACGGCCAATGGGCGCGAGCGCGCCGGAGCCGCGGCCCAGGTACCCATCACCGTGCTGGAACCGGAGCGCGCCGCCCGCGGCGGCATCGTGGTGCTGCACGAGTCCAGGGAGTTCACCGGCACGTTGCTGGCGCTGATGAGTGCGCTCGCCGCCGACGGGTGGACGGTGGTCGCGCCGAATCTGTTCCACCGATCGGAGTCGGCCCCGGTGAGTCAGGTCTTCGGCGACGATCTGTTCGACGATTTCGACGCGTGCTTCGACTGGCTCACTGGTCGCGGCGTCTTTCCCGACACGGTCGGTGTGCTCGGCTTCGACACCGCGGGGACCGCGGCCTTCCTGGTCGCGACCAACCGCCCGATCGGGGCGGCGGTGAGCGTGTCCGCGCACGGCATCATCGAGCCGATCGCCGCACAGGGTGACGCACTGGTGGACGTCGCACCCCTCCTCCAGGCTCCCTGGCTCGGCTTGTTCGGCTCCGACGACCCCAACACCCCCGCCGACCATGTCGACCGACTACGCGATGCCACCGCCCGCGCGGCGGTGGCGAGTCTCGTCGTCCGCTACCCCGATCTGCACCACCGCGTCGACAACCTCGGCCCGGCCGAGGAAGACGGTGACGAAGTCGGTTCTCAGTCACGGATTTTCGACTGGTTCGACAGTAATTTGCGCTAACTACCAGGCGTTTTGTTATCTCGCCCGCAGCTACTGTAACCTTTCTGCTCGGTGGTTCGAAAGGAACCGGTGCCCTCGTCAGAAGGCTCCAGGAGGCGTGCCAGAGCGGCCGAATGGGACTCACTGCTAATGAGTTGTCCCTTCACCGGGACCGGAGGTTCAAATCCTCTCGCCTCCGCCACACCCGGGAAACCGGGTACACAACTGAATAACACTCGCGGCTGTAGCTCAACGGATAGAGCATCTGACTACGGATCAGAAGGTTAGGGGTTCGAATCCCTTCAGCCGCACTTTATTCAGGAGGCCCCTTCCGGTATTACGGAAGGGGCCTCCTGATCTTTGCTGCGCGGTACGGCGGTCGGTTGAAACGATTTTGTACGCCGCGCTTGCCGAGGTAGCGCGGGGTGATTCCCGTTCTCGACGTGCCTTCCGCTAGGTAACGGGCTGTTCGGTTGCGCTGTGTGGGCTGTCAACCGAGTACTCTTCGCGGAGTGCCGGGTCGGGGTGTGCCGTCAAAAAACAGATAAACAAGGCTGGTAAGGTCCTGCGCCGGTACATGACCGGTGATCTAGATGCCTTCGAAGTCACACCGGCGTATGACACGCTGGTCGCTTGGCGGACAGCGCATGCTGGGCCGCTCCAGAAAGCGACTATGGGCTTGCGGTCTCGGGTGAGTGCGGAGAAGTGTGCGATGCCGAAGGTTTCGCAACGGCTCAAACGGACACCGACGATCCTCGACAAGCTGAAGCGTGAGCCGACTATGGCGTTGTCGACGATGGCAGACATCGGTGGATGCCGAGCCGTCCTCAATAATGTCGACGAGCTGAGGCGAGTTCAACGGCGATGGGAGCAGCGAGACCGAGCGGTTCGCACCAGGGACTACATCGTTGCCCCGCGCGACACGGGGTATCGGGCAGTGCACATCATTGTGCAGTACGACGAGCGTCTGATCGAAGTCCAACTCCGGACGCGTGCGATGCACGAATGGGCTTTCATGGTTGAAACGGTGACTGGTCGACTCAACGTGGACGTCAAGGGCGGCAGGGGGCCGGATGAGGTCCAGAGATGGTTCAAGGCGGTGTCGGAGGCCATGGCCATCGAAGAGTCTGGAGGAGTTGTCAGCGGGACGCTGGCCGCGAACGTGACTACACTGCGAGAGCAGGCGGAACCATTACTGAAGCGAGGCTGGCAGTGAGCGTACTGAATCACTTCTTGCTCGTGTTCGACCACTCGAAGGCGCAGCTGGACGACATCCGAGAGTTCGGGTCGGACGCCGCGCTGGCGATGGCGGAGTACGCCCGACTCGAGCGGCAGCACCTGAACGAAGGCGATCAGATCGAGATCATCTTGATCGGGTCCGACTCGCTCGACACTGTCAAGGTGACGCACGCGAACTATTTCGACGGCACGGTTGCGGTCTCGAAGTACTTCGCGGGCATCTGACCCACGGATTGCCCTTCTCGCGGCCAAGGCGGCCCAGGTGTGCTGAGGCTTTGAAATTTCCAGCTTGGCTGGGTTCAGGACTTCGCTGCGTGGTGATGCGACAGGTGCGTTGAGTCGTCCGGAACAGTGTCGCCGTGCGGTCGAGATGGCCGATCGGCTCACGCCGCGTCTGGATGATTCAGAGGCCATGCAGCACAGGTGATACCGCAGCAGGTGGCGATAATAACGGCTTCCAGAAGATGCTTTGCTGTCGAATTTGGGCGAGCCGGCCGTCTTGGCGGTGGCCACATGCCGTGTCCACCCGATAATGGAACGTGTGTCGGGTGGATCGACACGTATCGGCGGCAGAAATGGGAGCCATATGGGCGACGAATCGACTGTTCATGCGTTCGTTGATGACGTCATGGGCGATCATGACGCTGTCGGGTTGGCTGCCGAGATTCGGGCGGGGGTGCTCGATCCGCACGCGGTGCTCGAGGCGGCGATCGCGCGTGTCGAGCGGGTCGACCCTCGGTTGCGGGGCGTGCAATTCGCGTGTTTCGAGCGCGCTCGCGAGCAATCCGAAAGCACCGGGCCGTTCGCGGGGGTGCCCGCGTTCATCAAGGACAATGTCGACGTCGCGGGGCTGCCCACCGGGCACGGCTCTGCCGCCTTCACCACGCATCCGGCCAAGCGCAGCAGCGAACCCGCCGAACAGTTTCTTGCCCAAGGGTTCACGTTGCTCGGCAAGTCGACCCTGCCTGAGTTCGGGCTGACGGCGAGCACCGAATATGTCGATCGGCCGCCGACGCGCAACCCGTGGAATACCGAACACTCCGCGGGCGCGTCCTCTGGTGGGTCGGCGGCGCTGGTGGCCGCGGGGGCGGTGCCGATCGCGCATGCCAATGACGGTGGTGGCTCGATCCGCATACCCGCCGCGGTCAACGGGTTGGTCGGCCTCAAGGTGACGCGTGCTCGGCTTCTCGACCAGCCGGGGGTGCGGCAGCTCCCGGTCAATCTCGTTGCCGAGGGTGTTGTCACGCGCACGGTGCGCGACACCGCGCACTACCTGGCCGCTGCGGAAAGTTTCCGCGCCAATCCACAGCTGACGCCGGTGGGGCTCGTCGAAGGGCCGACCGGTCGGCGGCTGCGCATCGGATTGGTGCGCCACGACGTACTGGGTCGCTCGGTGCATCATGAGGTGGACGCGACGGTCGAGTCGGCGGCGAAGACCCTTGCCGCGCTGGGGCATCAGGTCGATGAGCTCCGATTGCGGCTCGACCCGCAATTCGTCGAGGACTTCAAGCTCTATTGGGCGCTGGTCGCGATCCTGATGGGCGGGTCGGCGAAGCTCACGCACCGCAGGCAGTTTCGCCTCCGCGGCCTGGACCCGTTCACCCGGGGGCTCGCGCGCTACGCCGCCAGCAACCCCCATCGTCTGGTGCCGGCGATTCGTCGGCTACAGGGCGCCACCCGCATCTATGACGGCCACTTCGACGACATCGACGTACTGATCTCGCCGGTGTTGTCCCAACCGGCGCCGCTGATCGGTGAACATTCCCCGAGCCAACCGTTCGCCGAGTTGTTCACCAAACTCATCGATTACGTGGGCTTTACGCCGTTGAACAACGTGGGTGGCGGACCAGCCATCGTGGTCCCGCACGGCCTCATGTCGGGGAACCTGCCGGGTTCGGTGCAGCTGTCCGCCGCGCGTGGCGACGAACGGACCCTGCTCGACCTGGCCTATCAGCTCGAGGCGGCCAGTCCGTTCCCCAGGATCACCGGTTGAGACCATACGCGCCGAACTCGCCGCACTGACCTGGCCCGAAGCTGTCGCCTGGTTGGGCAGCCGCCTGGCACCGCCCTGGACTACGCCGGTACACCCGTCCATGCCGCACAGGCTGAGCGAGGACAGCGCTTTCAGGCTTGCGGCTGGTCCATGTGCGCGCGTGTGCGACAGCACTCGGTGCCAGGAAGGAGTTCGTGCGCCAGTTCACTGATGCCGGTGCAGGTTTCTGGAGGTGATCAGGCAACGGGCGAGGGGTGGTCTCCTCGCCGCACGATTCCAGTGCGTCCCCTGCGTGTTCGGGGATCAGCGAGGGTAGTGGATGGTGCGATGGCAGCGGTCGGATCGATGGTGCCTGACGGGGTCTGTCCGGCGACTATTTCCAGGCGGGTAGTGCCGGGACGTCACCGGTGAGGTCTTCGCCGGGGGAACGGCCGAGCAGCCAGGCGGCCAGGGACGACGCGGGACCGGTGATGGTGGCGGTGGGGTCGGGTCCGATGGTGGCGCTGAAATCCAGGTCGGTGGCACGCACTGTGAACGAGACCGTGTCCTCGGCGGTGCTGCGGTCGAGGTCGGCGCTGGCCTGGGTGAGAACGCGTTCGACGAAATCAGTGGGCCAATCCGAGGGCTGGTAGGCGACATTCAGATCGACGTGGTGGATTTCGGCCTCTTGTAGACGCATCCATCGCACCTCGGTCGCGCGGATCGGATGACCCTGCCGAGTGCGGACCTCGACCTCCCACTGCTGCTGCGAAAGTGCCTTGCCGAGGGCGAGCCAGCGTTCGGCGGCGGTCTCGTTGTCGAGGACCTGCTCGGCGATCGGCCGGGGCGCGCCAGCCTCGATGTCGTGGTCGCGCAGGAAAGTGCTGGCGTACTGCGGGATTTCGATGCCGGTGCGGGCCCAGAGCAGCAGGTTGACCAGACTGTCCGCGTTGCGGGCGAAGTGGGCGAGTACGTGACCGCGCGTCCAACCCGGTAGGAGTGAAGGGCCAGCGAGGTCGTCATCGCTGAGGGTGCGTGCGGTGTCGAACAGCCGTGTGGTTGCCGCCTCGACCGTGTCGAGGGCTACGACGTGGTCGGGCGAGGGATGTTCTCGGGCAGTGCTGGTCACGTTTCGACTCTAACGAGTCGGGTGGGCGAACATCCGCTGCTGCCCGGAGCTGCCTGCGGCCGAATCGTGTTTCGCGCGAATGGACACGACATCGCGGGCCGCCGATGTTGGTGCTGCGATTCGCATTGTGTCCTGCGTGAATCGACACGACCCTGCGGATCTCGAGGACGGCACGGGAGTGGCTTACCGGTTTTCGCCGACCGAAGACATCGAAGGCACCGTCGCGACACCCAATTTTCACCCACAGGTACGCGCACAGCCCGGTCGGCGGGGTAAGCAATGGTGGTGAAAGCTTTGTCTCGTTCCGCTCGCGTCGCGATCGCCCTCGTTGGTGCAGGTGCGGTCGTCGGCTGTTCCGCTTCGGCCCCCGCCACGGATTTCACCGCGACGGCGGGACAGCCGTTGGTGATCTCGATCGACGACCTGCTGGCGAAGACGGGTGGTAGTGCCGCGCTTCGCGTGGCCGACCCCGAGCACGGTGAGCTGAGCAGGCGTACCGATGGCGCGCTGGTGTACACCCCGAAGGAGGGGTATTCGGGTGCGGACGCCTTCGAGGTGACCACCACCGACGCGGTGCGCCTGTACACCACCGACATTCCTACGTTCGGCGAATTCGGCGGGACAACGGTGCAGGGCAGCGGTTTCGGTTCGGCGTTGGCTCCGGTGCCCGGCAGCCCGAACGAGTTCTACGGTCTCACCGATCGTGGTCCCAATGTGGATGGTCCGAACAAGAACGAGAAGATCGCGCCGACACCGGATTTCGTGCCGAAGATCGGCCGGTTCGAGTTGGTCGACAGTCGTGCCGTGTTGCGTTCGACGATCGATCTGCGTACGGCGCGGGGTGTCGCGTTCAACGGTCAGGTCGACGTGTCCGCCGACACCGGGGAAACGATTCTCGACCTGAACGGCAACGTGTTGGCGCCCACCGATCACGGCATCGATCCCGAGGGCTTGGTCGCGTTGTCCGACGGCACGTTCTGGGTGTCGGACGAGTACGGACCCTTCGTCGCCCACTTCGCCGCCGACGGCACCGAGATCGAACGGCTCACGCCGGGACACGGCCTGCCGAAAGAGCTTTCGCTGCGCACCCCGAACCAGGGCATGGAGGGTCTTACGGTGACGCCGGACGGGAACACGTTGGTCGGTGTCATGCAGAGCGCGCTGAACACCCCGGGTCTGGCAGGCTCCGCGAAGGACGTGCCGATGACGAGGATCGTGACGGTCGATCTGAGATCCAAGGCGCAGAAGGAATTCGCGTTGCCGTTGGAGAATCCGAGTTCGACGAAGGTGGCCGATTCGGAGATCACCGCACTGACCGCGACCACGTTCCTGGTCGACGAGCGTGATGGAAACCTGCCGCCGGACGCCAACAAGAAGCTGCGGACCGTGGATATCTCGGGTGCGACCGATATCGGTCCTGCTGCGAAAGTCGCTGGCGCGCATTATGATCCGGAACACGGCGGTTTGCTGGTCGGCGACAAACCGGTGGAGTCGCTTGTCGGTTCGGGCAGTACAGCCGATGGGATCGCGGCGTTGGCCAAGGCGGGCATTACCCCGGTCGCGCGCACCGCGGACTTCGATTTCGCTGGTCTGGTCACCGAACTCGATGCCGACGGCGAATTCTTCGGTCACGACAAGATCGAGGGTGTCGCCACGCTCGACGGTGGCGCCACGCTGTATATCGCCAACGACAGCGATTTCGGCCTTGCCGCGAGCGAGGGCGATCACCCGCCGCTCGGTCTGCTGGCGAAGACGCTGCCGAATGGTGTGCAGGACACCGGCGAGATTCTGTTCGTCGACACGACCAAATTGCCCGCCGAGAAGGACACGCGCACCGTGCGGGTCAAGGTCGAGCAGAGCTGACTCGTTCGGATCGGTCGGTGACGGCGATCCCGAAAACGATCAACCACAGCGAGATCGCACCGACCTGGATGCGCTGGGCGATGCCGAGGGCGTAATGGCCGGACAGGTCGTCGGCGACCATCATCCACACCGTCGCCGCGGTGCCGAGCACCAGGATCGCCGTGCCTACCGTCCGTAGCAGCGCCCAGCGTCGGTAGCGGAACGCGGCGACGCTGAAGGCGATACCCGCCACGGCGATCGAGCACACCGCGAGGCTGCTCGACAGCGCATGCGGCTCGTGCAGTTGTGGAAACAGGGCGCGTGGGCCGCCGCACGTCGTTTTCGGGGTCGGCACGCAGTCGTGCAGTGGCAGCATCGCGTCGGCGATGGTGGCGGCACCGAAGCACAGCAGCGCCACCCAACCGATCGTGCTCCACCGTAGCCGAGCAAACAGCAGCAGACCCGCGATCGCGGCGGGAACCAGCAGCACGCCGACGATCTTGTCCGCGGTGGCGAACACCGCACGATAGGGCTTACCTACCGCGTCGAGTTCGCTCAGGAACGTATTCACCGGGTCGATGTCGATGGGCAGGACGAACTCGAGAATCCAGGACGAATAACACAGTCCTGCGAGGGCGAGCGCCCCGGCCAGCAGCGCCACGGCCACCCGCACACGCTTGGGGCTATCGGTCACATCGGCAATTCTCGCGTGTGTGACCGGACGAATGTGCGACTAGATGTCACCGTGTCCTGATAAGAGTGAGATCACACACGTCATTACCAACCGCTACACAGTGTTCTGTCAGGTTCGGTCGACATTGTTATAGGTAGGCAATATGAGGAGGTCTCCCATGATCGGCTTCGCGACCGCCGTCGCAGGATTAGCGGTGATGGCGGTGATGGTCGCGTCCGGCTACATCGCCGCACACGCGCCGCGCACCCTTGTGCGAGTCAAGCAGGTCAGCTCGCCGCGATAGTCGCCTGAACGCGGTCGGCGGCCTCGATCGGGCTTTCGTGTTCCCACACCCTGACGACCCGCCAGCCCGCGTTGGCGAGTGTGTCGTCGGTGGCGCGGTCGCGCGCGACATTGCCCGCGAGCTTGGTGGCCCACCACTCGGCGTTGTTCTTCGGGTCGGTGGCGTGCCTCGGGCAGCGGTGCCAGAAGCAGCCGTCCACGTAGACGGCGACGCGGCTGCGGGGAAACACCAGATCGGCGCGTCGGCGTTGGCCACGCAGCGGCGCACGGTCCACGAAGTAGCGCAGGCCGCGTCGGTGTAATTCTCTGCGCAAGGCCAGCTCCGGCTTGGTGCCGGTGCGCCGTTGACGGGCCATTCGCGCGCTGGTCGCGGCGTCGGTGCGTGGCGAGGTACTCATGCCGCCCATCCGCCCATGCGGTCGAGGTGGCTTGCCATGTCGTCGAGGAATCCCGGCGGAAATCGCAGATTGCCCATGGTGGTTCTGCGCAGAAATCCCGCGGTCGCCCGCGCGGAGAGCAAGCGCGCGTCGGTGAGGAATTCCCGCAGATCTTCGTAGGGCTCGTGCACGGGCCAGGTCGACAATGGCATGCGATAGGCGACACCGTTGTGCCCCCACGCGGCGACCGGCCATGGCGTTCCCGGTACGAGGTGCTGTTGGCCGGGCAGTGGTGGGAGTGGGTCGGCCAGCCGTCCACCGACCCATTGCGCCATGCGCACGCTCACCGCATTGCCCACCAGCTTCCACCGGTGTCCCTCGCGTACCCCGGGGACGGTGGAAGCCGAAGCGGTCCAACCGGGTTCGAAGCCTTGCAGGCGTTCGGCGTCGATGATGCTGGGAGTGACGATCTCGCCGGAGGGCAGCCGGACCGCGGGCGGACTCGCGATGCCGAGCCCCGACCCACCTTTGAGCGTCGGCACCGCGTTCACCGCCCAACCGAGGCCGCGCACGCCCTCGGTCCAGTAGAAGCCGCACGGATCGTGTTCGGGGTCGCCGACGGTGCGGATTCCCGCGTCCTCGCCGAACAGCACGGTCCTGGGGTCCTCGGTGCGCGAGGCGAGCATCAGCACCCGCCTGCGCCGTTGCGGTAGCCCGAACGCCTGCGCGTCGACCACCCGGTATGCCCAGGTGTAGCCGAGTTCCTCCAGGGCGTCGACGATGTGGCGCATCGCCGCGCCTCGGCCGAGTTGCAGCATGAACGGCACGTTCTCGAGCAACAGCCAGCGCGGCCCGCGCCGGCGGCGTACCAGCCGAAATATCTCGTCGACCAGGCCCGACCTGGTGCCGGTGATACCGGCGGTGCGGCCTGCTTGGGAGAGGTCCTGGCACGGGAACCCCGCCGCGACCAGTTCGGTGTTCGCGGGAATCGCGCGCAATCGGGTGACGTCGGGATGCAGTGGTGTGTCGGGGAATCGGTGGGCGAGCACGCCGCGAGCGCCGGGATCGATCTCGCAGAGCAGTTCGGTGTGCCAGCCGCTGGCGCCGAGTCCTAGTTCGAGTCCACCGATCCCGGCGAACAGTCCGACCATTCGCGCGCTCGCCAACGGCTTCCTCCTCACCTGCACCCATGGACGTCGCCGATGTCGCGTCGTACCCAGGGGTGCAGGTTACTCGAGTCGCGCAAAGCGATCGCCGAACCGTCCGATCGCGGGTGTGCGAGCTGGTACCGTCCGCGTGTCACTTCCTGCGCTCGGTAGGCTGTTGTTCGATAATTTATCCGCGCCGAACGCCACCGTTGACCAGCGGGAAGATGGCCACCGCGGTTCGTGTGTTTGCTTGTGCCCCACCGTTTTCGCTGTTCGGTTGCCAGTAGTTCGGTTTGTCCGCAGTTTGCGTTTCAGCGCCACCAGCTTGTCGGCACACGGTTGTGCCACGCGTGCGTCGTTCGATCGGCCGCGTGACCAGGTTTTCGGCTCGACACAGTTTCCAGAGCGACGCTAGGGAAAGTGAGCGAACAGATGCAGATTCCGTCCACCGCGAACGGGAGCTTTCCCGATGTCGTCGTCACCAGCCTCGCCGCGACCACCTCACTCGCCGGCGATGTCGATTCCACCTGGAAGGGCCTGCTCGGCGGCGACAGCGGCATCGATGTCCTCGAGGACTCGTTCATCGATCAGTTCGAGCTGCCGGTGCGCATCGGCGGCCATCTGAAGGTCTCGCCTGCGGCCTCGTTGACGAAGGCCGAGGTGCGGCAACTGTCGTATGTGGAGCAGATGGCGACCGTGCTCGGGCGTGAGGTGTGGCGCAACGCGGGCAGTCCCGAGGTCGACAAGCATCGCCTCGCGGTGAGCATCGGTACCGGTCTCGGTGGTGCGGAGGCGATCATCGACGCCAGGGACAAGCTGAACAATGGTGGCTACCGCAAGGTTTCGCCGATGACCGTGCAGGCGGTGATGCCCAACGGTGCCGCGGCGTGTGTCGCGATCGAGTTGGGGGCGGGAGCCGGTGTGAGCACCCCGGTTTCGGCATGTTCTTCGGGCTCGGAGGCGATTGCCAACGCGTGGAAGACGATTGTGATGGGCGATGCCGACATGGTGGTCACCGGCGGTGTCGAGGGTTCGATCCAGGCGATCGCGATCGCGGCGTTCACCATGATGCGTGCGATGAGCACCCGCAATGGCGACCCGAAGAGCGCTTCGCGTCCTTTCGATACCGACCGCGACGGTTTCGTCTTCGGCGAGGCCGGCGCGCTGATGGTGCTGGAGACCGAGGAGCACGCGAAAGCACGTGGCGCGACGATCCATGCCAGGTTGCTCGGCGCTGGGATCACCTCCGACGGTTTTCACCTGGTGGCACCCGACCCCTCGGGCGCGGGGGCGGCCCGCGCGATGACGCGGGCGTTGCAGACAGCGGGATTGACGAAAAACGATGTGTCGCACATCAATGCGCACGCCACCGCGACCCCGATCGGTGACACCGCCGAGGCCAGGGCGATCAGCTCGGCGATCGGCAACCATGCTTCGGTGTATGCCCCGAAGTCGGCGCTGGGGCATTCGATCGGCGCGGTGGGCGCGCTGGAGTCGGTGCTCACCGTGCTGTCGGTGCGTGACAGCGTCGTCCCGCCGACGTTGAATCTGGACAACCAGGACCCGGAGGTCGACCTCGACATCGTGCACGGTCAGGCCAGGCAGGGCGCCGTCGATTACGCGGTGAACAACTCGTTCGGATTCGGCGGACACAACGTCGCGCTGACTTTCGGGCGGTACTGAGTCCGCTCGGCGGCGCCAAGGGGCTTTTCAGTACACGAGGTCGCGCCTGCTAGCGTCGGCGACGCTTCGTGATCGACCTGTGTTCGGTGTAACTGCGCGTCCTCGCTGGGACGCGCGTTGGCAAAAGGATAAGGCGATGATCGACGAGACTTTCGATGACTATCTGGACGAGCACGGCAATATCAAGATTCGCGGCGACAAGACGCTGATCGACTTCGTCGACAAGCACAGTGCCGAAAGCGGCGACGACCTCGCCTACCGCTATATCGACTACTCCCGTGAGCGTGACGGCGAGTATCACGAGTTGACCTGGCGGCAGTTCGGTCACCGACTGCGTGCGGTCGCGGCACGGTTGCAGCAGGTCACCGAGCCGGGCGATCGGGTGGCGATTCTGGCGCCGCAGGGCCTGGACTACGTGGTGTCGGTGTTCGCCGCGGTGTATGCGGGCAATATCGCGGTGCCGCTGCTCGACCCCGAGGAGCAGGGGCATTCCGATCGTCTGGAGGCGGTGCTCGCCGATTGTTCGCCCGCTGCCATTCTGACCGTCAGCTCGGCGGCGGGGGGCGTGCGTGACATGTTTCGTGGTCTTCCCGCGCCACGACGGCCGAGAATTCTTGCGGTGGAGGCTGTTCCGGATTCGGTTGGTGCGGCGTGGGTGCGGCCCGATATCAATATCGACAGCGTCGCCTACCTGCAATACACCTCGGGTTCCACGAGAACGCCTGCGGGAGTGGAGATCACCCACCGCGCGGTGGGAACCAATCTGTTGCAGATGATCGACGCCATCGGGGTCACCGAAGATTCGCGCGGGGTCACCTGGCTGCCGATGTTCCACGACATGGGTTTGCTGTGCGTGATTCTGCCGACCATTGCCGGCCGATTCATCACGATCATGTCCCCGAGCGCGTTCGTCCGGCGGCCTTACCGCTGGATCAAGGAATTGGCCGCCGCTTCCGATGGGGCGGGAACCTATGCCGCCGCACCCAACTTCGCGTTCGAGCACGCCGCGGCGCGCGGATTGCCGAAGCAGGACGAGGTGCTCGATCTTTCGAATGTGATCGGCCTGATCAACGGCAGCGAGCCGGTGTCGGTGGCCTCGATGCGCAAGTTCAACGAGGCATTCGAGCCCTATGGTCTATCGCCGAAGGCGATCAAACCCTGCTACGGGATGGCCGAGGCCACCCTGTTCGTCTCCGCCACCAGGGCGCAGGACGAGGCGAAGGTGGTCTATGTCGAGCGGGCCGCCTTGAATTCCGGGCGGATGCGCCAGGTCGACCCCGATTCCGAGGGTGCGATCGCCCAGGTGTCCTGCGGGTATGTGTCGTTGTCGCAGTGGGCGGTGATCGTCGACCAGGAAACGGGCGTCGAACGCGCCGACGGTGAGGTCGGTGAGATCTGGTTGCACGGGGAGAACATGGGCATCGGATATTGGGGACGGCCACAGGAGACCGAAACCACCTTCCGGGCCACGCTCACCCGTCGCAATGCCGAGGCCAGTCACGCCGAGGGTGCCGCCGAGGACGCGAACTGGATGCGCACCGGCGACTACGGCGCCTACCTCGACGGCGAGCTGTACATCACCGGACGGGTGAAGGATCTGGTGATCGTCGACGGTCGCAATCATTACCCGCAGGATCTGGAGTATTCGGCGCAGGAATCGAGCACGGCCTTGCGGCCCGGTTTCGTCGCGGCGTTCTCGGTACCCGCGAACGAGCTGCCCGCGTTGGTGTTCGAGCGCGGCAGTCACGCGGGTCTGCGTTTCGACGCCGACGACACCTCCGAACAGTTGGTGATTGTCGCCGAACGCAATACGGGCGCAGGCAAACTCGACCCGCAACCCATCGCGGACGCTGTGCGCATGGCGGTCGTCCAGCGGCACGCGGTGACTGTGCGCGATGTGCTGCTCGTGCCGGCGGGTTCGATACCGCGTACCTCCAGCGGCAAGATCGCCAGGCGCGCATGCCGTTCGGCGTACCTGGCGGGCACATTGCGCGGCGGGCATCAACAGCAGGCGTTTCCCGATGCGGAGATCGGCGTGGTGTCGCAGACCGCATCGGTGTGAGGCAAGCCCCTTGACCTCGAGTTAACTCGAGGTTGTTGAGTGGGGTGATGTTCCTGGATCAGGCAGGCGCGGGCTCGGCCGAAAATCAGTTGGCCGAGCGTGGTGCTGATGCGAGGCTGGATTGTCGGACCCCGGTGTCATCATCGTCGGGCGATCCATTCCAGGACACCACGATCCACGCATGCCGAGGGGGAGCATTGTCTGTCACCGTGGATTCCGCACCTACCGGAACGGAACCCGACTTACCCGAGCCGCAGCGGCCCGGCCTGCTGCGTTCGCTATTACGCCTCTGGCCCTATCTTCGTCCGCATCGGTGGGCGGTGCTCGCCACGAACGTACTGGCGGTGTTGGCCTGGTCGGGTGCGTTGGCGAGTCCGTTGCTGGTCGCGCGGATCATCGACGGCGCGGTCGCGAACCGCGATTTCGCCGCCGTACTCCTGCCGGTGGTTTTGGTGTTCGTCGTCGGTGTCGCCGAGGCGTTCGGCGTGTGGGGGCGGCGCTGGGTGATCGCCAAGCCTGCCACCAGGTTCGAGATCGACCTGCGCGCGATGATCTTTCGCAAGTTGCAGTCGCTGGCGATCGCGCGCCACGACGGCTGGGAATCGGGGCAGTTGCTTTCGCGCGCGGTGGACGACCTGGCGACCCTGCGGCGTTTCGTCGTCTTCGCCGGTTCGGCCCTCGTACTGCACGGGGTGATGATCCCGGTCGGGTTGCTGGTGCTGCTGGTGCTGAGCTGGCAGATCGGGCTCGCCTTCCTGGTCATCGCGGTCCCGCTGCTGTGGGTGTGCGTGTACTTCGAACGGCGCTTCGCGGTGGCGGCGCGGCGCTCGCAGGATCAGGCGGGCGACCTCGCCACGACCGCGGAGGAATCGACGCAGGGCGTGCGCGTGCTCAAGGCATTCGGTCGCGGCGTGTTCTTCGGTGGTCGGTTCATCGCGCAGTCACGCGCGCTGCGCAGGACCGAACTGGTCAAGGTGCGCCTGGACGCGATGCTGTGGCCTTCGATGACGGTATTGCCGAGACTCGCGATCGTGTTCGCGCTCGGCTACGGCGGGTACGCGGTGGTGCACGGCTCGATGACGCTGGGCGCGTTGGTCGCCAGCATGACGCTGGCCAGCTTCCTCCAGTGGCCGATCGCCTGGACCGGATTCCTGCTCGCCGAGCTGAACAACGCGCGCACCGCCGCCGACAGGTACTGGGAAATCATGGACATTCCCCTCGACATCACCGACCCGCCCGACCCGGTGGCCTTACCGTCGCGGACCGGTGGCCGATTGCGTTTCGACACCGTACGTTTCGGCTTCCCCGGCGCGGAAGACGAAGTGCTGCGCGGAGTCTCGTTCACCGTGGAGCAGGGGGAGACGGTCGCGCTCGTCGGTGCGAGCGGGAGCGGAAAGACCGCGCTGCTCAACCTGGTTCCTCGCCTCTACGACGTCACCGCCGGTGCGATCACCATCGACGGCCTCGACATCGCGCGATTGCGGATCGCGGATCTGCGCTCGCTGGTGTCGGTGGCCTTCGAAGACCCGGTGCTGTTCTCGGCCAGCGTGCGGGAGAACGTCGCGCTCCGTGATCCCGGTGCCAGCGACGCCGAAGTTCGGCGCGCGCTCGCGGTGGCGCAGGCGAGCGAATTCGTGGACGAGCTGCCGTGGGGCCTCGACACCAGGATCGGCGAACAAGGATTGAGCCTGTCGGGTGGGCAACGGCAGCGGCTCGCCCTGGCGCGCGCGGTGTTGCGCGGGTCGGTCGTCGGTGCGCGGGCCGACGATCACCACCGTGTCATCGTGCTCGACGATCCGCTCTCGGCGCTGGATGTGCGCACCGAAGAGTTGGTGCAACAACGGCTGCGTGCGGTGCTGGCGGACGCGACCACACTGCTTGTGGCGCATCGTCCTTCGACGGCGGCGCTGGCGGATCGCGTCGTGGTACTCGAGGACGGTCGCATCGTCGACGAAGGAACACACGAACAACTGCTGCGCAGCAGCGATCATTACCGCGCGCTGATGGGAGGGGCGCCGCGATGAGCACCGGTACCGATACCTCGAAGTCCGAGACGAACGCTCTCGCGCCGGTCGCCGACGAGGCGGCGCCGCGAAGCGGTGACGCGGTCGCCGACTGGCGCGGCATCGCCGGTGAGGAAAAAGAGGTCACCGTCACCGGGAACCGGGTGCTGGCCGGGCGCTCCCGGCGCCTGCTGCTCGACCTGATTCGCCCGTACCGCAAGCTCACCGCGCTGGTGCTCGTGCTCGTCGTGCTCGAGAACCTGCTGCACGTCTCGTCGCCGCTGTTCATCGCGCACGGCATCGACGCGGGAATAGCCCAGGGCGCCAAGGGAAACTGGGCGCCGCTGATCTGGAGCGCGGGCGGCTACCTCGCGACCTCCCTGGTCGGCGGCCTCACCCTCTTCGCCTTCCTGCGACTGTCCGGCAAGCTCAGCCAGAGCGTGCTGTTCGACCTGCGCACCCGCGCCTTCACCCACATGCAGCGGCTCAGCGTCTCCTTCCACGAGCAGTACACCTCGGGTAAGGCCGTCGCTCGGCTCACCAGCGATATCGAAACGCTGCAACAACTGTTGGAGAGCGCCCTCAATCAGGCACTGAGCGCGATCCTTTCGGTGCTCACCATCGCGGGCATCCTGATCTACCTCGACCAGGGGCTCGCGGTCATCGTTTTGGTCGGATTCGTGCCGCTGCTGTGGGTGACGCGCTGGGCGCAGCGCAGGCAGCGCGCGGGATACCGGCGTACCAGGGGCGCGATCGCGCGCGTGGTGGTGCAGTTCGTCGAATCCATGGGTGGCATGCGCGCGGTGCAGACCTTTCGGCGCGAGCGCCGCAACGAGTCGGTGTTGGCGGCCGAGGACGAGCAGTACCGCGCCGCGACGGTTATGGCGATGCGGGGGATGGGCGACTATGCCGGGCTCACCCGTCTGCTCGGCAACCTCACGAAGGTGCTGGTGATCGCGGTCGGCGCGTGGCAGGTGATCGAGGGCAACCTCGCGGTCGGCGTGCTCGCGGCATACCTGTTGTACCTCAACGAGTTCTACGATCCGCTCGACGAATTGGCGCAGGTGTTCAACGCCTACCAGTCCGCGGCGGCCGCGTTGGAGAAGATCTCCGGGGTGTTGGAGGAAGAGCCCGAGGTCCAGGAGCCGCGCGATCCGGTGCACCGTACCGAGGTGCAGGGTGCTGTGCGGATCGAACGAGTCTGGTTCGGTTACGGATCGCGGTCGGGTTCGGATACCGAGGAACCCGCGCGCCCTGTGCTACCGGAATTCGACTTGGACATCCCCGCGGGCCAGGTGATCGCGCTGGTCGGCGCCACCGGCGCGGGCAAGTCGACCTTGGCCAAACTGCTCACCCGGTTTTACGATCCGGTCGGCGGCGCGCTCTACCTGGACGACGTCGACCTGCGCCGAATCACCGACGCCGATCTGCGCCGCCACGTCGTGATGGTCACCCAGGAGGCGTACCTGTTCTCCGGCTCGGTGGCCGACAACATCCGACTCGGGCGACCGGAAGCAACCGACGCCGAGGTACACGCCGCCGCACGCGCCGTCGGCCTCTACGACTTCGTGCGGACCCTGCCCGAGGGCTTCGACACCGACGTGCGCAAGCGCGGCGGCAGATTGTCGGCGGGCCAGCGCCAACTGGTCGCCTTCGCCAGAGTGTTCCTGGCCGACCCCGCGGTTCTGGTCTTGGACGAGGCCACCTCCAGCCTCGACATTCCCAGCGAACGCCTGGTGCAACACGCCCTGGAACGGCTACTGCACGGCCGCACCGCCGTGATCATCGCCCACCGCCTGTCCACCGTGGAAATCGCCGACCGCGTGCTGGTGATGGAATCCGGCCGCATCATCGAAGACGGCACCCCAGCCGACCTGATCGCGACCACCGGCCGCTTCGCCAGCCTGCACGCGGCGTGGCGAGAGTCGTTGGTGTGAAACGATGTACGTCGCAGGCCTCGTCCGCTGCGGGGCATCCCACGTTGCTCGCCACCTGGCCTCGACGGGGCGGTGACAGATCCACGGTATGGCTGTCCGCGTGCGTCGGGAACGATATTTCGGCCGGTTGTCCTGCTCGGCTACAGCGGAACAAAGGCATGGGCGGGTTTCTACACCTTCTACCAGGTCAGGCGTGAACTGTGCGATGCGCCTGGGTGTCGCCCTTGCCCGTCATTCCGGCAAGGACGGTCATACCGGCAAAAGGCAAAGGGTGCAGGCGCGAAAAGCTGTTCGTTGCAGTAGAACGCGGCGGGTGAGTCGAGAAGAACTTGCCCGCGTCGGTCTGCGCCCGCAGGGACGCGGAGTCCGCGCCGCCACCCTCGCATATTGCGCAGTTGTCGGCTCGCCGCGACATCGAGGCAGTCTGGTCGAGCGCGAAACTACGACCGATTCGCGCGGTCGCGACCCGAGTTTCACATCGGGAGGAAAGTGGTCAGTTCCCGCGCACGCTGGGCGAGGAGTGTGCCATGGGTGATCCAGCGTCGTGTCGTGCTCGTCAAGGCGCAGGGCAGGGCGATTCCCGACGCGATCAGCAAGCCGGAGAACAGGAACAAGGGCAAGCCGACGATGTTGTGGTTCATCATGTTCACGATCAGGATGAAGCCAGCGAAAGCCGCACCGACAAGCGCGCAGAAAATGGTCAGGACCTGACCTGAGCGTCGTCCGGACAGCAGTAGCAGTCCCGCGCCCGCCCACACGGCAGTGGCCAGCAGGTAGACGCCGAGTCCTACCAGTGTCTCGGTCGCGTATTTTGGGTCCCATTGCTCGAACGCGAGGATCACCGAAATGACAGTCACGCACGTCATCGCCAGTGCGACGACGAGCGTGGCGAGCGCGGAGACAAGAGCCGCCACAGGCCGTTTCGGTGGCTCGAGCTCAACGGGAATTTCGCTTGGTGGTTCGGCTTCGCGCATTACCGGATTCGCGTGCGGACCAGGACCGGCAAGCGGCCCCATGCTCGGCATCATGGCGTGCGCGGGCGCGTTGAATACGGTCGGTGCGAAACGCGCGGCGATGTGCCGTCCGTCGAGCGCAGCACGCATGGTGGCGAGGAATTCGCCACAGCTGGCGAACCTTTCGTCCGGTCGTTTGGCCATGGCGCGCTCGAGAACCGCGTCCACGGTGGGAGGCAGGTCCGGCCGGACGCCGGTCAGGCGTGGCACCGGCTGCATGAGGTGGCCCATGATGACCTGCCCCGGATTCGTCGCGACGAAAGGCGGCTGGCCCGCGAGCATCGCGAACAGGGTGCATGCCAAGGAGTACTGATCGGACCGGTGATCCACCACCTCGCCGGAGAGCTGTTCGGGCGAGGCGTAGGCGAGCGTCGCGGTGACCGATCCCGTCGCCGTGAGTTGGGTGCTCGCGGTATCGGTCAGCCTGGCGATGCCGAAATCGGTGAGGACCGCGCGGCTTTCGCGGTGTGCCTCGGCGTCCGCGATGAGGATATTGGCGGGTTTGACGTCGCGGTGCAGGACGCCACAGCTGTGGGCGTAGTCGAGCGCGGCCGCGGTTTCGCTCAGCATGGCCACGGTGTCCGCCGGAGCATGAGCCGAGGCATCCCAGTTCGTGGCGTCGGTGCCGCGAATGTATTGCATCGCGATCCACAGTTGACCGTCGTCGACGCCCCGGTCGAAGACGGCGACGATTCCCGGATGCTCGAGCCGGGCGATGATATCGGCTTCCCGTTCGAAGCGGCGGCTCAGTTCCGGATCGGTTGCTTCGTTCATGCCGGTCATGACCTTGAGCGCGACGCTGCGCGGCAACCGTGGATGGCGTGCGAGGTACACCGTGCCCATCCCGCCCCGGCCGATCACCTGTTCGATCGAGTAACCACCGATTTCCGAACCCCCACGCACAGTGGCAGACGCTACCTGGCCGAGACACATCGCCGAAATCGTGGATACCGGTGCGCGGGGCGACCCATCGCTGCCCGCACTCGGCCTGACGACGGTCGGCGTCGGCGGCCACCTCGCCCACGCTCTCGGTGCGGGCGTCCACCGTTGGCAAGGTCCTCTGTCGACCACACACCGGACACGGCCGGCGCACTGCGCGACATTCCCGACAACCGGCGCACTCTCGCCGAGTGCCACTGACGCTCGGGTACGTCTAGCGATCGTCGCCAGTGGGACGATCACTCGGTCGAACAGGGCGCATATCGGGGGTATGCCGCTACTCGGTCGAGCGAGAGCGGGAGTTGTATTCGTGCCGGTCGCTGTGCACCGGCGACGACGTCGACGTACTCGGCCACGAAGTCGATGCGATCACCATGTTGTGCCGAGGGATGGGGGATGTCGCCTACGGTAGACAGGTGACGAATCAAGCCCCCGGATCCGCGAACCAAGCCTCCGGCACCGCGCCCGCGGCCGAGGGTAAACCCGCGTCGAGGTGGCCGACGATGCTGACGTGGCGCGCGCACAATGGTGCACGGATGGAGTCGGTGCGCGTCACCGTCAATGGCAATCGGATTCGCGCCGCGGGCCGCATGATCGGTGCCGACAGCGTTGATCATCCGCCGTTCAGCGCGTCCTACGATCTCGTCACCGATGAGAACGGCGCGACGAAACGACTCTCGTTGCGCACCACGACGCAGGCGGGTGAGCGGCATGCCTCGATCGCGCGCGACGAGGAGAACTACTGGCTGGTCGACACCGAGAGCGACCGTGGCCGCTCCACCTTCGCCGGTGCGCTCGACGTCGACGTGGTGCTGAGCCCATTCTTCAATACGCTGCCGATCCGCCGATTCGGACTGCATTACGCGTTCGACGAGGTGCAGATCCCGGTGGTGTATGTGCGACTACCCGACCTGTTGGTGCAGGAGGCGACGCTCGTCTACAGCAGCGGTACCGACGGCATCAGCGTGCTGTCACCGGTCTCGAGCGCGACCGTCACCGTCGACCCCGATGGGTTCCTGCTCGACTATCCCGGCTTGGCCGAGCGGGTCTGAGCCGTCGGCGCGGCGGGTGGCGGGCCGATTCCCTCGAATACCGGCGTCGGCGGCGCATTTCGGATTCCTCGTCGAGAAGTGGGCACCGGTGCGGTGTCGCCGTTATCGCACCCGACCCGGAACTCGTACAGAATTCAATCAAGCGCAGGGAACCTGTGCGATGTTGCTCACGGCAGCCGTGTCAAAACCCCGCCACGTCGACCGGCCTCGCGTAAACGTTCCAGCCAATTATCCTCCCCCACGCGAATATCGGTGATTTCCCAGCGCCGGTTTCTGTCGAACTCCTCGCGTGCGCCGTGCCCGGAATCCACCAGTTCGCCGAGGTGAGCGTTCGCGCGCAGGCTCTCACGTGCGGCGCCGAGCGCCCGCAGCGTCTCGTCCAAAACCTCGAGCAGTGCCACGGAATTCGGTTCACAGATCGCGCGCACCAGATCCGGTGCGGTCGCCGCGACCCTCGTCCCGTCGCGGAATGATCCGGCCGCGAGCCCGAGCGCCAATTCGCCACCATTCGCACCGGCCCGCGCCAAAGCCTCGGCCAGAACGTGCGGGAGATGCGAAATCCTGGCGACCGCGCGATCGTGTTCGTCCGCCACCACCGGCACCACCACCGACCCGCAATCCAGCGCCAACCGCACCACCGTTGTCCATGCCTGGCGCGCGGTGCCCGCATCCACACCGACCGCCCACACCGCGTCGCGGAATAGTTCGGGATCGGTAGCGGCCCAGCCGGATTCGGCGGTGCCAGCCATCGGATGGCCGCCGACGTAATTCGCACCGAGGCCGTATTCGCGCACCGCCGCCGCGACCGGGGCTTTCACGCTCACCACATCGGTCAACGCGCAGTTCGGGGCGTGCGTGCGCACGGCCGAGAGTAGCTGCCCGACCGCGGGCATCGGCACGGCGAGGACGATCAACGCCTCGGTCCGCGCGGCGCGGTTCAGGGCGCTCGACAGGTCTTCGGTGACGTCGAATCCGTCGGCGCGCGCCGCGCGGGCTCCGACCGAGGAACGGTTGAAACCCCAAGCGCGGTAACCCGCCGCCGTGGCGGCTCGCAGCACGGAACCGCCGATCAAACCCGTTCCGAGGACGCACACCGGCGCATTCCGTTCAGCAGTCACGCGAACAGATTCGCATACGACTTCTACATTTCCGCCTCGGCGGACTACCGTTGCGGCATGGCAGCACAGCGCTCGGGCACGAATAGGGCGGCGTCGGATGACTTCGATGACGTGGAAGGGTTCGCAGTCGCGGTGGTCCGCGAAGACGGTACCTGGCGGTGTAGTCCGCTGACTTCCGCCGCACTCCTCGATTTGTCCGCAGCCGAAAACGAATTGAAAGCCCTGCGCAGTTCCGGAGCGGTATTCGGATTGTTGGACGTCGACGATGAGTTCTTCATCGTGCTGCGCCCCGCGCCGAGCGGAACCCGGTTGCTGGTCTCGGACGCGACGGCCGCGATCGACTACGACATCGCCGCCGACGTGCTCGACGCGTTGAACGTGGAGATCCCGGATATCGATCCCGACGAACTCGACGACATCGACCCGTGGGAAGAGGGCGACCTCGGAGTGCTCGCCGATCTCGGTTTGCCCGAGCCGGTATTGAGTGTGATTCTCGCCGAAACCGATCTCTACCCCGACGAGCAGCTGAACATGATCGCGCAGCGTCTCGGCTTCGCCAACGAGCTGTCGGCGGTGCTGGACAAGCTGCCGCACTGACGTGTCGGCCGAGCGCGACGCCGCCATGGTGCGTGCGGCCATCGCCGCGGCCGCATCGGCGGACGAGCGTGATGTGCCGGTGGGCGCCGTGGTTTTCGATGCTTCCGGCCACGAGATCGCCCGCGCGGCGAACGCGAGGGAAGCACTCGGCGACCCCACCGCGCACGCGGAGGTTCTCGCGCTGCGTCGCGCCGCCGAAATCGTCGGTGACGGGTGGCGGCTGGAAGGCACCACCCTCGCGGTGACCTTGGAACCGTGCACGATGTGCGCGGGGGCCCTGGTTTTGGCGCGCGTCGAGCGGGTGCTGTTCGGTGCGTGGGAGCCGAAGACCGGTGCGGTCGGCTCGCTGTGGGATGTCGTGCGCGACCGTCGGCTCAATCACCGTCCCCAAGTGCGCGGTGGCATCCTCGAAGCCGAGTGTGCCGCACTGCTCGACACCTTCTTCCACACCCAACGCTGAGCCCGGCGTTTGCCCAGCTCGAGCGGCGATTTAGTGAACAGCCAGGCCGTCCGGTAGGGTACTTCCCGGTGGCGTGTCCGAGCGGCCTAAGGAGCACGCCTCGAAAGCGTGTGAGGGGTAACCCCCCTCCGAGGGTTCAAATCCCTCCGCCACCGCTTACGCCCCTCACCTGCTCCAGCAGGTGAGGGGCTTTTTTTATCTCTGCGGAATTCTCGATCTGGCTCCGTGCCCACATGTTGCTCACAACCGGCCGAGGAATACGCCGCGTCCATGGTGTCGGCGAGTTCGCGCATAGAACCGAGCGGTGCGCGTTCATCGCGAGAGTCTGAGCAGGTCCTTATGGTCGCAGTGACGTTGTGGAGTCATCGGCTCTGCCGACCCTCCGGGTCTAGTTCCTCGGGATCGAGCACCCGCCCGCCCTCGGTGACCATGGCAACCGTGCCGTCGTCGCGCCGCAGCCAACCGCGCGGCTTCTCCGGCCGGTTGTCCTCGTCCCACACGATGCGCCACGTCATCGCCGAACCTCCACGGCCGCCGTGGCGTGGCCGGTGTCTACCCATGTCCAGTAGGCGGCGCGTTTTCGGGCGCAGGTGTTCGCGTCGCAGTCGATCAGAATCTGCATTACCCGGCTGGCCTGCTCGGCGGTGAACGGAATCTCCGGTGCAGCATGGCATTCGGGTTCGAGCCGAGCGTGTCGCCATGTGAATCCGTAGGTGATGACGTGCGGTCGGACGGCGAAGATCACCCACAAGCTGACCAGCGTGGCAACGATCGTGATGACGACAGCGGTGAACTCGGGCATCGCAGTGACCCCTTAGCGGCGTTGTGCTGTGGAGGGCGCCCACCGCCGGGGAATGAAGATCGGCCCGGCGGCGGGGCTGATCTGAAGCTACGAAGTGGCGTGCATACCGGACCAGCGAATTGCGGGAGATTGCGCGGTAATCGTGTGCAATACCGGCGATGATCTCGGAGAATTGCGTTGTCCGCATCTACCTTTTGCGAAGGAAGCTCTCATGACCGAATTACGCTTGCTCGGCTCAGGATCGAAGGATGGCGGGTGCCCCGCGTTGTATGCCACTGACACCGACACCCTGATCTATCAGGGCATCGCGACCCGTGACGGTCACGCAGTCCTGATGCCGCACTCGCAGTTGCTCGAGTGGGCAGAGGCCGGTAGTACCATCACCGTGGAGACCACCGAGACACCGGAACTTGTGCTTGTCGCCGGTTCGCCGGTTACCGACGAAGTTCGTTCGAAGCTGATCCTCGATCCGGACGAGACCGCAGTGGAGGTACCGCGGTGCGGGCGGTAACCGGCGAACTTTCCGGGCAAGGCATCTACGGCCAGTACTTCCGCCAAGCGCAATCCAGTCTCGTGCATGTCGAAGTCCAGGACAGCTACCAAATGCCCGACGAGTACGAACCGCTCACGGTATGGCGCGAGACAGGCGCGATCGTCGAGACCAACGGCGGTCGGGATTGGTGCAGGCTCGTCGCCGAGACTGTCGCGCGCGGTGTCGATGTGCGCCGGATTCGGGTGGTCACCGTCCCGCATGTCGAGTACACCCGTTGGTTGTTGGATGCGTGCGCGCCCAATGTCGCGGCCGGTGAGCAAATCCGATACCTACCTCGGCACGTGGCGGCCGGTCATATTCCGACCGACGACTTCTGGCTGATCGATGATGCGATTGTCGCGTTCAACACCGTCGATGACGACGGCGCTGGGGAAGGGGTGGCAGTCACCACGGACCAGCAAATCGCGAAGGTGTGTGCGACAGCGGCACAACGGTTGTGGGAGCAGGGGATCGACCGCGTGGAATATATGCGCAAGGAGTCCGTCAGCCGGTGAGTAGCAACGTCGGGCAGGCGCGTGCGGCTCTCGGAGCGCGGTTGCGCGAACTCCGAAGAGATGCCCGCCTGTCCGGCAAAGACATGGCTGCCGCGTGCGGCTGGCACCCGTCCAAAGTGTCTCGCATCGAGATGGGCAAGCAGCAACCCAGCGAGGACGACCTTCTAGCGTGGTGCCGCGCAACCGACTCGCTGCTGGTGTACGACGACCTCATCGCGACGCTGCGCAACGTGCAGTCGATGTACCTGGAATGGCGACGAGTCGTCGCATCCGGCCGAGCCCACAGGCAACGCCAGTCCCTCGAAATCGAAGGCCGCGCACAGCATGTCCGGTGGTTCGAGAACGCCGTGGTTCCCGGCCTATTGCAGACAGCCGAATACGCGCGGGCCGTTCTATTGGAATGCCGATCCCAAATTCCCGGTGGACGCGACGATATAGATGAAGCTGTCGCGGTGCGGATGACTCGGCAACGAATCTTGCGGTCGGGGCGCCGGCGGTTCGCGTTCATCGTGGCCGAGGCCGCCTTGCATCAGGTCGTCGGTTCACGGCTCGTGATGGTTGAACAGATTCGGCGACTCATCGAGGAAGCGAGAAATCCTCGAGTAGACCTAGCGATCGTGCCGCTCGCGGCGAACACTCTGCTCGGGTCTCACGGGTTCGCGATGTTCGACCGCGAGAGCGTCATGGTCGAGACCATCAGTGCCGAGCTGACGGTCACGAGACCATCGGAGATCGCAATCTATGACCAGGTTTTCGGTGCGATGCACAAGCTTGCGGTACACGGCGGCGGGGCTGTTGAGATCCTCGACCGACTGGAGGCCGAGCATCGACTCATGGCAGGTCGGCATTCGGACGCCGACTAGCGCGACCGGTGGACCTGGAAGCTGTATGAAACATCTGCGCCGTGCCCGAGATATGTTGTCAGCCTGGCTATCCGGTCGGGTGACCGATCCGGAAATCGCAGGTCGTTGTGCCAAACTATCCCATCGCCCCATGGTCTCAGCTTCTGCTGTCCGAACTGGGCAGCGACGACAAGATCGTTCGCCAGTTCGGCGCGCTCACTCGCGCACAGCACCTCGTGATTCCGGCCGACGCACCGAGGGAGCGAGCGGGGCACCACTACATCGACCTCGCGCGCGCCTACCTGCTGCACGGGGACCGCGTCGCGCCGAGCATGCGTTGCTTACGGCGAAGGATGTGGCGCCGTCGCAGACCCGGTACAACCCGATGGTGCACGAGACAGTCCGGGCGTTGGCGCGTGCCGAAGCGCGCAGCGTCGACACCGTGCACGGGCTGGCCGTGTGGTGCGGGATAGCCGGGGGTCTGTGACCTAGGTCGGCAATCCCTTCGACACGGTCGGGGTGACGAACTCGACCCGGAAGGACTCGACGAACTCGCCGCGCGCGTCCAGGAAACGCTTGGTGTGGGGTTGCCGCTCGTGCTCGTCGAACGCCTCACGGTCCCGGTAGACCTCATAGAACACCCGTGACAGTGGTTCGTCGGCAACGGTGTGCGTGGCGTACACCAGAGTTCCGGGCTCGTGGACAGTGATCTGCTCGACGGTCTCGGCAACCAACTGGTCGAAGGCCGTGGCTTTCTCGTCGCTGTACAGGTTGAACTTCACCACGAGTGCGAACACGCACCGACCGTACCGTGAAGCTGCCTGCGTCGACGGTTGCGAGTTCGGCGACACCGGTACCGTTGCGGGAGTTCCAGCGCCAGATCGTGCCCCCGGTTTCACGCGCGCGTCTCCCTTTCGTCGTCCGGTCAACATTCCATCATCTCGCAGAGTGGTTCTCGCCGAGGCGATTTCGTCGCGTACGGGGCATATGCCGGCTCGACGGTGAATAGCCGTGGGTAGCGGGCAGTCCGTCCACGGGCACCCAGTCATGTTGTCGGCGGTCGCCTCTCACTCAACCGGGCGGTTATAGGCATCGACGGCCGACTTGCTCGTGGATGGGTCCTGCAACACCAGCTCCCACGGTCCAACGTTCACGTTGAAGCCCTTGCCGAACCCGACCCACTTCCCTGCCATTCTGCGCCCGGTCAACTCGATCAGTAGTTGGATGGCGCCGTGGTAGTGGGCGCCTCGGTAGTAGCCCTCCGGTGCAGTGTGTTCGTGCCACGTACCTGTAGCGACGTTGCCTTCAAGGCTGAGATCCATTTGTAGCGAGGACGGCGCCGAACCCGGCAGGCTGCGTACCGTCAAGCGGTCGTCGTGCTGGAGGATGACGACGTAGTGAGCCGCTTTGAATGTCGCTTCTCGTCCACTCGAGTAGTACTCGTAGCGCGACACCCAGATGCCGGAGTAGCTGCCTGTTCCACGGGGCAGCCCGCGAACGTGGACAGCCGCAACGGCGCCGATCTCCGATTCGACCTCATGACTGCCGTCGTCCTCACCGCCGAGCGCTCGTCCAGCCATCACCGTGCCGAAGCCGAGCGTTTCGATCGGCAAGCCCATCACCCGCTCGAGCGCGCGAGCATGGGTGGGTCGCGGGTGGGTGGTGGTTCCCGATTCCCACCGCTGCACAAGGCGTTTCGTCGCGGAGACGCACCCGGCGTCCCGAAGTGCTCGGGCGAGATCGTCCTGGCTCATCAGGCGGGCGTTTCGGGCCGCCCGTAGTGCCGTGTTGGGTGTGCTCATGTTCCGAACGGTAGTCTTTTGACGCCTCAATGTCGCCCTATGTGAGGGTGCTTTGACGCCGTATGAGTCGTCGCATGGACACAACGCCGAGAACACGCTGAGGGGACCGAACTCATATGGCGAGAGGTGTCCGTGATCGTGCTCATCACTGCCGTTATTGTCCTGGCTGGCATCGGCGTCATCTTCTGGTTACTGTCCTGGCTTCTCGATAGGGCGTTCGAGATACCCGGCGCGGTGCCGGTGGGTGAGATCCTGAACCGGGAATGCCATGCGGCCCCGCAAGTTCCGTACACAGTCGAGCAGGCTCATCGGGTTCTGCAGGTGCGGATCAACTGCGACATTGCGACGTGTTCCGACAAGCATGCCGCGTTCTGGACGATGGTCGATTCCGGCCGTGCGACCCCGGCCGTGGGGGTCGAGCGATGACGGACGAACCACTCATTGCCTTGGGCTACCTGCGGACGGACTTGTCCGGCGCCGAGGAGCAATGGCACTCGAAGCGTCTACGCGTCTTGGCGACCCGATGGGGGTACGAGATGCCCCTGATTGTCACGCACTCGGACCGGACACTGCGCCGCACCGCGAACTTGTTGGACATCGTGCGCCGGATGAACGCCGTAGCGCTGTTCGTGCCGACGGTCGAGCATCTGCCCGAAACCGCGGTGCGCGCCCTGCTTGCCGAACTGGATGGGGTGACGACGCTGTACCCGGAGCAAACGTACGACGGGTATCCGGCGCTGCCGATCGAAGGGCCGCCGATCGGGCTGTGAGCCCATGGAAACCAGACCCAACTCGGACCAAGTTTCGCGCGCCCGCCAACCTTGTCGGCGCCAGCACAATCCGGGTCGGAGAGTTGTTCGGCGACCACCGAAACTACGGCCCTTGGGCACAATCACCGATGGCTCTGGCTGATCCACGCTGATGTGTTCTTGCAGGCAAAAACACTTTTTCGGCTGTGACCACGGTGGCGGAAAGAGTTCAACTCCCTCCGTCACCGCTTATGCCCCTCACTTGTTACGGCAGGTGAGGGGCTTTTTGTTTTCGGGTGGGTTTGGTTCTGAAAGCTGTTGCGGCGTAGTGGGTTTACTGCTCAGTGTGACGGTGCCGCTGGTGAAATCGACGCCGAACGGGGGTGCGCCCTCGGCTTGTTCGTCGCGCAGCATGGCGACCGAGGCGCGGTGGTCGAGTTCCATGCGCTTGGTTGAGTAGAACAAGGCGGTGAACTCGTCGGTGAAGGTGCCGGACACGGGTGTCTTGCGCTGCTTGCGGCGCTTGTTCACCGTCAGTTCGAATACCGCCACCACCAGCAGCAGGATCACCCAACCCGGGATCATCCACCCGAAGAACGCCGTCATCGCTCCATTGAACGTCGGTCACGCGTATGTCACAAGGACGCCGCGATTGTCCGGGTCCCACGGCGCCGGGTCGGTACCATCAGTGGTGTCGGCCACCGGGTCGGCGGCGGTGTGGTCGCGGTGAAACGTTGCGCCAGTGAATGATCCGCGCGGTAGATGTGAACGCGAGGCAGCATGCGAATCGGCAGTGTCATTCTCCTGATCTGGTTGGCGGTGGGTATCACCGCCTCGGCGCAGCGCGACTACTTCGAGGGTGGGCCGCGAGACTGCGCGGGGCTCGGCACGATCGCGGTCACCGTGATCGCGGGGCCGCTGAATTACATGGGCGTCAACCCGAAGGTCGAAAACTGCGATATACCGGATATACCGCAGCCCAGCCCCTAACCGTCGTCGGCCGAATTGCCCGGACTCATTCCGTAGCCAGTGGGTAACCCCCGAATCCGGGGGTACTCGCCCGACCGGGAGCACGGAAGGGACCGATGCGATGCGCAACGATGATTATCGCGTGAGGACCAGGAGAAGTGCGGGTCCTCGGCTGTTCGGATTTCTGGTTCTCGTGTGGATAGCGGTGGGGCTGCTGGCCGCGAATCAACGGCACTATCTCGACAGCAGGCCGCTGGATTGCGCGGGATTCGGGACGATCGCGCTGACCGCGTTCACCGGGCCGCTGAACTACGCGGGCATGGACCCCAAGGTCGAGCACTGCGACCTGCCGACACCGACCGACGGAGACGAGTCAGTGGGCGCCGCCGGTGCCCTTGTCGCGTAGCGCGTGCAGCTTCGCGCCCTCCACGTCGATGTCCGGCACGATCCTGTCCAGCCACTTCGGGATCCACCACGCCCATTTGCCCAGCAGGACCAACAGCGCGGGGATCAACACCATCCGCACGACGAAGGCATCGAGCAGCACGCCTGCCGCCAGCGCGAAACCCATCGATTTGGCGGTGGCATTGCTTTCCAGCAAGAACGAGCCGAACACCGAGATCATGATGATCGCCGCCGCCGTCACCACGCGGGCCCCGTGGTGATATCCGAGGACCATCGCGTCGGTGGGTGATTTTCCGTGCACGTATTCCTCGCTCATCCTGGTCACCAGGAACACCTGGTAGTCCATGGCGAGGCCGAATACGAGGCCGATCAGCATGATCGGCAGGAAGCTCACGATTGGGCCGGGATCCTCGATCAGACCGAACTTGCCGTCCTGGAAGATCAGCACGGTCGCGCCGAAGGTGGCTGCCATGGACAGCAGGAAGCCGAGTGCGGCGGTGAGCGGGACCAGGATCGAGCGGAAGACCAGGATCAGCAGGATGAACGCGGCGCCAGCGACGATCGCCATGTACGGAATGATCTTGCTGAGCAGCACGTGGTCGATGTCGGCGTAGATGGCGGTGGTGCCGGTGATGCCGTATTCGATGCCGTATTCGGAGTTCAGCTCGGATTCCGCTGCCCTGGCATCGGCGACGAGATCCTTGGTGTCCTGGTTGTTCGGCCCGGATTTCGGTGTCCCGTTGAGCAGTGCACCTCGGCCGTCCTGGCTCGGCTGCGGCTGGCTGACGTAGTCCATGTCGGGATAGGCCACGAGTTCGTCGCGCAGCGCGCCGAGCGCTTCGGTCCTGCGGTCCTGCGGCACGTCGGAGAGGTCGGCGACCACCATGAGGGTGCCGTTGCTGCCTTCGCCGAAGCCTTCGGTGCGCAACTCGTAGGCTTTTCGCACGGTCGTGTCCTTCGGCATGCTGTCCTCGCCGGGCAGGCCGAGGCTCAGTCCGGTGGCCGGCGCGGCGAGCAGCCCGAGCACGATGATGCTGAGCAGCAGCGCGATCGCGGGCGCCTTGGCGATGAGCTTTGCGAAGCGCATGCCGTTGGTGATCGAGGTGTCGTCTTCCGGGTCGTGTTTGGCGACGAACGGCAGCTTCGGTGTGAACAGGAATCGGCCGAACGCGCCGAGGATCGCCGGCATCAAGGTGATCGCGGTGAGTACCGCGAAAGCCGCGGCGATGACGCCACCCAAGCCCATGAACGTCAAGAATCTGACGCCGACGATGCTCAGCCCCGCCAGCGCGATGATGACGGTGAGCCCCGCGAAGACCACCGCGGAGCCCGCGGTGCCGATCGCCGTCGCGGCGGCCTGTGCGGGCGAATCCAGTACGGCCCGTTCGTGTTTGTAGCGCGAGACGATGAACAGCGCGTAGTCGATCGAGAGCGCGATGCCGATCATCGAGGCGAGGAAGGTGGTGAACGAGGGGATCGAGGTGACCGAGGTGCCGAGGAAAATCAGCGAGGTGGCCGCGCCGAGTCCGACGATGGCGGTGATGATCGGCACGAAGGCCGCCACGAGCGCGCCGAAGGCGATGATCATCACCACCAGCGCGACGGCCATACCGATCATCTCGGACTGCCCGCTCGGCGCCTCCTGCTCGGTCGCGATCGACCCGCTGATCTCCACGGTGAGCCCGGCGGCGCGTGCGCCGTCGGCCGCGTCGTAGGCGGCGGTGCGGTCTTCGGGGGTGATGTCGCTGAACTCTTCGAGGGTGAACGGGACGCTGAAGAACGCGACGGTGTCGGGTGCGGTCTTGCTCAGCACATTCAGTGGTGCGCCACCGCATTTGCTCGGGTCGGGGTCGGGAACCAGGCAGCCCATTTTCTCGGTGGCGGCGATCGGGTCGGCGAGGGGCTTGGCGTGGTCGACGATGGCGAGGCCGCCGAGTTGTTCCAGCAGCGCGGTTATCGCCTGCCGGTTCGGCTCGTCGGTGAGCTTCTGTCCCCGCGGCGCCGCGACCACGTAGGTGCCGGTGACGGCGTCGAATTTGAAGGACTCGGACATGCCGGGGAAGTGTTCGTCGAGAATGTGCGTCGCGCGCTCCGACGGTAGGTTCGGCATGCTGAAGTCGTCGGTCATCGGCTTCTTCAGTTGGGCGCCGAGCGCGCCGAGAATCACGAACAATACGAGCCAGACCGGTAGCACGACCCACTTGTGGCGGAAAGCGAACATCCCCCACCGGTATAGATACACGGACACGATGTTCTCCTCGCGGTGATCGAGTTTGCCGGTTCTGGGCGAGCGACGAACTTCTTCCGGCTGGATCGGCCGGGACTACCGGGTCGAGCGAGTACAACGCTGTGCCGCGCTGTCGGCACGAGCAATAGCTGAGAGTATGCCTGACAGCACTCGACCCCGTGCCCTCTCGCGGGGACACGGGGTCGAGGATGTTGCTTCGGTCAGCTGACGCCGACCGGGACCTTCTCCTCTTCGATCGACTTGCGCTGCACCTCGCGCAGCTTCGCGCCTTCGACGTCGATATCGGGGAGCACGCGGTCGAGCCACTTCGGGATCCACCACGACCACTTGCCCATCAGGACCAGCAGCGAGGGGATCAGCACCATGCGGACGATGAACGCGTCGAACAGCACACCGGCGGCCAGTGCGAAGCCGAAGGACTTCACCATCGCGTCGCTGGAGAGGATGAACGAACCGAACACCGAGATCATGATGATCGCGGCCGAGGTCACCACGCGGGCACCGTGGTGATAACCAGCGACCACCGCGTCCTTGGGTGACTTTCCGTGCACGAACTCCTCACGCATCCTGGTCACCAGGAACACCTGGTAATCCATCGCGAGCCCGAATACCAAGCCGATCAGGATGATCGGCATGAAGCTGATGATCGGATGCGGATCGTCGATCAGCCCGAACTTTCCTTCCTGGAAGATCAGTACGGTCGCGCCGAAGGTGGCGGCCACCGAGAGCAGGAAGCCGAGTGCGGCGGTGAGCGGGACCAGGATCGAGCGGAACACCAGGATCAGCAACAGGAACGCCGCGCCGGCGACGACCGCCAGGTACGGCAGGATCTTGCTGAGCAGCACGTGGTCGATGTCGGCATAGATGGCGGTGGTGCCGGTGATGCCGTATTCCATGCCGTATTCGGCCTGTAGGTCGCCTTCGGCGTCGCGAGCGTGGCTCACCAGGTCCTTGGTGTCCTGGTTGTTGGGTCCCGACTTCGGGACACCGTTGAACACGGCCCCCTGCTTGTCTTGACTCCATTGCGGCGCGGTGAGGTAGTCCATGCCCTCGTAGGACAGCAACTTGTCGTGCAATGCCGCGACGGCGGCTTCGCGACGGTCGGGCGCCACGGCCGACAGGTCGGCGGCGATATTGAGCACGCCGTTGCTGCCTTCGCCGAATCCTTCGGTGCGCAGCTCGTAGGCCTTACGGATCGTGGAATCCTTCGCCATGCTGTCGTCGCCGGGCAGGCCGAGGTTCAGTCCGGCCGCGGGTGCGGCCAACGCACCGAGCACGAGGACGCTCAGGCCGAGCGCCGCCCAGGGCGCCTTGCCGATGAGGCGACCGAAGCGCATGCCGTTGGTGACCGAATTCGGGTCTTCGGGGTTGTGTTGGGCGACCAACGGCAGCTTCGGCTTGAACAGTCGGGTGCCGATTGCGCCGAGCAACGCTGGCATCAGGGTGATCGCGGTGAGCACGGCGAACGCGGCGGCAATCGCGCCGCCGAGGCCCATGAACGTCATGAAGCTGACGCCGACGACGCTGAGTCCGGCCAGCGCGATGATCACCGTCAGCCCGGCGAACACCACGGCCGAGCCCGCTGTCGCGGTCGCGACGCCTGCGGCTTCCTCGGGTGAATCTTGTTCCGGCAGTTCGGTTTTATAGCGCGAGACGATGAAAAGCGCGTAGTCGATCGAGAGCGCGATGCCGATCATCGAGGCGAGGAACGTGGTGAAGCTTGGGATCTCGAACAAGGCGCTGCCCAGGAAGATCACCGAGGTGGCCGCGCCGAGCCCGACGATCGCGGTGACGATCGGCACGAACGCGGCGACGATGGCACCGAACGCCACCACCATCACGACCAGGGCGACACCCATGCCGATGATCTCGGACTGCCCGCTGGGCATCTCCTGTTTCATCGCGATGGAACCGCTCAGTTCGACCTCGAGCCCGGAGGCGCGCGCGGTCGCGGCCGCTTCGGAGGCGGCATCACGCTGCGCGTCGGTGACGTCGGTGACCTTGTCGATGGTGAAGGGCGCGCTGACCACCGCGACGGTGTCGGGTGCGGCGTCGTTGAGCACGTTCAGTGGTGCGCCACTGCATTTGGCCGGGTCGGGATCGGCCAGGCAGCCCATCTGTTCGGTGGCGGCGATGGGGTCGACCAGCGGCTTGCTGTGGTCGACGATGTCGAGCTTGCCGAGCTGGGCGATGAGTTCCTCGACGGCGGCATGGTTGGTCGGGTCGGTGAGCTTCTGGCCCTGGGGTGCCGCGATGACGTAGGTGCCGGTGACCGCGTCGAATTCGAAGGCGGCCGACATGCCGGGGAAGTGTTTGTCGAGGATCTCGGTCGCGCGTTCCGATGGCAGGTTCGGGATGCTGAAATTACTGGTCATCGGCTTGCTCAGCTGCTGGCCGAGAGCGCCGATCAGTACGAGAAGTAGCAGCCAGACCGGAAGGACGATCCATTTCCGGCGGAAAGCGAACTTTCCCCATCGATACAGATACACGGACACAGGGTTTCTCCTAGCGATGGTGGCTGGGGGACGTGCTGGCCTACGGCCGAAAGCTCTCGATGGTGTCGCGTCGGGGGCCGCCTGCACTGCGGTACCGCCCGTGACGAGGTGCTCTCTGCCTACCGTACGGTAGGTAGGCTACCCGGGAAAAAAGCGGAGGTACAACCTCTGCTTTAGTGACCTGGCTTACGTCGCCGCGACAGTGGTGAGAGGATTCATCAATGGCCGTCCATGCTGCATCGGAAAGTGTTGTCGCAGGTAGTGGGACAAAACTCGCGATACGTGACGCCGCGACAACGTTGTTCGGCGCCAAGGGATTCGAACAAACGAGCCTGCGCGAGGTCGCGGATGCGGTAGGGATCACAAAGGCATCGCTCTACTATCACTACTCGTCGAAGCTCGATCTGCTGATGGCGATCATCAACCCGATCATCGATCACATGCGCACGGTCTCCGACGAACTGGCGCAGATCCCGCGCGACGCGGACGGCATCCGAACTGTGCTCGGCGATTACCTGCGCGGCCTGATCGAACACCGCGATGTCGGCGTACTGCTTTCGCGCGACGCGGTCGCCATCCTCAACGCCTCCGCCAACCGATACCCCGACATCCTCGACGCCAACCGTGCGCTGCTGGCCTGGCTCGCTGGACCCGACGCCACCGACGAGGGCAAGCTCCGTGCCGGTGTCGCCATCGAAATCCTCAGAGTGGCAATGGTTTCCAAGGACGTAGTGCCGGGAGGGTCGGACGAATTGGTCGAACGCGTACTGCTCGACGCGGCGACCACGGTACTCAGTGCGGGCGAGGACGCGTAGATTCGTCTCGGAATCCTTCCAGCCAGCCGCGCCCACCCCTAGGTCAGAAAGTCACCTCCGTGCACATCACCGCGAAGATCGACTACGCGGTGCGGACGTTGCTGGAGATAGCTCGTGCGTCGTCCGCCGCCGCGGTCAAGGCCGAGACCATCGCCACCGCCGCACACATCTCTCCCAAAGTGCTGGAGAGCGTGCTGGGCGACCTGCGAAGAGCCGACCTGGTGGTCTCGCGCCGCGGACCCGACGGCGGATACTGGCTCACCCGAGGGGCCGAGGAGATCTCCGTCGCCGACGTGATCCGCGCCGTCGAGGGTCCGCTCGCGTCGGTGCGTGGTGAAAGACCCGAAGACGTGCGCTACCCCGGTGCCGCGCAACCGCTGCAATTGGTGTGGATCGCGCTGCGGGTGAACATTCGCGCCGTCCTGGAGAACGTCTCGATCGCCGAGATCGCCGAGGACCGACTACCGGGTTTTCTCGACACGCTGACCGAGGATCCCGGAGCCTGGGTACGCAGATGAAGGAACGCGCCGACCGCACACGGCAAGCATTCGCGCTGGTAGCGAATGTTCGCGACGGTGGTCGGTGCGGCCAAGTAGTCTGCGATCAACCATGTTGATCAGCCTGCTCCGCACCCACGCACGCCCCTACCGCGCTCAGTTGGCAGGGGTTGTCGCGTTGCAACTGGTCTCGGTACTGGCGATGCTGTATCTGCCGAGTCTGAACGCCGATCTGATCGACGACGGCGTCACCAAGGGCGATATCGGTTTCATCTGGACTACCGGCCTGTGGATGCTGGCGGTGACCGGCGTGCAGATCATCGCGTCGGCGTTCTCGGTGTACCTCGGTGCGCAGGTCGCGATGGGTGCCGGCCGGGATATGCGCGGTGCGTTGCTGCATCGGGTCGGCACCTTCTCCGCGCGCGAGGTCGGGGCTTTCGGCGCGCCGTCGCTGATCACGCGCAACACCAACGATATCCAGCAGGTGCAGCTGTTGATCGTCATGTCGGCGACGGTCCTGGTGATGGCGCCGATCATGTGCGTCGGTGGAATCATCATGGCGCTGCGCGAGGACATCGGACTGTCGTGGCTGCTGCTGATCGCGGTGCCGGTGCTCGGGCTGTCGATGGCGCTCATCATCGCGCGGATGGTGCCGGGCTTCCGGCAGATGCAGATCCGCATCGACGCGGTCAACCGGGTGCTGCGCGAACAGATCACCGGCATCAGGGTGGTCCGCGCCTTTGTTCGTGAGCGCCAGGAAACGTGGCGGTTCGGCGTGGCCAACACCGAACTCACCGAGACCGCGTTGCGGGTCGGCAGGCTGACGGCGCTGATGTTCCCCACGGTGATGCTGATCAGCAATGTCACCGCCGTCGGCGTGATCTGGTTCGGTGGACACCTGATCGACTCGGGGCAGATGCAGATCGGCTCGCTCACCGCGATGTTGTCCTACATCATGCAGATTCTGATGGCCGTGATGATGGCCTCGTTCCTCGCGATGATGGCCCCGCGCGCCGCGGTATCGGCCGACCGGATCGGCGAGGTGTTGACGACCGAGTCGTCGGTGGTGGCGCCGAGCGTCCCGAAGCCGTTCCTCGGCGACCCGGCCCAGGTGGATTTTCGCGATGCCGAATTCTGTTTCCCCGGCGCCGAACAACCCGTATTGCACGCGCTCCGGTTCACCGTCGAGCCCGGCACCACGACCGCGATCGTCGGTTCGACCGGCGCGGGCAAGTCGACGCTGGTGAATCTGATTCCGCGCCTGATGGATGTCACCGGTGGCGCGGTGTTTCTCGGCGGCACCGATGTGCGCGAGCTCGATCTGGAACTGCTGCGCCAACAGATCGGTCTCGTGCCGCAGAAGGCGTACCTGTTCTCCGGCACGGTGGCCAGTAATCTGCGCTACGGCGACCCCGACGCCACCGACGAGCAGCTGTGGCGCAGCCTGGAGATCGCGCAGGCCGCTGACTTCGTTCGCGGCATGCCGCAAGGTTTGGAAACGCCGATTTCGCAGGGCGGAACCACCGTGTCCGGCGGTCAGCGTCAACGCCTGGCGATCGCGCGCGCCTTGGTGAAACAGCCGAGGGTCTACCTGTTCGACGATTCGTTCTCCGCACTGGATGTCGCCACCGACGCCAGGCTGCGTGCCGCGCTGCGTCCGGTCACCCGTGCGGCGTCGGTGATCATCGTGGCGCAACGGGTCGCCACCATCCGCGACGCGGATCAAATCGTGGTGCTCGAAGACGGCGCGATCGTCGGGATCGGAACACACGAACGGTTGTTGCGCGACTGCGGCGAATACCAGGAGATCGTGGCTTCGCAATTGAGCGCGGAGGAGGTTCGGTGAGACCGGGAGCACCGGCGCCTGGCGCACCGGACACCAAGCCGAAATCGTTCGGCCCTTCGTTGAAGCGACTGCTGCGCAGGCTCGCACCCGAACGGGTGCTGGTCGTGCTCATCGTCGTGCTCGTCACCACCTCGGTGGTGCTGAATACGCTCGGGCCCTACATCCTCGGCAAGGCCACCAACCTCGTCTTCGACGGTGTGATCGGCAGGCAACTGCCCGAGGGGGTCAGCAAGGAGCAGATGATCGAGGCGTTGCGTGCCAAGGGCGACAACACCTTCGCCGACATGCTCGGCGCGATGAATGTCGTCCCCGGTGTCGGCGTCGATTTCGGTGCCGTCGGCCGCACGCTGGTGCTGGTGCTGGCGCTGTATCTCGGTGCGGCGGTGTTCGGTTGGTTGCAGGGCTTCCTGCTCAACCTGGTGATCAACCGGACGGTGAAGCGACTACGGAGCGATGTCGAGGAAAAGATCCACCGACTACCGTTGCGCTACTTCGATTCCGCCCCGCGCGGCGACACCCTCAGTCGCGTCACCAACGACGTCGACAATGTTTCGCAGACCTTGCAGCAGACCATGAGTCAGCTGTTGACCTCGGTGTTCACGGTGCTCGGCATTCTCATCGTGATGTTCTGGATCTCGCCGCTGCTCGCGGTGATCGCGTTGCTCACCGTGCCGGCCGCGATCGTGGTCACCGCGCAGATCGCGAAGCGTTCGAAGCCGCACTTCGTCGACCAGTGGAAATACACCGGCTTGGTGAATGCCCAGGTGGAGGAGGCATACACCGGCCACGAGATCGTGACCGCGTTCGGTCGAAGCCGCGAGGTCGCCGCGGAGTTCGACAAGCGCAATCAGCGGCTCTACGAGTCGAGCTTCAAGGCGCAGTTCATTTCCGGGCTGATCATGCCCGCGGTGATGTTTCTCGGGAACGTGAATTTCGTACTCGTCGCGCTGGTCGGTGGCCTGCGAGTGGCGACGGGCAGCCTGTCGCTCGGCGAGGTGCAGGCGTTCATCCAGTACTCCAGGCAGTTCAGCCAGCCGCTGACGCAGATCGGCGCGATGGCCAACCTGCTGCAATCCGGGGTCGCCTCGGCCGAGCGGATTTTCGAGATCCTCGACGCTCCGGAACAGAGCCCCGACCCGGTGATGGCCGAAACGCGCCCGGTCGACCGGGGCAGGGTGGAATTCGAAGGCATCTCGTTCGGCTACGACAAGGACAAGCCGGTGATCGAGCGGCTGTCGTTGGTCGCCGACCCCGGCCACGTGATCGCTATCGTCGGGCCCACCGGCGCCGGTAAGACCACCCTGGTCAATTTGCTGATGCGCTTCTACGAACTCGATTCCGGCGCCATCACCATCGACGGCGTCGACATCACCGAGATCACCCGCGATCACCTGCGCTCCCGCATCGGCATGGTGTTGCAGGACACCTGGCTGTTTCGCGGAACGATCAGGGAGAACATCGCCTACGGCAAGACCAACGCCAGTGAGCAGGAGATCCTGGACGCCGCCCGCGACGCCTACGTCGACCGTTTCGTGCACGCGCTGCCCGACGGCTACGACACGATGATCGACGAAGAGGGCTCCGGGGTGAGCGCCGGTGAAAAGCAGCTGATCACCATCGCGCGGGCCTTCCTGGCCAAGCCGTCGATCCTCATCCTGGACGAGGCCACCAGCTCGGTGGATACCAGGACGGAACTGTTGGTGCAGCAGGCGACCGCGGCGTTGCGCAAGGATCGCACCAGTTTCGTGATCGCCCACCGGCTTTCCACCATCCGCGACGCGGACCTGATCGTGGTGATGGAGCAGGGACGCATCGTGGAACACGGGACCCACGACCGGCTGCTGACCGAGCGTGGCGCGTACTTCCGACTCTACAACGCCCAGTTCGAGGCGGCCGCGGCCGAGGCATAGGTCCCGTGGCCTCGATCACCGCCACGGGCGGGTGCGATCGGTGTCGCGGGCGCTTGCTGCAAGGATGACGTCGTGGTCGCGTCCTACTCCTTCACCATCGGCACCCGCCTCGACGGGCGCAACGGTCGCTCCGGCGTGCTCGAGACACCGCACGGCACGATCGCGACCCCGGCTTTCATCCCGGTGGGTACCAAGGCGACGGTGAAGGCGATGCTGCCGGAGACCATGCGCGAACTCGGCGCCCAAGCCTTGCTCGCCAACGCCTACCACCTCTACCTGCAACCCGGCGCCGACATCGTCGATGAGGCGGGTGGGCTCGGTAACTTCATGAACTGGTCGGGCCCCACCTTCACCGACAGCGGTGGTTTCCAGGTGATGTCGCTGGGCGCGGGATTCAAGAAGGTTATCGCGATGGAGTCGGTGGGGGTGCGCAGCGACGACGTGATCGCCAAGGGCAAGGAACGGCTCGCCGTTGTCGACGACGACGGTGTCACCTTCCGTTCGCATCTGGACGGCTCCAAGCACCGGTTCACCCCGGAAGTGTCGATGAACATCCAGCATCAGCTCGGCGCGGACGTCATGTTCGCCTTCGACGAGTTGACGACGCTGTTCAATACCCGTGACTACCAGGAGAAATCGTTGCGGCGCACGCACGAGTGGGCGCGGCGCTGTCTCGACGAGCACGAGCGACTGACCGCCGCGCGCACCCATCGGCCCTACCAGGCGCTGTTCGGGGTGATCCAGGGCGCGCAGTACGAGGACCTGCGCCGCAAGGCATGTCGCGAGCTGGAGACGTTACGGGGCGCGGCGGAAACCGCTTTCGACGGTTACGGCATCGGCGGCGCGTTGGAGAAGCACAATCTCGGCACGATCGTCGGCTGGTGTTGCGACGAACTGCCGGAAGACAAGCCGCGACACATGCTCGGGATCAGCGAGCCGGAGGACATCTTCACCGCGGTGGAGAACGGCGCGGATACCTTCGATTGTGTGAACCCCTCGCGGGTGGCTCGTAATGCCGCCATCTACCTCGACGAGGGGCGTTTCAATATCAACACCAGCCGTTTTCGGCGCGACTTCACGCCGATCGACGAGCACTGCGACTGCTATACCTGTGCCAACTACACCCGCGCCTACCTGCATCATCTGTTCAAGGCCAAGGAGATGCTCGCCGCGACACTGTGCACCATCCACAACGAGCGCTACACGGTGCGACTGGTGGATCGGATCAGGGCGAGCATCGACGGCGGGTACTTCGATGAGTACAAGGCCGAGGCCCTCGGTCGTTGGAAAGGCAGGGTCGCCGCGCCGTGACCTTCGATCCGGTGCGGCGACCGCGCTGAGATTCAGGCGTGCAGAGGGTCGGATTCCCTTGGGGCGTAACTGGGTTCGCGCTTCTTGAGGACGGCGATCACGCGGTAGGTGATCGGCAGCACGAGCACCTCGCACAGCGTCTTCCAGAGGAAGCCGACGATCACATAGTTGACGAACTGTTGCCAGGAGTCGATGCCGATCGCCCCGGCCGCGATCGAACAGAACAGCAGGGTGTCGGCGAGTTCGCCCACGACGGTGGAGCCGATCAGCCTCGCCCACAGGTGCTTTTCCTTCGTGCGTTCCTTGATCAACACCAGTGTCGCGGAATTGAGCAACTGGCCGACGAAATAGCCTGCGAGCCCGGCGATCACCAGGCGCGGTGTCGTCCCGATGACGGTGCGGAAGGCGTCCTGGTTCTCGTAGAAGCCCGCGGCGGGCAGCCAGATCGCGATCGCGAAACAGGCCACCGTCAGCAGCAGCGCGGCGAAGCCGTAGTAGATGGCGCGGCGGGTGGCGCGGAAGCCGTATACCTCGCTGAGCACGTCGCCGAGAATGTAGGCCAGTGGGAACAGGAAGAAGGCGCCGTCGGTGGCGATGGGCAGGATCTGCAAGGGGCCGAGCGACACCGAGGCATCGCCGAAGAATTCGACGCCCTTGGTGGCGCAGATATTCGAGATGATCAGCGTGACGGCGAAAAGGACGACGACCGGTGTGTAGTAACCCCGCGTGACCTGGGCGAATGCCGCGTGGCCATCGGGGTGTCCAGACCCGTTGTCGTCGGGTTGTCGTTCGAGGGGCGTTTCGGACTTGTCGGTCTCACTCACCCGCATCATCAAACCAGGTCGGGCGGCGGCCGGTCGGCTATCACCACCCCTGTCATCCCGCACGGATTCGGGGCATCGCGTGTCCGGTGCGACCCATTAGTGTGTAGGCCATGACGAACCCCGGCGATTCCGACGAATGGTGGAAGCAATACGGCGGGCAAGGCGTCTCGTCGGAGTCTGGTGCACAGAATTCGGGTCCGCAGTATCCGAATGTCGACCAGCCGTCGGGTTATCCGTCGGTGCCGCAGTATCCAGCGCAGCAGACGCCACCGCCACAGCAGCAGGCTCAACAGCCGCAGTACCCTGCCTATCCGCAACAGCCGCAGCAACCGCAACAGCCGCAGCCGTATCCGGCGCAGCCCTACCCTGGCCAGCAACCCTATCCTGGCCAGCAGCCGTACCCGCAGCAGCCGAACTACGGGTACCAGGCGCAGTACCAGCCCTACGGTATGCCGACGCGGGGGACCAACGGTATGGCGATCGGTGCGCTGATCGCTTCGATCGCCGGACTGTTCACCTGCGGTGTCGGCGCGATCGTCGGCATCATTCTCGGTGTCATCTCGCTGAACCAGATCAAGCAGAGCGGTCAGGACGGCCGGGGTATGGCGCAGGCGGGTATCTGGATCGGTGTCGGGGTGATCGTGCTGATCATCGCGTACTTCGTGGTCGTCATCGTGGCCGCGGCCTCTAGTTGACCTTGACCTCAGGCACGGTCGATTGCCCCAGCATCCTCGAAAACATCAGGGGCGCACCCGATATCGGGTGCGCCCCTGGTTGTTCGAGACGGAAGGTGAATCAGGCCTTGACGACCTGGGTGCCGCCGGCGAACTTGTCGTGCCAGCCCTGCTTGTAGGGGTCCTGCGAAGCGGTGACCGCGATGTAGATCATCAGGCCGAGCGACACCAAGGGGCCGATGCACGGAACGATGTTCGCCACGTAGAAGAGGTTGCGCTTGAACGAAGTGGCCGGGTCGATCTTGGGCGCACCGCCGGGCGCGACGACATGGAGACCGAGAATCCGCTTGCCCAGAGTGGCGCCCTGGGTGGTTTCCAACGCGACGTAGTACGCGAAGTAGGCCACGACAATCAGGATCTGGGCGATGTACTGCCCCCCGAAGCCGTTCGGCAGGAAAGCGGATATGACGCCGACGGGAATGCCCACGATGATTGCGTCGATCACGCGCGCGCCGAGGCGAATGCCGATATCCGCCGGTTGCCCTGCGCCGCCGGGGAAACCGGGCTGCTGACCGTAGCCCGGCTGCCCGAATTGCTGCTGTTGGCCGTAGGGATCCTGACCGTACTGTGGCTGCTGGCCGTACTGCGGCTGCTGCTGACCGTACTGTGGCTGCTGGCCGTACTGGGGCTGCTGCGGTTGCTGCGGCTGCCCGTACTGCTGCTGGCCGTAAGGGTCCTGGCCGTACTGGGGCTGCTGACCGTAGCCGGGCTGCCCCCCCTGTGGATATTGTTGTCCGCCTTGCGGATACTGTTGCCCGCCCTGCGGGTACGGCTGTCCGCCTTGCGGATATTGGTTGGGGTCGTACCCACCGCTTGTCATAGTTACTGGTCCTCGTCGTGGATCGGTCGATGAACTGTGTTCCGTAGATGGAACGAAATGCGTACGTTACGGACATCGGTCGTGTTGCAACAACCCATTCGTTCCCAGTACCCACGGTTCTCGGGGCAGTCGCGCGCGGTCGAAACGTTCGAGGAACTGCGCCGAGGTCTGTGCCCGCACGCCGAGCGAGTGGGCGAGCGCGGTGACTACCTGTGTCGGTGTAATGCCGAGTTCGCGCTGATCAGCCAGGGTTACCGCGCCGTCTCGCTTGGCCAAGCGCGCTCCTGTGGCGTTGAGCACAAGGGGCACATGGGCGTATCGGGGGATCGGCAGGTCGAGCAGGGTGGCGAGGTAGGCCTGGCGTGGTGTCGAGGCGAGCAGGTCGTCGCCGCGCACGACCTGGTCTACTCCCTGCGCCGCGTCGTCGACCACGACGGCCAGGTTGTAGGCGGGGATGCCGTCGCCTCGGCGCAGCACTACGTCATCGACCTGGCCGAGGTAGTCGCCGTGCAGTTCATCGACGATCTCGAATTGCGTGCGCCGCGCGCGAAGTCGCAGTGCGGCGCGGCGACCCTGAGCGCGAAATTCGGCGCGCTGCGAGCTGGTGAGCGTGCGGCAGGTGCCGGGGTAGGCCCCCATCGGCCCGTGCGGCGCGCTCGTGGCCTGCTGGATTTCTCTCCGGGTGCAGAAGCATTCGTAGGTGAGTCCGGCCTCGGTGAGTCGGTCGATGGCCTGCCGGTAGTGCGGCAGGCGTTCGGACTGTCGTAGCACCGGCCCGTCCCAGTCGAGCCCGATCGCGGTGAGGTCGTCGAGTTGGCGTTGTTCGGCGCCGCGGCGTACGCGGTCGAGATCCTCGACCCGGAGCAGGAAGCGTTTGCCGTCGGCGCGGGCGAATGCCCATGCGAGCAGCGCGGTGCGCAGGTTGCCGAGGTGGAAATCGCCCGACGGGCTCGGCGCGTAGCGCCCCGCGCCGAGGCTCGCGTTCATCGGCTGCTCGGGTGGGCGCGTCGAGAGCTGAGGTTCGCGGTCGACGGTGTGCGCACGCCCGCCATGCTAGCCAAGCGGTCGATGACGCAGCCTAGGCCGCAATCGGTCCTCGGTGATTTCGGTGTGGTCGTCGAGCGCGGCGATCAAGCCCTCGGCGTAGGCGATCAGTCCCGCGCGGTCGATGCCGTAGGGGTCGTCGTCAGGATCGTGGGCGAGGTAGGGACGCTCGGCGGCCGTGGGGTCGCTGGTTTGCGGCGTATCTGTGCCATCTGGGTTCTGGAGGCTGTCGCTAGAAGCGGTCAATCGGAACACCGCGCGCGTCAACAGCGTGCGCGCGCCCCTGCGATTCCCGCGTTGGATGTGTGTGACCCCGACAGCGAGTTGCGCGAGACCTTGCCACAGCATCCTTTCGGCGAACGGCCCGTTCTTCCACGCGGCCTCCAATACCTCGTGTGCGTTGAACGCCAAACCGTCGTCCAGCAGTTGTTGGGCGAAGGTGAGCGTCTCGTCCGGTGGCAAGTCGAGATCGTCTGGAATTCGGGCAATCCCGGCACTTCCTGGCGGAAGCGGTCGCCCGAGTTCGTCGCGTGGACGGGCATTTTGTGCGCGACCTGCGTCGTCGCGATCGCGTTCGGTCATACGTCCATCATGCACGCCGGTCGGGTGCGCGGTCGATGGTGCGTGACCTGAGCGTTGAATAAGCGTCGGATCACAACGCAATCACATAAGGTGAAACGATTGCAGTTCAATACTATTTCAAAGAATGCAGTCTCTCAGCAATGTTCCCGCAACTATCATCTTTCACAATCCCGACAGCACTGTTGAGGTAATTCGAACTAGCTCGGCGGACTTTCGTGAGACCTGCTAGTCTTTAGCGCGCGGGTGGGCCCTCGTGCGGTGCATTCCGCCTCGACGTACAGTGCGAAACGACGCATACGAATGTCGCGCGCTATCGCTGGGCGCAGCATGGTGATTCGGCGTTACCCGCTGGATGTCAGCGCTAGTTGGAGCTAGTTGGAACAGTGCTTGTTAGAACGATGTCAGTAGAAATTTCGTTCTCGACGCAGCGAAGGAGCTAGTCCGTGAAGGTTGATGTGACGGGTGCGATGTGGCGTAAGAGCACGCATAGCGGCCCGGACGGGAACTGCGTGGAAGTCGCTTTTCTCGGCAATGGTGATGTCGCTGTCCGCGACACCAAAGATAACGGGGTCGGCCCGGTTCTCGCGTTTTCCCCAGGTGAGTGGGACGCGTTTCTGACCGGGCTATAGCGCGGCGCGTGTTCGGTCCGCGATGAGGCGCGATGAGGCGCACTGTGGCGCCTGAATGACCTGCCGGTCCGAACACCAGGTGGAATGGGCCCCGAGCCGATATGGCTCGGGGCCTTCGCATTTGTTTCAGTAATGTTTCGGGATTCTCTCCGAGCCTTTGTTTCCGCGTTCGCGATTTATGCAACCGACCATTTCTGTTTTCCGTCGCCGGTCGGGAGCTATTCCTCGATCTCCTGATAACGCCGCAGCACCGCGAGCTGTTCGCGCTCTTCCCGGTGGTCGGCCTCGCGAGCGCGTTCGGACTCCTCGTGCGGGTCGGCGCGCAGGAAACCGCCGGTGCCTGGCTTGCCGGCGGCTCCGAGTTTGCTCATCTTCTTCGGAACCGAAGCGCCCTGGTACTCCAACGGAATCGGGTGGCCGTGGTCGTCGACCGGGCCGAGCGGCTGGTGCACCTCGAGGTACTCGCCGTGCGGCAGGCGTTTGATCACACCGGTCTCGATACCGTGCTCCAGCACCGCGCGGTCGCTGCGTTGCAGGCCGAGGCAGAACCGGTAGGCGAGGAAATAGGCGATCGGCGGCCCAAGCAACACCCCGATCCGGCCGATCCAGGTGGTCGCGTTGAGCGAGATGTCGAATTTGTAGGCGACGATGTCGTTCACGCACGACAGGGTGAGTACCAGGTAAAAGGTGACGGCCATCGCGCCGATCGCGGTGCGCACGGGGACGTCCCTCGGTCGTTGCAGCAGATTGTGCGCGGCCGTGTCCTTGGTCAGGCGACGCTCTATCCACGGGTAGGCGATCAGGACCGCGAAGACGAGACCCATGATCAGCGCGCCCCATACCGGCGCGGGGATGGTGTAGCGCCCGAGGTACAGCTCCCACGGAGGAATCAGGCGCATCATCCCGTCGGTCCACATCATGTAGAAGTCCGGCTGCGAACCGGCCGACACTTGAGAAGGGTTGTAGGGACCGAGATTCCAGATCGGGTTGATCTGGAACGCCCCGCCGAGTACGGCGACGACGCCGAGGGTGAAGGCGAAGAACGCGCCTTGATCGGCGGCGAACACCGGCACGATGCGCGCGCCGACCACGTTCTTCTCGGTGCGGCCCGGCCCGGGAAATTGGGTGTGTTTCTGGTACCAGACCAACGCGATATGCGCGGCGATCAGCGCGAGCATGATGCCGGGAAACAGCAGCACATGGGCGATGAAAAGACGCGGAATAATGTCGGTCCCCGGGTAGTCGCCGCCGAACATCAGCCAGTGCAGCCAGGTGCCCACCAGAGGGAGCCCGAGCGTGATGGAGGAGAACGCGGCACGCAATCCGGTGCCCGAGAGCAGATCGTCGGGCAGCGAATAGCCGAAGTACCCCTCGAACATCGCCAGGATCAGCAGGAGCGAGCCGATCACCCAATTCGCCTCACGCGGTTTGCGGAACGCGCCGGTGAAGAAGACGCGCAGCAGGTGCACGATGATCGATGCCGCGAAAAGCAATGCGGCCCAATGGTGTACCTGTCGGACGAACATTCCACCGCGCACTTCGAAGGAGATGTTCAGCGCGGTCTCGTATGCCCGCGACATGGTGACACCGCGCAAGGGTTGGTAGGCGCCGTCGTAGACGACCTCGGTCATCGAAGGATCGAAGAACAAGGTCAGATAGATCCCGGAGAGCAGCAGGATGATGAAGCTGTAGAGCGCGATCTCGCCGAGGAGGAACGACCAGTGCGTCGGAAAGACTTTGTTGATCGAGCGCCGGAGAAAACTGGCGGCGCGATATCGCTCATCGAACCCGTCCGCCTGCGCTTTTGTCGTACGACCTAGCTGTGTTGTCATGGTCGACACCCCGCCCTGGGTGAGAGATTGTATCTACTACACAGCGTAGCAGTAGTGGGCTTTCGAATCGATGGGTTTGCGTGCGGACCTTTTCGCGAATGCCGCCGCATCGTTGTCTTCACGACTGGCGTCCGCCGATATCGTGGCCTGGTGAATGTGATGGCACCGCAGGACGCGACCATGTACTGGCTGTCCGGCCGTACCCGCAACGACCTGTTCCTGCTGTACTGCTTCGACGACGTCGGCCGCGAAACCGACGAATTGCGCGCATTCATCGCCCGCCGTTCCAGTGATATCGCCGAGTTGCGGGTGCGGCTGCGCGAGGTGCGCGGGGATATGGATTATCCGTCCTGGGTCCGGTGCGAGTTCGCCGCTCAGCAATTTGTCGAACACACGCTGCCGCAACCGGATTGGTCCTCGGTCACCGCTGCGCTCGGTGAACTGGTCGGGACCGGGGTCGACGCGGTGCAACGGCCGTGGCGGCTGCATGTCTTCCGTGCGATCACCGGCGCACCCGGCTACGAGGACCGGGGGCGCGCGCTGGTCACGGTGCTCCAGATATCGCACGCGTTGGCCGATGGGCGCCGTGCCGCGGCGTTGGCGCGCGCTTTGTTCGCGCAGAACCCCCAGCCGGTGGCGGGCGTGCGCGAGGAGGGTGGCGCGTCGGTCGGGCGCATGTCAGGTGGCACCCCCTCGATGGGTGCGCTCGGGCTGCTGCGGTTCCCCGGTGATTTCGCGGCCACGGTGGTGCGCGGTTTCCACGCCGCGCGAGCGCGACGGCAACTGGGCGAATTGACCGCGTCCGGTGAATTACCCGGTCCAGGGCCGGATTTCGTGCCGAGCATCGTGAATCGGACCGTATTGGAAGGGCAGCAGGACCATCAGGTCCGCATGATGGTCTTCGCCGCCGCCGCCCTGCGAGTTCCCGGCCGGACGCTCACCGTTATCGCGCTGACCGCGATCTCGCTCGCCCTCGCCCGGCATCTGTCCGACCGTGGCGCACCGATCGACCGCTTGGGAGCTCAAGTTCCCGTGGCGTTGCCGCGACCGCCTTCGGGGCGCAAAACCTATCCGCGCAATAACTTTCGCAGTGTCGGCGTGGATCTGCTGGCCGACGAGCCGGATCTGCGCCGCCGAGCCGACGGCATCGCCGAAGCGCTGGCCGACCGACGCCAGCGCGCCCAACACCCCCTGCTTTCCGCGCAGGATCGCGTCACCGCCGGTTTGCCCGCGCCGCTGTTGCGCCGTGACGTCGACCGCTATCCCCTCGAGACGGTGCCGCCGAAGATCGCCGGTCACACCGTTGTCTCCAGCGTCGACCGCGGGCCCGCCGACCTCGCGTTCGGTGGCGGAACCGTCCGCTTCACCGCGGGTTTCCCCGCCATCGGCTCGGTGATGCACCTGACCCACGGCATACACGGCATCGGCGACACGATCACCGTCTCCCTGCATGCCGACCCCGTCACGGTCCCCGACCTCGACAGTTATGCCGTGCTGCTGCGCGCCGCGCTGCTCGAGGTGGTCTCCGCGCTCGAATAGCGCTGCGCTCCTGCCGGTTCGTGTACGAATCGGTGCTCGCCGCGCGCACGGATCGAGCGAGGAGCGTATTGGTGGCCGCACCCTCGGCGCCCGCGACTCGTTCGGTCCCGATCCATGCGCCGCGTCCTGCTGGGAACGGAACGGCGCACGACAGTTGACCTGAAGTTTAGTTCAGGTTGCATGCTGAGAAGCATGAGTACACAGCGAAAGTCACGAAACGTCGCGGTCATTGTGGGCAGCACCAGGCAGGGGCGGTTCGCCCCGACGATCGTCGACTGGTTCACCGCCTACGCGGCCGGATACGAGGGGATCACCATCGACGTCATCGATCTCGCCGACCGCCCGTTACCCGCCAACCTGCACGGTGATCCGCTCCCCTACGTCGCGTGAACTCCATGGATCGGTCTTGGTGGGTTGTTGTCCGCTGTGGCCAGGAATCTGCCTGGAAAAGGCTGCGCGCTGGTCGGTGCCGGTTGAGACCGGCACCGACCAGCGCGTTCGCTGCGGAGGATAGGGGATTTGAACCCCTGAGGGCGTTAACCCAACCCGCGTTCCAGGCGAGCGCCATAGGCCACTAGGCGAATCCTCCGTCCAGGAGCATACCGGTAGGCATCGGGTGGTTACCAAATCGGGTGGTTCGCGGGCGGTCGGCGCACCCCTGGCCCATGGGTCCGGTGGGGGCGGCTACACTGGCCAACGGATCCCGCGCGGCGCGCATCCTGTGAACTCCCCCAGGGCCGGAAGGCAGCAAGGGTCAACGGGCTCTGCCGGGTGCGCGGGGTCCCCTTATATTTCAGGGGCTAGGGCAGGGGGTCTGCCAGATTCACGCGGTGGGTGTCGCTTCCCATTGCCGCCGATAATGCCGCCAAATCCATGCCTGGGCCGGGTAACGTGAACACGGTCCGTTGTCGCGGGTGCGCTCGCCGCGGACATCATTCCCTCCACACCACGTGTCGTTGAAAGGCTGTCCAGGATGCCCCGGCAAACGCAGATCGGTTTGATGAGCAACACGGAGCTCGTGTCCGAACACGAGACCCAGACCTCGAACTACGAGAAGCTCGCGGCCGAGAAGCTCACGCTGGATCTGACCAGGGGAAAACCGTCGCCGGAACAACTCGACCTCTCCTCGGCGCTGCTCACCCTCCCCGGCGACGGCGACTACCGCGACTCCTCGGGCACCGATTGCCGTAACTACGGCGGCCTGCACGGCCTGCCCGAACTGCGCGCGATCTTCGGTGAGTTGCTCGGTATCCCGGTGGCGAACCTGCTCGCGGGCAACAACGCCAGCCTCGAACTGATGCACGACGCGATCAGCTTCGCGATGCTGTACGGCACCAACGATTCGCCTCGCCGCTGGGTCGACGAGCCCACGGTGAAATTCGTGTGCCCGTGTCCCGGCTACGACCGGCACTTCTCGATCACCGAATCACTCGGGATCGAAATGATCCCCGTCGCCATGGGTAACGACGGCCCCGACACCCATGCCATCGCCGAACTGGTCGCCAACGATCCGGCGATCAAGGGGCTGTGGGCGGTACCGAATTACGCCAACCCGAGCGGTGTCGTGTACTCCGAAGAGGTTGCTCGGGAACTGGTTTCGATGCCAACCGCAGCCGAAGACTTCCGCCTGTTCTGGGACAACGCCTACGCGGTGCATCCGCTCACCGACACCGCGGCGCCCAATCTCGACATTCTCGGGCTCGCCGCTGCGGCAGGAAACCCCAACCGCCCCTTGGTGTTCGCCTCCACCTCCAAGATCACCTTCGCGGGTTCCGGCGTCAGCTTCCTCGGCGGTTCCACCGCGAACCTGGACTGGTACCTCGGGCACTCCGCGAAGAAGAGCATCGGCCCCGACAAGATCAACCAGCTGCGGCACGTGCGCTTCTTCGGCAACGCCGAGGGCGTACGCGCCCACATGCAGAAGCATCGGGAGATCCTGGCGCCCAAATTCGCCATGGTGCTGCGCATTCTGGAAGACCGGCTCGGCGCGGCGAAGGTCGCGTCCTGGACCGAGCCCAAGGGCGGATACTTCGTCAGCCTCGACGTGCCCGAGGGCACGGCGACCAGGGTGATCGAGCTGGCCAAGCAGGCCGGGATCTCGCTCACCGCAGCGGGTTCGGCGTTCCCGTACCGAAACGACCCGGAGGACAAGAACATTCGCATCGCCCCCAGCTTCCCGAAACTCTCGGAGCTGGAGACGGCGATGGACGGCCTCGCCACCTGTGTGCTGCTCGCGGCCACGGAGAAGGCGCTCGGCAAGTAGCGGACCGAACGAACGGACGCGTACCGAGTAGGTACGCGTCCGTTCCTCTTCGGTCAGTCGGGTTTGTGGGCGAGCACGGCGAACATGGTCACCGACAGGTGCACATCCCCCCGGTCCGCGCCAACGGCGAGGTCGGCGAGCAGCTTCTCCCGCTGCGCCTCGGTGATCACGCCGCGCGCCACCGCCATCCCCGAGATTCGGGTGACCAACGAACCCGCGCCGACGGAGCGGTCTTGGACCAACGCGTGCGAGCCGATGTCGTCGACGACCAGCCCCGCCTTGGTCAACCATCCGGCGAGTCCGCGTCCGGCGAACGGATTGGTGGTCGCCGAGATCAACGTGTCGACCACGTGCGCGACCACCCGGTGCTCGCCGGGGTGCACGATCGTGGTCCCCCAGTCGGTGTCCATCACCACGACTCGACCGCCGGGACGCAGTACTCGGATGATCTCGTTCGCGGCACGCGCGGGCGCGGTGAGATGTTGAAACACGCGTTCGCTGAGCACGGCGTCGAAGCGTTCCGCGCCGAAGGGCAGTCCGTAGGCGTCGCCGGAATGGAATTCGGCCGCCGAGCCCGCCTGCGCGGCGCGACGTTGGGCGGCGGCCAGCAGCTGCGGGTCGGGTTCCACACCGAACGCGCTGCCGGAGGGGCCGACGGCGGTGGCGAAGGAGATCGCCTCGGCCGCGGTGCCCGACCCGATATCCATCACGCTCTCACCCGGACGAGGTGCGAGCACCTCGTGTGCCCACCCGCGCAGTCGGTGGATTCCCGGCAGCGCGGCCTGAAGGTCGCGAGCGTCGACTACTTCGTCCTGGCCAGCGCGATCGAATCGATCCGGTCGCAAACCGTAGGTGCTCATCGAGCCGTGTCCATCCTCAGCCGGAGCTGTCGTGCCTAGGGGTGTTGCCGTCATCACAGGCATTTCCAGGAGCCTACGCGCGCGAAAACCTACCCGCACGTAGCAAGGCGGCTTGTTCGAAGCTGTTGCGACGCACCGGGGCGCACATAGCATGGGAGGCCCCGAGAACAGGAGCCGACGATGAGCCGCACACTCTGCCTTGCCCAGGACCCGGAGGCCGACGAGTTACTGTCCACCGACCATTTCGCCACCCTGTTGGGGATGTTGCTCGATCAGCAGTACCCGATGGAGCAGGCCTTCCGTGGCCCCAAGAAGTTGGCCGACCGGATGGGCGGTTTCGACATCCATCGCATCGCCGAGGCTGATCCGCAGGCGTTCGAGGAATTGGCCGCGACGCCGCCCGCCATTCACCGTTACGGCCGGTCGATGGCGCGTCGCGCGCAGGCGCTTGCCGCGTATGTGCTCGAGCACTACGACGGCAAGGTGGAGAACCTGTGGTCCGTCGGTGATCCGGACGGCAAGGAGGTGTTGCGCCGGCTGCGGGCCTTGCCGGGGTTCGGCGAGCAGAAGGCGAAGATTTTCCTGGCACTTCTCGGCAAACAGCGCGGGGTGCGGCCGGCGGGGTGGCGCGCGGCGGCGGGCTCGTATGGCGACGACGGGTCACGGAGGTCGGTGGCGGACGTCGTCGATGCCGAAACGCTCTCGCAGGTAAGGGAATTCAAGAAGCAGGCGAAAGCGGCGGCAAAGGCGGGGTAGCCGAGGTTCGCCGGCGGCGTGGTCGCGATGTTGCCGGACCGTGATAGGCCGTCGCGTAAATCGACATAACCGGTTAATTGCCTGGTTGCCGGGGTGTCTGTATTTCCCGCAATTTTGCGGACTTTTAAATTTCAGGGTTTACGACCACGCTGTGTCGACACAGCGTGATGAACAATATTGTCAATAAATCGAAATCTTGGGTGCCGCAACGGATTTTACCGCAGTGCTCGCCCTCGCGTAGGCGAACCAGGAAACCGATCCCGGCTGTCGTCATGGTGCGGCTCGGCGGTCGAAAACGGCTGGTGACCCGGTCATGCGCCGACGAAGGGTCGCGCAGGCCGGTCCGGTGCGGCGCTGGTCGTCGCCGGATCGACGTCGTCGCACGCGACTAGCTGCGCAAACAATGTGTGCGCAAGCACAGTGCCAGGCATGGGGTGGTGCATCGTCGATTCTGGTGTTAATTTATTCAACATGTCCGGCATCCGATCTACCGCGCTGCGAGTCACCTATGTGACCACCGCGCTAGGTTTGCGGTTGCCGTTGACCCGCGAATTGTGTAGTTGCGCTTAGCGCAGCAACGTCGATTGATCGACATATTTGCTGCCTCGCCGCCCATATAGGCATGTCTCGTCGGGAATCGGCGAGACTTCGGCAAGGAATTTCGCATAGTGTCTGCTCCCACCTCTCGCCCTTCAGTTCTCAGTCGCACCGCTCGTGAACGCTCCGCCACCAGGGCCGCCACCGGTCGTACCCGCGTTCAGCGGCCGGTTGTCGCCCCCGAATTACGTGTCGCCGACAATCCGGCGGCCGCAGTACTGCGGTCCGCGATGGCCGGCCCGGTCTCGCGTGACAATGCCGCTCGCACAACCGATTTGAGCATCGCCACGGTCAACCGTCAGGTGTCGGCGTTGCTCACGGCGGGGTTGTTGCGCGAGCGCCCCGACCTCACCGCCTCCGGCGCGGTCGGCCGCCCCCGCGTCCCCTTCGAGATCGACCATGAGGCCTACCTCACCATCGGCATCCACATCGGCGCCGCGGTGACCAAGATCGTCGCCGCCGATCTGCGCGGTCGTATTCTCGGCGGTCTCGCTATCGCCACCCCGCAAAGCGGACAGGAATTCGCGACCACCACGGTCGCCCGCAGTGCACGCGCCTTCCTGCAGCGTTGGCATCGCCGCAAGGCGCTGTGGGCCGGTGTCGCGATCGGCGGCCGGGTCGACCCGCTCACCGGCGTCGTCGACCACCCCAAGCTGGACTGGCAGGGCGCCAAGGTCGGCGCCGTCCTCGGCGAGGTGCTCGAGCTACCGGTCTCGGTAGCTCCGCATGTCGAGGCGATGGCGGGTTCGGAATTGCTGTTGCCCCCGGTGGATGCGCGGCCGGTGACCACCGCACCGGAGCGCGGCAGCAGCCTGTATTTCTATGTACGTGAAACCGCGGGCATCGCGGTCACTTTGGACGGCAGGGTGCACACGCCGAGCAACGGCCCCGGCTCCATCGCGCACCTTCCCACCGGATCGGACGTCGAATGCGCGTGCGGCCGGCGCGGCTGCCTCGAGGTCACGGTCGGTGACCGCGCGATGCACGCGCGGGCGGTCGGGCGCGGAATCATCCCCGCGCACAACGGGACCGCCGGTTCCACCCTCGCCGACCTGTACCGGGTGGCCGAGGCGGGTTCGCAGCCAGCACGAGACCTGCTCGCCGAGCGGGCCACCATGCTCGGCAACACCGTCGCACTGGTGCGCGACATGCTGAACCCGGACCGGGTGATCCTCGGCGGTCAGGCCTTCACCGGCTACCGTCCCGCGCTCGCCCACGTCTCGCGCGCGTTCAACCAGGGCTCGACGCTGCCACCCACCGACATCCGCATCAGCGGATTCGGCGGCAAGGTGCAGGAATTCGCCGCCGTGGTCACCTCATTGAGCGCGTTGTACGCCGACCCGCTCGGCGCGATCCGTCGCACCCGCAGCGAAGGCTGAGCGTTCGCGGGCCCAAGGTTCTTCGCACCCGTAGTCGAATCCGAGCCGACTGTGCCGCACAGGGGGCACAGTCGGCTTCGGTGCGAGTTCGATTCGGCGTCACCGCGGTTCGCTTGCGCCACACCATCCGACCGCACCGGGTCACGCTGCGGCTTCGCAGCGTGGGCTGATTCGCGGCTGGCTCTGGAGCGAAGGCCGCTGATAGTCGGACGCGGAGTAGAGCTCGGCCGCGCGGTGACAGCATTGTGCTGCACTTGTTCTGCTCAGGGTTCAGCGGTGTGGGTCGCCCGCCGCGGTGAAGGCGCTTTCCAGTGCGGTGATGAAGAAGGGGAAGTGTCCGGCGAAGCGGTGGAGGTTGCGGTCGCGTTCGAAGCCGCCGAACCAGTACAGGCCCGGTTGCGCGTCGGCGGTGGGGTCCATGTCGCGGAAGCCGCGAATCCAGTTGTCCACGCGGCCGCCGATCAGCATGAACGGGAGGCCGCGGGAGAACACGGTTTCCTGGTCGACCGGTGGAATCTGTTCGCGCCGAGTTGCTTCCAACCCGCGCTGGAGCGCACGGACCTGTGCGCAGAGGTGCTCACCTCGGGTGGTGCGCAGCGGGAGGAACTTCGGTAAGGCCAGCGACGCGACCCCGCCGAGCGCGATCGCGACACCCACCAGGGCGTGTCCCGAGGTGAGTGCGAGGGCGATGGCCACGATGATGCCGACGAGGATCAACCCGCCGCCGAGCCACACCGGCACGCCGACGCGGCGGTGGTCGACGAAGTTGCCGTGCTCCACCGCGTCCTGGCGCATCGCGGTGCGCACGGGGTCCGAAAGCACCCGCCCCGGCGCGCGCAACTCGGCGACCGTCACCGTGTCGGTGCCCTCGGGCAGCAGCGTCTCGTACACCACCTTCTCGTACGCCCGTAGTTGGTCGTCCGGCGCGTTGACGCGGGTGATCCGCCAGTCCTTGTCACTCAGCGGCGTCACCCAGATGTAGCGGCGCACCGCGAGATCCACGACGGTGGCGGCGATATCGACCGGATCGACCTGCTCGTCGAGCAAGACACCCGCCGCGCCGGGAAGCACGCCGTCGGGTGAGGTGAACTGCACTCGGTCGCCGTCGCGCAACAACGGGTCGATCGTCTGGGTCGCGTCGGAGTCCGCGGTGGCCCGTTTGCGCCGCAGCACAACCAGCACCGCCACCGCGACGAGCGCGAGCACCAGCACGCCGAACGCGACGAGCACCGGTGTCGTCACCGAGAACGGCCCTGCCGCACCGGAATCGCGCACGTCGGCATTGCTCGGCACGGTGCCGGGCGGTATCTGCATCGTCAGGTCGATGGCGTCGCCCTTGTGCAGGTCGGTCTGTTGCAGCGCGAGCACGCCGTCGGGTTCGACACGCACGTTCGCGCACGGTTTCGCCGCCGCTGGCGGGCCGAGTTTGCAGTCGACGATGCCCATTTCGAAGCTCGGGCTGATCAACGCGGCATCGATCGAGGCGATGTCGGTGTTCAGCACACCGAGCCAGTGGAAGACCTGGGTGCCGGGTGCTTCGTCGACGGTGTTGTGGATCGCGTAGCGGAAACTGGATTCGCCGGGATGGGACTCCATGGTGAACTGATCGTCGGCGACGTTCGCGGTGGCTGCGCCCTCGGTATGCACATCGGTGACCTCGAAGACGCGCTCGGCGTCGTCGGTGATCTGCAAGCGCAGCGGCAACACCATCCGGAACGAACCACCGTCGGGCACCGAAACCCGTTCGGAGACTTGGAGTACGCCCTGCTCGTCGAGCGTCAGATCCGCGGTGATGGTGGCACCGCTAGGGGCGGGCTGGGCGGGTGACGGCGCCGCGGTGGCGAGTAAACCGACGGCGGCGGACAGACCTGCGGTGGCGAGAAACAGCGCGCGCGAGGCGCCCCCCCGAGAAAACGGCATGGCTGTCACTTTAGACAGCTTGCTATCCTGCGTCAGCGGCTGTCGGTGAACACGGAGATGAGGGGGTGCGGGGGCGTGACACAACCACCGCCTGGGTACGGACCACCACCTGGTTACCGCCCGCCGCCTGGATATCCGCCGCCCCCCGGCTATGGTCGCCCGCCTGGGTACGGCCCACCACCGGGTTACGGCCCGCCGCCCGGTTATCCGCCAGCCCCCAATTATGGCCCGCCGCAAGGGTACGGCTCTGCGCCGCGCTACGGTCCCGCACCCGGTTACCGCCCTCCGGTTCCGCCGCCGCTGCCCTACGGTCCGCCGGGCCGCCCGCCACGGCCGCCGAATCGCGGGTCCGGCGGTTGGGTCGCCGCGTTGCTGATCGTCGTGCTGATCGTTGTCGTCGGGGTGGTGCGGATGGCGATCGTTGCCGGTATTGATTCGACCGTTTCCTCGGGAACCGCACCGACGTTCACCTACCCCGGTGGGGCGACCACGTCGTCGGAATCATCGCCGGGTAACGCGACCGCACCGGCGAAGACCGGTGACAATCCCTTGCTCACCGACCCGAACGCCACGCTCTTGCCCGCGAGTTGTGACTACTCGCCGTGGAGCACACAGGTGCAGGCCGCGCGCTCGTTCTTCGAAAGCGCCGCAGGCTGTTTGGCTTCCGCGTGGGAACCGGTGTTGCGTGCCGCCGGCCTGCCGTTCGAGCGTCCACAGCTCAATGTCACCGCCGACACCTCGGGTATCAGCACTCCGTGCACCGGCACAACCACCAACTTCGCCGCCTTCTACTGCTCGGCGAACAAGACCATCTACATGCCCATCAGCCAATTGCAGACCGAGATGTTCGGCGACGACTGGGTGGTGTATCTCTCGGTGTTCGCGCACGAGTACGGGCACCACGTGCAGGCGGTGGCAGGCATTCTCGGCAAGGCCAATCGTGATCGTGTCGCGGCCGGTGTGCGCAGCACCAGCGGGCTCGAGCTGTCGCGGCGAGTGGAGTTGCAGGCCAACTGCTTCGACGGGATGTACCTCGGTTCGTCCGAAGACGGTGGTTCGCTGACGAGTTCGCAGCTCAACGACGCCACCGAGGATTCGCACAATCGTGGCGACTCCGGTGGCGATATGCGCGATCACGGCAGCGCCGCGCACGGCGGCCAGTGGTTCGAGGCGGGCGCCGAGCACAACCGCACACAACAGTGCAACACCTTCACCGCGTCGTCGGGCGAGGTGAGCTGACCTCCAGCGTGGCAGCGCGACTCATGACTCGCGTACGTGCGCGATCCATTCCTCGACCGAATCGGGGGACGGCTCGCCGCCGATCATGCCGAGCACGGCGCGTCCGACGCAGGCGGCGCTGAGCACCCTGTCCACGGCGTCCTCGACATTGCCCCACGGCAGGTACGGTTTAGCGATCAACAGCGCGGCGATTCCGTGTGCGGCCGCCCAGAATTCCAGCACGATCGGGGTGGGGTCGCCGGATTCGATGGTGCCGGTGGCCATCCACGCGCGCACGGTGTCGGCGAAATGGTGGAAGGCGCCGCTGCCGAGTACCTGATCGACTGCGCCGTCGGGGTTGGTGACCATCGCGAGCCGGTACTGCTCGGGGTGCGCCAACGCGAATCGGACGTAAGCCGTTCCCTGATCACGCAGTTGCGTCACCGGCGAGGTCGACGGGTCGGTCGCCGCACGTAGTGCGTCGGCCAGTGCCTCGAATACCTGCGCGACGACGGCGTCGATCAGCGCGTTCTTGTCGGCGAAGTGCCGGTAGATCGACGGCGCGCTGACCCCGACGAGCTTGCCGACCGCACGGATCGACACCGCGTCCGCGTGCCCGGTGCTGGCCAGCAATCCCGCTGTGGCGGTGAGGATTTCGTCGCGTAGCTCGGCGCCGGAGCCGCGTGCCGAGCGTGGTCGACGCAGGCCGGTCATCGCTGCTGCGCGTTGTCGAGGTGGCGCTGCGGCGACGCGTCGGTCGCTTCGCGGAAACCGATCTTGTCGTGCAGTCGCGCAAGGGGTTTCGGTGCCCACCAGTTGGCGGGGCCGAGTAGCCGCATCAGTGCCGGTGCGAGCAGGCCGCGGATAATGGTGGCGTCGACCAGCACGGTCAGGGTGAGCCCGAGTCCGATCAGCTGCATGAACGAGACCTTGGCGGTGGCAAGGGCGCCCAACACGATCGCCATCAGTACGGCGGCGGCGGTGAAGATGCGTCCGGTACGCGCGACGCCGATCGCCACCGCGCGGGTGTTGTCGTGGCCGGCCAGCCATTCCTCGCGCACGCGGGAGAGCAGGAACACCTCGTAGTCCATCGACAGTCCGAAGGCCAGGCAGAACATCAGGATCGGCATGGTCGGCACCAGGTAGCCGACGGCGGTGAAGTCGAACAGCCAGGACAGGTGGCCCTCCTGGAAGATCCACACCATCGCGCCGAACGAGGCTGCCAGCGACAAGGTGTTGAGCAGAAGGGCTTTCAGCGGTAGCACCACGCTCCCGGTGAACAGGAACAGCACCACGAAGGTGGCCAAGGCGATCAGTGCACCCGCCAGCGGTAGTCGGGCACCGAGTTCCTCGAGGCCGTCGGCGTTGGTTGCCGCCGCGCCGCCGTAGAGTGCGGGCGCAGGCGCGGCGATGTCGCGGATCTCGTCCAATTGTCGACCGCCCTCGGGGGAGAACGGGTCGATGCTGGTGGATACGTTGAGGTAGGTCCCGGTGTCGTTGGCCATGCCGGGCGGTGGCGCCGCGACGCGTCCGCCGCCGAGGTAGACGCCTGCGCTCGAGAGCACGGCGGGGACCCCGTCGATCCTGGACAACGCGGCCGCGTAGGTGCCGATCGCCGCGTTGTCGCCGTGGTAGCCGTCGAGCACGATCGTGGTGGCGCTGACCGGGTCGGCCTGCGGGAACTCGGTGCGCAGCACGTCGCCGACCGCACGGCTGGGCGCGCTGGCCGGTAGCACCCTGTCGTCGGGGTAGCCGAAACGCACGGAGAGAAATGGGGAGCCGAGCGCGAGCAGCAGCGCGATGATGACGATCGAGATCGGTGCCGCGCGGCGCATCACGGCCTGTGTCGTTTTATACCAGCGGGTCTGCTCCGGGACCATCGGTCCCGGTTCCTGATCGCCGCGTCTGAACAACCGCCGCAAGGGAACTCGCAGGTCGAGTGTGTTGATGCGGGGTCCGAGCAAGACCAGCGCCGCGGGCAGGATCAGGATCGACGCGGCAGCGGCAGTCACAACCACCGCGACTCCGGAGTAGGCGAACGACTTCAGGAAGTACAGGTCGAAGACCGCGAGAACGGCGAGCGACAGCGCCACGGTGAGCGCTGAGAACAGCACGGTGCGGCCCGCGGTCTGGACCGCGCGCACGGCTGCCGCGGTGTAGTCGAGGCCGTTGCCGAGCTCCTCGCGGTAGCGACTGACGATGAACAGGCTGTAGTCGATCGCCAGCGCCAGGCCCATCGCGGTGGTCAGGTTCATCGCGTAGATCGAGACGTCGGTGACCAGCGTGAACACCCGCAGGACCGCCAGCGTCGCGACGATCGCGAACAGGCCGATCAGCAGCGGCAGCGACGCGGCGATCAGGCTGCCGAAGACGAGGACAAGCACGATCATCGACAGCGGTATCGCGACGGCCTCGGCGACGGCGAGGTCGCGGCTGGTCTGGGTGGTGACATCGTGATAGACGGCGGCGACACCACCTTGACGCACGGTGATGCCCGCGTCGGTGCCCGCGAATTCGTCGGTGAGCTCGCCCGCGATCCGCTGCACCTGGGTGTCGTCACCGGTGAGCACCGCGGCGATCAGCGCGCTCTTGCCATCGGAGCTGCGCAGCGCGGCGGACAGCGGCGCGGGGGTCGTCCAATACGACTGCACGCCTTGGACATTCTGGCGAGTCGCGAGCGCCGTGGTGATCCGGTGCCCTGCCGTTTTGGTCGCCGGGTCGTCGGCTCCCGCCTCGGCGGTGACCAGTAGGACGAAATTGGGTGCGGCGCCGTCGAAGTTCTGCGCGAGCAGTTGCGGGACCCTGGTGGATTCGGCGTTGTCGGAGACGAAGCCGCCGGACTCGAGGTGGCCTGCCACGCTCGCGCCGAAGAGGGCGCACAGGACCGCGACGATCGCTGCCACGCCGAGAACGGCTCGGGGAAAACGGGTGGTGAACCGGGTGATCCTGGTCAGCATGGGGCTGCCTCCTGGGAAGGAGCGCTGCTCTCAACCAGGAGCGCTCTGTGTTAACGGCGTTAGCGTAACGCCGTTAACACAGGACTGTCGAGGAGTCAGTGCGAACCGACCGTGTCTCGTTCGCGGGTACGAGACTGTCTGGCGATCGCGCGCAGGCCGCGCCGACCTGGGTAGAGCAGCCCGTCACGGACCTCGATCCACCCCGCCGTCGACAGCCAGAGTTCTTGTGCGCGTGCGTCGGCGGTGTTGTGGAAGATTCTGCGGCCGCGATCGTCGCGCAGCTCCTGGGTGAGCGTCGACCAGCGCGGTGCAACACCGTTCTCCGCGATGCGGTCGTCGATGTAGGCGGCGATCGCGGTGCCGATGGTGTTGACCGGACGTAGTGAGACCCGGTTGCCGTATTGGCTGGCGTGGAATCGTCGTCCCGCGCACAGCGATCCTGGATCGGCGTTGGAGGCGATCCATCCGGCCCGTTGCGCCCGTTCGATCAGCCAGAGATGCTTCACGGCCGAGGGGGCGATATTGCCGAGCTTGGCCTGAACCAAGTGCATGATCTGCTCGGAGGACAGCACATCGCGGCGCGTCGGGCCGGTGCCGTGTGCGCGCCAGTGCGCGTCGGCGAGGGTGGCGAGGACGCGTCCGAAGTCGTCGATGCTGCGCTGCGCGCGGCGGCCGAGTCGTTCGATCCGCTCGGCCTCGCGCCGCATGTCGTTCTGCGCGGTGAGGGTGCGGATCGCGGCGATGGTCGGTACCTGGTGGCGTCGCAGCAATTCCAGGATGGCTTCGGCGGTGGTGGGGTCGGCGGCAGCCGTGACGGGTAGCGATTCGCGATTGATGGCGAATTCTTGCGGGCTGATCGCGCGGCTGAGCAGGTCGACCGCATCGCGGTCGCCGGCGAAGTCGGTGCCCGAGAGCCAGGCTGCGGCGATATCGTCACACGACGGCACGGTGGAAATTCCTCCGGAAGTGTGTGAATCGGGAAAGCACCCGAAATAGTGGAAGCTTGTGTTCGGTTGCGCCCCGGTCGGGATGAGGGACCGGCCGGGGCCACCAACCTGATGAAGGTTTGGCAACCGAAGCTGCCGAGTGCCACGGTAACCAGACAATCGCGGTACTGTCATCCCTGGTGATTGTTTCGTTATATTCCCGATCGGGGGATGTAACGGGGACTTGGTTTGTATATCCAGGTCATAGGAATTGGTCGCATGACTTTTATTGAGTTCGGCGGACGGGTGGCGCGTGTTTGCTCGTTGATTGCCTTTCGCTGTCGCCATTCCAGCGGTTGAAAGCGCGCGCTCGTCGTTATGTGATGTGCATCACATTTGCGGATATTTTGGAGACATCGGGTCGGTCCTGCTGCCGATGTGCAGCGGGAATGTTCTTTGTCGGCCCTCGCCGGTAGCCTCTGGCCGTGGCTCTGTACCGGAAGTACCGACCGGCAACGTTCGCTGAGGTAGTGGGTCAGGAGCACGTCACCGACCCGCTCAGCATCGCGCTCGACACCGGGCGGATCAGTCATGCCTACTTGTTCTCCGGCCCGCGCGGTTGCGGCAAAACCTCCTCCGCGCGCATCCTCGCGCGTTCACTGAACTGCGTCGAAGGGCCGACCTCGACTCCGTGCGGTGTGTGCGCGTCCTGCGTCGCGCTCGGCCCCGGTGGTACCGGCAACCTCGACGTCATCGAACTCGACGCCGCGAGCCACGGTGGTGTCGACGACACCCGCGAACTCCGCGACAGGGCCTTCTACGCGCCCGCCGAATCCCGCTACCGGGTGTTCATCGTCGACGAGGCGCACATGGTCACCACGGCGGGCTTCAACGCGCTGCTCAAGATCGTCGAGGAGCCGCCGGCACACCTGATCTTCATCTTCGCCACCACCGAGCCGGAGAAGGTGCTGCCGACCATCCGATCGCGCACCCACCATTACCCTTTCCGGTTGCTGCCGCCCGCCACGATGCGTGGGCTGCTCGGAAAGATCTGCGAGCAGGAACACGTGCCGGTCGAAGAAGCGGTGTACCCGTTGGTGATTCGTGCGGGCGGTGGCTCGCCCCGCGACAGCCTCAGCGTGCTCGACCAACTGCTGGCAGGCGCCGGTCCCGAGGGCGTCACCTATCCGAGGGCGGTCTCGCTGCTCGGCGTCACCGATGTGGCGCTGATCGACGACGCCATCGAGGCGCTTGCCGCCGGTGACGGTGCCGCACTGTTCGGGACCGTGGACCGAGTGATGGAGGCCGGCCACGATCCGCGTCGCTTCGCCGTCGACCTGCTGGAACGAATGCGCGACCTGATCCTCTTGCGCGCGGTACCCGACGCGGCGGAACGGGGTTTGGTCTCCGGCCCCGGCGATGTGCTCGACCGGATGCGCGCGCAGGCGCAACGCCTGGGCCCGGCCACACTGACCCGCTACGCCGAGCTGATGCACGAAGGGCTCGGCGAGATGCGCGGTGCCACCGCGCCGAGGCTGTTGCTCGAAGTGGTGTGCGCCAGAATGCTGCTACCCGCCGTTTCCGAGACCGAATCCGCGACACTGCAACGGCTGGAACGACTGGAGCGTGGTCTCGCCGACGGTACGTTCTCGGCGGCGTCGGCGGGAACCGCAACGGCACAGGGCGGTTCGGCCGCCGCAACGGTCGGCTCGCCTACCGCCGCCGAACCCGATGTGCCTTCCGGTCCGCCGCGCAGGCGCGGTGCCGAAGCGCTGGCCGCGATGCGCCGCGAGAACCCACCTTCCGCCGCCGGTCGCAGCGAATCGGAGCCCACCCAGGGGTCGTCGGGGCGGGGTGCAGAAGGCGCCGAGGTCGCGGGAGCGAACCAGGCACATGCCGGGCCGCCCGTGCGGACCGTCGATGCACAGGGGTCGGGTGCGCAGGAACCCGCCGCAGCGGTCGCGTATGCCGCCGAATCGAGTGCGGCAGAGTCGAACTCGTCCAGCCGAGATTCGGCAGCCGCGCCTGCGCGGGGCAGCGATGCCGCCACCGTCCCGGCGCGCGGGAACGCGCAGGGTGGTGCCACCACCGGGGCGGATTCGCACGAGGGTTCGGCGCCGGTTCGTGCCGAGGCCTCCGATTCACGCACGACCGAAGCCGGACGAGGGGGAAACTCCGCAGGTTCATCGGCTGCTACGGGGTCGAGTTCGCCGCGAGCAGGGCGCGATCAAGGTTCGGATCCGGCGAGCCCAACGTCGCGAACGCCTGACATGCCGCCACCGGAGTCCGAGGCGACCCACGACGGCACCACTGGACCGAGTTCGGACGTGCAGGGTGCCGACGCGAATGCGGCGGGGCAGGTGGCGGGCCCCGGCGCGGAAGCAGAGGGTCCGAACGGGCATGCCGTGGACGACATGTCGGGCTCGAGGTCACCGGACCCGAACACGCACGTATCGGATGCTCCGGATCGTTCCGGTGCGCACGCGGACGCCGGAGGGACGTCGAGCCCGGATCCGCAGGGAGTTGTCGGGCCGACCGTGCGAGTGCCGGAGGAATCCGGTGCCCCGGATTCGGACGGCCCACGGTCGGGGTCGGGCGATGGCCAGCGGATCTCCGACGCACCGCATTCGGACGCGGCGGGCGGGCTCGAAACCGGTGCGGCGAACGAGCCGGAACAGGGTGCGCCACAGCGTGAATCCGATCCGAGCCCGGCAGCGGTCGGGCTCGGGACCGATACGGCTACCGGGCCGGAAGATGCTGCGGCACACGGAGAATCGGATGCGCGGACGGCAGCGGTCGGCGCGGATGTCACGCCGACGCCCGCGGAGGAGGCCGCGCCGGTGACCGAGTCGACCGGCGACCTGGTGCGCGAGGTCGAGGCCGCGTGGGCGGATATTCGCGCGAAGGTGCGCGAGGTCGGGGGCGCGGCGGTACACGCCATGCTGGCGGGTGGTTCGGTGCTTCGGGTCGAGGGCGCTGGCCCCGGCGCGGTCATCGTGTTCGGCCACCAGCACGCGCCGCTGGCGCAGCGATTGTCGACGCCGCAGAATCTCGCGGCGATGCGTACCGCGGTGGGTGCTGTGGTCGGCGGCGATCGCGAGGTGCGATGGGAAGTGGGTGGCGGCACCCCGCGCCAAGCGCCGCCGCCGAAGACGACCGCTCGGCAGGGGCGCGAAGCTTCCGGCCAGTCGGCTCCTCGGTATTCGCGGCCGAGTCAAGCCAAGAACGCGGGCGGCGGGGGGTCGGGTGGAAATGGGGCTGGACAACGGCCCGACGCGCGACCCTCGCGTGACGACGACATCCCACCGCCGGATTACCCGGATCTCCCGGACGACCCGGGACCCTCGGACTTCACGCCGCAGGAACCGGCCCAGGTCGGCGGTAACGACCCGGAAGCAGGGGGTGATTGGGAGACCAAGCGGCCGCTGGGTCCCGCCACACCCGAAGAGGAGCAGGAGATGCTCGCGGCCGCCGCCGATCCCGTCGCGCCCGAGGATCGTCGCGACCCGGACGAGGTGGCTATGGAGTTGCTGAAAAGTGAGCTGGGTGCCACACAGTTGAACGGTTGACAAGCACCGTTCAGGCGACGTTAAGTTAACCGGAGTTCGCATCTCGCGCTAGGATGGGGCGGGTAGCCGCGAACTTCGGTATTCCGAGGTTTTAAGGTATGCCAAGGCGTACGGGCGATCGGCGCGTACGACCGTTGTCCTGCCGTGTTTTGTACAGCGTTAGGACAACGGTCGGCAGGGGCCGATCGGCGAGGTGACCCGCAGCGATACCGCGGCACGCGGTGGCGCAGCACAGAGCGCTCGGTCGGACACGAGTCCGGCCGCTGCACCCTTAAGGAAGGAACACTCCGATATGACCACAGAGGCCTACATTTTCGAGGCCATCCGCACCCCACGCGGCCGCGGCAAGAAGAATGGTTCGCTGCACTCGGTCAAGCCGATCGACCTGACCGTTGGTCTGATCCAGGAGTTGCGCGGCCGCTTCCCGAACCTCGACGAGGATCGGATCTCCGACCTCATCCTCGGCGTCGTCAGCCCCGTCGGTGACCAGGGCATGGACATCGCCCGCACCGCGGCGACCGCGGCGGGCCTGCCCGACACCGTCGGCGGCTTCCAGCTCAACCGGTTCTGCGCCTCCGGCCTGGAGGCCGTGAACCTCGCCGCGCAGAAGGTGCGCTCCGGCTTCGACGACCTGGTCATCGCCGGTGGTGTCGAGTCCATGTCCCGCGTGGCCATGGGCTCCGACGGCGGCCCATGGATGCTCGACCCCGCCACGAACTACGACACCTACGTTGTGCCGCAGGGCGTTTCGGCCGACCTGATCGCCACCATCGAGGGCTTCAGCCGCGACGACGTCGACGCCTACGCGGTCCGCTCGCAGGATCTGGCGGCCAAGGCCACCACCGGTGGCTACTTCGCGAAGTCGGTCGTCCCGGTCAAGGACATCAACGGCATCGTGGTACTGGACAAGGACGAGCACATGCGCCCCGGCACCACCGCGGCCGACCTCGGCAAGCTGAACCCGTCCTTCGCGACGATCGGTGAGATCGGCGGATTCGACGCGGTCGCGCTGCAGAAGTACCACTTCGTGGAGAAGATCAACCACGTCCACCACGGCGGTAACAGCTCCGGCATCGTCGACGGTGCCGCGCTGGTGCTGGTTGGCACGGAAGAGGCGGGCAAGGCCTCGGGCCTGACCGCGCGTGCGCGCGTCGTCGCGACCGCGACCAGTGGCGCCGACTCGACCATCATGCTGACCGGCCCGACGCCGGCCGCCAAGAAGGTGCTCGACCGGGCGGGCCTGACACTCGACGACATCGATCTGTTCGAGATCAACGAGGCCTTCGCCTCCGTGGTGCTGAAGTTCCAGAAGGATCTGAACATCCCGGACGAGAAGCTGAACGTGAACGGTGGCGCGATCGCGATGGGTCACCCGCTCGGCGCGACCGGCGCGATGATCACCGGCACCATGGTCGACGAGCTCGAGCGCCGCAACGCTCGCTACGCGCTGGTCACCCTGTGCATCGGCGGCGGCATGGGTGTCGCCACCATCATCGAACGCATCTGAGTTCCCCACCGGCAGCTGATAATTCGCTGCGGCGCGAGTTCGGACCGGCAGGACGGCAGCTGCTCCCCGAGCGGGGAGCACGCCGCCGCCGAAACCACGAGCGTCGCACATTCAACGAGGAGACATAGAAAGCTGTGAGCGAAGCCAACATGATCGGTTGGGAGCAGGACTCGGACGGCATCGTCGTGCTGACGATGGACGACCCGAACCAGGGCGCCAACACGATGAACGACCTGTACAAGACGTCGATGTCGGCGACGGTCGACCGGCTGGAAGCCGAGAAGGACGACATCACCGGTGTCGTGCTCACCTCCGCGAAGAAGACCTTCTTCGCCGGCGGCGACCTGAAGAACATGATGAATGTCGGTCCCGACGACGGTGCGGCCCTGCTCGAAGAGCTCGGCACGATCAAGGGCGCGCTGCGTCGGCTCGAGCAGCTCGGCAAGCCCGTGGTCGCGGCCATCAACGGTGCCGCGCTCGGCGGCGGCCTGGAGATCGCCTTGGCCACCCACCACCGGATCGCGGCTGACGTGCCCGGTTCGCAGATCGGCCTGCCGGAGGCGACCCTCGGCCTGCTGCCCGCCGGTGGCGGCATTGTGCGCACCGTGCGCCTGCTCGGCCTGCAGTCGGCCCTGATGCAGGTGCTGTTGCAGGGCCAGCGCAACAAGCCCGCCAAGGCCAAGGAGATCGGCCTGGTCGACGAGCTGGTCGGCTCGGTCGAGGAGCTGCTGCCCGCCGCCAAGGCGTGGATCAAGGCCAACCCCGACAAGGTCGCGCAGCCGTGGGATGTCAAGGGCTTCAAGATCCCCGGCGGCACCCCGTCCTCGCCCGCGTTCGCGGCGAACCTGCCGGCGTTCCCCGCCAACCTGCGCAAGCAGATCAAGGGCGCGAACATGCCGGCACCACGCGCGATCATGGCCGCGGCGGTCGAGGGCGCGCAGGTCGATTTCGACAACGCGTCGCTGATCGAGTCGCGGTACTTCGTGCACCTGCTCACCGGGCCGGTCGCGAAGAACATGATCCAGGCGTTCTTCTTCGACCTGCAGTCCATCAACAACGGTGGGTCGCGGCCGAATGACGTGCCGAAGAAGGAGATCAAGAAGGTCGGCGTGCTCGGCGCGGGCATGATGGGCGCGGGTATCGCCTATGTCTCGGCCAAGGCGGGTTACGAGGTCGTGCTGAAGGACGTCACGATCGAGGCGGCCGAGCGCGGCAAGAACTACTCGGAGAAGATCGAGGCCAAGGCGCTTTCGCGGGGCAAGACCACCGAGGAGAAGTCCAAGGCGCTGTTGGCCCGGATCACCCCCGCGGCCGATGCCAAGGATCTCGACGGTGTCGACTTCGTGATCGAGGCGGTATTCGAGAACACCGAGCTCAAGCACAAGGTTTTCCAGGAGATCGAGGACATCGTCACCCCGGACGCGCTGCTGGGCTCCAACACCTCGACCCTGCCGATCACCGGCCTGGCCGAGGGTGTGAAGCGCAAGGAAGACTTCATCGGCATCCACTTCTTCTCGCCGGTGGACAAGATGCCGCTGGTGGAGATCATCAAGGGTGAGAAGACCTCGCCCGAGGCGTTGGCCAGGGTGTTCGACTACACCCTCGCGATCAAGAAGACCCCGATCGTGGTCAATGACAGCCGTGGTTTCTTCACCTCCAGGGTGATCGGTACCTTCGTCAACGAGGCGATCGCCATGCTCGGTGAGGGCATCGAGCCCGCGACCATCGAGCAGGCCGGCTCGCAGGCGGGTTACCCGGCGCCGCCGTTGCAGCTGTCGGATGAGCTGAACCTGAAGCTCATGAAGAAGATCGCCACGGAGACCGAGGAGGCGGCAGCCAAGGGTGACGCCACGCTCGGCAAGAAGCGCCACCCCGCCCAGGACGTGATCAACTACCTGGTGGAGCAGGGTCGTCCCGGTCGTTTGGAGAAGGCCGGCTTCTACGAGTACGACGAAGACGGCAAGCGCACCGGCATCTGGCCCGGGCTGCGTGAGCACTTCAAGACGACCGCGGGTTTCGGTGTTCCTTTGCAGGACCTCATCGACCGGATGCTGTTCATCGAGGCGATCGAGACGCAGAAGTGTTTCGACGAGGGTGTGCTCGAGACGACCGCCGACGCGAACATCGGCTCGATCTTCGGTATCGGTTACCCGGCCTGGACCGGTGGCGTGCACCAGTTCATCGTGGGCTACCCGGGCGGCCAGGCGGGCTTCGTCGCCCGCGCCGACGAGCTGGCGAAGACCTACGGCGACCGTTTCGAGGTCCCCGCTTCGCTGCGGAAGTAACGGGCGCGCAAGCGTTCCCACGGAAAGTAAATGCTGCGCGGTAGCCGCAGACGGCAGAACCCGTCCCCTTCGTGGGGGCGGGTTCTCGTCGTCGCGGGGGATGTTTGTCGCGCGAAGCCGCGTTGCACCGCGGTATGACCTCCAGTGATGACGCGGCTGTTGTACTCGATGAGCGCGCGAAGGAATTGATCTCGGGAAAGGCGTTCGCCACCGTGGCGACGCTGGACGAGGACGGAGCACCGCACACCTCGGTGGTCTTTGTCGGACTCGACGGCGACACCTTGGTGTTCAGTACCACGGCGCAGCGGCGCAAGGCTCGAAATCTGGCGCGCGATCCGCGTATCGGCGTCACGGTCTTCGACCAGGACAATCCTTACCGCACCGTCGATATCCAGGGCATCGCGGAGCTGGTCGATGATACGGACAGGGTGTGGTCGTACGCGCTTACCCAGAAGTACATCGGGGAACCGCCACCTGCCGAGCCGGCACGGGTGCGACGACTGGTGGTGCGCGTGGCGCCGAGGAAGATCACCGGATTCGGCGACTGAGCCCGCGGCGGTCCCCGGCTCGGCGCGGGGATCGTTACGTCGAGGCACGTCATCGGCTTTCGTGATCGTCGCAGGTCGGCGTCGGCGTGACGGTGTGGCGAATTACCAGGAAGGTCGGGGTGGAAATGATCTTGCCGCGAAACTCGGCGCGCCGATCGCCTGCCCGCGCTACGTTGGAGTGAGCGCAGGCAGCACGGGCTATCTCCGTTCAGCTGGGTCGGGTAACGGACTGGTCGCGACAAAACGGACAAGCCGCCGAACCTGAGGGACACTGGAGGTGTTCGATGCAGGCGCGCCGCTCGGTCGCCGGTGACGTCGATTCGATGTGAGTTCGAGGTGATCACATGAACCCGCAAGCCCGCTCGGGCAGGGTGAGCCCCGAATCACTTCCGGCCGAGTCGAATACCTCGGTGCCGAACACCCCCGGGCCGAATACCGGAGAATCGACGACCCAGCGTCAGTCGACCGAGCGCGCGTCGGCCGCTTCGGTCGAACCGACCGTGATCGTCGAGGAACTCGCGTCGATGGGTTTGTCGGCGGCGCGCGAGATCGGTCGAGGCGGTTTCGGTGTGGTGTATCGCTGTATCCAGCGCGCGCTCGAGCGCGTCGTCGCGGTGAAGGTGCTCTCCGAGGAGATCGATGTCGAGAGCCGGGAGCGGTTCCTGCGTGAGGAGCAGGCGATGGGGCGGCTGTCCGGGCACCCGAATATCGTCGAAATCTTGCAGGTAGACGTGACGCCCGGCGGATTGCCGCTGATCGTGATGCCGTATTGCACGCGCGGATCGCTCGAACAGGTCGTGCGCGATCACGGTCCGCTGTCGTGGGCGGATTCGCTACGCGCCGGGGTGAAGTTGGCCGGTGCGATCGAGAGCGCGCATCGGGCGAGGATCCTGCATCGGGATGTGAAACCCGCGAACATCCTGCTCAGTAGTTACGGCGAACCGCAGCTCACGGATTTCGGTATCGCCAGGATTACCGGCGGTTTCCAGACCTCGAGCAGCCTGATCACCGGTTCCCCCGCGTTCACCGCGCCCGAGGTGCTCAAAGGTGCTGCGCCGACGGTCAGTTCGGATGTGTACGGGCTCGGTGCGACATTGTTCGCGCTGCTCACCGGGCATGCCGCGTTCGAAAGACAGGCGGGGGAGAAGGTGGTGGCGCAGTTTCTGCGGATCACCACGCAGCCGGTACCCGACCTGAGTGAGCAGGACATTCCCGCGGATGTCGCCGACGCGATCGCGCAGGCGATGGCGATGGAGCCCGGCCAGCGGCCGACGTCGGCGTTCGCGTTCGGTGAATTGCTGCGCGAGGTACAGCGCGCGCACGGTCAGGTCCCCGACGAGATGGCGTTGCTCGACGCGGTCGCCTTGCCGGAATCGATCATCGGCGAGGGTCGCGACCCTGATCTCGAATTGCGCACCGACCTCGAAAACTCCACCGGGCTCTCCGAATCCGGGCCCGCGGTCTCGGCGCGGCGCAGTCGGCCATTGCGCCTACGCGCCTCGGCGCCGCGAGCGGACGAACCGGAGCCGACCGCCGCGGCGCTGCCGCCGACGGGAACGACGGTGCCGCCCACGGCAACCACCAAGTTTCGGCCGGCGACACCCGCGCGCGACCCGGTGCGGCGGCCACGGTTGCTCGATCTGCTGCGCGCGGGTGGTCGGCGCAGACTCGCGGTGATCCACGCGCCCGCGGGTTTCGGCAAGAGCACGGTGGCCGCACAGTGGCGCGGTGAGCTCGCCGGCAACGGGGTGCCGGTCGCCTGGATCGCGGTCGACCGCGACGACAACAACGAGATCTGGTTTCTCGCCCATCTCATCGAGGCTATTCGGCGGGTGTGTCCCGATATCGGCACCGGTTTGGATCAGCTGCTCGAGGAGCGCCCCTCGGAGGCAACGACATTCGTGATTTCCACGTTGATCGATGAGATCCACGCGGGCGGCACGACGGTCGTCGTGATCATCGATGACTGGCACCGGATCACCGACGCGGGCGCGCACCGGGCGATGGCGGCGTTGTTGGACAACGGGTGTCACCATTTGCGTTTCGTGGTGACCAGCAGGGAGCAGTCCGGTCTGCCGACGAGCAGGATGCGGGTGCACGACGAGCTGGTCGAGATCGGCTCGACGGCGCTGCGCATGACCACCGCCGAGATCAGGCAGATCTTGGTGCGGCGCAATGGTTATCCGCTGACCGACACAGAGGTCGAGCAGTTGCATTCGGCCACCGACGGTTGGCCCGCCGCGATCCAGCTGGTGGGGTTGGCGTTGCGCGGCAACGTCGACCCCGGTCAGTTGATCGCCAATCTCGCCGAAGGCAATCACGGGATCCGGGAGTATCTGGCCGAAAACGTCCTGGACACACTGGAACCGAAGATGCTCGATTTTCTCACCGCCATTTCGGTGACCGAGCGGGTGTGCGGTTCGTTGGCCTCGGCGTTGTCCGGCGACGACGATGCCGAGCGAATGTTGGCGCAAGCCGAACAGCGCGAGCTGTTCGTACGCCGCATCGAGCACGACCCGGATTGGTTTCGGATCCAGCCGTTGTTCGCCGAACATCTGCGCGCGCGGCTGGAGCGCGCGCGGCCGGGCAAGCTGAAAGTGTTGCACCGTAAGGCTGCTCGGTGGTATGCCGAGCACCAGTTGTTGCGCAAGTCGGTCGATCACGCGTTGGAGGCCACCGATCTGAAGATGGCGCTGGACCTCATCGAGAGCGGCGGCATGGACCTGATCGACGGTTCGCGGCTGGCCACGCTGCTGGGGACGGTATCGAAACTGCCGGTGCAGCAGGTGGCTTCACGGTCCAAGCTGCTGATGGCGGTGGCGAGGGCCAATCTCAATGTGCAGCAGGCCGGGGCCGCGCGCACCGCACTGGGCAAGCTGTCGAACCTGCTCGCGCGCGGCTCCTCGGCCGACGATGTCGATCGGCAGCGGTGTCAGGCGGCGGTGTTGGCGGCGTCGGATCAGGTCGCGCGCGACCACACCGCCGGTGTGCTCGACCGGATTTCCGGTTGTCTGGAACGGCCGGAGGAATTGCCGGCGTGGACGGTGTCGACGGCGGCGAATCTCACCACGTTCGTGCGATTGTGCGAGTTCGATTTCGACGGCGCCCGCGAGGTGCAGCGGTGGGCGGCGCAATTCCACGCGACCTCGAAGGATCCACTCGGTACGGTGTTCGGCCTGTGCGGGCAGGGCGCCTCGGCCTACGAGCAGCTCGATATCCCCACCGCGACAACATGCTTTCAGCAGGCGTGGGAGGTGGCGCGGGCCAGGGCTGGCCCCCGCTCGCACGCGGTGCGGGTGGCGGCCGCGCTGCTCGGTGAATTGAGTTACCGCCGTGGCGATCTCTACGAGGCCGACCGGTTGCTCGACGAGAGCCACGAGTTGGTGACACGGGTCGGCCCGGTGGATTTCCTCATCTCCACCTTTGTGGTCGGTGCGCGGGTGAAGGCGGCGCGCGGCGACATGCGTACGGCGGTGGCGAGGTTGGACGAGGGCGCGCGGATCGCGGTGGACAACCGGTTGGTGCGCTTGGCCGCGCATATTCGCGCCGAGCGGCTGCGGATGGGATTGCGGCCCGAGGTGAGCACCGGGCAGCGGCCGGATCATGCTGCGGCACCGCCGCATACGGGCCGGCGGCTGAATGGTGCGGCGTTGCTGGCGGCGGAGGCCGAGGAGATCGCCTCGATCCGCGCGTTGCTCGCCGACCATCGGCTCGACTCCGACGATCAGGCGGTACGCCGTGCTCGTGCGCTGCACGGGCGGATGTCGGAGAACGCGCGGCCACGGGCGGGTCTGGATGCCACGCTGCTGTTGGCCGAGTGCCTCGCGGCTTCCGGGTGGGTCGGCGAAGCGACCGGTCTACTGTTGCCTGCCGCGGCTACCTGCGCCGAACTGGGTTGGACCAGGCCGCTTTTGGATGCGGGGCCGGGAGTTGTCGCGATCCTCGGTGTGTTGCGCGATGACTCTGCTTCGGCGGCATCGGAATTCGGGATCGATGGCGACATGGAACTGCCCGCCCTGTTCCTGGATGAACTCCTGGACTAGAGCGGGCAGTGCGGGCAAGCCTCTCGAATGCCGAGAATCAGGCGGTCCACCACGGGCGCAGCGGCACCGTCCAACTGCTGTCGGCCGACAGCTTGACGCCGAGGACCTGGTGTAGCTGAACGACGTTGTGCTGGAAGCCGAGTCGACAACCCGCCATGTACAGGCCCCACACCTTCGCGGTGCCCTCATCGACCTCTTCGAGGCAGGCATCCCAGTTCTCGACCAGGTTCTTGCCCCATTCGTGCAGGGTCAGCGCGTAGTGCTCGCGCAGGTTCTCCTCGTGCAGAACCTCCAGCCCGAGGTTCTGGATCTCGGAGATGATCCTGCCGGAGCCGACCAGTTCACCGTCCGGGAAGACATACCGGTCGATGAAGTCGCCCGCCTTGGTGGTGCGCAGGTTGTCGGGCCTGGTGATGCAGTGGTTGAGGAACAGGCCGCCGTCGCGCAGCTTGCCCTTCATGAACCCGAAGTACGACGGGTAGTTCTGCACACCGATGTGTTCGGTGAGACCGATCGAGGAGACCGCGTCGAACTGGCCCTCAGGAATGTCGCGGTAGTCGGAGTGCCGTACCTCGGCGAGCTCGGTAAGGCCCTCCTCGGCGATCTTCTGCTGCGCCCACTGCGCCTGCTCGGCCGAAAGCGTCGCGCCGATCACCTTGACGCCGCGCTTGGCGGCGTAGCGCACCATGCCGCCCCAGCCACAGCCGATATCGAGCAGCCGGTCGCCCTCCTCGAGCCGCAGCTTCTCGAAGACCAGCCGATATTTGTTCTCCTGGGCCTGCTCCAGCGTCCATTTCTCGTCGCCGTAGACCGCGCAGGTGTAGGTCATCGACGGGCCGAGTACGTGTTCGTAGAAGCCGTTGGACACGTCGTAGTGGTGGTGGATCGCCTCGGCGTCGCGCGCCTTGGAGTGCCGCAGGCCCTCCAAGGCGATTCGACGCCACCGCGGCAGGGTTTCCTGTGGCGGCGGCGGAACCGGCTTGAGGCGTTCCCATCCGAGCGAGCGCGCGATGGTGACCAGCGCCAGCGCCGAAGGGCGCCGGAACTTCAGCTCACCCATCGCCTTCAGGAACTCGTACGGGTCGCCGGGGTGCACGCCGGTCGCGGTCATGTCGCCCGAGATGTAGGCGCGCGCCATCCCGAGGTCGCCGGGCGCGGTCGCCACGTAGTTGATGCCGCGCGGGGTCTTGATGTCCAGGACGTATTGCGAGTCTTCCGGACCTGTGGCACTACCGTCGTATGCGGTGAGCCGGATCGGGGGCGGGCCCTCGAGCAGGGTCTCGAAGATCTCGGCAATGCTGAGCTTGGTTCCGAGTTCTGCGAAGACCTCGGAGCGATCCTTGAAAGTCGTCATTTGCGTTGCACCGCCTTCGAATACAAATCCAGCAAGCGCTGGTCGGGGTCATAACGTTTTTTGAGTTCGGTATAGGTGTTTCCGCCGTACAGCGCCGCGAACTCGCTCTGTTCGTAATAGGAATCCGAGTAGAGCGACTTGTGTCCGTCGAAGTCGGTCACGGTGCGTTCGATCGCACGGTTGGCCGCTCCTTCTTGCTGTCCGGAGGTCGTGGGGACGGCCGACCAGAACCCGACGTTGACGTAGGTCCGTTTCGGCTCGAGGGGATACAGCGGCCAGGTGCGTCCCGAGGTTTCGGGCCCACCGGTGTCGCGCAGTCGCAGCGGGCACAGCCAGATCGGCTCGATCGGGATTTCGCGCAGGAACCATTCGACGAAGTCGGCGGTGCGTTCCACCGGGACCTCGATGTCCTGTACTACGCGTTCCTGGGGCGGGTTGCCCTTGCGGGCTTCCAGCCGGTTGGCGATGTTGTATTTGTGGTCCAGCGCGATGAGCTTCCAGTAGAAGCTGCTGCGGCGGTAGCGCTTCGGCCAGAACCGGCGAATCTTCGGGTTCTGGGTGCCGAAGGCGCGCGAGCACCAGAACCAGTCGGTGTCCCAGCGCCACAGGTAGTCGTGAATGGTGAGCCGGTCGCGCTTGGGGGTGGTCGAATCGTGCTGGATGGACCGGTAGAAAACGTCCATGCCGGTGTAATCGCTGACCGGGCCCGGTTCGTCGGTCTGCCTGCCGAGGGTCAGGTAGCTCTCGTCGGCGGTGAAGACCACCCCGTCGAGGTAGTCGACGTGTTCGCCGTCATAGCTGCCCTCGGCGACGATTTCGGCGAGGGTGGATTCGAGGGCGCGCAGGTCGTGGAAGCGCACGTGCCGCAGCGCCACGTAGGGCTGGACCGATTCGAGTGCGATTTTCAGCCGCACGGTGTAGCCGAGCGTCCCGTAGGAATTCGGGAAGCCGCGGAACAGGTCGGCTTCCGGCCCGTTCGGTGCGGTGGTGATGATCTCGCCCGAGCCGGTGAGCACGTCCATTTCCAGCACGGATTCGTGCGGGAGGCCGTTGCGGAAAGAGGTGGATTCGATGCCGAGACCGGTCACCGCGCCGCCGAGGGTGATCGTCTTGAGTTGCGGCACCACCAGCGGGGCCAGGTTGTAGGGGAGGGTGGCGGCCACCAACTCCTCATAGGTCGTCATCCCCGCGACGTCGGCGGTCTTGGCGACCGGGTCGACGGTGATGACCTTGGTCAACCCCGAGACGTCGAGCCCGGGGGCGGGGTTGGCCGCCCTGGCTCGGAAGAGGTTGGAGGTCTTTTTCGCCAATCGCACGTTGGCGTCGTCGGGGATGGCGCGATAACTCGCGAGTAGGCGATCGACACCCGCCTGATGCGCGGCGAACCCCGATTCGCGTACGGCTGATCCTTGTCCGGCGTTCCCAAACAGACTCAATGCCACCCCTCGACGCTAGTACTCGTCATTATGCCCGGCTACCGCGAGGGCACCATACGGGCGAAAAGTCACGCATATGTTGCGAAGTCGAGCCGTGCCGGTTCGCATAATTTCACCGTGGCGCGGCAGCGAGTGTTGTAGGCGTTGCGAAGTACCGCACGCGGTGTCCGGTGCCCGCCCTCACCGCGCCGGCAATGGTTCGACAGGGCAGGATGGAGATCGGTTTCGTAGCAGGCGTATCCGATCTCGCCGAAATAAATCCCGAACTACGCTAATCGGGACAAACCGGATAAAAACCCGAACAAGGAGCTCATAGTGGGACAGGTCAGCGCAAGCAGTTCGATCACCGTGACGGCGGACCCGCAGCGCACGCTCGACGCGATCGCGGACTACGAGACGGTGCGTCCGCGCATCCTGTCGGAGCACTACCGCGATTACCGCCTCGTCGAGGGCGGTAAGGGCGAAGGCACCGTGGCGGAATGGACGTTGCAGGCCACGCAGAAGCGCTCGCGCAATGTGCACGCCACCATTTCGGTGTCGGATTCGGTAGTCACCGAGCGTGATTCGAACTCCACCCTGGTCACCACGTGGACGGTCGCGCCGGACGGTGCCGGTTCGCGCGTCGACGTGGAGACGGCGTGGCAGGGTGCCGGCGGTATCGGCGGCATCTTCGAGGGCATCTTCGCGCCGCTGGGTCTGAAGAAGATCCAGGCCGAGGTGCTGGGGAATCTGCAGCGCGAACTCGCCTGATCGGGTCGCGGTAGCGACGGGTCTAGGCTGGCCGAAGACACTTTCTCCAGAGAGGACATTGCCGTGCAGCCCGGTGGTCAGCAGTTCGACATGCAGCAGTTACTCGCCCAAGCGCAGCAGATGCAGGAGGCGGTGATGCAGGCGCAGGCCGAGATCGCCGAAGCCGAGGTCGAGGGCCAGGCGGGCGGCGGCCTTGTCAAGGTCACCATCAAGGCCTCCGGTGAGATCGTCGCGCTGAGTATCGATCCGAAGGCCGTCGACCCCGACGACGTGGAAACGTTGCAGGACTTGGTGATCGGCGCGGTCAACACCGCCATGACCAACGCGCAGGAATTGGCTGCCGAGCGTCTCGGACCGCTGTCGGGTGGGCTCGGCGGCGGTGGCTCGATCCCCGGTCTGCCCGGTCTCTGAGTCGACCTAGGCGAACAGGGTGTACGAGGGGCCGGTTCAGGATCTGATCGACGAATTGGGCAGGTTGCCCGGCGTCGGTCCGAAGAGCGCGCAGCGAATCGCGTTTCACCTGTTGCAGGTGGAACCACCGGATATCGACCGGTTGCAGGCCGCGTTGCAGAAGGTGCGTGACGGCGTGCAGTTCTGCGTGGTCTGCGGCACGGTGTCCGACGGCGAATTGTGCCGCATCTGCGCCGACCCGCGCCGCGACCGCACCATGATCTGCGTGGTGGAGGAGCCGAAGGACGTGCAGGCGATCGAGCGCACCCGTGAGTTCCGTGGCCGATACCACGTGCTCGGTGGTGCGCTCGACCCGCTCAGCGGCGTCGGGCCCGACCAGTTGCGTATCCGGGAGTTGTTGGCGCGCATCGGGAACCAGCAGGACGGGGTGGACGTCAGCGAAGTGATCATCGCGACGGACCCGAACACCGAGGGCGAGGCGACGGCCACCTACCTGGTGCGCATGCTGCGTGATTTCCCCGGGCTGAGCGTGACGAGGTTGGCTTCGGGTCTGCCGATGGGCGGCGACCTGGAGTTCGCCGACGAGTTGACGCTCGGGCGCGCGCTGTCGGGACGGCGCGTGCTTTGACATCCTCTCCACACCGAAGGATGGAGATTCCTACCAGCGTCAGCGGCGCTTTCGGTGGGTTCCTGTTTCCTCGGGGCGTGCCCTCCGCCAAGTGACCGGACTTTTTACAGCCCTCAGTAGGTGTTTGAAGTCTCCGTAAGTCTTGCGGGCGAGCTAGCGGACGATCGGTAGCGAACCGCTCTGGTCGCGCGGGTTCGAACGCGTTTCGAGGTCGAGTCGCTGCGCGTGCGCCGAACTGTGTCTGTGCGGTGATCTACGGTGCCGCCGATGTCGCGCACCGGCTTCGACGTCGGCAAGCTCCAACTACCGCAGCGCGGGTTTCGGCGAAATACTTTGTGCTCGAATGGTGTTCGTGTCGCGAGAACATCTCGGTAGAAGCCGAGGCGCGGTGGCTGCCTTCGGTCGGCGCAGGAATGGCACCCGCGCGGTCACCGGGTGTGAACTGCACTCGGCAATCGCCAGAAGCGTTGGCGCTCAGAACTTCACCCGTGTCCACGGCAGGGATCCGATGTGCGCGGTGTCGTTGTTCGCCCACGCCCAGATCACCTCGGCGGTCGCCGCGGTGTCCAGTGCCGTGGCGAAGTGCTTTTCCGGGGATCCGTCGCGATATTCGACGGTGAATTCGTCCTCGCCCATGCGGTATGCCTGGATGTATTCGTGGTCGTCACGCGAGGCGATGATGTAGGGCTCGGGGTCACTCAAAGCGGAAACCCACTGTTGTGCAAGGGTTTTAGTAATATAGGGAAATTCTCCCGCGCCGCCGTGGGTGACTTCGACCTCGACATGTCCGGCCGGGTCGATGAGCCAGGCCAACTGCGGGTCATACAGCGCGTAATCGCGTGGCGTCGCCAGCTCGAACAGCAGCGCGCGGACGAAACCGATGGCGTCGTACGGGCTCGACACCACCAGTGCCGCGCCCGTCTGCGCTCCGCCTACCGGTGCGGCGGCGAGGAAGGTGTCCTCGTCGGGGGTTTGTTCGTCGCGGCGGTTCAGTTCGGCGGCGATCGCGGCGACCGTCGCCGATTCCGGAACACCCTGCTGGGTGCTGAGGTAGGCGTCGGCCTCGGCGGGTGAGGTAGCGGCCCCCGAGGGCAGCAACACGTGCTCGTAACTCATCCGGGTCAGGGTAGTTGGCGCGGTTCACGCACCTTCGCGCATCGCGATGTTCGGCTCGGCGCACGCGCAGCCACCCGCGAGGTCGCCGCAGTCGATGACGAACGTGTGCCGGGCGTGGTCGAGATCAACGCAGTCGCGTTCGGTGCATTCGGTGGTGTTTCCCGCGTGCACGATCAGGGTGCCGTGGCAGTGGTCGATCGCGCGATCGCAGAAAAGGCAGCGGTCGGTGCGCATGGTGTCTCCCGTCGTGATCGAGCCGTTATTCGGTCATAGCACCAGGCTGGCGTGCGCTGCGGGAGGTCGGCGGCGGTGTGTCGAGTGGCGGCGGTGGCCGGACACGAAATCGCCGAGCTGATGCCCGCCCATGGCGCTCGCCACGATGTGATGATGACTGGATGGTCAGCAATCCTTCCGCAGAGCGGCGATCGGAGTCCGTGCAAGTTGCTCTGACCAGTGGTGTAGTCGATCGTCCTCGGGTATCGGACTCCCGGACTCGTGCCATCGAGCAACTCGAAAGCTACCGAACGCAGGGGCAGGACGCGCCGTACGACGAATGCGGTGAGTCGACCGACGGCTACTACGACGAACTGATCGAGCCGACGGGACGGATACGCGGCCGGTGGTCGGAGCTGTCGAACGATTTCGCCGAGCTCGACGCTGATGGCCTCGACCGGCTCGACGGCAGGGTGCGCAGGCTGATCGCCGATGACGGCATCACCTACACCGAGGTCGGCAGGGACGGGTCGACGCCATGGCGGCTGGACCCCGTCCCGCTGCTGGTCGCGGCCGACGACTGGGCCGGACTGGAAGCCGGTCTCGTGCAACGCTCCCGCGTGCTCGACGAGGTACTCACCGACATCTACGGTCCGCGCCGCACACTGACCTCGGGTTTGCTTCCGCCCGAGGTGGTATTCGGCCACAATGGTTATCTCCGTGCGGCACACGGCATTACGGTGCCCGGACAGCATCAGCTGTTCCTACACGGCTGTGACATCAGCCGGTGGGCCGACGGGCGCTTCCGTGTACTGGCCGACCACGCGCAAACCCCTTCGGGTGCGGGATACGCGCTCGCCGACCGCAGGGTGGTGTCCACGGCGATCCCCGAATCGTTCGAGCATGCCGACCCGCGTCCGCTCGGCCCCTTCGCGCGGGCGATGCGGCTGCTGCTGATCGAGGCGGCGCAGACCGGTGACGGGGACGAGCCGGTCGTCGTTGTGCTCAGTCCAGGCGCGCACGCCGATACCGCCTTCGACCAGGCACACCTCGCGTCGATACTCGGGTTTCCCCTGGTGGAGAGTGCGGATCTGGTGGTGCGCGACGGCGCGTTGTTGATGCGTTCGCTCGGCACGTTGAAACGTGTCGACGTGGTGTTGCGTCGACTGGACGCGCGGTGCTGCGACCCGCTGGACCTGAGTCCGGATTCCGGCAGCGGGGTGGTGGGGTTGGTGGAGGCGCTGCGGCGCGGTGCTGTGACGGTGGTGAACACGTTGGGCAGCGGATTACTGGAGAATCCGGCGTTGGCGGCGTTGCTGCCCCGGGTGGCGCGCACGCTGCTCGGGGAGGATTTGCTGCTGGAGAGCGCGCCGTCGTACTGGGGCGGCGACGACGTGCAGCGCGCGCACCTGATCACCAACCTGCACCGCCTGGTGCTCCGGTCGGCGGTGGACGGCAGCACCGTATTCGGGCCAGGCTTGTCGATTCGGCAGCGCGCGGAATTGAAGGCGAAGATCCAACAGACCGGGTGGCAGTGGGTCGGTCAGGAACCCGCGCAGTTCTCGGTAGCGCCCTCGGTGCGCGCCGGCGCGTTGGCTTCGGCGCCGGTCGGGATGCGGCTGTTCACCATTGCCAGACGGGACGGCCACATGGCGATGACCGGCGGCCTCGGACAGATGCGTGCGCGCGGTGACGATCGCACGGCCACCAAGGTGGCGGCCAAAGACGTATGGGTCAAGGCCGAGCCCAGTCGTTCGGCGGCAGTTGCCGCCGAAACCACCCGCGCGCAACGGGATCGGCGCAGCACCGTGGCCGAGACGATCAGTTCACCCCGTGTACTCGAGGCCCAGTTCCGGATGGGCCGTTACGGCGAACGCGCCGAGGCGGTCATACGCCTACTCATCGCGACTCACGACCGCTACCAGGACTACCGCTACCGCCCATGGTTAGCGGGCGTCGAGGCGCTGCCGGTACTGATGGACGCGCTCGCCGCCACCACCTCCACTGCCGCACCTGCCGTCACGTTCGGCCGAGCGGGTGTGGCTGAGGACGACCCGGTTCAGTCGGTCGAGCCGGGGGCGAAGGTGGGTCGCGGTGGTGCGGTTGCGGAAAGTGCGGGTGCTGGGGGCCAGGTGGAGCGGGCGGCGCCCGATACGACGCAGGCGGTTGCGGCACAGTCGGATTCGAGTCGGCCGGGATCGGGTGGAGATGATCGGGTCCGGGGAGATGCGAACCGCGAGGGTGTAGCTCGTCGGGGTCCGGCGGTGAATAACGGGGTGGTGTCAGGTGGTGGCTCGCGTGCCGCGGAACAAGAAGGCAAGGAACGCCATGATGTGCGGGGTCCTGGTTCGGTCTCGGAGGGCGCTGTGGAGTTCGGCTCGTCGGTGCGTGGGGCAGGCGGCGGTGTAGTGGGACCGGCTGGGGCTGAGCGTGACTCCGGTGCGGGCGTATCGGCGGATGTGGATCGGCATGCGGTCGACTCGCGGGGTGTGCGGGGGGAAGAAGCGGGTAGATCAGGGTTGTCTGGTGCCGCGCGCGCGGGGCATGACTACTTGGTGTCGTTGACCGTCGATCGTGAGATGTGTGGGTCGCTCGCCTTCGCGGTGGACGGATACGGGAGCGCCGCGCGCTCGGTGCGTGATCAACTTTCGGCGGACACCTGGATGATTCTCGGCGCCGTCGATCGTGCGATCGCCGACTACCGGGACGGGACGCGGGATTCGTCGCTGTCGTCGGTCCATTCGTTGACCCTCGCCGCGCTACTGGCGCTGTCGGGAATCGCCGCCGAATCCCATGTGCGCGATACCGGTTGGACCGTGCTCGACATCGGTAAACGGATCGAGCGTGGGCTCGCGCTCACCGGCGTGCTTTCGGCCGCGTTCGTGCGCACCTGCCCTGCGGAAGCCGAACGGGTGATCACCGAATCGGTCTTACGCGCCACCGAATCCGCCGTGAGTTACCGCCGCCGCTACGGGGATTCGGTGCGCATCGCCTCGGTCGCGCGACTGCTGCTGTTCGACACCGGCAATCCGAGATCGCTGGCCTACCAACTCGACCGGCTCGACGACGATTTCGCGGCCTTGCCGAGCGCGGCGAGTTCGGCGCGTGCGCAACGATTGCTCGCCGACGCCAAACGCGTGCTGCGCCGCGTGGACCCCGACGACCTCGATATCGTCGACGAGGATTGCGATAGAACCGAACTCGCGGAATTGCTCGCGGAGATAGATCTGCGACTACGCGAACTGGCCGAGGTGTTCGAGACCGGTGCGCTCTCCCCGCCGTCGGGCACGCGTCCGCTGTGGGGTGACGCGGGCGGCGATGCTCGAGTGAAGGATGACTCGGCCTTGCAGGTCTCGGCTTTGCAGGACTCGGCCTTGCAGGACTCGGTAGGGCGTGACTCGGTGGGACGTGGCCTGGCGTTGCGTGATTCGGCCGCGCGTGACCGGGCAGGGCGTGATTCGGCCGCGCGTGATTCGGTGGGGCGCGACTCGGGAGGGTGCGACTCGGCAGGGCGTGATTCGGTGGGGGGTGATTCGGGAGGGCGCGATTCGGTGGAGCGTGACCGGGCAGGGCGCGACCTGGCAGGGCGTGATTCGGGAGGGCGCGATTCGGTGGGGGGTGATTCGGCAGGGTGCGACTCGGCAGGGCGTGATTCGGTGGAGCGTGATTCGGTGGAGCGTGACCGGGCAGGGCGCGACTCGGCAAGGAGTGATTCGGCAGGGCATGACCCGGCAGCGCATGATTCGGCAGCGCATGATTCGGTGGGGCGTGACCCGGCAGCGTATGACTCGGCGCTGAACGACCCGGCGCCGCAGAACCCGGCGCCGCAGAACCCGGCGCCGCAGAACCCGGCGCCGCAGAACCCGGCGCCGCAGAACCCGGCGCCGCAGAGTCCGGCGCCGATTGACGGAGCGTCCGAATGAGCGGCGAGGTGGAGTTCTCGGGGCGCTACCGGATCAGGCACGTCACCACCTACGCCTATTCCGACGAGGTCGGCGGCTCCTACGGCCGGGCCTATCTGACCCCGCGCACCTTGCCTCGGCAACGCGTTCTCGGCCATGAGCTGCGCATCGACCCGCAGCCGTCGGATCGTTCGGTCGGCCCCGACGTCTACGGCAACACCACCGCCTACTTCCAGGTCAGTGCGGCACATGACCAGCTCGTGGTGACCGGCGAATCGCTCGTCGAGGTCGCCGCACCCGATCCGACCGTGCTCGAGTTGGCTGGACAGCCGTGGGAGCAGATGCGGCCGACCACCAACCCGCTTGCCGTCGAATTCACCCTCGACCTCCAGCCTGCGGAGATCACCGAGGAAGTGACCGCCTACGCCGCCGAATCATTCACGCCGAGTAGGCCTTTGCGCGAGGCCGTCGCCGAACTTTTCCACCGCGTGCACACCGATTTCGGCTATCGCTCCGGTTCCACGACCGTCGCGACGAAGGTCGCCGACGTATTCGCCGCACGCACCGGCGTCTGCCAGGACTTCGCCCGAATCGGCGTGGCCTGCCTACGTTCCCACGGCCTCGCCGCCCGCTACGTCTCCGGATACCTGGCCACCGATCCACCGCCCGGCGGCCGACGCGTCGTCGGCGCCGACGCCACCCACGCCTGGTCGGCGGTGTGGATCCCGAGCACCGAACCCGGCACCGGCCACTGGCTCGACTTCGACCCCACCAACAACCAATTCGCCGACACCCGCTACATCACCCTCGCCTGGGGTCGCGACTACACCGACGTCCCCCCGCTGCGCGGAATCATCTACACCGACGCCGCCCAAAGCACCATCACCGTCTCGGTAGACGTCATCCCCGCCTAGCCGCCGCCCCACCAGGATGCCCGCGTCAGCGAGTTCCCCGCTGATCATGAAACCCCGATGAGCCTTCGGTCAAAGGTTCGATGCCGCTCGGACGCTCGGCGCCCCCGAGCCACCACAGTCGCGAGCCCCCACCACCCACGCGATGCGATCGCGCTGAGTCAGCAGGACTCAGGTGCGGAGTCCATCAAGCTGCGCCGCCGAGTTGTCCTGGTGATCTTGGTGATAGTGCCCAGCCGATATCCGCGCACGGTGTCCGACAACGGCATCCGGAAGTTCGCGATGGCGTCGCGGATCGGTTCGACCGCCGTGTCACCGCCCACCCGCAGAGAGCGCCCCACCACATCGGCCAGCAAGCTGAAGTGGTGTGCCTTGTCTTTGGCGCACCTGGTCAATGGCCGGGCGAGCACCGGCTTGTCGAGCGGCGATGCCGAGATGTCCCGGTGATCTTGGTGGCCCGGCTCGCGGGGCACAGGGGCCGCGGAGTCTTCGCGCGTACGGCCAACCGAGCTCGCTACCCTCGCGGACGCGGTCGAGTCCGGATCGCCGGAGCTGCCTGTCGAGTTGGTCGGGTCGCACCGCTGAATTGTCTGGCGATCTTGGTGGTTGGGCGCTAACTCCTACGTGCGGAGGCGTTCTTTGCGGAGTTGGTCTACCTCGGGCAGGTCCAGTGGGGGCAGAGAATCGATGCCGAGGGCCCGGGTGAGCAGAAGGTCGGCCAGTTCCGGGTTGCGGGCGAGGGCTGGGCCGTGCATGTAGGTGCCGATCACCGAGCCCTGGACCACGCCTTCCAGGCCGTCACCGATGCCGTTGCCGATGCCGCGGGTCACCTTGGCGAAAGGGGTCGCGTCGCCGCCGAGTTTCGTGCCACCGCGGTGGTTTTCGAATCCGGTGAGAGCGGCGGTGAGCTCCGGCAGCAACGGTGTGGTCGTCACCTCGCCGATGGCACGCTTGGCCTGCGGCGTTGTGGTCGCGTCGAGCAGGCCGACACCGTCGACGCGCTCGCCCTCGGCGGTCTCGTACCACTCGCCGAGCACCTGGATCGCCGCGCAGATCGCCAGCACCGGAGCACCTTTCGCGGCCGCCTCCTGCAAACCGGGGTACTGCTGGAGATGTCTCGTCGCCAGCCGCTGCGCCGAATCCTCCGCGCCACCCAGTGCGTAGAGATCCAGCGAATTCGGCACCGGTTGCGGCAGCGTGATTTCCACGATCTCCGCGTCGTAGCCGCGCATCCGCAGCCGCTGCCGCAGCACCAGCGCGTTGCCGCCGTCGCCGTAGGTACCCATCACATCCGGCAGCACCAGGCCGATGCGCACAGTGGATTCGCTCATGCCGTCCGCTCCTCGAGGCCACGGTTCAGATCACGGAACGCGGTGTAGTTCGCCAGCACCTCGACGTGCCCCGCCGGACAGGACGCGATGGCGCGCACCGGATCGGCGATGGTTTCGTGCCGCACACCGGCATAGGTGAGGCGCACCGCGAGATCGGTGGCGCGTTCACCGGAGGCCACCACCTGCACCCCCTCGAAGTGCTCGAAACGCACATCCCACAGCCAGGACAAGTCCTCACCGTCGGGCACCTGGCCGTTCACGGCGATCACCAAACCCGCCGACGACGGTTCGATCATCGACAGCGCTTCCTGCCAGCCCGCGGGATTCTTCGCCAGCAACAACCGCGCGGCATGCTCGCCGACTCGCACCGTCCGGTAGCGGCCCGCGATCTCACGCACGGTGGCCGCCGCCGCGACCGCGCCCTCGGCATCGGCGCCGAGAGCGACCGCCGCGGCTACCGCCTGCGCTGCGTTACCTCGGTTCGCGCGCCCGGGCAAGGCAAGCTCCAGCGGGAAACGTCGACCGGTGTCATCGACGAGATCGTTGCCGTCCAGCCACCAATTCGGTTCGGGCCGTTGGAAATCCGTGCCGGTGCTGTGCCAGTGCGCACCCTCCCAGAGCACCGGCTCACCGCTGCGCGGGCAGCTGGTGGCGTCCATCGCCCAGCCGCCGCCCGCGGCCACCCACACCACGTTCGGGTGGTCGTAGGCGATCGAGGTGATCAGTACGTCGTCGCAGTTCGCGATGACCACGGTGTCGGGATGCCTGGCCAAACCCGCGCGCAGCTTGCGTTCGATCATGTTGATCTCGCCGACCCGGTCGAGCTGGTCGCGGCTGAGGTTCAGCAGCACCACCGCCGCAGGATTCAACGAATCGGTGACATGCGGCAGATGCAACTCGTCCACCTCGATCGCCGCCAACTCGGCCGCGCGGTCGAGGTTGAGCGCGGCGACGATGCCCGCGTCCATATTGGCGCCGTCGGCCTGGGTGGCCACCCGACCGAGGGTGCCCAGGGCCGCCGCGGTCATCCTGGTGGTGGTCGACTTGCCGTTCGTTCCGGTGATCAACACCGTGCGACGGTCGCGGCCGAGCTGATCCATGATCGTCTTGTCGATCAGCAGGGCGATCAGCCCGCCGATCATCGAACCCTTGCCGCGGCCCGCCTTCTGCGAGGCCCACGAGGCCGTCGCCGCCGCCCGCAGCGCGATTCGCCCGCGCACCGTTATGTTTGCCACGCGGCGAGTCTATGTTCGTCGCCGTCGGTGTTCGACACGACGTCCGTCGCGGTGCGCCTCGTGTGGCGTAATCCACTCGGTAGCGCACTTCGCGAGAGCCGCGTGGAGGCTCAGCCCTTGTACAGATACTTCTCGTAGAGCTCCGGCGCGTAATGCCGCTCCAACTCCTCGACCGACTCGGCGATGTCGGTGCGGATCTCCTTCACCAGCCGCGCCTGGCTCGGCAGCGTGTCGTCCTGCCACTCGTCGGGTTCCCAGAGATGGCTGCGCATGATCGCCTTGGCGCAATGGTGCATCACCTGCTCCACGTCGACCTCGATCGCCATGATCGGGCGATGTCCGCGCACCAACATGTCATCGAAGTAGGGCGCTTCGCGGACCAGGCGAGCGCGACCGTTCACCCGGAGCGTGTCGGTCCTGCGCGGAATGAGGAACAGCACGCCCACATGCGGGTTGGTGAGAATGTTGAAGTAGCCGTCGCCGCGCCGATTGCCCGGTCGTTCCGGGATGGCGATCGTGCTGTCGTCGAGCACCTTCACGAATCCAGGCGGATCACCCTTCGGGGAAGCGTCGCAGTTGCCGTCTTCGTCGCTGGTGCTGAGCACGATGAACGGCGAATTGGCGATCCATTCCCGATCCAGCGGGTGCAGCTTCGGCCGGTCCTTGTCGGCAACCCGGGGCGCTACCGCACCGAGGAGCTGCCGCAAATCGGCCGGATCGGTGATCTCGTTGCTGTCCCTGCGCTGGAGCATGCATCGATTGAAACATCGGAGGGGTGGTCGAGGCGATCGAATACCGGTCAGCTGGGGGGAGACAAATCCCACGGAGCTGCGGTTATCGGGTTTGGGGCAGGGTGATTCTTGTTGGAGGGTTGACGTGGTGTGGGTGCTGGTTTTGGTGTTGTCGAGGGTGTGCGGGGTGGTGTGCGGGGGTGAGTGACGGGTGCGGGGTGGTGTGCGGGGGTGAGGATCTCCTCGCTGTGTTTTTTGGCGGCTGGCGCCGCGTGGTTCGCGGCCGGAGAGTCTCGCGTTCGAGTACCCGTTTCTTGCTCCTTCGTCGCCTACGAAACGGGCACTCGAACGCGAGACGGCCGCGAACTTACTGTGCCGGTCTCGCTGCGCTCGGAATAATGGTTTGGCGGCTCGTGCTTTGGTGAGTTTTGTTGGGGTAGCGGGAGTTTCACTGGGTATCAGGGGTGAGCCCGGGGGGTGGTGTTGTGGTTTCCTTGGGCTTTGAGTGTTTGGGGTCAGGTGTCGAAAAGGTTGGGTTGGGCGGTTGCGTAGCGGGATTCGTCCAGGCGGCGCAGTGGGTCCAGTTCGGGGGCGCGGTAGAGGGTGAAGGTGCGGCAGCGGGGTGTGTGCGAGCCGGTGACCTCCAGTAGTGCGTTCACTGCCGCGCGGGCGGACTCGTTGGCGCCCTCCATGGTGGCGAGGTCGATGTTCGTGCGTATGTAATCGCCTGCCAGATAGAGGTTTTCCAGGTTGCCGTGGGGTTCGGGACGGTATTGCCAGGAACCGGCGGTGTTGATCAGCAGTGGGTCCGCGTTGGTGTTGCGGCCGGTGCGCTCCTGCCAGGTGATGCCCGGATCGAGGAACCAGGAATGCAGGTCGGCCTCGCGTAACACGGGTCCTCGGTCGTTGAGGTGCGCGGTCATTTGTGCCCACACCTCGCGGGCGATCTCCTCGTGTGTGCATTCCTTGGCCGGTTTGCCGTAGCGGATGCCGGGGGTGTTCCAGTCGGAGATATCCACCGAGAGGCAGTCGCGCACCGTGCCGTCGCCGTAGGAGTCGAGCTTGTTCGACCACAGGCTGTTCTGACTGATCGAGGTGAGTGCCCACGGCGCATCGATGTAGGCGACGTGGCCGTCGACGATGCCACCTTCGCTGCGCAGGTAATACTGGATGCCGCTCATCCAATCGGTGAAAAGCCGGTCCATTCCTGCCAATTCGGGCCGCACGGCCAACACCTCCGGCGACCACAGTTGCCGTGCGCGTTCCGCGGGCAGTGCGACGAAGAAGTGGTCGGCGTCGATGACTCGGGGTGTGCCGTCGTTGTCGGTCGCGAATGCGCGGCTGATCCTGCGGTCGCGCACGTCCAAACCGGTCACTTCGGTGCCGAGGACCATATTCACGCCGAGTGCCTGGAGTCGCTGCGTCCACGGGTCGATCCACGCGGTGTTGGTCGGGTTGTTCAGTACGCGATCGATGCTGCCGTCGTTGCCGATGCTCAGCGGGTTGCCGAGGAACTGTTCGCCCATCGTGCCGATCGTGCGCACGCTGGCGATGTCGTCCTTCGCGGCGACCAAGAGGCTGGTGAGGCTGCGGGAGATCAGCGCGCGGAATTCGTGTGAGCGTTCGCCCGCGCCGACGAAGTCACGCCATGAGGTGTTTTCCCACTGGCCGAGCCTGCGCGCGTCGCAGCTGCTGTTGAACACCAGCAGGCGGTTCGCGAAGTAGAGCTCTTCGCTCATCGGCATGCGCAGCGCGGTCGCGATGCTCGCGCCCAGCGTCTCGCGGAAGACCTCCGGCGCGATCCCCACCCCGTCGACGCTGAGCGGCACGACGAAATCGTCGCCGTCGAGGCGGGCACCCCTGGCCTGTGGCACCGAGACCAGGTTGTTCCATACGCCGTTCGCGTTGTCCGCGAAAGGGATTCGCCGCATCGTGTCCGGAACATGCTGGTAGAAACCGGGAAAGAAGCGAAACCCGTGTTCGCCGGGCAGTTCTGGCCGACCGTCGCCCGCGCTTCCCGGCACAGGAACGCTGCGCGCCTTCCCACCCCACGCCCGACGCTCATACACCGTCACCGCGAACCCACGCTCGGCCAACTCGTGCGCCGCCGTCAACCCGGCAACCCCACCCCCGAGCACCGCGACGCGCCGACCACCCGAATCCGCTCCCGCCACAGCGGGTCGCACCGCACCGACAGCACCGGCCGCGACCGCCCCCCGCAACAATCCCCTACGCGAAAAACCCAACCGAATCGCCACCCAACCAACCCTCGACCACGCTTGGGCCCCAACCTATTCCACCCTCCTGAGGCCCGCAGTGCGATCGCAGAGATCCGCTATTCCGTCTCCTTCGGGTGCCCGGTCAAGCACCGTTCGAGCAGCACACGGCCCGCTGTCGCGCTCCCCTTGGGCGTAGGTTCGATGAAGTACCAAAGACGCCCGCCGTCGGTGAACTTGTACTGGAACCGTTCGTAGGTTCTTCCCTGGTAACTGCCATAGCGAAGTCCGCCCTTCAGCGGGTAGATCCTCGCTGACTGCTGCACGGGTTCGCGGGTCAGCGTGTCCCATGCCTCGACCATTGCGTTGCGAGCTGCGGCGAGGCAGTCGATCCATCCCTTTTGTGCCTCGCTGGTGATGAAAACAATCGTGTATTCGGAACGTTTCAATGGTCTCGGGACATCGCGATTCCTACCCACTCGTCGTCCCTGGCGGCTCAGCTACCTCTGGTTCGGGTCGCTCCACCGGCACCGGCTTGTCGAGGTAGGTCAGGTCTGTAGTGCCAAGGCCGAGTCGACTATCCGCGTACGCTGCGGCTGTGTCACGCCAGGCGGCAAGTGTGGTGGAGAGTGCGCTGACTCGACCGATGGCGAGGTCGCCCCGCGCGTGCGCGAGGAAATCAGCGATGAATTCGGTCCGATCTGCCTGTGGCAGCAGCTCGATCCACGGAAATGGGAGCGCGAGTCGCTCCACTAGGCGATCGAGTACCTCGTCGTCCATGACGGCCGCGATCAACAGTGTGAGCGCACTGAGCGTCTCTTCTGTCGCTGCGGCCGCGGCCTCATCGGAAAGACGAACGGACGGCGCGGAACGGCGCAGGAGTGTGATGTCGCCGTTGCGTTCCATGTCGTCGATGATCCGATTCGGGTCGCGTAGGAACTCCGACCATGTGGCTGTCGCATTCATACGGAAATGATATCAGAACTACTTCTGATATTGGAACCGAAAAACGTCAATACACCGCGAGCCGGGTCCGAAGTGCGGACCCGGCTCGCGGTGTGTGCGGTTTTTTCCGTTGTGTTAGTTCTTGCGGCTGCCAGGGGCTTTGGTGCCGGATTTGAAGCCGAGGCCGCCTGGCTTGGCGGTGGGGGGCTTGGCGGCGCCGTTGCTCGGCTGGGTGGAGCCGTTGGTGTGGTCGGGGGAAGTCCCGTTGGTGGGCTCCGGTGATTGCTCAGCGGATTCCGTGGCGGGGGCTTCGGTCGACTCCTCGGGCTCGGCCGGCTTCGGTTCCGGCGCTGCCGGTTCCGACTTCGCCGCTGCCGGGGCGCCGGGCGCCTTGGCTCCCGGTCGCTTGAAGCCCGACTTCATGGCGAGACCCTTGGCGGGGATCGACGGCTTGGTTTCGGTGGGGGCCGAAGCCGTGGCGTCCTCGGTCGCCGCCGACTCTTCAGCCGACGTGTCCTCGGGTGCCGAGGTTTCCGCAGACGGCGCGGGTGCCGCCGCCTTCTTCGCACCGGGTGCCTTGGCGGCGCCCTTCATGCCGAGTCCCTTCACCGGAGGTGCGGCGGGCGTAGGTTCGCTCGCCGCACCGGCGTCGGATACTTCGGTGTCGGATGTCTTGGCGCCTGGGGCCTTGGCGCCGGGCGCCTGCTTGGCTCCCGGTGCCTTGGCGGCGCCCTTCATGCCGAGCCCCTTGACCGGTGGCGCCGCGGGCGTGGATTCGCTCCCCGCCTCGGCTTCCGGTGCTTCGGCGGCCGCGTTGCCCGGTGCCTTCGCGCCCGGTGCTTTGGCGGCGCCCTTCATGCCGAGGCCCTTGCCAGGAGCTTTCGCCGGGCCCTTCATGGCGAGGCCCTTGGCCGGAGCGGCCGGAGCCGAGGTGGTCTCGGCGGCCTCTTCGCCCGCAGGAGCCTTGGCTCCGGGTGCTTTGGCGGCGCCCTTCATACCGAGGCCGCCACCCGCCTTGCCCGGTGCCTTGGCAGGACCCTTCATCGCGAGTCCACCACCGGATGGTGCCGCCTTGGCGGGAGCTTCTGCCTGCTCCGCGGCGGGAGCCTGTGCCGGTTCCGGCTCGGTCTCCTCGTGCGTCTCAGGCGCTTTGGGCTCCTGGACGACGACGAGGTTCTCGGTCAGCGTCGAGGACTCGACCCGGTCGATGGAGTCGAGCATCAGCTGGGCCACGTCGACCACCTCGACGCCTTCGCCCTGCCCGCTGTCCTGGCGTGCGGTGACGCCGTCGGTGAGCATGACGCGGCAGAACGGGCAACCGGTGGCGATCTTGCCGGGTTCGCCGCCGTTCGAGGACGCCAGCGTGTTCAGGCCCTCGTCGACGCGGTCGACATTGATGCGCTTACCGAGCTGTTCTTCCATCCACATCCGCGCGCCACCCGCGCCACAGCACATGGAACGTTCGCCGTGGCGCGGCATCTCCACCAGCGTGGAGCCGGAGGCGGCCATCAGCTCGCGGGGCGCGTCGTAGACCTTGTTGTGCCTGCCGAGGAAGCAGGGATCGTGGTAGGTCACATTGCGCGAGGCCGACGCGACCGGAATCAGCTTCTTCTGCCGGACGAGCCGGTTGAGCAGCTGGGTGTGGTGCACGACGTTGTATTTGCCGCCCAGCTCCGGGTATTCGTTGCTGAGTGCGTTGAAGCAGTGCGCGCAGGTGACGACGATCTGCTTCTTCCTGTCGTCGGCGATGCCCTCGAACACCGAGTCGATGGTCTCGACGTTCTGCTGCGCCAACTGCTGGAACAGGAACTCGTTGCCCGCGCGGCGCGCGGAGTCACCGGTGCAGGTCTCGTCCGCGCCGAGCACCATGAACTTGGTGCCCGCCGTGGCGAGCAGTTCGGCGACGGCCTTGGTGGTCTTCTTGGCGCGGTCCTCGTAGGCACCGGCGCAACCCACCCAGAACAGGTAGTCGTAGCCGTCGAAGCTGTCGGCGTCCTTACCGAAGACGGGAATGTCGAAGTCGACTTCGTTGATCCAGTTGAGCCGGTCCTTGGAGTTCTGGCCCCAGGGGTTGCCCTTGTTCTCCAAGTTCTTGAACAACCCGGCGAGCTCGGAGGGGAAGTCCGATTCGATCAGCACCTGGTAGCGGCGCATGTCGATGATGTGGTCGACGTGCTCGATGTCGACCGGGCACTGTTCGACGCACGCGCCGCAGCTGGTGCAGCTCCACAGCACCTCGGGGTCGATGATGCCGTTGACGTCCTCGCCGCCGACCAGCGGCCGCTCGGATTCGGCGCGCGCGGCGGCCGGGATCTTGGCCAGCGCCTTCTCGTCCGGGTTGCCCTCGTCGTCGACGAGCCCGATCTCGGTGCCCTCGGGGTCGCGACGACCACCGGCGAGCAGGTACGGCGCGACGGCGTCGCCGTGATCGCGCAGCGACATGATCAACAGCTTGGGCGACAACGGCTTTCCGGTGTTCCACGCCGGGCACTGCGACTGGCAACGACCACACTCGGTGCAGGTGGTGAAGTCCAGCCAGCCCTTCCAGGAGAAGTCCTCCATCCGGCCGACACCGAGGGTGTCGGTGTCGGGGTCGACGTTCTCCATCGTGAGGGCTTGACCCTTGGACATCATCGGCTTGGCCGCGCCGAGCGCGACGCCGCCGTCGTCTTCACGCTTGAAGTAGATGTTGAAGAAGGCCGAGAAACGGTGCCAGGCCACGCCCCAGGTGATGTTGCGGCCGACCAGGTAGAGGAAGGCCATGCCGGACATCAGCTTCACGAACGCGAACAGCGCGACCATGGTGGTGTTGGCGGGCAGCAGCTTGGCGACCTGCATCGTGAAGAAGTCGGTCGCCGGGTTCGAGTGGTGGTAGGCGGCGATCTTGCCCGCTTTCACGAAGACCATGCCGAGGCCCTCGATCAGCACGATCAGCTCGATGACGTAGGCGGGCCCGAACTTGGAGCCGCTGAAGCGCGACAGCCGCTCGGGCACACGCGGGTGGTTGAGCTGACGGATGACCATCAACGTGCCGATGCCGAGCACGGTGCCGATACCGAGGATCTCGTCCCACAGGTGGTAGATCGCCCAGTCGCCGAAGATCGGCCAGTGGAATTCGGGATCGAACGTCTGACCGTATGCCTCGAACCACAGGATGAAACCACCCATGAAGCCGATCATCACCAGCCAGTGCGCCCAGCCCACCGTGCGGAATTTGGCCATTCGGGTATGAACGAGGAACTCGACGAGCATCGTCTTCAAGCGGGGGAAGAACGGTCGCCAACGGTCCGGTGCGGGCTGGCCGATCATGATGGCGCGGACGATGCTGCCGACGCCGCCGAAGAACGACGCCCAACACAGGAGGCTGAGCGCCGCCCCAATCGTGCCCAGCGTCACTGTCAGGGCATTCATGTCGCGACCTTTCTTTAGAGGCATCACGAGCGGGGCAGTTCGGAACTGCCCAGTGGGTCGTATCCTAACCGGCGGTAAGTTACTCGTCAGTAACAGGCGTCGGTTTTGGAGTTGTCAGCCGCGCGCCTGCCCCATTTCATAGGGTCTTACTCGCCAGTACGTCTGTGATCAGCATCACATACGATTGCCCAGCGTTGGGGAGGCGCACGGCTGTGCTCACGGTAAACGTCGAGGCAACGGGACTAATCGCTAAGGACAGGCTTAGTCCACAAGGGGTGTAACGCTTCTCGCATACCAGACCGGGTTCGACTACGCTCGCCGACGTTCTTGTCTGTCGTACTTCAAGGTCACCGCTCGGGGTGGATCCGGCACAGTCACACCGGATTTGATGAAATGAGCTCTCGCGTGACGCGAACGCGGCGGACAACCTGATGATGGATGGGAAACTGAATGAAACTCCGTAAAACCACCGCGGCCGCCGCGTTGGTCATCGGTGCTATGACCATTGGCGTCGGCACCGCACACGCGGACCCGGCCCCGGCGCCCGCTCCGGCCGACCCTGGTATCGCATACTCGGTCAAGCTGGTCGACAAGACGGTCGTCGCGTCGCTCAAAGGCGGCACCTTCGCGGTGACGGAGGAAGACGGAGCTACCGAAGACGCTCCGAAGACCACGATCGCCAACGTGCGCGACGACAAGGGCAACACGGTTGTCTCGTTCCCGCTCGACATGAACGTCGACGGAACCGTTGTTCCGGTCAAGACGAACCTGCAGAAGGACGACAGCGTCCTCGAGATCACCCCGGACAAGCCCGAAGGGCTGGTCGTCTCCGACAAGCCCGTGGTTGCCAAGCCGGTTGTCGCCAAGTCGATCGCGTCCCCACTCGAGAACAAGTACGCACAGGACGAGTTCGCGAGCAATTTCAGTCTCGCCACCATGATCGGTGGGTTCGTCGGCACCGCCATCGGCGCGGTCGCCGGCTGTGTCCTCGGCCTGCCGCTTCTCGGCGTCGGCTGCCTCGCGGGCCTGCCGATCGGTGCGGGCGTCGGCGGCATCCTCGGCACGATCGCGGTGGGCGGTCCCACCTTGGTCGCGGCTGGCCTGGAGTTGGTCAACACCATGCAGGCGCCGGACGGCACCACCAAGTGGGCGGAAGCGGCCAACGTGAAGCCGGTGGAGCCGAAGGTGGACGCGGCCAACTCGACAGAGGAAGCACCGAAGTAAACCGGTGCACCCATAAAATCGAATACCTGCCACTGGCCCGTTCTCCGCGGAGAACGGGCCAGTGGCCTTTCTCAGTCTGGTCTTCGGCCCGTTTCCGTGCCGTCGCTACGCCACGTCGGGCAACGCCATGGTGCCGGAAGGTCCGTGCAACGACACGGTTCCCGTGAGCCGCCCGAGGCGCCCGAACGAACGCTCGGTGATCTCGAACGACCCGTCCTCGCCCACCAGTAGGACGGTGCTCGCCCGCGTTCCGTGCACGGAATGCGCGATGAACCGCGACGAGAGCGCGCGCTCCATCGCATGTGAAACGCCGGTGTGCGGGAGTAGCCGGTCCGGGGCCTTCGTCCGATCGGCCAGCACCTCGAAATACCGGTCCACCGCGTCCGCGTCGGATTCGACCACTGCGCGCAGACCGAGCACGCCCGCACGCACTTTGGGCCAGACCGGCTGTGGCGCCGTCAGTTCCGCCCCGGGTGGGTCAACACCCACAGAGCTGACGAACGCGGCGTTGGAGAGCCCGTGGAAGCCGGGAACGAGCCGCTGCGGGGTCGCCTCGCCTCGATTGGAATGCCACCACAGCGACGCCATATCGCCGACGACGAGGTTGTAGCCGTTGTAATCATCCGGCGCCGACGCTACCGAGCGCACGTATTCCGTTGGGTCGCAGCGCTTCTTGTTGAACTGTGTGGGGTCGTCGCCGCCACCGCCGAGAAAATCCATCAGCAGTGCGCCGCGCGAACGTGCCTGCGCGCGTTCGTCACTCGGGTTACGCACATTGGTCACCGCAGCGAAACGGTTGTGGCCGTTGGGTTCCGCAGTGAGCCCGAGCCAGGTCCCCGGCGGATCGCCGACCGCCTTGTTCTTGGCGCCGACATCGCGCCCGGCGATCAGGCCGGGTACCTCCGGCCACCGACGCATCGGCTCGGCGGGCCGAACGTAGTACTCGTCGCGATTGGCCGCGACGATCAATCGATACTTCGGATGCGCCCGCCACCCGATCAACACCAAACACATACCTCCAGGATGCCGCACGAATCCGACGCGGCGACGGCCTCGACGAGAATGGTCCGCGTAGGGACAGCGAAAAGGCTCCAGAAGACAGCGAAAGGGCCGACAGCGACACCGAGGTGAACGCTGTCGGCCCCTGTTCGACCGCTACCCGCTCAGGCAGGTCAGTTGGTACGCACTTCCAGACCGGGGTTGTCCGCGAGCACAACGCTCACCGGCTGCGCGAACAGCTGGGGTGCATCGCCGGTGAGGGCGCCGATGATGTTGGGGATCTCGCAGATCGGGAAGTCCGCGACCGACGAGGCACTGGAGATACCGAGTGCCTGCGTACCGGTCACGATCGCGCCGCCACTGTCGCCGGGCAGCGCGCAGATGTTGGCCGAGAAGCTCTGGGTGAGCTCCCGCTCGCCGACCTGCACGGTCTGGTCGACCGCGTTGACAACGCCACAGCTGAAGCCGGTCCGCGCACCGGACTTGCACACCGGCGCGCCGACCACCGGGGTAGCGACACCGTCGACGGCGATCGTGCCGCCGCCGGGGCCACGCACGGTGTTGTTGGCGAAGCGATCCTTGGCCTGATCGTTGATGCGGACGACCGAGTAGTCCTGCGCGCCGAGCACCGACTTCTGGAAAACGCCGAGCTGCGCGCCCAGGCGGTCGCCGTTGATGTCGTACACGCCGGCCGCGTCGGCGGTACCAGCCGCCTCGAGATTCGGGTTGCAGTGGCCCGCAGTGATATTCACCGTGTTACCGCTGCCGTCGGTGCCATTGAAACCGAGCGAGCAGCGCAGCGAGGTCTTGCCGGCGACCGAAGCGAATCCGTCGCCACCGGCCAGCGCGCCGTGTGCGTCACCGGCAATGTCACCGGCTTGCGGCGGGCCGGGTTCGGCCGCCACCGGCGGGGCCATCACCAGCACCCGCGCAGGGTCGATGAAGTTCGGCAACGGCAGTCCGGCCTTCTCGACACGCACCGCGATGGTGTTGTTGACGGTGTCGACGACGGCACCGCGCACCAGCGCCGACACCTCGGCAGGCTGGGTGTCGAGCCACTGCTCGAACGCGGACTTCTCACCGCGCAGCGCGGCCTCGCTCTTGGCGACATTGCGCACCTGGAAACCGGCGGATTCCGCCGCGGCGCGCGCCTGATCGGCCTTCGGTCCCTGGGCGAGGGCGACGACGGCCTTGCCCGCGTCGTCCAACCACGCACCACCGAAGACCTCGGGGTACTGGTTCTGCGCGTTGGTGGCGAAGCCCGCTACCTGCTGCGCGACGTCGGCGCGGTGCAGGTATTCCTCCGGTGAGATCTTGAGATCGCGGGTCACCGCGGCCACCAGATCGGCGGGCAGGTTCGGTGCGGGATCGGCGGGCTGGGCCGAGGCAACTGCCGCTGTGGGCCCGAACAGCAAGATCGCCGCCGAAGCGGCGATAGCGGTTTTTCGGATCCTGGTCTGGCGCGCGGCTGATCGAAGCGGACCTATACGTGGCAGGAGCATGCACAGACTATATGGGCTCCGGCGCCATGTGCCTACTCGTGTGGCGGGTCGGTTTGTTCAATAGTGCGAACGAGCGCGAAATGTCGGCCGACACACCGGTGGTGACGTCGGCCGACACACCGCATCGGGTTGTGCTGCTGGCGCTTACGCGCACATGTCAGCTGGTGGCAGGGCGCGTGCGCACCGAGATTCCGCTGCCGATCCCGCCGCCGGAGGAGGCGTCGATGTCGGAGAGGATCGAACGGATCGGGATGCCGAGGGTCGCGGTGCCGCCGTACTGCGCCAGGGAGATGTTGGCCTGGTTGCAGTCCGGCGCGTCGGCAGCGTTGGAGCCGCTGGTGATGCCGAGGGCAAGCGTTCCCGACACGATCGCGCCGCCGCTGTCGCCGCCGAGCGTGCACGCCGAGCTGGCGAAGCCGCGCACGGTCTTGCTCTGGCCGGACGCGGTGAACAGCTGTGTCTCGACGCGGTCGGCGACGACGTAACCACAGGTGAAGGTGGAGGACTGGCCCGACTTGCACACCGGGGCACCGACGATCGGATCCGCGGTGCCGGTCACCGGCAGCGTGGTCCGGTTGGCGCCGCGCACCGAAGGCTGATCCATGCCCGCGCCGACAGCGCGCTCGTTGAGCTTGATCACCGAGTAGTCCAGGCCGCTCTCGTCGCCGAGCGTCGAGCGCACGAAGGTGCCGAGTTCCGGGCTCGACGGGATGTTGTGCACGTCGGGCATGTAGACGGTGGCCTCTTGGCTACCCGCATCGAGGTTCGGATTGCAGTGTCCCGCACTGATATTCAGGGCATTACCGGCCGCGTCGACACTGTTGAAACCGAACGAGCAGACATCGACGCTCTTGAGCGAGGCATCGCTGAGCGCGGTCGGCGCGCTGATGTAGGTGTCGCCACCCATCGGCTTGCGTTCCACCGGGCCACCGCCGCCGGGCGAGAGGATCACCTTGATGTTCGCGATCAGTGTCGGCAGGTTCAGCAGGTGGCCGATCGCGCTGTCGGCGATCGAGATCACCAGCTGGCTGCCGAGGAAATCGATGGCCACCGAGTTGATCGCCTGCGACAGTTCCTTCGGCAGCGTGGTGACCCACTGATTGAGTTGCGTCAGCGAGCCTTCCAGTCCGTCGGCCGAGATCGGCGCCAGGCTGGTCTGGTATCCGTCGGCCGACGCGATCTGCGCGGCGGCCGGCGAGGTCACCGCGACGATGGGTTTGCCGTCGGCGCCCATCCACGCTCCCGCGAACGCGTCGGGACGTTCGGCGCGGAAATCGCGTGCGTAGTCACGCAATTGCTGGGCGCGTGCCGCACGATCGAGGTACTCGGTGGGCGTCATGTGCAGGTCGCGGGCGACCGCCTCCGCCAATTCCGGGGGCAGGCCGTCGGCCGCGAGCTGCGTCGGAGCCTCGGGTGCCGACGAGGCGGTAGTGATGCCGAACAAGGGAGCCAAAAGAACAGTCGAAGCGATGGCAACTGCTTTGACCGCGGCGCGACGCGCCACCAACTTGCGCATGAAGTCCCTTCGTTCGGCACAAAAGTGCCTGCTAAACCTACGCCGCGGGTCCGAATCTCCGTGGCGAACAGTCTTCTTCGAGCAATGGTCTGTGGTGCCCCGTTTCGCATGGCACCGGTCAGCGGATCACTTTAAGGCACAAACGGTTTGTCGGCTGACCAATCCGGCACGCGGGTACCTAACGTCCCGGGTATTGGAGAGTCGGGATCGACGGAATCTCCGGCAGCGGTTGGTAACCCCACGGGTTGGTCGTGGTCGGCCGAACACGCGTAGTGCTGGTCGGGCGGGGGGCGGTCGTCGTGCTCGGCGGCGGCTCCGACGACGGTGTCGGCTCCTCCGTGGTGGTTTCGGGCGGCTCGGTCGTCGTTTCCTCCGGCTCGGTGGTTGTCACCTCGATGGGTGCCACGGGAGGCAACTCGACCGGCGTTGTCGGGGTGGGCGTCACCGAAGACGGCTCGGACTGCGCGTCCTGGATCGGCGGCACCGACGTTTGCTCGTTGCCGCGAAACAATAACCCGACGACAATCGCGCCGAGCGCGAGCCCGACCACCGCCGCGGCGGCGACCAGCAGCGGGATGCGTTTGCGATCTTTGTCGGAATCTCTTGTCGGCGCGACCTTTTGCGGGGTGACCGGGTGCGCGATCGCGGTCTCCGGCGCCGCCGACTCCGGGGCGAGGTGCGGTCGCGCGCTGGGGAACGCCGCCGAATAGGCCTGCGGTGTCGGCTCGGGAACACTGGGGATGACATCGGTGACGTCCGCGGAGTTCTCGGTGTCGGTGGGATCGGGCGGGGTAGCTCCCGCCGGGGTGGCCAGCACCGAGTTCAGCGCGACCATCCCGGCGTCGTAGGCGAAAGACGTACCGGCTACCTCGGTTTCGGTGCCGGGGAGTTCACCCTCGGAGATGAGCGCGACCGAACGCAAGCCGAGATAGTCGAGCGCTTCGCGCAGCGCTTGCACGTACTCCTGCGGCCAGTCGGCGCCGTGGGTGGCGTAGAACTCGGCCGCACCGTTGAGGTGCTCAGCGGTCAGATTGATCAAACAGAACAACGCGGTGGCTACCAGGTCCTCGGCCCGGTATGCCTCGCCGTCGTCGACTCTGATGCCAGCGGGGTCACCGATCGCACCGACGAATCCGGTAATCGAATGCGAGCGCTCGGGGGCGGTGCCACCGAGTTCCGCATCGCCGTCTTCGGACATGTGCAAGACCGACTCGCGAACGATGAATTGCGGTGGTTCGTCGCCGTCGGTGACGATCGCCGCCGTGCACTGGTCGTCGGCGATCCGCAGGCCCACCCCAGTGGCCATCCTCGTTACCTCACTTCGCCGTGTGCGTCGTCCGGCCCGGCGGACGCTGAACCGGCGATCCTCGCCGGGCTGACGCGCCGTGGTCACACCAGCAGCGAGCCGTGTCCCATTGCGCGAAGCATCGACAATAACTCCGCACGCGATCGCGCGCCGAGCCGCCGCCGGATGCGGGCGACGTGATGTTCGACAGTCTTGGCGGAAATGTACAGGCGAGCGCCGATTTCGCGGTAGGTCAGACCGAGAAGTACCAGCTCGACCACTTCGCGTTCACGGTCGCTCAACACCGCGGCGGGATCGACGGTCGCGGTGTCGCGCGCCTTCCCAGTCGCGGGGAGCTCCTGCGGTTTACTGTCGGCCCTGACCATCCTGGCGAGCTCGCGCAGCCCCTGCGCGCTCGATCCCTGCGTACTCGCCGGCCCGTCGCTCGCGCGCGCGGCCTCACTCGCGAGCGCCGCCGCATCCCAGCTCATGCCAGCACCGTGCAACGCGCGGACCGACTCCCGCACCGACTCGACCTCGACCTCGCCGCCGCGCACGCGCGCCCAGATCTGCCCCGCAGCGGCGAGTGTCCGCGCCAGGTGCTCGCCCGTCTGGGCGAGCTGGCCCGCGCGCTCGGTGACGACCGCGATGTCCTCGCGAGCCAGTGCGGCGCGAATGCCGTACCAGCGCAGCACGGTGGCCCACGCCGGTGGCTCCCCGAGGCCGCTCACCAGTGTCGAGGCGGCCTCGACCAACGGTGTGACCCTGCGTTCGTCATCGAGCTCGATCGCGGCCAGCCATAATTCACCGATCGGCAGCAGGGCGAGCAGATCCGCGGTCACCTCGTCGAGCAGTGCGCGCCCCCGCTGCCACGCGGCGGCGAGCGCCGTGCGGTCGCCGGTGCGCCGAGCGAGTCCGACTTCGAGTCCGAAGGCGAGGAGTCGATCGCGGTCGTCGAGGGCGTCGGTGTCGAGGGCGGCGCAGGTCGCGGCCGCGGCGAACTCGTCGCCGCCGAGCATCGCCGTCCATGCCGCGAGCACTCGTTGTCGGCCGTGTGTCGCCGCGTCGGCGCGGGTACTGCCCGCCACGGCTCGGTTCAACGCGTCTTCGGCCCTTCGCGGCTGTCCGGTGCCGAGGCACAGCAGCGTGGCGATTGTTTCCGGGCCGCACGGGAGCGCGGCGAAATCACCGGCGTGTGTCGCTTGGATCAGCTCGGACACCGCCGAGGCGACGTCGTCATCGCTCGAACCGGCGCGCATCGAATGCGCGAGCGCGGCGACGATCAGCCGGTCGCGGGCGGTGGCCTCGGTGGGCGGCCATCGAGACGCCGACGCGGTCATCGCCTCGGCGCCCTCGGCGTCACCGGCCAGATACAGCACGGTGGCGCCGATCGACCAGTCCGCGCCGACGCGGTGCGCGCCGAGCCAGGAATACAGCTGCGCGGCACGGCCGACCAGGCCACGGTTGGTCAGTACGCCAGCGCAGACGCGCACCGCCGAGGCCAGGTCGGTGTCGGATAGGTCGGTACGGATCAGCATCGGTTCGGCCAGTCGTAGCGCGGTATCACTATCGCCGGCGCGTGCGGCCGCCTCTGCCCACCGCAGCGCGATCCGGTCACGTTCGGCACCGGCCGCGGCGGCGGCAGCGTAGTAGCGCGCGCTCGCCGCACCGGCTTTGTCCGCGGCGCCGCTGAGGAATTCCGCGAGCCGAGGGTCGCGCACTCCCGACTCGGCGAGCAACAGTGCGGTGTGATCGCGCAACAATCCGGCGTCGAGGCGCGCGTTGAGCAGCGTGCGCTGCACCGCGAGGAATGTGCGGTCGCCGAGCAGCGTGCGCAGTCCGCCGACCGCGGGCGCGAGCAGCAGGTCGGCGTCGGTGACCAGTGCGGTGGCCCTGACCCGGTCGATGTGGTCCTGGGCGAGGTCGGCGGGAATGCCGAGGGTTTCGGTGAGTTCGCCGGGGTCCAGTCCGGTGCCGACCGCCGCGACGACCAGGGTTTCCCACAGCTCCGGCGGCAGATCGTCCAGTAGTGTGCGTGCCCAGGTGGCGATCGCCGCGTCGAGTGCGGCGGTTCCCGCGTCGGTCCTGGTGGAGCGCGCGGCGTCGAGCGCGGCGACAACGCCGCCGCGGATCCCCGCGGTCTGCTGGTGAATGTGGGTGGCCACGTGACGCGGCACCATCATGCCCAGTTCCCGTGCGAACGGCGCGATATCGACGACGCCGAGCGCGCGCAGGTCCACCACGCGCCCGCGGCGGGCCGCGATGTCGGTGAGGGTGCGCAGCGCGCGGTCGTGCGGGTGTGGCCGGGTGGCCACCACCACCGTGCAGTGTCTGGACTCGATGGTGGCGCAGAGCGATTCGAGTTCGCGTCGGCCGAGGGTGTGCGCGTCGTCGACGACGAGCGCACTGCGCGCGAGCAGGTCCGACGCGCGGGTGGTCGGGTCGTCGGCGAGCGGAATGCCGCGCGCGCGCAACCTGGCGCGGATCGCGGACAGCAGCGTCGACTTGCCGGTCTCCGATCGGCCGCGGATCAGATAGACCACCGGTTTCTGCTCGGCGGAATCGAGGGCACGGAAGATCTCGCGTGCACGGGGGATGGTGTCGAACGCGGCGCCGAGGGCCGGCAGCGAGTGCCCAGCGGGCAGGCGCGCCGACTCGTTCCTCGACCCCCACGCTCTCGGCGGTACCGGGCGGGTGCGGCCGAGGTCGTTGCCGTTCATGACAGGTCGTGGTGCGGTGGCGTCCGAACCGCGATGCGTCGTGTCATTCGAGAACCCCGTTCGAAAACTGTGTCGGTGGGTATCGCCGGTGGTTCCGGCGGCCGGTTGGCGCGGTGACGTGCGGAAGGCGTCGGTGAGCACGGCGAGAGGGAGTGTGCGCCGACACATCTGTCTGTCGGGGTTGGGTCGACGGTCGTTACCGCTCGGCGGTAAACGGCGGTGGGGTGGTGATCCTGGCGGCACCCCGGCCGTGCCCTTCGGCCAGCCGTTGCGGCGGGTACCGGTGATCGGACCATCAAGCTGGCGGCGATGGGTGGTTATCAGGGTTTCCGCTGCGGAGTTGGGATGAATCGCTGCTGGTCAGGGTAGTTGTCGCCGGTCCGGCTCTGTGAATTTCGCGGTTCGGGAATCATTCGCGCGGGTCGCCCGTTGAGCACTGTGACGATGTTGAGTGAACGAGGCTCAAGTTTGGTTTGACTCCCGACTCGATCGGGTGCAGGATTGAGCCGACCACGCTCAGCGTTGCTGAGATCGTGCTCTACCGCGGCGCCGGGGAGCGAGGTCTGAAGGCACGGGATGTCTTGTGCCACAGGGCGATGCCTGTCTGCCCACGGGCGACACCGTCGCCTCGGCGCCCACACACGAACTGCAAGTACCGGACACAGTGAAAGAGGAGGAAACACAATGGCTCGTGCGGTCGGAATCGACCTCGGGACCACGAACTCGGTTGTCGCCGTGCTCGAAGGTGGCGAACCGGTGGTCGTCGCCAACTCGGAAGGGTCGCGCACCACCCCCTCGGTCGTCGCCTTCGCCAAAAACGGTGAGGTGCTGGTCGGTCAGCCCGCGAAGAACCAGGCCGTCACCAACGTCGACCGCACCATTCGCTCGGTCAAGCGCCACGTCGGCACCGACTGGACCGTCGAGCTCGACAGCAAGAAGTACACCTCGCAGGAGATCAGCGCGCGCACGCTGATGAAGCTCAAGCGCGACGCCGAGTCCTACCTCGGTGAGGAGATCACCGACGCGGTGATCACCGTTCCCGCCTACTTCGAGGACGCCCAGCGCCAGGCCACCAAGGAAGCCGGACAGATCGCGGGCCTCAATGTGCTGCGCATCGTCAACGAGCCCACCGCGGCCGCGCTCGCCTACGGTCTCGACAAGGGCGACAAGGAACAGACCATCCTGGTCTTCGACCTCGGTGGCGGCACCTTCGACGTCTCGCTGCTGGAAATCGGCGAGGGCGTCGTCGAGGTTCGCGCCACCTCCGGTGACAACCACCTCGGTGGTGACGACTGGGACGAGCGCGTCGTCAGCTGGTTGGTCGACAAGTTCAAGAACAGCTCGGGTATCGACCTGACCAAGGACAAGATGGCCATGCAGCGGCTGCGTGAGGCCGCGGAGAAGGCCAAGATCGAACTCAGCTCCTCGCAGAGCACCTCGATCAACCTGCCCTACATCACCGTCGACGCGGACAAGAACCCGCTGTTCCTCGACGAGCAGCTCACTCGCGCCGAGTTCCAGAAGATCACCTCCGACCTGCTCGACCGCACCCGTGCGCCGTTCCAGTCCGTGATCAAGGACGCGGGCATCAAGGTCGCCGACATCGACCATGTCGTGCTCGTCGGTGGTTCCACCCGTATGCCCGCCGTCACCGAGCTCGTGAAGGAGCTGACCGGCGGCAAGGAGCCGAACAAGGGCGTGAACCCGGACGAGGTCGTCGCCGTCGGCGCCGCTTTGCAGGCCGGTGTGCTCAAGGGTGAGGTCAAGGACGTCCTGCTGCTCGATGTGACCCCGCTTTCGCTGGGTATCGAGACCAAGGGTGGCGTGATGACCAAGCTCATCGAGCGCAACACCACCATCCCGACCAAGCGTTCGGAAACCTTCACCACCGCCGACGACAACCAGCCCTCGGTGCAGATCCAGGTGTTCCAGGGTGAGCGCGAGATCGCCTCGCACAACAAGCTGCTCGGCTCCTTCGAGCTGACCGGCATCCCGCCCGCGCCGCGTGGTGTGCCGCAGATCGAGGTCACCTTCGACATCGACGCCAACGGCATCGTGCACGTGACCGCCAAGGACAAGGGCACGGGCAAGGAGAACACGATCAAGATCCAGGACGGCTCCGGCTTGTCCAAGGAAGAGATCGACCGGATGGTCAAGGACGCCGAGGCGCACGCCGCCGAGGACAAGACCCGCCGGGAGGAAGCGGAGACCCGCAACCAGGCCGAGTCGCTGGTGCACCAGACCGAGAAGTTCATCAAGGACAACGAGGACAAGGTCCCCGCGGACACCAAGGCAAAGGTCGAAGAGGCCATCGCCGAAGCCAACACCGCGCTTGCCGGAACCGACATCGCCGCGGTGAAGTCGGCCTTCGAGAAGCTGGCCACCGAGTCGCAGGCGCTCGGCCAGGCGATCTACGAGGCCTCGGCCGAGGAAGAAGGGGCGTCGAGCAACGGTTCGGCCCCCAACGACTCCAACTCCGACGACGACCAGGTCGTCGACGCCGAGGTCGTGGACGAGCCGGTCGACACGGAGAAGAAGTGACACAGGGTAACTCGGAGCAGGAGCCGATCTCCTTCGTGGACAAGCGCAAGATCGACCCCGAGGACCGCGCTCCGCGTGCGGACGAGGCGTCGGACGACAGCGTGCGTGCGGGACAGGACGGGTTCGCGGATTCGGCGGCCGGTAACGGCGCCGAGTCCGGTCTCGCCGATATCCCCGGCGCGGCCGAGGCGACCGGCGAACTCGCCGAGCGCACCGCCGACCTACAGCGGCTGACCGCCGAATACGCCAACTACCGGCGTCGTACCGAGCGTGACCGCAAGGCCGCGACCGACGGCGCCAAGGCGGCGGTGGTCGGTGATCTGCTCGGCGTGCTCGACGATCTCGACCGGGCCCGCGCGCACGGCGACCTGGAGACGGGGCCGTTGAAGTCGGTGGCCGACAAGCTCGCCGACGCGCTGCACAAGCAGGGCTTGGAGGAATTCGGTTCGGAGGGCGAGCCTTTCGATCCGACCCTGCACGAGGCCGTGCAGCACGAGGGCTCCGGAAACGATCCGGTGATCGGCCTGGTCATGCGCAAGGGCTATCGGCTCGGCGAGCGCGTGCTTCGGCACGCGCTGGTCGGGGTCACCGATGGTCCCTCCGATTCGGCGCAAACGGATCGGACGGTGGAAGAGGCATCGGATGTTGATGCCGGTACGAACAACCGATAGTCGCGCGGCGCGAGCGTTGGGGCCGGAGGCGGTAGCGAAGCGTGACCACGTAGGCCCCCGCGAGTGTCGCCAAACCAACACGGCGCGAGCGTTGGGGCGGGCATTTCTTGCCTCCCCGTGCTCGTGCCGGGATCCTGAGAGTGCGGAAGGAGGAGATGCCCGGTGAGCCAACGGGAGTGGATCGAGAAGGACTTCTACAAGGATCTGGGTGTTTCCTCCAGCGCCTCGCAGGAGGAGATCAAGAAGGCCTACCGCAAGCTGGCGCGTGACCTGCATCCCGACGCCAACCCCGGTGACAGCAAGGCCGAGGAGCGGTTCAAGACCGTCAGCGAGGCGCATGCCGTGCTGTCGGACCCGGCCAAGCGCAAGGAGTACGACGAGACCCGAGCGCTGTTCTCGGGTGGCGGCGGTTACGCGGGGCGTGGCGCGGGCGGTTTCAGTCCCGGTGGGGCTGGTGGCTTCTCGCAGAATTTCGGCAACGCGCAGAATTTCGGTGACATCTTCGGTGGCGGCGCGACCGCCGGCGACGGTGGCCTCGGTGACCTGCTCGGTGGGTTGTTCAACGCACGAGGCGGCGGTACGCGTGCCGAGGGTAGCCGACCTCGGCGTGGGGCGGATGTGGAGACCGAGACCACCCTGGGTTTCCGCGAGGCAACCCAGGGCGTGACGGTTCCGCTGCGGATGACGAGCCCTTCGCCGTGTACCACCTGTCACGGCAGTGGCGCCAAGCCCGGGACGAGCCCTCGGGTCTGTCATGTCTGCAACGGCAACGGTGTGATCACCCGGAACCAGGGCGCGTTCGGCTTCAGCGAGCCGTGCGACGAGTGCCGTGGCACGGGTTCGATCATCGACGATCCGTGTGCCACCTGCCATGGCAGCGGGGTGCAGAACCGCACGCGCACCATCACGGTGCGGATTCCGCCGGGAGTCAGTGACGGTCAGCGGATTCGGTTGGCCGGTCAGGGCGAAGCCGGGTTGCGCGGGGCGCCTTCGGGTGATCTGTTCGTCTCTGTGCACGTCAGTCAAGACAAGGTCTTCGGGCGCAATGGCGACGACCTGACCCTTGTGCTTCCGGTCAGTTACAGTGAATTGGTGCTTGGCACAACGGTTTCCGTGCCGACCCTGACGGGTCGTGTGGGGGTGAAGGTCCCCGCGGGCACCGTGGACGGTCGCATCCTGCGTGTTCGCGGCCGTGGTGTGCCCAAGCGTGCTGGCGGCGCGGGCGACCTGCTGGTCACCGTGAAGGTCGCGGTGGCGCCGAAGCTCGATGACGAGGCGGTCGAAGCGCTGCGTCGTTACGCGGAGGCGGAGAAGGCCAGTGGCTTCGATCCGCGTGCTGGATGGGCGGGTGCGTAATGTCCGGTGATCCGAAGCAATCGTCCGGTGGTGCCGCGCGCGCCGAGTTCTTCATGATCTCGGTCGCGGCCCAGCTGGCGGGCATGCACGCGCAGACCTTGCGCACGTATGACCGCCTCGGTCTGGTGACCCCGCAACGTACTTCGGGTGGTGGACGACGGTATTCGTCGAGGGACGTCGAGCTGCTGCGCGAGGTGCAGCGGTTGTCCCAGGACGAGGGCGTCAATCTCGCCGGGATCAAGCGCATCATCGAGCTCACCAATCAGGTGTCGGAGCTGCAACAGCATGTCGCCGAGTTGTCGGCGGAGCTGGAGCGGACGCGGGCGGGTTATCGGCCCGATCTGTCGCCGCAGCGCAGTACCGCGCTGGTGGTGTGGAAGCCGCGTAATCGGCGGTCGTCGTGATGCGGTGTTCGCCACGCTGATTCGAGCGCGGTGGTAGTGGGCTCGACGGGCCTCGGATTCTCCCCAGGAGATTCCGGGGCCCGATTTTTTTGTCGTCGTTCGGCAATTGTGTTGTGATGCTGATCATTTGCCATGGTAAGAAATTCTGCGTGTTTTCTCGATTGCCGCAAGATCGCTGGCGAGGTCTTGTGCGGTGCGGAAAATGTGAAGCGCGCCTTGTGTGTTCATGAGCTGCTGCCCGAATTACGCGGCTTTCAGCCGCCTTACGGTATGTTTTGGCCGCGATTCGCGTTGTGTGTCCTCGGATTTCACCGAATTACACCCATGGAATTTATCCGGTCTCTGCCGTAGCTGGCAATCCTCGCTTACACTCTTGCCATCGTCTGCTGTCGAGTGTCCCGAAGCGCCTGCCTCGGCGGTTAATTTGTGTTCTAGGTGCGAAATGGGGTTGTGACACAAATGGATTCGCGGACCGTCGCTGTGATCAGAACAACGTTCAAAGCGGTTGCCGCGCAGGAAGACGGTGTGCAGCGACTGGCGCGATCGTGCTACTCGATCCTGTTCACCGAATACCCTGCGCTTCGCGACTTCTTTCCCGCCGCGATGGACGCCCAACGCGACCGTTTCGTCAAAGCGATCGGTTTCACCCTCGACCGGTTGGAGCAGCCGGGCGAATTGCTGCCATTTCTCGCCCAACTCGGCCGTGACCACCGCAAATACGGTGTCCTGCCGGAGCATTACGTCGCGATGTGCTCCTCGATCAAGACCGCGATGCGCCTGAGCGCCGACACCGAGATCTGGACCGACGAGGTCGACCGCGCGTGGGACGAGGGTCTGAAGATGATCAGCGACACCATGGTCGGTGCCGCCGAGAAGGAGACGACCCCGCCCGTGTGGGGTGGCACCGTGCTCGAATCCCGTGCTGTGCTGCGTAATCTGCGGGTGGTGCGACTGCGGCTGGATCAGCCCATGCGGTACGCCGCGGGTCAGTATGTCAGCGTGCAGGTTCCCGCTCGGCCGAGGATGTGGCGCTACCTCTCGCCAGCGATCCCCGCGAATGCCGAGGGTGAGATCGAATTCCATGTTCGCGCGGTGTCGGGCGGGTGGGTCAGCCCCGCGATCATCGACCACACCGCGGTGGGTGACCAATGGCAGCTCGGTGCGCCGCTCGGCGGCCTCGGCGTGCCACGCAATCCCAAACGCAAGCTGCTGATGATCGGCTGTGGCACCGGGATCGCGCCGCTGCGTGCCCAACTCATGACCATGGCCCAGCGCCGGGCCAACCCCCACGTGCACCTTTTCGTCGGGGGGAAGCACCCCTGCGACCTCTACGACATGGACGCGCTGAGCGAGCTGGCCGTGGCCAATCCGTGGTTGTCGGTGACGCCCGTCACCGAGCAGGACGAAAACCCGTGGTGGTACACCGAATCCAAGCCGCAGGAGAACATCTGGCCGGGCATCGCGCCGCGCAGGACCGGCGCGATCGCGAAGGTCGTCGCCAAGACCGGCACCTGGGCCGACCACGACGTGCAGATCGTCGGCTCACCGTCGATGGTGCAAACCACCAAGTTCCGGCTGATGGCCTCGGGGACGCAGGCCAAGAACATCCGTCACGACCCGCTGTTCTGAGCCGGGCTCAAATTCCCTCGAATTGGATCCGCTCCGGTGGTGTCCCGGTATCGAGCAGGCGGGTGACGGTGGCGCGCACCATGTTCGGTGAGCCGCAGACCAGTACCTGCTGATGCTCGAACGCACCGTGCGAGCCGACGACTTCGGCGAGGGTGCCGACCAGCATGTCGTCGAGCGGAAAGCCGACCTCGACGCGACTGTGCTCGTACCACTCGTCGACCAAGCCAGGATCATCCGGATCATCGACCACCGGAATCACGGTGAGCCACGGCAGTTCGTCGGCCAGGAGATACAGCATGTCCGAGGCGTAGAGGTCGCGCGGTGAGCGGCCACCGATGAACAGGTAGGTGCGTGGCGGATCGGAATGGCGTGCGAGATCGAGGATTTGCGCGCGCAGCGGCGCCAGGCCGGTGCCGCCGGCGATCATGATGATCTCCTCGCCGTCGGGGTCGACGGCGAAACTGCCGTACGGAGCGCTGATCTGCCATTCGTCGCCCGGTTTGGTGTCGGCGACGATGGCGCTGCTGCACCACCCGCCCGGCACCGCGCGCACGTGGAACTCCATCTTTCCGTCCAGTGACGGCGGCAAGGCTGGCGAGAGCCTGCGGCGCACGCCTGGCTGCTGCGGTACCCGCACCTGCACAGACTGTCCTGCCGCGAACGGCACGAATTCCCCGATGAGCCGGATCACCGCGAGGTCGTTGCGCAGACGGTGATGGCCGACGACCGTCGCGGTCCATTCCTGCTGGTGGGGTTGGCCCATCATGGTCTCCTCGGACAAAAGCTAGGTTCGGTGCGCTCGACGTGCGGTTGGCTCACACCGGATCGGAGCTGATGTTGGCTTCCGGCGTGCCGACCGCGGTGAGCGCGCGGCGGGTATCGGCGATCATCCGCGCGGAGCCCGCGATGTGGATCTGTCGATCCGCCCAGGCGCCGAAGCTCGCGACCACCGCGCCGAGATTACCGATCAGCGTGCGGTGCATGCCGTACGGTGCGTCCGAGGGCGGATGGGGGTACCACCATGGGTTGGTCTTCTGCTCGCAGACCGGCACGATCGTGAGCCACGGATTGCTCTGCGAGAGCTGCCACATGTTCTCCACGTCGTACAGGTCGCAGGGGTAGTGGCCGCCGATGAAGAAGTGCACCCTCGGGTTGATGCCGCGTCGGCTCATCTCGATCAGTTGGGCGCGCAGCGGGGCGATGCCGGTGCCGGCGCCGATCATCAACACGTCGTAGCCGCTGTCCCTGTCGACCTGTAACCCGCCCAGCGGCGCCGCGATCTGCCACCGGTCGCCCACCTTGGTCTCGTTCACGATGGCGGGACTCACCCAGCCGCCGCGAATCTTGCGGACGTGGAATTCGATCTCCCCGTAGGGATTGGAGGGGATGGCCGGCGAGAAGTAGCGCCACATCTTCGGCCGCTGCGGGATGGTGAGTGGTACGTACTGCCCGGCCTGATAGGGGATCGGGGTGTCGGATTGCAGGCGCACGATGGCGAGGTCTTCGAGCACCCTGCGGTGCCCGACGACGGTCGACTCCCAGTAGGGCTGGGACTTGTCGGAGTTGGCTCCGATGGCCATCGACGCGGCGATCAGGAGGGCGATGTCGCGCCAACCCTCTTCGAGTTCGCGGTGCCACGCATTGTCGTTATAGGCGCGGAAGGCGGCGACGAGCGCCCGGCCCGCGGTGTCGTAGTCATCGGCCTCGACGCCGTATTTACGGTGGTCGCGCGCCAATTGTTCGAGAAAATTCTGTGCCCGCTCCCAGTCCTCGAGATTGTCGAGGACCCATTGGATGGCCGCGGTGACCCGTTTCGCCTGCATCTCCATCGCAGGCGGGAACAGCTCACGCAGCCGGGGGCTTTCCGCGAACAGGTGACCGTAGAACGAACTGATCAACCGCTCTGCTCCGCCCGGTGATTCCATCACCGAACGGAAGTTGGCGCGGACCAGCGCAGCTGAACGCGCATCCACGACGTGGAGCTTCCTTTCCCTCATGTTCTGCACGGGGACTACCCGTAACCGGAGGTCCTCCGCAGCCAAGTATCCCTGAAAACGCCGTGGTCGTGTGGGTAAGTGCGCCGAAGGCTGCGGGCGGCACCCGGGCACACGGTAATGGGTGCCCCATCGGCACATGTAGTGGCCCTGCCCGCGCGGCGTCAACCGGGGTGCCCGGGTCGCCGCCAGCGGCGAGCACGCGAGGGCGCGAGGGGTGCGATCGGGGTGGGTTCGGTGTGTGTTCGGTGGTGGCCGGGTCAGATGGTCAGCACGGTCTTGCCGCGCGCCCCGGTCGCGCCGATGACCGACAGTCCCTCGGTGAGTGGGATCGTCGCGTCGATCGGGACCACCACGTCGCCGTCGGCGACACGACCGAGTAGTCGAGCCAATTCCGGTGCTCGGCCCGAGGACTGAAGATTGCCGCCACGCATATCCCTGGCCCGCAGGCGGTCTTCGTCGACCGCGCCGACGGTCGAGTAGACGATGCCGCCGTCGTGCACGAGGCCGGTCAGGTCAGCGAGGGCTTCGGGTGAGCTGACCAGGTCGAACAGGATGTCGATCCCGTCGGGGTAGGCGGCGGCGAGTTGCGCGCGCAGGGGGCCCGCGCTGTAGTCGACGGTCTCGGCGGCACCGAGGCGGGTCATCCGGTCGGCGGCCTCGCCGCGCGCGGTGGCGATCACGTGCGCGCCAGCGGTATTGGCCAGTTGCACCAGGAACGAGCCGACGCCACCGGTGGCGCCGACGATCAGCACGGTGTGGTCCGGTTCGATCTTGGCCGCGTCCACCAGGTCCTGCGCGGTGCCGCCCGCGGTCGGGAGCGCGGCGGCGGCGATCGAGGGGATGGCGTCGGGGATGCGGACCAGGGTGGCGTCCTCGGGCAGTACCGAGTATTCGGCGAAGCTGCCGTGTCCCGCGGGGGGTGTGAGGAATTTGCCGACCACGCGGTCGCCGACGGCGAATCGACTCACTTCGGGTCCGACCGAGGAGATGATCCCCGCGCCGTCGATTCCGAGGATCATCGGAAAGTCGTGTGGCAGTACGCCGTCCAGGATGCCGTCGGCCATCTTCTGGTCGTAGGGGTTCACCCCGGCCGCTTCCAGTTGCACTCGCACGGCGCGGGGGCCCGGCTCGGGGACGGGCATCTCGGCCACCTCGGGCGTCGCCGCGAACTTCCGAACCACGATCGCACGCATCGTTCGCTCCTCGATTGGGCTGAAGATCGGTGGGACTGACGCATCAACGAAAAACGATCATGGCCATACTAGGCATCCGCCGACCTCGGGCGGGGGATTGGTCTCTTTCGGCGGTGTCGCGGCGTAGCGTTTCGCCTGGTGGGCAGATCGAGAGGGTGACCGGTCAAAAATTTCAAAGTTGAGCGGAACAGACTCAACCTTTCGGACGTTGGATGGAGTGACCCGGCACAGCGGTACTCCGGCGCGATTCGACCATGGAAAGGTGACCAGTGGACTCGTTCAATCCCACGACCAAGACGCAAGCGGCGCTGACCGCTGCCCTGCAAACCGCCTCCGCCGCGGGCAACCCGGAGATTCGGCCGGAGCATCTGCTCGCCGCGCTGCTCGAACAGACCGACGGCATCGCCGCACCCCTGCTGAAAGCGGTCGGCACCGACCCGCAGGCGGTGCTGCGCGCGGCCACCGACGCCGTCGACCGGCTGCCGCGCGCGAGCGGTGCGACCACCACCCCGCAACTGGGCAGGGGGGCGCTCGCCGCGATCACCGCGGCGCAACGGCTGGCCACCGAACTCGGTGACGAGTACGTCTCCACCGAGCACGTCGTGGTCGGGTTGGCCGAAGGGGATTCGGAGGCGGCGAAACTGCTCACCGATCACGGGGCGACCGCCGCGGCGCTGCGTGAGGCCTTCACCACCGTGCGCGGCAGCGCGCGCGTGACCAGTCCCGACCCCGAGGGCAGCTATCAGGCGCTGGAGAAGTACTCCACCGACCTCACCGATGCCGCGCGCGAGGGCAAACTCGACCCGGTGATCGGCAGGGACACCGAGATCCGCAGGGTCGTGCAGGTATTGAGCCGCCGCACCAAGAACAATCCGGTGCTCATCGGTGAACCCGGTGTCGGCAAGACCGCGATCGTCGAGGGCCTCGCGCAACGGATCATCGCCGGTGACGTGCCGGAATCGTTGCGTGGCAAGTCCGTGGTCTCGCTCGACCTCGGCGCGATGGTGGCGGGCGCGAAGTATCGCGGTGAATTCGAGGAGCGGCTCAAGGCCGTGCTCGAGGACATCAAAAACAGTGCGGGACAGATCATCACGTTCATCGATGAGCTGCACACCATCGTCGGCGCCGGTGCCACCGGCGAATCCGCGATGGACGCGGGCAACATGATCAAGCCCATGCTGGCTCGGGGTGAGCTGCGCCTGGTCGGCGCGACCACGCTCGAGGAATACCGCAAGCACATCGAGAAGGACGCCGCGCTGGAACGCCGCTTCCAGCAGGTTCTGGTCGGCGAGCCGTCGGTGCAGGACACCGTCGCCATCCTGCGCGGCATCAAGGACCGCTACGAGGTGCACCACGGCGTGCGGATCACCGACTCGGCGCTGGTCGCGGCGGCCACCCTCAGTGACCGCTACATCACCTCGCGGTTCCTGCCGGACAAGGCGATCGACCTGGTCGACGAATCCGCGTCCCGGCTGCGCATGGAGATCGACTCGCGCCCGGTGGAGATCGACGAGGTCGAGCGCGCGGTGCGGCGCCTGGAGATCGAGGAGGTCGCCCTCGCCAAGGAAACCGACGAGGCCTCCAAACAACGTCTGGAGAAGCTGCGCCAAGAGCTCGCCGACGGCCGCGAGAAGCTCAACCAGCTCACCACCCGCTGGCAGAACGAGAAGACCGCGATCGATCAGGTCCGCGTGCGCAAGGAGGAGTTGGAGGCGCTGCGCGGGGAATCCGAACGCGCCGAGCGCGACGGCGACCTCGGCAAGGCCGCCGAGCTGCGCTACGGCCGGATACCGGCGTTGGAGAAGGAATTGGCCGAGGCCGAGCGAGTCTCGGGCGCGGCCGCCGACGGTGAGGTGATGCTCAAGGAGGAGGTCGGCCAGGACGATATCGCCGAGGTTGTCGCGGCATGGACCGGTATTCCGGTCGGTCGTCTGATGGAAGGCGAGACGCACAAGCTGCTGCGGATGGAGCAGGAGCTCGGGCGCAGGGTCGTCGGTCAGGCCAAGCCGGTGGCGGCGGTCTCCGACGCGGTGCGTCGCGCTCGCGCCGGGGTGGCGGACCCGGACCGTCCGACCGGCTCGTTCCTGTTCGTCGGCCCGACCGGCGTCGGCAAGACCGAGCTCGCGAAAGCGTTGGCGGACTTCCTGTTCGACGACGAACGCGCCATGGTCCGCATCGACATGAGCGAGTACAGCGAAAAGCACGCCGTCGCACGGTTGGTCGGTGCGCCACCCGGATATGTCGGCTACGACCAGGGCGGTCAGCTCACCGAGGCGGTGCGGCGTCGGCCATATACCGTGGTGCTGTTCGACGAGATCGAGAAGGCGCACCCCGATGTGTTCGACATCCTGTTGGCGGTGTTGGACGAAGGACGGCTCACCGACGGTCAGGGGCGCACGGTCGATTTCCGCAACACCATCCTGATTCTCACGTCGAACCTCGGGGCCGGTAGTGACGAGGAGTTCGTGATGAACGCGGTGCGCTCGGCGTTCAAACCGGAGTTCCTCAACCGGCTCGACGACATCGTCATGTTCCACGCGCTCGACGAGGAGCAGTTGGAGCGGATTGTCGACATCCAGCTGGATCAGCTGCAGAAACGCCTGTCGCAGCGGCGCCTGACGCTCGATGTCAGTTCCTCGGCGCGGTTCTGGCTGGCGGTGCGCGGTTACGACCCGGTCTACGGTGCGCGTCCGCTGCGCAGGCTGGTGCAGCAGGCGATCGGTGACACGCTCGCCAAGGAGCTGCTGTCGGGGGCGATCGTCGACGGCGACACCGTGCGGGTGAACGTGACACCGGATGGTGACGGCCTGATGGTCGGCACGTGAGCGAGTGAGTCGAACGCCGCCCGACCCGGTGTCGGGCGGCGTTCGCCAGCCCGAGGATGTACACCGGTCGCGACCAGTTACGGGGGTCGAGCAGCGGTCCGGTGTACCGAGGCATACCGGAATACAACCCGCAACTCGACCGCGACCACAACGGCATCGCCTGCGGGTCACCGCACCTGGCAGCGCCGCCCCGCGAGGATGGTCTGCGGTGGGTGCCGCACGTCCGGCCGGTCGTTGGCGCGCTCGAGACGCGGGTGCGAGGTCGCCGAGCCCGCGACACTGTCGACAAAAGGACGAGAGCTTACCCTGGACCCCATGACCAACCCGAACGATCCGTGGGGAGAGCGGCCGGGGGATGCGCCGACCGAACGTATACCCGGTCAGTCCGGGTATCCGCTGCCGTCACACACCGCGGAGTACACCGAGGCGTATGGCCCTGACGGTGCCCCGTCGGCGTATCCGGTCACCGAGCAGTACTGGTCGGCGCCGCCGCCACCGAACGCCACCCGTGAGCTGCCGACCTACGACAGTCAGTGGGCCAACTACGGCCAGGGCTACGGTGACCAGTGGCAGGCCGCGGCCGCGCCTCCCGGTGCGACGCCCCCCGGTGCCCTACCGCCCGGTCTCCCGCCGCAGGATGAGCCGCCGGAGCCGCCGCGGCGCAATGTCGGCCTCTGGCTGGCGATCGGTCTCGGTGTGGTCTTGCTGATCGGTGCGATCGCGGTGATCGCGGGAGTCTTTGTCGGCGGGAAGGATTCGTCGACCAGCGCGGACGGCCCTTCGGCGTATCCGAGCACGAGTAGCAGGAATTATCCCGGCCTTCCGCCACGCACGGGGTCACCGGATTCGGGACAGCCGGGTGGTCCACCCGGCGGCCTACCCGGCCTGCCAGGGCAGGACGACCCGGGCCTCGGCGGTACGGCCATGGGTACGATCACCGCCAACGACGGCACGACATTGACGTTGGATTCCCTGTCCGGTCAGTCGTCCACGGTGCACACCGACGACAGGACACAGGTGATCTCGCTGACCGGAAGTCGGGTGTCGGACCTGCAAAATGGCGACATGGTGTTGGTACAGGGCGACAAGGCGTCGGACGGATCCATCCAGGCCAAGATCATCATCAGCACCGCTCTTTCGGGGGGAGAACGATGAATTACCCACGCGCAGTAGCCCTTCGGGGCGATCGCCGGCGAATCTCGGGTACCCCCATACGATCCTCGTCGGATTCGGTCGCGCGCCACGGCCGGTCGGTGACGGGCATTCGGCCGCTGAGCTGGATAGGCTAGGGGGCGATGATGGCTCCAGTGTGGTTCGGGTTGGCGGCGATCGCGCTTGTCGGTGCGATCGTGCTGCTGTATTTCGATCGGATTCAGCGACAGCGGACCGGTCACGCGCGGCAGGTCTGGGCGAAGGCGCAGGGCTACACCTATGTATCGGTGGAGCCCGCGTTACCGGCGACGTGGCGGCGCGGTGCGCTGGCCAAGTTGGGTTACCTGTCCGCGGTCGATGTGGTGTCGGGCATCCGCAAGGGTGAGAAGTTCGTGCTGTTCGATCTGGAGGATTCCGCCACCTTGGTCGCGGTGCGTCGCCAGATCGGCTCCGACATCGACATCGACATGCGCCTGAAGACCGCGGCACCGCCGAAGGACCACGATCTGGAGCTACTCGGCGCGATCGGCGACCGCGTGGTGTTCGCGACGAACCCCGAGATCGCCAGGCACGCGGTGGATCAGCGGATGGTCGCGTTCATCGAGATGCTGTCGGATTCGGTACAGATGCTCTGGAGTGAGGGCAACTGGACACTCGGCATGCTGTCGGTGGGGACGAGTTCGCGGGAATGGGAAGCGGCGATCGATGCGGTGCTGCGCCTTTCGGGCCTGCTGCACGTGTTGCCTCCGGTCAGCGAGCCGCGCTTCGGCAACGATGGCCACGATCCCGGTCGCCCGCGCCCCCGCGGTCGCCTGCACCCCGAGGACGACCCGGAACACCATGTGTTGCACGAGGATGCCGGCCGCCGCCCCGGCGCGCCGCGTATGAGCAAGAGCGTGGAGTCCGCGGACGACGGTGGCCCCGCCGGTGCGGGATTCGCCGAGAACGACTACGACGACCGCGATTACGACGATTACGACGATCGCGGTTTCGACGACCGCGCGGATTCCGGTCGACGGGAAGACCCCGAATCGGAGTACCCGGAGCGCGACTTCGACGACGACCGCGCCCCGCTGTCCCCGGTGATCGGCGAGGAGTCGCCGCGCCGTCCTTCGCTGGCCGTAGTCCCCGATGCGAAGACCAGGGTGCGCGCGGAACCCGACCTCGACGACGAACACCTCGATGCCGAGCGCGCGCCACGTGCCGACGAGGACGACCGACCCGAGCGACCGCAGGGACGTCCCGGCGGGCCGTTCCATCCTGGCTTCCGTCCGTATCAGGGACCCGTGCCACGGTGATCGGTCGGCCCGCGTCGATCCCCCGTGTCCCGCACGCGCTAGCGTCGCCGGAATGATCGCCGGACCCTTTGCGGTTCAACGGCAATCACGCCTGTTCATCGCACGCGGAAGGACTCGAACATGATCGATGAAATTATCGCCAACTCGCCTGGCGGCACGTCGGATGCCGGCGAGCCGACGCACGAGACCGCCTCCGGTTCCGACCGGCGTCGGCTAGCCCACTTGGTGGGTGAGCTGGCGGTGGTGCACGGGAAGGTCACGCTCTCCTCGGGCAAGGAAGCCGACTACTACATCGATCTGCGCCGCGCGACGCTGCATCACGACGCGGGTCCACTGATCGGGAAGCTGCTGCGCGAGCTCGTCGCCGACTGGGACTTCGATGCCGTGGGTGGGCTCACCATGGGTGCGGACCCGGTGGCGTTGGCGGTAATGCACGCGCCGGGGCGCGCGATCGATGCGTTCGTCGTGCGTAAAGCGGCCAAGACGCACGGCATGCAGCGTCAGATCGAGGGGCCCGACATCGTCGGTAAGCGGGTGTTGGTGGTCGAGGACACGACCACCACGGGAAACTCGCCGCTGACCGCGGTGCGCGCGCTGCGCGACGCGGGTGCCACCGTGGTGGGTGTGGCGACCGTCGTCGACCGTGAAACCGGCGCTGACCAGGTGATTGCCGCCGAGGGGTTGGAGTACCGTTCGATCCTCGGACTGGCTGATTTGTCGCTGGGATAACCTGAACCACGGTTAATTTTCTCGAACAGGTGGAGTCACCAGTGGTGGGCATTGCAGTCAACAACAGCCGCGACAACGTCGCGATGCTCGGAATCGGTGCATATCGCCCGCAGCGCGTCGTCAGCAATGACGATGTCTGTGCGGTGCTCGACTCCACCGATCAGTGGATCTTCGAGCGCACCGGCATCCGCAATCGTCGGTGGATCAGCGGTGACGAGACGCTGCGTTCGATCGCGGCCGCGGCGGGTGAGCGGGCGCTGGTCAACAGCGGTGTCGATCGCACCAAGATCGGCACCCTGATCCTCGCCACCTCGAGCTGGTTGACGTTGACGCCGCACGGCGCACCCTCGGTGGCGTTCGATCTCGGCATCAATGGCATCCCCGCTTTCGACCTCACCTCGGGATGCGGTGGGTTCGGCTATGCGCTCGGGGTGGCTGCCGATTTGATTCGCGCGGGTTCGGCGGACTATGTGCTGGTGATCGGGGCCGAGACGATGACGGTCGGCCTCGACCCCACCGATCGTGGCACCGCGATGATCTTCGGTGACGGCGCGGGCGCGGTGGTGGTCGGCCCGAGCGAGAGCAACGGCATTTCCCCCACGGTGTGGGGCAGCGACGGCGAGAATGCCGCGGCCATCATGCAGGACATCGACTTTCTCGAATACATGCATCGGGCGCAGGAGATGCAGGGCCTCGACCCGGCGGAGCATCCGGTGGGTCGAATGTCGTTGCGGATGGAGGGCCCTCGGGTGTTCCGTTGGGCTGCGGTCACTTTGCCGAGAGCGTTGTCGGCGGCGTTGGAGATGTCCGGGGTCGCGAAGGAAGACATCGACGTGTTCGTTCCGCACCAGGCGAATGCGCGGATCAACGAGTTGATGAAGAAGAATCTCGGCTTGGCCGACGACATTCCGATGGCCAACGATATCGAGAACACCGGCAATACCTCGGCGGCGTCGATTCCGCTCGCGATGGAGGAGATGCTGGTCACCGGTAAGGCCAAGGGCGGCCAGTTGGCGCTGCTGCTCGGCTTCGGCGCCGGGCTCAGCTATGCCGGTCAGGTCGTCACGTTGCCGCCGAAGCCGAACGAACCGAGTTTCTGACGCCGTGCGCGGGCTGCGCGTGGGGTATGTGGTTGCCGCGGCGGCCACGGTTTTCGGTGCGGTGACCGGGCGCGACCGCGTGCAACGGGTCGCCAAGCCGCTGTTGATGCCGTTACTCGCGGTCGATGTCCTTGTCGAGGGCGGCGCCATGGGGCGCACCGATCGCGGTGTGCTGTTCGGTGCGCTCGCGGCGGCGACCCTGGGCGATGTGTTCCTGCTGGATCCGGATGACGATCGTCGACTCGTCGCGGGCGCGAGTTCCTTCGCGGTCATGCAGACCGGGTATTCGGTGCTGTGGTGGCGCCACGGCGCGCGAGCGACCGGCCCCGCCGCCGTGCCGAGGGTCGGCGGATGGCTCGCAGCCGCCGGCCTGCTCGCCGCGCGAGCGCGCCCGTTGTCGATCCCGCTCACCGCCTACGGTGCCACCCTCGCCGTAGCGGGCACCCTCGCCGCCGATCCTCGCCTAGCACCGAACTCGAAAACCATTGCAGGCATATCGATTCCGGATAAAAACCCACGCAGCAGGCTCGCCCTCGGCGCACTACTGTTCACCCTGTCCGACGGCATGATCGTGCTCCGCCGCCTGTTCGCCCGCCGCGAGGTCACCCGCCACCTCACCGAGGCCCTCATCCTGGCGACCTACGCCACGGCCCAGCTCGCCTTGGCCGATCCGCGGGCGCACGCACAACCCCCTTCGCGCTCCTAGCCTCGCGAACCCGCGATCACCCGGTTCGATCGCGAACGCGTAGGACGCCATCGAGTGGTCATCTGCGCCAGTCGATGAGCGGACGCCGCGTGGTCGTGTGCGGCGTGCTCGCTGCCGGCGGCTGCCCTGCTGTGTTACTCAGGGCGCCATTCGCTGGGCCGGCCCCAGGATGCGTCCGATGCCGGTGAGCGCGCACTCAACGACCTGATCGGCATGTTCGTCGACACGCTGGTCTTGCGTACGCGAGTGGGATGGCTTCCTCGGATCGGTCAGGAACTGCCCCGCAGCGTAGGCCGGCTCGTCGATGCTCGAGCAGTACAGGCCGAACCGGGCTGCCGAGCGATCGGCCGGTGATCGTGACGCCGACGCCATAATGGATCCGATAGCGTGTCGCTAGCTCGCGCGATTGCTCGTCAATGTCGTCGTATCGATCCGAATCGGTGACGTACCGAGATCGAGCTCGACCCGACCCGTGCGGTCGCCGACCGGCTCGTAGTGCTCGCCCCGAAGGTGATAGCTCAGCAGGCTCGCGGGCGCGTCCAGGTCGACGAGCCAATAGTGTTCGATCCCGGCTTCGGCGTACTCGGCGAATTTCGTAATCCGGTCTGTGCGCTTGGAACCCAACGAGAGAACCTCCACCGCGAGCAGCACATCGGCGGCATTCCAGCGTGCACGATTCTCCTCGATTCCGGCACTGGGGACGACGAGCAGATCGGGAACGCGCACCGTGGGTACCGGATCGGATTCGATGATCACCTCGACCTCGGTCAGCACACCCAGCGTCGGCGGTAGCTGGGGCTCCAGCTGGGCGGCGAACCGCCAGATCGCACGCTGATGTTGCGACACCGGCCTCGGTGACACGACCAGAACCCCCTCGACGAGCTCGTAGCCGCGGCTGCTGTCCTGCGGCATGTCGATCCATTCCTCCAGGGTCAGCAGATGATCCGGTTGATACATGACGACCGTCATCGCTTCCTCCTCCCCACATGGAATACGCCTAGTGTCAGTTTGCCACAGGACAGCGGTAGCTGAGCCGGTCAACCGCGCAGGCGCAGGACCGCGAGTACGCGGCGGTGGTGGGTGTCGGATGGGGGGAGGTCGAGTTTGGTGAAGATGTTTCCGATGTGCTTTTCCACCGCGCGTTCGGTGACGGTGAGGGCGGAGGCGATGGCGTTGTTGGTCAGGCCCTGAGCCATCAGCTCCAGTACCTCGCGTTCGCGCGGGGTGAGGCGGGTCAGTGCGTCTTGCTGGCGGGAGGCGCCCATCAGTTGGCTCACCACCTCGGGGTCAAGGGCGGTGCCGCCGGTGGCGACTCGGGTGAGTGCGTCGATGAACTCGCGTACGTCGGCGACCCTGTCCTTGAGCAGGTAGCCGACGCCGCTGGCGCCGCCGGCGAGCAACTCGGTGGCATACCGGGTTTCGACCCATTGCGAGAAGACCAGCACGCCCGTCATCGGGAATTTGCGGCGCAGCTCGATCGCCGCCAACAGCCCCTCGTCGGTGAAACTCGGTGGCATGCGCACATCGACCACCGCCACATCCGGGTTGTGCGTGGCGACGATGTCGTCGAGGTTGGTGGCGTCGCCGACCATCGCGACCACCTCGTGACCGTTCTCGGTGAGTAACCCGGCCAACCCGTCGCGCAGGATGGCGCTGTCCTCGGCGAGCACGATGCGCAGACCCTCGGGCCGGGTCATCGTGGTCCCGCCTTGGGCAGTCGGATGCTCACTTCGGTCGGCCCGCCGAGTGGACTGTGCACGGTCAACGTGCCGTCGACGGTTTTGGCGCGTGCGGCGAGTCCGAGCAGCCCACTGCCCCCCGCCAATCCGCCTTCGGCGGGTTGACGCACCCCGCCGATACCGTTGTCGCGCACGGTCACCGTGATGGTGCGCGCATCGGTGGCAAGCACCGAAACCCAGGCCTCGGTGGCCGCCGCGTGCTTGATCACATTGGTGAGCAGTTCGGCGGTGGAGAAATAGGCGATGGATTCGATCGCGGAGCTCGGGCGCTGTGGGAGGTCCACGCGCAGTCGCACCGGAATCGAGCAGCGCGCGGTCAGGGTCTCCAGGGCCGGTTCGAGACCCAATTCCAGTGCGGGCGGGTGAATTCCGCGCACCAACTCGCGCAGCTCGGTCAGCGCTTCCTTGGAGCTGGCACGCGCGTCGGCGATCAGATCGCCCGGGTCGTTGCCCGCGGCGAGGCGATCCTCTGCGCGCCCGAGCGCCATGGCGATGGTGACCAGCCTGGCCTGGGTGCCGTCGTGCAGGTCGCGTTCGAGGCGTTGCAGTGTCGCCGCCGAATCCACCACTGCGGCACGCCGACCCTCGCGCAACTCGATGACCTGCTGCTCACGCGTGGTCGCGCCGAGCAGGGCGACCGTGAGCACCCGCTGCACCCAGCAGAACACGCGCAGCAGCCAGGGCAGCACGAAGCAGCCGATGACGCCGATCGCGGCGAGGCCGAGGACCCGCGGCCACGAGTCGATGAAGTAGTTACCGAACTGGCCGAGCGAATGATGCTCCACGCCATCGGCATCGATATTGGTCGGATGAAACAGCACCCACGGAATCGGTGAGAGGGCGGTGAATACGGTCATCGCGATCCCGACGAGCAGCAGATAGCCACCGACCAACGCGATCGCGCACTGGAGGAACAGGAAGCCGAGCGCACGCCAACTCACCGCATCGGTGAATGCGCCGACGAGGAACCCGATCAGCCCCGGTTTCGGCGCGAAGGGCGGCGGCTCCGGCACGTCGGTATCGAGCAGGTGCCTGGCCAACGCGCGGTAGATCACGCTCCACAGGCGTCCACCGAGCAGGACCAACGCCAGCACCGGCGCACCGATGATGGTCACGACGAGCAGCGCACCACCGCCGACACCGGTGAACAGGTAGCTGATGGCCACCCCGCCGAGCATGAAAACCGCGAGCAGGTAGGCGAATTCCTTCCATGTCTGCGCTTGGAAGGGGGCGAGGAGCACGGCGCGGATGCCGCGCGCCGCCGATCGTGGTCTCGCCGGCGGTGTTTCGGTCACTGTGCCCAGTACCAGGGTCGATTCGACAGGTGTTTCGGTCATAGGTCCATGCTTGTCGCCGCCGCAGTGGTTTTCGAGGGAGCTGGCCGCCGAATAGGGGGTGTGGCCAGCTACACCTAATACGATCCTGTGATGAGCTATCCGCCGCAGTCCCCGCCGCCTGGCTACCAAGGTTATCCCGGTTACGGGCCGCCGCCCGACCACAGTAACGCGACCCTCATCATGATCCTCGGCATTCTGAGCCTGGTGTTGTGTCAGATCCTCGGCCCGTTCGCCTGGGTGATGGGGCGTAGGGCGCTCAACGAGATCGATGCCTCCGGCGGCACGATCGGTGGACGCGGCAGCGTGCAGGCGGGCTACGTCTGCGGCATCATCGCCACGGTCATCACGGTATTGAGCATCCTCGTGATCGTGGTGGTCATCGTCGCGACGGTCGTGATCGGTGTCTCGGCCGATACCGGGTCCTGACGCCGCTCGGCCGCAATTAGCATCGTCGGGGTGAATCAGCCAGTGCACGACCACCCCGACCACCAGGTGACGGACCCGGATCGGCTCGGCGCCGATCAGCAGGCGGGCCCCACCGAGTGGGGCGCGCATCCGCACGGCGTCGGTCCATGGGCGGTCGAGCACGAGGGCCCCGCACCCGAGGACTCGAGGTTGGATCCCGAGCTGCTCGCCGAGGGCGATCGTCGCAATGTGGTGGACGCCTACCGGTACTGGACCCGTGCGGCGATCGTCGAGGACATCGATCAGCGCAGGCATCCGTTCCATGTCGCCATCGAGAACTTCGGGCACGACGCGAACATCGGCACGGTGGTGCGCACCGCCAACGCGTTCGCGGCGGCGGCGGTGCACATTGTCGGTCGGCGGCGCTGGAACCGCCGGGGCGCCATGGTGACCGATCGCTATCAGCACATCGCCCACCACGCGGATATCACCGAGTTGGTGGCGTTCGCCCACCGCGAAGGACTGCGGATCGTGGCCGTCGACAATGTGCCCGGCGCGGTCCCGTTGGAGACCGCGGCGCTGCCGCGCGATTGCCTGCTGCTGTTCGGTCAGGAGGGTCCCGGCGTCACCGAGCACGCGAAAACCGCTGCCGCGATGACGGTTTCGATCGCACAGTTCGGGTCGACCCGCAGTATCAACGCGGGTGTCGCCGCGGGCATCGCGATGCACACCTGGATCGCGCAGCACGCGGATCTGTCGGCGGCGTGGTAGCGAAAATCAACAATCCGATGTCGGATACGTAACAGATCGGGCGACCGAAGGGCCAGGAACCTGGCACGATAGGGAGATGACTTCGGGCAGCGAGGAGTTCGGCGTGCCGGACGCGGGGGGAAACGGGCGGCCCCCCGCGAAGTCGCCGATCGCGCGATTCGGTCCGTACCCCGCCCCGCGTCCTACCTCCACCGCGAACGCGCGGATGTCGTCGGCGGTGTGGTCGGAGCGCGCCGATCTTGCCGAGGCAGCACTGGTTTCGCGTCACCTGCGTCCGCTGTGGGCGTTGCCAGCGACCGAACTCGGCGTGGTCGGTTGGCCGGCGACGCTGCGTGAACGGCTGTTCTTCTCGTGGAACTACTGGTGGCAGGCGCATCTCGTCGATTGCGCGATCGATGCCGCGAACCGCGCACCAACTCCGTTGCGCCGCAAGCGAGTCGCCACGATCGTGCGCTCGCATCGGTTGCGTAACCTCACCGGTTGGACCAACCGTTACTACGACGACATGGCGTGGCTCGCGCTCGCCGTCGAACGCGCTCAACGCACGCTGGGCATCGGGCACACGCACACGGCGTTGTCCGCATTGGAACGACAGTTGCACGACGGTTGGGACGCGAAGGTCGGCGCCATCCCGTGGCGGGTGGGTGCGGACTACTTCAATACGCCCGCCAACGGTCCCGCCGCCATCGCCCTGCTGCGGCTCGGTCATCTCGATCGCGCGGCCGAGATCGCCGACTGGCTGGACGCGACCTTGCGCGACGAGGAGACCGGACTGATCCTCGACGGCATTCACCTGCCCTCCGGTGAGATCGAACGCCCGGTCTTCACCTACTGCCAGGGGGTCGTGCTCGGCCTGGAGACCGAACTCCTCTTGCGTACCGGCCAGGCCAACCACCTCGCGCGGGTGCGTCGCCTGCTGAGCGCCGTCGAAGAGCACATGACGACGCGCGGCGTGGTCCACGCCGGTGACGGTGGCGACGGCGGGCTGTTCAACGGGATCCTGGTGCGCTACCTCGCATTGCTCGCGGTGTCGTTGCCAGGCACGGACGAAAAACACCAGGCCATCCGCTTCGACGCCGCCGACATCGTGCGGCTCAGCGCGAACGCCGCGTGGGCCAATCGGCTGGAGGTCGAGGGTGAGCCGCTGTTCGGCCACGACTGGAGCACCGCTGCGCAACTGCCTGACGCCAGCGCGGGCGGCGCGCACTTCACCGAGGGGGGTTCGGTGACGTCCTCGCGTGTTCCCGAGCGTGATCTGTCGGTGCAGTTGTCGGGCTGGATGCTGATGGAGGCCGCCTACCAGGTGGCCGCGGCGGGGTTGTAGTCGCCCGATTCAGGCCGTCGGCGATACCGCGAAGTCCTCGGCGGGCTTGGCGAGCTCGCGCCGATAGTGTCGAACGCCGATCACCGTGCCGACGACGAGGGTGAGCACCAGCGTGCCGATCACGATCGGCATCAGCCACGGCACACGGTCGAGGAAGTTGCCCGCGTAGTAGCCGATCAACAGCAGCACCGGCGCCCAGATGATCGCGCCGATGGTGCTGGCGATGGTGAATTTGCGGTGATCCATCTGCGCGGCACCCGCGACGGTCGGGCAGAGGGTGCGTACCCACGGGATCCACCGTGCCACCAGTACCGCGAGGAACCCGTGGCGTTGCAGCAGATCCGAGACGCGTTGCAGGTTACGGGTGTTGATATAGCGACCGTTCTTGCGCGCCACCAATTGGTGGCCCGTGCGGCTGCCGATGACGTAACCCACCTGATTGCCCGCGATCGCGGCGATCATCGTGCCGACGGCGAGCGCCCAGACGTGCTTCTCGCCCGAGGCGTGCGAGGCCATGACGATGCCCGCGGTGATCAGCATGGAGTCGCCGGGCAGGAACAGGCCGAGGATCACCGCGCATTCGAGGAACACGAAGGTGAGCACTACCGTCCAGACGAGCGCGGGGCCCGCCGACATCAGCGGATCGAAGTTGCCCATTGCTAGGGACGCGGTGGACATTGGGGGCTCAGCGGGTCGAATCGTTCGCCGGGGCGGCGAGCTCTGGCTCGGGCTCGGTGTCGTCGGCCTTGCTGTCGCCTCGGGCCAACAGCTTGCGGCCGATCGCGAAGATGCCCGGCAAAATCGAGATCAGCACGATCAGCAGGAAGATGGCTTCGATGTGGTCGCGGATGAACGCGATATTGCCGAGGAAGTAGCCGAGCACGGTGACGCCGCCACCCCACAGGATGGCGCCGACGATGTCGAAGGACACGTACTTGCGGTAGTCCATTTTGGAGACGCCCGCGAGCACCGGCATGAAGGTGCGCACGATCGGCACGAACCGGGCGAGGATGATCGTCTTCGGCCCGTGCTTCTCGAAGAACTCATGCGTCTCGGTGACGTAGCGCTTCTTGAACAGCCGGGTGTCTTCCTTGTTGAACAGTGCGGGGCCGATGGACCTGCCGATCCAATAGGCGCACTGATCACCCGCGAAGGCGGTGACCGCGACGGCGGGCACGAGCACCCAGATCGAGACCGGTGGCGCCGGATGCGCGGCCAACAGGCCGCCGGTGAACAGCAGTGAGTCGCCGGGCAGGATCGGGAACAGCAGTCCGGTTTCGATGAAGACCATCACGAGGATGGCGGGTAGGACCGCGTTCTTGAGCCACGTATCGGTCAGCAAGTGCATCGGGTCGAGCAATTGCGTCAGCGCGATGTTGCTCGTCACCGATTCTGTCGCTGCCAGCAGAATCACGTGGCCTCCTGTCCCGAATACAGCTGGCCACCTTGCTTTGCCACCATCGCGGCGGCCGCCAGCGCGATTACCGCGACCACAGTACCGGGTTCGACTGAGAAATCCCTGATGTGGGCGATGCTGCCGGTGGAAGGGGTCCGACGTGCACGGCCAATCGTCCGGGCGAGGGGTACGGCGCGGGGGTCCTGCCCTAGTCTTATGGCCAGATGTAGGTCGGACAAATCAGGTTTTTGCCGCCCCCCGCAACAACACGGAGGTCTTACAGTGCCCATCGCGACTCCGGAGGTCTACGCCGAGATGCTCGCTCGGGCGAAGGCGAATTCGTTCGCTTTCCCGGCGATCAACTGCACGTCGTCCGAGACGATCAACGCGGCCATCAAGGGCTTCGCCGAGGCGGGCAGCGACGGCATCATCCAGTTCTCCACCGGTGGCTCGGAATTCGGTTCCGGTCAGGGTGTGAAGGACATGGTTGTCGGCGCGACGGCATTGGCGGAGTTCGCGCACGTGGTCGCGGCGAAGTACGACGTCACCATCGCGCTGCACACCGACCACTGCCCCAAGGACAAGCTGGACGGCTTCGTGCGTCCGCTGATCGCGCTGTCGCAGGAGCGGGTGAAGCAGGGGCGCAACCCGCTGTTCCAGTCGCACATGTGGGACGGCTCGGCGATCCCGATCGACGAGAACCTGGAGATCGCCAAGGAGCTGTTGAAGGCGACGCACGCGGCGAACATCATCCTCGAGGTGGAGATCGGTGTCGTCGGTGGTGAGGAAGACGGTGTCGAGGCCGAGATCAACGACAAGCTCTACACCTCGCCGGCGGATTTCCGTAAGACGATCGACGCGCTCGGTGCCGGCGAGAACGGCCAGTACCTGCTCGCCGCGACCTTCGGCAATGTGCACGGCGTCTACAAGCCGGGCAATGTGAAGCTGCGCCCGGACGTGCTCGCCGAGGGGCAGCGCGTGGCCGCCGACAAGCTCGGTCTCGGCGCGGACGCGCAGCCGTTCGACTTCGTCTTCCACGGCGGTTCCGGCTCGTTGAAGTCGGAGATCGAGGACGCGCTGAATTTCGGTGTGGTGAAGATGAATGTCGACACCGACACCCAGTACGCGTTCACCCGGCCGATCGCCTCGCACATGTTCGCCAACTACGACGGTGTGCTGAAGATCGACGGCGAGGTCGGCAACAAGAAGGTCTACGATCCGCGCAGCTACCTGAAGAAGGCCGAGACATCGATGTCGGCGCGGGTGCTCGAGGCGTGCAATGATTTGAAGTCGGCGGGGCGGTCGATCAGCGCCTGACCCATGATTACGGGGGCTTGGAGCACATGAGTGTTGATGTGCGCGTGCTCGGGCCCGTTCGGTTGCTCGTCGGCGGTGAGCCGGTAGCGGTCGGCGGGCCCAAGCCGCGGGCTTTGCTTGCCGCGTTGACCGTCAATCGGCGTCGTGCGGTGTCGTCGCCTGCGTTGGCCGATATGGTGTGGAACGAGGATCCACCCGACGCCTACGCCGCGAGCTTGCAGGTATTCATCTCGAATATCCGTAAGGCGCTACGTAATTCGGGGATCGATCCCACTCCGGTGCTGCGCACCGAATCCTCCGGGTATCGCCTCGAGATCGAGGACAGCGCGTGCGATCTCGGCCGTTTCGAGGCCGCGCGTGAGGAAGGCACTCGTGCCGCCGCGGCCGGTGAGCATGCCGCTGCCGCACGGCATTTCGGTCTCGCGCTGGGTGAGTGGTCCGGGCGTGCGTTGGCCGATCTCGCCGGTTTGCAGTTCGCCGACGGTTTCGCCACGGCGATGGACGAGGAGCGTGTGCTCGCCGCCTCGGCCCGCATCGATGCCGAAATCGCTTGTGGGCGTGCGTCTTCGGTGATCGGTGAGTTGGTCTCGATGACCACCGAGCAGCCGTTGCGTGAGCCGCTGTGGGGCCAGTTGATCACCGCACTGTATTTGTCCGGGCGCCAAGCCGACGCGTTGGACGCGTGTCGTCGCGTGCGGACGGTGCTCGCCGAGGAGCTCGGCATCGATCCAGGGCCCGCGTTGATCGACCTGGAGCGCAGGGTGTTGCGGCAGGAGCCGTTGAGCACCGTCGAGTTGCGTCAGGTCGAGCGGATGGCCGCGGCGATGACCGAGACGGTGACCGAGGCGCCGACGGCGGTGCGCAACGGTGAGTTGCGGATGTCCGACGGCCGTGCGGTGCCGATCGCGGCGGGTGGTCTGCGGATCGGGCGGATGACCGACAACGATCTGATCGTCGACGACCCCAAGGCCAGCAGGTATCACGCGCACATCATGCCGAGCCGGGCCGGGTTGCTGATCAAGGATCTGCACTCGGCCAACGGTGTCTTCGTCAACGACGAGCCGATCGACAGCGGTGCGCTGCTTGCCGACGGTGATCAGATCAGGATCGGCGCCACGATGATCACCTTTCGCGCGTTGTCCTGACCGGAGCCTTCGACGGCAGCGGGCCGAAGTGCGCCGGGTCGCGGGCCCTCGGTGCTCTGATCGCGGCGGCGGTGGCGCGTTCGGCGCCGGGGCGCCGACTGGCTCGCGGCGCGGTTACCCGCAGGCGATGCCGTTGTGGTCGCGGTCCAGCTGTGGGTTGTATTCCGGTGTGCCTCGGTAGACCGGACCGCTGCTCGACCCGCGTAATTGGTCGCAACTGGTGTACATCTTCGGGCTCGGTTCTGCTTTGGGCGGCACCACATTCGACCCTTTCGGGCCCGGTCGGTATTTCGGCACCGGGTGAGAGCCAGAGTCCTTGGGGCTGACGACCATGACGAACTCCGGGGGAGTGTTCTGTTCGGCGGTGGCGACCTGAGGTACCAGCACACCGGCGCCTGCCAGGAGACAGGCGCCGATGACCGGCACTGCTCGGCGTCCGATGGTGGAGGGTTTCATCCCTCCATCCTGCGCCGAAATCTACTCGCAGGCGATGCCGTCGTTATCGCGATCGAGATGACGGGCGTATCCGGGTTCACCGCGATACAAGGGCGCCTGACCTGCGCGGCGAACCTCGGTGCAGTTCTTGTAGTAGACCGAGGGTGGTGTGGGTGCTGGGGCTGCCTGCGGTGGTGCGGGCAACGGTTGGGGTTGTGCGTGCGGTGGTCGCGGCGCGGGTTCGGGCGCCGGAAGTGGCGGTGGTGCGGGCTGGCTCGGCGGGCACAGTTGCGCGGACCCGGTGTGACACAACAGATCACCGAGCGGATCGGCGTTGGCGCTCGTTCCGAGCGTGAGGGTGGCGCCGAAGAAGACGACCGCGGAACCGATGCCGACAAGCGTGCGAAGCGGGAGGGTATTTCGCATGTGAATGACATGTCCTGTGTGACTGGAACTGGCTACCCGAAGGATTCCCCAGGTAGACGGCTTCTCCCCCCGACAGGAGTCGCTGTGCCGTCACGCTAGCAAGGTGGAGTACCCACCCGGACGGAAATTACACTAAAAAATTCCGTCAAATTCTGAACTAACTGTCCGGCTGGCCTTTTCGCAGCACATGGTCCGCCCGTCGGGCGAGCGGCACCGTGGCGCCCCGGCGGTTCGGACTACTCGCATGCGATACCGTCGCGGTCGCGATCGAGGTGTTCGGCGTACCCGGGGTCGCCTCTGTCGCGGTAGAGGGGGGTGTCGCCCGCGGCGCGCGCGGCGTCGCAGTTCTCGTAGTAGGGATCGACCGCTCGCGGCGACGTTTGGGCACTGCTCTGCGGGGCGGATGCGGAAACTGCTGTGGCAGTGGTGGTTCCGAGGGCAACGGTGGTCGCGGCGAGCAGGCTGGCGAAGCCGAGGCCGAGCAACGTGCGCACGGGGCGTTGGGTTCTCATGGCAAGGTTTCCTAGCGTGGTGCGAGGACCAGCCGAAGTCGTCTGCAGCTCCGGCCGACGGCCACTTCTCCCCGACTAGGAGTTGTCGTGCTGCCGACGCTAGCAGGGTTATCGCAGGTCAACCAAGGTGCTGGGGGTGAAAAGGACCGTCGGCTCTGTTCGCGCGGCGACACCGGGCTACCGGCGAGGCGAAAGCGTCGAAGGACAGGTTTTCGTCCGGTAATGGCAGCGCGCGCACGAAACCCCGTATCTACCCGCCCCGGGGTCCGCGGCCACGGTCGTCACAGCGCCGCCCCGGCCTCGCGCCGGTGATCTGCGCGAACTACGGCGTCGCCGGATCACCGACCACGCCCCCCGGATACGTCGCCCATATCAGTGTCGACCGAATCGGCGGTTCGGGGAGCGAAACCCAGGGCGCGACTCCAGTCTTCGGTGGTGCTTCGACTCCACCGGGGAATCGTCTGTGGCGCAGAGTGTTCCGAACGTCAGGCGCCGCAGCCTCAGGTGTCGATCGGGATGCCGGTGGATCCCCCGGCTCGCTAATGAGCGGGATTCTTCCACGTGCGCGGTAGGGTCGGCGCAGCTCGAGGCGGGTTCCGGCGACTTGCGAGGGGAAAATATGGGTAGGCGGCTTGTGGCTGCGGTGGGTGTTGTCGTGGTGGGGGTCGCGGTGTTGCCGCTGGCCGAACGGCAGGCCGTGGCGGCGCCGGAGGCGGCGGGTGTCGTCGGGGCCGGTCCGTGTGCGAGTGACCCCGTGCCGACGCACGAGTCGGTGCTGCCCAAGACCGTTGACGTGCAGATTCCCTATCCGGTGGTGACTGTTCTTCCGCCGAAAGCGCCCGAACCCGCGCCGGTGCGCACCGAGATGAAGCTGCCGGTCGACCCGTGCCACAATCCGTGCCCCGACCTCACCGACCAGCCGGGCCCGCCGCCGTGGCCGGGACAAGCGTTCGGTATTCCGCAGATCCTGTTGAACGCCAAGCCTTTCCACTTCGCGGTGCCAGGTCCCGGCCCGGATCCTGGTCCGGTACCCCCGCCGCCGGCGGCGCTGCAGCCACCGGTGGAGAGTGCGGCGCCTGCGCCAGCGCGGGCCGCGCCACGGGTCGGACAGGTGCGTGAGGTGGCCAAACAGACCGGAGCGAACTCGATCAATCGCACCGATAAGCGCTGGCAGGTCGACGGCACCGACCTCGGCATCATGTGGGAAAGCGCGCCGGGTGAGATCGCCACCGCGTTCGGCGACACCGTCGGCCGCGGCTTCCACCCGCCGGGCGGCATGGGGGAGGACTGGCGCAGCAATGTTCTGGCGTTCAGCAGCGACCACGATTTGGACGACGGGGTCACCTACGACCGGATGATCACCGACGACCGCTGCCACGCCGCGGAGGTCCTCTCCAGCCGCAAGATGGACAATGTGGAGGTCACCACCATCCCGACCTCGGGGTTCGCGGTGGGTGAACGGCAGTACATGAGCTACATGTCGATCCGCACCTGGAACAGCCTGCCCGGTACCTTCTTCACCAATTACGGCGGCATCGCCTACTCCGACGATCACGGCCAGACCTGGACGAAAGATCCGTATGCCAGGTGGGACAACATCTTCGGGCTCGCGAACTTCCAGGTGAGCGCGATGGTTCCGCAGGGTGACTACGTCTATATGTTCGGCACACCCAACACCCGCCTCGGTGCGATCGGCCTCGCCCGCGTTCCGGTGGATCAACTCCTCAACACCACCGCCTACCAGTACTGGCAGGACGGAAACTGGACCCCCGTAGGCGGATTCGGCGCGGCGACCCCGGTCGTCGATGGCCCGGCGGGTGAGTTGTCGGTGCGCTACGACGCCGAGCGCGCGGTGTGGCAGATGAGTTACCTCGACACCGCCAAGGCCGCGATCGTTGTCCGCGAAGCGGATTCACCGCAGGGCGTGTGGTCGCCCGGCACGCCGACGGTGACGGTGCGCGATTACCCCGAGCTGTACGGGGGTTTCCTGCACCCCTGGTCGACGGGGTCGGATCTCTACTTCACCATCTCGACGTGGAACGACTACAACGTCTACCTCATGCACGCGAAGCTCGACGAATAACCGAGACTCGTCGCGCCGAGTTCCCTTCAGCGCAACCGCACGTCGGCCACAGCGCGGCCGAAGAGCTTGCGTCCCTCCGAGGTGCCGTTGAGCAGGATTGTCGCGGTGCGGGTTTCGGGGTCGACCGACTTGACCTTGCCGGAAAAGCTCACCGGCGCGGGTGCGTCCTCGGTAACCGGGACGAACCCGGAGAAGCGGACGGCGAGCTTGCTGATCGCCGTCGGATCGCCGAGCCAGGAGGTCAGGTAACCGGCCGCGAGCCCCATCGTCAGCATGCCGTGCGCGACCACGGTGGGCAGTCCGGCGAGTTGGGCCGCGTGCTCGCTGAAGTGGATCGGATTGGCATCGCCCGAGACGCCCGCGTAATTCGCCAGGTCACCGCGGGTGAGTCGGTATTCGTTAGGTGGTAGTCGGTCGCCGACGGACAACTCGTCGAAGGTGGGGACGGTGTGTACCGGGTGAATCTCGCGGTCGCGCGCCGGTGCGGCCAGCTCACTCGGCCCGAGCGCGACCAGTGCGTCGACCTCCTCGAACCGCTTCGCGGTGGTCTCGCCGTCGGCCGGACGACCCTGCATCATGATGTTGTCGACCACCGCCGCGATGCTGGCGTCGCTGGTGGCGGTCTCCTCGGCGGGATCGTTGGCGGTGTTGCGGGTGACGATCGTGGCGGAACCGAGGATCACCACTTCGTCGCGCTGGTTGGTGAGCGAGAAGCGGATGACCACGAATTCGTTCTCGTTGAACTGCCGGATCGAATCGATCAGCACCTCGCTGGTGATCCGGTCGCCCGCGAGAATGGGGCGGAAGCTCTCGAAAACCTGGTCGGTTTGCAGCACCCGCGAGAGGTCGTAGTCGGTGAGCACGGTGTCGAGCAGGGTGGCGGTGCCCGCCATGCCGATCACCGTGGCGAAGGTGGGTGGCGCGATCAGGGCGTCATAGCCGAGGCCATCGGCGTCGGTCTCGTGTTGGTGCGCGCCGTGGTGATTTTGCACGGCCCTGGCGAACTCACGGACCTTCTCGCGGCCGACCTCGTAGTGGTCTCTGACTCGAAATCGGTGTCCCGTCAGCGCCGCTGCCTGCGTTGATATGTCGGTATCCGGTGGCGTCATCATCAGCTCCCCTGCGTATGATCGGCCACCACTTTAGTGGTGAACCGAACCCTTGACCAGGTGAGTGTGCGGGCGCTACCGGATACCGGACATCAGCATCCGGTTGGCTACTCGGTGCCCGAGGGCCGGTCGCACACCTTCCATTCGCCTGCTGTCTGTTGCAGGTCGAAGGTGTAGGTGCTGCGCTTGGCCGGGTCGGCGTCGGTGTACACGGTGCCCTGCGCGACGGCGGTGTCGTCGGTGATCGTGACGGTATCGATGCCGTCGACCACGGGGATCGATTTGCGGTCGGTGGAGAGCTTGTGCACGTTGGCGTACTGGTCGGCCGGGATGCCCTGGTAGAACTCGTGCAATTCGCCGCAGGTGGTGGATTGCAACGTCGCGAGGTCACCGGACTGCAGGGCCGCGGTGTAATCGGTGACGGCCGTGCGGACCTTGCCCTCCGGGGAGCTGTCGGCGCCGCCGGTGGTGAGCGCCACGATCAGCACGATCAGCGCGACGACAAGCACGGCGGCGCCGCCGACGCCGAGCAGCCACTTCTTCGACTTGCCCGCCAAGGGGGAACTCGGCGTCGACGGTTCGGCGGCAGGTTGTGGTGGAGCGGGGATGCGCTGCGGTGCGGCGATCGGCCTGGGTTGTGGTGGGCGCGGGCCGACCGGATGCGCGGGCGTCGTCGGCTGGTGATCGGCCGGTGAGGGTGCGCTGGCCGGCCGCTGTTGCTCGGGTGGGCGCTGTTGTTCCGGCGGGCGTGGGGGTCGGAAGCCGGGGTCGACAGGTGGCGGACCCGAAGGGCTTTGCGGTGCGGGTTGTTTCGGCCCCGACTGGCGGGGGCCAGGAGCGGGACGTGGTGTGTTCGGCGGTTTGGTGACCGGGCCTCGTCCCCCGCCGGGTGCGGTGACGCGGTCGGTGGGCGACGGCTGCTTGGGCGAATTGGCCCGTTCGCCCGGTCGCTGCACCGGCAGGGCGACGGTCTTCTCGCTGTCGGTGCCGGCGGGAATGGCCGTCGTGACCTCGTCGGAGCCCGACGGGCCGCCCTTGTCGGTTCCGCGCGGGGACTCGGCCGGTTTCGCGGACTTGCCGGTCGTGCCCTGCTGCTTTTCGTCGCTGTCCTGTTTCGGCGTAGCCGCCTCGGCCGCAGCTGATTTCGAGTCGGACGGGCGATCTTGTCGCGCGGATTTCGATGCGGGCTGCTGTTTGCGAATGGCGATCGTCGCCGCGTCAGCTGCCGCACCGGCGGCCTTACCGCCCTGCTTCGCGGTGTCGGACCCGGCGGACGCGCCGTCGGGCTGTCCCGAGGTCTTCTGTTGTGGTGCGGCGTTTTTCGCCTGGCCGGGCGCTGCGGGTGGGGTCGAGCCGGAGGTGGGCTTGGTCGTGCCGCGCTTGTTGATCTCGACGGTTTCGGCGTCTTGGGCGCGCGCTCCGGGTGCGGAGGTGTTTTTTCCGTCCGGGCCCTTGTCGCTCGCGGACCCGGGGGCCTGTCCTCGCGGAGCGTTTTGGCGAGGACCAGCCGATGCCGCAGGTGCGCCGGGTCCGCCGCGCGGCTGACTCGGCGCGCTCGTCGGCCCCGCGGGCGAATTGCCCTGTCGTTCTCCGGCTGTGTTCGATGGTGCCGGTGTTTGCGGGTTCTTCGGTGCCTGTCGGTCTCGCGTGGGTCCTTGGGGTTCGCCTCGGCTGTCGCGTTGGTTTGGTGTGTTCGTCGGGCCCGCGGGCGAATTGCCCTGTCGTTCTTCGGCTGTGTTCGATGGTGCCGGTGTTTGCGGGTTCTTCGGTGCCTGTCGGTCTCGCGTGGGTCCTTGGGGTTCGCCTCGGCCGCCGCGCTGGCTCGGTGCGCTGGTCGAGCGTGCGGCCGGGTTGTCCGGTGAATTTCCCGCGGGCTTCGACGGTGTTTGCGCTGGCGCGGTTTTCCCGCCTTGGTCGCCGCGTGTTGGTGGCGGCGTATCGGCGGGCTTATTTTGTTGCCCACCAACCTGTTTCGGCGATGACCGCGGTGGCTGGTCCTGTGGGTGGCTCGGCGGCGGCGACGGCCTGTTCGTTCGCGCGGCGCCGGGGGCGTTCGGCGGCGACTGTTTCGGTGTCGCAGCGGCCGTGTCGGCACCGGACGATTTCGGGTCGACGCGTTCGATAGCGGTGGTTTGCGCGTCCGCGCCCATGGTGTCTTGCGGGTTCGACGACTTATCTTGTACCGCCTCGGGTTTCGAGGAGCCCGACGGTGCGGGCGCGGAAGGCTGATTCGGTGACTTCGCCTGCTCGCCACCCTGCTTGCCAGCGGCGGGTGGGCGATTCGTCGAATTCGGCTTCCCCGACTTAGTGGCGGGCGTGCTGATCCGCGGGGTGACTCGCGCTGGCGTGCTCGGCTTCCCCGTGTCGCCGCCGCCCCCGGTACTCTCCGGCTTCCCAGCGTCGGGAGCAGGCTTTTTCGTGCCGGAAAGGGGACTGGTCGGCGCCGCCGCCTGCTTTTCGGCGGCGGTGGATGTGGTGTCGGGGCGTGCGTCTGCCCCAGGAGACCCCGGGTCGGCGCTAGCTGGCACCGGCTTGTTTTTGTCGTTCGGGTCGGACACGCACACCCCTTGCTCGGTGAGGAAAATTGTTGAACTCGACGGCCAGCCTAACGAGCAAATCCGCCGTCGGTGCACAATGAACCGCATGACGTCGTTCGGTGACCTGCTCGGACCGCAACCGGTGCTGCTTCCCGACCTCGAAGAGGCGGAACAGGCACTACTCAACAAGGCCGATCCGGTGCGGGTGGCGGCCGATCACCCCGCCGCGTCGATCGCATGGGCCTACCTCGCCGAGGCCGCGCTCGCGCGTGCGCAAGAACAGGACGAGGCGGTGAATCACGATGTGGTGGCCGCGTACGCGTTCGCACGCACCGGATACCACCGTGGCCTCGACCTGTTGCGGCGCAATGGTTGGAAAGGCTTCGGCCCGGTGCCGTGGTCGCACGAACCCAACCAGGGTTTTCTGCGCAGCGTCGGCGCGCTGGCCAAGGCCGCGAAACTGGTCGGTGAGAACGAGGAGTACGCGCGCTGCCTCGACCTGCTCGAGGACTGTGACCCGCGTGCCGCGGCCGAGCTCGGCCTCGACTGAGCCACCACTGCCCGACCGTGCCCGCACCCGCCGCGCTGTCCTCGACAACGCCCTTGGGCCGGGCCATTCCGGATTGAACCTGGTGACCAAGTGATCGGCCTGAACTATCGCGTCGTCGACGCCCGCGCCAGTGGCATAACCAGGCTGCGCAACTCGTGGACTCGGTTGCGTCGTTCGGCGCTGCCGATCCTGCAGTGTGCGCTGGGCGCCGCGCTGGCGTGGTTCGTCGCGCATTCGATTGTCGGTCACCCGCAACCGTTCTTCGCGCCGACCGCGGCCGTCGTCTCGATCGGTGTCGCCTTCGGTGCGCGGGTGCGCCGTTCGGTGGAACTGCTCGTCGGGGTGACTGTCGGCATCGGGATCGGTGACCTTTTCATCAGCCGAGCCGGTACCGGCGTGTGGCAGATCGCGCTGGTGGTGGCGGTCGCCATGGCCGCGGCGGTGTTCCTCGACGGTGGTTCGATCATCACCATGCAGGCGGCCGGTTCGGCCGTGCTGGTGGCGACCCTGCTGCCGCCCTCGGCGGGCGGCGGTTTCTCCCGCATGATCGACGCGCTGGTCGGTGGTCTTGTCGGCGTGGTCGTGGTGGCGGCGATCCCGCTACATCCGGTGCGTCGAGCCAGGGTGCAGGCGGCGGAAGTGCTTGCCGTGATGGGACGTTCGCTGACCGACTGCGCCGACGGTCTGCTGGAACAGGACGCGGAGAAGGTGCGGATAGCGCTGACCGCGGTGCGTGCCACCCAGCCGAAGATCGACTCGCTGCGTTCGGCACTGGAGGGCGGCCGCGAGATCAGCCGAATCTCCCCGCTGTACTGGAACTCTCGCCCGCGCTTCGAGGCGATCAAGGCCACCGCCGACCCGCTGGACAACGCCATCCGCAATACCAGGGTGTTGCTGCGTCGCTCACTGACACTGGTGCAGGACGACGAGATTCTCGACCCGCGACTGATCGATGCGATGGAACGCCTCGGCCGTAGCATCGACGTTCTGCGCAGGATGATGCTCGCCGACCCCGGCGAGCAGCCCGACCAGGCGGAGGCGGCCAGGGTGTTGCGCTCGATCGCCAAGGAAGCACGTCCGGAACTCGTTGTCGGCGCGGGCCTTTCGGCGCACGTGGTGTTCGCCCAGCTGCGCTCGATCCTGGTCGATTTGATGCAGGTGTGTGGCCTCCAGCGAATCTCGGCGATGGCGCTGCTACCGCCAACTGTCCGCAACCCGTATGTGCCGCCGGAGCAATGACCGCACTACTCAGCGCTTTTCGTTGGCTCCGTTATTTTCCCGCACTGCCGGATTGATCTTCGCGTAGCGCGCTACTCGTGTCCGCGCCTGCGCGCGCCCCTACCTTGAGAGATGACCGCAGCGTACGAGGGGTGGTTGCGGTCGAGAACTTCGTGAGCGGGCGGGAATCATCCATCGGTTGGACTGGTGTGCTGACCGCAGGATTAGGGGGGTCCGTCGGCGAGCGAAGCGCGGAGCCGTCCGGCGCGCAGCCGGACGGCTCCGTTTGTCTCATGGGTGCCTCAGGTCCAGAAACGGGTGAGGTAGCTGCCGTATTTCGACCAATCCGACGGCACCCCGGACAGTTCGAACAGGGCGTACACGGCGTCGAAGAACACCCGATTCAGCACGGGGCTGAACAACAACGCGAACAGGATCAGCATCCCGAACGGCTTGAACTGGTCGAGTGAGCGCCGGGTTCGGTAACTCAACGACGGCTCGACGATGCCGTACCCGTCCAGTCCCGGCAGTGGAATCAGATTCAACAGCGTCGCGGTGATCTGGAGGAACGCGAGAAAGCTCAGCGCGAACCAGAACACCGGTTGCGAACCCGAGTCACCGAACAGGCGCACGATCAGCAGCAGCACCACGGCGCACACCGCGTTGACCGCGGGGCCCGCGCCGCTGATGATCCGCTGCGTGCGCGGCGAGAAATGGTGCGAGTGCACGTATACCGCGCCACCGGGTAGCCCGATGCCACCCAACGCGATGAACACCATCGGCAACCCGATCGACAGCAACGGGTGGCTGTACTTCAGCGGGTTCAGTGTGAGATACCCGCGCAACTCCACCTCGTGATCACCGGCCCGCCACGCGGTGAACGCGTGCGCGAACTCGTGGAGGCAGAGCGTGATGATCCAGCCGAACACCACGAACACGAAAACGCCGACCTTGGCTATCGTGCTGTCCAAGTCGGCATTCCAGGTCAGTACCGCGCCGACGACGGTGATCGCGACCACGAGCAGGAACACCGGGCTCGGCCGGATCGCGCGCGAGCGGCGTTGCGGGGGAAACGGTGTCGTCATCGCACCAGCAGCCAGGACTCGTTGTGGCGGTAGAAGCTCGCGCGCGGCACCGGCCGCTCGGTGGTGATGCCGTCGCGGGTCACCACGGCGCCCGGTGTGCCGAGCTGGGCCGCACGGCCTTCGACCCAGCGGCGCTTGCCGATTCGACGGGGAATCGTGGCGCGCACGCCGGGCAGGTGCGCGGTCGGTGAGATCTGCATCGCCGTCACGGTGCCGGAGAACAGCTTGGTCTCGTCGACGTAGGCCTCGCCCTCCAGCTTGCTCGCCTCGGGGCCGGTGATCATGGCGCGCCCGACCAGTACCTTGCCGGTGTCGTCGCGAATCAGTGGCAGCTCGGTGGGGGTACCTTCCACCGCGCGCTTGGCGGCGGCATTGCCGGTGCCGGTCTGATAGACGCGGGAACCGTAGGTCTTCTCGGTGGGCACGTAACCGATCTCCACATGCAGTCGTTCGGTGCGCATCAGGTGGGTCAGCACCGCGGCCAGCGCGGTGTCCTCGCCGAGCACGATCAGCCTGGGCAGGCTGTCGGCGGCCAACACCGGGAGCAGTTCATCGATCTCGTCGGTATCCGGGATCATTTCGGTGTGACTCATCGGTAGCGCCGCGAGGGCCAGCGGTACCGGCGCGCCATCACAACGCAGAACGTGGGTACTCAAACCGCGCTAAACCCTTCTCCTCCGCCAGGCGATGTTCGTCGGCGCGCCGCCGTGCTCGGGCGAAACCCACACCGCCGCGCTGACCCCCGTTGTCTCGGCTCTCGGCGTGCGCTGGAAGCACGGTGTGTCGCGTGCGTTCACTGCCGACGCTCGCTCACGAGTGCAACCATAACCCCGGTGCCGTGCCCCGTCACACGCCTCATCGAGGCTACGGCGCGCTGGCGCCGCTGTCGTGCGCCGGCTCCGGTGACGGTCCCCACCGACGAGCATCGAGGCGGCATCGATCGGCCGCGACAAGCGTTGGACTAGACTGTCCTTCCGGCCACCGCCTCGAAAACGGCAGGTAGCTGCAACACCGACAGTGTTGCGCGTCGAACCGTAGGAGACACGACCATGCCGGCAATCGTCCTGATCGGCGCCCAGTGGGGCGACGAAGGCAAGGGCAAGGCCACCGATCTACTCGGCGACCGCGTGCAGTGGGTGGTCCGATACCAAGGCGGTAACAATGCGGGCCATACCGTCGTTCTCCCCAACGGTGACAAATTCGCGCTGCACCTGATTCCCTCCGGCATCCTCACCCCGTCTGTGCGCAATGTCATCGGCAACGGTGTCGTGGTCGATCCCGGCGTGCTGCTCGACGAGCTGGCCGGTTTGGACAAGCGCGGCGTCGACACCTCCGGTCTGCTGCTTTCGGCCGACGCGCACCTGATCATGCCCTACCACGTGGCCATCGATAAGGTCACCGAACGCTTCCTCGGCAACAACAAGATCGGCACCACCGGGCGCGGCATCGGCCCCTGCTACCAGGACAAGGTCGCGCGCGTCGGAGTACGCGTCGCCGACGTGCTCGACGAGAAGATCCTCACCCAGAAGGTCGAGGCTGCGCTCGAGTACAAAAACCAAGTGCTGGTCAAGATCTACAACCGGCGCGCGCTCGACCCACAGCAGGTGGTGGACGAGGTACTCGGGCAGGCGGAGTCGTTCGCCCACCGGATCGCCGACACCCGGCTACAGCTGAATCTGGCGTTGGAACGCGGTGAGACCGTGTTGCTGGAGGGCTCGCAGGGCACTCTGCTCGACGTCGACCACGGCACCTACCCGTATGTCACCTCCTCGAACCCGACCGCGGGCGGCGCCGCCGTCGGCGCGGGCGTCGGGCCGACCAAGATCGACACGGTGCTCGGCATTCTCAAGTGCTACACCACGCGTGTCGGTGAGGGTCCGTTCCCGACCGAGCTGTTCGACGAGTGGGGTGCCTACCTGGCCAAGACGGGCGGTGAGGTCGGTGTCACCACCGCGCGCGCACGGCGCTGCGGCTGGTTCGACGCGGTGATCGCGCGCTACGCCACCCGGGTCAACGGCATCACCGACTACTTCCTCACCAAACTGGACGTCCTGTCGAGTCTGGAGACGGTGCCGATCTGCGTGGCCTACGAGATCGACGGCGAGCGGGTGGAACAGATGCCGACGACGCAGACCGAATTCCACCACGCCAAGCCGATTTACGAGCAGCTACCCGGCTGGTGGGAGGACATCTCCGGCGCGCGCGAATTCGCCGATCTGCCCGCGAACGCGCAGGCCTACGTGTTGCGACTGGAGGAATTGTCCGGCGCGCGGATCTCCTGCATCGGTGTGGGGCCCGGCCGTGATCAGACGATCGTTCGCCACGACGTTCTCGGTTAGGCAGTAGGACAACAAGTTCTACCGTTGGTGATGATTGCGACCGGTCCTGCCTTCTGCTCTTCGATCATGATCCGCGACGAACTACAGTAGGAGAATGGCTCGGAATTGGCCGACGATCGAACGCGACAGCGAGTTCGAGACAATCCATGCCGCACTGTCGGGGTCCGAGCATGTCGGTGCGGTACTGACCGGTGATGCCGGTGTCGGGAAAACAACGCTGGCACGGTCGGCCGCACTGGCGGTTGGCGGCAATATTCGTTGGGTCGCGGGCACCGAGTCCGCGCGCAGCATTCCGCTCGGCGTGTTCGCGCACATGGTCGGGGTTTCCACCGCACACGACCCGGTGACGTTCATGTCCTCGGCGCGCGAGGCGTTGCTCGCCGACGGACACACCATCATCGGTGTCGACGACGCGCACCTGCTCGATCAGCTCTCGGCAACCTTGTTGTTGCAGTTGGCGATCGACAAGGCGGCGCACATCGTGGTGACGGTGCGCAGCGGCGTGCAGGTCCCCGACGCGGTGACCTCGTTGTGGAAAGACGGTCATCTGCTGCGCATCGATCTGCGCCCGTTCACCCAGCGCCAGAGCGTCGATCTGGTGGAGACGATGCTCGGCGGGCAGCTGGAGGGGTTCACCGCGAACCTGATGTGGGAGGCCTCGGGCGGAAACGCTTTGTACCTGCGGCATCTGGTCGAGGGTGGGCTCGATGCCGGCTCGTTGCGTCAGGTCAACGGGGTGTGGCAGTTGCGTGGCCGTGCCGCGGTGACCTCGGAATTGGCCGCGCTGCTGGAGGATCGGGTCGAGCAGCTGCCCGAGTCGGTGCTGAATGTGTTGGAGCTGTTGACCTTCTGTGAGCCGATCGACCTGGATGTGCTCGCCACGCTCGCGGGTGAGGAGGCGGTGGAGTCCGCCGAGACCCGCGGTGTGGTGCGGGTGGTCGAGAGCGCGCACCAGTTGGTGGTGCGTTACAACCATCCGCTGTTCGGCGAGGTGATTCGCCGCAGGCTCGGTGTCGCCTCGGGTCGGCGCCTGCGTGGTCGGCTGTTCTCGGCGCTGGAGCAGCGCCCGATCAATACCGCCGCCGACCGCATCCGGTTGGCCGAATTGGCACTGGACAGTGATAAATCCGCCGATCTCGAGCTGTTCGAGGCGGCGGCGGCGGACGCGATCGGCTTGGCGAATCTTCCGTTGGGCGAACGCTTCGCCAGGGCGGCGGTGGAGCGTCGCGGCGGGGTGGAATCGGCGGACCTGCTCGCGCGTGCGCTGCTGTGGCAGGGCCACCGGATCGAGGCCGAGCGCACTCTGGCCAGCTTCGATCCCGATCAGCTCAACGAGGTGCAGTTGGCCAGGTGGGGCAGCACCCGGGTCGCGAACCTGTTGTGGGCCATGGGCGATGCCGATCATGCCGACGAGGTGCTGGCCCTCATCCGAGGCAAGGCGCGGCACCCGAAGATCGTCGCCATTCTCGACGGGCTCGCCTCGGCGTGCGCGGTGAACGAGAACCGGATCGATGACGCGATCACCGAGGCCGAGAAGGCGATCGCGGCGCACGAGGCGCCGCCGTGGGCGGTGTGGTGGGCGGCTTTCGGTGGCGGCCTGGCCTTGGCGCTGATGGGAAAGGGCGAAGCCGCAAAGGAATACGCGGCGCGGGGACACGAGGTGGAGTCCGAGATCGACGGGCTCAATCGGTTCATGTCGACGCACGCGGAGGTGCTCGCGCTCACCTTTACCGGTGATCTCGCGGACGCTCGGCGGTGCGCGGGAGCCTATTTCGGGTATTCGGCGCCGGGTCAGTACCTCGCGTGGGGGATGTCGAAGATCTTGCAGGGCACCGTGGATGTGGCCCACGGCCATTTCCCGAACGGTGTGGAGAACCTGGAACAGGCACTGGCCGCGCTCACCGCGGAAGGTGCCGCCGCGTGGATGTTCCCCGCGAGAATCCGATTGGCCGAGGCGTATTCGGCGCTCGGTCGAACAAGGGAGGCCGCCGACGCGATCGCGGAAGCGACGGCGCGCGGTGGTCGGCACAGTGCGGTGTACGAGCCGCAACTGGAGCTCGCGCGCGCGTGGTTGGCCGCCGCCGAGGGCACCGTCACCCCCGCGGTGCGACTGGCATTGGGGGCGGCGGACGGGGCCGCACGTGCGAATCAGCACGCGATCGAGGCCATGGCGCTGCACACCGCCGCGCGTTTCGGCGAGCACTCGGTGGCGGGGCGGCTCGCGGATCTCGCGGCGCGGGTGGACGGTCGACTCGTGCAGGTGCAGGCACGACATGCGGTGGCACTGGCCGCACATGACGGTCCTGGGCTCGACGCGGCCGCCGCCGAATTCGAGCAGATCGGCGCACTTGTCTCGGCGGCCGATGCCGCGGCGCAGGCGGCGACCGCACACGAGCGCGCGTCGGATCGTCGGCGCCTGCTCGAGTCGGCCGCCGCGGCGAACCGGCTCGCCGCGGCGTGCGGCGGGGCGAGCACTCCCGCGCTGCGCAAGGCCGCGCAGCCGCTGCCGTTGACCGCGCGCGAACGCGAGATCGCCAACCTGGTCGCCGCGGGCCTGTCCAACCGACAGATCGCCGACCGGCTGACGGTCTCGGTGCGCACGGTGGAGGGGCATCTCTACCGCGCCTGCATCAAGATGGACGTCACCGACCGAGAGTCGTTGGGCGCGTTGCTGCGTGGCGAAACGGGGCAGGGCTGATCAGTGCCTCGTCGCGCTACACGATGACGCCACCGATGCCCGCGAGCGTGGCGGGCAGGCGCAAGGCGAGCAGCGAACCCGGTGCCAGCCAGTCCATCGCCGCCGCCAGCGCGGGAACCAAGGGCGGCTGATCGAAATAACCCCAGTCCAGATGATCACGTCCGGCGACGACGAAATACGCCTCGTCGAAGAAGTAGCCGTAGTTGCGGCTGGCGATGAGCAGCGCGATGCCCACGGCGCCGGCGAGCACTAGCAGCGGTCCCCAGGCCACCGGCGGCAATGTCTGGCGCGTGCGCGCTGTCGTGGCGCCGCCGGGCGCCGAGATCCGAACCGGTGTGCTGCGCATATTCCGTCCCTCGCATGTGACGCGACCTGCGGTCGGATCAGATTGTGCTGGTCGCGCGGGTGTTCGCGAATCGGCCGCAGGTATCGACGGTGGTCGTGCGAAAGGATTACCTCGCCGTAGCCAAGCGGATGATCGCCCGTCGCGAGCGAGGTGCGGTGTCACACACTGCGCTTTCAGCTATCTGTCAGCGAATTTTCGCTGATGCCAACGACTTTCATGGGTCCGCAAACCCCGAAAGGGGTGCCTGTACACTCGCCGTACGGAAATTCCTCGCCGCACACTCGAGTGCTCCCGCCAATAGGTGCGGGGGTCGGGTGCCGAGGTTTCCTGATTCACCTACCGATCGAAACTGCTCGACCATCCACCCGATGCAGCCGGTGATCCATCGCTCATCGAGTCGCGTGCCGCGTCAGCCGTCGTCATTCCGGTATCGCCTCGGTGCTCGCCGCCGCAACGGGTGCAGTCAGAACCGTTCGTCGAAAGGACTGAGGGCACGTGAACCACCCCGAATCAGGCAGGGCCTCGGCCGCCATCGCAGTACCCGCAGGAGGTCGCGCATGACGGCTTCGAGCGGCACCCACGAAATCCTCGAACTCACCGACGACTTCTATCAAGACCCGCACGCCACCTACCGGGCCTTGCGTGCGCGTGGTCCACTGCATCGCATTCGGCTCGATGGTGTGCTCGGCTGGCTGATCGTCGACCACGACGTGGCCAAGCAGGCGTTCATGGAACCCACGATCAGCAAGCGGATCGGATCTCCCGAAGGTCAGGCCGTGCTGGCCAAGAACGGCGCGGCGGAAATGTTCAATGCCGCCATCAACGACAACATGCTCTTCGCCGACCCGCCGCAGCACACCCGGCTGCGGCGCCTGGTAGCCAAGGCCTTCGCCAGCCGCGCGGTGCGCGATCTCGGGGCGAGAATCACCGACCTGGCCGACACCCTGCTGGCGGACATGGTCGACGGTACGGCCGACACCGTCGATCTGATCGACAGCTACGCCTTCCCGCTGCCGATCGCGGTGATCTGCGAACTACTCGGCGTGCCCGACGAGGACAAGGACGAATTCCGTTCCTGGACAGCGACTGTCGTCGACGACTCGGGCACGATCGAGGAGCGCACCACCGCGGGGATCGCCTTCTTCACCTACATGACGAAGCTGATCGCCGAACGCACCGACGATCCGCGCGGTGACCTGCTCTCCGAACTCATCATCGCCAAGGACGACGGCGACCGGCTCGACCAGCAGGAACTCATCGGAATGTTGTTCCTGCTGCTGGCCGCGGGGCACGAGACAACGGTGAATCTGATCGGCAACGCGGTGCTGGAATTACTGCGCGATCCGGCGACAGCCGACCGACTGCGCGCCGATCCGGATGGGATTCCGGCGTTTCTCGAGGAGATCCTGCGCAGTCAGGGGCCGGTACACCTGGCGACCGCGCGCTACACCACCGAGCCGATCGTCTTGGGGGGCCACGACATCGACGCGGGCGAGTTCATCATGATCTCGCTGGCCGCCGCCAATCGTGACCCCGAGCGTTTCGCCGACCCCGACCGGCTCGACCCCGACCGCACCGACAACCGCCATATCGCCTTCGGTCACGGGATGCATTACTGCCTCGGCGCACCGTTGGCACGGATGGAGGCCACCATCGCGATCACGCGGTTGTTGGCCAGCATGCCGAGGATCGCGTTGGCCGGGGATGTCGAGGCGCTGAAGTGGCGCAAGAGCTTGCTGATTCGCGGACTGGTCTCGCTCCCGGTCCGGCTGGACTCGAGCGTGGTATCGACGGTATAGCCTGCGGCACAACGCTATTCACCGGAGAACATCGGCTGGTGCGCTCGGCCGGTACGCCCGTGAAATCGGCGTATCGGCCGAGCGTGGTGGTAGGTCCCTCGGTGTGGGGCGGACCCGCACTGCCGGATCGGCGCGGGTCCAGCGGCTGCTGATGCCCCGGCTAGAACAGGGTGGGTTCGCCGAAACCCGGTGTGCGCTCGATGGTCAACAGTCGCTGTTTGGTGTGCACACCGCCCGGTGCGGAGAAACCGGTGAGGGCGTTGTCGGCCGCGATCACCCGGTGGCACGGGATGATGAGTGGAATCGGGTTGCGGCCGAGTGCTTGCCCCACCGCCTGCGCGGAACCCGGTGCGCCGATCCGTGCGGCCACCTGCCCGTAGCCGAGTAGGCGGCCGGGGTCGATCGCCCGGGTAACGGCGTATACCGCGCGGTGGAATTCGGGAATGCCGTTGGTGTTCAGTGGAATCCAGCGTAGGTCGTCGAGTTCGCCGGTGAGGTGGGCGCGGATGCCGTCGATGGCTTCGGCGATCGCGGTGGGTGGGACGGTTTCGCGCAGTTGGTCGCTCGCCGCGCCGAGGCGACGACGACCGATGCGCGCGCGGGTTGCCTCGGGGCTTGTTTCGGGGAGCTGGAACCGCACCACCTCGTCGGCCTGCCAGGCGATCGCGCAGGTGCCGATCGCGGTATCGAACAACGCGAAGTCCATGGGCGCGATGTCGTCGGCGGGCGTGGGCTCGACGGCGGCGTCGGTACTCGGTGCGGTGTACGCGGCAGCGTCGACGCGCACCGCTTCAGCGTGGCGGGTCACCGTGGCGTCGTCGGTGTGTCGGCGAGTGGTCTCACTCATGTCGTCAGTGTGCACGGCGGGTCCGACACGAACTAAATCCAAGGCCAGTTGCACGAAACTGGCCTTGGATCAAGAACGCGGTGCGGAAGGTGATGGCGACCGGCCCTCGCTATGGCCGGTGCGGTGTCTTCGAGTCGCTCGTGCGCTGCCCCGGTCGGCTTTCCGCACGCGGTGCCCTGGATTTCCGCGGCGTGGTGGCGACGGGATCCCTGGTGCCCGTACGCGCGTAAATGGCGGAAAGATCCGAGTATTGCCGCTGGTAGTCGTAGGAAGACTCACTGTGATCCACCGATGCGGAGTGGGGGAGGTAGCGGTCGAGGCGGACGGCGCGAACGAGGCGGTCCGGAAGCAGGCGATACGCCAGGCAACCGAAGGCGGCGACGATGATCAGTGCGGCGAGTGCGGACATGTGATCAAGCGTGCGCCATACTGGCCTTGTTTTTAAATATCCACTAGGGCGATACTGGACTTTATGGCGATGAGAGTGATCGGAGCGGGCAGCCTGGCTCGCGACCTCGGTGCGTGGCGCAATGTCGACGACGGCGCTACGAGCGCACGGCATTCCTCGCGCCCCGCGTATCTCGCGCTCGCCGAGGGGATTCGGCTGCTCATTCACGACGGTCGAGCGCCGCTCGGTGTCGCACTGCCAAGTGAGCGCGACCTGGCCGCCACCCTGGGGGTCAGCAGGACCACGATCACCTCCACGTACTCGCTGTTGCGCGAGAACGGCTACCTGATCAGTCGGCAGGGCTCGCGCAGCACCGTCGCCCTGCCCGGCGATATCCAGCACGACGGCAGCAAGCCCGCGCGCAGCATTCTGGCGATGATGTCGCCGAACGAACTGCCGACCATCGATCTCACCTATGCCGCGATGGCCGCGCCGCCGGAAATGCGTGCGGCGTATTCGAGTGCGCTGGACGGTATCCCGAACTATTTGGGCACCCATGGGATGGACCCGGTCGGGGTATTGCCGCTGCGTGAGGTGATCGCGCGGCGCTACACCCAGCGTGGGCTGCCCACCGAGCCGGATCAGATCCTCGTCACCCTCGGTGCGCAGCATGGGTTGCGCTTGTTGTTGAACGTGCTGACGGCACCCGCGGCCAGGGTGCTCATCGACCATCCCACCTACCCGAACGCCATCGAGGCGATTCGCGATGTCGGTGCGCGGCCGGTGCCGGTGCCGTTGCGTCCGGAAGATCCGGCCGATGGCTGGGATCTGGACGGAATACGCAGTGCGGCAAGGCAAACCGCGGCGGCGCTGGCCTATCTGGTGCCGGACTACAACAATCCGACCGGCCTGTTGATGAACGCCGAGGGGCGCGCCGAGTTGGCTGCCATCGCGCGTGAGACCCGCATGACGATGGTGATCGACGAGTCCATGGCCGATCTCAATCTCACCGGCGAGGTCTTGCCACCGCCGGTGGCCGCGTTCGCGCGCGGTAGTGAGATCGTCACCATCGGTTCGGCGTCCAAGTCGTTCTGGGGTGGTTTGCGAGTCGGTTGGATTCGTACGAGTCAGACACTGATCACCAAACTGCTCGGCATCAGGTCCACCGTCGACCTCGGCACGCCGGTCATGGATCAGCTGGCCACCGTGCACCTGCTCACGCAGGCCGAGGGGATTCTGGATCGACGCTGCGCGCAGCTGCTCGAACAGCGCGAGACCCTGGTGGACGCGCTCGCCGAGGACCTACCCGACTGGCGGGTGACACCGGGAATCGGTGGCATGTCGGTGTGGGCGCAGCTGCCGGCCTCGGTGTCCACCGCGTTGGCCGCCACGGCACCCAACCACGGCGTATTGCTCGCCGCGGGGCCGAGATTCGGGGTGCAGGGCGCGTTCGAGCGTTTTGTGCGGCTGCCGTTCAATCATCAGTCGTCCGATTTGCGGCTGGCGGTGAAGGGCATCGCCGCCGCCTATGCCGCGTTGACGCCGCGCGCCGCCGACCCGCTCACTCCGCTGTACTGACCGCGTCTCGTGCTCGCGGGTGCCAGCTCGCCGAGGTGACGTGCGGGATATTTTCTCCGCGAAAGCGCTCGGATATCGCCGTTGACGTGGCACTATAGAAGATAGTCCAATATTAAAACAGACCATACGGTTCGACAGTTGGGCACATGTCCTGTCATACTGTCTCGCGAGCAGCAGGCCGATTTCCGTTTCTCGGTACGCGCCGCCGCTCGAACTGCGTGCTTGCTCGCGGCTTTCGCGCCATGAGCCTTCCGCACGCCGCCCGCGCACGAAACATTTCGTGCGGGTGGCCCGTCGCCGGGCCACGGGTACAGCGCTTTTCATCGCTGATAACCCGTCCGGCGGCGCTCGGAGGGGAAGCGCCGCCGGACAAGTAGATCCAGCGAATTCTCAGTCGGCCCAGACGGATTCGATGGGCGTCGCTTCGGTGGGCGGCGGCGTCGGGACGCCGTTGGGTGTGCGGGAGAACCGGGGCGCTGGTGCGTGCTGGGTGATGTTCTCCAGCTCCAACAGGGAGCCTCGGGCGGTGAGATGTTCGTTCTCGGTGGCTTCGGCGAAGGTGAGTACAGGTGTCACGCAGGAGTCGGTGCCGTGGAAGATGGCGGCCCACTCGTCGCGAGTTTTGCTCCGGAAGCGTTCGGTGAAAAGCTTTTTCAGTGTCTGCTGCCCGGCGGGGTCGAGTTGGAGGGGCAATCCCTCTGGATCGATCTCCAAACCGGTGAGCACCTGCGCGTAGAACTGCGGTTCGATCGCGCCGACCGCCATGTACTTTCCATCGGCGGTCTCATAGGTGTCGTAGAACGACATTCCGGTATCGAGCAGGTTGACACCGCGCTCGTCGGACCAGGCGTTGCTGCCGCGCATCCCCCAGATCATGTGCGAGAGCGCGAGCGCGCCGTCGACCATCGCGGCATCGATGACCTGACCCTTGCCCGAACTCTGGCGTTCGATGATCGCGGCGAGAATGCCGAACACCAGAAACATCGAGCCGCCACCGAAATCGCCGACCATGTTCAGCGGCGGAACGGGCCGTTCGCCCTTGCGTCCGATGGCGTGCAGCACGCCGGTGAGCGAGATGTAGTTGATGTCGTGGCCAGCGCGTTCGGCCAGCGGGCCTTCCTGGCCCCAGCCGGTCATCCTGCCGTAGACCAGGCGCGGATTGCGGGCAAGCGCGTCGTCGGGGCCGAGGCCGAGGCGTTCGGTGACACCGGGGCGGAAGCCCTCGATCAGGACATCGGCTTTCTCGATGAGTCCGTAGACGCGCTCGATATCGGCGGGGTCCTTGAGGTTGGCTTCGACGACGGTGCGACCGCGCAATTGCGGCCGGTCGAAGCCGCCGGGTAGCTGACCGGCCCGCTGCACCCGCACCACGTCGGCGCCGAGGTCGGCCAGCAGCAGACCCGCGTGCGGTCCAGGACCGATTCCGGCTAGTTCGACCACCTTGATGCCCGCCAAGGGGCCCTGCCTGACAGTGCTCACGCCCTACCTCAGTTCCTCGTTTCGCGCACCGGCTCGCCCCGGTACTCGCCCATCGGCTGTATTGACAGTATGACAATAGGGGCGTGCCGATGTCACCGCCTCTCGCTGCGACGGATCGGGTAGGACACAATCACCCTGGTGGTTATGCCGTGATCAGCCTCGGGATCGGTGACGGGTAGCTGGCTCGTGCGGTGGCACCGAACGCGCAGGGCGAGAATGCGGTTGCCGACCGACGGGTGCGGCGGTCGGACAGCGGTGGCGAGGGCTGATGAACGTGTGGGGTGAGGTCGTCGTCGGCCTCGTGATTCTGGTCGGCCTGGTGGGCATCATCGTGCCGATCCTGCCCCGCGTCCTGCTGATCTTCGCCGCGATCGCGGTATGGGCGGTGCTCACCGGCGGCGTGAGCGTTTGGCTCGTGTTCGCGATCAGCACCTTGTTTCTCGTGGTGTCCGGAGTGGTCAAATACACATGGCCGGGGCGAAAGATGAAGGAGGCGGGGGTTTCCCAGCGCGCGCTGTGGATCGGCGCGGTGCTCGGCATCATCGGGTTCTTCGTGGTCGGCGGTGATCGGCCTGTTCGTGGGTTTCGTGCTGGGCGTTTATCTTTCCGAATTCCAGCGGTTGCGCCTGGGTGCGCCCGCTTGGCGGGCAACGGTGCACGCGATCAAGGGGGTCGGATTGTCGATGATCATCGAGCTACTCGGCGCCTTGCTCGCGATCGGGGTGTGGGTGCTCGGCGCCGTGCTGGCCTAGCTACTCGATCGCGGGGAACGGAATCGTGTCGTGCGCCTGCGCTTTCGGGAGCTGATCGCGACGTAACGGCAGGGTCGGTGGGTCGGCGGGGATCGGGATCTCACGCGCGGGCAGTCGGTAGAACGCGCGGGCGTTGTCCTCCAGCACCGCGTCTACCTCGCCGCCGATCACCTCGCGGATGAGGTCGACGTCCGCGACCTCGAACGGTCGCCCCGCGCGCGTGCCCGGCAGATCGCTGCCGAACATCAATGCCGCCGGATTGACGGCATGGATGCGCCGCAACGTTTTCGCGACATCCATATCGACGCGGCCGAACCCGGTGGCCTTCACTCGCGCACCACGGTCGACCAGGTCGAGCAGGAACGGCAGGCTGCGATCCGACAGTCCGAGATGGTCGATGCAGAGCGCGGGCAACTTGGAGACCACCGGTTGCAGCGAACCGAGCATGTGGCCGTCGATGTAGACCTCGACGTGCCAGCCGGCCAATTCGTGTGCACGCAATGCTTGCAGGGTCATGCCGGTGATGTCGGTGGCCGCGCGCTTGAGGTTGAAACGCAGTCCGCGCACGCCGATTCGGTCGAGCTCGAGGATGTCGTCGTCGGTGGCGTCCAGATCCAGGCGCGTCACGCCTACCCACCCTGGTCCGAGCTCGGCCAATGCCGTCCTCAGGTAGGTCTGGTCGGTGCCTTGGAATGACCCGCTGACTACCGCACCACCGCTGATATCGAAGGGAGACATGCGCTTTCGATAGTCGGCGATGGTGAACGGCGCCGGCAGGTGCCCCTCGTTCTCGGCCAGCGGAAACCGCGGGTCGAAGATGTGCAGATGCGCGTCGAACACCTGTACAGGATGCCTCAGTGTGTATTCCTCCGCTGCCAGGGCGGAAATATTGGACCGGACTTGGACACAGACTCGGACGGGACTACGTCTGAACCTTGTCGGGTTCGCTGGCGCGCAGCATGTCTTCGCGCTCCACGACCTTCACCCGCTCGCGGCCTTCCGGCTCGCCCAGTGCGCGCTCGTGCGCGTCGAGGCGGTACCAGCCCTGCCACGTGGTGAACGGGATGCCCTTGCTCTCCAGGAACTCGATGATCGATTCCGGTTCCGGCTGCTCGGGAGCCGCGAAGTTCACGCTGTCGTCGAGCAGGCAGGCGACGGTCTCGTTGGCGTCGCCCTTGGTGTGTCCGATCAGGCCGACCGGGCCGCGCTTGATCCAGCCGGTGACGTAGGTGGCGGGCATGAAGCGTCCCTCGCCCTCCACTGTGTCATCGACGAGGACGCGACCGGCCTCGTTGGGCACGGTGCCCGCCTGATCGTCGAACGGCAGGCTGGTGAGGTTCTGCGAGAGGTAGCCGACGGCGCGGTAGACCGCTTGCACGTCCCAGTCGTTGAACACGCCGGTGCCCTTGACGTTGCCGGTGCCGTCGAGTTCGGTGCGTTCGGTACGCAGTCCGACCACCTTGCCGTCCTCGCCGACGATCTCCGACGGCGACTCGAAGAAGTGCAGGTACAGCCGGTGCGGGCGGTCGCCGACATCGCGAATGGCCCACTGTTCCAGGGTGTTCGAGATCATGTCGACCTGCTTGGAGTTGCGGCGCGCAGCCTCGGAGCCCTCGTCGTAGTCGATGTCCTCGGGCGCGACGATGACCTCGATGGTCGGGGAGTGGTCGAGTTCGCGCAGTTCCAGCGGGGTGAACTTGGCCTGTGCCGGACCGCGACGACCGAACACGTGTACCTCGACGGCCTTGCTGGCCTTGAGCCCGGCGTAGACATTCGGCGGGATCTCGGTGGGCAGCAGTTCGTCGCCGGTCTTGGCGAGTACGCGGGCGATGTCGAGCGCGACATTGCCGACGCCGAGCACGGCGACCTTCTCCGCGTCCAGCGGCCAGGTGCGCGGCACATCGGGGTGGCCGTCGTACCAGGAGACGAAGTCGGCGGCGCCATAGGATCCGTCCAGGCCGATGCCGGGGACCTCCAGCGCGCGGTCGGCGTTGGCGCCGGTCGAGAAGATCACCGCGTCGTAGAACGTGCGCAGGTCGTCGAGGGCGATGTCGGTGCCGTAGTCGATATTGCCGAGCAGGCGGACCTGGGGCTTGTCGAGCACCTTGTGCAGTGCGGTGACGATGCCCTTGATCCTGGGGTGATCGGGTGCGACGCCGTAGCGGATCAGGCCGAACGGCGCTGGCATCCGCTCGAACAGGTCGATGCTCACCTCGGCATCGGATTTCATCAATGCGTCGGCGGCGTAGATTCCGGCCGGTCCTGCGCCCACGATCGCGATGCGGAGCGGGCGAGTCGCTGCACTCTGTTCGGTCATCTTTACGCGCACCCTTAATGGTCGGAAAAACTTTTGACAGACGTCTTCTTAGCCCAGGCTAAGTTATCGCACCGGGTCGGCGGTACCTCTACGATGCGAACGAAGCGAAACCCCTGGCTGGTGGCCATCCGGCGCTCGCGTCGCCACGGCCGCTGAGCTGTATGTTCTCCCGGTTCTCGGGGTGAGGACAGCGGGCCGCTCCCCGCGATTCTATCGGTGCGCGACGGGGGTTCCCCGTGCCGGTGCGGTGAATCTCGTGACGTTCGCGGCGGGCGACTACGGTTGCCGGGTGGTCCGGTGCGTCCGGTTCATGGTGATCGCCGTGTGCTGTCCGGTTGGTCCGGTGCCTGGTCGAGGTCACCGCGGCCCCCGGTGTCGGATACCGCGCGCGACCAGGGATCATCGGAGCATGACCGAGCAACCATCCACCGAGGCCGACGACGACGTGATCACGGTCGACCAGACCGACGCGCGGTCGCTCGTGCCGTTCATCGCGGCGGGTGTGCTCGCTGTCCTCGTGCTCGCGGGCATCGTCATCGGCGGCCTGCTCTCGCCCGCTGAGAAAAATGTCACAGCGGCCGACAAGCTCGCCGCCGCGGTGCGCAATTACGTCGAGGGCGTCAACAGCGCGCACACGCTCGCCCCGTCCGGGGCGGTATGCCGCGACTTCGATGCGGGGCGTTCGCCGTTGGCCGGCCAGGACGGTGTCGAAAAGACCGTGGAGGTCACGAATATCGACACCCCCGAGGCCAATGGCGAACAAGGGAAGGCCACGGTAACCACGAAAGTCGACGGCAAAGAGACGACCGCGCAATGGCGGCTGATCAGCTCCTCGGGCAAATGGCTGGTGTGTAACCAGCCGATTCCCGCAGGCTGAGCGCTCGGCGCTACCGTTTGACAGGTTGCCCCCGCTGCATGCAATCTCATTCATAGGTCATGAGAACCAGTGTCAAGCCCCGGCATTACTGGTCGGCAACCCTCCTCCGCGGTGGGGTGCTCCGGGTGACGACCCGGCCGCGTGTCGAACCCGCTCGCGGCAAGTGCGGATTCACAGGAGGTCCACATGAGTTATGCCGGTGACATCACCCCGGCGCAGGCGTGGGAGCTGTTGCGCGACAACCCCGAAGCCGTGCTCGTCGACGTGCGCACCGATGCCGAATGGCGCTTCGTCGGTGTGCCCGATACCAGTTCGATCGATCGGCCGACGGTCTTGCTCGAGTGGGTCGACGTGCAGGGTGCGCGTAACCAAGCGTTCGTCGAGCAACTGCGTGCCGAACTCGCGGGCCGCGAACAAGCCCCCGTCGTCTTCCTGTGTCGTTCCGGTCAGCGTTCCATCGGCGCGGCGACCGCAGCGACCGCCGCGGGATTCGCGACCTCCTACAACGTGCTCGACGGTTTCGAGGGCGGCATCGACGAATTCGGCCACCGCGGCGCCACCGGATGGCGTGCGCTCGGCTTGCCCTGGCGGCAGTCGTGATCACCGGTGGCGCGTTCGAGCGCCCACTACCCGACGGCGTCGGCCCCGCGACCCTCGGTGTGCGCGGGGGATTGCGGCGCTCGGGTTTCGAGGAGACCTCGGAGGCGCTGTATCTGACTTCGGGTTTCGTGTATGAGAGCGCTGAGGCCGCCGAAGCCGCGTTCACCGGCGAGGTCGAGCATTTCGTCTACTCCAGGTACGGCAATCCGACGGTCGCGATGTTCGAGGAGCGCATGCGGCTGCTCGAAGGTGCCGAAGCCTGCTTCGCGACCTCCAGCGGAATGTCGGCGGTATTCACCGCATTGGGTGCGCTGCTGCGCGCGGGCGATCGACTTGTGGCCGCGCGCAGCCTGTTCGGTTCCTGTTATGTGGTGTGCGACGAGATCCTCCCGCGCTGGGGTATCGAGACCGTCTTCGTCGACGGTGACGACCTCGAGCAGTGGGAAGCGGCTTTGTCGGTGCCGACGGCGGCGGTGTTCTTCGAGACGCCAGCCAATCCGATGCAGACACTGGTCGACGTGCGCAAGGTCGCCGAACTCGCGCACGCCGCGGGCGCGAAAGTGGTGCTGGACAACGTCTTCGCCACCCCGCTGCTGCAACGCGGGTTGGAGCTCGGCGCCGACGTGGTCGTCTATTCGGGTACCAAGCACATCGACGGTCAGGGGCGAGTGCTCGGCGGTGTCATTCTGGGCGCCGAGGACTACATCAACGGACCGGTGAAGACGCTGATTCGCCACACCGGGCCCGCGCTGAGTCCGTTCAACGCGTGGATCCTGCTCAAGGGGTTGGAGACGATGCCGCTGCGCGTGCGTCAGTCCGCGGACTCGGCGTCGCGCATCGCGGAATACCTGGATGGCAGCGACGCCGTCAGCTGGGTGCGGTATCCGACGTTGCGTTCGCATCCGCAGTACGACCTGGCTACCTCGCAGATGAGTGGCGGAGGAACCGTGGTCACCTTCGAGCTGAAAGCGGCCGAGGCCGAGGCGAAGAAGCGCGCCTTCGAGGTGCTGAACGGCCTGCGGATCATCGACATCTCCAACAATCTGGGTGATGCGAAGACGCTGATCACCCACCCGGCCACCACTACTCACCGCGCGATGGGCCCGGACGGCCGCGCAAGCATAGGTCTCACCGACGGTGTGCTGCGTATCTCGGTGGGCCTGGAGGACATCGAAGACCTGCTCGGCGATCTGGATGCCGCGCTGAGTTGAGCTTCCCGCTGCTTCGGTCGGGTTCAGTCGACGAGGTGGACAGCGAGGGAGCCGGTCCGAGCAGTCGTGGTGTACCGACGGCGGGCAGTGGGTTCGCTGGTGCGGCGATCCGCCGTGGAAGCCCTGTGCCGAGCGTTGGCTCGGTGAGTGCGGTCGGGGAGGTGTTGGGCCGCGCAATGGGGTCGGTGACATCCAGCGCGTCGGGCGTGCCGAGCACCGCGATGCGGTCGATCGTTGTCGGCGCCGCGAGCACCGGCCGAGTATTGCCCTGGCATGCCCGCGGCGCCGTGTGGTCAGGGGTTGTCGGTGCTTTCGATCCGCGCGAGGTGGTCGATATTGGCGCGATCGTCGGCCTCGGTGCTGGGGGCGGCGGCGAACCAGGCATCGAGAATTTCGCGCAGTAGCGCGGCCGAGGTCGAACGTAGGCTCAGCGCAAGCACATTCGCGTCGTTCCAGCGCCGTGCGCCGTCCGCGGTAGCCGCGTCGCCGCAGAGGGCGGCGCGGATGCCGTCGACTTTGTTGGCGGCGATCGACGCCCCGGTTCCGGTCCAGCAGCACACGATGGCCTGATCCGCACGTCCTTGTGCGACGTCACGCGCCGCCGCCTCGCTCGCCCATGCCCAGTCGTCGCGTTCACTCTCGGCCAGTGCGCCACGGGTGATGAGCTCGTGTCCGGCTTCGCGCAGCAGCCGAACCACCTCGTCGGCGACGCCGACTCGTTCGTCCGCCGACACTGAAATCCGCATGGGGTCAGGGTAGGCGGCCGCCGGGCAATCGCGCACGGACCGGAGGTTGATTGACAACATGGTGTCATGTTGACAAGATGTTGGCATGGTCGAAAATGTAGTGCACATGGCGGTCTACGACACCCTCGCCGATTGGGAGGTGGGCGCGGCCACTGCGCACATCAACCAGCCGGATCTGCATCGGGAACCGGGAGCGTGGCAGGTGCGCACCGTCGGTCTCACCACGGATCCGGTCACCACGATGGGCGGTCTACGCATCGTGCCCGACCTGGCACTGTCGGATCTGCGCCCGGCCGAGAGCGCGATGCTGATCTTGCCCGGTGCCGACACCTGGACCACGGGTGAGCTTGCCCCCTTCGCGCGCACGGCGCGCGCGTTTCTCGACGCGAGAACCCCCGTCGCCGCGATCTGCGGTGCCACCTTCGGGTTGGCTGCCGAAGGACTGCTCGACGGGCGTCGACATACCAGCAACGCGGCGGAGTTCTTGGCCGCGAGCGGGTACGCGGGTGCCAACGATTACGTGGCCGAACCGGCGGTCACCGACGGCGACCTGGTCACCGCGAGCGGCGTCGCACCCGTGGCGTTCGCGCGCGAGGTACTCGGCAGGCTCGACGTATTCGAGCCGCACATCCTCGACGCCTGGTATCGGGTGTTCGCCCACTCCGATCCTTCGGCCTATGCCGTTCTCGCGCAGTGGCAGCCGCCCGAAGCGCGCGCATGACCGCAGGGGCGCAACGGGATTCGAGGGCGGGAAAGTCGGGCTCCGCCGCATCCCGGCAGGACCTGTTCAGTACCGCGGCGATCACCGCGTTCCAGTTGAACGGCCGATTCCTCGCGGTCGCCGAGGAATTGGCGAGACCGGCCGGGCTCACCGCCGCGTGGTGGCAGGTGCTCGGCGCGGTACTGCGCGAACCGCTCTCGGTGTCGGAGATCGGCCGGGCGATGGGCATCAGTCGTCAGGCGGTGCAGCGGATCGCGGACCTGCTGGTGGGCAAAGGATTGGCCGAATACCGGCCCAATCCGGCGCATCGGCGCGCGAAGCTGCTCGTCGCGACCGACGCGGGTCTTGCGGCGGTACACGACATCTCACCCCGGCATGCCGCGATGGCCGAACGGCTCACGGCCGAACTCGGTGACGAGCGCTTCGCGCACGTGGTCGAGGCACTGACAACGCTGCGTGCGGCGTTGGACGCGATCGAATCGGACTGAGTCGGTGTTCACTCGGCGAACGGTGATTTCGTGCGGCCGACCAGGTCGGCGACGGAATCGATCACCGTCGTCGGACTGTAGGGATAGGCCTCGTAGGACTCGCGCGAGGAGATCCCCGAGGTGACGAGGATGGTGCGCAACCCGGCCTCAAGTCCGGAGATGATGTCGGTGTCCATGCGGTCACCGATCATCACCGTCGACTGGGAATGCGCGCCGATCTGACGCAGCGCCGAACGCATCATCAACGGGTTGGGCTTGCCGACGTAATACGGATCGCGATTGGTCGCGCGGGTGATCAGCGCGGCGACCGAACCCGTCGCGGGCAGCAAGCCGTCGCGGGAAGGACCGGTGGGGTCGGGGTTGGTCGCGATGAACCGCGCGCCGCGCTCGACCAGCCGGATCGCGGTGGTGATCGCCTCGAACGAATAGGTGCGGGTCTCGCCGAGCACCACGTAGTCGGGATCGTTCTCGGTGAGCACGTAGCCGATCTCGTGCAGGGCCGTGGTCAGCCCGGATTCGCCGACCACATAGGCGGTTCCGTTGGGCCGCTGCTCGTCGAGGAAGGTCGCGGTGGCCAGTGCGGAGGTCCAGATCGCGGTCTCCGGGATGTCCAATCCGGACTGGCGCAGGCGCGCCTGCAGGTCGCGTGGGGTGCGGATCGAGTTATTGGTCAGTACCAGAAACGGCGTCTCGTTAGCGCGCAATTCGGCCAAGAAGTCGTCGGCACCGGGTACCAGGGTGTCTTCGTGCACCAGCACGCCGTCCATGTCGGTGAGATAGGACAGAATCGGTTCGTCATCCACGGTCACCGGACAATTGTCGATCATGCGGGGCCGTTCGTGGGCGGGACGCGAGTATGTGCAGCACCCGTGCGCGTCGGGCTAGGGTGCAACCACGGCCGCAAGATCACTCGCGACGCCGGGAACGTTCCTGTGCGAGCAGTGGTTGTAGCCGGAGGTGACCGCAGCCTGCCTGCGGCCGGACACGATGCGGAAGACCTCCGCACTCGATGGCAGCGAAGGAGTGGCGCAGATGGGTGATCTCAAACTCGGATACAAGGCCTCGGCCGAGCAATTCGGACCGCGCGAACTGGTGGAGATCGCGGTACTGGCCGAGGAGCACGGGCTCGACAGTGCGAGTGTGAGTGACCATTTCCAGCCGTGGCGGCACGAGGGCGGGCACGCGCCGTTCTCCCTGGCCTGGATCTCCGCGGTGGGTGAGCGCACCAAGCGGATTCAGCTCGGCACCTCGGTGCTCACCCCGACGTTCCGGTACAACCCCGCGGTGATCGCGCAGGCCTTCGCGACCCTCGGCTGTCTGTTCCCCGAGCGCGTGATGCTCGGTGTCGGCACCGGTGAGGCGCTCAACGAGATCGCCACCGGATACCAGGGCGAGTGGCCGGAATTCAAGGAACGTTTCGCGCGGCTGCGCGAATCGGTGGACCTGATGCGCGCGCTGTGGACCGGCGACCGGGTCGACTACGACGGCCAGTACTACCGCACCGTCGGCGCCTCCATCTACGACGTGCCGCCCGGTGGCATCCCCATCTACATCGCGGCCGGTGGGCCCGTGGTCGCGCGGTACGCCGGTCGCGCGGGCGACGGCTTCATCTGCACCTCGGGCAAGGGCATGGAGCTCTACACCGACAAACTGCTGCCCGCCGTCGAAGAGGGTGCGACCAAGGTGGGCCGCACCACCGGCGACATCGACAGGATGATCGAGATCAAGATCTCCTACGACACCGATCCCGAACTGGCGCTGGAGAACACGCGCTTCTGGGCGCCGCTGTCGCTGACCCCGGAGCAGAAGCACAGCATCACCGATCCGATCGAGATGGAAGCCGCCGCCGACGCCTTGCCGATCGAGCAGATCGCCAAGCGCTGGATCGTGGCGAGTGATCCCGACCAGGCCGTCGAGCTGATCAAGCCCTACATCGACGCCGGACTCGATCACCTGGTGTTCCACGCGCCCGGCCATGATCAGCGACGTTTCCTCGAGTTGTTCGAGCGCGACCTGGCGCCCCGGTTGCGCGCGCTCGGCTGAGCGCACGCCGCGACGATGCGCGGCGGTGCGGAGTGTGAGCGAGGCGGCACGCGCGCGGGCGCCGCGATAGCCGCCGGTTCACTATGCTCGGCCACTATGGCCGATCACGCACCGTCCACCGTCTACATCGCGTCGCCGGAGGGTGACACCGGAAAGTCGACGGTGGCGCTCGGGGTCTTGCAGCTGTTGTGCGCGACCACCGCGCGCGTCGGGGTGTTTCGTCCGATCACGCGGTCGACCACCGAGCCGGACTACATCCTCGAACTGCTGCTCGAACACAGCACCGCCGATATCGATTACGCGCAGGCGGTCGGCGCCACCTACGAACAGGTGCACGCCGACCCCGATGCCGCGATCAGCGAGATCGTCATGCGGTTTCACGATGTCGCGAAGGTCTGCGACGCGGTGGTGGTGGTCGGCAGCGATTACACCGATGTCGCCAGTCCCAGCGAGCTGAGGTTCAACGCGCGCATCGCGGTGAACCTCGGCGCCGCAGTGGTGCTCGTGGTGCGTGGCTCGGACCGAACCCCGGACGAGGTGCGGCAATTGGTGCGGCTGTGTGCCGACGAGTTGAGCCAGGAACACGCGCGACTGGCCGCGGTGCTGGCCAACCGCTGCGAGCCGACACAGCTGGGCGACATCGACGCGGCATTGGCGAAGTTCGACGTCCCCACCTGGTCGTTGCCCGAGGTTCCATTGCTGATCTCGCCGACGATGGCCGAACTGTGCGCGGCCGTGGACGGCGAAATCTACAGCGGCGACCCGGAATTGCTGAACCGGGAGGCGCTGCGGATCATGGTCGGCGGCATGACGGCCGAACATATTCTGGAGCGACTGGTCGAGGGCGACGTGGTGATCGCACCGGGCGACCGCTCCGATGTGTTGCTCAGTGTGGTGAATGCCCATGAGGCCGAAGGGTTCCCCTCGTTGTCGGGCATCATCATGAACGGCGGGATCCTGCCGCATCCCGAGGTGGCGCGGCTGATGGCCGGTCTGAAGCCGAGGTTGCCGATCCTCACCACCTCCCTCGGCACCTTCGAAACCGCCAGCGCCGCATACCGCACGCGCGGCAGGATGTCCGCGGGTAATCCACGCAAGGTCGATACGGCGTTGGCGCTGATGGAACAGCAGGTGGACGCTGCGGAGTTGTTGCGGCGCATCGACGTTCCTTCGGCGACGGTGGTGACGCCGCAGATGTTCGAATACCAGTTGTTGGAACGCGCCCGCCAGGATCGCAAACGCATCGTGCTGCCCGAAGGCGACGATGATCGGGTGCTGCGCGCGGCGGGCAGGGTGCTGCAACGCAAGATCGCCGACCTGATCATCCTCGGTGACGAGACGACGGTGCGTGCGCGGGCCGCGGAACTCGGCGTCGACATCTCCGCCGCCGAGGTGCTCGACCCGCGCACCTGCGATGAGCGGGAAAAGTTCGCCGAGGAATACACCGAGCTGCGCGAACACAAGGGCATGACCATGGAACGTGCGCGCGAAACCATGGTCGACATCTCGTATTTCGGCACCATGATGGTGCATCGCGGGTTGGCCGACGGCATGGTCTCCGGTGCCGCGCACACCACGGCGCACACCATTCGGCCGTCGTTCGAGATCATCAAGACGGTGCCGGGTGTTTCGACGGTGTCGAGTGTGTTCCTGATGTGTCTGGCCGATCGGGTCCTCGCCTACGGCGACTGCGCCGTGGTCCCTGATCCCACCTCGGAGCAGTTGGCGGATATCGCGACCTCGTCGGCGGCGACGGCGGCCAGGTTCGGCATCGAACCGAGGGTGGCGATGCTGTCGTACTCCACCGGTGAGTCGGGCAGCGGCGCCGATGTGGAGAAGGTGCGGGTGGCCACCGATCTGGTGCGCGAGCGTGCGCCGAAGCTGTTGGTGGAGGGTCCGATTCAGTACGACGCCGCCATCGAACCGAGCGTGGCGACGGCGAAGTTGCCCGATTCGGAGGTAGCGGGTCGGGCCACGGTCTTCATCTTCCCCGACCTCAATACCGGCAACAACACCTACAAGGCGGTGCAGCGCAGTGCGGGCGCGATCGCGATCGGCCCGGTGTTGCAGGGGTTGCGTAAGCCGGTCAACGATCTCTCCCGCGGTGCGTTGGTCGCCGACATCGTGAACACGGTCGCGATCACCGCTATTCAAGGACAGGAGTCCTGATGGACGCCACCGAGCTGGTTTTGGTTCTCAATTCCGGGTCATCGTCGATCAAATATCAACTACTCGAACCAGATTCGGGAATCGTGGCCGCCTCGGGACTGGTCGAGCGGATCGGCGAGGACGACGGCAGGATCGAGCATGTCGCCGACGGTGTCACCACCGAGCATCGCGGGCCGGTAGCCGACCACACGGCGGGTCTGCGCCTGATCTTCGACACCTTCGCCGAGACCGGCCACGATCTCACCGAGCAGGGGGTGCGCGCGGTCGGTCATCGCGTCGTGCATGGTGGCGAGGTGTTCTACGAGCCGACACTGGTCGACGACGCGGTGCTGGCATCGATCCGCGACCTGGCTTCGCTGGCACCACTGCATAATCCGGCGAACGCGCTGGGCATCGAGAGTGCGCGTGCCCTTTTGCCGGGTGTGGCGCAGGTGGCGGTGTTCGATACCGCCTACTTCCATGATCTGCCCTCGGCTGCGCGCACCTACGCGATCGATACGAAAGTCGCTGCCGCGCAAGGTATCCGAAAATACGGCTTTCACGGAACCTCGCACGAGTACGTGTCGGGGGTCGCGGCGCGGCTGCTCGACCGCGACCCTGGCGAGGTGAACCAGATCGTCTTCCATCTCGGTAACGGCGCCTCCGCCTCGGCGATCCGTGGCGGACGTCCGGTGGACACCAGTATGGGCCTCACTCCGCTGGAGGGCCTGGTGATGGGTACACGCTCCGGGGACATCGATCCCGGCATCATCGCGCACCTCATGCGTTCGGCGGACATGACCATCGATCAGGTGGATACGCTGCTCAATCGGCAATCGGGCCTGGTCGGTTTGGCCGGTGTCAACGACTTTCGACAATTACAGCGGCGCATCGACGACGGTGACGAGGCGGCCGCCCTGGCCTACGCGGTGTACATCCATCGGCTTCGTCGCTACCTCGGCGCCTACCTGATCGATCTGGGCGTGGTCGACGCGATCGTCTTCACCGCCGGTGTCGGCGAGAACGCTGCGCAGGTACGCGCGGATGCTCTCGCCGAACTCAGCCCCTTCGGGATCATCGTCGACCCCGTGGCGAATACCGCGAAAAATCGTGCTGCGCGGCGTATCTCGCCCGAGGATGCGCCGGTGGCGGTGCTGGTGGTTCCGACGAACGAGGAGTTGGCGATCGCGCGTGCCGCGGCGCGGTTGTGTGGCTGAGCGGCTGCGGCGTTGTCAGAGCCAGGATTTCGCGCGCACCACGTTGGCGAGATCGATCAACGCGTAGCGGTGGGTGCGGTCGGGTGCGCCGCGCGCGAGTACGCGCAGATCGCTCTCGGTGGCGGCACGCAGGTCACGGTCGGTGAACCCGACCCCGAGGAAACGGGGCGCGCCGTCGCGGGCGGGTGTATTGCCTGCCTGCAACCAGGACAGCGCGGCGCCGAGCACGAGTACGCGCAGTTGCGTCGCCCTGCTCTCGTTCTCGGGTAACTCCGAAATCCTGGTGGCGCAGTCGCGCAACGTCGACTCGTCGAGGTCGGCGATCGGTGCGGCCGTGAGCAGCAGTAAGACCGAGGTCATTCGTGCGATCGTGTGGTAGCGCGAGGCCATCGGCACCTCATCCAGTGCGCGTACCGCGTCGGTGACCCGGTCGGCGGTGGTGCGCTGGCGCGCTAGGCCGAAAGCCGCACTCACCACCGCACGGTCGGTGCGCCATACGGTGTCGTAGAACTTCTCGGCGAACGCGCGCCACTGTTCCCGGTGCGAGATGTCCGTCTCGACGGTCGGGTCGTCGTCGAGCGGGTCGCCGACCGGCGGATCGGGTTGGCGCAGTACGAGATCCGCTGTGGCGGCCAAGGCGAGCTTGGGTGCGATCTCGCCGGGCAGCGCGCGCAGCACCTCATCGAAGCAGACGAACGCCTGCTCGTAGCGCCGCGCCAACAGTTCGGCCAATCCGCAATACCAGCCGACGCGCCACTCGTCGTCGGGCAATTCCGCTAGCCGCGCCAGGGCCGTCTCGGGGTCGCCGAGCTCGAGGTGCACCCGTACCTCGGACAGCGAAAGCTCCAGATCCAGTGTCTCCGGCGCGTTGTCGGGGTCGGTGGCCGCGCGCTCGCGCGCATCGCGCAATGCCTCCAGCGTCTGCGCCGGTTCCGGGCGTACCGTCGCCGCCAGCAGTGCTGCGGCGGGGTCCACCGGGTCGAGCAGGGGCATGGGCAGCGCCGCGACCACCTCCGCGGCATCGAGCTGATCGGTGCGCTGGCGTCCGTCGGCATAGGTGTCGGTCTTGCTGATCAGTTCCTCGGTGCCGAAGCTGGTTCGCGGCGGACTGAACATGGTGGACAGCTGGGGATGCTCGACACCGGTGTCATGGGCGAGGATTTCGCGCAACACCCCCGCCAGCTGCGCGGACATGGCGCGCGCCGAGGGGAATCGGTGTTCGGGGTCGAGGTCGGTCGCGCGCAGCAGCAGGCGATAGAAGGATTCGTGTCGCGCGAGTACGGAATGCGTGGCGGGATCGGGTATTCCGTCGACATAGCGGCCGTGGCGCATCGGCAGTTCGAGGGTGAGCACGGCGAGCGTACGCCCGACGGTGTAGATATCCGAGACGATCGTCGGGCCCGTCGTCGCGATCTCCGGCGCCTGAAAACCCCTGGTGCCGTAGAGATTTCCGTGTGCTTCGATGGTCGCGACCGCGCCGAGGTCGATCAGCTTCACCTGATCGTCGGTGACCATCACATTGTCGGGCTTGAGGTCGTTGTAGGTGAGTCCGATCGAGTGCAGATACTCCAGCGCCGGCAGGATCTCCAGCAGGTAGGCGATCGCCTCGGTGACCGGCATGCGGTCGGCACCGGAATAGGCGTCGAGAATATCGCGCAGCGAGCGTCCGCCCACGTACTCCATCACGATGTAGCCCACCGGATCGCCGTCGTGGCCGGGGTGTTCGACGAAGTTGTGGATCTTGACGATGCTCGGGTGCGCGACCTCGGCCAGGAACTGGCGTTCGGCCACGGCCACCCGGTTGGCCTCGGTGTCGCCGGTGTGTAACAAGCCTTTCAGCGCCACCCAGCGGTCGCTCACATTGCGGTCGATGGCCAGATAGATCCAGCCGAGACCGCCGTGCGCGAGGCAACCTTGGATCTCGTACTGCTGGGAGACCATGTCGCCGAAATGCAGCGAGGGGCGGAAATCGTAGGGTGTTCCGCATTTTTCGCAGACCCCGGTCGGGCTGGCGAGCTCGGACGGGGTGGAGCGACCGACGGGGTTCGCGCACTGCCAGCAGTAGCGTCGACCCTCCGCCACCACCGGGTTGTCGAGCACCTCCGCCATCGGATCGGCCGGTTGGACCGGGGGAATCTCCACCAGGCCCACGCCGAGCCTGCGCACCGTCGGCCGCGAACGTGCCGAGCGCGCACTGCGTCCGGAGGTACGCGGGCTCGAATCACGCTCGGTAGAGGCCCGCCACGCGCCGACCGTGGCGTCCTCGGAAGCCGCGTGCTCCTGCGGGATCTCCGGGGTCGCGGGCGCGACCATGGCGGTGGTCACCGATTCGCTCGAAGCGGCGAAGGGGCGTGCGGGTGCGGCGGTGGTCTGTTCGGGAAACTCGTTCGGATCGTCGGTCCCCGTCGCGGATTCGTCGGCGTTGCGCATGACCGATCAGTCCAGGTAAATCGGGGTCGGTGGGGGTGGGGTCGGGCCGAGTACCGGTAACCAGCGGTTGTAGAGCGCGGTCCAGGTTCCGTCCCCACGTAGGCGCTCCAGCGTCCCGTTGACGAAGCGCACCAGGTCGTCATCGCCCTTCGGAATGCCGATGCCGTAGGGCTCCTCGCTGATGCTCCCACCGATCAGCGTGGTGTACGGGTCTTGCGCGGCAAGACCGGCGAGCACGGCGTCGTCGGTGCTCACCGCGTCGGCCTGCCGTTGCTGCAACACCACGAGGCAATCGGCCCAGGTGGGCACGGTGAGAATCGTTGCGGTCGGCTGGATCTGGCGGATGTGATCGATCGAGGTCGTGCCGCCGACGATGCAGACGCGTTTGCCCGCGAGATCCTCGATGCTGTTCACCCCGGAGTCCTTCACCGCGAGCACCCGCTGGTGTGCCAACACGTAGACGGTGGAGAAGGTCACCGATTGTCGTCGTTCACACGTGATCGTCATGGTCTTGGCCACCATGTCCACGTCATGGTTCTTCAACGCCTCGATGCGCTCCGCCGAAGACAGGGTGTGGTATTCGACGAGATCGGGGCTGCCGAGCAGATCGCGGGCGACCTCCCTGGCGATGTCGGCATCGAATCCGACGATGACGCCGCTGATCGGATCGCGGAAACTGAACAGATTGCTGCCGGTGTCCAGGCCGACGATCAGCCTGCCGCGTGCCCGAATCGCGTCGAGTGCCTTGCCGCGCGCGCTCTTGCCTTCCCCGGTCGGTCGCAAACTCGCGGTCGGGTTGGCGCAGCGCTCCGCGTCGGGTGGCGGGATCGGCGCGTTCGGCGGAATGGTCACGGCCTGGGCGGGGAACGGCGGCGCGGTATACGCGGGCGGATTGCTCGGCAGCGGTTGCGCTTCGGCGCTACATCCCGCGACCAGGGCGAGCACAGCGAGCGCGCAGGCGCAGCCGGTGCGCGCCGCGCGTGCGCGCGCCAGGATCGGTGTCGCTGTCATCGGTACTCCCGCAGCCGCGGCCACAGGCCGAGTCCGACACAGCCCGCCGCGGCTAGGCCGAGCACGAGTCCGCCGGAAGCCAAGAAGCCGAGCACCTTGGTCGCCTGGGTGATGTTGTCGCGCAGATTGTTTCGTGTCTCGACAATGCCTCGCTCCAATGCTTTGTCCATGGCCTCGACCTGCGCGGCCGAATCGGCGACGCTCGGACCGGTGGCCACGGCCGCCGCCCCGCTGAAATCACCTCGCTCCAACGTATCGTTCATCCGCTGGTGGGCGCGACGCCACCGATCCAGCGCGGGCAGCGCGCTCTTCACCTCGGTGGCCGCGGGCGCGGAATCGGGGTACGCCGCGAGGAGATCGGCGAGGCGGGCGACATTGGTGTCGTAGGTACGGTCGTAGTCGCCGGTGGCGTCGCGGCGCACGAGCTTCAGTGTCTCCGCCGCACGCGCCTGCTGCGCCAGAATTCGACTCTCGGTGAGCCTGGCGGCGGGCACCACGCCGTCGTCGCGGCCGCGGATCATCGCGGTGGCCGACACCGAACCCGCGATCACGGTCCATGCCAACAGGATCAGTATCGCCGCCGACGCGGACAGCAATCCGGGATTGAGCATCCGCCGCCACCGGCGCATCAGATCGGATTGCACCCAGACCAGCAGGCCGAGTGCCACCACCAGCAGCGTGATCGCCGTCCACGGGGGTCGCAGATGGCGTTGCTGCGCGTCGGTGACGGCCTTCGAGCGATGATCGTGCAGTTCCTGTGCCATCGGCAGCAGCTTGGTCTGCATCTCGTTGGACGCCTCGCTCAGATACGCGGCGCCGACCGGGTATCCCGTCCGGTTGTTCGCGCGTGCGGCCTCGATCAAGCCGGAGTACATGGGCAGGCTGGTCGCGATGCCGGTGCGCAAGCGGGTATCCGGGTCGGGTGCGCCATCGGTACCGACGGTGGTCGCGTGGCCGGATTGGGTCACCAATTCCGCGGCGGCCTCACCGACCGCCTGGGTGTATCGATCACGCACCGCCTGCGGCTCCAGTCCGCCGGAGATGAACGCGGTGCTCGCCGCGGCATCCGCGATCGACAGCGAGGTGTAGAGCCGCAGTGCGGAGTACGAGTCAGGTTCGGTGTCGTCGAGCAGCGTGCCGAGACCCGATTGACGCGCGCTGATCGAGGCCGCGGTCACCCCGCCGGCGATGACGCTCACCCCGATCAGGACCAGACCGATCGCAATCAGCCGTCCCGGTGAGGATTTGGCGAAAGCGCGCAGGCCGGCCGGGTCGAGGTACTCGCGAAGCAGGGCGAGCAACGGTCCGCTGCGTGGCGTACCGGTGGGTTGCTCGGCAGCCGGTGGCGCGGGCCGTTGCGCCGTCGCCACATCGGCTCTAGCCATGTCTTCCACCTCTCCGGTCGGGTCGTTTTCGCGGTTTTCTCGACGGCCCAACCGGACATCTGATCACGCCAAGGGTGCTGTCGGGGAGTTTATTGTGGTTCTACGGGCGTCGCCGCGCGGAGAACACCTCCAGGGTGTGCGGTAGCTGGACGGGCGCTGACGGCGAAAGAGAATGGGTGCGAGATGCGTGGTGACGGTGACGGGTGGTCGCGCGGGCCGGACGGGGCGCGACACTGGGGCCGTTTCGGCGCCGCGGGTCTACTGCTGCGTGCGCCGCTGGCGGGCGGCGGATCGGCGGTGCTGCTGCAACATCGGGCACCCTGGAGTCATCAGGGCGGAACCTGGGCCTTGCCGGGTGGTGCCCGCGACAGTGACGAGACACCGGTGACTGCCGCGGTGCGTGAGGCGTGGGAGGAGACCAGAATCCGCCCCGAGGATGTGTTCGTGCGCAGTGAGCGGGTAACCGCGACGGTGCGCGGCGGCTGGACCTACACCACGGTGATCGCGGACGCGCCAACCATTCTGCCGACCAAGGGAAACAGGGAGAGCACCGAATTGGTCTGGGTGCCGGAGGCCGAGGTGACCGACCGGAAGCTCCACCCTGGTTTCGCGGCGTCCTGGTCGTCGCTGCGGGCGCGACCGGCCAGGGTCGTCCTGGACGACATCGCCGAGGACGCGGATGTGGTGGCCGCGTTGCCGCGCACGCTGGATCTGGCCGAAGCGGGTTTCGTGTGGTTGCACGCGGTGCTCGACGGTCCTGGCCAGGAGGCCAGGGTGATCGATCCCGTTGCGGCGCAGACGCGGAAGGCGCCCGAGCGGACCGACGAGCTCGACGGCTCGGCTGTTCGGGGAAACGGCAGCGCGGAGCCGAACGGCGGCGCGGGGCGCGACGCTGTGTTCTCGCTGACCCGTAGTCAGCTGCTGTCCTGAGTCGACACACGACCGAATTCCGGTTTCCCTTTGACGTCGGTGTCGACTTTAGGCCATCGCTGGTCTAGGCGTTCGCCAACAGCGCTGATTTGAGCTCGCGCGCGGCCGCTTTCGGGTCGTCGGCTCCGGTGATGGCGCGCACCACCACGATTCGGCTGGCTCCCGCCTCGAGCAGTTCGGGCAGGTTGCCCGCGTCGACGCCGCCGATGGCGAACCACGGACGCGTCGGATGCGCTTCGGCGGTGGAACGCACCAGCTCGAGGCCCGCCGCTTGGCGACCGGGCTTGGTGGGTGTCGCCCAGACCGGGCCGGTGCAGAAGTAATCGATGTGTTCGTCGACCGCGGCGAGCCCGGCCTGTGCGCGATTGTGCGTGGAGCGCCCGATCACCACGTCCTGGCCGAGGATGCGGCGGGCGTACCACGGCGGCAGGTCGCCTTGGCCGAGATGCAGCACGTCGGCGCCGACCGCGAGCGCGATATCGGCACGGTCGTTCACCGCGACCAGCCCGCCGTGTCTGCGCGCGGCAGCCTTCAGCTCCGCCAGCGCGCCCAGTTCCGACTTGGCTTCCAGTGTGCCGAACTTCGCTTCGCCCGGCGAGCCCTTGTCGCGCAGTTGGATGATGTCGACTCCGCCCGCGAACGCGGCTTCGGCGAAGCGAGCGAGATCACCTTTCTCGCGGCGCGCGTCCGTGCACAGGTACAGCCGTGCGGTGGCAAGGCGTTCCCTGGCCGAGGCAGGTCGGGGCGGGTGGGAGGGTTGCACGCTCTCGACCGTAGCCGCGCTACGGTTGGAGGAGCGAAACAGGTGGTGTTCGCGCGGGTAGGGGCCGCTGCCAGACCGTGGCGGTGACCAGTACCGCGAAGGCCATCGAGTCGACAGACGAGGGCAGGTGAACGGATGCGCACGCTGGCGGTCGTCGGGGGCGGCGTCATCGGACTGGCCGTGGCGTGGCGCGCGGCGCGTGCGGGGTGGCAGGTCACGCTGTCGGATCCCGCGGTTGCCTCCGGTGCTTCGTGGGTGGCCGGCGGCATGCTCGCGCCGTTGTCGGAGGGCTGGCCTGGCGAAGACGCGGTGCTCGATTTCGGCGCGGCGGCCTTGGCGCGCTGGCCGGAATTCGGCGCCGAGCTCACGGCGGTGTTCGGGGAATCGGTGTTCGTCGCCGACGCGACCGTGACGGTCGCCATGGACGGTGCCGACACCGCCGATCTGCGCACGATCGGCGAGTGGGTCGGCGAGCGCGGGCATGAGTTGGGCTGGTTGGACCGCGCGGGTGTGCGTGAACTGGAGCCGATGCTGGCGCGCACCGTGCGTGCCGGACTGTTGTCGCCGACCGAATCGGCCGTCGACAATCGTCGGGTGGTCGAGGCGCTGCGCAGGGCGGCGACCACCGCCGGTGTCGAGTTCCGCGCCGAGTCGGTCGACTCGCTGACGGCATTGCCCCATGACCGTGTGGTGCTCGCCGCGGGCGCGCACAGCGCGCGGTTGTGGCCGCGGTTGCCGGTGCGCCCGGTGAAGGGCGAGATCCTGCGGTTGGCGCGCAGACCGGGGGTGACGCCACCGCCGACGCGGGTGGTGCGGGTGCGCGCGCATGGCAGGCAGCTGTATCTGGTGCCAAGAGAAGACGGAATCGTGGTCGGCGCAACGCAATACGAGGCTGGTTTCGATACGGCGGTGACGGTCGCCGGTGTGCGCGACCTGATCGCCGACGCCGAACAGGTGTTCCCGGGGATCGGTGAGTACGAATTGCGTGAGGCGAGTGCGGGTTCGCGTCCCGGCACCCCCGACAACCTGCCGTTGATCGGCGCGTTGGACGAGCGCGTCGTGGTCGCGGCGGGCCACGGCCGCAACGGGATGCTCACCACCCCGCTGACCGTCGACGCGGTGCTGAGCGTGCTCGAAGGGACGACGCTGCCCGAGGCGCGCGCGGCCGATCCGTATCGCTTCGCTACGGCGAACTCGGCATCGACGACCAGACCGCAGACGGCCGGTCAGACGAAAATCCATGGGCCGTCCCACTTCTCATCTGTAGGAGGAATTCGATGACGCTGTCAGTTGTCCCCATCGGTGTCACGGTCAACGGCGACGAGCACGAGTTCGCCGAAGCGTTGACGGTGCGTCAGTTGCTCGACGTGCTCGAGTTGCCCTGCCAGGGGGTCGCGCTCGCGGTGGACGGCGCGCTGTTTCCCAAGTCGCGCTGGGACGAGCAGGTCGAGCGCGGTTGGAACATCGATGTGATCACGGCGGTCCAGGGTGGCTGAGACGTCCGAGGTCCCCGAGGTCCCCGAGGTCCCCGAGGTTTCCGCCGCCCTTGCCTCGGCCGACGTACTGCGCATCGCCGACCGCGAGTTCGGTTCGCGGCTGATCATGGGTACCGGCGGCGCGGAGAATCTCGCGGTGCTCGAGCACGCGCTGCTCGCCTCGGGCACCGAGCTCACCACGGTCGCCATGCGCAGGGTGGATTCCTCGGGCGGTACCGGGGTGCTCGATCTGCTGAAGCGGTTGGAGATCGCGCCGCTGCCCAACACCGCGGGCTGCCGCAATGCCGCGGAGGCGGTGCTCACCGCGCAGCTGGCCAGGGAAGCGCTCGACACCAATTGGGTGAAGCTCGAAGTGGTCGCCGATGACCGAACTCTGCTCCCCGACGCACTCGAATTGGTCTCTGCCGCAGAGCAGTTGGTCGACGACGGTTTCGTCGTCCTGCCTTACACCAACGACGATCCGATCCTTGCCCGTCGGTTGGAGGACGCGGGTTGCGTGGCGGTGATGCCACTCGGCTCGCCGATCGGCACCGGTCTCGGTATCGCGAATCCGCACAACATCGAAATGATCGTCGCCGACGCCGGAGTACCGGTGATCCTGGACGCGGGGATCGGCACCGCGAGCGACGCGGCGCAGGCGATGGAACTCGGCTGCGCGGGCGTGCTGCTGGCCACCGCGGTGACCAGGGCGCGGGAACCGGAGCTGATGGCGGCCGCGATGGCGGCCGCGGTGCGCGCCGGCTACCTGGCCAGACAGGCCGGACGGATTCCCAAACGATTCTGGGCGCAGGCATCCTCGCCGACGATCGAGGAATCTGTCTTCTAGGTGACTACCTGGGGAACTCCGGGTGTGGGTCATCTGAGTCGGTAGATTGCCCTCGACCGGTCCAGCACGTCAATGCGCGCGACCGACCGTGCAGGGCACCGTGATCGAAGGTGTGGCCAGAACGCACGCCAGTGCGACCGCGTGCGCTGCCGCGCCGAAGTGGTCGATACTTGGTGCGACGATCACCGTGGCGTTGTGCTGCGCCGCGGTGTGCACGATCAGCGTGGTCGGCATGTAGGTGTGCGGCGTGACCGTCAGGAGCCCGGCGAAGTCGTAGCCGCGCTGGATCACCACGTCTCGGATGGCTTGTTCGTCCTCGGCGCGGTCGCTACCGCATCCGGTGTGGATGAGCCCGATGGCCTTCATGGTTGCACCGCTGTCAATGGTGGGGCACCCCGGCCGCGCAGGAATTCCGAGGCGGCCTGCCGTCGACGACACGGCGGCGTGCAGTGCCGGTGGATCCGCAGAATGCCTTGCGCCTGTTCGACATCGAGGATGCCGGTGATGTCGTCGCAGCCTTCCCCGTCGATCATCCGATCACCTTCGAGCTGTGGCCGAGCGCTACCCAGTACATGGGGCAGCGGTGTTCGGCGTGCCTGTCGAGTGTCCATCGGGCGTGGTCGAGTCCCTCGACCTGGCGCGGGGTGCAGGTGTCGGCGGAAGTCCAGCGCCGCAACGTATCCAGGTCGGCCTTCACCGGTGGTGCTCCGGCCCGTCGTTGATCGCCCGTAGTCCGTCGGCGACTCGTTGTAGCGTCGTCATGTCGGCGGGTGCCACCGTGAGCAGCGCGTGGTGTGCTTCGTGTTCGGTCAATCGGTTGATCTCTGCCATGGGAGACCTTCGAGGTGTGTTGTGTTGGCTGGTGACACCCGCCGCCGGGCCTGACCTGGGGGAAGTTCGGCAACGTCCGGCGGCGAGTGCTGGAATCACTGTGATGCAGGGAACCGCGGTGAAGTACGAAGGAATTTCGTACCGACGATGGCAACGCCGGAGCACACTGGAGTAGTGAGAGAAGAACGCGAAAGCGTGGCCGCCCGAGTGGCGCAGGCTCGGAAACTCGCAGGACTCACCCAGTGGCAGCTAGCCGAACGGGCGAACGTCTCGATCGGCCTTGTCCGGTCGGTCGAGCAGCGTCGCGTGAGTGCCACACCGGCGTTCCTCGGTGCGGTCTCGAAGGTTCTGCGGGTGAGCGTGGCTGACCTGTATGGGCAGCCCTTCGCCCCCGCAGCGGGGCAGGACCGCGAGGTGCATTCGGCCGTTGCCGCATTGCGAACGGAGTTGGCCGCCTACGACATCGACAACGCCGACGTGTTGGAGGTGCGCCCACTGGATCAGATCGCCGTCGAGGTGGGGCGGGTCTGCCGGTACCGCCGGGCCGCGTCGTTCCACAAGCTCGGCGACGTGCTCCCCGCACTGCTCGGCGAAGTACGGGCAGCAGTCCACCGACTCGACGGCCCGGACCGTGACCGCGCCCTGGTCATGCTGTGCGAGCTGTACTACTCCGCCCACAGTCTCGCGCACAAGCTCGGCTACACCGACCTCGCAGCGCTCGCGATCGACCGTCTCTCCTGGGCGGCAACCGAATCCGACGATCGGCTGTGGACTGCCACGGCACAGTTCCAGCGCGCCGCCCTGCTCACCTCCGGCGGCGACTGGACGGCGGCACTGAATTTCCTCGACCGCTGCCGGTCGAGCATCGAACCACGGCTAGGGGCGGGGCAGCGCGCCGATCTCATCGCGTGGGGTGGCCTGCACCTGCAGTCCGGGCTTGCCGCATCCCGTTCCGGGAAGCGAGATCTCGCGGACTCCCACCTTGCCGAAGCGCGTGAGACCGCGTTGCGTGTCGGTGACGATGCCGACCCGATCCTGTCGTTCGGGCCGACGAATGTCGGTATCTGGTCAGTGGCCCTTGCGGTCGAAGGCATGGACAGCGGCGGCGCGCTCACTCGTGCACAGCATCTCGTGATTCCGGCCGACGCACCGAGGGAGCGAGCGGGGCACCACTACATCGACCTCGCGCGCGCCTACCTGCTGCACGGCGACCGGCGTCGCGCCGAGCATGCGTTGCTCACCGCGAAGGATGTGGCGCCGTCGCAGACCCGGTACAACCCGATGGTGCACGAGACTGTCCGGGCGTTGGCGCGTGCCGAAGCGCGCAGCGTCGACACCGTGCACGGGCTGGCCGTGTGGTGCGGGATAGCCGGGGGTCTGTGACCTAGGTCGGCAATCCCTTCACCACGGTCGGGGTGACGAACTCGACCCGGAAGGACTTGACGTACTCGCCGCGTGCGTCGAGGAAACGCTTGGTGTGGGGTTGCCGCTCGTGCTCGTCGAACGCCTCACGGTCCCGGTAGACCTCATAGAACACCCGTGACAGTGGTTCGTCGGCAACGGTGTGCGTGGCGTACACCAGCGTTCCGGGCTCGTGGACAGTGATCTGCTCGACGGTCTCGGCAACCAACTGGTCGAAGGCCGTGGCTTTCTCGTCGCTGTACAGGTTGAACTTCACCACGAGTGCGAACATGCACCGACCGTACCGTGAACCTGCCCGCGTCGACGGTGCGCGCGTAGCTGCGCGAGGTCAACGGAGTGACGACGCTATATCCCGAGCGGACGTACGACGGGTATCCGGCGTTGACGCTGGACTGGCTGGTTCTTCGGCGATCGCCGCAATCGCCACACCGTGACCCCGGAACGGGTCACCTACGTGTCACAATTCGAGCTGTCCAGGGGCGTATATGCCCGTCCGCACGGGTGCATAACCGCAGGAAGGTGGACGCACCGATACGGGCTTGCACCCATGGGGATGGCCCTGAGTCATCCTCGAGGATGATCGAAGTCGGCACTTTGTAGGGACGCGCGCCGCCGTGTTTTCCGGAAAGGTAGTCACCATGATCGAGCTGAACGGGCTGACCAAGCAGTACGGCCAGACCGTCGCCGTGCAGGACCTCACTTTTACCGTTCGACCTGGAATGGTGACGGGGTTCCTCGGGCCCAACGGTGCGGGCAAGTCGACGACGATGCGGATGATTCTGGGGTTGGACAATCCGACCTCGGGCACCGCGTTGATCAACGGCAAGCCCTACCAGCAGTTGGGCCGGCCGCTGGCGACTGTCGGTGCGTTGCTGGACGCCAAATGGGTGCATCCGAATCGTTCGGCACGCGCACACCTGCAATGGATGGCCGCCTCCAATGGCATCGCCGCCTCGCGGGTGGACGAGGTGCTGCGACTGGTCGGGTTGTCCGAGGTAGCGGGCAAGCGTGCCGGCGGATTCTCGCTCGGCATGTCGCAGCGACTCGGCTTGGCCGGTGCGCTGCTCGGCGATCCCGAGGTGTTGCTTTTCGACGAGCCGGTCAACGGTCTCGACCCCGAGGGCATCCTGTGGATTCGCCGGTTCATGCAGCGGCTGGCGTCGGAGGGACGCACGGTGCTGGTCTCCAGCCACCTGCTCTCGGAGATGGCGCAGACGGCCGAACATCTCATCGTGATCGGCCGCGGTCGGCTGATCTCGGATTCGACCACACAGGAATTCATCGAGCGCGCCTCCGAGCAGTCGGTGCGTGTGCGAAGCCCGCAACTGGATCAGCTGCGCAGCCTGCTCACCTCCAATGGCATGACCATTCGCGAGGACGGCGAGGGTAAGGACGGCCCGGCCCTGGTGGTCGCGGGTGTCAGCAGTGACGCGGTCGGCAAGCTCGCGGGTGCGAACGAGATCACGCTGTACGAACTCGCGCCGCAACGCGCGTCGTTGGAGGAGGCGTTCATGCGGATGACCGGCGGTGCCGTGCAGTATCACGGTGAGGGCCTCGACGCGGCGCAACTCGCGGCGGGTGCGTCACAGCCGGCTCCCGCGCAGGCGATGGGAGGTGCGCTCTGATGGGCGTATTGGCAGCGGAACGTATCAAGCTCACCTCGACCAGGTCGCCGTGGTGGTGTTCGGCGGTCGTCGTCGTGCTCGCCATCGGGTTGGCGGCGTTGTTCGCGGCGGTCGCGCGGGGGACAGCGGGTAGCGAGGGTTCGCCCGACCTGACCGTCGACTTCGCCACGAGTGGAGTCACCGGCTTCGGCGTGATGGTCCTGATGATCATGGCGACGTTGACGGTGACCAGCGAGTACCGCTTCGGAATCATCAGGACGACCTTCCAGGCGACCCCGAATCGCAGCAAGGTCGTGGCCACCAAGGCTCTGCTGGTCGGTGTCTATGCCGCGGCGTTGACCCTGGTGCTCGCACTGGTCGCCTACGCCGTCGCCAAGGCGATCGGTGGTGAGGCCGCGACCGCGAGCATGGACCTGTCGAATTCCGACAGTGTGCGGGCGATCTACGCGGTGCCGATCTACGCCTTCCTCGGCGTGGTTCTCGCGGTCGGTGTCGGTGTGCTGGTTCGACAGTCGGCGGCGGCGATCACACTGATCGTGTTGTGGCCCTTGCTGATCGAGAGCTTGCTCGGCGCGTTCGGCAGCTTCGGAAGGAATGTGACTCCGTTCCTGCCGTTCGCGAATATCTCTCGCTTCTACTCCACCAGCAGCACGATGGCGGGGAACTGGCATTGGGGCCCGTGGGGCAGCCTGCTGTACTTCGCGGCGTTCGTCGCGATCGTGTTCGGTGCCGCGCTCGTAGTCTTGAATCAGCGCGACGCCTGATCCCCGAATCTGCCCGAGTCGCACTCCCTCGCCACTCGGGTAGGGGACGCGGACCTTGTCGGGAGGTCCGTGTCCCCCGCGCTCGGCGCCACTGCCCGGCTCCGAGCGCGCTCATCGGCCCGGTGTGATGGATTTCGCACCGGGCCGATGTCGTGCGTTCAGGCAGGTCGCAGCGTGCTTTTCGGGGGGATGTGAATATCGGGGAAACTGTCGCGCTCTGGCCTGTCGGGGCAGGTTTACTAGCGGGTAGCATCGCAGAAAGCGCGACCAGCACATGATCCATCGGCGGCCGCCGATTCGCCCGCCTCGCGCAGGGGGTGCACGGCCGCTCCGCTCAGCGAACGACCGCTCCAGCGTGGCGAGGCGCGTCGCCGCTGGATGTGTTCGCTCCGTCCGAACGGGAGGAAGCAGGTGGCGACGATCAGTGAACCGCCGGCGTCTGATGGGCTGAGATACCCTCGGACCGTGAGCGATACACCTGCCGGGGGTGCTGCGCCGGAGGACGACGATCTGCGGCCCGCGGTCGAAATACCGTTGCCGCCTGGTGAATCCGAGTCGCGGAGGTCGGGACAGCGGCGTAGGTCGAGTTCACCCGGTCGACGCGCGCAGTTCAGCACGTTGATGAACGCGGCCAATCAGCGTCCGGATTTCATCGGCGCCTTGCGTAAGGCGCGTGAACAGTTGCCCGGCGATCCCGCGTTCGGTGATCCGTTGTCGGTCACCGGTCCCGGCGGCGCGCGTGCGGTCGCCCGCGCCGCGGACAAGCTGGTCGGCGATTCCCCCAGTGCCGCACGCGAAATCGGGTTCGGCGCGTTGCAGGTGTGGCAGGCGATGCTGGAGCGGGTCGGTCGCGGCAAGGGCACCGAGGAAGTCACCGTGATGTTCACCGACCTGGTGGCGTTTTCGCGCTGGTCGTTGACGGCTGGCGACGAGGCGACCTTGGAGTTGTTGCGGCATGTCGCCAAGGCCATCGAGCCGCCGATCGCCGAGCGCGGCGGCCAGGTCGTCAAGCGCATGGGTGACGGCCTGATGGCGGTGTTCGGTTCGCCCGATCGTGCCGTGCATGCCGCGATCGCCGCGAAGCGCAACCTGGACGAGGTGCGGGTGGACGGTTATCGCCCGCAGATGCGGATGGGGCTGCATACGGGCACGCCGAGGGAGATCGGCGGCGACTGGCTCGGCGTCGATGTCACCATCGCCGCGCGTGTGATGGAGGCGGGCGGCAACGGCAACACCATGCTGTCGCAGGCCACTTTGGCAGCATTGGACGAGCAGACGCTGCGCGAACTGGGCCACCAGGTGAAGCCGTATCGCCGCGGCTTCTTCGCCGCCCCACTCAGCGGTGTCCCCGAGGACCTGCGCATCTTCCGCCTCTCGCCCCGCTGACCTACCCCATCCAGTAGGCGAGTGCCCCACCGAGCGCGAGCACCGCGCACACCCCCAGCGCGATCGCCAGCGGCCGAGTCCCCTTCCACGTGGTGTAGGCGCCGCCGATCAAAAATCCGCCCAGCGCAACCAACAAAACCCCGATCAACTCATCCGACACCCGACCAGTCTCGCGGTCCTTCCCCCAGCTCGACAATCAGGGGTCTCGGCACGGCCGAAACCAAGATCACCAGGGTTTCCTCGCGCTGCCTCCGGGCAGCCTCCGCGCACACGTCCAGTTGACGGCATTACTTCGGGAGGAGGTGAATTGGTGGACTAGCTGAATTAACAAGCACGCGTGCTTGCTTTTTTGTGCTGCGGGTGTGATTCTGGGTGCAAGGACGGATCGGTGCCGCGGCGTGGGGCTATGCGGGGTTTCGTCAGAACTCGGAGGTTGATCGCGCTCATGAGTATGCTCGCCGCGGACCCGGATGTGTTGCGGGTCGGAAACTGTTCGGGTTTCTATGGCGACCGGCTCGGCGCCATGCGGGAGATGCTCGAGGGTGGCGAATTGGATGTGCTCACCGGTGACTATCTCGCCGAGCTCACCATGCTCATCCTCGGCCGTGATCGCATGAAGGACCCTCGGCTCGGCTATGCGAAAACCTTTGTGCGGCAGCTGGAGGATTGTCTCGGGCTCGCGCTGGAGCGTGGCGTGCGCATCGTGACGAACGCGGGCGGGCTCAACCCCTCGGGTCTGGCCGACCGGCTGCGCACGCTCGCGGCCGAGCGTGCGCTCGCACCGAAGATCGCCTACGTCGACGGCGACGACCTACTCGAACGCGCGAATGAACTCGGCTTCGGCGCCCCGCTCACGGCGAACGCGTACCTCGGTGCCTGGGGGATCGCCGAATGTTTGCACGCGGGTGCCGACATCGTCGTCACCGGCCGGGTGACCGACGCGTCGGTGGTCGTGGGCCCCGCGGCAGCGCATTTCGGTTGGGGCAGAACTGATTACGATCAGTTGGCGGGCGCGGTAGTCGCCGGACACGTGATCGAATGCGGTACCCAGGCCACCGGTGGCAATTTCGCGTTCTTCACCGAACTGGCCGATCTCGGCAGGCCGGGCTTCCCGGTGGCCGAGATTCGTCGCGACGGCAGCAGTGTTATTACCAAGCACGCGGGCACGGGAGGCGCGGTCACCGTCGATACCGTTGCGGCACAACTGATGTACGAGATTCAGGACGCGCGCTATGCGGGGCCCGACGTGACGGCGCGGTTGGATTCGATCGAACTCACCGAGCTCGGCCCTGACCGGGTATCGATCAGCGCGGTGACCGGCGAACCGCCACCGCCGCGTCTGAAGGTCTCGCTGAATACCCTCGGTGGATTCCGCAACGCCATGGAGTTCGTCCTCACCGGGCTCGATATCGAGGCCAAAGCCGCACTGGCGCAACGCCAGCTGGAATCCTGGCTGCCCGCGCGCCCCGAGGAATTGAGCTGGACGCTCGCCAGGCTCGATCGTCCCGACGCGGACACCGAGGAACAGGCGAGCGCGCTGTTGCGTTGTGTGGTACGCGATTGCGACCCGAACAAGGTCGGCAGGGCATTCTCCTCGGTCGCGGTCGAACTGGCCCTGGCGAGCTACCCGGGCTGCAGCTTCACCACGCTGCCCGGCAATGGTTCACCGTATGGCGTCTACACGCCGGGGTTCGTCGACGCAGCGCTGGTGGCGCACCGCGCCGTGCTCGCGGACGGCACGCAGCGGTTGATCGCACCGTCCTCCGAGACCAGGGAGTTGGCGGCCGTCGATCCGGTCGAGCTGCCAAAACCGTTGCCCACCGGTGAAACACGACGCGTGCCACTGGGAACCGTCGCGTTGGCGCGCAGCGGCGACAAGGGGGGCAACGCGAATATCGGTGTGTGGGTGCGCACCGAAGCGCAATGGCGGTGGTTGGTGCACACGCTCACCGTCGAGCGCCTGCGCCGACTGCTCCCGGAGACCGAGGCGCACACGATCACCCGGCACGTACTGCCGAATCTGCGCGCCGTGAACTTCATCATCGAGGGTCTACTCGGCAAGGGCGTTGCCTATCAGGCCCGTTTCGACCCGCAAGCCAAGGGGCTCGGCGAATGGCTGCGCTCTCGACACCTGGAGATCCCCGTGGAGCTGCTGCCGTGACCCGAGCATGGGAAACCCCCGAACGCCGCGCATTGCGTGCCACCGTCCGCTCTTTCGTCGACCGGGAGGTACTGCCCCATCTCGCCGAATGGGAGCGCGACGGCGAGCTCCCGCGCGCGCTGCACCGCAAGGCCGGAGCGCTCGGGCTGCTCGGTATCCAATATCCCGAATCCGTCGGCGGCGCGGGCGGCGACGCTGTCGACGCGATGATCGTCTGCGAGGAGATGCACCAGGCCGGTGGTTCCGGTGGCCTGTTCGCCTCCCTGTTCACCTGCGGCATCGCCGTGCCACATCTGATCGCCGCGGGCGACGAAACCCAGATCGAGCGGTGGGTGCGACCCACGCTCGCCGGTGACCGGATCGGTTCGCTCGCGATCACCGAGCCCGGCGGCGGCTCGGATGTCGGGCACCTCACCACCTCGGCGCGCCGCGACGGCGACCACTACGTGGTCAACGGGTCCAAGACCTACATCACCTCCGGCGTGCGCGCCGATTTCGTCGTCACCGCCGTTCGCACGGGAGGTTCCGGCGCCGGTGGCGTCTCACTGCTCGTGATCGACAAGGACACACCGGGTTTCACGGTCGGTCGCAAACTCGACAAGATGGGTTGGCTGGCTTCCGACACCGCCGAGCTGTCCTATGTGGATGTGCGGGTGCCGGTCGAGAATCTGGTCGGCGAGGAGAATTCCGGGTTCGCGCAGATCGCGGGCGCGTTCGTCAGCGAACGCGTCGGCCTCGCGATCCAGGCGTACGCGAGCGCGCAACGTTGCCTCGACCTCACCCTGGACTGGGTGCGTGCGCGCGAGACCTTCGGCCGCCCGTTGATCAGCAGGCAGTCGGTGCAGAACACGGTGACCGAGATGGCGCGGCACATCGACGTCGCCAGGGTTTATACCCGAGACGTGGTGGTGCGCAGCGCGGCTGGCGAAACCGATCTGATCGCCGAGGTGTGTTTCGCCAAGAACACCGCCGTGGCGGCGGGTGAATGGGTCGCCAATCAGGCCGTGCAGCTCTACGGCGGACTCGGCTACATGTGCGAATCCGAAATCGAACGGCAGTACCGCGATATGCGGCTGCTCGGCATCGGTGGCGGCACCACCGAAATCCTCACCGGCCTCGCCGCGAAACGATTGGGGTACCAGTCATGACCGTCCTGCGCACCGCGCTGAACACCGCGGCGCCGGAGTACGCCGAGGCCGCCGCGGCGATGAATGTCAAGCTCGCCGAGGTGGAGGCGGAGTTCGCCAAGGCCATCGCGGGTGGTGGTCCGGAAAAGCTGGCCCGCCACCGCAAGCGCGGCAAACTCACCGCCCGTGAGCGCATCGATCTCCTGGTCGACGAGGACTCGCCGTTCCTGGAGCTGTGTGCGCTGGCCGGGTGGGGGAGCGAATTCCATGTGGGGGCCAGCACTGTCGCGGGCATCGGCGTGGTCGAAGGCGTCGAATGTGTGATCGTGGCGCCGGACCCGACGGTGCGTGGCGGCACCTCGAATCCGTGGACGTTGCGAAAGACGTTGCGCATCAACGACATCGTGCGCGAGAACCGGCTGCCGGTGATCTCGTTGGTCGAATCGGGCGGTGCCGATCTGCCCACGCAGAAGGAGGTGTTCGTTCCCGGCGGACGCATGTTCCGCGACCTCACTCGCGCGTCGGCGGCCGGTATCCCCACCATCGCGCTGGTTTTCGGCAATTCCACCGCCGGTGGCGCCTACATTCCCGGCATGTCCGACCACGTGGTGATGATCAAGGAACGCTCGAAGGTGTTCCTCGGCGGTCCGCCGCTGGTGAAGATGGCGACCGGGGAGGAGTCCGACGACGAATCCCTCGGCGGCGCCGATATGCACGCGCGGGTCTCGGGCCTGGCCGACTACTACGCGACCGACGAGCACGACGCGATCCGGATCGGCCGCAGTATCGTTCGGCGATTGAACTGGCGCAAGGAGGGTCCGCCGCCGCGCGCGCAGGTGGTCGAACCGCGCTACGACCAGGAAGACCTACTCGGCATAGTCCCTTCGGACCTGAAGATCCCGTTCGACCCGCGCGAGGTGATCGCCCGTATCGTCGACGGTTCGGAATTCGACGAGTTCAAACCGCTCTACGGCGGCAGTCTGGTCACCGGGTGGGCGCAGCTGCACGGCTATCCGGTGGGCATACTCGCCAACGCGCGCGGTGTGCTGTTCTCCGAGGAGTCCCAGAAGGCCACCCAGTTCATCCAGTTGGCGAACAAGTCGAACACGCCATTGCTGTTCCTGCACAACACCACCGGCTACATGGTCGGTAAGGAATACGAGCAGAAGGGGATCATCAAGCACGGCGCGATGATGATCAACGCGGTGTCGAATTCGACGGTGCCGCATATCTCGGTACTGATGGGCGCCTCCTACGGTGCCGGGCACTACGGCATGTGCGGGCGCGCCTACGACCCGAGGTTCGTGTTCGCCTGGCCGAGCGCGAAATCCGCGGTGATGGGTGGCGCGCAGCTGGCGGGTGTCATCTCCATCGTCGGTCGGGCCGCGAGCGAGGCCAAGGGGCTGCCGTTCGACGAGGAGGCCGACGCGGGAATGCGCGCGATGATCGAGGCACAGATCGAGGCCGAGTCGCTGGCCATGTTCATGTCGGGACGGCTCTATGACGACGGCGTCATCGATCCGCGCGATACCCGCACCGTGTTGGGAATGTCGTTGTCGGCGATCCACAACGCACCGATCAAGGGCGCCGAGGGCTTCGGCGTCTTCCGAATGTGAGCCGCGCGATGACTGTCACGAATGTTCTGGTCGCCAATCGGGGCGAGATCGCGCGCAGGGTGTTCGCCACCTGCCGCAGGATGGGTCTCGGCACGGTCGCGGTGTATTCCGACGCCGACGCCGACTCCCCGCACGTCGGCGAGGCCGACGCCGCCGTCCGCTTGCCCGGCAATGCTCCTGCGGAGACCTACCTGCGCGGCGACCTCGTGGTGGCGGCCGCGCTGGCTGCTGGGGCGGACGCCGTGCACCCCGGCTACGGGTTCCTTTCCGAGAACGCCGAATTCGCGCGCGCGGTGCTGGACGCGGGGTTGGTGTGGGTCGGACCTCCGGTGGCGGCGATCGAACAGATGGGTTCGAAGGTCGCCGCGAAGAAGATGATGGACGCGGCCGGTGTCCCTGTGCTCGCCGAACTCGACCCCGCCGAGGTCACCGCGGCGCACCTGCCGGTGTTGATCAAGGCGTCGGCGGGCGGCGGCGGTCGCGGAATGCGCGTGGTGCGTGAGCTCGCCGAGCTGACTACCGAGCTGGAAGGCGCGCGCAGGGAAGCGCAATCGGCGTTCGGCGACCCGACGGTGTTCTGCGAGCGTTACCTCGAGACCGGCAGGCACATCGAGGTGCAGGTGCTCGCCGATACCCTCGGCACGGTCTGGGCGGTCGGCGAACGCGAATGCTCGATTCAGCGTCGGCATCAGAAGGTGGTCGAGGAAGCGCCGTCGCCGCTGGTCGGGCGGGTCGACGGGATGCGGACCCGATTGTTCGAGGCCGCGCGCCTGGCCACCGAGGCGATCGGCTACACCGGCGCGGGCACCGTGGAATTCCTCGCCGACGAGCGGGGTGATTTCTTTTTCCTGGAGATGAATACCCGCCTGCAAGTGGAGCATCCGGTCACCGAGTGCACCACCGGACTCGATCTCGTTCGCGCGCAATTGGCGGTGGCGTCCGGTGCGGCCCTGGCGCCCGAACCGCCTGTGACACGCGGGCATTCGATCGAGGTCCGGCTGTATGCCGAGGACCCGGCCAAGGATTGGCAGCCGCAGAGCGGTGCGCTGCATCGCTTCGAGATCCCCTCGGTAGTCACCGAATTCGACCTTTTCGAGCGGCCTGGCGTGCGCTTGGACACCGGTGTCGTGGACGACTCGGTGATCGGTGTGCACTACGACCCGATGTTGGCGAAGGTCATCTCCTACGCCGAAACCCGGAGTGCGGCAGCCCGATTGTTGGCCGCCGCGCTGAGTAGAGCCAAGATCCACGGCCTCGTCACCAACCGTGATCTGCTGGTGCGGGTACTGCGCCACCCGGCCTTCCTCGCGGGTGACACCGATACCTCGTTCTTCGCCACGCACGGCCTGGATGTGCTGTCGGCGCCGTTGGTGTCCGAGGCGGACGAGGCGTTGTCGATCGTGGCCGCCGCCTTGGCCGAAGTCGCCGAGAATCGTCGACGCGCACCGGTCGGCGGGGGTTTTCCCAGCGGCTGGCGCAACCTGCCCGCGCAGCCGCAGCGCAAGTCCTACGACAGCGCCCGTACCGGCATTCACGATGTCGACTACTCGTTCGGGCGAAGCTCGGTCACCGTGTCCGGGTACGAGGGTCTCGAACTGATCGAGGCGTCCGCGCATCGGGTCGCGCTTGCGGTGCCCGGCGAAAGAGGTCGAGTACGAAGGCAATTCGAGATCGCTCGCTACGGCGATCTCGTGTGCGTCGACTCGCCGCTCGGTCCGGTCGCCGCGCGGCGGCTGCCGCGTTTTCTCGATCCGGCCGAGCAGGTCGCCGCGGGTTCGTTGCTCGCGCCGATGCCTGGCAGCGTGATTCGCGTCGGCGCCGAAGCGGGTGATCGGGTCGAACGGGGGCAGCCGATTCTGTGGTTGGAGGCGATGAAGATGGAGCACGCCATCGTCGCACCCGCCGACGGCGTGCTCAGTGCGCTGAATGTTGTTGTCGGTCAACAGGTCGAGGTCGCCGCGGTGCTCGCGGTGGTCGATACCGAGACGGAATCCGAGGAGAATTCATGACGTTCATCGAAACCGAGGAGCAGCGCGCCCTCCGCGCCGCTGTCGCCGCGTTGGCCGCCAAATACAACTACCGCGACTACGTGCTTCCGCGAGCACGCGCGAATCAGCCGTTGACCGAATTATGGGACGAGGCAGGCAAACTCGGTTTCCTCGGAGTGAACCTGCCGGAGGAATACGGCGGTGGTGGCGCGGGCATGTACGAGCTCTCGCTCGTGCTGGAGGAACTTTCCGCTCACGGCGCGGTGCTGTTGCTCATGGTGGTCTCACCCGCGATCTGCGGAACCATTCTCAGCAAGTACGGCACCGACGCGCAGAAGACGCTGTGGTTGCCGAAGATCGCGGACGGCACCAGCAAGATGGTCTTCGGTATCACCGAGCCCGACGCCGGGTCGAATTCGCATCAGATCACCACGACCGCGCGCCGCGACGGTGCCGACTGGGTTCTCAACGGCCGCAAGGTCTTCATCTCCGGGGTCGACCAGGCCGAGGCCGTGCTCATCGTCTCGCGCACCGAGGACAACAAGACCGGCAAGCTGAAGCCCGCGTTGTTCATCGTGCCCACCGACACCCCGGGCTTCACCAAGACGCCGCAGGAAATGGACATTATCGAGCCGGATCACCAGTTCAGCCTGTTCCTCGACGATGTGCGGCTGCCCGCCGACGCCCTGGTCGGCAGCGAAGACGCCGCGCTGATGCAGTTGTTCGCCGGACTCAATCCCGAGCGGATCATGGGCGCGGCCAGTGCCGTCGGCCTCGGGCGTTACGCGATCGATCGCGCGGTGGAATACGCCAACCAGCGCATCGTCTGGAAGACGCCGATCGGCGCGCATCAGGGCATCGCGCACCCGTTGGCGCAGGTGAAGATCGAGGTGGAACTCGCGGGACTGATGATGCGCAATGCCGCGCAGCTCTACGACGCCGGTGACGAGATGGGCGCCGCCGAGGCGGCCAATATGGCGAAATACGCGGGCGCCGAGGCGAGTATTCGCGCCTTGGATCAGTCCATCCAGACACACGGCGGATCCGGTCTGACCAGCGAATACGGTTTGGCGGCGATGCTGGCTTCGGCGCGGATCGCGCGGGTGGCTCCGGTGAGTCGCGAGATGATCCTCAATTTCGTGGCCCAGCATTCGCTCGGCCTCCCGAAGTCGTACTGATGAGTGACGACGCACTGCGGGGCACCGCGCCGATGGTTCGCTACGACGTCGATGTCGACGCGGGCCGCGCCACGCTGACCTTCGACTCGCCGCACAATCGCAATGCCTTGTCGGCGCGGTTGGTCGCCGAACTCCTCGACGGCCTCGCCACCGCGACCGCCGACGACCGGGTGCGCGCGATCGTGCTCACCCACACCGGCAATACCTTCTGTGCGGGAGCCGATCTCGGCGAGGCGAGCGCGGCCGACCCCGCCGTCGCCGCCGACGATCGTAGCCGCGCGATCATCGAGGTGCTGCGCGCGCTGCTGTCCACGCCCAAGCCGGTGATCGCCGCGATCGACGGGCACGTGCGTGCTGGTGGCATGGGGATTGTCGCGGCCTGCGATATCGCCGTGGCGGGGCCGTCGAGCAGTTTCGCGCTCACCGAGGTGCGGATCGGGGTCGCGCCCTTCATGATCTCGCTGCCGTTGCTGCCGAGGCTCACCGCACGTGCCGCGAGCAGGTATTACCTCACCGGTGAGAAGTTCGGGTGCGAGGTCGCCGAGCGGATCGGCCTGATCACCGTGGCGGCCGAGGACCACGGGGCCGAGGTGGCGCGGTTGTGTGCCGAATTGCGCAAGGGGTCGCCGCAGGGCCTGGCCGAGAGCAAGCGGCTGGTGAACACCGCGACGCTGGCCGAGTTCGATGCCTCCGCCGAGGAACTGGCGCGTCGCTCGGCGAGTTTCTTCGGCACGCCAGAAGCGGTCGAGGGCATCACGGCCTTCCTGCAACGCCGTCCGGCACGCTGGGCACAATAGGCGCATGGCCACACTCCACGAACCCAAACAGGACCGCAGCCGAGCTACCCGGCAGCGACTGTTGGAGGCGACGATCGATTGCCTCGCGCAAACAGGTTGGGCGGCAGCGACAGTCGCGGTTGTCGCCGAACGCGCTGGAGTGTCCAGGGGTGCGGCCCAGCATCATTTTCCCACCAGGGAAGACCTGATCACGGCCGCGCTGGAGTACATGTTCGACTCGCGCACCGAGCAGGCCAAGGAAGAAGCCGCGCAGGTGCGCGCGGCCGACGGTGTGAGCCGCACCGAGGCGGTGGTGGCCGGTCTGGTCGAGTCCTACACCGATCCGTTGTTCAAAGCGGCGCTTCAGGTCTGGACGCACGCCGCCGCCGACCCCGCGCTGCGCGAACGCATTGTGCCGCTGGAGGCCCGATTCGGCCGGGTCTCGCACCGCCGCGCCATCGAAGCGCTCGGCGTCGACGACGGCGACCCGGTGACCCATCACCTGGTGCAGGCCACCCTCGACCTGGCGCGTGGTCTCGGCCTGGCCGACGTGCTCACCGATGATTCGGTGCGACGCAAGGCGATCGTGCATCAGTGGGCGGTGACGCTGCACGCGGCGCTGAACGCGCCACGGGAATCGGCCTAGTCCCGGCTGTTTCGGTGATACATCGGCTCGAGCCTATTGCTGACCGGTGATGGAGTTTGGCCCGAGAGCCATACGCCGACCGTACGCACAACGGCTCAGTCAATCTGATGCCTGTGCCGTTGTACGAACGCCGGTGTCTTCGGTGCCGTTACTCGCGATCGATGCATGAGCGGACGCGTCTGCTCGGGATCGTCCCGTAACGCCTCCAGCGCACCGAGGGCGCGAGTGCGGCAAGGAAAGTGCCCCCTGGGCCGCATCGTGGTTTCGCGCTGCCGATCCGCCGGTCCGCGCGTCGGCGGGTCGGCGCGATCTCCAGTTCGCTCATCGGCGGTTCGGTGGCGGAGTCCGTGTTGGTGCGCGTGGGCTCACTAGCACACGGGGCCGCGTCGGGATGCGTGTTACGGCCCGCATCGTGCGCAGGACGTCCCCGCGCCGTGCGCAGGATGTCAGGGGCGCAGCGGAGTTCGCTTCGTACACCGGGTCGTGACCAGCAGACGAGCACGGCCCGGCGGTCGAGTTATCCGCAGAGGCCCTGTTGTTGCAGGCGGCCGGTGTCGATGGCGTAGGAGGAGGCGCCGATCAGTGCGCCGATGAATCCGACGATGATCGCGCCGGGGACCGCACCGACGAGAAACACCGGGAGGCCGACGATTCCGCCGACGACGGCACCGATGGCGGCGCCGAGGCCGGTGCGCAATTCGATGCTGTCACCGGGCAGTCCGCACGGCACCTCGATATAGGTGAGACCGCCGGTGGTGGCGACGACATGCGCGGTTTTCGGTGCGGGTGCCTGGGCGGGCTCGGCGGTCGCGTTCGCCGCGAATCCGATCGTGAGCGCGGTGGCGACCAATGCGCCGACGACCATCCCGGCCAACTTCTTCATGGAACTCAAACTCTTGCCTCATCATTCAGCGAACGCGTGCGACCGGGCCCAACTCGCCCCGTGGCTCCCCAACGGGAGCGGTCACCCGTCCGACAATAATCCTCCTGTGCGGATCTCGGCACACGCGCCGCGAAATCTGTGGATCGGGCTGCGTGGCGCGCCAGTCGGATCGCTGTAGCGCAGTGCCCTCGGCGATGGCGAGGTGCCTGCGTCTCCGGGGTCGGTGGCGGCTTTCGTTGTCGTGGAACGCGTCTCGCGGTCGGGCTGTTCGGTCAATTTCGGTGCTTTGTCGAAATTCGTGGAACGTACAGCGTGGTAGCGCCCGGTGGGTTGTCGAAGCGCGGTGACTTCGTCGGGAATGAGCTCCGGAACGGCTCGCGTGCGCGGGTGGGCCCATGGCTGACTTGTCGGCGTCGCGTTGCCAGTTCATGGTTGCGCGTGCGACTGTGCGGTTTCGGCTGTAGTTGGCTCGGGGTGCGCGGGAGGTGGTTTCCGTCGGAGGTCTGTTCTCAGTTGCGTAGACGGTCGACAAACCCTTGTAGGTGTCGCAGTCCACGGCTGCGCGCGGGTGGGTGTGTGGGATTGCCCGTGGGTGCACTGCCGTCGAGTCGGCCCCCGGCGCGGCGAGACACCGGGACGGCCTGGGAAGTCGATGAGTTGTCTTCTCCGCCCTGGCTGGCCGATAGGTTGCCGACGGTGGCGACGACACGGCCTGCAGCGGCGCCGATCCGGATGTCGAACGGGAACTCGCCGACCGCGGTACCGGGCGGAAGCAGCGGGCGGGCCGTCTTGCCCTCGGGAGTGTAGAGAATGGCGTGGAGAGCGCCGGGGTGGCGGCCCGGCAGCGTGTGGGTCGGATCGGTGACGTCGTGAACGCGAATGAAGCCACCGTCGTTGATCATCCGGTAGGCGTGTGCACCGCTGCCGCTCGCGTGGGTGGCGACGAGTGCCTGTGCGCCGGGTCCGTGGATTTGGAGGTTGCGAACGATCGCGGTGGCGTCGGGGTAGCCGTGGAGGCTGCCGCCCGCAGCCCGCTCGAGTTCGCTTCGGCTGTGGCCGGGCAGCGAAGAACGGCGTACGGGCAGGCGGATTCCGCTGCTGGGCAGGTCGTTTCGGATGGCGTGGAGAGTTTCGGCGACGTAGTCGATGCTCGACTGTGGGTGCGGTGGTGTGACCGAGACCGTGCGGGGCGCGATCGCGATGTGGGTAGCGGTGCCGTCGCCGCGTGTCCTCGCGGTAGGCGCGGGGATGGCGGGTGTGGCGAGGGGGCCTACCCGGTCCAGACGGCGTCGGAACAGGCGAACGTGTGTTCGCGGCGTGGTTTCGGTGGGGCGAGGCGTTGGGGTGCCGGTTGTTCGGTCCGAGGTGAGGTGGATTCGGTCGGCGAAGCGGCGCAGTCGGTTCCACGCGCGTCGGCGCAGACCGGGGGTGGGTGCGGTCGAGTCATCGGTGGCGTGCACGGGTGCGCTGCCGTCGAAGTCGGGGGCCGTGCGAGTTCGGCCTGGTATTTGCCGTGCTGCGGGGACATTGTCGGTGAGCGGTGTCGCGACGGGCGTGGATTCCGCGACGACCTCGGGTGCCTCGAAATGTGTCGGATCTTCGGCAGACGTGACGTTCTCGACCGATGCGAGGTCCATCGCGACCGCGACATCCTCGGTGCGTGGCCCTTTCTCGGTCGGCGTGAATTCCTTGGCCGAAACGATATTCTCCTCCGGCGCGACCTGCTCGGCGTGCGCGAGGCCCCCGGGGGCGGTTCTGGTTTCGGAGCGCGCTAAACGCTCGACGGGGCCGAAGGCTATGGGGGTTGTGGAGTTTTCGGGAACTGCGGGTTGGCGGGTTGGTGTGGATTCGGCGGCGGGTGTGGAGTACTCGGGTGGTGTGCGGTTCTCGGCTGTTTTGGTGAGTTCGGTGTCGCGTGGTGGCGCGGTTTGTTCGGTGGGTGTGGTGGCCCCGCTCGATTTGCTGGCCTCGGGGATCTTGGGGCTGCTCTCCGAAGTGGTCACTTGTTCGGCGTGGGGGAGACCACTCGAGGTGGGGACGGCGGTTGTCATGTTCTTCGGGCGAGTCTGCGCCTGTGCGGTCGGTGTGATCCCGAAATCGCCGGGTAATAGGAAGTTTTCGACAGATGATGTCGCACTCGTGGGTGCGCTGGCGCGTAGGCGGGGATCGAGGGTCGGTGCTGCTTCCTCTGGGGACAAGGTGAATCGCCGCAGCTCGGTGACCGAGCGCGACCGTTGGTTGCGCGGCGGCGGGGAGACCGAACGATCGCGGGCGGTGCCTGGCTCGACTGACGTTTCGTGAGCCGAGGTTCGAGGGTCCTGGACGTGGGGTCCGCGTGTCTCGGCGGAGTCCTCGTCGTCTATGCGAAGTGCGGCTCGGATGTTTTCGAGCCTGATGGGTGTGGGTGTCGAGCCTGATGGGGCCGTGGGTAGCTCGGATTCGGCGACGGTGTGTCGTATGTCCGACGGGGTCGCTGGCGGCGTTCGGTCGTGGGATTCTTGGTCGGACTCGGTCTTCTGTACCTCGTGGTGATGGTTGAGGCCGAACGAATCCTGTTCCTTCCCTTCTGGAATGGGTCCGTACCGGATCGACTCGGTGGACCGCGCGGATCGGACCGTAGGGAAAGCGGTGGTGTGTTGCTGGGACGGAGGGTCGGTATCGAGGGTTGGCTGCGGTATCGGCTCGGATGGCTGACGTTGCGGTTGAGTGGGTGCGGGCAATGTTGGTGGCGTGCTTGCTTTCGCCGGTGGGGATGGTTGTTTGTCCGAAAGACTGTCGACGTCCGAGTAGTTGTGGAGCTGTTCGAAGTGCTCGGGTGGCGGGATGGTCGATGGACGAGGCGTGGCGGCCGGGGTGTCGACGAATTGTTCGAAATACTCCGGAGGTGGCAGCTCGGCAGTCTCGGTGGATTCAGGCAATGTTGGTGGCGTGCTTGCTTTCGTCGGTGGGGATGGTTGTTTGTCCGAAAGACTGTCGACGTCCGAGTAGTTGTGGAGCTGTTCGAAGTGCTCGGGTGGCGGGATGGTCGATGGACGGGGCGTGGCGGCCGGGGTGTCGACGAATTGTTCGAAATACTCCGGAGGTGGCAGCTCGGCAGTCTCGGTGGATTCAGGCAATGTCGGTGGCGTGCTTGCTTTCGCCGGTGGGGATGGTTGTTGTTCCGAAAGACTGTCGACGTCCGAGTAGTTGTGGAGCTGTTCGAAGTGCTCGGGTGGCGGGATGGTCGATAGATGAGGCGTGGCGGCCTGGGTGTCGACGAATTGTTCGAAATACTCCGGAGATGGCAGCTCGGCAGTCTCGGTGGAAATGGTGTGGGGTTTCTCTTGCGGCAGAGCAGGATTGGTCTCGGTCTGCTGTCCGGTGGGCTCGGTGCCGAGGCCGGTCGTGACGCGCTGCGGGGTTTGCGGGACGGTGGCTGTCGGTAGTTCGGTGCCGACGTGCTCGTCTTCGATTTTCGTCGTCGTGCTGGTTTTGACCTTGGCTGGCTCGGAGTTGGAGTTCTCGGGTTCGGGTTCGTTGGTGGTCGCGGTCGCGGCGGGAGACTCGGTAGCCGTGGGTGGTACGCCGATTTCGTGGTGGCGGCCGTCGGAAGCCGGTTCGTCGTGTTCGCCGAACAGGCTGTGCAGCACGTTGTCCTCATCGTGCTCGAGCGGGGGGATGGTGGTGGGTGGTTTGTGGGTCGGTGCGGGCGCGGCGGACCTGCGCGGGCGCAGTGTGAAGGCGATATCCGGCCCGTGACCGTCGGTGCTGTAGACCGACTCGCTGTCGGGCGGTGTTGCTTTGTTGTCCTCGGACCGTGGTTTGTCGACGACGGCGCCCGTGCGGGGTGGGGTCGGTACCGTGGCCTCGGTGGCCTCGGTGGCCTCGGTGGCCTCGGTGGCCTCGGTGGCCTCGGTGGCCTCGGTGGCCTCGGTGATGACGGGCGCCGGTTCCGGGACGGGCTCTTGGTCTTCGACCAGCATGGCGGGTGTCGCGGAAGACGATTCGTTGGGCACGGGGTGGAGGTCGGTTCCGGTGGTGGTTGGTGGCGTGACCTCGGCCAGGGACGCGGCGAGGGCGGCGGCCAGGTCGGGGTAGTGCCAATCCAGGCTCGACTCGCCGGTGCCGGAGGCGGCGGCGTGGACGATGGTGATGGCGGGGTCGGTGCGGACCTGCTCAGGTGTGCGGTTCACCGGTTGGCCGACGGCGTCATGCATTTGGCCCGGCCAGGTATCTGCCTGCGGGAGCCAGAAGTAGCGGGCGGCGTCACGGTTGCCGAAGACCGCGATCCGGGTGGTGTCGAGAACGGGTTCGGCGTAGGTGTGCGGGGTGTGGATCTGGGCGCCGGGTCCGAGGAGCCCGGTGAATTCGTTCCATGGCCTGGTGTGCGGTTCGGTCGCGGGCGCGCTGGGTGGCGGATCGGATTCGGCGTCGCCGACCGGTACGGCGAGGTAGTAGTGGTCGCCTGCGACGAGGGTCGAGCCGTGCGGCGCGGCCGAGGTGTCTTCGCCGAAGGTCCAGCCACCACGGATTTGTCGGCTGTAGACACGCAGGAGGAGGTTTTGCTCGGCGAGCGCGGCGGATGCGGCCCAGGGAACGAGGTGGAAGACGCCGGTGCGCCAGACCCCCCGCGTTCTGATCTGTTGCACCTGCTCGTCGTATGCCGCGCGGTGTTGAGCGATGTCGCTCGCGGAAGTCCGGTCGCCGCCTTGCCCGGGAGCGCGGTTCCTACCGTTGTTCTCCGCGGCGAGCATGATGCTGCGGAAGACCTCGAAGTATCGCTCGCGCCGTGGACCCGACAGTTCGTCGGCGGTGCGGTTGCGCAGGTCGCGGATGTGTTGGCCGAGATCGGTTTCCGGGGCGCCGGGGTCCGGGTAGACGATGCGTTCGAGGGCGTGGAAGAAGCAGTCGCCGTCGGGGGGCATCGATTCCCATGCGTGTCCTGCCGGTGCGCGGATACCGTCGACGGTGGTTGATCGCGCGCCCCTCGTGCGCGGGATCGGCGGAAGCGCGTGGTGCTCGGTTTTATCGGGGTCGGGGACCGTGGATTTGTCCTGCTCCTCGGTTTTCGTCGGCTCATTCTTGGCTGCTACGGCCTTTGTCTCGGGGTTTGCCTCGGGCTGGGCCGGGGTCGCGGCCTCGGCGGTCTTGGTGGCTTCGGCGGTCTTGGTGGCTTCGGCGTCTTTTTGCGCCTCGGCTTCAGCTGCGGCCGCTGTCTCGTTCTTGTCCTCGGCGCGCGCCTTGGGTTCGGCCGCTTCTTTGTCCTCGGCGGCCTTCGACTCGGCGGCGGCTTTGGTCTCGGCCGCGGCTTTGGCGTCCGCCTCGGTTTTCGCCTTCGCTTCGGCGGCTTCGTCCTTGTCTTCTGGTTCGGTCTTGTCCTCCGGAGTGGATTTCTTTGTGGTGCCGGACTTTTCCGCTTCGGCCTTGTCCTCCTCGGATCGGGGTGGCTGCTCTGGATCGGTCTTCTTCGGTGGAGCAATGGTTTTCGTGTGACCGCGAAGCTCCGGTGGCGTCTCGGTGGTACGCAGCAGCACATCTCCGGTGACCCACATCGTGCCCTTGGGGCCGCGTACCTCCAGGACAGCGACGCTTCGCACGCGGTGACCGAGCGTTCCCGCGCCTTCGGCGCCCTCGGCGGGAGTGCCGAAGCGGAGAAATTCGCGGCGGTTGGAGGTGATGACGCTGGATTGACCGAAGTTCGCGCTCTCACCGGTGATCGGGTTCGAGAACGTGCCGCGATTGTTGCCGTCCTCGCGGTAGTTGAGGTTGAAGCTCGCGTTGGTGACCAGCGTGTTGTCGACCTGGGTCCCGAAGCCGTCACCCGACCATTCGATGCGGTCGATGGCTTCGTCTTTGCTCGACTTCTCGATGTGCGGCGCGTAAAGCGTGACCTTGATGGAGGTCTCGGTGGTTTTTCCGCCTTTCGGGTGCGGCACTGGTTCCAGCTGCTCGTGGTCGTCGGTTCCCCTGGTGGTCACGAAGGGCGCGGTCGCGGCGGGTCCCACGAGCGTGAGGCGATTCTTGGCAACCAAGGTGGACAGGCGAAGGAACATTCCTTCGGAGGAAGTGCTACCCGCCGATTCCGAACCGTTGTCCAGCGCGGGGTCGACGAGGCGCAGGGCGTCGGCGAGTTGGTCGACACCACCGAATTCGTAGATTGCGATGGGACGCTTGGGTGCCCAGCTCGACTCGGTGAGCAGGGCCGCGACTTCTTTGTCGAGCTCCATCTCGATCGCGACATCGCCGTTGGTCGGCGCGGGGCGTGCGATCGTGGGGTTCGATCGGTATAGGCGGGGGGCGGTCGCGGCTCTGGCGGGGGCGTCGGCGTCCTCGGTTTCGGAGGTGTTGAAGCGAATGAGCGTGTCCACCTTCATGGTGTCGCCACTCTTGCTCGTCGGTGTGATCAACTGCGAAACATCGGTTGGCCCAAGGACTTGCGCGTATTGCCCGGTCATGACCAAACCCGCTAGGCCATACCGGAGCAGTTTGGCGAGCAGCACCTTGTCCGGGGGCCGTGAGAAGACTTCGACGGCGTAGACGTAGCGGACGGGGAATTCACTGGTGTTCCCGAAACTGCGTTCCCACGAACGTATTTCGCGCAAAGAGGTCTGGTTCTCGGTCAGCTTGCTCTGGCGTTCGACGGTGAGGTCGAGTTTGGGCCGATGGCCGTTGTACTGGCCGCTGAGGGAGAAAGCGAACTGGTGGCCGCGCTGATTGCCCGTGGACACCTTGGTTGCGCCGGGAATGGCCAGTGCCGAGCCCTCACCACTGGAGTTGCCGAGAATATTGTCCACGCCGGAGGTTTTGGTCACCCGCTTGCCCCGTACGTCGCGCAGATCCTGGTCGGGGTCGGGTCGGGCCGAGAACGCGACCTCGACCAGTCGAGGCCCGAGGAAGTGGGAGCGATCGATGAAATGAAAGACGACGCGTCCACGCGGCCCGGCATTGGGCAGTGTGCGCAGCGCCAAGGTGGTGGTGTGCTCGTTGATGCGTTCGAGCACGCCGGGTAGATAGTTGGCCGAGGTGGGGTTGGTGACGCCGGGTGCCTGCTGCTCGACCAGTTCTCGAGTGAGCTTGTGGAAGCTGCCGCGGCCGCCTTCGGTGTTGGCGTCGGTGACGGCGGCGTAGCCGAGGACGCCTCCGCTGTCGACGAACCAGGTGGGCAGCAGACGATCGGGCTTGTTCGCTTCGACCGGCGCGTACCCGGGCTCGGTGGCGGCCTCGACGAGGGCGAGTAGGTCGGGATTGTTCTGGAGATCGTTGTCGACCAGCAGGAATTCCACGCCGTCGGGAACGTCGATCACGCGGGTGCGCTTGCGGCGCTCGCCGGCGCCGATGCTGCTTGCGGCGAAATTGCGTCTTCCGGAGTGCACGGTGACGACGTAGTGCGGGGTCGCGGAGAAGCGATAGACGGGGGTCGTGTCCTCGACGGTGACACGGAAGACCCCGGTGTTGTCGTTGTAGGTGACGCTCTCGTTCTTGCTGGTTTGGTACCGGTAGCCGCCGCCGGGCATGAAGCTGCGGTTGCCGGGTCCGTAGGAGCCGTTCAGTGAGGTGCCGATCTGATGCGAGTTTTGCGAGCTGTCGGAGTGGGCGGACATGGTCACCGACTGCAACCAGCGTTCGGCATCCATTTTCGGTGGTTGCGGAAGAACCTTGACGTCGGTGAGATAGGCGGTGACTTCGATGACCGTGTCGGTACCGGCCAGCGCGCCAGGGGTCCCCGCACCCTCGACGACGTAGGTGTCGCGGAACATTCGTAACCCGTTGCCGTGCATATGGTGTGGCGAGAACGCGAGGTGGGTGACCTCATGTCCCATCGACTCCGGATTCGTGGCGGGTTCCCCGACCGCGGTACGCCAGAGCCACCGACCTGTACCGACCGCCCCGTCGACGGCTAGGTCGGCCACCCACTGCGCGGACTTGCTCGCGAGCCGACTCGTCGATGACCACACGGTGCTGGGTCGGGTGTCGCCGATGGTCGCGGTGGTGTCGGTGCGGGCTACCGACGACACCGATTCGGTGTCGTCCGCAGCGGTGCCGGAACGGTGTTGCGCCTCGGTCTCCGTTTCGGCGACTGTCGTCGGTTCCGTCGTGGTTTCTGTGGCGTCGAAGGTCTCGAGTTCGATGGCTTCGACCGGCGCGGTGCGGACGGAATTCGATGCGGGGGTATGTATTTCGCCGGAATTACCGACCGCCGTCATCTCGCCCGATGGGGTGACTCCGGTCTGCGCCCCCGGTGCTTCGGTGCCGGTCTCGTGCTCTTCGGTGGGAAACGAGCCGGGCACCGGTGGGTCGGGTTCGGCGGCCTCCTTGGCGGCTTCGGCCTGGATGTCGGCGACAAGTTCGTCGACGGTCTGGATGATCTCCTTGCTGCCGAGGGTGATGACCGGCAGCATCGTCTCGGGCGGTCGCAGGACGCCCTCTTCGAGGGAGCGGCCCTTGGTGGGCAGTGCGAGCAGATCGGTGTCCTCATCGGTGAGTTCGCGCACGGTGGCCGGTTCCGGGCGTGGCTGCGGCGACTTCTCCGGCGAGGTGCGGTAAGTGGGCACGATCAGGCGGACGCTGCCGTCTTCGTGCCGAGGGTCGAGCGCCGTGCCGTGGCTGTAGTTCATCGTCAATCCGTAGGTGACCGGCACCGTGAACACCTGGGTGCCGTTTTCGGTCGGACTGAGGGTGTAGTACTCGTGGCCGGTACCCGCGCTGGAGCCCTTGGTCGTCGATGTCTGCGACGCGTAGGTGTAGTCGAGCGGGGTGTAGCCCTGTACCGGCAAGCTGCTGTTGTCGTCGAACGGATTGCTGATCGAGCCGTTGAAGCCCGCCTTCCATGCGTGCGGCGTCTCCGAGAACTGTTCGTCGCCAGGAATGGTGGACGCGGTGTAGTTCAGCGTCTGCACCTTCGGGATCGTCCAGTCGTGGGAAATCCCCTCGTACGGGTCGTCCTCGGACTCGTATCGACGTTCGGCGGTGAGGGTGATCGATACCCGTTCGGTTCCGCTCCTGCCCGGTCGTTCGAACCAGACGACGCCACCGGCCTCGACCATCTCGTCGAGTAGCGCACGCTGGCCGAGCCTGCTTCTGATCTCGTCGAACTTGCGCAGGTTGGCCAGGCGCTGTGTGCGGGTGGCTTCCTGGGTGGCCTTGCTCATCAGGCCGGTGTCGTCGTGTTCGGGTGGGAAGAAACCGTGATCCGACAGCCATTGCCCGGCCTCCTCCAGCAGCGGTGCGACGCCGTCGACCCGCGCGGGTGTCGTGGAAACACCGAGTTGGCGCAGATGCACGATTTCCGCTGGCGGGTAGCGCGTTTCGGTGGGCGCGTGACCGATGGTCTGCTGTGAGGGCACCAGCATCTCGACCGGATAGACCTGACCGTCGCGCAGCGGTGTCCCCTCGGGTGCTTCGACCGGTGGGCCGGTGGGGCGCACGAGGGTGACGTGGACGGTCATGTCCGGCGTCACCTGTAGCAGCGGCTCGCCGGTGCGCAAGGAGTGCGAGGTCCGCGCGCTGCCTCCGTAATCGAGGGTGTGGCTGAACTGCTGCGACCCGCCGCCCTTGAAGGCGACTTGCCCGCCTCGGCTCGCGACACCGGTGTTGGGGTCGGTGTCTTCGCCACCGAAACCGAAGGTGAGTGTTCCCGTGCCGCCGAAGGAATTGGCGATCGTGGAGCCGCCGTACTTCCGAAGTGACCGCAGCACATGCGATTCCAGCACCGACGAAGCGGTGGTTGGGCCGGTGGTTTTCTCGCCGCCGCCCATTTCGACACGGATTTGCAGGTACCCGATCGCGTAGCCGGACTTGGTGTAGAGGGTCTGCGAATCCGCGCCGGGCGCTTGATGGGCACTTGCCGCCCATGCCTCCGGGTCGTCCCAGGCCAGCGGGATCATGCTGCGGATATTTCCCTCGGTGAAGAATTCCCGTAGCTGCTCGGCGGAGCGTTCGGAGATATCGCGCAGGTGGGTGCCGAACGTCGCCATGACCGAGGGTAGGAGCCGGTCGTGATTCGGTATGGTCACTGGTCCGTAGAGCGGAACCTCGTCCAGGATCTGCTTCATCGAGGCGGGCAGCGTTCCCGGATCGTTGGGATCCATCGGCGTGTTCGGTTGCCCCGACATATATTTCGGGAACCAGGTCACCATCTTGTTGGGGGCTTTGTCCTTCGAGGGTTCCCAGCCTTTCAGCGGGATCTCGGGTGCAGGCGTTGCGTCCGAACCGGTATTGCGCCGGAATTCCCACACCATCTCGTAGTCGTAGGGGGTGGAGCGGCCCTTGCTGCGGATCAGGATCATCGGCTGCACGGTCGAGGTGCCTGTGACCGTCGAGTTCAGTTGATTGTTGACGAAGTCGAGCTGGCCACCGAGGGCGATGTGCTGCAACGGGCCGTAATCGGTGTCCCACGTATGGGTGTAGCCGAGCGGGGAGAAAGTTCGAGTATTCGTGCTTCCGGTGTTGTCGGTGAGGTCGGAAATGCCGAACGCCCAGCGCTGGATTCCCACCGGGTGTCCGTCGGCCAGCGGCTCGATCTGGTCTTTCGAGGGGCCGATGGCACGTAGCGAAAGGCGCAACGAGATCGGATAGTTCTGACCGCGGTATTTCACGCGCAGCGGCATGCCCGATGCGCTCAGTAGGCGACCCCACTCGCCGGAGAGCAGCCGAGGGGTCAGCATCCGGCGGACCGCGTCGCGGAAGTTCTGATCCGCGCCACGGTCGCCTTCGACGACCGCGAAGACCTGCTCGTGTAGCCAGTCCACCGTCTCCTGCGGCACCGGATCGGTGTGTGCCAACGGTTGGGAACCGTCCTGACGCGTGCCGAATTCCCGTACAGCAGCGGGCAGCTCGTCCTCGGCGGGTGGACTGATCTCGATGGTGGGGTTTGTCGACTGCGACGTATCGGTGCCGTCTTCGGTGGTTGGTTCGGTGCCGTCTTCGACGACCGGTTCGGTGACCGGCGCTGCCTCGGTGGGATGCGTGCCGATGCGGACCTCGGCGAAATCCTCCGCATGGCTCGTGCGCTGATCGGGTAGCAGATGCGGCACGCCGCGGTTGGTGTAGAGGATGGCGTGGGTGGAGCTGACATCCCCGCGATTCAGCGCGGGCAGCGGACGCGATTGCCCGGTATCCGGTGCGATGACCTGGATTTTCCCGTTCTCGTTGCGCATCAGGTAGGCGTGCGCGCCGACACCGTAGCGGTCGGTGGGGCCGTGGTAGGCGTCCACGACCAGTGCGACCGAGCCGGGCCCCAGGTCGGGGTCGAGCAGATGTTCGGCGATGTCGTCGTGGTCGTCGAAACGTTGGAGCGGCGCGCCCGCGGATTCTTCGAGCTCGGCGGTGCTCATGCCGGTGTGCCCGACCCGGGGCTCGGGCACCTTGGCGACGGTGCTTCCGGTCAGCTCGATGACCTTCGCCAACGACAGTGGGCCGCATGCGTTGAGATTCGTGGCGAGGCCGTCCTCGACGAATCGCGGCTCTGCATTGTCCGACAGGTGGTGCGGCGGTGGTGTTTCGCTCGGGTGCGGCAGCGTCTCGTTGGTGGGTTCGGTGGATTTCGCTTTCGGACCCGTTGTCCGAGGGGAATTCTCGGGATCCGTTTCGTACGCGGAGTCGGTGTCGTCGAAGTGCGGTGTTCGTGGCGCATGGCCGTCGAGTGCGGGCGGGATATCGTCTCGGCGGCCGACCACGGGATCGGGCGTGTGCTCGTGCGCCGCTGCTTCTTGGGGAGTCGACTCCTGCGATGCGGCCCGATCGGGTGGCGGCGTAGTCGGCTGTGAAAAGGTGGCATCTTCGACGGGGGGAGCGTTGGCGAGGTAGGCCCGTGGGGCGTGCGAATTCACCAATTGTTGCTCCACCGCGGCCTTTTGCCACGGCGTGGCGAACTCGCGCAGGTCGCCGGTCGCCTGCCGCACATCATTCGAGGTCCGGTCGAGGTCGGCCGCGGTCTGTTCGAGGTCGGCTTCGTTCTTCGCGGTTGGCGCCGCCCGATGTGTCTGCTCGGCCGCGGTGTGTGCGGTCTCGGCTTCGCGGTGCGCCGCCGCCGCGTCCTCGTAACGGGTCACCATGATCTTCACCCGGTCGGTCGGCGCGCTGCTCAGGTAGTCCTCGGGAGAGATGTAGTGCACGGCCTCGCCGGGGGTGCCGCCGTTTTCCCGACCGCCACGTTCGAGATCGCCACTGCGCGCGGCCCTGGTCTCGACCTGGTGGTTCACCCGCGCCGAATAGGCCGGACCACCACTGATCTTCACCTTCAGGCCACCCTTCTCGATGGCCTCGGGGGTGGGGGTGATGTCCACGCCGCGGCTCATCACCTTGTTGCCGAGGATGATCTTCCCCACCCCGCCGCCGTCGGCGATGATCTCTTGCAGCCGGTCGTAGGCCGCGCGCTTGCTGCCGAAGGAGTCCATCCACGCGGCGTCGATGGCGTCGAAACGAACGTCGAGACCGCGCGCATTGGCCTCGATCCGCACCGCGTCGGCGATCCGGGCGACATCGGCGTTGTCCATGGCCACACCGAGCTGTGGCGAGCCGAGCTGTTCGAGCTTTCCGGTCACCGGATTCTCGACGAAGGCCGTGTCGAGGATGTCCTCGGCCATTCGGGCGAACTTGTGGTCGCGGCTGCTGAAATGCTCGTCGGGCAACCGCTCGAGCTGCGAGGTGAAGAACCGCTCCACCCTGGCGATCGGTCCGGTGCCGTACTCGCTGTGCAGTACGTCCTCGACACCGCGCGGGGTGTGCTCCGTCGGCGTGAGCAGGGTTCCCGAGGTGCCGCGGATATCGAAGTGTCCGCCGGTGAACAGTTGCTTGCCGGTGATGCTGATCGAATACTCCGGATCGGCGGTGATATTGCTGTCGTCGCCTTGGCCGTGCTTGGCCTCCAGGTATTTCGCGAAGCCGTTCCACCGGCTCGAACTCTGCTTCTCCGGGTCGTCCATCAGCTGATCATTGGTCTTCGAGGAAATGATCTTGATCTTGCCGCCCTCGCCAACGTGGTAGTCCGAGTTCTCGCGCGGACCCCACTCGGCTTGCGCGGCGTGTGCGTACTCCTCGGCTTCGTCATCGGTGATCTTGCGGTCCAGCATCGTTTCCAGTTCGGCGCGACCGGCGTCGGACAAGGTGGCATCGAACATGCCAGGGATGTCCGGGTTCTTGCCGAAATCGCCTGGCGCCAAGACGCCTGCGTTCTTGGCCTGCTGGAGGCTGTTCCAGATATCCTTGGTCCGCGCGACGAACTCCGGGCTGGCCGCCGCGTCCTTGCCGGGAGAAAGCACGTAGTGCGTCTGTTCATCGACCATCTGGGCATCGATCTCGTCGACGGTCAGTTTTCCGCCCGGGAACGGCTCGAAGCGCGAATCCGAACCCCTGGACTGCGCCGCGTCATCGAGCAATGCCTGGTACTCGGGAAATGTCCGTGCCGATTCCAGTCCGGACTGGAGAGCCCTCAGGTCGCCGCCCGACAGTCCCGCTTCCTTCAGCTCGTTGATCATCCCCTGCGCTTCCTTGACCGCGCGGAAGCCGTAGTCCTGTGCGGTGCCGACCACGATCAGGTTTTCCCCGTCCGCCCGTCGCGGGAACGGCAGATCGGAATCCAGGTGGTAGATATTCAGATTCAGACTGCGGTCGGACACCAACTTCAGGAATTCGTGCTGCATATGGTCGACCAGCGGATCGCTACTGGTCATGACGTGCGCGATGCCGTCTTCCATGGCGATGTGCACCGACCGCAGCACGACGAGCATCTCCTTGCCCTCGCCGGTATCCACCTCGACGGGAGCGTGTTCCATCAGCAGGTCCGCCGTGTCCTGGGTGAACCGCTTCACCTTGCCCGTTACGCGGCGATTCAGCTCGTTGAGCGCCGCGTTCTTCTCGTTCTCCGAGCCGGACTTGATGGTGTTTTCCAGATCCGCGTCGCGCATGCTGGCCAGCGGACCGGATTTCTCCGACGGCTTTCCCGGTCCGGCCTGGATTTCGTAGTATTCCTGCCGTGCGTCGGCCGCCGCCTTCGCCGCGAGTACGCGCTGCTTCGCGACCGCCTCGAAGGTTTCCGCTTTGCCGATCTTCCCGTTCTGGAACGCCTCCCACCGCGGCGACCCACTGGCACGTGAGGCCGCGACCAGTGTGTCCAGCGCTAGATCCACCGTGCGCAGATGGTCGGAAACCGCCTGGGCGTAGGTGGTTTCGGCGGCCCCGAGGTCGGTGTCCTTCGAGTCGGTGGCCCGATCCAGTGCGCGCTTGGCGTCTTCGACTCGCTGCTTGGATTCGGCGATGCGGTCGGTCTGCTCTTGGCGTTGTCGGGCGGCAAGGGTTTCCGCTTCGGCAATGCGTTGACGGGTCTGCGCCGGGGTTTCTTCGCTCCCGCCGCGTGCGGGGTTGCCGGAAGGGTCGATCGGATTCGACGGATCACGGTGCTGCGGGGATTCTTGGTGCGGCTGTGCACGATTCGCGTCGGGTGTGCGGTCATCGGGTCGTGCGCCGTCCGGCGCCGGCCGGGCCGAGGGCGGCCGATCGGTGCCGCCGGAGACACGAATATCGGTGATCCTGGGGTCGGCGAGCACGGAGGACAGGTGCACCGACTTCGGCGGGGGGCTCCCGTCGGCGCGGGTGATTCCCGCGGTCTTGGACCAGAGATAGTGCGCACCCGACTTGTCGCCGAGCGCGACGACACCGCGCGCGTCCTCGGTGAGCTTGGCGAACGCGTTCTTGGTGATCGGCTGTGGGTGGGAGCCGAGTTCGGTCACCGTGGCCCAACCCTTGGCCGGAGGATTGCCCTGCTGGCCGTTGCCGACATACGCGCCGTCGTCACGCGCCGAGGTCGATGCCGGTGGGCGCGAAGGGTCCGGGCGAGCGGGAAGCTCCTGCGGCCCTGCGGGATTCGTCGCGGGGTTGGACTCGTCGATGACCGTCGGTCGGCGCGACGGGTCCTGCCGCTCGATCGGCGATTCTTCCGGCCTCGGTCGAACAGCCTGGTCGCCACCGATTTCCCGCTCGGCGCGGCCGGCCGGTCCTTCTTGCTCGATCCGGGTTTCCTGAGCGGGCTCACGACGGTCCGCGACAACCCTGGCCTGAGGTGACTCGGGCGACTTCGCCGCTGCCGCGCTGATTCCGGCGTTCGGACGGTCCACAGGCGATTTGGGTCCGGCTGTGGACGGTTGGGGACGAGCTGAACTCTCCCCCTCGGACACGGCGGACGAGGGCCGGGAGGTGATCGTGGGGTCCGCCCTCGGCGGTACCGGTAACGCGGAACGGGAGGTCGGCGCGGATTCCGGCCGGGGTGCTGGTTCGAACGGGTTGGTCACCGGTGGTGGAGCGCTGGCCGAGCGCGGCGGCGGTGGCTGTGCGGAGAATTCGTTGGCGGTGTGCGCGGCGGACCCGTCCAGGACATTCGCGCCGTCCGGATTCGCGCGGGGGATGACCGCCGGTCGCGAGGACGGCGCGGCGACCGGCGAGCGCGGCGGTTGCGAGACGCTGTCGGCTCGCGCGGATGCCGGGGGCGGGGATGCGTTGTCGCTGACCCTTGCCCGGTGCTCGCTCCCCGACGTCACCGGCGCTGTTTCGTTGCTGCTGCTCGGGCTTGTGGACGTCGGCGAGTACGTTTCTCCCGGCCGTGCCGGCGGCGCGGGTGTCGGCGAATGTGGTGCTGCGGGCGGGCCGCTGTGGAAAGACTCGACACGCGAGGGCGGCGTACCGAAGTCGTTTCCCCGCGTCGGCGCCGCGTTCGGCGGCGGGCTCGACTCGCCCGCCGTGGCGTGCGTCGACGGCGGGGGCGAATTCTCCACCGCACCACGGAAATTAGGGAGGCCACGGGACTGGTCGTCGCCGCCGGTGCCCTCGTCGGACTTGCCGTTGCGGCCGCCCTGCCGATCGTGGCTGCCGTCGTTGGCCGGGGGAGCGAGGTCGAGGTCGGCGGTCCACCCGCCGGGCGTCAGCGAACCCTTCGCGTGGTTGACCACGCCGTGCACGCCACCGACGAGACCACCGCCAACGCCACCGGCGATCATCGCGGGATCGAATTCCCACTGCCCGGTGAGTACGCCGCTGGCGACGAAACCCGCACCCGCACCGACCAATCCGGCGGGAATACCCGCGCCGATGGCGATGCCACCGGCCTTCCACCAGGTCATCGAATCGCGGCCGACCCAGGTGCTCAGTCCCTTACCGAGGAGGCTGCCGACCGGTGCCGCCGCCGCGCCGGACACCCCACCGACGGCGCCCATGATGGCCATCTCCTTGACGTCGAAGCCGTCGATATGGCCCTTGTCGAGTTGGATGGCCTGGGTGAGGAATTCGACACCGAAGCCGATGGCCGCCTGTTCCAAACCGGTGATGGCGGCCAGTTTCCACAGCGGCATCTGCGCGAGCCGGGCCGCGCGGGCGGCCAATTGGTTGATCAGCGCCCGCCCGATGATCTGCATGATCCCCGCGGCTTCGGCCTCGAGCAGCGGAACCGCCCACGCACCCCACAGGGTGGCAAGCGCGTAGGCGATTTCGGCGGCCAGCAGCGCGAGCGTGATGATGATCTGTAGTTTCGCGTGCTCGATCTGGGCGCCGCACTCGCGCGCCGATTCACCCAGTTGCCGCAGGCCTTCGGCGAGCTTCTCGATGGATTGATCGCCGGAGAAGAACAGGTCGAACTGGCTGCGCAGCTGGTCGGAGCCGGATCCGGAATAGTTCGCCAACGCGGTGTCGCACGCGGCCCGCAACGCATCGACGATGCCGTTCAGTGCGGTGGAGGCCGTGCGCCAATCCTCGCCGAGCGCGAACATCGCGTCTTCGTCGCCCTTGGGCCATGCCGCGCCAGCGAGATAGCTGAGCCACTGCAGCCCCTCGGGCATTTCGATGCTCATCGATCAGGGCTTTTCGATCGACACGGTCGTGCGACGTAGCCGATGCGGGCCCCTCGGCACGTGCGCATCCGTCACCCCCCGCTCACCTCCGCGTGGGTCGGCTCGCGCCGAGCGCCGATGCCACGGACGAGTCGACCGCCGGTGCCTGGCATGGACAGTCAGTCGATCCTGCTCAGTTCCGGCGTGCAGGCCCTGGACGTCGTGCGCCGGTAACTTCAGATGACTTTCGCGTAAACACGTTGGGCGGTCAGTAGTTTCGATCGCGGTGAATCGAATGACCGATACGCGCGGGTCGATCTTCTCGTCGAAGTGCTTGTCCTGTCGGCGAATACGTCACCGGAGTAGGACCTGGTGCGAGGCGGGTGGAGGTACCGCCGTGCGGATGCTTTCGGGGGTCGGGCCGGAGTTAGGCCGCCGACCCGAGGCCGAGCGTTTTCGATGCCGCGCCCAGCGCCGACAGCATCGCGGAGACCTGCGACGATCGCATCAGATCGGGCCAGAGCATGGCGTAGATATTGCGGGTGGGCCAGTCGCGCAAGGGGCGAGCGACCACATGGGGATGGGTGTGCGCGGTGACGCCGAGTTCGTTCATGATGGCCAGTCCGACACGGTGTTCCACCAGCGAATGGATGGTGAGCTGATCGTCGGAGGTCGCGGCGATGCGCGGGGTGAAACCGGCCTCGCGGCACGCACGCAGGAAGCGGGTGCGGACGGTCTCCAGAATCCACCGCTCGTCGGCGAGTTCGGCGAGCGAGACCGAGGCGGAATTCGCGGCAGGATGGTCGGCGGGCAGCAGCACACAGCGGTGATCGCTCAGCAGCGGGATGCGCCGCAGACGTGGGTCGGGTGGGTTGTCGGCGTCGTCGAGATCGCACACCACCGCCAGGTCGACCTCGCCGCTGAGTACCAGCCGATGCGAGATCGCGCACTCGGTCTGGGTGAGTACGACTTCCAGTTCGGGATGGGTGCGCCGCAGTGTGTCCAGCGCCGAGGGGACCAGGCCGACACAACCGCTCTGGAACGCCGACATTCGTACCTGACCCCCGCCCGCCGACATCAGCGCGGCCAGTTCGTTTTGCGCGCTACGCAGCGTGGCGAGCACCGAATCGGCGTGCTTGGCCAAGGCGACGCCGACGGGCGTGAGCCGGACGCGTCGGCCGTAGCGGGTCGTCAGCGCCGCTCCGACAACGCGTTCCAGTGCGCGAATCTGATAGCTGACCGCGGGCTGGGTGTACCCGAGCGCGTCCGCCGCGGCGGTGAAGGTGCCGTGGCGGGCGACCTCGACGAGCACCTGGAGTTGTCGAGGGTCGTACATCGGCTCAGGTTAAACACATCCATAAACAAATTCCACGCAAAGGTCGAAAAACCCGCATTGGACGTGCGCAACGTCGCTGCGCATGCTTTATTCCATGCCCGCCGATACCGCATCGCCCCCGCTGCTCCGACTCTCCGGCGTCGACAAATCGTTTGGCGCACAACAGGTTCTGCATAACATCGAGCTCGACGTCCATGCCGGAGAGGTGGTGGTACTGCTCGGTGCGTCCGGCTCGGGCAAGTCCACGTTGATCCGCTGTGTGAACCGGCTCGAAGCCGTGGATTCCGGTGAAGTCCTCCTCGATGGTGTCCCGCTGCCGCTGGAGGGCAGGGAATTGGCGCGGATGCGTACCCAGGTGGGCATGGTCTTCCAGTCCTTCAACCTCTTCGGGCACAAAACCGTGCTGGAGAACATCACCCTCGCGCCGACTCGGGTGAAATTCTTGCCGAAGGACGGGGCGCGCGAGCGCGCGCAGCTGCTGCTCGCACGGGTCGGGTTGGCCGACAAGGCGAACGCCTACCCCGCGCAGCTGTCGGGTGGTCAACAGCAGCGGGTGGCGATCGCCCGTGCGCTGGCCATGGACCCGCGGATATTGCTCTTCGACGAACCTACCTCCGCCCTCGACCCCGAGATGACCAACGAGGTGCTCGACGTGATGAGCGAACTCGCCGCCGACGGCATGACGATGGTCGTGGTCACCCACGAGATGGGGTTCGCCAGCCGTGCCGCGGACCGAGTGGTGTTCCTCGATGCCGGGCGGATCGTCGAAATCGCCCCGCCCCAAGAATTTTTCGCCGCGCCGCGCACCGAGCGGGCCCGCGACTTCCTGTCCAAGATCCTCACGCACTGAACGCATTACGCGCATCCGTATCAGCACCGCATCCCTCGAACCCATCGAAAGAGCACCGCCATGAGTAAATCCGTGCTGCGCCGGGCACTGCCCCTCGCGATTCTGACCGCCACCACCCTCTTCGCGACCGCGTGTGGCGGGTCGACGCTGCCGCAGGTCAACGGGCAAGGCGGCATCGACCACGACGCCTACGAACAGGCGATCGACAACGCGCCCGTCGCCGCGCCCGCCGACATCCCCGAAGGCAGCCTGATGGCGGCGATCAAGGCCCGAGGCGAACTCGTCGTCGGCGGGACCGACACCGCGGCGGTGTTCTCCCTCACTGATCCGACGACGGGAAAGACGACCGGTTTCGACGCCGGGCTGGCCGCGATGCTGGCGAAATACATCACCGGTGAGACCGCCGTGAAACTGGTGCAGGTGCAGGTCGCCAACCGTGAGGCCCTGCTGCAAACCGGCGCCGTGGACTCCGTGATCGCCACCTACACGATCAATCCCAAGCGCGCGCAGCTGGTCGCTTTCGCCGGACCCTACTACTCCTCGGGTGACGCGATCCTGGTCAAGAAGGACGACATCGCGATCAAGACGGTCGACGACCTGAACGGCAAGAAGGTGTGCACGGAGTCGAGTTCTACTGCCGCACAGGAGGTGCGGCGCTTCGCGCCCGGCGCCGAGCTGGTGCTCTTCGACAGCAACGCGCAATGCACGCTCGCGGTCGAGCAGGGGCGCGCCGATGCCTATGTGCTCGACGAGGCGCTGTTGTTGGGCAACGCGTCCAGGCAGCCGGACAAGGTGAAGGTGGTCGGCCAACCCTTCACCGATGAGCCCTACGGCATCGGCTTGTCGCTGGAGCACCCGGAGATGAAGGCCTTCGTCAACGACTGGCTGAAGAAGATCCAGGCCGACGGATCCTGGGCCGCACTGTGGGAATCCACCGTCGGCACCATCGTCGACGGTCGGGCTCCCACCGCCCCCGTCATCGGCTCCGTGGACGGCAGCTGACACCGATGGCACTGGGCGAGAACACAACACAGCCAAGCGGGAAGGAAGACCTGAGATGATGTGGGCAGATCTCGGCGCGGCGCTGCTGCGAACACTCGGCCTGATCGTGCTGACCTTCGCGGGTGCGCTCGTAGGCGGCATCATCCTCGCGGTGTGCCGCATCGCTCCGGTGCCTCCGCTGCGTGCCGCGGCCACCGCCTACGTGACGGTATTGCGCAACGTGCCACTGCTGGTTCTGTTGGTGCTGTTCACTTTCGGGCTGCCAGCGGTGGGATTGCTTGTGCCGCTGTACTACAACGCCGCGATCGCGATGGCGCTGTACTGGGCCGCGTTCGTCTGCGAGGTGATGCGCAGCGGCGTGCGGACCGTCCCCCGCGAACAGGTGGAAGCAGCGCGGGCGCTCGGCATGACGCTCGGCGCCTGTCTGCGGCTGGTGGTGTTGCCGCAGGCCCTGCGCTCGATGGTGCAGCCGCTCACCAACATCCTCATCGGGTCCGCCCTCGGTACCGCGCTGGCGGCCGCGGCGGGTGTCGGTGAACTCACGTTCTGGTACCAGCAGCAGGCCAATCTCGCCGGGCAGCCGCTGACCTCCTTCGCGGTGGTCACGGCGCTCTACGTGGCGATCACCCTGACCGCGGGCTTCGCCGCCGCGCGGGTGGAGAAGAAGGTGGCGATGCACCGATGACAACCCTGGACGCCGACCCCTCGCAAGAACTCGTCGGTTCGCGGCGTGGCACCCGGCCCAGCGCCGATGACGCACTGTTCGACGCGCTCGGACCGCGCGCCCTGCGCCGGGTGCGGATCGCCACCGTGCTCTCGCCGCTGCTGCTGCTCGCGCTGGTCGCCCTCGTGGTTCGCCAATTCGCCGTGCACGGCCAGCTTTCGGCAGATCAGTGGCAGATGTACACGATGGCGCCGATCATCCAGTACCTGCTGACCGGTGCGGCGAATACCCTGCTGGTCGCAGCCGTCGCCGCGTTGCTCGCCTTTCCGCTCGGCGCGGGATTGGCGCTGATGCGGCTCAGTCGCAGTGCCGTGCCGCGGGTCCTCGCCGGTGGCGTGGTCGAGTTGTTGCGCGCGATGCCGCTGCTGTTGCTGCTGTATTTGTTCTTGTTCGGGCTGCCACGGCTCGGTGTGGCGCTCTCGCCGTTCTGGCAGTTGGTGATTCCCATCGTGCTGACCAACGCGGCGGTGGTCGCCGAACTCGTCCGCGCGGGTGTGCTGGCGTTGGACCCCGGACAGGGCGAGGCCGCCGCGAGCTTGGGCTTCACACGCTGGCGGTCGATGCGCTTCGTCATTCTGCCGCAGGCGATTCGGCGGCTCGTCCCCGCGCTGGTCGGCCAGTTGGTGCGGCTGCTCAAGGACTCCACGCTCGGTTACGTCGTCAGTTATCTGGAACTGCTGCACCGCGCACAGGTGCTCGGGGAGTACCAGCACACCGTGCTCTCGGCCTATCTGGTCACCGCCGCGGCCTTCATCCTGGTCAACGCATTGCTGGCCAGGCTGGCCGGCTGGCTCGAACACCGCGTATGAAAACCCGTCGGGCGGTGTCGGATTCGTGCCGCCTCTATCGAAAGGTCTCTGGAATGTGCCGCTTGCTCGGCGTGGTCTCCCGCGTCCCCCGGCCGCTCACCGACACCCTCTCGGATCTGCTCGATCCGTTTACCGCGTTGTCGCATGAGCACGCCGACGGCTGGGGCCTCGCCGCCCGCACCGGCCGCGAGCACACCGTCCTTCGTGGAATCGATCCCGCGCACGCCAGCCCCGCCTACCGTGCGGCCCTGGAGACCGTCGCCGGTACGGCCCTGCTGCATCTGCGGATGGCTTCACCGGGTCTGCGAATCGAGCCGGGCAACACCCACCCCTTCACCGCGGGCGCACTCTCCTTCGCGCACAACGGTTTCTTCTCCCCAGGAAACGCGCTGGACGATCTGATCGCCCCCGAGCTACTGGCGGGAGCCAGCGGCGACACCGATTCGGAACGCTTCTTCCTGCGCGTGCTCACCCGTCTGCGCGGCGAGGACCCCGACCCCGTCGATGCCCTCGTCCATACCGCGCAGGACATCACGGCTCGCGCCGAGTTCGCCAGCCTCAACTGCGTGCTGCTCACCGAAAGCGCGCTCTACGCGTACTCGCAGGAGGACCCGGAGTCCGAGGTCAGCCAACGTCGCGGCCCCGAATTCTTCCGGATGTACTACCGCCTCGGCCCCGACGACGCGGTGGTGGCCTCGAGCGGTATGGCTCCCGAAGGGCACCGGGAAATCGGGAAGGCCAGGGAAAGCCGGGGAGCCCGGGGAACCTGGGAGACGCTGCCCTACGGGCGGGTGCTGGAGATCCGACACAGCGATCTGCGCGCCTCGGTACACGCCGTCTCGACCGGGTAACCCCCGGCACCGACGGTGATTGCCTGGCCGGTCGGATCCGTCCGGCCAGGCAGACCGACAGACCTGTCGCGCGACACCATGAGGGGGTGCCGCGCGGCGGGTCTGTCGTGCGTCAGCGCGCGGGGGCGATGCCGAAAAGAAGGGTGTCGATGCCGGTGCGGAACGAGGTGTCGTTGTCGACGGGGTCGTCCGGAAATCGATCGGTGAAAAGCTGGGAAAGGTGAGGATAGTTCCCGAGTGGCAGGAGCGTGGCCAGGTCGGCGCCGGTCACCCCGACCGTGGCGCCCGCCGCCGCCGAATTCTCCTGTGCGGCAAAACTCTTGATCCACCCGGTGATCATGGCGACACCCATCATGGTCGCCGCGGGTGTCAGCCCGGCGGGAGCGAGCGCCCCCGCCATGTGGTCGAGATAGCGGATGGCGTTGGGGCCGATGCGTTCGGGCGTGACGAGTCCCAGCCACGGATGGCCACGATGGGTGTCTCTCGCTCGCCCGGCGCTCGCGTGCACGTCGGTGCGGATGTCGCCGGTGAGCGGAGCGAAACCGGACTCTGCGGCGACGCGATCACACATCAGCGAGATCAAGTCCTGCTTGCCGGAGACATAGCGATACAGCGAGGCGGCACCGGTACCGAGTCGGTCGCCGACGCGCCGCATCGACAAGGCGGACAAACCATCGGCGTCGGCGATGCGCACGCAGTTGTCCGCGATGTCATCGAGGGTGAAGCTCGGCCGAGGACCGCGCTTGATCTCCTCGTCGCGCTGCCACAATGTGGTCGGCGGTTCGGCGGAACTCATGCTCGCGACCTCGCCGGGGTGGCGGCGAACGGCATGCGCACAGCGTACTTGCCTGATGCGGACACCGGCGAAAACTCGCGTACTGCCCCCTGTTCGAAGGTCGCCGCGTGGTTCGTCCCGAAACCGCGAGCCTTGCTCGCTACTGAGCCGGTCAGTAATCTCGACCCGAAGACGGTCAGGGGGCCGCAACAGCCGGTCCGGCCCGAGCAAGCACAGCACCCCATCGGCGGTGAGGAACTTCTGGCAGCGCACTTACCGGGAAGTTGACAGGGGGACAGGTGGAATTCGGCGTTGATCCCGCGCAGTGGCGCAAGGTTCTCGACCAGGCCGACGCGGGGGCGTTGACCCTGCACCCCGACGTGGGGAAGGGGTTGGACAAGGCTTGCGACGACTATCTGGAACATCTCGGTGACCTCGTGGAGCAGGTGGGGTACCTGCACGACATCACCGGATTCGGGCCGCTGCCTTCCGGTATCGCGCTGCAAGGGAAGTTCCAGCGCAAAGCCACCGGCACCGAGCAGTCCCTCGACGCGGTCCTCGAGCAACACATCGATGCCGTGAAAACGATGAAAGAGCTGGTCGCCAAGGCGATCTCGAATTTCGTAGCGCAGGATCAGAGCAGGGCAGACCAGTTCGGGGGGTTGGGGGATCGGTGAGTTACGCGGACTATCGCAGTCGAGTCATCGCCGCACAGGATCAGTGGAATCGTGAGCGCGATCAGATCGCTACCGAGCAGGCGGGAGTCGATTTCCCCGGGGAGTTCGAACCTCCAGCGATCGCGGCACCGGACAACTACGACAGCATGACCTTGGCGCAGATGGTCGACGCGGTGAACGGTATGCGCCCCGATACGGTGCGCCAGGCCGCCGAGGCGTGGCAGAGAATCGCCACCGCGGTCACCACCCACGCCACCGACTTCAATCACCAGTTCCAACGCACCATCGCGGGTGACGGTGTGCACCAGGGGTGGTCGGGGCAGGCGGCGCGGGCCGCGTCGGAGGCGGTGAACAACTACACGGTGCAGTCGCAGCTGTTCGCCGACGCCGCGACGATCGTGTATCGCACGCTCGCGCAGCTGCACACCGGCCTGAATCAAACCCGGGCGCTGATGCCGCAGGCGACCCAGTCGGTGGACCCGCGCGACAAGAAATTGCCGGAGGGCGGGGTGATGAAGGCGGGGGATTTCACCGAGCAGGAGGCCACCGAGGAAGGTCGCCGCGTGCTGCGCACGGTGTACGGCCAGGTGGTGACGCAGGCCGATCACGGAGTCCCCGTGCTGCCGACGCCGAAACCGCTCGCCGCGGACCGACCGTCGCCGCAGGGGCCAACAGTGCCTCCCGTGCTCGGTGAGGACGGTGTCCATGGCTGATTGGCGGTTCACCGGACAAGAATTCGAGATCCTCTGGTCGGCCTACGGCCGCGACCGTTTGCCCTATCCGTTGCAGTATCGCCCGGCGGAAATGGATTTCGCCGACCTCAAACGGGAGCGGGAGGCGGCGGTCGAAACCCTGCTCACCCGGTACTCCACCGAGCTGGAACGAGCGCTCGACCTCTTGCTCGACCCCGAAGTGCGCATCGAGTCCAAGGGACTGGGTGGCCACGATGTCGCCTTCCGGTTCCACGGCGCCGTGCGTGGCCGAGCCGGCGCCACCCTCGTGCAGTTGCCCGGCAGCGACCAGGACACGGGTGCGGATGTGCTCGCCAGTTTCTGCACCGCGAAAGAAGTCGCGAAGCGGGCGGTCACCTCGCTGCCCAAGCGCTCGGCGGGCACCCACCCGCCGATCGAGGTGCGTCGCGAACAGGTCGGCGCCGATCGGACCCGGCCGGTGCGCGCCGACTACGAGGTGAGCGTTATCGATCAGCTCGACCGGATCTTCCAGCGCGAACGGATCGCCCTCGGTGAGGTGATGGTCTGCCCAGGCCCCGCCATCGATGCCAGGCCCAGCTACGGGCGCGGGTTCTGGTGGATGGATTACGCGGACGGCCGCTACTACGTGAAGACCGGTGATCCGATCGTCGCCAGGCCGATGAACGCCAGCGCCATGGCCAACGAGATCTACCGCCTGGCTACCCATACCCAGCGCTTCTACCTCGAAGACAAGGAACACGACGAGTACTTGCGCGCTCGTCGATAGACACCGCGCACGAGCGTCTGTGCCGAAGTGAGCCGCCGCGCGGGGGTTGCTTCCTCGTCTGCTACTCGGCGTGTTGCCGTTTCGGTGGGCTCAAACTGGGTCTGTTGTTGAGTGCTTCGGCGTCGGTGCCGGTGGTCCGGTCGTAGCCCGCGGCGATCGCGGCCAATTCCGCTGCGCTGAGCACATCTTCGATCCGGTCGAAGCCCTCGGGTGCGCGTTCGGCGACGGTATTGAGCACGGCGTCCATCGGAATATCGCGGTTGGCCAGGACAATCGCGTTCACGGTCTCGCGCCGCGCCGCCTCGTAGGCGGCCAGGCCAGCGATCGGGTCGTCGGCGGCGTCGAGCTCGCGCGCGAGTACGCGGCCGTCCAGGATGGCCTGTGAGGCGCCGTTGGAGCCGATCGGATACATCGGATGCGCCGCATCGCCGAGCAGGGTGACACGGCCAGACCCCCAGTACGGCAACGGGTCTCGGTCGACCATCGGATATTCCAGGATCTGCTCGCTGGCCGACATGAGCGCGGCCACCTCCACGCCGTCGAAACGCCACCCGGCGTAGTGCGCGAGCACGTCCGCCAGCTGTCCCGCGTGATTCCAGTCGGGTGTCGGATGCCTGGTGTCGGCGACCCGCACCTCGGCGACCCAGTTCACCAGTGCCCGCCCGCGCCGCTCGGCCGCACGGGAAATGGGGTAGACCACCAGCCGTGCCGCGGAATTGGTACCGGCCAGAATCATGCTGCGGCCGGTGAGAAAGGGTGCGGCCTCGGCGATTCCGCGCCACATCCTGATGCCGTTCCACAGCGGCCTGCCCTCGTGCGGGTGCAGCTGCGCGCGCACCGCGGAATTCAGTCCGTCGGCGCCGATCACCGCGTCCGCCGACAACACGGTGTGCACGCCGGTCACCGAATCACTGACGCGACCGGTGATTTCCGTCGTGTTCTGGGTGAAACTCTCGAAACGCAGTCCGGTGCGCACCGATGCGGCGCCGAGTCGGTCGCGGACCGCGGCGAGCAGCGCCGCCTGGAGTTCGCCACGGTGAATGGAATATTGCGGCCAGCGATATCCGGCGGCGAGACCGCGCGGAGTGCCCCAGATGCGATTTCCGTGGCGGTCGAGGTGAATCGCCTCCGCCGTGGGGATCGCGAGCTCGGCGAGCGCGTCGCCGAGTCCCAGCTCGATCAGTTCCCTGGTGGCGTGCGGCAAGAGATTGATCCCGACACCGAGCGGACGCAACTCGCTGACGCTGTCGATCACCAGCGCGTCGATGCCAGCGGCATGCAGGCTCAGCGCCGCGGTCAACCCACCGATACCGGCCCCGACGATCAGAATCTTCACGCTGCCACTCCGTGCGGGACGTAGTCGGGATTGAACCGTTCGTAGACGTGCGCGATCGCCCGACCGGCCGGGTCGACCAGCACGTATTCCTTGTAGACGCAGGGTATTTCGATCTCGTCGGCCCACCGGGTCGACCCGGTGCTCATGCGGATGCGCCCGAGCATCCGCCGTGCGGTCGCTAGCCCGTGCCCGATCGGTGTGCTGGCGTCGGTGAGGATCGAGGTGAGCTCGGAATCGCGGCAGACGACGGTGACCTCGTTGCGCGAGACCTGCGTCGCGTCGGCGGTGACCAGCACCGACCTGCGGCGAACCACGGCCTCGTCGGCCACACAACCCAGCACTTCGCGCAGGTGCGCCGGCAGCGCGCCCGCGGTGTCGCCGTGCTGGTCGACCAATTGCACCGAAAGCGCTTGGTCCAGCAATGCTTCCAACAGTCGGGTGGTCGAGCCGTCGGAACGCAACAGCATCCGCGTCACCGGAGGCAGCGCGAAACCGGCATCCTGCTCGCCGTCGATGCGGCCGAGCACGTCGACCTGCCTGCCCGCTAGCTGCCCCATGAAAACGACACTACCGACGCCCGCCGCCGAAACCAGCGGGCTGTGACGACGCTCTCCTACGGATTCACCTGCGGTTTCGTCTGTTTACGCAGGTGTGAAATCCCGGTTTCCGCAGGGGTTTCCACGCGTGAGAAGTGGCATTATGTCGCGGCGAGGATCGGTCGGCGCGGTGTCCCGAACAGCTGTCCGTCACCGTGCGCGCGTTTGAAGAAAAGGTGCGCGTCGTGTTCCCAGGTGATCGCGATGCCGCCGTGCAATTGCAGCGTCTCCGCGGCGATCGTGGACAACGCCGTGTCGCAGTGCACCCGGGCCACCCACACGTCCTCCTCGGCGGATGCGGCGTTGTCGGCGACCGCCCGAATCGCCGACTGTGCCGCCGATTTCGCCGACTCCACCAGAACATACATGTCGGCCATGCGGTGTTTGAGTGCCTGGAAGCTGCCGATCGGCCGCCCGAATTGCACCCGCGACTTGGTGTATTCCACCGTCATGTCCAGGCAGCGCTGCGCGGCACCGACCTGCTCGGCGACCAGTGCCGCCCAGGCGATGTGGCGCAACCGTGCGATGACGGGTGCCGGGTCGGCGGTGCCGAGCCGTCGCGCGGGCGTCGCATCGAAGGTGACCTCGGCCAGTGCTCGGGTGGGGTCCATGGTGGCTACCGTGCGGCGGGTCACCGTCGCGGGGTCCACCTCGAACAGGCCCGTCGGCGTGACAACGATCAACGTGCCCGCATGTGCGCCGTGGAGCACGAAATACGCTGTACCGGAAAGTATTCCGGCAGTCTCGGTAACACCGTAGCCGTCCCAGCCGTGTTCGTCCGCCCAGCACACCGCCAGCACCCGCGTACCCTCGGCGACCTCGGGCAACAGTCGGGCGCACGCTTGCTCGTCGCCCGAGAGCAGCAGCGCCTGCGCGCCGAGAATCGCCGAACCCAGCAACGGAACGTCCGCGAGGACGCGCCCCAATTCCTCCACGGCAAGGCAGGATTCGACCAGGCTGGCGCCGATACCGCCGTACTCCTCGGGAATCGCGAGCGCCGCGACGCCGATCTGTTCGCACAGTCGTCGCCACAGCGCGGTGTCGTACCCGAGTTCGGTGCGCGCGCCCGCGCGCACGGCGGCCGAATCCGCGTGCTTGACGAGCAACGCGCGGACGGAGGCGGTGAACTCCTGGAGTTCGGTGTCGGTCATGCGATTCCTCGCGGTGTCGTGGCCGGTGTGCGCAGTGCCGAGGCGATGCGCGCGCGATGGAAATCCGGTGTGCCCCATGCCGAACGTAGCGCCGTCACCTTGGTCAACCAGAGCGACAGATCGTATTCGGCGGTGTAGCCGATCGCGCCGTGCACTTGCAGCGCCGCCCGCGCCGCCCGATAGGCACCCTCGCCACAGGCGAGGGCGGCGGCCGACACATCGCGTGCGCGAGTGGGGTCGTCGAGCGTGAGCGCCGCGCGATACAGCAGCGGCTCGGCCAGATCGAGGCCGATCAGGACGTCGGCGAGCTTCTGTTTCACGGCCTGGAACTCGCCGATCGGCTTACCGAACTGCTTGCGCTGCTTGGCGTATTCGGTCGTGACGTGGAGCAGGGCTCGACCTGCGCCGAGTTGCTGTGCGGCGGCCGCGAGCGTGCCGGTGTCGAAGCCACTGGCGATGGCCTCGGCGACCTGCGGCCCCTCGGCGACCACCGCGTCGGTGTCGAGTACGAACAGTCGACGCGCCGGATCGATCGACCGGATCAGTCCCGCGCGGTGACCGACCGACAGCCGGTCACCCTCGGCTACGAGCACCACGTCGGCGACGTCGGCGTCGAGCGCGCCGGTCGTGCCGAAGGCCACGGTGCCCAGCGCCCTGCCGTCGGCGAGGCCGGGCAGCCATCGCGCCGCCGCCGCCCGGTCCGCAAGCGCCTGCAGCAGCGCGGGAATCGCGGCTGCTGTTTCTACCAGCGGGCCGGGTGCCGCCGCGCGACCGATCTCCAGGAACGCGACGACGAGATCGATCGGCTCCGCGCCGACGCCCTCGTACTGCTCCTCGACGAGCAACCCTGGCACGCCCGCGCCCGCGAGCTGGCCGAGCAGGCGGCGTCCGAACGCGGGATCACCCTTGGCCCACGCCCGCACCGCGTCGGGGGTGCGACCGGATTCGAGAATCTTGCGCACGCTGGCGCCGAAGTCGAGCTGTTCGGGACTGAGCGCGAACCTCATCGGCTGCTTCCTCTCGGTAGTCCGAGCAGCCGCTCGGCGATGATATTGCGCTGAATCTCGTTGGTTCCCGCGTAGATCGGGCCCGAGAGCGCGAACAGGTAACCGTCGGTCCACGTGCTGGCACGTTCGGCGTTCGCGCCGAGTACCTCCAGCGCGGTCTCGTGCATCGCGATATCGAGTTCCGACCAGAACACCTTGGTGATCGAGGATTCCGCGCCCAGCTTGCCGCCCTCCTCGAGCCGGGTGACAGTGCCGAAGGTGTGCAAACGGTAGGCCTCGCTGCCGAGCCAGGCGTCGACCACCTTGTCGCGCTGCGCGGTATCGGTGTCGCTGCCTTCGGTGTCGCTCCACAGTTCGATCAGGCGTGCGGCGGTGGCGCTGAAGCGACCGGGGCTGCGTAGCGAAAGGCCGCGCTCATTGCTCGAGGTGCTCATCGCTACCCGCCAGCCCTCGCCCGGCGTCCCGATGACGTCGCGGTCGGGCACGAATACGTCCTCGAGGAAGATCTCCGCGAAGCCGGGTTCGCCGTCCAACTGCGGGATCGGTCGCACCGACACACCGTCGGCCGACAGCGGAAACATCACGTAGGTCAGACCCCTGTGCCGTTCGGCCTCGGGATCGCTGCGGAACAACCCGAAGGCCCAGTCGGCGAACGCGGCCCGCGAACTCCAGGTCTTCTGGCCGCTCAGCAGCCAGCCACCCGTGGTGCGGCGCGCGCTCGACCGGATGCCCGCCAGGTCGCTGCCCGCCTCGGGTTCCGACCACGCCTGGGCCCAGATGTCGTCGCCGCGCGCCATTCTCGGCATGATGCGCGCGAGCTGCTCCGGGGTGCCGTGCTCGAAAAGGGTGGGCGCCAAGAGGAATATGCCGTTCTGGCTGACCCGCCCTGGCGCGTTCGCCGCATAGTATTCCTGCTCGAACAGCACCCACTGCAGCAGTCCGACGTCGCGCCCGCCGTACTCCTCCGGCCACGCCACCACCGAAAGCCGCGCGTCGGCGAGGGTGCGCTCCCAGTCGCGGTGCGCCTCGAACCCGGCCTTGGTGTCCATCGAGGGCAGCGTGCGTTCGGGCTTGTTGGCGGCGAGGAAATCGCGGACTTCGTGCTGAAACTCCGTGGTCGCCGCGTCGAGATCCAGATCCACTACTTCGCCCCGTCCGTGGTCGAGGTCGCCTTCATCGACTTGGCGTTCATCCCGCCGAGCGAATCGGCGCCGACCTCCGCATTGTGCGCGTGCGCGAAGTGGTGCAGCCCGAACACCGAGTCCATGCCGGTCCGCATGCCCATCTGGTCTTCGGCCTGATTCACCGCCTTCTTGGTGAGCGCGAGCCCGAACTGCGGCATGGCGGCGATCTTCTCGGCCAGCGCCCTGGTTTCGGACTCCAGTTCCTCGCGCGCCACCACCCGATTGACCATGCCCCACTCCTTGGCCTGTGCCGCGTCGAAGCGGTCGCCGGTGAACAGGAATTCCTTGGCTGCCCTTGGCCCCATCACCCAGGGGTGTGCGAAGTACTCGACGCCCGGAATGCCCATGCGCACCACGGGATCGGAGAAGAACGCGTCGTCGGAGGCGATGATCAGATCGCACACCCAGGCGAGCATGAGCCCACCGGCGATGCACGCGCCCTGCACCATCGCGATGGTCGGCTTCGGGATCTCCCGCCAGCGCCGACACATGCCCAGATACACCTCGAGCTCGCGGGCGAAGCGCTGGTCGCCGCCGACCTTGTCGACGTGGTCCCACCACAGCGCCGCCTTGTTCGGGTAGCGGATGTGGTGATCGCGGCCGGGCGTGCCGATGTCGTGCCCGGCGCTGAAGTGTTTTCCGTTGCCCGCCAACACGATCACCCCCACCTCGGGGTCTTCCACCGCCCGCTCGAACGCCGCGTCCAGCGCGTAGGTCATCACCGAGTTCTGTGCGTTGCGGTAATCGGGACGGTTGAGCGTGATGGTCGCGACACGGTCGCGCACCGCGTAGGTGACCACGTCACCCTCGTCAGGGACTGCGGGTTGCGACATTACGAATTCTCCTCGCGTAGTTGACGTTTGAGTACTTTTCCGGCGGCACTGTAGGGCAGCGAATCGCGGAACTCGACAAACCGGGGCACCTTGAAATTGGCGAGCAGGCCGGTGGCGTGCGCGAGCACCTTGTCGGCATCCAGCCGCGCGCCAGCCTTGCGCACGATGAACGCCTTGCCCACCTCACCCATCCTGGTGTCGGGCACGCCGATCACCGCGGATTCCGCGACACCCGCCAGCCGTGCCAGCGCCTGCTCGATCTCGGCGGGATACACATTGAAGCCACCGCAGATGTACATGTCCTTGAGTCGATCGGTGATCGTCAGGTACCCGCGTTCGTCGACCCTGCCGATGTCGCCGGTGTGCAGCCAGCCGTCGGCATCGATGGTCTCGGCGGTGCTTTCCGGGTCGTCGAGGTAGCCGAGCATCACGTTCGGGCCGCGCAGCAGCACCTCGTCCGCCTTGCCGAGGCGCAGTTCGAACTCGGCGATCGGACGACCGCAGGTGTTGGCGATGGTCTCGGCGTCGTCGTCGACGCGGCACATGGTGCCGAATCCGGAGGACTCCGATAATCCGTACGCGGTGATCACCACGTCGAAATCCAGTTCCGCGCGCATTCTCTCGATCAGCACCACCGGCACCGTCGCCGCACCCGTCACCGCGACGCGCAGGCTACTGAGGTCGACCTCGCCGCGGTCGGGGAAATCGAGGATGGTCTGGTAGATCGTCGGCGGTCCCGGCAGCACGGTGATGCGCTCGGTGTCGATCAGCCGCATGGTCTCCGGCACGTCGAACACCGCCTGCGGCACGATGGTCGCGCCGGTGACCAGGCACGCGAGGATCCCGGCTTTGTAGCCGAAGTTGTGGAAGAACGGGTTGACCACCAGGTAGCGGTCGTCGCGGCCGAGCGTCGCGCAGTCCGCCCACGCGCGCACCACCGACAGCGCCTGCCGATGCGCGACCAGGGTGCCTTTGCTGCGGCCGGTGGTGCCGGAGGTGAACAGGATGTCGGCGATGTCGTCGGGTTCGACGCTCGCGGCGCGCTCGATCGCCGCGCTCGCGCTGGTCTGCTCGGCGATCGCGGCGAGGTCGGCCCAGTCCAGCGCCTCCGGATCGGAGCTGGTCGTGCCCGGCTCGACCGGAATGACGATCACCGTCGCGATGGCGAGTTCCGGTGCGGCCGCGCGTAATTCCGCGATCCGGTCGCGGCGCAGAAAGGTACCCGCGATGAACAGGGCTTTCGCGTCCACCCGTGCCAGCATGTCGGCGGCCTCGGCGGCGACGTAGCGGGTGTTCAGCGGCACCAGCGCCGCGCCGACATAGTGCGCGGCCAACGCGGCGATCACCCAGTGATACGTGTTGGGCGCCCACATGGCCACCCGGTCGCCTCTGCGCACGCCGCGCGCGAGTAGGGCGCGGGCGACCACGCGCACCTCGTCGAGGAGTTGGGTCCAGTCCAGCCGGACCGTGCCGTCGGCGACCGCGGTGGCGGTGCCGAAGGCGCGCGCGGCCTCGTGCAGTGCGGCGGGTGTGGTCTGTGCAGGGGTGGTCACGGGTGTCCTTACCGTCCGTGGTGCGCGATCGGCCGGGGACTTCCGGCCAGCGCTCTACAAAGCAAGTGCTTGGTAGGTTATCCTACCGACGTGGGTGCGATCCAGACCTCAGAATCCGATACCGCCGACCGGCAATTCGCCGCCGACGTGCGCGAGTGGCTCGAAGACAGCCTGAGCGGCGAGTTCAGCGCGTTGCGCGGCCTCGGCGGCCCCGGCCGCGAACACGAGGCCTTCGACGAGCGCTTGGCATGGGACCGTCATCTGGCCGCGGCGGGGTGGACCTGCCTCGGCTGGCCGAAGCAGTACGGCGGCCGCGAAGCCACCGTGCGTCAACAGGTGATCTTCCACGAGGAGTACGCCAAGGCGAACGCCCCGGCCCGCGTGTCGCATGTGGGGGAGGAACTGCTCGGTCCCACCGTGCTCGCCTTCGGGACTCAGGCGCAGAAGGATCGTTTCCTGCCCGGCATTCGCAGCGTCGGCGAACTGTGGTGCCAGGGCTATTCCGAACCGGGCGCGGGGTCCGACCTCGCCGCGATCACCACCTCCGCGCACCTGGACGACGAAGGCTGGTCGATCAACGGCCAGAAGATCTGGACCTCGCTGGCGCACGTGGCCGACTGGTGCTTCGTCGTCGCGCGCACCGAGCGCGGCTCCCAGCGCCACAAGGGCCTGTCCTACCTGCTGGTTCCGATGAAGCAGCCGGGCATCGAGGTGCGTCCGATCGTGCAGCTGACCGGAACCTCGGAATTCAACGAGGTGTTCTTCGACAACGCGCGCACCGACGCCGACCTCGTCATCGGCGAACCCGGTGCGGGCTGGCGGATCGCGATGGGAACACTCACCTTCGAACGCGGCATCTCCACCCTGGGCCAGCAGATCCGATTCGCCAGAGAACTCGGCGATATCGAGGCAATGGCACAGCGCACCGGCGCCGCCGACGACCCGCTGATCGCCGACCGAATCGACCACGCGTGGGTGGGCCTGCGCGTGCTGCGCGCGCACGCCATCCGCACCATGCAGGACACCGGCTCCGGCACCGACGAAGGCGGCCAGGCCTCGGTGGCGAAGCTGCTATGGGCCAACTGGCATCGCGGACTCGGCGAACTCGCCATGGCGATCCGCGGGCCCGCGGGCCTGGTGGCCGGTACCGACGACGACCTGGACGAATGGCAGCGGATGTATCTGTTCACCCGCGCCGACACCATCTACGGAGGTTCGAACGAAGTGCAGCGCAACATCATCTCCGAGCGCGTGCTCGGCCTGCCCCGCGAGGCCCGCCCATGACCGAGAACGCGCGCCCACTCTCGGTGGCCCCCGAGCCGATTCCCGGCCACGGATTGCTGACCGGCCGCACGGCCGTCATCACCGCGGCGGCGGGCACCGGCATCGGTTCCTCGACGGCACGCAGGCTCCTGTCCGAGGGGGCCGACGTGGTGGTCTCCGATTGGCACGAGCGGCGCCTCGGTGCGACCGCCGAGGAATTGTCGGCCGAATTCCCGGATCGTCGGGTCGCCGCGATCGTCTGTGACGTGCAGAGCACCGCGCAGGTCGACGCACTGGTGCGCGGCGCGGCCGACGCGCTCGGCCGGGTCGACATCATGGTCAACAATGCCGGTCTGGGCGGCGAGACCCCCGTGGTCGACATGACCGACGAGCAGTGGGACCGCGTCCTCGACATCACCCTCAACGGCACCTTCCGCTGCACCCGCGCCGCGCTCGGCTACTTCCGCGACGCGGGCCACGGCGGCGTGATCGTCAACAACGCCAGCGTGCTGGGGTGGCGCGCGCAGCACGGACAAGCGCACTACGCCGCGGCCAAGGCGGGCGTGATGGCGCTGACCAGGTGCAGTGCCGTGGAGGCCGCCGAACTCGGGGTGCGGATCAATGCCGTGGCGCCGAGTATCGCCAGGCACGCGTTCCTCGACAAGGTGAGTTCGACCGAACTGCTCGACCGGTTGTCCGAGCGAGAGGCGTTCGGCCGCGCCGCCGAGCCGTGGGAGGTCGCCGCCACCATCGCCATGCTGGCCAGCGATTACACCTCGTATCTGACCGGAGAGGTGGTCTCGGTCAGCAGCCAACGTGCCTGACCAGGGTCAGTTTCCGCCGTTTTCGTAGTCGGGCATGACCCATTCGCCCCTCGGGTTCTGCGGCAGGTGCGCGCCGTCGACCTCGAACGACACGACCACGTGACCCGGCCCGGTGACCGCGTGCGGCTCCGCGCCGTAGTGCCGGTAGCCGGTGCCGGTCATCTCCTGGACGACGGTGCCGGTCCTGCCGTTGTCGAGGTTGCTCCAGTGGCCGGTGACGGTCACCCGGCAGTCGCCGACGCCCCACATGGTGGTCTGGAAGTTGATGATCGCGCCACCGTCGGCGAGACCGCCGTGGCCGACGCTCGGGTCGATGCGCGCGCCGCACAGGCCGGAGTTCGCGAGCGTGAAAATGGTGTCCCAGGATTGCTGATCGCTCTCGGCGGCGGCGGGTGCCGCCGCGAGGGCCAGTGGTGCGGCGACGAGGGCCGTGGCGGTGATCAGTCGGGTCGCGGTGGTGCGGATACTCATGAAACCCCTTCAGGATTCGAGCGGATTCTACGGCCGTGATTCCGGTGCGGTTCGCGTAATGGCGCACGCGTGAATTCCCGCGGCGAAACGAAATATCCTACGATTTCGCCGGGTTATGGTACCGACCGAAACTCCAAGCGCAAGTCTGCGTTTGACGTGTTGTGTGGAATTTCGGTATCACGTCCGTGCGTGTTACACGCGGCGTTTTCGGCCATTGCGCGCCCACACTCGCGAATAGTCCGTTGATCAGTAAAAATGCCGCGCAATCCTGGTCGAGGATGTGCCATGCTGAATGGGATCGAATCCGCATTCGTACGAAGGGGCGATGGCTATGGATCCTGATCGCCCAGCTGGCCGGGGACTAGAGGTGGTGTTTCGCGATCTGACCTCCGCCAGGCGTCGACTACATAATCTCGAGTTGGCCGCGCTCACCCTCGGTGCGGAACTCATCGAGCACGGTTCCGAACGCGCGACGGCCACCCGTGCCGCGCAAATTCTCGAACAACGGATGGTCGAGCGGCGCGTGGTCGATCAGCACCGCCGGGGTTCTACCGAATACGTGCCCGCTTCGGTCGATTCGCCCGAATTGGATCCCTATCGTGCGCGCGGAGAATCCGATTCGTGGTCCGGCTTGCGTGGACGCGGCGTGGTCGAACCCGATCCCGGTCGGCGGCGCCAGCAGGAACGCTTGCGTGCGGTGCGGTTCGATCTGCTCGCGGTCTTGGCGCGGTGCCGCAGGTACCGATTCGACAATGCGGCCTTTACCGAGGAAATCGCGCGCGGATTATGTGCCGCCACAGACAAATTGGGGGCGGGGTCGGATTCGGAGGTCTTTCGGGTCTGGCAGCGGGGCATGCTGCTGCGGCTGTTCGAGGAACCCACGCCGCACGGTCGGCCGTGCGCGTTCGCGGTGCTGGACGCCGGGCAGGGTCGGGCGCCGTTGATCATTGAATGGGACAGTTGCGAACGGCGACTCGCGTTGGTTTCACGGATGGCGCGCGCGGGGATCTCCCCGGTCGCGATCTGTGATCGTCTGCTCACCGACCTGTCGATAGCCTCGCCGCTGAGGTACTCCCTGCGCTGAGCGTTTTCGTAGCGGTTGCGCGAGCGATTTTCCAGGGCGGTTTCGAGCGTTCGCGGCCGTCGCCGCCGATCGCGCGGCTTTACCAAGCAAATGCTTGGTTGTATCATGACGGGGTGACCGCACCCGAGGCCCCCAAATCCACCCGGCGCGGCGAGCTGCTCGGCCTCGCGGCGCAACTGTTCGCCGAGCGCGGCCTGCGCGCCACCACCGTGCGCGACATCGCCGACGCCGCGGGCATCCTCTCCGGCAGTCTCTACCACCACTTCGACTCCAAGGAATCGATGGTCGACGAGATTCTGCGCGGCTTCCTCGACGACCTGTTCGGGCGTTACCGCGAAATCGTCGCCGAGGGACTCAGCTCGCGAGACACGTTGGAAGCCTTGGTGATCGCCTCCTACGAGTCGTTCGACCGCTGGCACGCCGCCGTCGCGATCTACCAGGCCGAAGCCAAGCGGCTCAGCGAGTCCGAACGCTTCACCTACATCGCCGAATACAACCGCGAATTCCGCGCGCTGTGGCATCAGGTGCTCGCCAACGGCGTCGCGGACGGCAGCTTCCGTGCCGAACTCGATGTCGAACTGGCCTACCGATTCCTGCGGGACACGGTATGGGTCGCCGTGCGCTGGTACCAGCCGGGCGGCGGCACCATCACCGTCGACAACCTCGCCAAGCAGTACCTGACCATCGTGCTCGACGGGCTCACCGCTTCTCGGGCGCCCGGCGAATGAACCAGCCGACGACCACCGCGCGCCCGAACCACCGGGTCGCCGACCACACCGCGTAGGAGTTCCCATGTCAGCACCGTCCCGTCGCCCGTACACCCCGTTACGCGATGCCTACGTCATCGACGCCGTGCGCACCCCCATCGGCAAACGCGGCGGCGCACTGGCCGAGGTACACCCTGCCGACCTCGGGGCTGCCGCGCTGCGCGGCCTGCTCGACCGCAACTCCGTAGACCCGGCACGCGTCGACGACGTGATCGTCGGCTGCGTCGACAACATCGGTCCGCAGGCGGGCAATATCGGTCGCACCGCATGGTTGGCCGCCGGTTATCCCGAAGAGGTGCCCGGCGTGACCGTCGACCGGCAGTGCGGCTCCAGCCAACAGGCCATCAATTTCGGCGCGCAGGCCATCATGAGTGGTACCGCCGAGGTGATCGTCGCGGGCGGTGTGCAGAACATGAGCGCGTTGCCGATCTCGTCGGCGATGCTCGCGGGCCGCGAGTACGGCTTCGAGTCGCCGTTCGTCGGCTCGCAGGGGTGGGACCACCGCTACGGCACCGATGAGGTATCCCAGTTTCGCGGAGCGCAGCTCATCGCCGAAAAGTGGGGTGTGACCCGAGAAGATATGGAGCGCTGGGCATTACGCTCGCACGAGCGTGCTCGCGACGCGATCAAGAACGGCCGCTTCGACAACGAGATCGTCCCGGTCGGCGACTTCTGGATCGACCAGGGGCCGCGCGAGACCAGCCTGGAGAAGATGGCGACCCTCTCGCCGCTGACCGAGGGCAGCCCGCTCACCGCGGCCGTGGCCAGCCAGATCTCCGACGGCGCGAGCGCCACCCTGCTCGCCTCGGACTGGGCGGTCGAGGAATTCGGCCTGCGACCGCGGGCGCGCGTCCACCACGTCAGCGCACGCGGCGCCGACCCGATCTTCATGCTCACCGCCCCCATCCCCGCGACCAAATGGGCGCTGCGACAGACCGGGCTCGGCATCGAGGACATCGACGTCGTCGAGATCAACGAGGCCTTCGCCTCGGTCGTGCTCGCATGGTTGCAGGAGACCGGCGCCGACCCAGCCAAGGTCAATGTCAACGGTGGCGCGATCGCGCTCGGTCACCCCCTGGGTGCCACCGGAGCGAAGCTCTTCGCCACCCTGCTCAACGAGTTGGAGCGCGTGGAAGGCCGCTACGGTCTGCTCGTCATCTGCGAGGGCGGCGGAACGGCCAACGTCACGATCATCGAGCGACTCTAGGCGCCGCCGCTCACTGCTTCGGGCCGATCGCCTCCGGCGGTGCCGTAGGCGGCGACCTCGCTCATGGTGTTGGCGATCTCGTTGCGGTCGAAGCGCATCGCGATCACGGCATTGGCGCCGAATGCCATGGCGTGCTGACACATTCGCATGATCGCTTCGTGGCACGAGTGGTAGAGCAACTGGGTGCACTCGGTGACTTCGCCGCCGCCGAGGGAGCCGAAACCCGCGCTGATATTCGACCCGAGGCTTCGGCTGCGCACGGTGAGCCCCGCGACCTCGCCGAATTTCGGACGATCTCGCTGCCCGGCACATCGTTCATGGTGGAGACCAGGATCGGATATGCCGATGGCGGCGGGCCCTGTGGCCGCTGCGGTGCGGGCGGTTGTTGCTGGTAGCCGGGAAACTGCCCATAAGGCGGTGGCTGCGGTGGCATCGGTTGGTTCGCCGGCGGATCCTACGACCCGGTGTCAGGCAACGGTTTTGATCGGTTCTCGCTCGCTCGATCCCGAGGGGTCACGCAAGGTGCGTCGCCAGACCAGGAAGCCCCAGGCTACGAAACCCGCGTAGATCAGGTACAGCGCGGCCGAGGGGTAGTAGCCAGCCTTGACCAGCAGCGGTATCCCGACGAGGTCGACGGCGATCCAGATCAACCAGAATTCGGCCAGCCCCACGGCCATGCCGTAGGTCGCCAGAATCGAGCCGGTGAAGATCCATGCCTCGGCCAAGGGGCCGTAGGAGCCGAGGGCGGAGAACAACTGGGCGAACGCGACGGTGCCGACGAGCATGGCGAGGACCATCACGATCCGCTCGCGCCGACTCGCCCACCGTGGTCGCACACCGCGCTGTTCGGTCTCGGCGTGGGCGTGCCGACGCCAGCTCCACCAGCCGTAGACACTGACCAGCACGAACAGCAGCTGCCGGCCGGCCTGGCCAGCCATGTTCAGCTGTTGCGGGGTATGGAAGATCCCGCCGACGAACACGGTGAACAGCAGCGCGTTCCCCGCGATGCCGACCGGCCACGCCCATACTCGCCGCCGCATGCCACCGATGGCCGAGCCGAGGCCGAAGCCGTTGCCGATCACTTCGCGCCAGAGAATCTCCGACCCGGCGATGTGCAGCTTGGCGTCGAGCAGCGCGATGATCGGGTTCACCTGTTGTGCAACCAGCGAGCGTGCCTATCTCATCCTGATCGGGGTCGACCGGCCGAGTTCGGGAAATCGAGCGCGCCTCGGTGACCAGCCGGTCGAGTCGTCCCGACCCGGAATCAGTGTGTCAGACAGCGGCTTTCGTGGTCGGATCGGCATTGGCGGTGGGCAGTCCCTGGCGTCCGCCGCGTGCGGCGAGTAGTTCCGCGGCGATCGCCACCGCTACCTCCGCCGCCGAACGCGCGCCGAGTTCGAGCCCGGCCGGTGAGTGCAACCGGGCCAGGAGCGCCTCGCCGAAACCGCCGGCCCGCAGGTCGTCCATGCGTTGCGCGTGCGCGGTGCGCGATCCCATCGCGCCGAGATAGCCGAGTTCCTGTAACCGCAGCGCGACGGTGAGCAGGGGAATCTCGAACATCGGATCGTGTGCGGTGAGCACGATGGCCGTGTCGGCGCCGACCTCGCCCGCGGCGGTCATGGTGTTGAGGTAGCGGTGCGGCCAGTCCACCACGACCTCCGCGCCGGGGAACGCCTCGGGGCGCGCGGCACTCGCGCGCGAATCGCAGATGGTGACCCGGTAACCGATCAGCCTGGCCTGCACGGCCAACGCGGCGGCAAAGGAATTGGCGCCGAAGATCAGCAGCCGAGGCGCGGGCGCGTGTGAGGCGACGAACACATCCGAATCCGGCAGCGCCACCAACTCGGTCGCATGCCGTTTGTCGGTAATCAGATGTTGGCCGATGAGACCCGGCTCGGAATTCCACACCACGGTGAACACCGTAACCCGCCGATTGGCTCTGAGTTCCGCGGCGACATCGGGGAATTCGGGAAAGTGCTGGCGGGAGAACGGCTCGGTGAACACGTCCATCATGCCGTCGCCCACGCCGGAATCGGTGGGGGCGGACACGCTGTAGCGGTGGGTCGCGCGCCGACCTGTCCGCGCCGCCTGCAAGACCGCCTCGTAGGCGATTTCGTCGAGGCCGCCCGCGGCCATGGCGCCGTGCACATTGCCTTCGGGGTCGATCAACATGTTCGCGCCGACCGGAAGTGGTGCGGCGCCGAGTGTGCGCACCACCGTGCCGAGCCCACCGGTCCGGCCCGAATGCCATGTCCGCAAAAGGTCGTCGACGATGTCGCGCATCAGTTCGCTCCGATCACCGTGCGGAGCTGGCCGGGAACTCGCGATCGACGCCCGTCACCACCTCTGCGCACGTGACGCACACCATATCTTCGTTGGTTGGGGAATATGTGCGAGCTCACCGATCTCCTTCAGTCACCACGTAATACCCGGGGTGCGCTTGTGAATAGCCACAACACCGCGCCGATCGGTGTTGTGGGACATCGGTTTCCGTGCTGCGCACATCGGGGAGTCCCGAATCGGCGTGCGTGATTCGCGCCGGCGGCCGGGGTCCTCGTGCTGGATGGCCGGGGTGTGCGGCGGCGGCATGCGCGTAACGGTAATCCCGTGCCGATCCCCGCGCAGGCGGAGAAACCGTTATTCATCTGGGCAAACGGCGGATTGCATGCTGGTGGATCGTCGACGGGGCGGCGCGTGCTGTGGTGCGGGTCGGTCGGTCGAGGGTGGGCGCGAGCGGGACCGGGTCCGCGTGTGCGCCCCGGCGAACGTCCTTCGGGGCGGTCGGCGGTTCGCGGGTCTCGCCGGCACCGTCCGGTTTGCGGCGAGGATGCGCACGGGTGTGGCGCGCGCAATACTGGGCGCCCGCCCCTAGTTGTGAGTGTGGTCACAGTCGAGCGGCGGTGGCGCACTGGGAGTCGCCTCGGTCTCCGAGCGTAAACAGTACGGGCGTTACGCTAAAGTCCCACGTCAGCGCTACCGGCCGGTAGGTCTTGCGTCCGCAATTAACTCGCAAATTTTGCAAAGTTAGCAACAGGGACTGCGAACCTAGCTGAGATTTACATTAACGACAGGTAGACGACGTATTTGTCGTGTGCCATCGTATGGAAGTACACCCCGTTGGCCTAGCAAGCCTGCAAATTAACGCTCCAGCAGTTCGATTGACCCGTAGTCGGGTAAAGCCTGACTACATCGAGCCGACCACCGCATGGAGCCAATTGACCGAACGAGGAAGTGGAGTCAGAGATGTCGACCACCGGCACCCCGAAGACCGCCGCGGAAATCCAGCAGGACTGGGACACCAACCCCCGCTGGAAGGGCGTCACCCGTAACTACACCGCGGAGCAGGTCGCCAAGCTCCAGGGCAACGTGGTCGAGGAATCCACGCTGGCTCGGCGCGGCGCGGAGGTCCTCTGGGACCTCGTCAACAACACCGACTACATCAACTCGCTCGGCGCGCTGACCGGCAACATGGCCGTCCAGCAGGTGCGCGCGGGCCTGCAGGCCATCTACCTGTCGGGCTGGCAGGTCGCCGGTGACGCGAACCTCTCCGGCCACACCTACCCCGACCAGAGCCTCTACCCGGCCAACTCGGTGCCCGCCGTGGTCCGCAGGATCAACAACGCGCTGCTGCGCGCCGACGAGATCGCCGCCGTCGAGGGCGACACCTCGGTCAAGAACTGGCTGGCCCCGATCGTCGCCGACGCCGAAGCCGGTTTCGGCGGCGCGCTCAACGCCTACGAGCTACAGAAGGCCATGATCGCCGCCGGTGCCGCCGGTGTGCACTGGGAAGACCAGCTCGCCTCGGAGAAGAAGTGTGGCCACCTCGGTGGCAAGGTGCTCATCCCGACCCAGCAGCACATCCGCACCCTGACCTCCGCGCGCTTGGCCTCCGACGTCGCCGACGTGCCCTCGGTCATCATCGCGCGCACCGACGCCGAGGCCGCCACGCTGATCACCAGCGACGTGGACGACCGCGACAAGCAGTTCCTGGACGGCACCCGCACCGCCGAAGGCTTCTACGGCGTGAAGAACGGTATCGAGCCCTGCATCGCCCGCGCCAAGGCCTACGCGCCGTACGCGGACCTGATCTGGATGGAGACCGGCAAGCCGGACCTCGAGATCGCCAAGAAGTTCGCCGAATCCGTGCGCAGCGAGTTCCCCGACCAGCTGCTGGCCTACAACTGCTCGCCGTCGTTCAACTGGAAGGCGCACCTGGACGACGCCACCATCGCGAAGTTCCAGAAGGAACTCGGCGCGATGGGCTTCAAGTTCCAGTTCATCACCCTGGCCGGCTTCCACTCGCTCAACTACGGCATGTTCGACCTGGCCTACGGCTACGCCCGCGAGGGCATGACCGCCTACGTCGACCTGCAGGAGCGCGAGTTCGCGGCCGAGGAGCGCGGCTACACCGCCACCAAGCACCAGCGTGAGGTCGGCGCGGGCTACTTCGACCTGATCGCCACCACCGTTGACCCGAACACCTCGACGGCGGCGCTGAAGGGCTCCACCGAAGAGGGCCAGTTCCACTGAGTTGTCTTCGCGGCGCGGTGAATTCGCCGCGCCGCGTGGCACAGCCGAATATTTTGATTCCTCTACGCAGGTAGGGGTGTACCGCCCTCCCCGTTGGAACAGCCCTCAGCGGGGAGGGCATCCCTATATTTTGGTCAAGTGAAGGCGCTCACACCTGAGCTCACCTTCCCACCACCACCCGACAGCCAGACAACCAGCAGGAGCGGGACGTGAGCAGCGAGAAGATTCAGCGCGTCGGAGTAATCGGCGCCGGACAGATGGGTGCCGGAATCGCAGAGGTGTGCGCTCGCGCGCACGTCGATGTGCTCGTCTACGAACAGACCAGGGAACTGGCCGCCGCGGGCCGCGCCCGCATTCTGCGTTCACTCGACCGTGGCGTCAGCAGCGGCAAGATCACCGAGCGCGAACGCGAACAGGCCGCGTGGCGGTTGCGTTTCACCTCTGACCTCGGTGATTTCGCCGATCGTCAGCTGGTCGTCGAGGCCGTGCTCGAGGACGAGGCGGTGAAGACCGCCATCTTCGCCGAGCTCGACAAGGTGGTCACCGACCCTTCGGCGGTGCTGGCCTCCAACACCTCCTCGATCCCGATCATGAAGGTCGCCGTCGCCACCCAGACCCCCGAGCGGGTGCTCGGCATGCACTTCTTCAACCCCGTGCCGGTGCTGCCGCTTGTCGAGCTGGTCACCACGCTCAAGACCAGCGACGAGGTGTCCAAGCGCGCCGAATTGTTCGCCGGTGAGGTGCTCGGCAAGCAGGTCGTGCGCTCGGCCGACCGTTCCGGGTTCGTGGTCAACGCGCTGCTGGTGCCGTACCTGCTCTCGGCCATCCGCATGGTCGAATCCGGATTCGCCACCAAGGAAGACGTCGACAAGGCCATGGTGCTCGGCTGTGCGCACCCGATGGGTCCGCTGGCATTGACCGACCTCGTCGGCCTCGACACCGTGCGCTCGATCGCCGACTCGATGTACCACGAGTTCAAGGAACCGCTCTACTCCGCGCCGCCGCTGCTCATGCGTATGGTCGAGGCGGGATTGCTCGGGAAGAAGGCCGGAGCCGGTTTCTACCAGTACAACCGGGCGTGACTTCGCCCCCGAGCGACCGACAAAGAGCAACCCAGTAGTCAGCGCGTGCGGCGTCCATTCCGCTCGAGGGGCGGAACGGACGCCGCACAGCCATCGAAGGGAGCATCGCGCTCATGGTGAACGTGACCGACGGCTACGGATCGAGCGTTCTCGGCTACCCGAGGATCGGACCGCACCGGGAACTCAAACGGGCGCTCGAGGCGTACTGGCACGGCACCCTGCCCAAGGCCGAACTGCTTGCCGTCGGCCGCGACATCCAGGACCGACAGTTCAGTGAGCTGGCGGCCACCGGCTTGACGCAGGTCCCCGGCAATACCTTCTCCTTCTACGACCATGTGCTCGACAACGCGCTGCTGTTCGGCGCGGTCCCGCGGCGGTTCGAGCCCTACCGTGCGGAATTGGACGAGCTCGACTTCTACTTCCTGATGGCGCGCGGACGGCCCGATGTGCCGCCGCTGGAGCTGGTGCGGTTCTTCGGCACCAACTACCACTACCGTCAGCCGGAACTCGACGCCGACACCGAATTCTCGCTGCACCCCGAAGCCCTGCTCGCGGAATGGGATCGGGCCTTCGAGCAGAACATCGAACAGCGGCCGGTGCTGCTCGGCCCGGTGTCGTTGCTGCTGCTCTCGAAGGCGGGGCAGGTTCCCGGCGCGACCGAATTCGACACGCTGAGCCTGCTGGACAAGCTGCTGCCGGTCTACGAGCAGCTGTTCGAGATACTGGCCAAGCGCGGCGCGACCTGCGTGCAGCTCGACGAGCCCGCGTTCACCAGTGAGCGCACACCCGCCGAACTCGCCGCGTTCGAGCGTGCCTACCAACAACTTTCGACCGCGCCGCTGCGCCCGCGCATCCTGGTCACCGGGCAGTACGGTGATTTCGGCCCCGCGCTGCGCATCCTCGCCGCCTCCAATGTGGAGGCCATCGGACTGGATCTGGCCAGCCACCGCATCAGCCCCGACGATCTGGCCGAGGTGCCGGGTATTCGGCGCAAGCGCCTGTACGCGGGCGTGATCAACGGTCGCAATGTGTGGCGCGCCGACCGCCACGTGACGCTCGAATACCTCAACGGACTGGCCAAGGTGTGTCCCGACCTGGTCGTCTCCACCGGGACAACGCTGCTGCACGTGCCATACGACGTGCTCACCGAGTACGACATCGAAGGCAATGTCGCCGACCGCCTCGCTTTCGCGAAACAAAAAGTGGGCGAGGTGGTTTCGCTCGCCAAGGCGCTCACCGAAGGTCCGTCGGATCGGTGGCGCAAGCGGCCGACCGAGGTGCACTTCAAGCAGAAACACGCGGTGCGCCAACGGGTTTACGCCGTCACGCCGGACATGCGCACCCGCGAGCCCTACGAGGTGCGGCGCAAGGCGCAGCAGGAGGCGTTGAATCTGCCGCCGGTGCCAGCCACCACGCTCGGCTCATTCCCACAGACCGACCGCATCCGCCAGGCTCGTCACGAACTCGGGCAGGGGCGACTGTCCTACGACGAGTACCGCAAGCGGATCGAAGCCGAGATCGAGGCGACGATTCGACTACAGGAAGACATCGGCCTCGATGTGCTCGTGCACGGTGAACACGAGCGCAACGACATGATCCAGTACTTCGCGGAATTACTGGACGGCTTCGCCACCACGCACTTCGGCTGGGTGCAGGTGTACGGGTCGCGGGCGGTGCGTCCGCCGATTCTCTACGGCGACGTGTCGCGACCGGCGCCGATGTCGGTGGAGTGGATCGGTTACGCGCAGTCCTTGACCGACAAGCCGGTCAAGGCGATCGTCACCGGACCGGTCACCATGCTCGCGCGCTCGTTCGTCCGCCAGGACCTGCCGTTGCACGAGACCGCCGACCAGGTGGCGCTCGCCATTCGGGACGAGGTGGTGGATCTGGAGCGTGCCGGGATCTCGATCATCCAGGTCGACGAGCCCGCGATTCGCGAGATGCTGCCGCTGCGTGATGTGGGCAGGCACGAGTTCCTGCGGTGGGCGGTCGGCGCGTTCCGGCTGGCCACCTCGGGGGTAAAGCCGCGAACCCAGATCCATACCCACATCAGCTATTCCGGTCGTTCCGAGGTCGTGGACGCGCTGGAGGAACTGGATGCCGACGTCACCGCGATCGTCGCGACCAGGTCGATCGAGTGGGTGCTGCGCGCGCTGAAGGAGGATCGCGAGGGGGGCCACGGCCTGAGCCATGGCGTCGGCCCCGGGGTATACGAGAGCAGGTCCGCGCGCATCCCCGACATCGATGAGTTGGACGAATCGCTGACCGCCGCCGCCGAGGCGGTAAGCCCGGATCGGCTGTGGGCCAACCCCGACGGCGGTTTGAAGACCAGGCACTACTGGCAACTGGAACCGTCGCTGCGCAACTTGGTGGCAGCAGCCCGGCGAGTGCGCCGCCGCGTTCTCGCCGAGTCCGAGGACTGACTCCCGGCGAATTCGTCAGGCCGCCGCCATGTTCCATCGACATGGCGGCGGCCTGACGCCGCTACCCCGATCGTGTCGGGTATGTGTCGCATCATGGATGGTATGGAAAACGGGAACGACACGTGGCCGGACACACTCCAGGTCGCGCAGGTCCGTATCGCGCGTCCGACCGACCGGCTCGCGGAGATCGTGCACTTCTACGTCGAGGGCCTCGGCCTGCGTGAGCTCTATCGTTTCGAGAACCACGCGGACTACCACGGCGTCATGCTCGGCCTGCCCGGCGCCGGATATCACCTCGAATTCACCAGCCATGTCGACGGCAGCCCCGGCGCCGCGCCGAGCGCGGAAAACCTTCTCGTGCTGTACTTTCGCGACGAGTCGGCGATGGGTGCTGTGGCCACGCGGCTCGGTGAATTCGGTGTCGAACCGGTCGAGCCGGAGAACCCCTACTGGATCGAACACGGCGGGCTGACCTTCGAGGACCCCGACGGTTGGCGAGTGGTACTGATGCCGCGCACAGTGTTCTGATTCGGACCTGAAACGCATTGCGCCGCACCAAAAATGGTGCGGCGCAGGCTTTTCGGTTATATAAGCGCTACATCGTCGCGGTGTCGATGACGAAGCGGTAGCGCACGTCGCTGGCGACCACGCGGTCGTAAGCCTGGTCGATCTGGTCGGCGGAGATCACCTCGATCTCCGCGCCGATGCCGTGCTCGGCGCAGAAGTTCAGCATCTCCTGGGTTTGCGGGATGCCGCCGATCATCGAACCCGCCAGCGAGCGTCGACCGTTGGCGAGATTGAAAGTCTGCACGCTCAGCGGCTTTTCGGGAAGTCCGAGCAGGACCAGGGTGCCGTCGACGCGTAGCAGGCGCAGGTAGTCGTCCAGCGGCAGATTCGCCGACACGGTATTGATGATCAGGTCGAAATGGCCGCGCAGATCCTTGAACGTCTGCTTGTCGGCGGTCGCGTAGTAGTGCTGCGCGCCGAACAGCTTGCCGTCGTCCTGCTTGCTCAGGGACTGACTCAGCACCGTGACCTCGGCACCGAGCGCCGCGGCGATCTTCACACCGACGTGGCCGAGACCGCCCATGCCGATGATCGCGACCCGCTTGCCCGGCCCGGCACCCCAGTGCCGCAGCGGCGAGAACAGCGTCACGCCCGCGCACAGCAGCGGTGCGGCCGCGTCCAGGCCGATGCCCTCGGGGATCGTGACGACGAAGTTGTCGGTCACCACCACCTGTGTCGAGTAACCACCCAGGGTGTGGCCGCCGGGTTGCACGGCTTCGCCAACGGGGGTGTTGTAGGTCATCGTCGCGCCGCGCTGGCAGTATTGCTGCTCCCCGGCCCGGCACGGCTCACACTCACCGCACGAGTCCACCATGCAGCCGACGCCGACTCGGTCGCCGACGCGGTGGCCGCTGACCTCGGATCCGACCGCGGCGACGATGCCCGCGATCTCGTGGCCGGGAACGCACGGGTACTTCGTGCCGCCGCCCCATTCGTTGCGGGCGGTATGGATATCGGAGTGGCAGATGCCCGCGTACTTGATATCGATCAACACATCATGCGGACCGAGGTCTCGGCGTTCGATCGTCACCTTCTCGAAGGAACCATCGGCGGCGGACACACCGTAAGCAGCAGCTGTACTCATATGTACATGCCTACCGTCGCATGGGTGCCGTTGCCAACATGACAAAAAACATGGTGGTCCGCGGAATTCCGGTGACAATGGAATGCGGGAAGCCGACCGGGCGGAGGCGACATGAGACACCAACCGCACGGGGGACGCGCACTCACGACGGTCATCGTCGCCATGTTGGCGATCGCGGCCTTTCTCGCATATCGCGGTGAACTGCCCGGCTTCCGGGCCAGCGGCACCGCGGACACCACCGACGTGGCGACACTGACCGCGCCGGAGCCCCCACTCGACCAGGCAGCCGTCGCGGCGGCGGTGGATCCGGTCCTGGTCGATATCAAAGCCTCCACCGGCACGTTCGGCCTGTCTTCGGCCGGGTCGGGCATCGTGCTCACCGCCGACGGACAGGTGTTGACCAGCCACCATGTCGTCAAGGGCGCGGACAGGGTGACCGTCACCGATGTCGGCAACGGCAAGCTCTATACGGCCTCGGTGCTCGGTTACGACTCGACCGCAGACATCGCGTTGCTCGCGCTGGCCGGCGCGTCGGGACTACCGGCAGCGAAACTCGGCTCCTCGGCGCAGCTGCGGCTGCGTCAGCAGGTGCTCGCCCTCGGCAATGCCGGTGGCGTCGGCGGCACACCCACCGCGGTCGCCGGTCTGATCACCGATCTCGACAGCACCATCGTGGCGTTGAACGCCGCAGATCTTTCCCGCAAGGCGCTGACCGGCGTACTGGAGGTTTCCGCCGCGGTGAGCCCTGGGCAGTCCGGCGGTGCGGTGGTGGACCGTGCCGGCTCGGTGATCGGTGTGATCGCGGCGGCCTCCGGTGAGCACGAGGGCGGTGCCGATCGCGCACCGAGCGGTTACGCCGTGCCGATCGACGCGGCCATGAACATCGTCGAGCAGATCCGCTCCGGCACACCCACCGAACGGGTGCACGTCGGCCCCACCGCGACGCTCGGCGTGCTGATCTCCGATGCGGAATCCGGAGGTGCGCGGATCGATCTGACGATCTACGGCCAACCCGCCCAGCGCGCCGGACTGGCCGAGGGTGAGGTGATCACCGCGTTGGACGGTCGGGCGATCGCCTCGGCGCGTGCGTTGCGGGAGGCGATCAATGTGCGCAAGCCCGACGACGTCGTGACGTTGGAGATCACCGAGGCCGAGGGGGGCGTGCGCACCGTGCCGGTCGTCCTCGTGCTCGGCAGCCCGAACTGAGCCGACCGACTAGACCAATGACAGCCAGTAGTCCTGGAACCGCAGGAAGATCAGCAGCAGCACGACCGCGTAGAACACCGCGACGATCGTCCAACGCCACTGTGCGAGGATGCCGAGCGGTCCCGTCGAGCGGCCCCACAGCTGCTGGGTTGTCACCGCGAGCAGCGGCGTGATGATCGCCCACACCACCATGCAGTAGGGGCACAGCGCGTTGATCCGGTACAGGCTCTGGAAGATCAGCCAGCCGATGAACACGACACCGAGCAGATTGCCCAGCCAGAGCCCACCCCAGATCCAGCGCGGGAACACCACACCGGCCAGCGCGAGCACCGCGAGGGTGACCACCACCGAGAAGCCGACGATGCCGATCAGTGGATTCGGAAACCCGAAGACGGCGGCCTGATCGGTCACCATCACCGAGCCGCAGGACAGGATCGGGTTGATACTGCACGAGGGCGTGTAGTTGGGATCCATGAACAGCTTGAACCGTTCGATGGTCAACGCCATCGCCGCGATCCAGCCCGCGAGTCCGCCGATCAGGAGGACCCACGCGGCCCTGGGGGAAACCGTACTCATTTCGCGGCGGCGGCAATCGCCGGCGCGATGCCGCCGGGGGTGAAGAGGTCCTGGCTGTTTTCCAGCTGCTTACCGTTGATGAACACCGACGGTGTCGACTTGATGCCGCTTCCGAGCGCCTCCTGGGTGCGCGCCTGCACGTACTTGTCGAACTTGCGGTCGGTGATGCATTGCGCGACACCGGGATCGGTGTAGCCGTTCTGCTCGGCGATCTGGATCAGCTGCTCGTCGGTGAGACCGGCGCCGCCCTCGGGGGGCTGCTGGGTGTACATCGAGGTCAGCCAGGTCAGGTACTTGGCGGGGTCGGACTCGGCGACGCAGTAGGAGGCGTTCGCCGCGCGCGAGGAGTACTGCGTGGAGGAGCTCTTGTCCAGGAACGCGATCAGGTTGTATTCGACCGCCGCGGTGCCGTTGTGCACGGCGTCCTCGATGACCTTGGCGTTGGCGCCCTCGAAGCCCTGGCAGGCCGGGCATTGCAGGTCGGCGACAACGCGGACGGTGGCCTTGGCGTCGGGCTTGCCGAGCCGGATCGAGCCGTTGTCGGTGAGGCTCGCCGGGACATCGGCCGTGCCCGCGGGGATCTGTGGCGTCGCGCCGGGAGCGTCCTTCTCCGATTTCTTCACCGCGATACCGATACCGATGGCGGCGATCAGTGCGATCAGGACGACGGCTACCGCCACCTGAATGAGGATCGTGCGGTTGCGGTCGGCGCGACTGGCCGCCAGCAGCGGATTGTTCTTCGCACCCCGGTTTGTGCTCACCGTGCGTTCACCACGCCTTTCGCTTGCCTGCAGGTTCGTGCGTCACGATGGTAGATCGCATACCCCGTCGTGCCACCGCCGACATCATCGCGGGTGAACCTGAGAGATTGCGAAATATCGGTCGCGATGGACGAGATGCCCAGGGTAGTACTGGTGACATGACTGCTATCGGGGCCGTTTTTCGTCCGCATAATCCGCCGGAACGACTCCGTGCGTCGGCGTTACTGGCCGAGGCGACGGAACTGGAGCAGCTGTGGCTGTGGAGGACTGCTTCCTGACCGGAGGGTTGTCCACCGCGGCCACGGCATTGGCGTGCACCGAGCGGGTGCGGGTCGGTATCGGCCTGCTGCCGGTGCCGTTGCGCAATGTGGCGCTGACCGCGATGGAAGTGGCGACGCTGCACCGGCTTTTCCCCGATCGACCGGTGATCGGGGTCGGGCACGGTGTGCAGAGCTGGATGGGGCAGGTCGGCGCGCGGGTGGCGTCGCCGGTAGGGCTGCTCGGCGAATACTTGGACGCGTTGCGCGCGCTGCTGGCCGGGGAGCGGGTAAGCGCGCGGGGCCGCTATGTGCAGCTCGACGACGTGGCGCTCGACCAACCTCCGGCCGAGGCGCCCAAGATTTTCGCCGGTGCGCGCGGGCCGCGTTCGATCGAACTGTGTGGCGCGCACGCCGACGGCACGCTTCTGGACTCGATCGTCGATCCGGCCGGTGTGCGCGCGGCGCGTGCGCTCATCGAGGCAGGGCGCGCGGCGGCGGGCCGTAGCGATGAGCACCACGTCGTCGCGGCCTTGCTCGCGGCGACGGGACCGGACGCGGCCGCGCGGGTGGCGGCCGAGCGCACACCCGAGCACGCGGCGGGCGCGGGGGTCGCCGGTGACGCGCACGCGGTGGCGGACGCGGTACTGGCATTGGCCGAGGCCGGTGCGGACTCGGTGGTGCTCGCACCCACGGCCGACGCGGACCCGGAGCAGTTCATCCGGTTCGTCGCCGACGAGGTTCGACCGCTGGTCGGGTGAGCGGGAAAGCTACTCGTCGCGCAGTCGCCGCTTCTGCTCCTTGATGTCGAAATCGGCAGGGGGCCAATCGAGTTGGAGCTGCTCCAAGGCGTCGATGAGCAGTTCGGTGACCGCGAGCCTGGCATACCATTTGTGATCGGCGGGGACCACGTACCACGGTGCGCCCTTGGTGGAGGTGCGGTCGACCACCGCCTGGTAGGCCTCGGTGTAGTCGGGCCAGTAGGCGCGCTCATCGATATCAGCAGGCTTGAACTTCCAGTATTTGTCCGGTCGGTTCAGCCGTTCGAGTAGTCGTCTGCGCTGTTCGTCCAACGAGACGAACAGCGCTACCTTCACCAGCGTGATCCCACTGTCGACGAGTTCGCGTTCGAAGGCGTTGATCTCGGTGTAGCGCGGGCGCCACACCGACTCGGGCACCAGTTCGTGCACCCGTGCCACCAGCACGTCCTCGTAGTGCGAGCGGTCGAATACGCCGATCTGGCCGCCTTCGGGCAGGCGTTTGCGGATGCGCCAGAGGAAGTCGTGGCGCTTTTCGGCGCGGGTGGGCACGCCGAAGGCGGCGTGGTCGACGCCCTGCGGGTCGACCGACCCGATGACGTGGCGGACGATGCCGCCCTTGCCCGCGGTGTCCATGCCCTGCAGCACGAGAAGCACGCTGCGCGAGTCGCCGGAACGTCCGCTGGCGTAGAGCTTCTCCTGGAGATCCGACAGCACCTGGGTGCGTTCGGCCAGCAGGCTCTGGCCCGCCTTCTTCTTGCCCTTGAACCCGGGGGTGGCGGAGGTATCCAGCTCGGCGATCTGGATACCGTCGGCGCGCAGTGCCTCGGTGGGATCGACTGACCAGTGCTTTGCCATGCGATACAGCTAACCACGAGCGAACCGGTCGGTGGGCGGCGTTGGGCGGACTCAGCTGATCTGTGCCAGGCGTAGCAGATGTGTGGCGAACTCTTCGTCGGACACCGGGGTGAGCACGAGATCGTGCGAGGTGGCCAAGAGATATCGGCCGTCGCCGGTGAAATCGAGCCAGGTGCGGTGCCGGGTGGGCGGCGACATCGGGTTGTCCGGCGCGACCGTGACCGTGATGAATCCGCGACTGTCGACGGGTTTTCTGAGCGTCTTGCGAAACCGTGCTGCGCCGCGTTGCCCGTTGCTCGCGGGCGCGGCCTCCGGTTCGGTGCCGAGGACCGCGTCCTGTGGCTCGCGCATCGGCGCGAGTTTTCCCGGCCTGGCCAATCCGATGACCTGGACCAGCCGTTCGCCGACCTGTTTGGCATGGCACATCAGCACGGTGATCTTCTCGGGGGTGGCGACCAGGATCCCCGCGTGATTGTGCACGACCGCGGCGTAGGCCAGGATGCGCTCGTTCGGATCGCCGGCCGGTACGCATCCGGAACCGCCGCACTTCGTCGGTGCGTTCGCGCTGCGTTCACCGGAGACGGTGAAGGTGGTGGCGTCGGTGCGCGCGCACAGCATCAACGCGGCGGCGAGGTCGGGGTCGGCTTGCCGGGCGAAGCGTTGCGGCAAACGCAGTGCGCGGTACTCGGATTCGGTGCGGACGGTGGCAGAGGGCGCCAGGTTGAGTGGATAGGGCCTGCGGTCGAGGCACGTTTCGTTTTCCCAGACATGTGTGAACTCGTCGGGGGTCAGCACCCATTTCACTGCGCGGCGCCCCTGCCGTCGGGGCTGGGTCGAATCGGTGTCGGCTCGGTGGCCCCCGTCGCGGCTGGTGGGGTGGGGAACCTGGGGACTCGGTCGCCGGAGGCGGGCATGGTCGGGGAGTAGACGTAGGTCATCGTGTCCCTGACATCCGCTTCCCGATCGGCCGCCGCGCTGTCGTGCGCCATCCTGCGCTGGCCGCCGTATACCGCCTCGGCCGCGGGGTCGGCCAGGGGCCGATACTGCTCGGGTGGCGCGATAGCATCCCGAACAGTTTGTGCGGCATCGCCATTCAACTCCATCAGTCGCCCCACCGCACGACACACGTCGTGCGTCGCGGCGCCGGCGCGCACGAATTCACGAGTGGCCAGCACGGCCGCGTCGGCGGTGTGTCCTGACCAGCGGGCGAATTCCCGGTTGGCGGCGTCGGAGAACTGTTGGAACGCTTCGGCGACCGTGTCGGCGTTGGCCTGCCACGCGTCGGCGGTCTGGCCGAGCGCGGTGGGGTCGAGTGCGTCGTGCACGCGGTCCCAGATCTCCTGATGGCCGTAGCCGCCGAAGAGTTCACGGTCCGGTGCGTACGCGGGATCGACGGTGTGGTCGGTGAATCCGGCGAGTTCCTGCCGTATGCCGTCGGCGGCGGCCTTGGCTCGGGTGAGGGGATCGGGTGGCACCGCGTGACTCATGGCGTCTCCAGGTGTTGCGCGATCAGATTCAGTGCGGCCTGGTTCGCGGCGTCGGCGTCGGCGAAGCGTTTGCCCGCCGCCAGGTACGCGGCCTTGAACAGCAGTGCGGTCTCCTGGAAGCTGCGCAGGAGATCCAGGTATTCCATGCCCTTGCCGCCGAATCCGGCGGTGAGCGCGTGGCCGGTCGGCAGGTCGGGAAACCCGGTGACGTCGGTGACGAGATGCCCGCGCGCGATTACGGCGCCGAGGTCGTCGACCAGCTTGTCGCATGCGGCAGCGAGGTTTTCGGCGACCTCGCCGTCCAGTCGAAACGGTGTGGGGCCGGTACTCATCGCCGCCGCGTACAGTCGCCGCGCCGCCCCCTGCCCGGTGTCCGGTACCGACATCCGGGTCCCCCCTTCCGCTCGGATCACTCGTACCGCGGTACCTGCCGCGGCACCGGTCGAACTCTACCGGTCGGTAATGTCGAAAGGGGAGTGCTTGGCACGCGGCACGCGGAATGCCACCCCCGCAACGGTTCTCATGCCGGTGCGGACAGCTGGTGAATCGGCGCGAACACCGACCGACCCGACTTGCACCCGTAGTGCGGACCGCCGCGGGGTGCGGCGCACCCTGACCGTGTTCGAATTCGGTGTACCTCGGCATTTGTGCCCACGCTCCGGCGGTCGCTTGCGTTGTCGCGCGCGAATTGCCCCCTACGGCAACGACGACCCGTCGGCACCGACCGACTGCTGGTCGTATCGGCGAGAACCGCAACGGCTTGTCAGCCGCTGCACCCGCACGCGTCTTGCTGGTGCGGCTCAGCGTTCGTGGACAGGCGTCCGGTGCGTGTTTGCGTTGTCGCGTGCGCGAGTTGCCGTCTTTGGCAACGGTGGACATGTCGAGGCCGAACGGCTGTGGGCCTATCGGCGAAAGTCGCAGCGGCTTGTCGGCCGGTGTACCCGCGCGCGTCGTGCTGGTGGGGCTCAGTGTTCGTGGCCAGGCGTCCGGTGCGTGTTTGCGTTGTCGCGTGCGCGAGTTGCCGTCTTTGGCAACGGTGGACATGTCGAGGCCGAACGGCTGTGGGCCTATCGGCGAAAGTCGCAGCGGCTTGTCGGCCGGTGCACCCGCGCGCGTCGTGCTGGTGGGGCTCAGTGTTCGTGGCCAGGCGTCCGGTGCGTGTTTGCGTTGTCGCGTGCGCGAGTTGCCGTCTTTGGCAACGGTGGACATGTCGAGGCCGACCGACTGTAGGCGTATCGGCGAAAGTCGCAGCGGCTGTCAGCGGGTGTGCTTGCGCGCGTACAGCTGGTGCGGCTCAGTGTTGGTGGACCGGCGTCCGGTGCGCGTTTTCGTTGTCGCGCGCGAGCACGCCATAGGCCGAAACGGTGGACCCTGCGGCGTGCGGCCGCGGGTCTACTCGGCGTCCAAGGCGATCACTCCCCCTCGAGCGCGGTGAGCGCGTCGATCCGCGCGGCGGCGTCGGTGACGATGTCGTCGATCAGTTGGGCGCAGGTCGGCAAATCATCGATGATCCCGGTGACCTGTCCGGCCGCGAGCACGCCGGCACCGGTGTCGCCCTCGACCAGTCCCGCGCGCAACAGCATCGGGGTGTTGGCCGCCATGACCACCTGAGACCAGCTGAGATCCTTGGTCTTTCGCATGGCGAGACCGTCGCGCACGAGCGTCGACCACTTCATTCCGGTCATGCTCTTGAACTTGGCGGCGTTCGACACCGCGGCGGCCAGGCCGCGCCAGCGTCCCGAATGTTCCAGGCGCTGCACGAGTTCGGTGTTCAGCACCCGGTGCGGCATGCCGTCGACCTTGAGCGAAACCACGGTGTCTTGTAACCGGCGGCTCAGGTATTCCCGCTTCACCGCGTCGGGGACGCTGCTGTCGGCGGTGAGCAGGAACCGGGTGCCCATGGCGACACCCGCCGCACCGTAGGACAGGGCCGCGGCGAGGCCACGGCCGTCGAAGAATCCACCGGCTGCCACCACCGGGATGTCCACGGCGTCCAGTACGGAGGGCAGCAACAGGGTGGTGGCGACCGGGCCGGTGTGTCCGCCGCCTTCGCCACCCTGCACGATCACGGCGTCGGCACCCCATGAGGCGACCTTCACCGCGTGCTTGGCCGCGCCGATCGACGGGATGACCACCACCCCGGCATCTTTCAGCTTGGCGATCAGCTCCTGCTTCGGCGCGAGCGCGAACGAGGCGACGGCCACTTTCTCCCGGATCAGCAGATCGATGCGCTCGTTCGCGTCCGAGGCGTCGGCCCTGATGTTCACCCCGAACGGTTTCGCGGTGTTCGCCTTGGTTTTCGCGACCGCGGCTTCCAGTTCGGCGAAGGTCATGGTCGCCGAGGCGAGGATGCCTAGTCCACCTGCCTCCGCCGTGGCCGACACGAGGCCGGGCCCGGCGACCCACCCCATTCCGGTCTGGACGACGGGATGCTCGATGCCAACCAGTTCGGTGAGCGGCGTACGCAGCCGCGTCATGCCGGGACCTCCGATTCGCGAACCTTCTTGGGGTCGAGCACCTCTCGGATCAGGCGCAGTTCCTCGTCGGTCGGCAGCCGAGTCACGTCGGCCTCGGCCAGTCCCGCGATGGTGAAGGAGGTGTTCCGCGCGACCTCGTCGGCGGTGACGCCGGGGTGCAGGCTGCGCGCGCGCATGCCGTGGTCGGGGGTCTCGAAATCGAAGACGCCGAGGTTGGTCACCACGCGGTGCAGGTGGTGGAACCGGTAGGCGGGGTCGGCGGGATCGAGCTTGTCGTAGCCGATGCCGGAGACCACGTCGACGCGTTCGGTGAACACCCGCGTGGTGTGGCGCGCGACCCAGTAGCTGGTGGGGTGGTTGATGGTGTTGCCAGGCGCACCGCGCACGCCGAACATCTGCCGGGTCGGCTGTTGCAGCGGCCCGAACGCGGACAGGTTCTGGTTGCCGAACCGGTCGATCTGGTTGGCGCCCATCACCACGTGGCGGCGACCGGAGGCGACGACGTCGAAGACGCGGCGGAACGGAATCCAGCCCTCGGTGGGCGCTTTCGCGCCGAGCGGGGGTGTGTCGGCGAACAGCAGCGCCTCACCGTCGGACAGCAGCAGGTCCGGTTCGGTGGTGAGCTTGGCCAGCCGTGCGCCGATGATCGACATCGGCGACATCGGGCTCGCCATGATCTCGCCTGCGCCGCTGAAGATTTCGGCACAGGCGACCGCGCACACCTCGGCGCGGGTAATGGTTTCGGTGCTGGTCATCGCCATGCCTCCTGGGACGTGCTCGCCGTGGGGTTGTGCGGTGCTGTGCCGCGCTGCGGGGTGCGTGTCATCGTGCTCACGCCTGTTCTGCCGCGAACTCGCGCACCGCGGCCTGGTACTGCTCCTCGGAGACCGACAGGTAGGTGTCGACGAATGCCTGCCAGGTTTCGGGGTCCTTGGCCGCCTGCGCGTAGTGCTTCTGGAATTTCTCATCGCGGCCGTAATCCGTACCGGCGGGGGTGAAGTGGGCGCCGCCGGGCGCTTCCACGACGCCGTCGACCAACATGCGGTTGAGCAGCAACGATTGCAGCGGAACGGATTTCACCAATTCCTCGGTGGGCACCACCCGTTCCACCGAGAGGTAGCGGCGCTCGGCGGCCAGGCAGTAGAGGTCGTCGAAGTAGGGGTCGACGCCGGTGTAGGCGGCATTGCCGTGTTGATCACCGATGTTCAGATGGACGAGTGCCGCATCGAGGTTCAGCGCGGGCATCGCGGTGAGCGTTTCGGTGCGGCCGTCGGCGTCCTGGTACGGCGAGGCGACTGTGCGCAGCTCGCCTTCCCAGAAGTTCGGCACATCGGAGCCGAGACCGGCGCGGATCGGTAGGAACGGCAGGCGCGCGGCGGCGGCCTCCAGTCCGCATTTGAGCATGCCCTCGTCCATCTCGCGCGCTGTCAGGGCGCCCGAGGTGCGTGCCTTGGCGAACCACGGGTCGTAGAACGGCGCGGAGTCCAGCGAGACGAAACCGTAGTAGGCCTTGCGTACCTTGCCCGCCGAGCACAGCAGTCCGAGATCGGGACCGCCGTAGCTGACTACCGTCAGATCGGTGATGTCCGAGCGCAGGATGGCGCGCACCAGTGCCATCGGCTTACGCCGCGAACCCCATCCACCGATGCCGATGGTCATTCCGCTGCGCAGCTCGCCGACGACCTCGTCCAGCGACATTCGCTTGTCTCGCATGAGTTTTTCCGCTCCCGTCCAACTGCTGTTGCTGTCTAATGCTCGGTCTTGCGTGCCGCGAGGTCATCGTCGAAGCGCGCGCGGATCTCGTCGGCGACCCCGGCGAGGTTGAGTTCGAAGGTGAAGCCCTGCTCGTAGCGGTAGCTGCGGTGCACGTCCTGCGGGTCGATGCCGTTGAGTGCGCGCTTGGCCGCCCGGATCACACGGCCGTCCTTGGCGGCGATGTTCTCCGCGACTTTCAGTGCGGCCGCGTCGAGTTCGGCGCGCGCCACCACCTGATACACCGAGCCGTGGTGGTGCAGTTGCTGTGCGGTGATGGTGCTCGCGGTGTAGAAAAGCGCGCGCATCAGGTGTTGCGGGACCAGGCGAGCCAGGTGGGTTGCGGCACCGAGCGCGCCACGGTCGACCTCGGGCAGGCCGAAGGTCGCGTCGTCGGAGGCGATCACGATGTCGGCGTTGCCGACCAGGCCGATGCCGCCGCCGAGGCAGTAGCCCTGGACGGTGGCGATCACCGGGACCTGGCAGTCGTAGACGGCTCCGAAGGCGGCGAAGCAACCGTGATTGGCGTCGATGAGTGCCTGATGACCCGGTTTGCTCTGGATCTCTTTGATGTCGACGCCCGCGTTGAAGCCGCGGTTTTCGGCACGCAGCACCACGACCTTGGTTTCCGGGTCGCGACCTGCCTCGGTGACCGCGTCGGCGATGGCGAACCAGCCGTCGGTCGGAATGGCGTTCACGGGCGGGTAGTCGACCGTGACCACGGTGATGCCTGCCGTCTCGGAGTGCCGGTTGATGCCCATCGCATGTCCCATCGCGTCTGTTCTCGGAGCTCGTGTTCTCGGAGCTTGTTGGCGAAGCAAGCAGTTGCTTGGTAGGTTAGCACGGTGGCACTCGAAATCGACTTCACCGATCGCGTCGTCCTGGTGACCGGCGGTGTGCGCGGGGTGGGCGCCGGAATCAGTAGGGCTTTTCTCGCGGCGGGCGCGACGGTCATCGCCTGTGCGCGCCGGCCGGCCGAGGTCGCCGTCGAGAAGGCGGGCCGCGCCATCGAATTCGAATCCTGCGATGTGCGTGACGCGGACGCGGTCGGCGTGCTCGTCGAGAAGGTGCTCGCGCGGCACGGTCGCATCGATCACCTGGTCAACAACGCCGGTGGTGCGCCCTTCGCGCTCGCCGCCGAGGCGAGCAAGAACTTCCACGCCAAGATCGTCGAGCTGAACTTGCTCGCGCCACTGCTGGTCGCGCAGGCGGTCAATGCCGTGATGCAGCGGCAGGCGGAGGGCGGGTCGATCGTCAATATCTCCAGCGTCAGCGGGCAGCGTCCCTCGCCGGGGACCGCCGCCTACGGTGCTGCCAAGGCCGGGCTGGACAGCCTCACCTCCACGCTGGCCGTGGAGTGGGCGCCGAAGGTGCGGGTCAATTCGCTGGTCGGCGGCTCCGTCGACACCGAGCTGAGCCGACTGCACTTCGGTGACCAATCGGGGGTCGACGCGGTGGGCAAGACCATTCCGCTCGGCCGCCTGGCCACTCCCGACGACATCGGCAACTGCGCCGCGTTCCTCGCCTCCCCGTTGGCCGAATATGTCAGCGGCGCAACACTCTTGGTGCACGGCGGCGGTGAACGTCCGGCGTTTCTCGCGGCCTCGACCGCCGACGTGAGCCAGTAGCGATCCGCCAGCGGCACCCCGCCGCACACCCGAGAAGACGAACAGGACACAGGTATGGGAACCGAGCAGATCTGCGCCGGGCGCACCGTGATCGTCACCGGCGCCGGCCGAGGCATCGGCCGTGCGCACGCGCTGGCCTTCGCGGCCGAGGGTGCGCGCGTGGTGGTCAACGACATCGGCACCGCGCTCGACGGCGCTTCGACTGGCGAGACACCGGGTGAGCAGGTGGTCGCGGAGATCAAGGCGCTCGGCGGTGAGGCGGTGGCCAATGGTGACGATGTCGCGGACTGGGCAGGATCTCGGCGGCTGATCAGGCAGGCGATCGACACCTTCGGTGGCCTCGACGTGCTGGTCAACAACGCCGGGTTCGTCCGCGATCGGATGCTGGTGAATCTCGGCGAGGACGAATGGGACGCGGTGATCCGCGTGCACCTCAAGGGGCATTTCTGCACCATGCGGCACGCGGCCGAGTACTGGCGCGGCGAGTCCAAGGCGGGACGGCACGTGGACGCGCGAATCATCAACACCAGTTCCGGCGCCGGGCTGCAAGGCAGTGTCGGACAGGGCAATTACGGTGCGGCCAAGGCGGGCATCGCCGGACTCACCCTCACCGCGTCCGCCGAATTCGGCCGCTACGGCGTCACGGTGAACGCGATCGCGCCCTCGGCGCGCACCAGGATGACCGAGACCGTCTTCGCTGAGACCATGGCCGCACCGGAAGACGGTTTCGACGCGATGGCTCCGGAGAACGTCTCGCCCCTGGTCGTCTGGTTGGGCAGCACGCAATCGGCACGGGTCACCGGACGGATGTTCGAGGTCGAGGCGGGCAAGGTCGCACTGGGTGACGGGTGGCGCCACGGCACCCCGGTCGATCGCGGTGCGCGATGGGACCCCGCCGAACTCGGACCGGTGGTCGCGGACCTGATCGCCGGATCCGTCGCGCAGGAACCGGTATACGGAGCCTGACCCGTTTTGCCCCGAACGTCCGCGCCGATCCCGCCGGGGTTTATCATGGGCACCTGTTCCTGAGGAAAGTCCCGTGTGAGCGCCGTGACCGGGCAATGTTTGCGCAGTACAGCGTGAGGTGATGAAGGGGAAGGCTCGGCGCATGGCCGCAGGTCGCACATTCGGTGGGTTGGTAGTGGCCGGAATCGTTTCCGGCTTCGTGCTATTCGGCGCCCCGATGGCGGCGCAGGCACAGCCGGGGCAGTGCCCGAGTTGCGTGCCCGACCCGTCCGCGCCTTCCTATGACACCGACGAATCCTGGTCGCCCTTGAGCGTGCCCGGTCGCGCCGAGGTGAGTCAGGCGCCCGCGGAGTCCATCGATGCTTCCGGCTCGGCGGCCACCGGTGCCGGGTCTGCCGCAGCCGGGTCTGCCGCAGCCGGGTCTGCCGCAGCCGGGTCTGCCGCAGCCGGGTCTGCCGCAGCCGGGTCTGCTGCTGGCGGGTCTGCCGCAGCCGGTTCCGCTGCCGCTGGGTCAGCCGGTCTCGGCGCGGCACTCGGTACTGGTTCCGCTGGTCTCGGCGCGGTATTGGGTTCCGGCTCTGCGGGTTTGGGAGTCTTGCTCGGCTCCGGTTCGGCGGGTCTCGGCGCCACACTTGGTGCCGGCTCCGCCGCCGTGGGTTCCGCTGCGGCGGGGACGGGTTCGGCTGCGGCGGGCACAGGTTCGGCGGCGCTCGGTACGGGCTCGGCCGCGCTGGCCACCGGTTCGGCGGCGGTCGGTTCGGCCGGTCTCGGAGCGGCGGGAACGGGTTCGGCTGCTGTCGGTTCGGCAGGGGTGGGTTCTGCTGGTGTCGGTTCCGCCGCGACGGGTTCGGCCGCGACAGGCTCGGCCGCGGTGGGTTCGGCCGCTGTCGGTTCGGCATCGCCGCTGCTGTTGTTGTTGCTGATCCCGCCGCCGCCACCGGTACCCGCGTTGCCGCCCTTGGCATTTCCCCCGGCCCCGGTGCCTGCGGCGCCCGCCATTCCCGCGCTGGCACCGGTCCCCGCGGTCGCGCCAGCACCTGCGGCCCCGGCCCCGCCCGCGCCACCGGTGGCCTCACCGCCCGTGGCCGCGCCGGCGAAACCGAGTCCCGAGGTGCGCCCCACCAGTGCGCAGAGTCCCTTGCCAGCACCGAAGTTGCTGTCGGTCATCGGCGGTCTACTCGCGCTCGGTCTGGTCGGTGCGGGTTCGGGTGCGGTGAGTTTCCAAGGTGCTTCGGCCGCGCAGGCCAGAGTCGACGCCGCCCGTGCCCAGTTCTTCCCGAGGCCGTGAGGGGCAGGCAGTTGAGCGAGAACAAGTCCAGCGAGAACGCGCTGAGCCGCGCCATGTCCTATCGCAGGGTCGCCGCCGCGGTCGACGCGGTGTGCGCGGTGGCCGCCGATTCCGACGCGACCACCCTCGATCAGGTGGTCGACGCGATCGCCAGCGAACGCGGCCGCGAAATCGAAATCGCCAGTGCGCAATTGGGTCCCGGTGTGTGTGGACAGCGCCGCTATTACCCCGAACGCGACGTGATCGTGCTCGCGGAGTCGCTGCCGAGCCGCGACCACACCTTGGCACACGAACTGGGCCACATCGTGTTCGACCACGAGGGGGCGCCCGCACCCGAGGTGGCGCTCGCGGCCAGCGATGACCTGATCGCGTACATGCTCAGTCAGCGGGCGCATCAACAGATCGTCGACGACGGCGAGGACGAGTTGGCCGAATGGGAGGCAGAGACTTTCGCCGCGATGTTGATGATCCGGTTGCGCGTGTTCAACAACCGAGGCACCGGTGTCTCGGTCCTTCGATTCGATGAGGCGCTCGGATGACCCTGTGGTTGACGGCTCTGCTGGTGTGGATGGCCGCGGGCGCTCGCGTCGGGCGTGTGCTGGTCAAGCCCGCGACGACGGCGCGCGCGGCGATCGTGCTCGCGGTGGCCGCCGTGGCGTTGGCCGCCACGGTCGCGGTGCCCGAGATCGCGGTGGCGCTGGATAATCTGCTGCCGGGTGGGGTGCACGCGGGTTGGTTGTCCGATGGTGTGGTGGTGTCCGCGTGGATCGTGTTCGCGAGCGCGACCTCGGTGGTCGCCGCTGCCGCGTGGCCGGTCGTATCGCGGCGTAATTTGCGTCAAATCGCCGTAATGATTTACACCGCAGGGTTTTTGGCGGTGGTGGTCAGCCTGGTGTGGTCGTTCACCTTCGGGTGGGTGATCGTAGTCGCGGGTTGCGTCTTCATCGTGACTACGGGCCTGCGCAGCCTCGATTGGACAACGCTCGGTCGCGGCATCGCCCTCTATACCCTGGGCACGACGGTGATCGGCGTATTGGCGGTGCTGAAGATCGAGCGCGCGTTCAGTCACGCGGTGCGGGTGGCGCCGGGCAATCCGACCTGGGCGTGGCCGGTGTGGGAGGTGGCCGCACTGCTGGTCGCACTCGGTGCGGTGTGGATCGTGGTGGAGTTGTGGTGGCGGGCGCGGGTGGCACTGCGCAGGATTCGACCGCTGCACCGGCTGTTGGTCGCTCGGTTCCCGGAGGTGGTCGCGCACGACCAAACCAGTTCCTCCACCCAGCTGAAGGCATCGGATCAGGTTGCCCAGATCATGGACGCGCTGTATCTGCAGTCCGGAAGTGTGGTGGTTGCCGCCATCCCGGAACCGCCGTCGTCGGTGACCGAACGCGCGGAGCTGGTGGCGCAGTGGGTGCGGCACCCGCTGGGTGAGCTGGTGCTCGACGCGCGATGGGTGGCCGCGCCCCAGGGGATCAGCACGCGCGGCTGGGTACAGGCGATCGCTCAGGTGTTGGCGGCGAACGCGTCGGTTCCCGTGCGTAATTGAGATCTTGCTGCGGGAAAGTTCTAATTCGCCGCAGGACTGTACGGTTTCGATCGCAATCCCGGCTGCTGTGATGGTGCCTCGAAGTTGCGGGATACCGTGCCGAATGTTGTTTTCGATTCCGGCGGTATGTGATGTAACACGAATGTGCGAACAAAATTAGGTGGCGTGTCATGAAATCGGCTACCGCGCGACACGCTGTGCTGGCTTACCGGTAGGAGCCGCTACGTATCCGAGCGATTCCACTCGGGCAGGCTCGGATGGCGCTCGCGACCCACGCGGCGCTCATCGACGAAGCGCAGTGCGACCCGTGGGGTCGCACTGCGCTTTTCTCGTGCGGGAGAACCTATTCGGTGCCGTCCGGCGGTACCTCGGGTAAGCCTTCGCTCGCCCGCAGCTTCTCCGCCATGGAGGTGAGCAGGTTCTGAGATTCCTCGGACAGGTCGAACGCCCTACTCGACAATCTGCGCAGTCCGTAGCCTTGCAGCTGGGACAACAGCTCGAGATCATGATCGATCTTGGCGGCGTAGATGTCGTTGAAGAAGTAGTCCGGCTTGACCTTGAAGAACTTCGCCAGGGCGGCGACCGTCTCGTCGGACGGATTCGTCCGCTGTCCCGACCGTAACTGCGAGAGGTACGGTTTCGAGATCGGATGCCCGGAGGCTGTCAGCGCAGCCGCAACCTCCGCGTTTGTATGCGGCTTGCGCCCCGGGGGATGCACGGTTTCGAACAGCTTGTTCAGCCGCGCCGCGAAATCAGCCATTGTGAGCCGCCCAATTCCCTTCGCTGTACTAACAGTCGTTATCTCGGATACGTATCATTGATATTAGCGGCTCAGTAACTGAAAACCTACGCCTGATTCAGGATTTCCTTGAACCTTGTAGGTAGAACTGCTCTGGACACCGCTCGACCGTGGCGTTTGCGGGTCACGCCAACGGCCTTCGAGAAGCGCTGATACGGCGAGGTTCTGGCCCGTCGCGAAGGTCTTCTTCGCAGAGCTAACGGTAACCACAAGTTAGCTGACGTCTCATTCAGTTGGATGGGTTTCGGCTTCTGTGGTGTACGACACGTTTTGCGGCATTTAACATGAACGTTCAACCAATCGGTCTAGATTAGTTTGTCGTCCTACAACCGCTCGATGATCGTTCCTGTCGCCAGTGCGCCACCGGCACACATCAACACCATCGCTGTGCTGCGGTCGGTCCGCTCCAGTTCGTGCAAAGCCGTTGTGATCAACCGGGATCCGGTCGAGCCTACCGGGTGCCCGATCGCGATGGCACCGCCATTCACATTCACCCTGTCGAGGTCGGGCTTGTGCACCGATATCCAGGACAGCGGCACCGAGGCGAAGGCCTCATTGATCTCGAACAGGTCGATATCGTTGATGCTCATCCCGGAGCGCTCCAGTAGTCGGCTGCACGCCTGTACCGGCCCGTCGAGGTGGAATTCCGTTTCCGCGCCCACCAGTGCCTGGGTGACGATCCGCGCCCTCGGTCGCAAACCCGCTGCCCGTGCGGCCTTCTCGTCCATCAAGAGAACGGCTGCGGCGCCGTCGGAGATCTGTGACGAGGTACCGGCGGTGTGTACGCCACCCTCGATCACCGGCTTCAGCTTGGCCAGACCCTCCGCCGTGGTCTCGCGCAAGCCCTGGTCCTTGCTGACGGTGAGCTTCTCGCCGGTGCGGTTGCCCTCCTTGTCGACCGCGGGCGCGGTGACGCTCAGTACCTCGCGATCGAAGCGTCCCTCTGCCCAGGCTTGTGCGGCCAAACGCTGTGAGCGAGCGCCGAATTCATCCACATCGGTGCGAGAGATACCGCGCCGCTTGGCGATTCGCTCCGCGGCGGTGAACTGGTCGGGCAGGTCGATGTCCCAGGACTCCGGTCGACGCGGCCCAGCGTTGGTGCCGACGTTGGCGCCGAGGGGCACCCTGCTCATCGCCTCGATGCCGCAGGCGACGCCGACGTCGATCGCGTCGCTCGCGATGAGTCCGGCGATCAGATGGTTGGCCTGTTGTGCCGAGCCGCACTGTGCGTCGACGGTGCTCGCGCCGACCTGCCACGGCAGTCCCGCGTGTAGCCAGGCGACACGGGTGATGTTGTTGGACTGTTCGCCCGCCTGGGTGACACAGCCGCCGATCACCTGCTCGACCTGAGCCGGGTCGAGGTGGGCACGTTCGAGGAGTCCGCGTTGCGCTAGTCCGAGGAGCTCGGCCGCGTGTAGGCCGGACAACCATCCGCCGCGCTTGCCGATCGGAGTGCGCGCAGCCTCGACGATAACGGGATTTCCCATGTCCAACCTTTCGTTCAGGACAGAAAACTGTAACGAGTTCACCGGGGTGAACACTGGTGATTCTGTCCGGTTGCTTTCCACAAACTTCCGCCTGTGCTTCAATGATTATAGAACGTGTTTCAGTTTGTCGAAGGAGACATCTGGTGGTTGACCCTCGCAGCGCCCGACCGAACCTGCCGGACGGGTTCGACGTCACCGACCCGGAGATCTTCGCGCAGCGGGTTCCCGGCGAGGAATTCGCCGAGCTGCGCAGGAGCGCGCCGATCTGGTGGAATCCGCAGTCACCCGAGGTGAGCGGATTCCACGACGACGGCTTCTGGGTGGTCAGTACCCATGCGCTGGTCAAGGAGGTATCCCGGCGCAACGACGTGTTCTCCGCGTTCGAGAACACCGCCATCCCGCGCTTCAACGACGACATCCAGCGCGAGAACATCGAGATGCAGCGCGTGGTGCTGCTCAATATGGACGCACCCGAGCACACCAAGCTGCGCAAGATCATCTCCCGCGGCTTCACCCCGCGCGCGATCAACGGCCTGCGCGCGGAGCTTTCGGCGCGCGCCAAGGAGATCGTCGACCGTGCCGCGGCCTCCGGCGACGGCGACTTCGTCACCCAGATCGCGTGCGAGCTGCCGTTGCAGGCGATCGCCGAGCTGATCGGTATTCCGCAGGAAGACCGGATGAAGGTGTTCGCCTGGTCGAACGAGATGACCGGCTACGACGACCCCGATATCGACGTCGACCCCGTCACCTCCTCGGCCGAGGTGCTCGGCTACGCGTACCAGATGGCCGAACAGCGCAAGAAATGCCCGGCCGACGACATTGTCACCACCCTGCTCGAGGCCGATATCGACGGTGACAAGCTCACCGAGGCAGAGTTCGGGTTCTTCGTGATCCTGCTGGCGGTCGCGGGCAACGAAACCACACGCAACGCGATCAGCCACGGCATGGTCGCCTTCCTGGACAACCCCGACCAGTGGGAGCTGTTCAAGAAGGAACGCCCGGCCACCGCGGTGGACGAGATCATCCGCTGGGCCACCCCGGTCAATTCGTTCCAGCGCACCGCGCTGGTGGACACCGAACTGGGCGGTGAACAGATCAAGAAGGGCCAGCGGGTGGTCATGGTGTACGGCTCGGCCAACCGCGACGAGAGTGTCTTCGACGAACCGGACAGGTTCGACATCACCCGAAAGAACAACGACCACCTGGCCTTCGGTGGCACCGGCGAGCACTACTGCGTCGGCGCGAACCTGGCGCGACTGGAGATCGACCTGATCTTCAACGCGATCGCCGACCATCTGCCCGACATCACCAAGGTCGGCGACCCGAAGCGGCTGCGCTCGGGCTGGCTCAACGGCATCAAGGAATTCTCGGTGGATTACAAGACCTGCCCGGTCAAGCACTGACCGGCGCCTGGCGCGCCTACGAATAAGCCCTCGACCGGAATTCCGGTCGAGGGCTTATGCTTTCGGTTCGTGGTCGACTACTCGGCCTTGCGTGCCGTCGCCATGGCGCGGTCGACCTCCCAGAAGGCACGCAGCGCGGCGATCTTGCCGGTGTCGTCCACGCGGTAGGTGAACACGCCGTCCGCGTCGATCAGATGTCCACCCATGGTGCTGCGGATGGTGCCGGTGAAGGCGATCTCGTCGCCGCAGGCGAACGAGTCGCCGAACAGGAATTCGATCTTCTCGGTCTGGCCGATCGACTTGTCCCAGAACGACGCGATAGCGTCGCGACCACGGTGGCCCGCGCCCTCGGGATCGAAACCCGAAGGGCCGATGGGATCTTCGACGATGCCGTCCTCGGCGAACAGCGCCACCCACGCCTGCTTGTCCCTGGCGATCACCGCGGCCTGTGAGGCGAGACCCGCGGTGCGGGCGGGACTGTCGTTGCCGGTAGTCATATCACTGCTCCTGCGGTCCGGGGGAGTTCATCGCGCGAGAACCGGTTGCGCGATGTGTTCGGCGGCGAAGCGGCGCATCGAATCCTGCTTGGCCGCGAGGTCACCGTCGAAGCCGATGCCGTCGGCCATCCACGGAATCACGATCGCGTCGGTGATGCCCGCGTCGACCAAATCCTGGTAGCCGGACCGGCCGAAACGGTCGATGCAGACGGCCTGGATTTCGAAAGGTTCTTCGGCGCGGCCGAATTCGGCGCGCAGTGCGTCGAGCTTGCCGATGGTGGTGCACAGTTGGTCGTAGGTCATCATGGCTGAAGTCCAGCCGTCACCGACGCGTGCGGCGCGGCGCAGCGCGACGTTGGTGTGCCCGCCGATGTAGAACGGCACCGGCTCGGTGGGGGCCGGGCTGATCTGCAAGGGATCGAAATCGAAGAACTCGCCGTGGAATTCGACCATGCCGCCGGCGAGGGTCAACTTGATGACCTCGATCATCTCATCAACCCGCGCGCCCCTGCGCGCGAACGGTACTCCGCACCATTCGAATTCCTCGGGGGCCCAGCCGATTCCGACGCCGAAGCCGAAGCGATTACCGGAAAGGTTGGCGACCGAGCCGACCTGGCGGGCCAGCAGTAACGGGTTGCGCGAGCCGAGTTTGAGCACATTGGTGTAGAAGCGCAGGCGACTGGTCACCGCGGCCATCGTCGCCGTGGCGATCAGTGGGTCGACCCACGGGGTGTCGGGTCCCCAGAATCGGGCGCCGTCGGGGGTGTAGGGGTAGTCGGCGGCCGCACTCTGCATATAGAACAGCGAGTCCGGCAACGCGATCGACGAAAACCCGCATTCCTCTGCGGTTTTCGCCAGTTCCGGTAGCTGGTCCAACGGGCTGAGCGCGATACCGAGGGTGAATTTCAGTGCACTCACTGTGCTGCCTCCCGCACGAGACCTTCGGCGCGGATAGCGGCGAAGGACGCTGTCGAATAGTGGTGGGTGTTCATCGGCGTTCCGAGCCGACAACCCACATGGAGAAATACTGTGATCCGCCGCCGTAGGCGTGGCCGAGCGCTGTGCGCGCGCCCTCGACCTGGTAGTCACCGGCGCGCTGCATCACCTGTTTGGCGGCCTCGGCGAACCGGATCATGCCGGAGGCGCCGATCGGATTGGACGAGAGCACCCCGCCGGACGGGTTGACCGGCAGTTTCCCGCCGATCGCGGTTTCGCCCGCGTCGGTGAGTTTCCAGCCGCCACCCTCGGGAGCGAAACCGAGATTCTCCAGCCACATCGGTTCGAACCAGGAGAACGGCACGTAGATCTCGGCGACGTCGATCTCATCGATCGGGCTGGTGATCCCCGCGGTCTTCCACAGTGCGGCGGCCGCGTCCTTACCGGCCTGTGGGCTCACCTGGTCGCGCCCGGCGAAGGTCGTGGGTTCGGTGCGCATCGCTGTCGCGTGAATCCAGGCCACCTGCTTTCCGGTGGCTTCGACCGTCGTCGCGGCCTGCTCGTCGCCGATCACCACCGCGCACGCGCCGTCCGAGGAGGGGCAGGTTTCGTCGAAACGAATGGGGTCCCAGAGCATTTGGGAGCTGAGCACCGACTCCATGGTGATATCGGGCTGCTTCAGGTGCGCGTATGGATTCTTCGCGCCGTTGCGCCGGTCCTTCACCGCGACGGCGGCGCCGATGTGGTCGGGTGCGTGCGCCCTGCGAATGTAGGAGCGCACATGCGGCGCGAAGTAGCCGCCCGCGCCCGCGCCGACCGGCATGGTGAACGGAACGCCGATCGACAACGCCCACATGGCGTTCGATTCCGATTGCTTCTCCCAGGCGATCGCGAGCACGCGCTTGTGCACACCCGCCTGGACGAGGTTGGAGGCGACGATGGCCGTCGAACCGCCGACCGAACCCGCGGTGTGTACGCGCAGCAGCGGCTTCCCGGTGGCGCCCAACGCGTCGGCAAGATACAGCTCGGGCATCATCACGCCCTCGAAGAGGTCGGGCGCCTTGCCGATGACCACCGCATCGATATCGGCCATGGTGAGGCCGGAATCGGTGAGCGCGCGGTCGATTGCCTCGCGGCACATTCCGGCCATCGACACGTCGTGTCGTTTCGTCACGTGATGTGTTTGTCCGGTGCCGAGCACCGCGGCGGGCACGCTCATCGAGTCGCCTCCCCTGTCGTACCGGTGGCCGAGTCGGCCAAGGCGGCTACCAAATTCTGTTGCAGTGCGGGCCCGCTCGTCGCGTGGGCGAGCGCCTTGCCCGCCGAACCCGTCATGATCGCCTGCGCTGCGTAACCGATGCGTTCCAGGCCGGCGGCGAACATCGGATTTCCTGCCAGCGCACCGCCCGACGGATTGATCGTGGTGCTGGAAGCCAGGCCGATGGCCTCGGCGAGAATGAGCTGCTGGTGGCTGAACGGCGCATGCAGTTCGGCGATATCGAAGCCGCCGGCGTCGCCGCCGGTCGCGGCGCGCGCGGCGGCAGCGGTCGACGGGGACACGGTCAGGTCGCGAGCTCCCAGCGCGGGACTGTCGATGCGATGCTCGATGCCGGTGATCCAGGCGGGTCGTTCGCACAACTGCCTGGCGCGGTCGCCGACGGCGAGCACGACCGCGGCCGCGCCATCGGTGACCGGCGCGACGTCGTGGGCGCGGAACGGATCGGCGACATACGGTGTGCCGAGCAAGCTTTCGACGTCGCCATGGGCGCCAGCGGCGACCGAGGCCATGTCGCGTTCGCTCCAGCGTCCCGCGTCCAGCCCCGCACGAGCCTGCAGGCCCGCGATCGACACCGAGTCCGGCCACAGCGGGGTCACCAGGTAGGGGTCGAGCTGCATCGCCAACACCTTGCGTAGCGTGCCGGCCGACGACTTACCGAAGCCGTAGACCAGTGCGGTGTCGGCCTGGCCGGAGCGCAGCTTCACCCACGCCTCATACAGTGCCCATGCGGCGTCCATCTCCACGTGCGACTCGTTGATCGGCGGTACCGCGCCGATCGCATCGATCGCGGAGATGAACGAGAAGGCCCGCCCGGCAAGGTAATCCGAGGAGCCCGAGCACCAGAAGTCGATATCGGACTTGGTGATGTCCAGTTGGGCGTAGAGCTGCTGGAAACACGGCACCAGCATTTCGACACCGTTGGTGGTGCCGTAGGTTTCCGGCACGTGCGGTGCGTGGGCGAAACCCACGATCGCGATGTCGGTGGCGTTGTCAGTCAACGTGCGTGCCTCTCACAGGTGATGCTTGAAGGAGTCGTACTCGGCGTCCGGCTCACCGGTCGGTCGGAAATGGTCGACGTTCGCGAGGCCGAAGCCCCACTCCTCGCGCGGTTTCCACACCGCCTCGACCCGCATGCCCATGCGCACCTCGCTCGCATCGCACCCCAGCACCAGGTGCAGCACCGGAATGTCGGCGCCGTCGAGCAGGATGTAGGCACCGACGTACGGCGGCTTGATCCGCTGGCCGAGGAACGGCACGTTCACGATGCAGAAGGTGGTGACGATGCCGCGATCGGACAGCTCCACCATCTCGTCGGTCGGCCTGCCGTCGGTCGGGTTCGCTCCGCGCGGCGGGAAGTAGACCTTGCCCGCGGCGTCGGTGCGGCCGCCGAACAGCTTGCCTTCGGCCAGTCCGCGCAGGTACACGGTCTCCTGGGGTGAGGCGCTGTGCTGATACGACAGATCGACCGGCGTGGTGACCATCGTGACCGGCTCGGCGGCCTCGGGGTTGGATTCGCTTGGTGCGTTGGACTTTTCGCCCGGCTCGAAGCACTCGATGTCGTGGATGGTGCCGGTGGTCTGCGCGGCCCACCGTGCCGCTACCCGCTGGCCGGTGTGGATCTGGTCGGGCGCGGTGACGTCGACGGCGTGCAGTAGCGCGGTATCGGCGCCGTCGAGCCGGATCAGCGCCCAGGCGAAGGGGCGGTCGAACGGCTGGCCGGGCAATGGATCGGCGACCCAGGACCACGATTGGACGGTGCCGGTATCGCCGACATCGACGAATTCGGTCAATGGCTCGGTGGTAGTCGCGTCGAATTCTTGCGGAGGCACGATCACGCGACCGTCGGAACCGCGAACGCCGACAATGTGTCGATCGCGCAGATTCGTCAGAAATCGGCCGATGGTCGGTCCGGTCGAGCGGGTGTAGTCGAATTGCACCCGGAGGGGCGCGCTGAGCACGTCGGGCGCGTCCTGTCCCGTAGCCTGTCCACTCGCTATTGCCGTGGATGCGGTATTCCCTTGGGTCACGATATCGAGTAGAACAGGTTCTTATTCTGCTGGCAAGCAGTTGGCAGCGAAAGGGGTCGAGCATGAAGTTCGGACTGCAACTCGGGTACTGGATGGCCCAGCCGCCTCCGCATGCGGGTGAATTGGTCGTCGCGGCGGAGAATGCCGGATTCGACGCGGTATTCGCCGCCGAATCCTGGGGTTCGGATGCCTTCGATCCACTGGCCTGGTGGGGCTCGTCGACGCACCGCGTGCGCCTGGGGACCTCGGTGGTGCAGATGTCGGCGCGCACACCCGCCGCGACCGCGATGCACGCGCTCACCCTCGACCACCTCAGTGGTGGACGCATGATTCTCGGACTCGGCGTCTCCGGCCCGCAGGTGGTCGAGGGCTGGTACGGGCAGCCGTTCGCCAAGCCGTTGGCGCGCACCAGGGAGTACGTCGACATCGTGCGCAAGGTGCTGGCCCGACAGGCGCCGGTGACCAACGAGGGGCCGCACTATCGTCTGCCCTACACCGGACCCGGCGCGCTCGGACTCGGCAAGCCGCTCAAGCCGATCGTGCATCCGCTGCGCGCTGACCTGCCGATTTGGCTCGGCGCCGAGGGCCCGAAAAACGTCGCGCTCACCGCCGAGATCGCCGACGGCTGGCTGGCCATCTATTACGCGCCTCGGCTGGCCGGAATGTACAACGACTGGCTGGACGAGGGTTTCGCCAGGTCGGGTGCGCGGCGCCGCAGGGAGGACTTCGAGATCGCCGCGAGTTGTCAGGTGGTGATCACCGACGACGCGTCCGGTGAACTGGAACGCATGCGCTGGATAATGGCGCTCTACCTGGGCGGCATGGGCGCGCCCGAGCTGAACTTCCATGCCCAGGTGTACCGGCGGATGGGCTACGAGCGTGAGGTCGACGAGATCGGCAGGCTGTTCCAGGCGGGCGAGAAGGAGCGGGCGGCGGCGTTGGTGCCGGACGAGATGATCCTCGATACCGCGATCATCGGCGATGAGGCGCACGTTCGCGATCGATTGAAGGTGTGGGAGGCGGCCGGTGTCACGATGATGTTGGTGTCGGCTCCAGATGTCGAGCAATTGCATCGGCTCGCACCCCTTGTCGATATGTAGAACACGTTCTAGATTCAAAGGGTGACGACGCAGGAGTCAGTAAAAATTCTCGGGCTGTGGAACATCGCCGAGGCCGAACCCGACCGGATCGCCATGGTCGATCCGAACGGCAAGGAGGTGACCTATCGCGAGTTGGCCAGCTTGGCCAACAGATACGCCACCGGGTTGCGCGGGCTCGGCCTGCACACCGGTGACGTGTTGGTGAGCATGGTGCACAACAGCGTGGAGGCGATCGCCGCCTACTTCGCCGCGTACCAGGCCGGGCTGTACATCGTCGCGGTGAACTGGCATCTCACCGGACCGGAGGTCGCCTACATCCTCGCCGACAGCGAGGCCAAGGCGTTCATCGCCAGCGACCGCTTCGCGGCTGCCGCGCGCGCCGCGGCCGACGAAGCCGGATTGCCTGCCACGGCACGCTTCTCGGTCGGCGAGATCGAGGGCTTCAAGTCGCTGGCCTGGTTGGGTGCCGCCGAAACCGGGCGACCGAGCGACCGAAGCACCGGTGCGCCGATGCTCTACACCTCGGGAACGACGGGTCGGCCCAAGGGAGTTCGACGCCCGCTCACCGGCAACGACCCCGACGTGGTCCCGCCCTACAGCAGCGCCTTCTTCGGCCTGTTCGAACTCGCGCCCTACGACGACCACGTGCACATCTGCGGTTCGCCGCTCTATCACACGGCCGTACTGAACTTCGCGACCATCTCGATTCAGTTGGGGCACAAGCTGGTTCTGATGGACCGCTGGGACGCCGAGGACATGCTGCGGTTGATCCAGCAACATCGGGTTACCCACAGCCATATGGTGCCGACCCAGTTCCACCGGCTGCTGGCGTTGCCCGACGACGTGCGCGCGAAGTACGACGTGTCCTCGTTGCGCAGCATGGTGCACGGCGCCGCGCCGTGCCCACAGGAGACCAAGCGCAAGATGCTCGAATGGTGGGGGCCGACGGTCACCGAGTACTACGCGGCCACCGAGGGCGGCGGCACGGTGATCAACGGGACCGACTGGCTGCGCAAGCCCGGTTCGGTGGGTACGGCGTGGCCGTGGTCGACGATCAAGGTGCTCAGTGAGGAAGACGGCACCGAGGTCGCCACCGGTGAGCCCGGCCTGGTCTACATGAAGATGGGCACCTCCAGCTTCGAATACCACCACGACAAGACCAAGACCGAGGATTCACGAGTCGGTGATCTGTTCACCGTCGGCGACATCGGCCACCTCGACGAGGACGGCTACCTCTACCTGCACGATCGGCGCTCGGACCTCATCCTCTCCGGCGGCGTGAACATCTATCCCGCCGAAGTCGAGACGGTGCTCATCACCCATCCGAAGGTCACCGACGTCGCGGTTTTCGGTATCCCGCACCCGGATTGGGGCCAGGAGGTGAAGGCGGTCGTGCAACCGGCCGCCGACGCCGAGGGCAACGCACTCGCGGGCGACGACGAACTCACCGCCGAGCTACTGGCCTTCGCGGCCACCCAACTGGCGAAATACAAGATCCCGAAGTCGATCGACTACCTCCCCGAGCTGCCCCGCGACCCCAACGGCAAGCTCTACAAGCGCAAGCTGCGCGAGCAATACACCTGAGCCGATTCGAATCAGTCGGCGTCGACCGATCCGCTCTCCGGTCGGTGCTTGCCGCGTAACCCGTTGTGCTGGTTGATATCGCGGCGATGGGCAGGGTTGGATCGATGGACCGAGCACGGGCTCGAAGCGCGCCCGTGCTCGGTATTCGCGCGCAGCGCTCCCGGGCGGCGTGCCTCGCGCCGAACGTGGCGAGGTCAGCGGTCGGTGCCTTCGTCGACCAACTCGGGCGTGGACGGTAGATCCTGCGTCGTGGTCGGACGTTTGAGCACGACAGCGGCGAGGATCGCGGCGGCGACCACCAGTCCCGAGCCCCACCGGAAAGCGAGTTGGTAGCCGTCGGTGAGCGCCGAGGTCGCATCCGCGCCGTTCCGCAGCAACGTTTCGGTGTGCGCGGCGGCGAGTGTGCTGAGCACCGCAAGGCCGAACGCGCTACCGACCTGCTGCATGGTGTTGAACATGCCGGAGGCGGTCCCGGAGTCCTCGGACGTAGCCGAGGACATGGCGAGTGTGGCCAGCGACGGCATGGCCAGGCCGAAGCCGATGCCGAGCGGCATCAGCACGGGCAGGACGTCCACCACATAGCTCCCGCCCACCGGAATGCGTCCGAGCGCGGCGAGACCCGCCGCGATCAGCACGAGTCCCGGAAGCAGGACAGCGCGCGGCCCGAAGCGAGCGATGAGCCTGGGCGAAAGACCGAGCGACAGTGCGCCGATCGCCACCGAGACAGGGAAAATGCCCAGCCCGGTGCGTATCTCGTCGAAACCGAGCACCTTCTGTAGGTACAACACGCACAGAAATTGAAAGCTGAACATTCCGGCCACCAGGAGAGCCTGGACACCAAGGGCGCCGGAGACATTGCGCGAACGGAAAATTCCCAGCCGCAGCAACGGGTTCGCCGCCTTCGCCTGACGCAGGCAGAAGGCGAAGAGCAAGACCAGTGCCGTGGCGCCGAGTCCGAGGGTGTGCGCGGAAATCCAGTCGTATCCTGTGGTCTCGACGATGGTGTAGACGCCGAGCATCAGTGCGGACGTCACCAGAAGCGCGCCAACGACATCCATCCCTTTGCCCTCTTTGCCGAGGCCCGCGCCGTTGTCTTCGCGGAGGATGCGTCCGGCCAGCGCCGCGGCGGCGATGCCGATCGGCACGTTGACGAAGAAGACCCAATGCCAGCTGATGGTCTGCGTCAGAACGCCACCCGCGAGCAGGCCGAGCGAACCGCCGGCGGATTGGACGAAGCTGTAGACGCCGATGGCCTTCGCGCGTTCCCTCGGCTGCGGAAACAAGGTCGCCACCATACCGAGGGTGACCGCGGAGGTCACCGCGCCACCCGCGCCCTGAACGAACCGCGCGACGAGCAGCATCGCCGGGGTGGTGGCCACGCCGCACAGCAGTGAGGCGGCGGTGAAGACGATCAGGCCCGTGACGAAGACGCGCTTGCGGCCGATCAGGTCGCCGAAACGTCCCGCCAACAACAGCAGCCCGCCGAAGGGGACCAGGTAGGCGTTGACGACCCAAGCCAGTGTCGACGCGGAGAAGCCCAGGTCGGTCTGGATCGCGGGCAGTGCCACGTTGACGATGGTTCCGTCCAGGATCACCATCAGCTGTCCCGAGCAGAGCACGGCCAGCGCCGACCAACGCGATCGCTGTCTTGACGAGGTGCTTGTGCGCACGTTTCCTCCCATAGGGCACGACTTGTTACAGCAGTAATCTTCTGTAACCATCGCGAGGAGCGGAAGGAGGCACTTTCTTGTCACGCAGTAACACGGATGTGTCAGACCAGGTCGTCAACGAGGCGTGTCCGCTGACGGAGGTGCTCGATCACGTTGCGGGCAAGTGGAGCATCGGAATCCTGGTTGCCGCCGCGCACGGACCGGTGCGCTTCACCGAGTTGGAACGCGCCATCACCGGTATCAGTCGTCGCATGCTCACGCTGAACCTGCGCAAGCTTGAACGTGACGGCCTACTCATCCGGACCGTCTACCCCACGGTTCCGCCAAAGGTCGAATACCGTCTCACCCCCATGGCCGAAGAGCTCCACGCGACGCTGGCCGGGCTCGTGGGCTGGGCCGAACGCCACAGAACCGACATCGCGAATGCCCGCGCGGTGTACGACGCCGCGGCGGAACCGGTGCCCTGACGGCCGGAGCTCAGGCGGGGGCGGGTTCGCGTAGCTCGGGGGCAAGGCCGAACAGCGGGAACAGTCGGTCGGTGTCGAGGAAGAAGTTCAGCCCGGCGATGACGTTGTCTTCCAGTTCCAACACCGTGATCGACCACGGCACCCATCGACCGGGTTCGCCGCTGGGCTTGTAATGGCCGAAGGCGGGCAGTCCGTTTGCGCCGACCAGTGGGATCAACCTGGAATCGCGGCACTCGTGGCCGTGGCCGAGCATGAACGCCGCCACGTTCTCCGGTCCGCTGACCCATAGCTCCAGTGGCGGCATCGACAGTGCCACATCGGCTTTCAACAACGCGGTGAGCGAATCCATGTCGTAGGACTCGAACGCGGCGACGAACTCGTCGATCAGCCTGCGCTGGTGCTCATCGGATTCGTCGTAGCGATCGGTGCTGGCCGGGCGGACCTTCGACATGGTGGCGCGTGCGCGTTGCAGTGCGCTGTTCACCGACGCGGGCGACATGGTGAGCGCCTCGGCGGTCTCGTTGGCCGAGAAGCGCAGCACTTCGCGCATGATCAGGATCGCGCGCTGGCTGGCGGGCAGATGCTGGCACGCCGCGACGAAGGCAAGGCGCAGTGTATCTTTCGCGCTGGCATGGTCGGCAGGATCGGCGCCGAAGGCGAGGCCGTCGGGGATCGGCTCGATCCACACGTAGTCCGGTTGCGCGGCGGGGATGGGCGCGTCGGGCCGTGACGGGCCGGACAGGTCCATCGGGCGTGCTCGCCGTTGCGGACCGTCGATCATGTCCAGGCAGACATTCGTGGTGATCTTGTACAACCAGGACCGCAGGCTCGCCCTGCCCTCGAACGCGGCGTAGGACTTCCATGCGCGAGTGAAGGTCTCCTGCACCGCGTCCTCGGCCTCGAAGGAGGAGCCGAGCATGCGGTAGGCGTAGGCGCACAGCTCCCTGCGGTGTCGCTCGAAGGACGCGAGCACATCAGGGTCGAGGGTGGTCGTGGTGCCGGCCTGGCGTTCCGAGCGAGCCGGACGGGTCGAGCCGGGGGAGTCGGTCATGGCACCACCATTGCACAAGGCGCCGACAGAAAATACCCCCAAAAGCTTTGTACCTGCGGTTATCAAGATCATCGGGCGATGTTCTCGGACCAACGCGGTGTCATCCGATGAATTTCGGCGTCCTGTCCCGTCTGAACCTGTGCACCTGCCGCCACGGTCGAGGAGAAGGACGCCACCGGATGAGTAGCCGAATGATCTTCCTGAACCTTCCCGTGCGCGACGTGAGTCGATCGAGGATCTTCTACGAAGCGCTCGGCTGGCAGGTGAGCCAGGAATTCAGCGATGACGAAGCCGCCTGCATCGTCATCGACGAGAACATCTGCGCGATGCTGCTCACCAGGGAGTACTTCGCGACCTACGGCGCGCGACCGGTGACCGATACCCGCGACACGGTCAACGCCGTCTACGGACTGGCACTCGCGAGCGCGCGGGAGGTCGACGCGCTCACCACCGCAGCCCTCGCCGCGGGCGCTACCGAAGAGGTGGACGAGGCCAAGCGCGCGCAGGAGCGTCGCGTCGGCATGCACAGCCGAACCTTCCTCGACCCGGACGGTCACCAGTGGGAACCGTTCTGCATGGGCAACCCCTGGCGGTGAGCTGCCCGGGGCGCGGGGTCGCCCCCGGTATGTGAAAGTACCGGGGGCGCGGCCGATCTCGCGTGCGAATCAGTGACCGGTGAAGGTGGGTTTGCGCTTCTCGGCGAAGGCCTTCGGGCCCTCCTTGGCATCCGCCGACTGGAATACGGCGGTGCCCAATTTCGCGTCGATCTGGAAGGCCTCGTCCTCGGGCATCCCCTCGGTGTCGCGGATCGCGCGCAAGATCGCCTGCACGGCCAACGGCCCGTTCGCCGCGATCTGCTCGGCCAACTCGATCGCCTTGTCCAGTGCGCCACCGTCGGGCACGACGTGGCCGATCAGGCCGATGTCCTTCGCTTCGGCCGCACGCAGATGGCGGCCGGTGAGCAAGATATCGGCGGCGAGGGTGTAGGGGATCTGGCGGACCAGGCGCACCGCCGAGCCGCCGAGTGGGTACAGCGCCCAGCGTGCCTCGGACACACCGAATTTCGCGCTCTCCCCGGCGACCCGGATGTCGGTGGCCTGCAGGATTTCGGTGCCGCCCGCGATGGCGGGGCCCTCGACCGCGGCGATCAGCGGCTTGCTCAACCTGCGGCCCTTGAGCAGTGCGTCGATGCGCGAGAGGTCCCAGCCGCCGCCGGAGAAGGAGTCGCCGGGATGCTGGGTGGTCATCGCCTTGAGGTCGGCGCCCGCGCAGAACGCTCCGCCCGCGCCGGTCAGGATCGCCACGCGGATCTCGGGATCGTTGTCCACCTGATCCCAGGCCTCGCGCATGATCGCCATCATCTCGCCCGACAACGCGTTGCGCGCCTCGGGACGATTCATCGTGACGATCAGGATGTGGCCGCGCTTCTCGACCAGACAATCTGCCATTGGGGGGTTCTCCTGACTTTCCGAAGGCGTCGCAAGGCCTTGCCAGGAACAGTAACACGTTCTATTTTTAGGCTTGTGAGTTACAACATAGCCGACCTTGTCGAACACGCCATCGACCTGATGCCCGACCGCGTCGCACTCGCGGACGACGGCCGCGAGGTCACCTTCGCCCAGTTGGAGGACAGGGCCAATAAACTCGCGCATTACCTGCAAGAACAAGGTGTTCGACCCGGAGACAAGGTCGGCATCTACTCGCGCAACACGGTCGAGGCCGTCGAGGCGATGGTCGCGATCTTCAAGGCGCGCGCCGTGATGATCAACGTGAACTACCGCTACGTCGAGAACGAGTTGCAGTACATCTTCGAAAACTCGGACATGGTCGCGCTGATTCACGAGCGCCGCTACAGCGACAAGGTGGCCGCGGTGCGCCCGAAGACCCCGGCGCTGCACACGGTGATCGTCGTCGACGACGATACGACCGCCACCGTGCCCACCGCCGCGGATTCGGTGGAATACGAAGCGGTGCTTGCCAGCTCGTCCGGTGAACGAGACTTCGGCGAGCGCTCACCCGACGACCTGTACCTGCTCTACACCGGCGGAACCACCGGAAAGCCCAAGGGCGTGATGTGGCGCCACGAGGATGTGTGGCGGGTGCTCGGCGGCGGAATCAACTTCGTCACCGGCGAACACGTCGCCGATGAATGGGATCTCGCGAAGATGGGCGCCGACAACCCGGCGATGGTGCGCCTGCCGATCCCGCCGATGATCCACGGCGGTGCGCAGTGGGCCACCTTCCAATGTCTGTTCGGCGGCGGCAAAGCCGTGATGATCCCGGACTTCAGTGGGCACGGCGTCTGGCAGTCCATCGACAGGCACAAGATCAACCTGATCTTCATCACCGGCGACGCGATGGCGCGCCCGATGATGGACGCGCTGGTCGAGGGAAACCCGGAAACCGGTGCGCCCTATGACCTCTCGAGTCTGTACGTGGTCGCCAGCAGCGCCGCGCTCTTCTCGCCCGCACTCAAGGATCAGTTCCTCGAACTGCTCCCGAACCGGATGATCTCCGACTCCATCGGCTCCTCGGAAACCGGCTTCGGCGGATTGTCGCTGGTCACCAAGGGGCAGACGCATACGGGCGGGCCCCGCGTGAAGATCGACGCATCCACCGAGGTGCTCGACGACGACGGCAACCCGGTCGAGCCGGGCTCAGGCGTGGTCGGCATCCTGGCCAGGCGCGGCAACATCCCGATCGGCTATTACAACGACGAGGCGAAAACCGCGGCGACCTTCCGGGAGTACAACGGAATTCGCTACGCCATCCCCGGCGACTACGCCAGGGTCGAGGCCGACGGCACCGTCACCATGCTCGGGCGCGGTTCGGTGAGCATCAACAGCGGCGGCGAGAAGATCTACCCCGAAGAGGTCGAGGCCGCACTCAAGATCCACCCGGAGATCTTCGACGCCATCGTCGTCGGCGTCGACGACGAACGCTGGGGTCAGCGCGTGGCCGCCGTGGTGCAGTGTCGTGGCGCGAACCGGCCGACATTCGAGGAACTGCGGCCGATACTGAGCAAGGAGATCGCCTCGTACAAGCAGCCGCGCAGTGTGTGGTTCGTGGAGGAGATCAAGCGCTCGCCCGCGGGTAAGCCGGATTATCGGTGGGCCAAGGAGCAGACGGAGGGGCGTGCGGCTGACGTGGAGGCTGCTGCTGCGGTGAAGTAAGGCGGTGGCATTTCTTGGTCGGCCCAGGGGGGTAGGCGGCGGGGTGATACGCGGGGGCGAGTGCTTCCTCGCTGTGTTTTTGGCGGCTGGCGCCGCGTGGTTCGCGGCCCTGAGTCTCGCTGTTGAGTACCCGTTTCTTGCTCCTTCGTCGCCTACGAAACGGGCACTCGGGCAGCGAGACGGCCGCGAACTTGCCGTACCGGTCTCGCTGACGCTCGGAACACGTGTTTGGGCGGCTCGTGGGAGGGCTGAGTTAGGTTCGGGCGGTGACGGTTTCACTGGGCGCCTAGGGGTGGGTTGCTCGGTTGGCAGGGGATTGGCTGGAGAGCTTGGGGTGTGGGGGTTAGTCGAGTTCGGCGAGGCGGTGGGCTAGTCGGTTGCGGAAGGCTGGGATCGAGGCGAGTAGGGGGAGGGCTCTGTTGCGCAGGTGGCGGAACAAGGGTGAGCGGGTTGTCGCCGCCTTGGTCATGAAGTCGGTGAAGCGGACCACGCCTCGGGCGACCGGGCGGCGGGTGCGTTCGTATTCGTCCAGGATCGTGGGGGATTCGCCGTTGGCGATGACCCTCGCGAGGAGGGCGCCGAGGGTGGCGGCATCCTGAACGCCGGTGTTCATCCCTTGGCCGCCCGCGGGGCTGTGGACGTGTGCGGCGTCGCCCGCGAGGAAGACCCTGCCCGCGCGGTAGTGCGCGGCGAGGCGGTGGTGGACGCGGAAGCGCGAACCCCACAGGACCTCGGTGACGGTGCCCGCGCCGGGTCCGCGCTCGTCGACGAGGGACTGGACATGCGCGACGGTGGGATGTTCGGGGGCGTTGTCCATCGTGGCGACCACGCGGTAGCGGTCGGCTCGCTCGTCGGGAAGTGGTGCGACGAGCAGGAATCCGGCGGGGGACAGGTGCAGCGCGACCTCGTCGCGGCCGATCGGCCAGTCCATTCGCACATCGGCGAGGACGAACGAGGCGGGGTAGGTACCGCCGTCGAAGCCGACGGCGAGCTGTTCCCGGATCGGGCTGTGGCTGCCGTCGGCGGCGATCACGTAGTCGGCACGCAGCGTGCCCTCGGCACCATCGGTGTCGGTGTATTCGACTGTGACGCCGTCGTTCTCATTCACTACTCCGGTGACGGTGTAGGGGCGATACGGTTCGCCCCCTGCCTTGCGTAACCGCTGCAACAGCACCGATTCGGTGACGTCCTGTGGTGTGAGCAGCGCGTAGGGAAATCGTGTCGGGAGCCTGTCGAACTTGATGGCGGCCAGCTTTTTTCGGCCGTCGTGCAGGGTGAAGGTCGGTACCCGCAGGCCCGTCTCGATCAGTTCGTCGGCGATGCCGAGCTCGCTGAGCACCTCCAGTGTCTTCGCGTGCACGACGGCGGCGCGCGAGGTGTTGGCGCCCTCGGCGATGCGATCGATCAGGACGAAGTCCACACCGGCGTCGGCCAGTCGGACGGCGGCGGTGAGGCCGACCGGTCCCGCGCCGACGATCACGACTGAAGTGGTGGCTGGCAGCGCTCGCGCGGTGGCGTTCATGGGTGGCTCCTCGGTACCGAGACGTTTGGTCAACGCTTGTTGGCATTAACGGTAGGCTGCCGCGCGCTGGCAAGTCAACAGTTGTTGGCCTACGCTTGTTGACATGACTGACGAGCTCGATCCCCCGCCCGCTCGCCGCTCCGACGCGACCCGTGCCGCGATCCTCGAGGCGGCCCGCACCCGCTTCGCCGCCGAGGGCAGGTACAAGGCCACCATCCGCGCGATCGCCGCCGACGCCGCGATCGATCCCGCCATGGTGATGCGCTATTTCGGCAGCAAAGACGGTCTCTTCGCCGCCGCGATCGAGATCGACCTGGCGCTACCTGACCTCGCCGCCGTCGAACCGGATGAATTGGGTGCCACGGTGATCCGCCGATTCCTGGAGATCTGGGAGGGCGGTAGCGACAGCGAAGTCCTGCTCACCCTGCTGCGCTCGGCGATCTCCGACGAGACCGTTTCCGTCCGCATCCGTGAGATCTTCACCGGTCAAGTCCTTCCGGCCGTCCTGCGCGTCGGCGACCCCGCCGACGCCCCCCGTCGCGGTGGCCTGATCGTCACCCAGCTCTTGGGCCTGGCCCTGTGCCGCTACGTCCTGCGGCTGCCCCCGGTAGTCGACCTGACCCCCGACCAGATCGTCGCCGACCTCGCTCCCACCCTGCAGCGATACCTCACCTCCGTACCGCTGACCGGATAGGACGAAGAACGTGGCCGGTACCTCCTGGTGCTACGGCAACAAGCGACTGGCTTGGTATGCGAGCTGGGTGTTCCTTCATTTGAATGGGCACCCGCTCGAGGTGCGGTTCGATATCGACGCTGCCGAACGGTTCGTCTTGGACGCAAGCCAAGGAAGGCTCGACGTGCCGACGATCGCTGAGCAGTTGGTGAAGTTCGCAGCCATGCCGAATAGCGGCGAGCACAGATGAGCGCGTAAAGCTCTCCGGTGAGGCAACCTATCCCGTCATGCGTGTCAGTGCCGAGCTGCGGCAAACGACTCGCTTGACGACAGGCGAACAACGCTTACTCGCCGTGACGTGTGATCGAAGGGCTACTGGCCGGGAATGACCAGCTCGACGGTAGGGAAGTAGCCGCGATAACGTGCCACGTCTCGGGTGAGCAATCGGTACCCGGTTACTGCGGCGTGGGCGCCGATGTAGAAATCAGGCATCGGTGAACGCTTCTCTCCGCTGTTGCGGCGGTAGCGTTGAAACGCCTTGCCTGCCAGGAAACCAGCGTGGAACGGCAACGGTTCGCGTTCGTAGGCGTCGGCGGGCAAGAGATCGTTCAGTTGTTCGATAGAGCTGTAACCGACGGAGACTTCCGCATAGACGATCGGGTTGATGACCACCCGGCCGCGGTCGAGCGCCTCGGAAATTTTCTCGCCGGACGACTTGGCCCATTTCTTGTCCTGCGTCATCACGTCCAGTAGCACGCAGGCGTCGAGCAGCGTTGCGAGCCCATTGATGGGCGTCGGGCTACTCGCCACGGAGCAGGTCCATAATCTCGTCGGTGCTCATGCCCTCGACGTCCGGGCTGTCGGCGGTCCCGCGCAGTCGTCGGACGAGACGTTCCCCCCTGGTCGTGGCGCCCTCCGCACGGACGATCCGAAGCGTGCCATGATCTTCGACAACTTCGACCTGATCGCCCTCCCGCAGGTTGTGTTTGGCTCGCAACTCCGACGGGATCGTGACTTGCCCCTTGCTGTTGAGCAGCATGATTACCTCCTTATCGCTGCCAAGGTATTACCTACCACACGTAGCACGTAATACTACCGGATTTGTAGAGATCCGAGCGGGGCATGACCGCCAGTGGAGTTGCCGAGGTGGAGGTCATCTGGCCAAACGGTCGAGTAGATCACTGTGCGGCTGAACAAACCGGACGGTGAGTGTCCGTACGCGAATGTCACACGATTCGCCTGTTCCCTCGACAGTTGCGTCCTCGGGGCCCTTCTCGCGCCGTGTCCTGAAGGTGTCGGTGCTCGTTGCCGGACGGCGGTTGCCGCACAGCGAAATCGTATGACATAGCGGCTGTTTCAAATGAGTTCGGCCTGTCGATCCATGAGGGGAGCGACAGGCCGAAGCGTGAGTCCGATGGCTCAAGCGGGGGATTGTGCCAAGAGGCTGCCCAATGCCGTGAGGTGGTCGGTGGCGGTGCCGAGGGCGAACTCGTGGTGCTTGGCGGCGGTGAAGTAGTTGTGCACCACGTGGTCTCGGTCGATGCCGACGCCGCCGTGCACGTGGACGAGGGTGTGGGCGACGCGGTGGCCCGCGTCGGCGGCCCAGAACTTGGCGGTGTGTACTTCCGCCTCGGCGGGGAGCTCTTCCGAGAGGGTCCATGCCGCCTGGGTGACGGCAAGGCGCAGGCCTTGGACGTCGATGTAGGCGTCGGACAAGCGCTGGGCGACGGCTTGGAAGCTGCCGATGGCCTTGCCGAACTGTTCGCGCTCGCGCGCGTAGTCGGCGGTCAGTTCGAGCGCGCGCTCGAGCGTGCCGAGTTGCGTGGCGGCGAGGCCGAGCCAGCCTCGGGTGAGCAGGAAGTCGAGGATCTGCGCCCCGGTCTCCAAGGTTCCGACCAATTCGGCGGGCGCGTCGGTGAATTCGACGCTGTACTCGGCGCTGCGGTCCACCACCTGTTGACCGGTAACGGTGGCGTTCGCCGGGTCGAGCAGGAACACCGCGGCCACCCCGGACACGGTCGCCGGGATCAGAATGCGTTCGGCGCGGTCGGCGAACGGCACGGTGATCTTGGCGCCGGTGATCCGCCAGGCCCCGTCGGCGGCGACCGCGGTGCTGCTCGGCGCGGTCGGCTCCCAGTTCTGCGGCTCCGACAGCGCGGCGGTGAGTATCAGCTCACCCGCACCCGCGCGCTCGGCCAGCTTCTGCTGGTTCGCATCGCCGAAGCGCGCCAGCGCGCCAGCGCCGAGCGCGATCGAGGACAGATAGGGCACCGCCGCCAGCGATTTGCCGAGCTCACGCAGGATCGCGGTCTGCTCCTGCACGCCGAAGTCGTTGCCACCCACCGATTCCGGCAGCGCCGCGGAAAGCACACCGGTCTCGGCGAGCGACCGCCACAGCGGTTCGTCGAATCGTTCGTCGCCCGCGTCGAGTTCGCGCAGTCGCTCGGCGGTGACGAGCTTGCCGCACACCTCGCCGGTCAGCCGGGCCAGGTCCTGCTGTGCCTCGGTGGGAGTGAAATCCATGGTGGTCTACCTGCTTTCGAAGATTTCGGTGCCCGATAGCTGGCGCTGCTCAGCGCGCCGAGGCGGGTTGTTTGAGCGCGGTCATGGCGATGATGTCGCGCTGCACCTCATTGGTGCCGCCGCCGAAGGTGAGAATCAGCGCGGCGCGGTGCATGCGTTCGAGTCGTCCGCGCAGTTGCGCGCCGGGGGAGTCCTGCCGCAGGTAGGCCTGCGGTCCGAGTACTTCCATCAGCAGTCGGTAGGCCTCGGTGGCCAGTTCGGTGCCGTAGACCTTGCACGCGGAGGCGTCCCAGGCGCGGGGTGCGGCGTCGCCACCCGCGTCGGCCCTGCTGGCGATCTCCCAGTTCATCAGCTTCAGGTATTCGACCTTGGCGTGCACCCTGGCCAGGTTCAGTCGCACCCATTCGCGGTCGGAAACGGCCGACCCGTCGGCCGCCTTGGTGGTGGTGGCCCACTCGACGGTCTGGCTCAGCGCGAGTGCCAGCGGTGCGGCGGAGGTGAGCGCGACGCGTTCGTGGTTGAGCTGGTTGGTGACCAGCGACCAGCCCGCGTTCTCCTTGCCGACCAAGGCCGTGGTCGGCACGCGGACGTCCTGGTAGTACGTGGCGCTGGTGTCGGGCCCGGCCATGGTGTGCACCGGTGTCCAGGAGAAGCCCTCGGCGGTGGTCGGCACGATCAGCATGCTGATGCCCTTGTGCTTCTTGGCGGTGGGGTCGGTGCGCACCGCGAGCCACACGTAGTCGGCGTAGGGGATGAGGCTTGTCCACATCTTCTGGCCGTTGATCACGTAGTCGTCGCCGTCGCGCACGGCGCTGGTGCGCAGGCTCGCCAGGTCGGTACCGGCTTCGGGTTCGGAGTAGCCGATCGAGAAGTGCAGTTCACCGGCGGCGATCTTGGGCAGGAAGAAGCGCTTCTGCTCGTCGCTGCCGTAATGCATGATGGTCGGCGCGACCGAGTTGATGGTCAGGAACGGCACCGGTGCGCCCGCGATGGCGGCCTCGTCGGTGAAGATCAGCTGGTCCATTGTCGAGCGGTCTTGACCACCGAATTCCTTCGGCCACGCGAGGGTCAGCCAGCCGTCGCGGCCCATCTCTCGCACGACGTCGCGGTACACGGTGCCGTGCCCGTACTCGCCGGTCTGCGCGCTGAGCGCGGCGCGACGTTCCGGGGTGATGAGTTGGGCGAAGTACTCGCGCAGCTCGTTCCGTAGCTGTTGCTGCTGCGGCGTGTACGCAATGCGCATGGCAGAACCTCATGCCTTCGATTCGTGGGCGGGATCGGATGCGCGGCGGGTGGCGCCGCGAGCATCTCGGTCTTCCCGATCATTGCATATAGACTGAAACATGTTCCAGTATTGCTGCCGAATCGGGTGGAAGACGGACAGAGAGGCCGTATCGTCTTCTCAGCGTTCGCCACAGCCCGGCGACATGCGCGGTAAAGGAGTTGTCATGAAGATCGGTGTTGATCTCGACCAGTGCGAGGCGAATGGGATCTGCGTCGGAATCGCTCCCGACGTGTTCGAACTCGACGATGAGGACATTCTGCACATTGCGGAGGCCGACGTGCCCGAGGGGCGGGTCACCGAGATGGAGTCGGCGGTGACGCAGTGCCCGAAGGCGGCGCTGCGGTTGCAGTAACGGATGCTTGCCGTTAACTGGAACACGTTCTAGAGTCGGCGCGTGGTTGTGCAAATGTCAGCAGTGCGGTCGCGAGCGGCAAACGGCTCGTCGGCGGCGGTATTCGGTGAGGTGCAGTGGTGAGTAACGCCGAGGTGAGTCTCGCGGGCCGGGTGGCGATCGTGACCGGGGCAGGTGCGGGGCTCGGTCGAGCCGAAGCGCTCGCGCTGGCCGGCGCCGGTGCGAACGTGGTGATCAACGACCTGGCCGAATCGGAGGCGGTGGCCGAAACCCTCGCCGAGATCGATGCGCTCGGTGTGAAATCCGCGTTCGTCGCGGGCAGTGTCGCCGAACGCGCCACGGCCGACGCGCTGATCAGTAGCGCCGAGCAGAACTTCGGCGCCGTCGACATCGTGGTGAACAACGCGGGCATTACGCGCGACCGCATGCTGTTCAACATGTCCGACGAGGACTTCGACGCGGTGCTCGCGGTGCACCTGCGCGGGCACTTCCTGCTCGCGCGCAACGCCGCGGCCTATTGGCGAGGTAAGTCGAAGGCCGCGGGTGCGCCGGTGTACGGCCGCTTGGTCAACACCTCCTCGGAAGCGGGACTGCTCGGTCCGGAGGGACAGGCCAACTACGGTGCGGCCAAGGCGGGCATCACGGCGCTGACCTTGTCGGCCGCGCGGGCGCTTTCCCGATATGGCGTGCGCGCGAACGCGATCGCGCCGCGTGCGCGCACCGCGATGACCGAGGCGGTCTTCCACGCGGCACCCGAGGGCGCGGTGGATCCGCTCTCGCCCGATCACGTGGCCAGGCTGGTCGCCTATCTCGCCTCGCCCGCCGCCGAGACGGTGAATGGTCAGCTGTTCGTGGTCTACGGGGGGATGGTGGCGTTGATGGCGGCGCCGGTCGTCGAGCAACGGTTCGATGCCGAAGACGGTCAATGGTCGCCCGAGGGGCTGGCTTCGACGCTGGGCGGCTACTTCGCCGAGCGTCCCGCCGAGCGGACGTTTTCCGCGTCGGCGCTGATCGATCTGGGCTAGATTCAGGCCGATCGACAACAGGGGTCCGCTACGGGTCGGTTCGTCCGGCCCGGGTGCGGTCCGGCCGAGTTGTCTCGGAACGGCTGCGGTTCGGTGGGGGTGCTTACCGTTGCGCGACGAGGGGTGAGCGGATCGTTGATCATGGGTCCAGCACTTGGTAGACATGTGTGTCGTGGTGTGCGCCCTCACATATTCGTTTCGGCTCTCAGAGCTGACACATGTTCCAGATTTAAATGACTGTTTCCCGAAGAAGTGCCCTCCCAACTTGTCGAATTCCCTTTCGGCAAAGCGGTGAACATGTTCTAATTGTCGCGGCGAAGCTGCCACGGAGGAGGATTGCGCCGTGAGTTGTATGCGCCGATCGAGCAAGGAGGATCGCGGATGAACCAGGTCCTTGCCGTGCCATTGCGTGCAGTAGGTGGGTTTTTCGAACTCGCGGCGGATGTCGCACGTGCGAGTGTGCGCCGACCGTTTCAATGGCGCGAGTTCATCGACCAATCCTGGTTTGTCGCACGGGTTTCGATCGTTCCGACGCTGTTGGTCGCGATTCCGTTCACCGTTCTGGTGAGCTTCACCCTGAACATCCTTTTGCGAGAAATCGGCGCGGCCGACCTCAGCGGCGCCGGTGCGGCATTCGGATCGGTCACCCAGGTCGGCCCGATCGTGACCGTGCTGATTGTCGCCGGTGCTGGCGCCACCGCTATCTGCGCCGACCTCGGTGCACGCACTATTCGCGAAGAGATCGACGCGATGCGTGTGCTCGGAATCGACCCCATTCATCGACTTGTCGTCCCCCGTGTGCTCGCCTCGATGTTCGTCGCGCTGATGCTCAACAGCCTGGTATGCACGATTGGTATCGCCGGTGGTTTCGCCTTCTCCGTATATCTCCAAGACGTGAATCCCGGCGCCTTCGTCAACGGAATCACGCTGCTCACCCACCTGCCCGAGCTGATCATCTCCGAGGTAAAGGCTGGCCTGTTCGGGCTGATCGCCGGACTCGTCGCATGTTATCTGGGCCTGAATGTTCGAGGCGGTCCCAAGAGTGTCGGTGATGCGGTCAATCAGACCGTCGTGTTCGCGTTTATGGCGCTGTTCGTGGTGAACGTCGTGGTCACCGCGGTCGGCATCAAGTTCACGGTGCGGTGACCGGATGGCATTCGTGATCGAATCCCGATTCCCGCGTACGGTTCGACGCGTGCGGCGATTGTCGGAATCGATGGATTCGGTTGGTAGGCAGGCGGTTTTCTATGCGCGAGCGTTGGCCGCGGTACCGCGAGCACTGATGAACTACCGTACCGAAACCATTCGACTGATCGCCGAAATCAGCATGGGCTCAGGCGCATTGGCGGTAATCGGCGGCACCGTGGTGATCGTCGGCTTCCTGACATTGTTCGCGGGCGGCACCATCGCGGTGCAGGGTTACAGCTCGCTGGGCAATATCGGTGTCGAGGCGCTCACCGGATTCTTCGCCGCATTCATCAATGTCCGAATTGCCGCGCCCGTTATTTCCGGAATCGGTCTGGCCGCGACCATCGGCGCGGGCTCCACCGCGCAACTCGGCGCGATGCGGGTAGCCGAGGAAATCGACGCGCTCGAATCGATGGCGATCCGGCCGGTGCCCTACCTGGTCGGCACCAGGGTGCTCGCCGGGATGATCGCGATCGTCCCGCTGTACGCCCTCGCGGTGATCGCCTCGTTCCTGGCCAGCCGCTTCGCCACCGTGGTCATCTACGGGCAGTCGGCGGGCGTCTACGACCACTACTTCTCCACCTTCCTGATCCCCAGTGACATCCTGTGGTCATTCGCGCAGGCGATCTTCATGGCACTCGCGGTGATGCTGATCCACACCTACTACGGCTACACCGCCGCGGGCGGGCCGGTCGGCGTCGGGATCGCGGTGGGCAACGCGGTGCGGACCTCGTTGGTCGCGGTGGTCTCGGTGACCCTGCTGATCTCGCTGGCCATCTACGGCACCTCCGGCAACTTCAACCTCTCCGGATAGCGGCATGGCGACATCGAAATTTTCCGACAACGCATTCGTCCGGGCGCTACGCGGCGGACTCGGCCTGAAGCTGGCTGGCGCCGCGATGGTGCTCGGGCTCGCGGCGGTCGTTGTCGTCGCGATGGTGATGTTCTTCGGCGGATTCACCTCGACCTCCACGGTGACCATCGACGCACCGCGCAGCGGACTCGTCCTCGACCCGGACGCGAAGGTCAAGGTGCGCGGGGTGCAGATCGGCAGGGTCGAGGCGGTGAATCGCGTCGGCGACCGGGTGAAACTGCGGCTGGCGTTGAATCCGCAGCAGCTGAAACTCGTTCCCGCCAATGCGACGGTAGATATTCGATCCACCACGGTATTCGGCGCGAAGTACATCAATTTCGTTGTACCGCAACAGCCTTCGGCGAATTCATTGCAGGCGGGCGCGACCGTCGCCGCAGAACACGTGACCGTCGAATTCAACACCATCTTCCAGCACCTCACCGACGTGCTCGACAAGGTGCAGCCGGAAAAACTCAACGCCACCCTCACGGCGCTGAGCACCGCGCTCGACGGCCGCGGCGAGAAGCTCGGCGACCTGCTCGTGCGCAGCGACGACTACCTGCGCGACATCAACCCCTACCTGCCCACTCTGCGCGATGACCTCGCCAAGACGGCGGATGTCACCAACCTCTACGGCGACACCGCGGGCGACCTGCTGCGCACCGTGGACAACGCCACCGTCACCAGCCAGACGCTGGTCGACGAGCAAGGCAATCTCGACAACATGCTGGTGAACCTGATCGGCCTGGCCGACACCACCGGCTCGGTATTGCGGGAGAACGAGAATCAACTGAACTCCACCCTCGACCTCTTGCGCCCGACGACCTCGCTGCTCCAGGAATACGCGCCCGCACTGTCATGCCTGATCGGCGGCATTTCCAAGGCGTTGCCGCTCGGCGAAGCGGTGTTCGGTGGTCTACAGGAAGGTGTCGCGCTGAATACGAGCTTCATGTATGGCGCTGATCCGTACGAATACCCGAAAGACCTGCCGAAGGTGAATGCCACCGGTGGACCGCAATGCGGCGGCCTGCTCGACCGTGTTCCCGACAGTCACTCCGACTACGTCGTCACCGACACCTCGCAGGGCCACGTCTACGCGCCGTCGACCAAGCTGAAGTTCAACGCGCCCAAAGTGTTCCAGCTGCTGTTCGCCGGACTTCCAGGGGTGGGCTGAGGCGTGAAGAATACTGCGACCACCATCAAACTGGCCATCTTCACCCTCGTGATGGCGTTGATCTTCGCCGGGCTCGCCATCGTTTTCAGCCAGATGCGGTTCTCCAGCGCCAACGGCTATCACGCGGTGTTCACCACCGCCTCCGGGATGCTGCCGGGCTCGAAGGTGCGCATCGCGGGCGTTCCGGTGGGTTCGGTGAAATCGGTACAGGTCGGCAAGGACAATCGCGCCCACGTCGACTTCGACGTCGACCGCAAGTACGCCCTGCTGCGCAGCACCCGCGCGACCGTGCGCTACGAAAACCTCGTCGGCGACCGGTATCTGGAACTGCTCGAAGGACCCGGTTCGGCGCAAACGCTGCCGAACAACGGCACCATCGACACCGAACAGACCGCACCGGCACTCGACCTGGACATGCTGCTCGGCGGCTTCAAGCCGCTGCTGCGCGGGCTCGACCCCGGACAGGTCAACGACCTCACCAACGCGTTGCTGCAGATCTTCCAAGGCCAAGGCGGCACCCTGGTCTCGCTGCTCAACAGCGGGGGCTCGTTCAGCAAAACCCTCGCCGACCGCGACCAGCTGATCGGCAGCGTGATCAACAACCTGAATTCCGTATTGCAGACCATCGACGAGCGCGGCGATCAATTCAAGACCACCATCGACGAATTGCAGCGGCTGGTCAGCGGATTGGCCGCCGACCGTGACCCGATCGCCGACGCGGTACCGCGCATCGCGGGAGCCACCGGCGACCTCACCGACCTACTCGCCCAGGCCCGTCCCGACCTGCGCGGCACCATCGAACAGACCGGCCGCCTGGCGACCAACCTCGACAACGGTTCCGACACCATCCAGTGGGTGCTCGACAACCTGCCGGAGACCTACAAGAAGCTGACCAGGATCGGCTCCTACGGTTCGTTCCTCCAGCTCTATGTCTGCCAGACGAACTTCATCATCGACGGACCGAACGGCCAGCCCATGCACATCAATATGCCCGGCCAGCAGGTGACCGGAAGGTGTGCGGACGACCGATGAGAAAACAGCGATCGACCCCAGTCACCATCGGCATCGTCGGCTTGGTCGTCGCGGTGGCCGTCGCCTTGTCGGCGCTCCAGTTCGACCGGCTGCCGTTCATCCGATCCGGCGCCACCTACACCGCCTTCTTCGCCGACGCGGGCGGCCTGCTCGCCGGTGATCAGGTGCAGGTCGCCGGGGTGCGCTCGGGCAAGGTGGAGGAGGTCTCACTCGACCACGCGAAGGTGCTTGTCCGCTTCACCCTCAACGAGTCGATCGTGTTGGGCGAGAAGAGCTCCGCGGCGATCAAGACGAACACGGTGCTCGGCCGCAAGAGTCTGGAACTGGTTCCCACCGGCGGCGGCGCGCTGCACGCCGACGACACCATTCCGCTGGAACGCACCACCTCGCCGTACTCGCTCAACGAAGCGCTCGGCGACCTCGCGGGCACGGTGAACGGGATCGACCTCAACCGCGTCGACGAGACCTTGGATGCGCTCTCGACGACTTTCGCCGACACCCCGGCACCGCTGCGTTCGGCCCTCGACGGTGTTACCGCACTCTCGCGCAGCATCAACACCCGAGACCAGGCGCTGACCGATCTGCTCCACCGCGCGCAGAACGTCACCAAGATCCTGGCCGAGCGGGGCAACCAGATCAACGCCCTGCTGCTCGACGGCAACAATCTGCTCGGCGAACTGGAGGCACGCAAGGCCGCGCTCGGGCAGCTCATCGTCAATGTCAACAACCTGGCACAACAATTGTCCGGCCTGGTCGCCGACAACGAGGCCCAGCTGAAACCGGCGCTGGACAAACTCAATTCGGTGCTTGACCTCTTGCAACGCAACCGGCAGAACATCTCCGACGCGCTCGACGGGCTCGGACCGTTCGCCGCCGCGCTCGGTGAGGAGGTGGGCAGTGGCCCGTACTTCCAGGCCTACGTCGTGAACGCCAGCAGCAAGGTACTTCAACCGCTGGTCGATTCGCTGGTATGGCCACAGAACCTGCCGGAATCGTTGCGCTCCTACCTGTTGGAGCCGAATCCGCCCTCGATCGGTCCCGCGACCCAGGAGCCGCCACGATGATCAAGCTGAAAGGGTTCGAGCTGAAAAAGCTGCGGCGACTACCCCGTTGGGCGCTGGTGGTCGCGGCCGTGTTGATCGTGGCCATCGTGGCGACCGGTGTCTGGCGCGGGGTCGCCACGATCGGCAAGACCGCCGTCACCGCCTACTTCACCTCGACCGCCGGGCTGTACGCGGGCGACGACGTGCGGGTATTGGGCGTGAAGATCGGCAGGATCGACTCGATCGAGCCGGGCAAGGAGCACGCCACCGTGCACATGACCGTCGACCGTGGCGTCGACATTCCCGCCGACGCCCGTGCGGTGCTGGTCGCGCCCTCGCTGGTCTCGGCGCGATTCATCCAACTCGCCCCGGCCTACGACGGTGGACCGAAAATGGCGGACGGCGCGCAGATTCCGCTCGAGCGCACCGCGGTCCCGGTGGAGTGGGACGACATCAAGGCCGAATTGTCCAAGCTCTCCACGGCTTTGGGTCCGGTCGGCGACGACGAACAGGGCTCCTTCGGCCGTGCCATCGACACCGCGGCCAACAACCTCGACGGCAACGGTGACAAGTTTCGCGAGACGTTGCACGAGCTGTCCTCGACGCTGAATACCCTGTCCGACGGCCGAACCGATCTGTTCGGCACCATCCGCAACCTGCAACAGTTCGTCGACGTGCTGTCCAAGAGCAACGAGCAGATCGTGCAGTTCGGCGGCAGGCTGGCGTCGGTCTCGCAGGTGCTCGCCGGAGCCTCCGACGACCTCGGTCAGGGTCTGGACAATCTGGATTCGGCCGTGGCCGACGTGCGCCGCTTCATCGACGGCAACGGCGCCGTGCTCACCGACAGTGTGCGGAAATTGTCGGACGCCACCCAGATCCTGGTCGACAAGCGGCCGGAAGTGGAACGCGTCTTGCACTCGGGGCCAACGGCTCTGGTGAACTTCTACCAGATCTACAAACCCGCCCAGGGCACGCTGACCGGCGCGATCGCACTGAACAACACCGGCGACCCGCTGAGCTTCCTGTGTGGTTCGGTGGAGGCGCTGGAGACGGCCAACTCCGATCGCAGCTCTCAGCTGTGCGCGCAATATCTCGCGCCGGTGATCAATTCGTTGGCGATGAACTACCCGCCGATGCTGCTGAATCCGGCCTCCGGGGTGACCGCGTTCCCGAATCAGCTCAACTACACCGAGCCTGGCCTGGCCGAGCAGACCGACGACGCCAACGCGCCACCACCGCCCGCTCCTGCTCCCGCCCCGGTGAGCATCCCCAACGGTATTGCCGGACTGGCGATTCCAGGGCTGACATTGCCGGGAGGTGGGCGATGAAGCTGCGGCGCAAGGGTTTACGCACGGCGATGGCCTGCGCGCTCGGCGCCGTCGTGCTGCTCGGCGTCACCGGCTGTGAATGGGACGGGCTCAACAGTCTGCCTATGCCCGGCTCGGAGGGCACCGGCGCCGACGCGTACGAGGTGCGCATTCAGATGCCGAATGTGACCACGCTGACCAGGAATTCGCCGGTCCGCGTCGACGATGTGGACGTCGGCACGGTCACCGGCATCGAGGTGGAAGGCTGGCACGCGCTGGTGACCGTGTCGCTCAACCGCGACGTGCGACTACCCGCGAACGCCACCGCCAAGATCGGCCAGACCAGCCTGCTCGGCAGTAACCACGTCGAGCTCGCCGCACCCACCGGCACCGCGCCGGTGGGACGGTTGAACAACGACGACGTGATCCCCCTCGATCGCGCGGGGGCCTACCCGACCACCGAGCAGGTCCTCTCGTCGCTGTCGGTGGTGCTCAACGGCGGTGGCGTCGCGCAACTGGAAACCATTACCCGCGAACTCAACTCGGCGCTGTCCGGACGCGAGGACGCGATTCGCGACCTGCTGCCCCAGCTGAACACGCTCACCACCAACCTCAATGCCCAGACCGGCGACATCATCAACGCGATGGCTGGCCTGGACCGGGTGAGTTCGCAATTCGCCCAGCAGCGCGACGTGGTCGCCGCCGCTATCGAGCGCATCCATCCCGCGCTCACCGTGCTCGCCGACCGGCGCGCCAACATCACCACCGCGATCACCGCGCTCGGCGACCTCAGCGACGTCACCAGCAGGATCATCGCGGCCAGCGGCGACAACCTCAAAGCGAACCTGGCCAGCTTGCAGCCGGTGCTGCAAACCCTCGCCGACACCGGAAGCGACCTCACCGAGGCGCTGAAGATCATGCTGACCTTCCCGTTCCCGATGAAGAACCTCGACCACGCCATCAAGGGCGACTACCTGAACCTGTTCATGACCGTCGATGTCACCGGCAAGCGCCTGGACTCCAACTTCCTCACCGGCACCCCGCTCGGCGGACGTTTCGGCGGAGTCGAGGGCGCGCTCGGCACCTTCGCCCCCGACACCGCGACCCAGGGCGGCAACCCGGCGACCGACCCCCTGCAACCGCCACCGCCGCCGCCGGACGCGCAACCCGCGCCGACCATCCCCGGCCTGCCGCCGATCCCCGGTATTCCCGCGATCCCCGGGCTCACCGTGCCGCTGCCTCCCCAGGGGCAAGGAGGGCAGGGCCGGTGACGCTCACCAGATTCGTTCGCACCCAGCTGATCATCTTCTCGGTACTCACCGTGATCGGCCTCGTCGTGATGGGTGGGGTCTATGTGCAGGTGCCGGCGATGCTCGGCATCGGGCGCTACGCGGTCACCGTGCGACTCGAGGCGACCGGTGGGTTGTACCCGCACTCGAATGTCGCCTACCGAGGCACCAATATCGGGGTGGTCGACGATGTTGTGCTCACCACCGACGGTGTCGAGGCGAAACTGTCGATCGACAGCGACTACAAGATCCCCTCGGACGTGGACGCGTGGGTGCGCAGCGTCTCGGCGATCGGTGAACAGTACGTCGACCTCATTCCACCGCAGGACCCGTCGAGCCGAAATCTCGGTGCTGGCGCGGTGATTCCGCAGGGCCGCACCAAACTGCCGCAGGACGTCGGCGCGCTGCTCGACCAGTCCGACCGGCTGTTGTCCAGCATCGCCGACACTCGGCTACGGCAGGTCATCGACGAAGCCTTCCGCGCGTTCAACGGTGCCGGTCCCGACCTGCAACGCTTCATCGACTCCGCCTCTTTGTTGGTACAGGAGGCGCAGAACAACGCCGAGCCCACCAAGCAGCTGATCGATCAAATCGGCCCGCTGCTGGACACCCAGACCCGCTCGGATTCGGCGATCCGTTCCTGGACAAGCGATCTCGCCACCGTCACCGATCAGCTACGCGCACACGATCCTTCGCTGCGCGGTGTGCTGGAGAAGGCACCTTCGGCGATGGAATCGGTGACCGGACTGTTCAACGACCTGAAGCCGACCCTGCCGCTGCTGCTGGCGAATCTCACCAGTGTCGGCCAGGTCGGCGTCACGTATCACGCGGGGCTGGAACAGATTCTGGTGGTCTACCCGCCGCTGGTCGCCTCGCTGCTCACCGCGATCCGAGGCCCGCTCGAATACGGCGCGCTGGTGGACTTCATGACCGTGCTCAATGACCCACCCGCGTGCACCACCGGCTTCCTGCCGCCGGATCAGCGGCGCTCGCCCGCCGAATCCGGGTCCCCCGATACGCCCGCCGACCTCTACTGCAAGGTGGCCCAGGACGCGCCGGAAGCGGTGCGCGGTATTCGCAACACCCCGTGCGCGGAAGTGCCGGGGGTACGGGCGCCTACCCCGGAACTGTGTCGCACCGGCTATGTTCCCGAAGGAACGAACCCACCGTTCGGTCCGCCGCAGCCGGTCGCCCCGGCCTCGGCACCGTTGGATCCGACCGCGGGCAACGGCGCGGCCACCCCGGCGGCGGCACGCTCGTACGACCCGTCCACCGGCGTCTACATCGGCACCGACGGCAGGACGTACCGTCAAGGTGATATCGGACCGGATGGTTCGGCGACGGTACCGTCGAGCTGGCAGTCGATGCTCGAGGAGCAGCAACGATGAGTGAGAACAACACAGAATCCCCGCGCAACCGCCGTCGCGCGGTGCGCACGGTGGGCCCGCCGCCCGCCGAGGCCGACGCGACCACGTCCGGCGCGGTCACCGTCGCCGTGCCCAAGAGTGGTGCGGTCAACACACCGTCCGGCGCCGACACAGCTGTGGACAAACCCGCGGCCGACGAAACCAAGGACGACGAAACCAAGGACACTGCCACCACCCCCGTCGACGCCGCGGCCTCTAACGCCACCGCCGTCGACTCGGGCGCGGTGGCGCATGGTGCCGCTTCGGACGGCGCGCTCGCTGAGGACTCCGCTGCCACCCCGGGCGCGGTCGCACCGGGCGAGACCGATACCGACGACCAGGTGGCCGAGCACAAGGCGGGGATCGGCGTCGGCAAGATCGCCGTCTACGCCGCCGCCGTCATCGTGGTGCTCGCCCTCGTCGCCGGTGCCACCCTTTCGGTCTTCGCGGTGCGCTCGGTGGACGAACGCGACGCCCGCCGAGCCGAATACGTGCAAACCGCGCGGCAGGCGATCGTCAACCTCACCACCATCAGGGCTGATTCGGCCAAGGACGACATCGACCGCATCCTCTCGGTGGCCACCGGCGAGTTCAAAACCGAATTCGACGGCCGGGTCAACCCGTTCACCGACATCGTCAAACAGGTCAATATCGTCTCCACCGGCGAGGTCGTCGACGCCGCGGTGGAGGGCGACGACGAGAACTCCGCGCGGGTGCTCGTCGCGGCCAAACAGACCCTGACCAATGCCGGTGAGCCGCAGGAACAGACCAGGCTCTACCGGTTCCGCGTCACCATCATCAAAACCGACGACGGACCCAAAGCGTCGAAAGTGGAGTTCGTGGCATGAGCACGCTCGCACCAAGCACAGTCAAGGGCAAGATCCTGTTCGGCGCGGTCGGCCTCGTCGCGATCGCCGCACTGGTCGTCGGCGCGATCAACGGCTACCGGTACTGGAACGACCGGCAGAGCGAAGACGCGCGTACCGAGGCGGTGGCGGCCGCGGGGCACGCGGTCACCGACATGTTCACCTACACCCCGGAAAACGTCGACACCGTGCTGCAACAGTCGGCGCAGAACCTCACCGAGAGCTTCCGCGACGACTACCTGAAACTGGTGAACCAGGCGATCGCCCCCGGCGCGAAGGAAAAGCAGCTCACCGTGCAGGCCACCGTGCAAGCGGGCGGCGTGATCGCGGCCGACGATGCCAGCGCCACCGTCATGCTGTTTCTGAATCAGGTGACCACCAGCAAGGATTCGCCGCAGGGCAACACCACCGCCAGTCGAGTGCGCGTCGTGCTGGACAAGCAGGATTCGCACTGGCTCGTCGATTCCGTCACGCCGATCTAGACCCGTTCACTCGGCCGCGCGCTCGCGCGGCAAAAGCACCTCGAATACCGTTCCTTCGCCCGGCGCGGTCGACACGCTGATCGTGCCGCCGTGCGCGGCGACCAACGCCTGCACAATCGACAACCCGAGACCGGTGCCCCCGCTGTCGCGGCTGCGGGAATCGTCAGCGCGGTAGAAGCGCTCGAATACCCGCTCGGCCTGCTCGGCGGGTAGGCCGAGACCGGTGTCGGCCACCTCGAGCAGCACCTCGTCCGCGCGCGGGGTCAGTCGCACGGTGACCGAGGCGTCCAGCGGGGTGTGAATGATCGCGTTGTTCACCAGATTCGCCAGGATTTGCCGCAATCTGGCCTCGTCACCGACCACCTCCAACGTGCCTTCGCCGGAACGGATCTCGAGATCGATCGGGCGTTGCGGCCCGTCCGGGTGTGCGGCGGAGGACACCGTGCGCGCATTGTGCACCGCGTCGCTGGCCAGCGTGAGCAGGTCGACCGGCTTACGCTCCAGCGGACGCTGCGCGTCCAGGCGCGCGAGCATCAACAGATCCTCCACCAGCAGTCCCATTCGACGCGATTCCCGCTCGATCCGGTCCATGAACCGGTCGGCCTCACCGTGGGCGCCTTGCCGATACAGCTCCGCGAACCCTTTGATCGTGGTGAGCGGAGTACGCAACTCGTGACTGGCATCGGCGACGAACCGACGCATCCGCGTCTCCGATTGGCGCGCCGCGGCTTCGGACTCCTCGGTCGCGGCGAACGCGCGCTGAATCTGGGCGAGCATGCCGTTCAACGACCGTGACAGCCGATCCACCTCGGTATTGGTGCCGTGCACGGGAACTCGGCGATACAGGTCACCACGCGCGATCGCGGCGGCGGTGTTCTCCACCCGGCGCAGCGGCTGCAAGCTGCGGCGAATCACGAAATAGGCCACGATCGCCAAGGCCGTCAACACGATCGCGCCCACGCTCAGCTGCAACACGATCAGCTTCCGCACCACCTCGCGATTCTCGGTCAGCGGCAAGCCGACCGTTGTCGTCGAGGTCGGGGTGCGCAGGGTGAGCACCCGCCATTCGGTCGACGAATCGTTGACGGACCCGACCGTCTCGGGTCCCTTTCCCGGTGCATCGGGCAGCTGCGGGGTGGTGTCGACGCCGAAGACGTTGTCGTAGTACACGGAGTGATTGCCTGCGGGACGGTCGGATTCGGCGCGCACGAAGTACCGACCTGGCGGATGCGATTGCTCCTGCTGCTGGATCGGCGGCGGAGGCGGCGGCATCTCGACCCGTCGCGCCCATTCCACCGCCACATCGTGCAATTGCTGGTCGGTCCGATTGGTCAGCGACGCTTCCATCGCCGAGGTGACCGCGATCCCGGAGATCAACAATCCCGCCGCCGCGGTGGCCACCAACACCACCATCAATGTCACCCGCAGCGGAATCGCCGACGGCAGACCCCACAGCGTGGCACGAGCCGAGGCCAGGCGCGAGCCGCTCATCTGCTCGCCGACCGACCGCGATTCGGTGAACGCATCACGTAACCGACACCGCGCAGCGTGTGAATCAACCGCTCGTCGCCGGTGTCGACCTTCTTACGCAGGTAGGACACGTAGGTCTCGACCACGCCGACCTCGCCGCCGAAGTCGTAACGCCACACATGATCGAGAATGCGCGGCTTGCTCAGCACCGTGCCCGCGTTCACCATGAAATACCGCAACAGCGTGAACTCGGTGGGCGACAACGCGATCGGCTCGCCCGCCTTCCACACCTCATGGGTGTCGTCATCGAGTTCGATGTCCTCGAACCGCAGGCGGGTGGGGTCGCGCTGCTGGGTGGTGTGACCGGCACGCCGCAGAATCACCCGCAGTCGAGCGACCACTTCTTCCAGGCTGAACGGCTTGGTGACGTAGTCGTCGGCGCCGAGCGTGAGTCCGGTGACCTTGTCCTGCACCTCGTCGCGGGCGGTGAGGAACAGCACGGGCGCATCGATACCGTCGGCTCGCAGGCGCCGCAGCAACCCGAAACCGTCCATGCCCGGCATCATCACGTCGACGATCAGCGCCTGCGGCCGGAAGCTACGCGCCTTGTCCAGCGCCTGCGCGCCGTCGACCGCGGTATCGACCTCGAAGCCCTGGTAGCGCAGGCTCACCGACAGCAACTCGACGATCATCGGCTCGTCGTCGACAACGAGGACCCGAGCCTCGGGGGGATCCACCGGCGCACCACTCATGGGTCCATCGTCGGTCAATCTCCTGCGAACCGGCTGCACCGATCCTGGGTGATTCCTGTGAACATGCTGCGGTGCGGCTCAGCGCGAGGTCGGCCGGTCGTCCGGGCTCTCGTGGTTGTCGCCGTCACCGAGCAGGGTGTTGCCCGACACCTGGTCCTGGGCCAGGGCGTCGAGGAAGGCGCGCGCCCATCGATCGACGTCGTGGGCCAATACTTGGCGGCGCAGAGCACGCATGCGGCGGCGCTTGGTATCGGTGTCGTCCTCCAGTGCGGAGGCGATCGCGTCCTTCACGCTGTCGAGATCGTGTGGATTGCAGAGATAGGACTGACGCAATTCGGCTGCGGCGCCGGTGAATTCACTCAGTACCAGTGCGCCGTTGAGGCCGCTGCGGCAGGCGACGTATTCCTTGGCGACCAGGTTCATACCGTCACGCAGCGGGGTCACCAGCATCACGTCGGCGGCGACGAAGAAGGCGATCAACTCGTCACGGTGGATGGGGCGGTGTAGGTAATGCACCACCGGGAAACCGACCCGCGCGAACTCGCCGTTGATCCGACCCACCTGGCGTTCGATGTCGCCACGCATCTGGATGTAGCTTTCCACGCGCTCGCGGCTCGGCGTCGCCAGCTGGACCATCACGGTCTCGGCCGGGTCCACCCGACCGTCCAGCAGCAACTCCTCCAGCGCGTTGAGCCGGATGTCGATGCCCTTGGTGTAGTCGAGCCGGTCGACGCCCAGCAGGATGTTCTTCGGATTCCCCAACTCGGCGCGAATCTTGGCGGCGCGTTCGCGGATCGACTTGCGCCTGGCCTGTTCGTCCAGATGCGCCGAGGCGATCGAGATCGGGAACGCGCCGACGCGCACCTTGCGGAAACCCACCTGCACGACGCCCATCTTCGAGCGCACCCCGATGGTCCCGCGTGAGGTCGGCTGCCCGGCCAGTCGTCTGGCCAGGTACAGAAAATTCTGCGCGCCACCCGGCAAATGGAAGCCGATCAGGTCGGCACCGAGCAGACCCTCCACGATCTCCGTGCGCCACGGCATCTGCATGAACAGCTCGACCGGGGGAAACGGGATATGCAGGAAGAAGCCGATGGTCAAGTCGGGCCGCAACATGCGAAGCATCTTCGGCACCAGCTGCAACTGGTAGTCCTGCACCCATACCGTGGCGCCCTCGGCGGCAACCTTCGCGGTCGCCTCGGCGAAGCGCCGATTCACCGTCACGTATGCCGACCACCAGTTGCGGTCGTACACCGGGCGCACGATCACGTCGTGATACAGCGGCCACAGGGTGCCGTTGGAGAAACCCTCGTAGTAGTCGCCGACCTCACGCGCGGTCAGCGGCACGGGGTGCAGCTCGAGCCCGTCTTCGATGATCGGGTCGACCTCCACATCGGGAACCCCGGCCCAGCCGACCCACGAGCCCTTGTTGTTGCGCAACACCGGTTCCAGCGCGGTGACCAGGCCGCCGGGACTGCGTTTCCAGCGCCGCGTGCCGTCCGGGAGAGTTTCCAGGTCGACGGGCAGCCGGTTGGCGACCACGACGAAGCCCGAACCCGATTCGGCGGGACCGGTGCTCGCACCGTATGCCGTGTCTTCCGTGTGCTCCACGGAGTCCGCGCTGTCTGCTGCCTGGGCGGAGGCCGGGATTTCGGCGGTGTTGTCGGCGGCATCGGACGAATTCATCTGGTCCACTCACGCATCCTTTGCGCTGGTTCCCGCTGGAGTTGTGCAGTCGACGTCGCCATTGGCGTCTGTGCGGTCGAGGCGACCGAGTGCCTCTTTTCAGGCGTGTTGAGCGCTGCGATCGCGGTGGGCGGGAGACCGCACCGCGTCCCAGCTCATTCCACGCGCACGCTCGGCCCGATGCCGAGCATCGACAACAGCATCCGGCACTCGTCGGCGTCCTCGGCGTAGGCGGCGACGACGCGCTGCGCCTGCCGCGCGGTCTCGTCGGCGAGTGGTTCCAGATCGTCGTCCGCGATGTCGTTCGCGCTGCCCTTCGCGGCCATCTTCAAGTCCTCCCGGCTCGGTACGCTCGTACGTGCGAAAAAATAATGGTATCTGGCACGGCCGGGAGCCGCTGGCACCCGCATCCCATTCCTGAAGGCCCGATGTTCGGGCCGCCAGCGCCCCTATACCGTGGAGACGCAGCACCAACTCTACGGAAAGGGTCGACGATGCCGCTGGCCACGGTGAACGGTATATCCCTGAACTATCAGATCAAGGGAGATCGGGCCAAGGGCACCGACACCAAGGGTGGCGGGCCGCTCGTCGTGTTGATCATGGGCACGGGAAGTCCCGGCCGGGTGTGGGAACTGCATCAGGTTCCCGCGCTGGTCGCCGCGGGTTACCGCGTGTGCACCTTCGACAATCGTGGCATCGCGCCCTCGTTCGAGGCCGCCGACGGCATGACCATCGATCAACTCGTCGCCGACACCGCGGCGCTGATCGAATTCCTCGACGAGGGTCCCGCGCTGGTGGCGGGCACATCCATGGGTGCGCGGGTGACCCAGGAATTGGCATTGACCAGGCCGGAATTGGTGCGTAAGGCGGTGTTCATGGCGGGACACGGTCGTTTCGACCTGTTCCAGAAGACGTTGTCGCTCGGCGAGCGCGAGCTCGACGCGGCGGGCACCAAGCTCCCGCCGAAGTACGACGCCGCGCTCACCGCCGTGCTGAATCTCTCACCGGCGACCCTGGCCGACCACAACACCGCCCGGGACTGGCTGGACCTGTTCGAGTTCACCGGCGGTCCCGTCACCCCCGGTATTCGTGCGCAACGCAAGATGGATCGCGACTTCGACAGGGTGCAGGCGTACCGGGGCATCAAGGTGCCCTCGCTCGCGGTCGGGTTCGCCGACGATCGGATGATTCCGCCCTACCTGACCAGGGAAGTCGCCGACGTCATCCCCGGAGGGCGCTACCAGGAGGTGCCCGACGCCGGACACTTCGGTTACCTGGAGCGCCCGGAGGCGGTCAACAAGATCCTGCTCGACTTCTTCGCCAGCTGATCCGCCGCTAGCCGAAGGCGACCGCTGTCGCGTAACGTCGTGATTACTCGTAACGTCTCGATTGCTAAGGTCGAACTAACTCGCGGGGTCGAACAGCGCTCGCGGTTCGGTACCTGCCCCGTTGTTCACCAACGGGTGTCGGTCGGGGCGAGGAGCACCCCCGAACACAGACAGTGCGTATCCCAACACAGTGCCCGTATACCAGTGAGGTGAAATGAGCACCAATCCGTTCGATGATGAAGACGGCCGGTTCTTCGTCCTGGTCAACGACGAAGAGCAGCACTCGCTGTGGCCCGCCTTCGCGGAGGTCCCTGCCGGCTGGCGCGTTGTCTTCGGCGAAGACAGCCGGGCGGCCTGCGTCGAGTACGTCGACAAGAACTGGACCGATATGCGTCCCAAGAGCCTGCGCGATGCGATGGCGGCCGACGACGCGGCCCGCGCTTCCCAGTCCTGAGCCGTCCCTCCTGTCGTGAGCCCCGGCTCACCGGCGGGACCGCTGGATGAACTCCACTACTGCGTGGCACCAAACCCGGTGTCACGCAGTAGGTGTGCCCCAGCTACGATCACAACCCTCGCCTCCTTAGCTCAGTGGTAGAGCACTCGCCTTGTAAGCGAAAGGTCGTCAGTTCAATCCTGACAGGGGGCTCAAATGGGCTCTGGCCCGGCCGAGAACCGCAGGCCGACGGGGCCGAAGCGTTGGTTGCGGTTTTGCTCCGCACTTGCCATCATGGAGGTGCAAAAGCAACCGTCGCACACCGTGCGGCAGATCCTAAGGCCACCCCATTGGGGTGGCCTTAGTTGTGCCCGCCCATCATGTTCAGCAACTATTACTCGGTGCTTCTGTGCTACCTCGATGAATCAGGCGACGAACAGGCATTACGAACACCGACGGATCCGCCGGTACTCGTCATCGCTGGGATCGTTGTCAGCCGCGCGCGCGTTCATGGCATGGTTTACAACTTTTTGCAGCTCAAGAAGAAATTTCACCCGGCCCTCGCGAAGCCCTCGGTCAAGCTGAGCGATCTGATCACGCATGAGGTGAAGGGCTCAGACCTGCGAAAAAACGTCAGGGATGGCGGTCGGAACGCTCGACGTGCTGTGTACCGACTGGTAGAAGAAACGCTCTGTCTTCTCGAGGACAGCAATGCCAAGATCGTAGGCGAGGTTCATGTCAAGGGCACGACCCCGCTGACGCGGTGGGTCTATTCGGACACCGTCGCGCATATCGCTGAGCAGTTCGAAGCTCAGCTGAGAGCCGCCAACACCTCGGGCGCCATGATCTTGGACGCTCGAACCAAGTCCAAGAACGTACCGTCGGTGCACCGTATGACCACGGCGCGTTTTCGGGCGGGAGGTAATCCATACCCTAGCTTGGTCGAGAGCCCTGTCTTCGGCCACTCCGATGCGCATGTGGCGCTCCAGATAGCTGATTTGCTGGCGTCCGCTTTGCTGTTCCCGATGGCGTGTTTCGCCTACTCACAGGGGCTGATCAACAACATCCATCTCAACGAAAGCTATGGCGAGGTCCGGGAGCGATTCGGGCCGAAGCTGCGCCTCTTAGAGCATCGGTACGCAGGGCCGAACGGGCGTCATGCTGGCGGGATCGTGGTTCGGGACAACCTCAACAACCAGCCGTCTTTGCGGCTGTACAAGGACTGCCCGTTCGATGCCGTGCGTAGGGATCTGTTGGAGAGTCGTGTGACGGCGCTACAACAACAGACCCTTGTCGGTACACCACTGCAACCGACGTCGGAAGGTTCATAGACCAGCCCGGGTGATTCGATGCGAATCACCCGGAGTCAGCCCCGAAGCCCTCCGTGAGCAATGGTCACCGACCGACCCAGTCTTCATAGGTGCCTAGGATCGACTGCGAGCCGAACACCACCACGTACGGTTCGTTCAGGTGAGCGCATGCGGCGCGGACCGCCAGGTCCAGTTGGTCGCGATTCACGCACTCAATAGTGCCCGAGCGGGACCGTGCACCTCTCGTAGGATCTCGATGCGGTCGTTCTCGCTGAGCAAGACATTCAGTGGCGAGAGGTTCCGCAGACGAATCGAGGTCTCATCGTCGCGCTCTTGCAGGGCAATGATCGCGGCGCGGTCCTTGGTCCTGATCCAACGTTCCCAGAGCTCGACACTGTTCCACATGCTGGGCCCGGTCACCTCACGTTTGAGGCCTTCAAGGCTTTCCGCGACAGCGGGGTCGTCCAACCTCACCGAGCCATCTTCGAGCAAAGCCACGACCCGAAGCAGCATCAGCTTGCCGCGCAGGTCTTTCGTAGTCCGCAGCATCCTCTGTCTCCTTTCGAGCCCGTGGACTGATAAACCACGATCTACGTGCATTGTCGCACAAAAAGGACCGCGCAGAATTGATCTGTGGGCAGCTTGACAACGAACCGAAGAGGTCTACGAGCGGTAGTCCCTGCCTTGTGGTCGAGATCCGGCGCTGCGCCACGCGACGGGTTCGCGCGACGCCCGTGGCGGTCTGCCCGTATTCGCGGTCGCCTGGTGTGCGGGCCGACGCGACCCAGTCACATGTCGTCGTCCCCCCAATCCGTCGCCGGATCAGCTCGCGATGCCGACGCGGTGGCAGAGGTCGTTGACGTCGCTCCGCATCCCCGATGGGGGTCGCTGGGAGAGTTTGAGCAGCATGTCGCGAGCGTAGCCGTTGTATTTGATGGTTTCGGGGGCTGTGCGTTCGGACTTTGTCAGCAATGCCAATGTCGCTACTGACTCGCCGCGTTGAGAGTGGGCGCGGGCAACCTCGATGAAGTGCCGACTCCGTCGGGGTAGTGACACGATCTGATCGGCGTCGAACGTCGCTGCCGAGCGCAATGCCTCTCCGGCTCGGTGCAGCTCCACGCCCAATGTGGTTGCGTGCGCGGCCATTACCGAGGTCGAGAACGATGTTTGGATGTGGCGGTAGGACGGTCCGAGTTTCTTGGCGGTGGCGTCGGCACGTTCCCATGATTCCCACGCCTCGCCGTGACGGCCACGACGTGCGTGCACGTAGGCGATCTCGGCTTCCAACGCACCCGCGATACCGCGCCAGTCGTCTGAGGTCTCGTCACGTTCGAGGTATGGGGCGAGTCGGGTTATCGAGGAGCGGGACAGGTCGATCGCCTCCTCCCATCGGCCCGAATCTCGCAGTGCCTGGGTCATTGCCCATGCCCCGCAGGCGATCACGTACGGGTCGTCGGCTTCGTAGCCTTCGTTCAGTCCTCGGTCGGCGACCAACCAAACCAGCTCTGGTGCGGGCTGATAGGCGACATAGAAGTCGGTGAGTTGGTACACGCCCGCCAGGACCTTCCGCGCCGTTCGACGATCGGCGCCGACCGCACGGGCCGCTCCTTGCGCATCCCTGATCAGACCCGGCAGCAGCGCGCCCAATTGGGTGCGATGGTCCGGGCTCGCGTGGCGCACATGCCATGCCTGTTGCAGACGGACCGCCAGGTGTTCGATGCTCGGCGGACGGCTGGGCGGGGCGATACGGAAATCAGTGAGTGCCGATCGCACGGAGAACAGCGCCGAATGTCGTTCGCCCGCGAAGACCGAGACCGGAACGGCGTGACCATTGCCGGTCAACACCGCCAAGTCCGCGATGTCGACCGCCCGTGCGATGCGCAACAACATGGGTAACCGGGGCGAGCGCAGGCGACCGTTCTCCACGGCTTTCACCCACTCGGCCGACCTTCCCACCAGTCCAGCCAGGACTGGGCGCGACATGCCAGCACGTTCACGGTGCCTCTTGATGCGCGCGCCGATGGGTTCGTCCTCGTTGGGATCGTGAGTCACAGCAACCCTCCCGCCGGTCCGTCACTTCAAGCGTAACCGTAAATGCACGGGGTACGGAATGTACCCGATCGCCCAATCCGCTGGTCATAGCGTGCAATTCGCACTCGCCGCCGGAGTGAGCCCGTTTTCTCCGACGTTGGCTCTTGGCGTCGAGTGCCTACCAATCGGCAGGGGACAAAGGGGTGAAGATGGGTGAGTTCGGTGTCACCGTGATCGTGGTTTTCGGGACGCTTGTGCTGTTGGTGACGGTGTTCTGGGTGTTGCCGTGGCTACTCGATCGCCCGACCGAGGTGCCGGGTGCTGTGCCGGTGGCCGAGATCTTGAACCGCACGTGCCATGCGGCGCCGCAGGTTCCGTACACGGTCGAGCAGGCGCACCGGGTGATGCAGGTTCGGATCAACTGCGATATCGCGACGTGCCCGGACAAATACGCGGCGTTCTGGACGATGGTCGACGCCGGACACGCGACTCCCGATGCGCGGGTCGAGCGATGAGCGAAGACGAATCTCTCGTGGCCATCGGCTACCTCCGTACCGACCTGTCCGGCGAGAGGCGCCAGTGGGATGCGAAATGGTTGTCCGCGTTGGCAACTCGGTACGGCTACCACATGGCGTTGATCCTCACACATACCTCGAGCACACCGAATCGCACCGCGCACCTGTTCGACTTGATACGTCGGATGAACGCGGTGGCGGTGTTCATCCCGACGCTCGAGCACTTACCAGCGGCGGTGGTGCGTGCTCTGCTTGCCGAGATAGATGGGGTGACGACGCTGTATCCGGAGCGGACATTCGACGCCTACGAGGTCCCGTACCGGGGCAAGTCACCGTCGGAAATGTGAAACTGGTATTCCGCCCGAAGTTGTCACGTTACGACTCGGCTGGACGAACCGGACGCACCTACGCTATTGCCGCACGTGACGGCGATGTGTTGGCGCGTCCGGCTAACTCCGCTCGCGAGTTGTGCGGGTGAGGTCGACGGTTCGGGCTCAGTTCGCTGTCGCACGATGTCTCTTCGTGGCCTTCTTGGATCGCACCGACTTCGTGCGCCGTCCTTGCTCGCGTTCGCGACCGGACTCGATAATCTGCTGCGCACGCTGGAATGAAACGCCCATCAGCGCGCCGATATCGCGCACGGTCGCGCCTTCGGCCTGCAACATGGCAGCTGTATCGCGTCGTGCCTTCGTCGCTCGTTCGGCCGCCTGGTCGGCTTCTATTCCAGCGGCCTGATATGCGTCGAGTGCTCCAGCGATATGGTCGGGCCATTCGATGACGAGATCGAACGAGTCCGGCTCGGAGTCGGTCATGACTGCGACGAGATCTCTTGCCATGCCTTCGACCTGGCGCAGGTTGAGTGCCTGTGTGACCCGGTTGACCTCGGGTACCGTCACCATCCAGGCATCTTGGTCGCGGGTAACCCGTGCGGTATAGGTGCTCATCTCCACCAGTCCTCTCCGAGTTTCTCGGCAGCTTGCTTGTAGATGCCGCGGGTCGTCATCTCGCGAACCTCATTATGTCGAGGTAGGGGGATTTTCATACCGTCAACGATCACGATGGTGTGGTTCCCGCTCTCCGTGACCTCAGTAGCGAGCCCTTGCTTCTTGGCTGCGTCACGGATCGTCTTGATGATGTCCCTGCGCTTCGTCACAGAGTTTGTTATGGACCTCTGCCCTGGGCTCGCCGGGAAGAGCGGGCACGTTGGTGGGAGATTCGGGGTCGAAAAAGACTGATGCACTGGGGGATACGTGATCTTGCTCAGGAGAGTGGTTGTGGCGCTATGGAGTTCACTTGGGGATGAGTGTGAATTCCTTGCGCAGGGGGCATCCTGGTGACAAGCGGCTCCGAATACCAGATAGGTCGTGAAGTCTGCTGCTCGCCGGTCCGCGGCGGGTGGACGGCTTGTCGCGGCGTCCGATGGTTGTGCGACGAAAGTTGTTGAGATGAGCATTGTCTGGCATTTGCCGGGGAGGGACCTCATCGACAGGCGTGTCGGCCTCCTGCGGCGACGCTCGCACCGGGGTAGCGGTGCGAGCGGGCGTCGGGGCCAAGTCGACGCGAGGATCAATAGGGGGTGTGATGACTGAGCTTGTCGATTTTTCCGCAGCGCTGATCGAACCACAGGCGATCAAGGATGCCGGATACGTCGGAGTCATCGGGTATTTCAGTGATTCGCGGCCGGGGTCGAACTTCGGGGCGAAGCCATTGCGTAAGGATTACTGCGATCGGCTCCGTGCGATCGGGCTGGAAGTGGTGTCGAACTACCAGTACGGCAAGGGTGACACCGCCGACTGGATGGGTGGTTATGACGCGGGGGTGCGGCACGCGCGAACCGCGGTGGACTATCACCGTGCGGCGGGTGGACCCGAGTGCAGACCGCTGTATGCCCCGGTGGATGCCAATCCCACGTTGGAGCAATGGAATTCGCTGATCGCACCGTTTCTGCGCGGATGGGCTTCGGTGGTCGGCCCGGAGTGGGTGGGGGTATACGCGAACGCCAGGTGCATCGACTGGGCGGTGGAAGACGGTGTCGCCCGCTGGTTCTGGCAGCACAACTGGTCGGGTGATCCCGCGCTCAACGGCGACCATCCTGCCGCCCACCTGCATCAGATCCGGGTGGACGACGACCAGATCGACGGCGTCGGCATCGACGTCGACACCGTATTGCGCGAGGACTACGGACAGTGGTCGAAAGGAGTGGCACAGCAGTGACTCTCGGATCGAGCGAGCTTCGGAGGTACGTCGTGGACAAGCCGAACTACACAGAGATCGAACGCATGGGAAACTCCGCCTCCGGCCGAGGCGGTACCCGGGTCACGAACTTCGTCATCCATACCCAGGAGGGCAACGGGACGGCGGAGAGCCTGGCGGACTACCTCAACAATCCGGACAACGGCGTGAGCTATCACTACACGCTCGCTGGTGCCGTGGTGGTGGACGTCGTCGATACCGACCTGGCGAGTTGGTCTGTGCTGGACGCGAATCCGTACACCATCAACCTATGTTTCGCGGGCAGCCGTTCGGCGTGGAGTCGAGACGAATGGTTGAACATTCGCGATGATATTCGCATCGCCGCATGGATCGCGGTACAGGATGCCGGGAAATACGGTTTCGCCACCGATGTGATCGCGCCGCCGTATGAGCGACGCGAGGGCATCACCGATCACAAGTACGTCACCGAATGTCTCGGTATCGGAACACACGTCGATGTCGGCCCGAATTTCCCCTGGGACGTATTCGGTGCCGACGTCGCTGATTTCGCGCCGTAATTCGCGCGGCGACATCTGTTGTGAAACGTTAGTGTTTAATCAGGAACGTTCGCGCCGTAACCGAGTTCGCGCAATGCTGTTTTGATCTTGGATTGCGCCTCGTCGAGAGATTCCGGCGACGGCTCGGTGTCGGCCCCCGAGATATCGAAATTGCCCATGGTGAACGCGGGGAACACGTGGACGTGCAGGTGTGGCACTTCCAGGCCCGCGATCAGCAGACCGGCACGCGGGGCCTCCCACGCGGAGCGCACGGCGCGGCCGACCTTCTGGGCGACGCCGTTGATCCTGGCGAATACACCGGGATCGACGTCCTGCCACTGGTCGATCTCCGCGCGCGGCACGATGAGTGTGTGCCCGGGGGTGACCGGTGCGATGGTGAGGAAGCCGACGAATTCCTCGTCCTCCCACACGAATCGGCCGGGAATCTGACCTGCGATGATCGCGCTGAATACGGAAGCCATGCCCCGCAGAGTAGTCGGCGCGCGGCGTGGCCTACACCTGCGCCGAGCTACGGCGGCTCGTCGACGAACCGCGAGGAATCCGGACGCGCTCCGGCTTCGCTCGAGGCCGCGAAGGCCCGGTGCCGTCGATACTTTGCCCGACGGCTCGCGGCGAATGAACGCCGACCCGGCGGGTGACGAACGTCGTGTCCTTCCATTCGCCGCCGGACGATTGCGGTTCAGACCGCGACGAAGTGCGACAGAATGCCCTGCACCTCGTAGATATCCACCTGCCGGTTGAAGCGCTTCTGCAACGGCTCCTCGGTGCCGGAGATCCAGATGGCGAGTTCGGCGTCGAGGTCGAAGGTGCCCGCGGTTTCCACCGAGAAGTGGGTAATCGCCCGGTAGGGGACGCTGTGATAGCTGACCTTGCGGCCGGTGACGCCCTGCTTGTCGACCAGGATCAGTCGTCGGTTCGTGAAGAGCATGGCGTCGCGGACCAGCAGGTAGGCGGCGTAGATCTGTTCGCCGTTGCCAAGCAGCTTGGCGTATTCCCGCTGTGCCGCGGCGGGTTCGATCCGCCCGGCGTTGCCCATCATCCCGTTGATCAGACTCATCCTCGCCCCACATCCTTCGGGTGGTTCGGCGCTGGGTCGGCGCGTGGCCGTGTTCGCCCGCGCCAACACCGCTGTCGCCTACCATCATCCTCCGCCGAAGCCGGACAGGCCGCCAGCGACAACACATTTCGAGATCGGTACGTACGCGTCATTTCGGGCGTGGGATTTCCCGTCTCGGGCGTCGAATCTGAACACCACCTGTCGGGGAGTTGACTAAACCGGGCTAAATTCTCGTGGCGATCGCAGGCGCTTTAGGCTGTTGCGCGTGCGCGTACTCGTCATCGGTGCTGGAGCCCGTGAACATGCCCTGGTCGCTGCCCTGCGTCGGGATCCTTCGGTGCGGGAAGTGTTCGCCGCTCCCGGCAATCCAGGGATCGGTCAACTGGCGCAGCTGGAGGCGGTGGATCCGACCTCGGGGGAGTCGGTGGTCGCGGTCGCCAAGAAGGTCGCCGCCGACCTGGTGGTGATCGGCCCCGAGGTGCCGTTGGTGCTCGGCGTCGCCGACGCTGTCCGCGACGCGGGATTCGCCTGCTTCGGGCCGTCGGCCGCCGCGGCGCGGATCGAAGGCTCCAAGGCATTCGCCAAGGACGTGATGTCGGCCGCCGGGGTGAAAACCGCACACAGCGAGATCGTCGACAATCCCGCCGAATTGGACGCGGCATTGGACCGCTTCGGCCCGACCTGGGTGGTGAAGGACGATGGCCTCGCCGCTGGCAAGGGCGTCGTGGTGACCAAGGATCGTTCCGCAGCCCGCGTGCATGCTGCGGACCTGCTGGAACAGGGGCACCCCGTGCTGCTGGAATCGTTCCTCGACGGTCCGGAGGTTTCGCTGTTCTGCCTGGTCGACGGCGCGACCGTGGTGCCACTGCTGCCCGCGCAAGATCACAAGCGCGTCGGTGACGGTGACACCGGGCCGAACACCGGCGGAATGGGTGCCTACGCGCCGCTGCCGTGGCTGCCGGAAACCGTGCTCACCGACATCGTCGAGCAGGTGGTGCGTCCGGTCGCGGCCGAGTTGGTGCGCCGTGACAACGGATTCTCCGGGCTGCTGTACGCGGGCCTCGCGGTCGGTGAGGAAGGCCCCGCGGTCATCGAATTCAATTGTCGTTTCGGTGATCCCGAGACCCAGGCGGTGCTCGCGCTGCTGGAAAGCCCGCTCGGCGAACTGCTCGACGCCACGGCCAAGGGCACCCTCGCCGAGCTCGACGCGCCGCGCTGGCGTGACGGTGCTGCGGTGACCGTGGTGCTCGCGGCGGAGAACTATCCCGGCGCGCCGCGCCTCGGCGACGTGATCTCGGGGACGGGCGACGGCTCGTCGAGCGATGCGGCGACAGTTCTGCACGCGGGAACCGCCGCGCGCGACGGCGCGCTGGTCTCCTCGGGTGGCCGGGTGCTCAATGTGGTGGCGACCGGCGCCGATCTCGCCGAGGCCCGCGCGCACGCCTACGACCGTCTCGCGACGATCAAGCTGCCCGGCAGCCACTTCCGCACCGACATCGCGCTCGCGGCGGTGTCGAACGACATCAGCGTATAGTCACGAATCAGACTGTCACGTAGGTCTTTTCGTGGCCGTGCGCTGCCACGGTCGCTAGCGGGCACGCCGCCGAGGGATCGAGAAGGCGCGCGGTGCCGTTCCCGTGGGCGCCGAGGGTTTCGCTGGTTGGCTGGTCTCGCGGGCCGCAACCCCCGACCGGATCGCGTAGTACTCGGGTGGGTCTCGCCGCGAGAAGCTGCGGTTGGTGGGCTCGACGATGCGAAGCCGGTCGATCGGCATTCGTGTCCGCACGCCGTGCGCTCGCACTTCTCGGGCCGCGCGCGACGCCTGCCCGCACCGACGAATCCCTGTGTGCCATAGCGGAGCTGGGCCATGCTGGCGAAACGGTACTCGCCCCGCCGGCGCGATCCATGACCGCGAGCCGCCCCACGCGCGCCGCTGGCGCCTGAAGGCGGTCTACTCGCTGGCGTGGCCTCGTTCGCGGGTACTCCGGCACCCACGATCAGCCGAGGTTGAGCCCGTGTAGCGCGAGCCAGCGTTGCGGGTCGACGTGCTCGCCGTTGAGGACGACCTCGAAATGCAGGTGCGGGCCGGTGGAGTCGCCCCGGTTGCCGACGCGCGCGATTTGCAGACCCGCGGGCACGCGTTCGCCGACCGAGACGAAGAAGTCATACATGTGGCCGTAGACGGTGATGCTGCCGTCGTCGTGGCGGATGCGTACCCACAGTCCGAAACCCTGTGCCGGACCCGCGTCGATGACGGTGCCGTTGGCGACGGCGTAGATCGGCGTGCCGATCGGGCCCGCGATGTCGATGCCCGCGTGGAAAGTACCCCAGCGGGAACCGAACCCGGAGGTGAAGGTGCCGATCGCGGGCAGCACGTAGCCGCCGACGCCCGGCGGGATCGAGCCGGGGCCGGTAGCGCCACCCGCCGAGAGCCACGGCTGCTGCTGGCCCGAGATCGCCGCGGCGGCCTCGGCTTTGGCGCGTTCCAGGGTGGCGCGGGCCGCATCGGTGACGACGCCTTGTTCGCGCAGATGTTCGCCGGTGGCGATGGCGTTCAGGTATCGGCGCACCGACGACGGTGTGGACGCCACCAGCAGCGGATGGGTGACCGCGACGCGTTGCGCCGCACCGGGTAACGGAGTGCGATCGGTGGTCAGGCCGCCGAAGGTGGTGTCACCGGCCGTGAGCGCGGCGACCGCCACGAGGGCGGCGATCAGTACCCGGTGCGCGCGCAGGACGGCGACCAGTTCGTCGCGATCGGGTCGGTTGTTCCAGCGTCCCGGCAGGTCGAGCCGATGCCATACGGACAGGGGGTGGGCCGACGCGCGCACCTTCGACCAGTCGACACGTCCTCGCCACGAACGGCGTTCGCGCAGGAAGGCGCGCGGACCTCGCGGAATGACCCCGATGCCACCCGCTGTCCTGGCCCGGTCGAGCCCTGGTCGATCCACTTCCTCGAGCATTGGGCCGACCATATCTCGGACCGTGCGTGCGGCGGTGCTCTACCGTCGGTCGGGTGCCACGACAATCTCACCGGTCGACGATCCCGCCCTTCTACGTGATGGACGTGTGGAAGGCCGCGGCGCAGCGCGCGCGAACCCACGGTGACGTGCTCGTTCTCGCCGCGGGACAGCCTTCGACGCCCGCTCCCGCACCGGTGCTGCGCGCGACCAGGGCGGCGATCGACGACGAGCTGTTCGGCTACACGGAGACGTTCGGCATCCTGGCGCTGCGTGCCGCGATCGCCGAACATCACGCCGCGACCTACGGGTACCCGGTCGACCCGGACGAGGTGGTCGTGACGACCGGGTCCTCCGGCGCGTTCTCGCTGCTGTTTCTCGCCGCCTTCGACCCCGGCGACACGGTTGTGGTGGCGCGTCCCGGCTACCCCGCGTATCGAAACACCTTGACCGCGCTCGGTTGTCGAGTGCTCGAGCTCGAATGCGGCGCCGAGACCAGGTTTCAGCCGACGGTCGCGATGCTGGAAGCCTTGCCGCAGCCGCCCGCGGGCTTGGTGGTGGCGAGTCCGGCCAATCCGACCGGCACCATGATCGCGCCGGACGAATTGGCCGCGGTAGCGCGGTGGTGCGAGGCGAACGGCACCTTGCTCATCTCCGACGAGATCTACCACGGCATCACCTATGGCGAACGGGACGGTGACAGTCCTACCGCCTCGGCGTGGGAGACCTCGCGGGAGGCGGTGGTGATCGGGTCGGTCTCGAAATACTTCTCGATGACCGGGTGGCGGCTGGGCTGGATGCTGGTGCCGGAGCAGCTGCGTCCCGCACTGCAACGACTGGCCTCGAATCTGACCGTCTGCCCGCCCGCGATCTCACAGTTCGCCGCGGTACACGCGTTCGACGCCGAGGCGAAAACGGAACTGGACGACCATGTTCGGCGTTACGCGTTGAATCGGCGACTGCTGCTGGACGGATTGCCGAAACTGGGTATCACCGACCTGGCGCCCGCCGACGGCGCCTTCTATGCTTACGCTGATATCGGTCATCTCACCGATGATTCCCGGCAGTGGTGCGCCGAGGTGCTCGACGGCACCGGTGTCGCACTGGCGCCGGGCATCGATTTCGATACCGCGAATGGGCATCGCACGGTACGTTTCTCATTCGCGGGTGCGACGGCCGATATTGAAACGGCTCTGGTTCGACTTGCTCGATATCTGCGGGCATGATCGAGAGCCTCGGATTGATCATGAAGTACGGCAACAACTTTCCGCAGTCCGGCACCATGGACGCGCGGATGCGGTAAAAACAATTTTGGTTGCTTTTCCTCACCCAATTCCCTCGGAAGAACTGATGACGACTGGCACGATGGCACGGTGATTACCGCGACGACCCCGAAAGGTGAACGGCGTCGCCAAGCTTTGGTGGCCGCCGCCGCTGAACTACTCCTCGAAGGTGGTTTCGAGGCGGTGCGGCATCGGTCTGTCGCGACTCGTGCCGACCTCCCCCTGGCTTCCACCACCTACTACTTCGAATCCCTCGACGACCTGATCGCGCGTGCCGTCGAGTTCGGCGGCAACAGCGAATTGGACGCGATGCGGCGCAGGGTCGGCGAGGTGAGTCATCGCCGCCGCGCCGCCGATGCGACCGTGGAACTTGTCCTCGACCTGTTGGTCGGTACCGGCACCCACGACGAAAGCGCGCGTGAGCAGCTGATCGCGCGCTACGAGCGCTCGGTGGCTTCGGCGCGGCATCCCGAACTGCGCGAGGTGCAGCTGCGATTACGCAGTCAGCTCGACGAACTGCTCGCCGATGTACTGCGCCGTTCGGACCGGATGGTGCGCCCCGAACAGCTGCGCCGGCTGGTCGCGGTGGTGGACGGCGCCGCGGTCGGAGCGATCACCGAGATGGACCCCGACCCGCGTCGGATCGCGCGTGCGGCGTTATTGGAGGTCATCGACATCGTCGCCCCACCGACGCCGCAGCAGGCCGACCGGATGCGCACACTAGACTGACCGAACGTGAGCCTTGTCCCGAACGTCCTCGCCACCCGTTACGCCAGCCCCGAATTGGTTCGGCTGTGGTCGCCGGAGAACAAGATCGTGCTCGAACGCCGCCTCTGGTTGGAGGTGTTGCGTGCGCAATCAGAGCTCGGCGTCACGGTGCCAGCGGGGGTGATCGACGACTACGCCCGCGTGCTCGAGCAGGTCGACCTCGCCTCCATCGCCGAGCGTGAGCGCGTCACCCGCCACGATGTGAAGGCGCGGATCGAGGAGTTCAACGCGCTCGCCGGACACGAGCACGTGCACAAGGGCATGACCAGTCGTGACCTCACCGAGAATGTCGAACAACTCCAGGTTCGGCTCTCGCTCGAACATGTGCACGCGCACGGTGTCGCGATCGCCGCTCGGTTGGCCGAGCGCGCCGCGCAATATCAGACCTTGGTGATGGCGGGTCGTTCGCACAATGTCGCCGCACAGGCCACCACGCTCGGCAAGCGATTCGCTTCGGCCGCAGACGAATTGCTGTTCGCGCTCACCCGATTGCGTGAGCTGATCGACCGCTACCCGCTGCGCGGCATCAAGGGGCCGATGGGCACCGCGCAGGACATGCTCGACCTGCTCGGCGGCGATCACGCGGCGCTCGCCACGCTGGAACGGCAGGTGGCCGGGCACCTCGGTTTCGCGGACGTGCTCACCAGCGTCGGGCAGGTGTATCCGCGCTCGCTCGACCACGACGTGCTCTCCGCACTGGTGCAGGTGGGAGCGGGACCGTCGTCGTTCGCGCACACGATTCGGTTGATGGCGGGAAACGAGCTGGTCACCGAGGGGTTCCAGCCGGGTCAGGTCGGCAGTTCGGCGATGCCGCACAAGATGAACACCCGCTCGTGTGAACGGGTCAACGGCTTGCAGGTGGTGTTGCGTGGCTACGCCTCGATGACGGCGGAACTGGCGGGCGCCCAGTGGAACGAAGGTGACGTGTTCTGCTCGGTGGTGCGCAGGGTCGCGCTGCCCGACGCCTTCTTCGCGATCGACGGCATGATGGAAACCTTCCTCACGGTGCTGGAGGAATTCGGCGCCTACCCCGCGGTGGTCGCGCGCGAACTCGACCGCTACCTGCCCTTCCTCGCCACCACCCGCATCCTGATGGCCGCGGTGCGCGGCGGAGTAGGGCGGGAGAGCGCCCACGAGGCGATCAAGGAGCACGCCGTCGCCGTCGCCCTCGCGATGCGCGAGCAGGGCATCGAGCCCAACCTGCTCGACCGCCTCGCCGACGACCCCCGCCTCCCCCTGGACCGCGCCGCCCTCGACGCCGCCCTCGCCGACAAGGCCGCCTTCATCGGCGCCGCGGAAAGCCAGGTCGACGCGGTCGTCGCACGGGTGAACACCCTCGTCGAGCAGTATCCCGACGCGGCGAAATACACGCCGTCACCGATCTTGTAGGACCCCTCGCGTGACCGGTGCCAGGTTGGGTCGAACGTGCGGCTCAGACGCACGGTTTCCGTGCTAATCTCGATTCAGAGCAAGGAACTGGCTCTCCGGGCGTATGCCTCGACAGTCGGTCTGGCCCTCGGTGTAGCTACGGCAGCCGGGGGCTGCTCCATTTTCCTGGGAAGAAACTTCACTCCATCGGCTTCACAAGATGTACTCGGTGTTCGATGATGCCGAACAGCCGTGCGGTGATGTCATGGTGTGTGATGCTCCGTCTGTAGGCAGACGACACCACACCCGGAAGCCAGAGCAAGTGCTCGAACTTCGGTGAAGTTTGCAGCAGTCGGACGTTCCGAAGGTGCGAGTGCTGAGCTACGAGTTCTCTGTGGTTGGCGCGATCCTTGTTTCGGAAGTTCTGCTGATTGCGTTCTTCGAGTACCAGTAGTTCCACTGGCTCGCATAGGCCGTCGCCGCCGACTGTGAGTTCCATGGCGATGCCTCGATAGCATGCGCGACGTGCGGCCTCGCCGTCACGGTCGTCGGCTGCCACAGGTACTCGGTGGGCGATTACACAGGGTTCGGACCCCTCGGCAAGGAATTCCAGCATGTCTCTCATCGCCGACCTGCCATCGTGATGTTGCAGCGCCTCGGTGGAGTGCCAGTAATCGCCACCGACGATCTCTCGCAACCCGACCCTCAGCTCACACATATCCGGTTGGCGCACAACTACAGCTGTGAAGACGTAGAACGTCTGCGTGGGATGGATGTCTCGATTATGAGTCTGGTACGACTCGTCCAGATAGGCCACCGGTGCCTTGGTTCGGCGGTAGGCATCGGCCACGATGATGGCCTCGGGCCGCATCGAATCGCATCGATCGATCGATCCTAGAGCGCCTCGTGTGGCTCATGTGCATCGTCTATTGCTGATGGTTCATGTTGGGTGCGTGTGTGTTTCAGTGTCCCAAAGTGGTGTAGGGGTGTGGCATCGTCGGCGGTGCGATGGTGCGGCTTGCGGGTAGCGCGATCAGGTCGCTCGTGCGGGTCTAGGGTGCGGGATGTGGATCCGTACACGGTGTTTGGGGAAATTGTCGCGGGGCGTGCGCCTGCCAGCAAGGTATACGAGGACGCGGATGTGTTGGCGTTCATGGATATTCGGCCGTTCACGCCGGGGCATCTGTTGGTGATACCGAAGGTGGCCGCGCGCAGTCTCGCGGAGCTCGATCCCGAGGTCGGGGGGAAGTTGTTCCAGGTGGGGCAGCGGTTGGCGGCGGCGTTGCGGGGCAGCGTCATCGGGTGTGACGGGGTGAATCTCTTTCTCGCCGACGGGGTCACCGCAGGGCAGGAGGTGTTCCATGTGCACCTGCATGTGATCCCGCGGACGGCGGGTGACGGCTTCGGACTGCGGGGTCGACCGACCCATCCGCAGCGTGCCGACCTGGACTATCTGGCCGGGTCGATCCGGGGTGCGCTGGACAGCTGAGTCGATGACGCCTGTGACCTGTGAGGCTGGAGTGAAATCTGTTGCGCAACGAAGAGTTTGCTATAGCGAAACGGTAATGCCGAAAATTCCGCTCGAAGGGGTGCGCTGAGCTAGGTTTGAGCCGCCCTTGACCGGTTTTATCGTGGTGTGATGGAGGTAGTGACCGTGCGGCGAACACCGATTGCTGTTGCAGTGCTGACCTTTGTGCTTGCCGCGGTGGGGTTGCCCGCGGTGCATCCGGCGACCGCCTCGGCGGCGCGTATCGCGCGGGTCGACGAGCTGAGCCCCACCAAATCCGCGGTCTTCGTGGACTCGCCGGCCATGGGGCAGACCATCCAGGTGCAGGTATTGCACCCGGCGGGCGGGGGAGCGCGCCCGGCCTACTACCTGCTCGACGGTCTCGACCCCGGCGTCGGGCAAAGCACCTGGACCAACGCCACCGACGCCGAGCAGCTGTTCGCGGGGTCCAACGTCAATGTGGTGCTCCCGATCGGCGGCCAGGCCAGCTACTACACCGACTGGCAGCACGACGACCCGCACTTCGGGCGCTACATGTGGGAAACCTTCCTCACCGAGGAGCTACCACCGCTGATCGACGCGAGCTTCGACGGCAACGGAGTCAACGCGATCGGCGGCCTATCCATGGGCGGCAACGCGGCCTACATCCTTGCCGCCCGAAATCCGGAGTTGTATCAGGCTGTCGCGGGCTACAGCGCCTGCCCAGACAGTGGCATGGCCGCGGGCGCGGTGATGTTCTCCATCGCCAACCGCGGCGGTAATCCGCTGAACATGTGGGGTCCGGCCGGAAGTCCCGCCTGGGCCGAACACGATCCCGCGCTGATGGCCGAGCGCCTGCGCGGCAAGACGCTCTACCTGTCCACCGGCACCGGAATTCCCGGCCAGCACGAGACGGAGATCAAACCGCAACTCGCGGAGAACATCGTCCTCGGCGGCCCGGTCGAAATGGGTGTCAACACCTGCACCGTCGCCTTCGATCAGCGGCTGCGCGCGCTGGGCATCCCCGCGCGGATCGATTACAGCCCGGTCGGCACGCACTCCTGGTCGTACTGGAAAGACGATCTGCACAAGTCCTGGCCGATGCTGCGCGCGGCGATCGGCGCGTAACCACCGGTTCCCAGCGCCTCGCTCGCGTTCTGGGCGGCTCTCGCTCGAGGCGTCTCGATGCTGATCAGCGGCTTTATCGGGTAGTGCGTCGCCGGTGGCGGGCACGCCGCTACGGTGGACCGCATGGCATTCGACAGTGGTACCGAAACGGTCTCGAACCTCGACGCGCCGATCGCGAAAAAGGTGCCGACACGGCGAGAACACCACGGTGACGTGTTCGTCGACGAATACGAATGGCTGCGCGACAAGGACAACCCCGAGGTCATCGGTTACCTCGAGGCGGAGAACGTCTACACCGAGGCGAAGACCGCGCACCTGGAGAGCCTGCGCGGACGGATCTTCGACGAGATCAAGGCCCGCACGCAGGAGACCGACCTGTCGGTGCCCACCCGCAGCGGCGACTTCTGGTACTACTCACGCAGTTTCGAGGGCAAGCAGTACGCGGTGCAGTGCCGGTGCCCGATCGACGCGAGCGCCGAGGGGATCGACGCGTGGACCCCGCCCCGGCTGGAAGCCGACACCGAGGTGTCCGGCGAGCAGGTGCTGCTCGACAGCAATGAACTCGCCGCCGACCACGATTTCTTCGCGCTGGGCGCGTTCTCGGTGACCCAGGACGGCGCGCTGCTGGCCTACTCGGTGGACACCGTCGGCGACGAACGCTATGTGTTGCGGTTCAAGGACTTACGGACAGGCGAACTGCTTGCCGACGAGGTCAGTGGCACCGCGCCGGGCGCTACCTGGTCGCTGGATGGCACGCACGTCTTCTATCAGACGGTGGACGAGTCGTGGCGGCCCGACACCGTGTGGCGCCACCGCCTCGGCAGCACCGAGGACGACGTGCAGGTCTTCCACGAGCCCGACGAGCGTTACTGGGTGAGCATCGGCACCACCCGCTCGGAGAAGTACCTGATGATCTGGATCGGCTCCAAGATCACCTCGGAGTGCCGTGTGCTCGAATCCGCCACTCCCGAAGGCGAATTCCGTGCGCTGCTGCCGCGGAGAGAGGGTGTGGAGTACTCGGCCGAACACGCCGTGGTCGCCGGGGAAGACCGGTTCCTGATCCTGCACAACGATGTCGTCGACGGAGTGAAGGCGGAGAATTTCGTCCTCGCCGACGCACCGGCGAGCGACCCGACGAACCTGACGTTGCTGATCGGTCACCGCGACGACGTGCGGTTGGAGGACGTCGACGCCTTCGCGGACCATTTGGTGCTCAGCTACCGGCGCGAGGCGCTGACCAGGATCGCGATCTGGCCGTTGACCGAATCCGGGTACGGCCAGCGCCACGAACTGGAATTCGATCTGGAACTGTTCGCGGTCGGCGCGGGCGCCAATCCGGAATGGGAGCAGCCGACGCTGCGCATCGGGCTGACCTCGTTCATCTCCCCGGTGCAGGTCTTCGATTACGTCCCGGCCACCGGCGAGTTGCTGTTGCGCAGGGAGCAGCCGGTGCTCGGCGGCTATGACGTCGAAGACTATGTACAGCAGCGTGATTGGGCGACGGCGGCGGACGGCACCCGGATCCCGATCTCGTTGGTCTGGAAGCGCGACGCGGCGGCGGTCGGCCCGAAACCCTTACTGCTGTACGGCTATGGCTCCTACGAGGCGAGCATGGACCCGTCGTTCTCGGTCGCACGACTGTCGCTGCTGGAGCGCGGCATGGTGTTCGCGGTCGCGCACGTGCGCGGTGGTGGCGAGATGGGCAGGCTCTGGTACGACAACGGCAAGACGCTCACCAAGAAGAACACCTTCACCGACTTCGTCTCCTGCGCACAGCATCTCATCGATGCCGGGGTGACGACGGCGGAGGGTCTCGTCGCCGACGGTGGCAGCGCGGGCGGGCTGCTGGTCGGCGCGGTGGCCAACCTCGCTCCGGAACTGTTCGCCGGTATTCTCACCAACGTTCCGTTCGTCGACCCGCTCACCTCGATCCTCGACCCTTCGCTTCCACTGACGGTCATCGAGTGGGACGAATGGGGAAATCCGTTGGCGGACAAGGACGTCTACGCCTACATGAAGTCGTACTCGCCGTACGAGAACATCGAGGCCAAGCCCTACCCCGCGATTCTGGCCAGCACCAGCCTCAACGACACCAGGGTGCTGTATGTGGAGCCGGCCAAGTGGGTCGCCAAGCTGCGCGCCACCAAGACCGATGACGCGCCGTTGCTGCTGAAGACGGAGATGTCGGCAGGCCACGGCGGGGTGAGCGGACGCTACGAGAAGTGGAAGGAAGTGGCGTTCGAGTTCGCCTGGTTGCTCGACACCGTCGGGCTCGCCGACCGGTAAGGCCGCAGGAGTGTTCGTCGGGTAGTCATCCCGGCTGCACGTCACGGACACGTCCACCTGGCACGGTGGAGGCATGAACGGTGAGCTGCTCGTCTCGATTTCCGGAATCCGGGATACCACGCGGGACACGGCGATCGAATTCGCCGAGGAACTCGATCGCCGGGGTGTGCCGCTGTCGTTGCTCGTCGCGCCCAGGTTGAAGGGCAAGTACCGGCTGGCCGAGGATCCCGCCACCCAGGCGTGGTTGCGCGGACGCAGGGCCCGCGGTGACGCGATCGTGCTGCACGGCTACGACCAGGCCGCGACCAAACGGCGCAGGGCCGAGTTCGCGACCCTGCCCAGGCATGAGGCGTTGCTTCGGCTCACCGCCGCGGATCGGGTGCTGGAACAGGCCGAGCTGCGCACGCGACTGTTCGCCGCGCCGCGCTGGGATGTGTCCTCCGGTGCGGTGGAAGCGTTGCCCGAGGTCGGGTTTCGGGTGGCGCTCGGGCTCACCTCGATTCTGGATCTCGAGCGAAACGTGGCGCAGAAGACCAGGGTGTACGGGATCGGCGAGGGGTTTCGCGCCGAGCCGTGGTGGTGTCGCGCGTTGGTGATGGGCGCCGCGCGCACGGCGCGTCGCGGCGGTGTGCTTCGGCTTGCCGTCTCGGCGGCTCAGCTGGCGCGGTCGGGGCCGCACCAGGCGATGCTGGACGCGATCGACCTGGCCCTGTTGCACGGTGCCACCGGCACGGTATACGGCTGGGAGCCGGTCACTTTCGCACGCGCGGCGTGAACGTCCGTGGCGGGGTGCGACCCACCCCGCCCGGCTGATCGGGGCGCCGCCGCTCGACAACGGCGAACAACGAGCGGCGGCGCACCCTCCGACCGTGCACACCGCCTGGCGCTGCGTCAGGCGTTCGGCACCGCGGGCTTGGCGCTGTGGGTGAACCCGCCGGACTCGGCGCGCGTGAGTGACGTCGAAAAGGGATGGCGTTCCAGCTGATTCACGCAGCGCTGCACATCGGCGAGCAAGAGATCGGCCATGTCGTGGGTGAAGCCGTGGCGGATCACCGCGCGCATGATCGTCTCGTTCTCCCGTCCCTCGGGCAGCGGATACGCCGCGATCAACCAGCCACGGCCGCGCAGCCGATCCGACAGGTCGTAGAGATTGAACCCCTGCTCACCCCGCAGCCGCCAGCACACGGCGGTAATGCCGCGTTCGGGGCGCCCGTCGTGCATCATCTCGAACGGGCCCAGTCGGGACAATCCCTCGGCGAGGTGGCGGGTGACCTCGTAGATCGCCGATTGCACCCTGGTGTAGCCGGTGCGGCCGAGCCGGATGAACCAGTAGTACTGGGTGATCACCTGCCCACCCGGCCTGGAGAAATTCAGGTTGAAGGTGGGCATGCTGCCGCCGAGATAGTCCACGTCGAAGATCAGTTCGGCGGGTAGATCGGATTTCTCCCGCCAGATCGCCCAGCCCGCACCCAGGGGAGCGAGACCGGTCTTGTGGCCGGAGGCGTTGATCGATCGCACCCGTGGCAACCGGAAGTCCCATTCCACCTCCGGTGCGGTGAACGGCGCGAGAAAGCCACCGCTGGCCGCGTCCACGTGCACGGGGATATCCGGGCCACCGCCCGCGTGCAGCCGATCCAATGCCGCGCTGACGCCCGCGACGTCCTCGAACAGTCCGGTGAAGGTCTGGCCGAAGGTGGCGACCACCATGATGGTGTTCGCGTCGCAGTGCGCGACCACATCGTCGGGGTGCATGGTCAGGCGGTCGGCGCGCAGCGGAATCTGGCGGATCTCGATGTCGAAATACCGCGCGAATTTCTCCCAGCACACCTGAACGGGTCCGCACACGAAATTGGGTGTCCCGCTCCCGCCGCGTGCGCGCCACCGAAACTTGGCCGCGAGACCGCCGAGCATCGCCGCCTCACTCGACCCGGTGGTCGAGGTGCCGAGGGTGTTCGCCGCGTCGGGCGCGTGCCACAGATCGGCGATCATCCGCACACAGCGCTTCTCCAATTCGGCGGTTTGCGGGTACTCGTCCTTGTCGACGATGTTCTTGTCCAACGATTCGTTCATCAGCCGACGCGCGGAATCGTCGAGCCAGGTGGTGCAGAACGTCGCCAGATTCATCCTGGAGACGCCGTCGAGCAGCAACTCGTCGTGCACCACCTCGTAGGCGACCTGCGCGAAGAGTTCCTGTGGCGGGAAACCGGCCTTGGGTGCGGCGTGGTCCAGCCCTGGTAGGGCGAACAGGTCGTCGGAGTCTGCGGTGTCGGACATCGAAATCGCCTTCCGGGTATCGAGTCGCGTGATATTTGCCGAGCAGCACAACCGTGGCTGAATTCTATCTGTGGTCGATAAGGGGCACCCGAGAAACCGGGTGCGCGCTGGTGCCGTATTTTTCTGCCTCGGGTGGCGTTTTCATGCCAGAGTGAGCCGTACTGCGGGTGGGGGAGCTCACGAGCCGATCGAAGTATCCGACGACTAACCGACGACAATGTCTCGACGAGGAGTGCGAATGGCGGCGACTGCTGTGCTTGCGGGCGGTGTGCTGACGGGTCGATCCAGATGAATGGGCTCGGGCGGGTCGAGGAACTCCGCACCGCCGTCGCCGCGCTGATGCCGCAGGCGAAAACGGATCTGGCGCAACTGGTCTCGTTCAAGTCCGTGGCCGACCCACGACAATTCCCGCCGGAGGAATGTCACCGCACCGCGCAATGGGTCGCCGACGCCTTCGTCGCGGCGGGGCTGCGCAAGGTCGGACTGCACGAAACTCCCGACGGCAGCAGGGCGGTGATCGCGAGCCGACCGGCACCCGCCGGCGCACCGACGGTGCTGCTGTACTGCCACTACGACGTGCAACCTCCGCTGGACGATGCCGCGTGGCGGGTGCCGGTGTGGCAGCTCACCGAGCGCAACGGCCGCTGGTACGGCCGGGGTAGCGCGGACTGCAAGGGCAATATCGTCATGCACCTGACCGCGTTGCGTGCGCTCGGTCCCGACCTGCCGATCGGGGTCACCTTGGTCGCAGAGGGGTCGGAGGAGCAGGGCACCGGTGGCCTGGAGCGGTTCGTCGAGGCGAATCCCGGGCTGTTGCGCGCCGACGCCATCCTGGTGTGTGACAGCGGGAACTTCGCCAGGGGTGTTCCGACGCTCACCGAGACGCTGCGCGGCAATGTCAACGTGGTCGTCAGCGTGGAAACCCTTGCCGGGCCGGTGCATTCGGGCATGTTCGGGGGACCGGCGCCGGATGCGTTGGCGGCGCTGATCCAGCTGCTCTCGACGCTGCGCGACGAGCGCGGCGACACCACCATCGCCGGTCTTGCCAACGATCAGGTGTGGCAGGGTGTGCGGTATCCGAAGGAACAGTTCGCCGCGGACGCGGGCGTGCTCACCGATGTCGAGCTCATCGGCAGCGGCAGTGTCGCCGACATGCTGTGGGCGCGACCGGCGTTGACGGTGCTCGGCATCGACGTGCCGCCGGTGGTCGGGTCCTCGGCGGCCATTCAGCCCGCCGCGCGTGCTCGGCTCAATCTGCGCATTCCGCCCGGCACCGATCCGAGGCAGGCGCACAGGGCGCTGGTCGAGCACCTGGAGGCCGAGACGCCATGGGGCGCGAAGCTCACCATCGAACTCGAATCCACCGGCGCCCCTTTTCGTTCCGGTAGGTCCGGGCCAGCGCGTGCCGCGATGGAGGCGGCACTGTCGGCCGCCTACGAGCAAGAAGTGACCACCCAGGGGCAAGGCGGTTCGATCCCGCTGTGCAACACCTTCGCCGACACCTACCCGGAGGCGGAGATCATGCTGCTGGGGGTGGAGGAGCCACAATGCCTGATCCACGCGCCCAACGAGAGCGTCGATCCGCGCGAGATCGAACGTATCGCGTTGGCCGAAGCGCTGTTTCTCGCGTCCTATCGCAAGTGAGTGGTCACAGCTGCACGGAATCCTCCTCGCGCACGACGCGGAATTCGGTTCCCTCGGGCGCCATTTCGGTGAGCCGACCGAAATACACGCCTTGGGCTTCCTCGCGGATCAGTCCGAAGTGGATGGGCAGCGCGGTGCGCGGATTCACCGCACGCAGGTAGTCGACGGCCTCGCTGAGCTTCATCCACGGTGCGACCGTGGGGGTGGCGAGCACGCCGACTCGCACGGGTGGCACCCACAGCGAGTCGCCGGGGTGCACCAGTTGCGCGGGATCCTCGGGGGTGCCGAGCTGGAAAACCGTGTTGTCGATCACCGGGAGTTCGGGGTGGATCACCGCGTGCCTGCCGCCACCGCCGGTGATGTGCAGCTCGCCCAGCGACAGCGTGTTGCCCGCGTGCACCGCCTCCCACCCCTCGCCGCGCTGCTCGGCGGTCTGCGGATCCGAGAGCAGCCGTGCCTGCGGGTTGGCCTCGATCAGTGCCTCGATGCGCTGGGGGTCGATGTGGTCGGGGTGCTGGTGGGTGACGGCGATGGCGTCCAGGCCGGTGATGCCCTCGAACCCGTGCGAGAAGGTGCCGGGGTCGAAAAGGACGCGTTTGCCGTGCAGCTCGACGAGCAGACAGGAGTGGCCGAAGTGAGCTATGCGCATGCGTCCATGTTATTGCTCGACCGGTGAATTCTCGCCGACCCCGCAGCCGCTGTCGGCGACCGGCACAACTAAGCTGCCTGCGTAACCCCCCACACCACATGAGGAGCAACGGTGGCACGAGTCGTGGTCGAGGTGATGCCGAAGGCCGAGATCCTGGATCCGCAGGGCCAGGCCATCGTCGGTGCACTCCCGCGCCTGGGATTCGAGGGCATCTCGGATGTTCGCCAGGGCAAGCGGTTCGAACTCGACGTCGATGACAACATCGGTGACGCCGAGTTGGAACAGATCGCCGAATCACTGCTGTGCAACACGGTGATCGAGGAGTGGAAGGTCGTTCGGCTGCCATGACCGCGCGCATCGGGGTGATCACGTTCCCTGGCACGCTCGACGACGTCGACGCGGCGCGGGCGGTCCGGCTGGCCGGTGCCGAGGCGGTCAGCCTGTGGCACGCCGACGCCGACCTCAAGCAGGTCGACGCGGTCGTCGTGCCCGGCGGCTTCTCCTACGGCGATTACCTGCGCGCGGGCGCCATCGCGCGGTTCGCGCCGGTGATGGGCGAGGTCGTGCGCGCGGCGAGCACGGCGGGTCTGCCGGTTCTCGGTATCTGCAACGGTTTTCAGGTGTTGTGTGAGGCCGGGCTGCTGCCGGGCGCGCTCACCCGCAACGAAGGCCTGCATTTCCTCTGCCGTGACGAGTGGTTGCGCGTCGAGTCCACCTCGACCCTGTGGACCTCTCGCTACGAGCAGGGCGCCCAGATCCTGGTCCCGCTGAAGTCGGGGGAGGGTCGCTTCCAAGCTTCCGCCGAGGTGCTGGACGAGCTGGAGGGCGAAGGCCGGGTGGTGTTCCGCTACGTGGGCGAGAACCCGAACGGGTCGCAGCGCGGTATCGCGGGCATCGCGTCGGCCAACGGGCGCGTCGTCGGACTGATGCCGCACCCCGAGCACGCCACCGAGCCGTTGACCGGCCCGAGTGACGATGGTCTCGGCCTGTTTCTCTCGGCGTTGGACGCACTGGTCTCGGCCTGATCGGGCGGCATAGGATCGCGGGCATGCCCGTTTCGACCACTGCCGCCTCGGCCGACGGACTCTGTGCGTTCGTCGACGCGTCCCCCTCGCCGTTTCACGTCTGCCATACCGCCGCGGCGAAATTGGACGCGCTCGGATTCACCAGACTGGCGGAGTCCGACACGTGGCCCTCGGAGGCGACCGGCAACCACTATGTGGTGCGCGGCGGATCGTTGGTCGCCTGGGCGGGTGCGCAGGCCGGACAGCACGCGACGACACCGTTCCGGGTGGTCGGTGCGCATACCGACAGCCCGAATCTGCGGGTCAAGCAATACCCGGACCTGGCGGTCGCCGGGTGGCAACTGGTCGGGTTGGAGCCGTATGGCGGCGCGTTGCTGAATTCCTGGCTGGACCGGGAGCTCGGTATCTCGGGTCGGTTGACCGTGCGTGACGGGAACTCGGTGCGTGGCTTGCTGATTCGCATCGACGACCCGATCCTGCGGGTGCCGCAGCTGGCGATTCACCTGTCGGAGGATCGTCGCGGCGTCACCCTCGACCCGCAGCGGCATGTGAACGCGGTGTGGGGTGTCGGCAGGGAGCCGCGCTCGTTCCTCGGTTTCGTCGCCGAACACGCGAAGGTGGACGCGAACGCGGTGCTCGGCTGGGAACTGATGACCCACGACCTCACCCCGAGTCGCGTCTTCGGCCGCGACCGCGATCTGGTGAGCGCGCCCCGACTGGACAACCAAGGCACCTGCTACGCGGGGCTGGAGGCGTTCGTCGCCGCGGTCGCCGAGCCAGGTGCGGCCGTCCCGGTGCTGGCGATGTTCGATCACGAAGAGGTCGGCAGTCAGTCCGATCGTGGCGCGCAGTCGGATCTGCTCTCGACGGTGCTGGAGCGCATTGTGCTCTCCCGTGGCGGCGGTCGCGCCGAATTCCTCGCGACGCTTGCCGGTTCGGTGTGTGCCTCCGGCGATATGGCGCATGCCACCCACCCCAACTATCCGGAACGGCACGAGCCCGCGCACCGAATCGAGGTGAACGGTGGCCCGGTGCTGAAGGTGAATCAAAATCTGCGCTACGCCACCGACGCCGTGGGTGCCGGTGCCTTCGCGTTGGCGTGTGAGCAGGCGCGAGTTCCCTTGCAGCGCTACGTCCATCGCGCCGATCTGCCCTGCGGGTCGACTATCGGCCCGATGACCGCGGCAGGCACCGGAATCCCGACCGCCGATGTGGGCGCGCCCCAGTTGGCGATGCACTCGGCGCGCGAAATGATGGGCGCCGCCGACGTTCCCGCCTACGCGGCGGCGCTCGCGGCCTTCCTCACCCCGGTCAATGCTGGCCGGTAAACCGCGACCGCGACGACGAACATGGCGAAGGTCGCGAGCACGTAGCCGCTGCCGATGATCTGCTGCCACCACGCCCAGCCGAGTTCGCGATCCTCGGAATTCGGGAGCCACCACTGCGGAGCCGTCAGCAGCACCAACGCCGCGGCGACCACCACGCCGACGACGCGCGGGTCGCGCTTGCCGCGCGCGATGCGGTCGACGACGAACACCAGCGCCGGCGCGACCCACACCCAGTGGTGCGACCAGGAGATCGGCGAGATCAGCAGCAGTGCGGCCGCGTTCACCAGTAGGGCGGCCACGGGCGCGTCGGCGTCGAGTAGGCGACGCATCCAGATCGCCGCGAGTGTCACCGTCACCAGCGACAGCGTCAGCCACAGGATGGTGGCGGTCGAGTCGGAGACGCCTAGTCGGAAGACCGCGCCTTTGATCGACTGATTGCCCGCGTAGTAGGGCGCACCGATGCGGTCGGTGTTACTGAGGGTTTTCGACCAGTATTCGGCCGAGTCGTCGGGCATGATCAGGAACGCGGCGCCGAAGGCGGCCGCGGTGGCGAGCACCGTGGTCGCCGCGGCCTTCCAGTCCTTGCGAAGGACGAAATACAGCAGGAATCCGCCGGGGATCAGTTTCACCGAGGTGGCGAGCCCGACCAGCAGTCCGCGCGGCCAGACCGGCTTGCGTACCAGGCAGTCCAGCGTCACGGCGGCCATGAGCACCAGATTGATCTGGCCGTAGCTGAAGGTTTGGCGCACCGGCTCCAAGGTTTGGGTCAGCGCGACAGCGCCGATGACGAGGATCACCATGGTGGCGCGCGACAGTCCGGGCCGAATGCGCCCGAGTACCAGCCACAGCGTGATCGCCAGGCAACCCACCGAGGTGGCCAGCAGCAGAGTTTGGGCGCCACCCAGCGGCGTCACCGCGAGTGGGATGAAGAACAGGGCGGCGGGCGGCGGGTAGGTGAACGGCAGGCCTGTGCCCTGTACGGGCGGCATGGGGCCGTACACCGCACGGTCTTTCAGCCATGCCTCGGCGCCGTTGCGATAGACCTCGAGATCGATGAAGCCGTTCCACCAGTGCAACAGCAGCGACAGTGCGGCCGACGCCGCGAACAGCGCGAGTGCGGCAATCAGCCAGCGAATCGGGTACGGGGAATCGGGCGGCGATACCCGGTGGGCAGCGCGGTGGTCAACGGCATCGGCGCGTTGCTCGGTCGGCCGGGCAAACCCCGATCTGTCGGTCACGGACTCAGATTAGCCGTCGCGCCGGCCCACCTCACCGGCTGCCGCGCAAGTGCCTGCCTCTAGACTTGTCGGCAGGCATATCGCCGCAATCAGTGACAACCGTCGTCGCTGCACCATGCCTGGCCGAAAGGACCCTGTACTCCGTGACTCCGCAGGTCGATACCGTGAGCGCCGCCGCAGCCGCAGATGCTGTGGCGCAGCCGTACAAGGAGCTGGGACTCAAAGACGACGAGTACGCCAGGATCAAGGAGATCCTCGGCCGCAGGCCGACCGACGCCGAGTTGGCGATGTATTCGGTGATGTGGAGCGAGCACTGCTCCTACAAGTCGTCGAAGGTGCATCTGCGGTACTTCGGCGAGACCACCACCGACGAGATGCGCGCGTCGATGCTGGCCGGCATCGGCGAGAACGCGGGTGTGGTCGACATCGGCGACGGCTGGGCGGTGACCTTCAAGGTGGAAAGCCACAATCACCCGTCCTACGTGGAGCCGTACCAGGGTGCGGCCACCGGTGTCGGTGGCATCGTGCGCGACATCATGGCGATGGGCGCGCGCCCGGTGGCGGTGATGGATCAGCTGCGCTTCGGTGCGGCGGACGCGGCTGATACCCGACGCGTGGTCGACGGCGTGGTGCGCGGTGTCGGCGGGTACGGCAATTCGCTCGGCCTGCCGAATGTCGGTGGCGAGACGGTCTTCGATGCCTCTTACCAGGGCAACCCCTTGGTGAACGCGCTGTGCGCCGGGGTGATGCGTACCGAGGATCTGCATCTTGCCTTCGCCTCCGGCGCGGGTAACAAGATCATCTTGTTCGGCGCGCGCACCGGGCTCGACGGTATCGGCGGCGTATCGGTGCTCGCCTCGGACTCGTTCGCCGGTGACGCGGAGTCCGACGACGCCGAGGGCGGTTCCGGGCACCAGCGCAGCCGCAAGAAGCTGCCGAGCGTGCAGGTGGGCGACCCGTTCACCGAGAAGGTGCTCATCGAGTGCTGTCTCGAGCTGTATGCCGCCAAGCTGGTGGTCGGCATCCAAGACCTCGGTGGCGCTGGATTGTCATGCGCCACTTCCGAACTCGCCGCTGCCGGAGACGGTGGCATGCACATCGAGCTGGATCGTGTGCCGTTGCGCGCCACCGGAATGACGCCCGCCGAGGTGCTTTCCAGCGAGTCGCAGGAGCGGATGTGCGCGGTCGTCACCCCGGACAACGTCGAGGCGTTCCTCGAGGTCTGCCGCAAATGGGACGTGCTGGCCACGGTGATCGGCGAGGTCACCGACGGTGAGCGCCTCGTGGTCACCTGGCACGGTGAGACCGTGGTCGACGTGCCGCCGCGCACCGTCGCCCACGAAGGACCGGTCTATGAGCGGCCCGTGCGGCGTCCCGCCGATCAGGACGCACTGATCGCCGCGACCCCCGACGAGTTGCCGCGACCCAAGACCGCCGACGAACTGCGCGAGACGCTGCTGCGGATGATCGCGAGCCCGCAGCTGTGCAGCCGCGGCTGGATCACCGAACAGTACGACCGCTACGTGCGCGGCAACACCGTGCTCGCCGAGCACGCCGACGCCGGTGTCGTGCGCGTCGACGAGCGGACCGGCCGCGGTATCGCGCTGGCCACCGATGCCTCGGGGCGCTACACCAAGCTCGACCCGTACACGGGTGCGCAACTGGCGCTGGCCGAGGCCTACCGCAATGTCGCCACCACGGGTGCGACGCCGAAGGCGGTCACCAACTGTCTGAACTTCGGCTCGCCGGAGGATCCCGGCGTGATGTGGCAGTTCCAGCAGGCGGTCCGGGGACTCGCCGACGGCTGTGTGGCGCTCGGCATTCCGGTGACCGGCGGCAACGTGAGCTTCTACAACCAGACCGGCAAGACCGCGATCCTGCCGACCCCGGTGGTCGGCGTGCTCGGCGTGCTCGACGATGTGCATCGCCGTATCCCCAGCGGCCTGGGTCTCGAACCGGGCGAGACGCTGATCCTGCTCGGCGATACCCGCGACGAATTCGGTGGATCCATCTGGTCGCAGGTGGTCCACGATCACCTCGGCGGTGTGCCACCGACGGTGGATTTCGCGCGCGAGCAACTGCTCGCCGAGGTGCTCACCGCTGGCTCGCGCGACGGCATGATCAGTGCCGCGCACGACCTTTCGGAGGGCGGCCTCGCCCAAACCGTCGTGGAGGCCGCGCTGGCCGGTGAAACCGGCTGCCGCATCCTGCTTCCCGAGGACAGCGACCCGTTCGTCACGTTGTTCTCCGAATCCGCCGGCCGCGTGCTGGTTGCGGTGCCGCGCTCGGAGGAGACCAGGTTCACCAAGATGTGCACCGCGCGCGGATTGCCGTGGGTGCGGATCGGTGTTGTCGACCAGGGCGCCGACTCGGTCGAGGTGCAAGGCCAATTCTCGGTGCCGTTGACCGAATTGCGTGCGGCGCACGAAGGCACGCTGCCCGCCCTGTTCGGCGCGATCGCGCGATAGTTCCTGCTCGCGCTCGTCCGAAAGTGCATGGCAGCGCGCCTGTCCGGGCGGGTCATGACCCCTCCTGCATGACCCGCCACGACCGGTGTGGCTCAGGCGGGCCTGCGCGCGGTGTCGTGCTCGGCGCATGGCCCGTCCGGCCACGCTCGGTCGCGTGCCTTCATCACCGGTGTGGTGCGAACGTCGCGATGTCGTACGGCCGATGGCCGACAGCAGCTTCCGACGCCCGCCCCGAGGGAGCTGACGCCGAACGCGGTCGCCGCGACGGCGGCGAAGCCCGAGACCATGCTCGGTGGTGCGTTGGGTGTTGTGCTCATAGGCAGAAAGTCTTGTCGCTCACAGTGCGTGGGGACCGCGTACAACTACTCGAGCGGCATGGGTAGTTGCCGGTCGTCGTAAATGCCGCTGCGCGTGGGTAATCCGCACTCGGCGGTGGATCGAGGCGCGGCGTAAGGCTGACGGCTCCGCTTTTCGCAGCGCGCTCGGCTGCGCCGCGCGGTGCACCGATCGCCGCGCACGAGCGCACTCGGCGCCATACTGGTCGGATGAAGATCGTTACGGACGCGTCGAGGCCGTGGGTGGCCCGGCCGCGGGTGCGTCGTTCGCCGGTGGGTGGCTGAGGCGCGCATGTCCACGATGGTGGTGACCCCGACGAGAATGACGCGGCTGCGCACGCGCGGTGTCGCCGTCGTGCACAGGGCCGAAGCCATCATCGATCTCAACTACGTCGGGCTGGTCATCGCGACGATCTTCTTCGCGCTGTCGGTGACGCCGTCGCTGCTGCCGCGCGACTGGCTGTTCCAGGGCTTGATCAGCGGCATCAACGCCGCGCTCGGCTACGGGGTCGGCTGCGTCCTGGAATGGTTGTTTCGCCTGTGGATCCGCCCCTGGCTGCGCAAAAAACTGCCCGTCCCCTCCCCGCCGACCTGGGTGCGGTACGCGGTGAAATCGGCGATCCTGTTCACCGCGGGGGTGAGCGCGGGGCTGATGCTGGTGCAATCGGCGCGCTGGCAGCGCGAAATCACCGCGCTGATGGGCATGACCGGCACCACGACACCCGCCTACCTGCGTACCGGATTGCTGAGCGTCGCCGTCGCCGCCGCCGTGGTTGCGGTCTACCGCACCGTGCGCGAGCTCATCTTGTTCCTGGCCAGGCTGCTCAATCAGTGGGTTCGGGTGCCGCGTGAATTGGCGCCCGCCGCAGGCTGTCTCGTTCTGGTCGTGCTCGCGGTGACCACTTTCAACGGTGTCGCCTCCCGTGCGTTCTTCGCGGTGGCGAACTCGGCGTTCAGTGTGCGCAACGATCGCACCTCGCCCGAGGCGCTACAGCCGATATCGCCCGAACGATCCGGCAGCCCCGCGTCGCTGGCGAAGTGGGACACCCTCGGTTTCGAGGGCCGGTGGTTCGTCTCGCACGGGCCGAGTGCGAGCCGGATTCAGGAGGTCACCGGCGAGCCCGCTCGCGAACCGATCCGGGCCTACGTCGGTCTCGAATCGGGTGCGTCGGAGCGGAAACCAGCCGAACTCGCCGCGGCGGAACTGGAACGTACCGGTGCGTTCGACCGCAAGGTGTTGGTGGTGGCCACGACCACTGGCACGGGATGGGTGAATTCGATGGCCGCCGACGCGATCGAGTACATGTACGGCGGTGATACCGCGATCCTTGCCTCGCAGTATTCCTATCTGCCCAGTGTGCTCTCATTTCTCGCCGACCGAGGCAAGGCGTTGACCGCGGGCAAGGAGATGTTCGACGCGGTCTACCAGCATTGGATCGCCCGCCCGGCGCAGTCGCGCCCCAAGCTGCTGGTGTACGGCGAGAGCTTGGGCTCGGAGGGTTCGGAGGCGGCTTTCGACGGCCTCGCCGACCTGCGTTCGAAAGTCGACGGTGCGTTGTGGGTGGGGCCGCCGAACTCCAATCGACTGTGGAATCAGTTCATTTCGCGGCGCGATCCGGGTTCCCCCGAGATCGCCCCGGTATACGCCGACGGACTGGTTGTTCGTTTCGCCGCCGACCGTGCCGCGCTGGCGCGCCCCTCGACCGAATGGCGAGCACCGCGCATCGCCTACCTCCAGCACGCCTCGGACCCGATCATCTGGTGGTCACCCGATCTCATCTTCTCGCAACCGGATTGGCTATCGGAACCGCGCGGTGCCGACGTATCGACCCAGATGCGCTGGTGGCCGTTCGTGACCTTCTGGCAGGTTGCCGCCGACCTCACCAACGCGCAGGCGGTTACCGATGGACATGGACACCGTTACGGCAGCCTGGTGCTCGACGGGTGGGTGGCGATCGCGGCACCTCGGGACTGGAACGCCGAGCGCGCCGAGCGGGTGCGTGCGGCGATCGAAGTCGCCGAGGACCTCGAGCGGGACGTGAAGTGAGCGAGCGAGCGAAAGCGCTGGTGGCCTTCGGGGTTCCGGTGGTGTGGAGCAATGCCGTCCTGCCGCGTCTCGGCCTCGGCCTGCGCGGGCGAACGCTCGCGAGTGTGTGTTTCGCGTGCGGGTACGCGCTGATTTTTCGCGGCGCACCGAATTGGTTGTCGACCAGGGGGTTACGCGTTGGGCTCGGTGCGGCCACGGTGGTGGCGGCGGGATACGGTGGCGCCCTCGCCGTGGCGCCGGTGCGCGGCAAGATCGCGACGATCACCGATCGCTCGGCCGAGGTGAGCACGGTGGAGTGGGTGGCCGTGCACATTCCGATCGGCACCGTTCACGGCGAGGAACTGATCTTCCGTGGCACGCTGAATCCGCTGCTGGACAGGGCATTCGGTACCCGGATCGGTGCCGTCTTCGGTGCGTTCGCCTTCGGTCTGTGGCACATACATCCCGCGCGTGTGGCTGGCGACAGTGTGCTCGGCACCGTACTCGCCACCACGGCCGCCGGACTGGTATTCGGCTGGCTCCGCCGTCGTGGCGACAGCGTGACCGCGCCCGCGGCGGCGCACTTCACCCTCAATACGGGCGGTGCGGTGGCGCCGGTGCTCGCTCGTCGGCTATCGACCACGCGCTGACACCGGGTGCTTTGGAACTCGCCGAGTCGTGCCTGGCCTTTGCTCGGCTCCGCTCGGGTCGATGAAGCTCGTGTTCAGTAACGGATGTACGGCACCGAACGGCCACTGATACCGGGTTCTTCGGGAAATCGCGAGCCGTGCCTGACTTTTGCTCGGCTCCGCTCGTGTCGATGAAGCTCGTGTTCAGTAGCCGATGTACAGCACCGAATGGGCACTGCCTGAACGGACCCGACGGCTCGGTACCTCGTGCTCAGCAGGCAACGACCCGCGACGGCAACGTCTCGCAACTCGGCGGACTGCCTCGTCAGGCGAAGCGCGGGTAGCGGGGTCTACAGCTGCGCCGCACACACCACGAATCGGCGTTGTTGGTAGACGATCCCGCGGTCATTGGCTGTGCCGCAGTCGTAGATATTCGTGGTGTCGCGCCGAATCTCCACGATCCGAACGCCATTGCTGATGCCCTGGGTGCCACAGTCGACGCGTTGCGGGTTGCCGGGGGTGAGTTCCATACAGCTGCCGATCACCCAGTCGATGTCCAGGCACAGTGCGGCATGGTCGGCGCCGCGCAGGGTGCCGTCGAAGGTGTGGTCGACGTCGCTGGGACATTGACTGTCGGCGGGAGCCTTGTCGACCACCTTGTAGGTGGAACTCGAACTGCCGCAGGTGGTCTTGTCGATGGTGGCACCGCCGCCGGCGAGGCTCACGCAGTCACCGACGTTCATTTGCACCGCCGTCGCGTCCTTGTTCACCCCACCCTGAATCGCGGAGGTTTCCGGTGGTGGCGGTGGCGGCAGTTCCGGGGTGGTCGACAGGGTGATGACGGAAGTGGTTGGCGCACCATTGGAGTCATCGGAGTCGGTGGTCTCCGGGGTGGTGGTCGTGGTGTCAGTGACCTTGGCCTGGTTGTCGGTCGTCTCGGAATCCGACATCGTGATCGCCAACCCGGCGACGATGACGGCTGCGAGCGCGGCGATACCGATGAACCCTGCCAAGGTGACACCTGCACGAACGCGTTGGCGCGACACGGACAGCCTCCCGAGCTGTAACGCTTCGGTCCCCCGGCGACGAGATCGAAGTTGGAACTGATAGTGAAAGTCACGCCATGCTTACCCTATGTGGCGCATGTGCGTCGAATCCTTGCGCGCCAAAACATTCCGGTCCATACGGTGTTTCCGCAGGTCTGCTCCCGTGCGCCGGCTGACATCACAATCGGGCAACAGACTGCTGCGCTCGTGTACGAATTTCCACATCTGGAAAAATCGCCAATGCGCTGTACAGTCACGCCGTCCGGCCGCGTCAAGTCGGATGACCCGTGAGAAGGAATCGAGTAATGAGAATCGGCAAGATTGCCGCCACCACTCTCATGGCTGTCGCTGCTGTGGGAATCGCTGCGGGCACTGTGAATGCACAGCCGACCCAGCACGCAGAACCGACGCAGCAAGCAGCCAAGGAAGTTTCGGCGTCCGGCGTTGAGCAAGGCGTCAGCTACCACACCGTACTTTCCGATCGGCCGGTCGCGGACGATCAAGCCGAAGGAGCCGAGGCCGAGGTTTCGCAGGCTCCGACAACGACGGCGGCACCTGAGGTCACCGACCCAGAGATCGTGCAGAGCGCCAAGGTCATCAGCACCTCGGTCGACGGCGGCCGATTCGAGTTGGCCGAGGACCGCAGCAAGGTCACGCTGCGCTCGGACGCGGGTGATTTCGTCGCCGAGGTGCCGCTCACCTTTCAGGTCTCCGGTCGTAATCTCGCTGTCGCGCAACAGATCAGCGACGACGGCAAGAGTCTCGCGCTCACCCCGACCATGAACGCCAAGGACGTCGGCGAGATGCAGCCCATCAACTCGATGGACCGGCTGATGGTCGAGCTCAACAAGAACGTCGTCGGCATTGTCGCCGGTGGTCTGATCGGTGGCCTGATCGGCACCATCATCGGTGTCGGCTTCTTCAGCATCATCACCGGTCCGATCGGCCTCGTTGTCGGTGCGATCGCTGGTGGTCTGGCTATGGGCGGGCAACCGTTCATCGACGCCGTCACCGCGGTGCTCACCGGTCAGCCGTGACCGCGCGACTCAGCGGTTCTCGAGTCGCCGAGTAACGCTTTCCACAGGCAGGGCCTGTCCACGGTCCACTTGCTTTACGTCCTCGAGGGGCGGGCACACCACAGCGCGCCCGCCCCTCGAGGCATGTTTTTACCCGTTCTCGGTGGGTCGGCCGGTGAACTATGCGACCAATGTCACAGCTCGGTGACCTGCTCGCGCGGCGCCAAGCCCTCGGTGACCCGCAGGCGCTGGGCAAGATCGGCGAGGTATTGCTGGCTCTCGATCGACAGCCCGCTCGCGGCACGCGCCAGTCGGCGTAGTGCGTCGTCGCTGAGCTGCTCTACCAGTCCTTCGTCGCTGTCGGTGCCCACGGTCGGGATCCGGGTGAAATAGTCGTTGTCCACCGGTCTGTTCTCCTCACACATCACGTCAGTGGTGCGTCGTCGCGCACGCATCGGATGTATGCAGGACACCGGGTAGCCCACAGACGGCACGGTGATGTGCGCCACCGGCGGATCAACGTGTGGCACAAGGGATTCCGGATGATCTTGATCGCGCGTTCGCCCGCACGTCAGGAGCGGCTCGCCGCGGTCGATACCGCCGGCGCAGCCGGGTGGTCACCCGAGGAAAATCAGTGCTCTTTAGGCCCCGAGCCGGGTTCTCCGTCGCGGTTCTGGTGGGAGTCGCCGTTCTGGTGGGAAAGGCCCCAGAGGAACTCCGGGTCGTCGTCCGGGCCGAGTACGCGGCGGTCGCGCTTACGCAGCGGTGAACGGGAAGGTTCTCGCGTTCCGCCCACTCGCTGCGGACCGAACGCTTTCCAGCACAGCACCGCGATCGCCACGATCGCGATGAGTGCCAACAGGTATGTCACGTCGCTCACCTCCTGGCCACGAGGGTAGTCGTGGTAGCGGCTCCCGCACACCGTGGCGACGGAATCGGCGCAGGGCCGAGACGTTATGTGGTGTGTCGGGGACGTGACAGTGGGTTGGTGCTACGAATCCCGCAGCACCAACCGGCGGTCCTCAGTGCGCGGTCGCCTCTGTGGTCAGCGACTGGAGCAATTGGAGTACCTCGGACTCCCGAAACCGGCGATGACCGCCAGGTGTGCGCAGCGAACCGAGACGCCCGGCATGCGCCCACCGGGTGACAGTCTTCGGATCGACGTGGAACAGGGCAGCAACCTGACCCGGGGTCAGCAGGGTGTCCTGGCCGCCGACGGTGATCGCAGTCATAGCAAACCTCTCCGTTCTCGACAGTTCCCTCATCAGATGGCGTCATCGTCGCACCCGAACCCCTAGGTACTCGAACCACCTACAGTTGGTAAAGGGGAGGTAATAGACAAATCGGATGTGAAACCCGGCCTCGCGCGGCCGTCGAACCCAGGGCCGACTTCAGCGTCGCATAGGCTGAACGCCGTGAGTGACGCACCCGCACCGGAAGGTGCTACCGGCCAGCGAACCCAAGGCGCCGGTCGGCGACTTGCCCGCGATCTGGGCATTTACACCCTCGCCAGAATCGGCCTGGTGATCGTGATCGCCGCGGTGATCATGCTGCTCGCCCACCTGGTATCGGTGCGGATTCCGCTCGTGGTCGCGGCACTGTTCGCGCTGCTGATCGCCATGCCGTTGTCGATGACGTTGTTCAAGCGCATGCGCACGCGAGTCAACGAGGACATCGCGGTGGTCGACGAGCGTCGCCGCAGGGACAAGGCGCAATTGCGTGCACGGCTGCGCGGTGCCGACGGGCGCGGCGCGGACTCCGCGCATCCCGCACCGGCCGCGGACGCCGCACCCGGTGACCCGGCTGCCGAGGACGCCGCGACGGGCGAACGGAAATCCGATCCGCCCTCGCCCGAAGAAGGCCGCGGCGAGGCCCGATGAAATCCTGTGACCGCAGTACCCCGAGAGAGTGGGTCGACAACGCGGTTCGCCTGATCGACGCCGACACCCAACGCAGTGCCGACACCCACCTGCTGCGCTACCCTCTGCCGCCGGAATGGAATGTGCGGCTGTATCTGAAAGACGAATCCACCCACATCACCGGCAGTCTCAAGCATCGACTCGCGCGCTCGCTGTTCCTGTACGCGATCTGCAACGGGTGGATCACCGAAGGGACAACTGTGGTGGAGGCGTCCTCGGGGTCGACCGCCGTGAGTGAGGCGTATTTCGCGAAACTCCTCGGCCTGGATTTCGTCGCGGTGATGCCTGCGAGCACCTCGCCGCAGAAAATCGCGCTGATCGAAAGACAAGGTGGCCGTTGTCATTTCGTGGAACGCGCGCCCGATATGTATAGCGAGGCCGCGCGGCTGGCCGCCGAATGCGACGGGCACTATCTCGACCAGTTCACGAATGCCGAGCGCGCCACCGACTGGCGCGGAAACAACAATATCGCCGAATCCATCTTCGAACAGCTGACTTTGGAGTCGCACCCGGTGCCGGAATGGATCGTCGTCGGCGCGGGTACCGGTGGAACCAGCGCCACCATCGGCCGCTATATCCGTTACCGCAGACATCCTACGAAACTCGCCGTCGTCGACCCGGAGAACTCCGCGTTCTACGGCGGTTACGAGACCGGACTCGCCGACTACAGCACCGGAATGCCCTCGCGCATCGAGGGAATCGGCCGACCGAGGGTGGAGCCGTCCTTCGTTCCGCACGTCGTCGACCGCATGATGGTGGTGCCCGATGCCGCCTCGATCGCTACCGCCCGGCATGCCAGCGACCAACTCGGGCGCCGAGTCGGCGGCTCCACCGGGACCAACCTGTGGGGCGCGTTCTCGCTCGTCGCCGACATGCTCGCCGAAGGGCGGGCCGGGAGCGTGGTGACATTGCTGTGTGACGGCGGGGATCGTTACGCGGGCACGTATTTCGACGACGACTGGGTTCGGTCGCGCGGGTTCGAGTTGGGGGAGCCGGGCGCGGTGTTGGCGGAGTTCGTGCGGACCGGGGAGTGGCGCGGGTAGCGGAGGGCACGTATCGCCCGCCGAACTGTGCGCGCCCAACGTCGCTACCGAACGGCTGTTCGGCGACGACGACCGTGCCGAGGACCTGCGCGTTCGAGTGCATGCGTTGCCCGATCGTGCCGTGTGCGCATCGGGTCGCGCGCCCGGTCGCATCCCATATTCCCGGTTTGGGTCAGCGCGCAACGGTCGAGCATGCTTAGCATTGGCGAATGCAGCATCTGATTCGGTTGATCATTACCGCGGTCTCCATCTGGGTGGCCACGGTTCTCGTCACCAACCTGGAGATCGTCAGCCCCGCGGACAAGGGCAACGGCGCCAAGATCATCGTCCTCATCGCCGTCGCGATCGTGTTCACCTTGGTGAACGCGGTGGTGAAGCCGATTGTGAAACTGCTGTCGCTACCGCTGGTGATCGTGACGCTCGGGCTGTTCCTGCTGGTGATCAACGCGCTGATGTTGTGGCTGACCGCCTGGATCACCGAGTTCACCGATTACGGTCTTCGTGTCGGCAGCGTGTGGGCCGCGGTGATCGGCGGCATCATCGTCGGCGTCGTCAACTGGGTGCTGGGCATCCTGGTGCCGGACAACGACTGAGGTGGGCATATCGGAGGGATGACACCGAGAACTGCTCCGCGGAAGCCGGACCGAGAAACTCGGTTGCGCGCCACGGGGGCGGTTGACCGCGGTGATCGTCGACGTTGTCGACGGCGTGCGCGGTAGCTGTCGTCCGACAGGGACTGACGCGGGCACAATGAGCGAAGGGGCGACACCACGGTGTCGCCCCTTCGCCGGTCTACGCGCCGATATCGCGCGGTTCCGCGCTCAGGTGAGCCCGACCGCGAGTCCGGTCGCCGCGGCCCAGACCAGCAGGGCAAGACCCGAATCCCGCAGGGCGACGATCAAATCCAGGCCGTGCTTACCCGTGCGTACGGGTGCGTTGGCGCGAATGGCCAACGGCAGGGCCAACAGGCCGACCAGCGCGAACGGTGTCCGCGCGATGAGGACAAGGGTGACGACGAACGGCGCCGCGAGCAGCACGAGATGCAGGGTGCGGGTGCGGGTGTCGCCGAGTTTCACCGCGAGGGTGACCTTCCCGGATGCGGTGTCGGTGGGGATGTCGCGCAGGTTGTTGGCCACCAGCACCGCGCTGGAGAACGCGCCCACCGAAACCGCGAGCAGCGCACCCACCCAGTCGATCCGCTCGGCCTGCACGAACTGGGTGCCGAGCACCGCGATGAGGCCGAAGAACACGAACACCGCGATCTCGCCGAATCCGTTGTAGCCGTAGGGCTTCTTGCCGCCGGTGTAGAACCACGCGCCGGCAAGGCACACCGCGCCGATCAGGATCAACCACCACGCCGTGAGCGCCGCGAGCACCAGCCCGATCACCGCCGCGAGCACCAGGCTGGCGACCGCGGCGTTGCGCACCGCCGCCGCCGAGGCCAAACGCTGGCCGACCAGCCGGATCGGGCCGACCCGCTCGTCGTCGGTGCCGCGCACGCCGTCGGAGTAGTCGTTGGCGAAATTGACGCCGATGATCAGCGCCAGCGAAACAAGCAGCGCCAGAATCGCTTTCCACCACACGGCGCCGTCGAGGGAAGCGGCGGCGCCGGTGCCTGCCAGCACGGGAGCGATCGCGTTGGGCAGAGTTCGAGGGCGCGTGCCTTCGATCCATTGCGCAGCAGTAGCCATGTGCGCAGCCTAAACCGCGCCGAGCGGGTTGTCGGCCGCCGACCGGTTCGGCGGCCGTACCGGTACCGGTTTCCGGTATGCGACCCAGCTCCGGTCGCGAGTCCTCAGCGGTCTGGCGCGCACTCAGCGGGCCGCGACGAGGCCGTCGGCGTTCCGGTGGAAAGACTCCCGCGCCCGGGAAGCGGAGAGAAGGGGAGATGCCCAAGCGTGCCGACGCGTAGCGGCCCGTGCCCGAGTCCGAGTGTTGATGGGTCCCGGTGCCGCGGCGCGGGGGTGCGGCGGCCCGAGTCCCAGTGTTGATGGGCCACGAGTTTCGGTGTGGAGTCTCGAAGCGCGCTGGCAGGAGAGGCCGCCTCGGGTTTCGGCATCGCGGCGCCCAGCGTTGCGGCTCGGTCTTTCCCCAAGGGCCAGGCGAGGCGAGGCGGGGCAGGTCGGAAATAAATGGTGTCGGCTCGTCGGTCGCGCTCGCCTACGATGAGGGCGGGATGATCGCCGACCACAACGGCCATAACGGCCACAATCCAGTGCTGACGGCCCCAGCAGGCTCGGTCCTCGTCGGGCTGCTGGGGGAAATCGCGCTACGCCGCGACGGTGCGCTCAGCGCGCTTCCCGGCGCCCGCGCGCGGTTGCTGCTCGCCGCCCTCGCACTGGCTCCGGGGCGCAGCCGCAGCGCGCAGACGCTGATCGATGACGTGTGGGCGCAGCAGCCGCCACGCGCCCCGATGAACGCGCTGCACACCCAGGTCTCCCGACTGCGCTCCGCACTGCCGGAGGGCGCGCTCGAGATCGGACCGGCGGGCTACCGGCTGACCCTGCCCGTCGAGCAGGTCGATCTCACCGCGGTGACCGTACTCACCCACCGCGCACGCGAACGTCGAGCGCTCGGCGACCTGGCGGGGTGCCTGGAACTGATCGAGCGGGCACGCGCACTATGGCGCGGCGAACCCGGCGCCGACCTGCCCTCCGGTGTGATCGCCGACGAACTCCGCGGCGCGGCCGAGACAAGATCCGCCGAGCTGGACGTGCTCGAACTGGCGGTCCGCGAAGTCAGTGGTGATCTCGGCGCGGCTCTGCCCCTGGCACACCGGCGCGCCGAGGCCGACCCGTTGAACGAACCCGCACAACAGACACTGATGCGGTTGCTCGCCACGGCGGGGCGGCCCAACGAAGCACTGGAATCGTTCGCGACGTTCCGCGCCAGGCTCGCCGACCAACTCGGCGCGGACCCCGGCCGAGCGCTGATCGATTTGAACACCGCGATTCTGCGCGGAGAACCCTTGCGCGCCAACGGTGTCGCGGCCGTACCCGGTTCGGGCGCGACGCCGGTCGAACGGGACAGCAGCAGCACCTCCGCCGAGGCGAGCGCTGCCACGCAGCCCGCGGCGCAATCCGCCGCGGTGTCGAACGTCAGGATCGGACTGCGCTCCGAGCCCAACGCGTTGCTCGGACGCGGCGCGGACCTGGACAGGATCGAGGAATTGCTGCGCACCGCCCGCGTGGTCACCGTGCTCGGGCCCGGCGGGGTCGGAAAGACACGCGTCGCGCACGCCGCCGGTGCGCGGGCCCGACGCCTACCGGTGGTGCTGGTAGAGCTGGCCTCGGTGCGTGGCGGCGGCCGAGGCGGCGACGCCAGGGCCGGAGTCGAAGGTGCCCTCGGCGCCGCACTCGGTGTCAGCGAGGTGCCATTCGATTCGCAGGCATTGCGCACGGGGCAGAGCGTGGACTTTCGGCAGCGGCTGCGCGACGCGTTGTCGGCGCGCTCGATGCTGTTGATCCTGGACAACTGTGAACATCTGATCGACGAGGTGGCGGTGGTCGTCGCCGACGCCATCGCCGCGGCCGATCGGCTGACCGTCCTCACCACCAGTCGCAGCCCGCTGATGATCACCGCGGAGACGGTGTACCCGTTGGCGCCTTTGGGTATCGAGGAAGGCGGATCACCGGCCACCGAACTGTTCGATGCGCGCGCCAGAGCCGTGCGTCCCGGCGTGCGGCTGGATCCCGGCATCGTCGCCGAGCTGTGCCGGACCCTCGACGGGCTGCCCCTGGCGATCGAGTTGGCCGCCGCGCGGGTGCGCACGATGAGTGTCGAGGAGATCAATCGCCGCCTCGGCGACCGGTTCTCGCTGCTGCGCCACGGTGACCGCAGCTCGCCCGAGCGACACCGCACCCTGCACGCGGTGATCGACTGGAGCTGGGACCTCCTCGAACCCGCGCAGCAGCTCGCCCTGTGCCGACTGTGCCGTTTCCCGGCCGGATTCACCCTGGCGGCCGCCGAGATCGTCGCCGAAGGTCCGCGGATAGTCGATGTGGCCGCCGCGGTCGACGGCCTGGTGAACCAATCGCTGTTGACCATGTTCGACGACGAAATTCTCGGGACGCGCTACCGCATGCTGGAGACCGTCCGGGAGTACGGCGAAGAGAAGCTCGACGCCGACCGCATCGAATCCGAGGCCGTCGACGACCGAATGCTGTTGTGGGCCAAGGGTTTCTGTACGGAAGTCGCGGAACGGCACAGCACCGACGATCAGATGCGGCTGGTGCTGGCGATCGGCGAGGAAGTCGACAACCTGATCGCGGCCCTGCGCTGTGCGCTGGACCGCGAGGACGCCGTGGCCGCCTACACCGTGTTTCCCGTGCTCGGCGCGCTGTGGGTGATGCGCGGCTCGCATACCGAGGTGATCACCTGGGCCACCAGAGTTGTCGCGTTGGAGCTCACCGAGCCGGAACTACGCCGCACCGTGCCCGACCTGGTTGTGCTCGGCTGTGTGGTGGCGTGTCTGCACCTGATGTACCTGGGCGGCATCGCCAATCTCCGCGCGATCGCGGCGATGCGTGTGCGCCTACGTCGATTGCTCGCCGTGCGTGGCGATCTCAGCGAATCGGCGCTGCTGGTCGCGCGAATCCTGCTCTCCAGGGTGGACGGCACGGGGGTGGCGCGGCTGCTCGCGAACGGCGCGCACTCCGGCGACCCGGAAACTCGTTCCAGCGCGCTGCTGATGCGGGCGAACATTCGGGAGAACACCGGCGATGTGTACGGCTCCACCCACGACGCGGACCTCGTGCTCGGCATCGTCGGTACCGGCAAAGTGTGGAGCGTGGCCATGGTCCGCAGGCACCTCGGGATGGTGCGCAGTCAGGTGGCCGATTACCCGGGAGCCGTAGCGCACTACCGATTCGCGCTCGACAAGTTGCATGCGCTCGGCGCCTACGAGGACACCGTGGAGACGCGGTGCTCCTTGGTGGCGGCGTTGATCGGTTGCGGTGCGCTCGCCGAGGCGCGTCGGGAGATGGCGATCGTCACGGGATCTGTCGACCCGGTCGGTGACGATCCAGGTAGTCAATACAACGAATTGCTGTCCGCGATCGAGCACACCGCCGCCGAGTTGGTGCTCGCCGAAGGCGCGGTGGAGCAGGGCTTGCTCGGGCACCGCAGGGCGCTGGAACTGTCCGGGTGGCCCGGCACCGAGCTGGCGCGTCCCGATCCCGGCCGTCGAATGACCGCCGCGTCCACCGTGGATGCCTACGTGCTGTACGGACGAGCGGGTGAGGTCGCCCAACTGGTGACCGAGTTGATCGCGGAATCGGTCGTGGAATTCGGCAAGTACCAGGACATTCCGCAGATAGGCGCGGTCGCGTGCGCGGTGGGCAGCTATCTGATCGCCTCCGGCGCCGATCCGACGACGGGGGTGGAACTGCTCGCTCTCGCACCGAAGGCCGTTGCCCGCCAGGACTTTCCCTCGACGCAGTGGGATCGGCACCGGGAGCTGGCCGCGACAGCACTGGGTGCGGACCGAATGGCGGCGGCGCTCGCGGGCTCGGCTCGGATGCGCCGCCGCCACGGTGTGGATCGAATCATGGCGATCCTGCGTGCGTTGAACAATCCGGCCACCACAGCGTGACAGCCGGGCGGGAAGTGTTCCCACCCGGCTGACGGACCGGTTCTGGTTGGCGCGCAACCACTTCGGCTCACGCCCTGCGCATGTACGCCTTGACGGTCAGTGGCGCGAAGATCGCGACAACCACCACGGCGCCGATCAACGAGTAGGCGAGGTCGCTGCCGTACCCCGCTCCGTTCATCAGTGCGCGGCACGCATTCACCATGTAGTACACCGGGTTGGCGTGATTGATCGCCTGCATCCAGCCCGGCATGGTGCTCACCAGCGCGAACGCGCCGGACATGAAGGTGAGCGGGAACATGATCATCATCGAGATGCCCTGCACGCCCGCCGCGCTCTTGCCGGTCACGCCGACCAGCGCCCAGATCCAGCTCACCGCGAACGAACACACCACAACGACCAGGCTGGCCACCAGAACGCCGAGGAAGCCGCCTTCGGGCCGGTAACCGATGCACAGGCCGACGATGATGGTGAGCACAGTCGCGATGACGTAACGCACCATGTCGGCGAGCAGCGCGCCAGCCAGGGCCGAGATGCGGGCGATCGGAAGGGATTTGAATCGATCGAAGACACCCTTGTCCATGTCCTCGCGCAGTTGGGTGCCGGTCGCGACCGAGGTGATGATCACCGTCTGTACCAGGATTCCCGGGATCAGGATCGGCAGATAGTCCTGCACGCTGCCGCCGATGGCGCCACCGAAGATGAAGGCGAACATCGCGGTGAACAGGATCGGCTGGACGGTCACATCGAACAATTGCTCAGGATTGTGCTTGAGCTTCAGCAGACCGCGGTAGGCCATGCTGAGCGAGTTCGCCACGGTCTGGGTGAGCGGAATTCGGTTGCTGGCCTCGGGAATCGGGGCCACCGCCGCATGCTTGGGTATCGACTGCTCGGCAGCCGTCGCGGTAATGGTGCTCATGCCGCGCTCCGTTCGGTGTCGTTGTCGGTGTCGGCCGGGTGGCCGGTGATGGTGAGGAAGACCTCGTCGAGGCTCGGTTTGCTGACGGTGATCTCCTCGATCGCGATCCGGCGCTCGCGCAGGCGAATCAACAGGTCGGCGGTGGCGTCGGCGTCGGGCAATGGCGCGGTGATCTGGTTGGTCGCCCGCGACACCTGGATCTCGGCGCCGAGGAAGTCGCCGACCACGCTGCGCGCCTGGTCGAGCAGATCACCGTCGACCACGGTCAGATGCACCGACGAGCCACCGACCGAGGCTTTGAGCTGGTCGGCGGTGCCCTCGGCGATCACCTTGCCGTGGTCGATCACCGCGATGCGGTCGGCGAGTTGATCGGCCTCGTCCAGGTACTGCGTGGTGAGCAGCACCGTGGTGCCCTCGCTGACCAGGCGCCGGATGGTGTCCCACATCTGGGCGCGGGTGCGTGGGTCGAGACCGGTGGTCGGCTCGTCGAGAAACAGCAACGGGGGTGTCGCGATCAGGCTGGCCGCCAGGTCGAGGCGCCGGCGCATGCCGCCGGAGAAATTCCGCAGCGGCTTGTCCGCGGCCTCGGCGAGGTCGAATTCGGCCAGCAGGTCGGCGGTTTTGCGGCGGGCCTCGCCGCGACCGAGCCCGAGCAAGCGGGAGAACAGGATCAGGTTCTCGGTGGCGCTGAGATCCTCGTCGACCGAGGCGTATTGCCCGGTGACGCCGATCAGCGAGCGCACGGCCGTCGGCTCGGCGACCACGTCGTGACCGAAGATCCTGCCGCTGCCGCCATCGGGGCGAAGCAGGGTGGCCAGCATGCGGATGGTGGTGGTCTTCCCCGCGCCGTTGGGTCCGAGCACGCCGTATACCGAGCCACGCGGAACCGCGAGGCTCACCCCGTCGACCGCGCGCTGTTCCCCGAACACCTTGACCAGGTCGGTCGCCTCGACGGCGAGCGATGAAGTGGGTGCGAAAGTTGTCATGCGACAAGACTGCGGCCCGCCTCTTGCATCCGGCTTGCGCGCCGATGTCTCGGCCGCTTGCGCGGGCTGTCATCGTGGTACTGAGGATCGTCGTCGTGCCCGCCGCGGTGCGCCCGAAGCGATGGCGGCCTAATCCCTCCGCGCACGTCGCATCGACCTTCCGGCGATGAAGGAACTACGAAAAGTGATCCAGGGCGGCGCCTCGTTGGCGCCAGCGTGCATGGTGGTCGCGGGCACCGTTCTCGGAGCATGGCCCGCTGCCGCGTCGTGGAGCGACAGCGCCTGTCTGTTTACCGACCGAGACGGGGCGGGGCGAGAGGGTGATCCGTGGATGCGGTCCACGTACTGCCGGCGACCATGAAGGACGCGGTCGGTTCGGTGAAGCAGGGCAACATGATCTCGTTATTTCCCACCGCGCAGATTCAGCTGGCGCCCGGCGCGTGGACCGCATGGAATGTGATGGCGGAGGTCAACGACACCGCTGACGAAGTGATCGTGTGCTGGCCAGTTACCGTGCTAGCCAGTGGAATCCGGCGTTGGTCAGTGCGTCGATTCGGTGGCGAAGTGTTCGCGGACCTTGATGCGATCCGGCTTGCCGGGGCCACGCAGCGGAATCTCTTCCACCAGTACCAATTCCCTCGGTGCGGCGAACTGGTCGAGTTCGGCCGTGACGTGGACGCGCAGTTGCTCCAGCGTCGGTGTCGCGCCGGGGGTGGGGACCACCACGACGGCAACGCGTTGTCCGAGCCGCTCGTCGGGTAGGCCGACGACCACGGCCTCGGCGATCGAGGGGTGATCGACGAGCACGGCCTCCACGACCTGCGGGCGCACGAGCAGACCGCCGCTGAGAATCGCGTCGTCGAGGCGGCCCTCGATGCGCAGCACACCGTCGGCGAAGACGCCGGCGTCCTCGGTGCGAAACCAGCCGGGCTCGGCGAACGCGGGATGTTCGGGTATGCCGCGATATCCGGAGGCGATGGTCGGGCCGCCGAGTAGCACCCTGCCGTCCTCGATGCGCACGGTCGTACCGTCCAGTGGCACCCCGTCGTAGACGCAGCCGCCGCAGGTCTCGCTCATTCCGTAGGTGCGAACGATGGTGATACCGGCCGCTTTTGCCTGCGCGGACACCGAGGCTGGCGTGGCGGCGCCGCCGATGAGCACACCGTCGAGGTCGGCGAGCGCGGCCGTGGCGGTCGGCGATCGCAACGACTTGACGAGCTGGGTCGGCACCAGCGAGGTGTAGCGCCGTTCGCCGCGCATACCACCGATCACCTCGGCCAATGCCTCGGGTAGGAAGCCGTCGGAGACATCGAGCACCGAGGGTTCGGTCTCCGCGAGAATGCTGCGCAACAGCACCTGAACACCCGCCACGTGGTGGGTGGGCAGCGCCAACAACCAGGTGCCCGGCCCGCCGAGCCGATCGTGGGTGGCGTTGCCACTGGCACGCAGCGCGGCGGCGCTCAACATCGCGCCCTTCGGCACGCCCGTGCTGCCCGAGGTGGTCATTACCAGCGCCACCTCGTCGTCGATGGTCTCGCCGGGTGACAACGCCTGGCTCAGGCGCTGCTGCTCACGTCGGTCGCTGACCGGCATCGGCAGCCACGCGGGGCCGTCACCGTCCAGGGCGGCGCGCAGGTGCGGCAGCGCCTCGCAGGTGCTCGACCCGGTCGGCATCGGCAGTAACCGCAACGTTTTGCTCATGACCTGACCCAACCCCTCGACACTCCTGGTCGCACTCCGCGGACCGGTGTCGGGTCAACGGTCACGCGACCGTCCCGACGCACGACAGTGCTCGTGTCACCGCCGCCCCGCCACCCGGGGGAGGGGTCGGCCTCGCGGGGCCGACCGCGCTGGTGGTGGTCGAGGGGACGGAAGCAGGTGGGTACGCCGGGCATCGAGACTGCGATTCACTCGTTCGGAAAGGCACGCTACCCCGCCCGATCAGCGCTGACCGGGCGGGTGCGTCCTCGAACGTCATAGTTGTCGCCGAGGCTTGCTTCGGCAAATCGAAGCAAGCGTCACGAAGCATCGCCTGGCGCGGACCTAGTCCTGTGGCCTGCGCCCATCCCGGCGGATCGGGTGCTCGGGTGGGATCTCGACCAGGACGATCGGTACGCCGTCGGGGTCGTGAATCCACATCTCGTGCAATCCCCACGGCTCCTGTACGGGCGCACGGTCGATCGCGACGCCCGCAAGGGTGAGTTCGGCCGCGGCGTCGCCGATATCGCGCACCTGAAGCCAGAGCGCACCGTCGAACGAGCGTGACCCGTCCGACCCGCCGTGCGCGGCCACCTCCACGAGGGACTGTCCGGCGAAAAATACGGTGCCGCCCGGATATTCGCGTGCGATCGCGAGCCCGAGCAGGTCGCGGTAAAACGCCAGCGTGGTGCGGTAATCTCCGGGGCGCAGGATGATTCGGCTGCTGAGGATATCCATCAGAAGTGCCAATCCGTCAGAAGTGCCATGGGGTCAGGCATGCCACGCGGTCAGAAGTGCCATGGGTAGGGCGACCAGTCGGGCGCGCGCTTCTCCAGGAACGCGTCCCTGCCCTCGACCGCCTCGTCGGTGAGATACGCCAACCTGGTCGCCTCGCCGGCGAACAATTGCTGGCCGACCAGGCCGTCGTCGGTGAGGTTGAACGCGTACTTCAACATGCGTTGCGCCTGCGGCGATTTGCCGTTGATCTTCGCGGTCCATTCCAGTGCGACGTTCTCCAACTCGTCGTGATCGACGACCCGGTTCACCGCACCCATGTGGTGCATCTGCTCGGCGGTGTATGCCTCGCCGAGGAAGAAGATCTCGCGGGCGAACTTCTGGCCGACCATCTTCGCCAGGTAGGCGCTGCCGTAGCCGCCGTCGAAGCTGCCGACGTCGGCGTCGGTCTGTTTGAACCTGGCGTGCTCCCGACTGGCCAATGTGAGATCGCACACCACGTGCAGGCTGTGTCCGCCACCGGCGGCCCACCCGTTCACCAACGCGAGCACCACCTTCGGCATCATCCTGATCAGTCGCTGCACCTCGAGAATGTGCAGCCGACCTGCTCGGCCCTGGTCGACGGTGTCGGCGCTCTCGCCGTCGGCGTACTGGTAGCCGCTGCGGCCCCTGATGCGTTGGTCGCCGCCCGAGCAGAACGCCCAGCCGCCGTCCTTGGGGCTCGGCCCGTTGCCGGTGAGCAGCACCGCGCCGACGTCGGAGCTCATCCTGGCGTGATCCAGCACGCGATACAGCTCGTCGACGGTGTGCGGTCGAAATGCGTTGCGCACCTCGGGGCGGTCGAAAGCGACTCGCACGGTGCCCTGCTCGATGTGTCGGTGGTAGGTGATGTCGGTCAGATTCTCGAACCCTGGAACGGGTCGCCACAGCGTCGGGGTGAACGTCACACCGGTGATTATCACGTGCAGGTGCTCGGCGCCGTGTGGGTGTTCGGTCATCGGCAATTCCCATTGTCCGGTTTGACGGTGTAAAACCACGCGATACCGTGCAGGGATGAGCGAGCAAGTGGAGCCGATGATCGACCTGAGCGCGGTGGACGAATCCCGCTACGAGGAGCACGGTGGTTTTCCGAAGATCAAACCCGCAGAGGCGGGTCCGAACTTCGCTCCGTTCGTCGAGGCCATGCGGACGCTGCAAGACCTCGCCGTCAGCGCGGACGCACCGGAAGACGTCTTCGGTGACGCGCTGACCAAGGCGCGCGAACTCATCGACATTCTCGAGCCCTACCGCGCGCCGGAACTGCACGGCCCGGCCGGGCGGGTCCCCGAATTGCCAGGGCGTGGCAGCCTTTTGATGTTGCCGTGGCAGGTCGTCGAGGCCGGACCGAACGGCATTCGGATGACCGGCGAATTCCGCCGATACCACCTCGGTGGCAACGGCGCCGCGCACGGCGGTGTGCTCCCGCTGCTGTTCGACGACCTGTTCGGGATGATCGTGCATTACGCGGGTCGACCGATCAGCCGCACTGCCTATCTGCATGTGAACTACCGCAAGATCACGCCGTTGGAGACGCCGCTGCGGGTGCGCGGGCGAGTCGATCGAATCGAGGGTCGCAAAACGTTTGTCACGGCGGAACTGCTCGATGAGCAGGAAAATCTGCTCGCCGACTGCGAAGGATTGATGGTGCAGTTGCTGCCGTGGCAGCCGTAGTCGGGTGAGAGCTGTGATAACTCGGACATCGGTGCGTATAGTTGCCCTCGCTCGTTCATCGAACTCGATCCGAAGGAACCGAAAGTGGTTGCAGCACTGTCCGAATCCCTGCTCGACGATGCCAAGCGTCCGGCCTTCCTCGCCGATGCCGTCGAGGTTCTCGACGCCGAGGTCTCGGACAAGGGCGGAGCGTCCGGCCTTGCGGTGAAGGGTGGCTACGCGGCGGTCAAGAAGATCAGCCCAACGATCGTGCCCGACGCGCTGGAGTCGTTGGCGCCCAAACTGCTGACCCAGCTCGAGCCGTTCTGGCAGGAATTCGCCGCGTCCGGCACCGGCACCTTCGCCGACCTGCTGGCCAGCAAGCCCGACGAGGTTGCCGAGGCACTGCTCGCGGTGACCGACGAGCGTGCCGAAGGCTCGACGCGGCCCGCGCTCAAGAAGGTCTACTCGTCGATGCGGTCTTCGGCCAAGAAGAACGTCATCGAGGCGCTGCCTCGCGTTGGCGACCTGGTGCAGAAGCACGCACAGTAGACCCTGTGATCTCGCGGACAACGCCGCTCGGTTCGATCTTCGAACCGGGCGGCGTTTTCTATTGCGGGGCGCGAGCCGCGGCGCGCGGTGTGAGTAGTGTGACGCTGATGCGGGGGGCATTGTCTGGAAGGCTGAACCTGTGAATCCGTCTACAGCGCAAGCGCAGGTCGTCGTCGACGAACTCGCCAGGGGTGGGGTGCGCGACGTGGTGCTCTGTCCAGGCTCGCGCAACGCGCCGCTCGCGTTCGCCCTGGAGGCCGCCGATGCGGCGGGACGGCTACGGCTGCACATGCGTGTCGACGAACGCACCGCGGGGTTTCTGGCGATCGGTCTCGCGCTGTCGAGTCGGCTGCCGGTTCCTGTGGTGATGACTTCCGGTACCGCCGTGGCGAATTTGGGGCCCGCGGTGCTCGAAGCGAACTACGCACGGGTTCCGTTGGTGGTGCTCAGTGCCAATCGGCCCTACGAGATGCTCGGGTCAGGTGCCAATCAGACCGTCGAGCAGTTCGGGCTTTTCGGCAGTCAGGTGCGTGCGAATATCAGTCTCGGTCTGGCGGAGACCGAGAGCGGCGAGCTGCCCTACGGCCAGCAGAACAGTCAGTGGCGTTCGGCGGTCTGCCGGGTGCTGGCCGCCGCGCGCGGGACGCGCTCCGGCAATGCGGGTCCCGTGCATTTCGACATTCCCCTGCGTGAGCCGCTGGTGCCCGATTTGGCGCCCGGTGAGGTCGCGCCGCAGGGTCGCGCCGACGATCACGCGTGGACGCGTTCGCGCAACGCCACCCTCGACGTTCCGTTGGATCTGGATCTGACCGCCGATACCGTCGTCATCTCGGGCCACGGTGCTGGCCTGCGTCCCGAGTTGGCGCACCTGCCCACCGTCGCCGAGCCGACCGCGCCCATGCACGGTCCTGCGTTGCATCCGCTGGTGTTGCCGCTGATGAAACCGAAGCAGGCCGTCATCACCGGGCGCCCGACGCTGCACCGGCAGGTGTCGAAGGTGCTCGCCGACCCGGATGTGACCGTGTTCGCGCTGACCACGGGCCCACGCTGGCCGGACGTGTCCGGCAATGTTGTCGCCACCGGAACCCGCGCGGTGATCACGGGTGCGCCCCGCGCGCAATGGCTCCAGGACTGCCGCGAGCGGGACACGAAGGCGTGTCAGGTGGTGCGCGACGAACTCGACCGGCACCCGAAACCCACCGGCCTGCATGTGGCCGCCGTGGTGATGGATGCCTTGCGCGACGGCGACCAATTGCTGCTGGGTGCCTCGAATCCGGTGCGCGACGCGGCCTTGGTCTCGCATCCGCGCCCCGGCGTCAAGGTGCTGTCCAATCGCGGTGTCGCCGGCATCGACGGCACGGTTTCCTCGGCGGTCGGCGCCGCGCTGCATCACGAGGGCCGCACAATCGCGTTGATCGGCGACCTGACCTTCCTGCACGACGCGTCCGGACTGCTGATCGGGCCGGGCGAGCCACGGCCGAACGACCTGACCATCGTGGTCGCCAACGACGACGGCGGCGGCATCTTCGAACTGCTCGAACAGGGCGACCCGCAATACGCGGGGGTGTTCGAGCGGGTGTTCGGCACCCCGCACGGCATGGACCTGGCCGCCCTGTGCGCCGCCTACCGCATCCCGCACCGCCAGGTCGATCCGGAGCGCTTGGCCGAGGAATTGGCCGGGCACGCGCACGGCACCCGCGTGCTCGAGGTGGCTACCGAGCGTTCCAGTCTGCGCGAATTGCACGCGGCGGTGCGGGACGGGATCGTGCTGTAGGGCGGGATCGGGTCACCGCGTGGTGGACCCACGACTCGGTCACCACGGTTTGTCACATCGGCGGAATCGAGAACTACCCGTTGGCGACCATCGCCGGTCGACGCCGAGGTAACTAGGCGCCAAGATCATTATCCGACGAGGTCGTCCGCCGAATCGTCGTCCTGCGCGTCCTCGTCTTCGTCGTCGAACGGGACCGGGACGGCTTGGTCGGCCACGTCCGCCGGGTCGGCGTCCCACTCGTCTCGGTGTGCGGTGCGTGGCTCGTATTCGCTGTCGTCGGGTTCGACGCGCGGATCCGCGGGGTCGTCCGGGTACGCCAGTGCGGCTTGCTCGGCCAGATCCGCCTCGGGAATCGCGTCGAGCGTGCGGGAAGTATCGCGATCAACCATCGTTGGCTCCTCTGCTCGGGCCCCGACTCGGCTATCGCTCGTCAGCCTCGACCGGAGCGGACAACAGTCCAACCCTGTCGAGCATCCTCCGCGTCCGGCGAACCGGCAAGCGAAGTGATCGAGTTGCCGATCAGGCAGACGCGAGTTGGAGATCGTTCTCGCGAGAGAGCCCGGCAACCGGCTCATCGGTGCCTTCGATCTGTGCCCAGGACGCTGGGAGCGGCGGTCCCGACATCGAGTTTTCGCGCACGGATCAGCGCGTTGAGAACCACAGGGATTCGCCCATCGTGCCCTGGTGCCCAACTGGCCGCGATCGCGATTGTCGCGTCGTCGTGCAAGTCCCTGCAAAACCCCTGGAATTCCGCGGCCAAGCTCACGAATAGTGCGAGGTTCAGGTGGGTCGTCGCGTATTGGCGGCCCCGGCGATTGCCGGTGGTTTTGGCATGGACGGGTTACTTCACCAATCACCGTTGTTGGACACTCGCCGTTGTTGGACACGGTTTCGGTGGATTGTCCCGTCGTGGCAGGTACCTGGTGCGAAGACGGCTTAGTTCCGCACGAATGTGCCTGCGCTGACGGCGGTTACGGCGGCATGGGCGGACATGGTCGCGGCGGTGTCGTCGAGGGGGTCGCCGCTGAGGAGCATGCGGTAGTAGAGGGGGGCGGAGACGGCGGAGAGTACGGCGCGGGGGTCGGTGCCCGCGGGGGCTTCGCCGCGTTCGACGGCGGCGTGGACGCAGGCCGACCATTCGGTGAGTCGGGTGTCGAAGAAGTGGCGCAGGGCGGTGGCGGCGGAATCGTCGCAGGTGGCGGCGGCTATCGCGGCGGCGAACAGTTTGCCTTGGCGCGGGTCGGTGAGGGTCTTGGTGACAAGTCGGGCGTTGGCGGTGAGGTCGCCGAGCAGTGAGCCGGTGTCGGCGTGCGGCAGCGATTGCTCGGCCATGTCGATGAACAGGTCGGTGATCAGTCCCGCGGGCGTGCGCCAGCGTCGATAGACCGTGGTCTTGCCGACTTCGGCTGCCGCAGCCACACGGGCGAGATCGAGGGCGGCGAAGCCGTGTTCGGCGAGTTGGTCGCCCGCCGCGCGCAGCACCGCCGCGCGGACGCGTGCGGTGCGGCCGCCGGAGCGGACGGAGCCGGGTGCGGCTGGCTCAGCGGGACTCATAATGGGACTCCAGTTTCATTTAGTGTCGCGTGGGTGTAATGTGCAGATCGTTAACGGAACTATAGTCCCTTTAGGAGTTCTCATGGAGTACCGGCGACTCGGCGCCTCGGGTCTGTCCGTTCCGGTATTGAGCTTCGGCGCGGGCACCTTCGGCGGACGCGGCGAGATGTTCAGTGCCTGGGGCGATACCGATGTCGAGCAGGCCCGACGACTGATCGACATCAGCCTGGACGCGGGCGTCACGATGTTCGACTCCGCCGACGTCTATTCCGAGGGCGCGTCCGAGGAAATCCTGGGCGCAGCGCTCAAAGGCAGGCGTGACCGCGTGCTGCTCTCGACCAAGGCGAGCCTGCCGATCGGGGACGGCCCGAACGACGCGGGATCGGGGCGCGCCAGGCTGATTCGCGTGGTCGAGGACGCACTGCGCAGGCTCGACACCGACTACATCGATCTGTTCCAGCTACACGCCTTCGACGCGGCGACCCCGATCGAGGAAACCGTCGCCGCACTGGACGGCCTGGTGCACGCGGGCAAGATCCGCTACCTCGGTGCCTCCAACTTCGCGGGCTGGCAACTGATGAAATCGCTGGCCGTGGCCGACCGCAACGGCTGGACCAGGTACGTCGCGCACCAGGTGTACTACTCGCTGGTCGGACGCGACTACGAGTGGGAGCTGATGCCACTCGGGCTCGATCAGGGTGTCGGCGCCGTGGTGTGGAGCCCATTGGGCTGGGGCAGGCTCACCGGCAAAATCCGCCGAGGACAACCACTTCCGGACGGAAGTCGCCTGCACCGCACCGCCCAGGCTGGACCACCGGTCGATGACGAGAAACTCTACGACGTGGTGGAGGTGCTCGATGAGATTGCCGAGGAGACCGGCAAAACCGTGCCGCAGATCGCCCTGAACTGGTTGCTGCGTCGGCCGACCGTCGCCACGGTCATTGTCGGTGCTCGCGACGAGCGGCAGCTGCGCCAGAACCTCGGCGCCGTCGGCTGGCGATTGGACGACGACCAAGTCGCCCGACTCGACGCCGCGAGCGCGCGTACCCCGCCGTATCCCTACTACCCCTACCACCTGTTTCCCGACTTCGCCCGGCTGAATCCGCCTGCGGTGTAATCGGATACCGCGTGGTGTCTGCTCTGGATCCGGCCCGATCACGTGGTGTCGCGACAGTCCGCGCCCAACGCGCGGTGCACGGGCCGAGACGGCGACGGTCAGTACACGTCGCGCAGGTAGCGCTTCTCGGTCGTGAGCTGTTTCTTGAAGGCGCGGGCACCGTCGTCGTCGAGGTTGCCGTGCACGCGAGCGATACGCAGCAGCGTGTCGTCGACATCCTTGGCCATGCGCGCGGCGTCGCCGCACACATACAGGTGGGCGCCGTCGCGCAGCCACGACCACAGCTGCGCGCCGTGCTCGATCATGCGGTGCTGCACGTAGATTCGTTCCCGCTGATCGCGGGAGAAGGCCACATCGAGGCGGGTGAGGAAGCCGGAGCGGAACATGTCCTCCAGCTCGGTGCGGTAGTAGAAATGTTGTGCCGCGTGCTGGTCGCCGAACAGCAGCCAGTTGCGGCCGGTGGCGCCGAGGGCGCGTCGCTCGTACAGGAACCCGCGAAACGGTGCGATGCCGGTACCGGGTCCGATCATGATCATCGGCGCCGTGTGGTCGACCGGTGGACGAAAGTGCGGCGCTCGCTGCAAGAAGATCGGGACCGGCTGGCCGTCCACCCGATCGGCGAGGAAGGTCGAACACACCCCGCCACGCTGAGTCGACCGGTCGCCGTAGCGCACAACTCCGACGGTCAGTTGCACTTCGTCGGGGTCGACCAGCGGGCTGGAGGAGATCGAATACTGGCGCGGCTGTAGCCGTTTGAGCACGTCCAACCAGTCGACCAGTCCGGCGCGGACGGGGAAGTCGGCGAGCACGTCGGCGGCGGTGCGGTCCCACAGATAGCTGTCGAGTTCGTGGCGATTGTCGCGGCGCAACAGCTTGGCGAGCCGAACGTCGGGGTTTCGTTCGGCGAGGAAACCCAGGAGGGCCGGGTTCACCTTGGTGATGTCGTAGCCGGTGCGCAGGGCCTCGGTCAGCGGTAGTTCGCGGCCGTCGAGTTCGATGCTCATGCGGCCGTCGAGCCCGGTCACCGCTAGCCACTGGTCGATCAGCGCGGGATCGTTGGACGGCCAGACACCCAGCGCGTCACCCGCTTCGTAGTGCGCCCCCAGATCGCGCAGGTCGAAGCCGACGCGGCGTACCTCTTTCGCGGAGTCGGGGTGCGACAGTGCCTCGTTGCGCAGCAGCGGAGCCCGCAGCGGAGCGTTGCGGGTGAAGGGAGCGGCTCGGTTCGGGGACGGCGAACCCGATCCGTCGGTGCGGGGGCGGGTGATGGTCGCGGTACGCGAAGCCGGTCCGCCGGTGCCGCCGTGCGTCGGCGCAATCGCTGTCGAATCAATCGCGACCGCATCGAGATTCGTCGACGACCCAGGACCGTTCGCCGTCGCCGTCGCGCTCGACGCCGTGGCGGCCGCCGGCACGGCACTGTCCGGTGCCGACGCGCCCTCGAGCACGGTGACGACCGCATCGAGCCACCGCGCACCGGCGTCCTCGTAGTCGGGTTCGTTGTCCACCCGCGCGAGCAACCGTGTCGCACCGCGTTCGGCAAGGAGTGCGTCGAGTTTGCGCCCGTGCCCGCAGAAGTCGTCGAAGGAGGAGTCGCCGAGCGCGAAGACCGCGAAGCGCGTGCCGGTCAATCGCACCGCGCTCGCGGATAACCGATCCCAGAAATCGGCGCCGTTGTCCGGCGGCCCACCGTCACCGAAAGTACTGGTCACCACCAAGATATCGCCGGAAAGCGCACTCAGCTCACAGGAATCCATGTCCGACACCGACACCACGAACCCGGCATCGGCGAGTCGCGTGGCCGCCGCGGCGGCGAATTCCTCCGCGGTACCCGTCTGCGACGACCACAGCACCGTCACCGCATGCCCCGAAACCCGCTCGGGTTCCTCGGATGCGACCGAGGCATCGCGCGCGTACATGCCCGCGAGCAGCCCGTCGATCCATATCCTGGCGCGCTCCGACAGCGGCGCGGACGCGGGAAGCACCGGCTGACCACGGACCGGAAGCTCGTGCAAGGCCGCGAGATACCCGCCGAGATAGATCTGCTCGGTCGCGGTGAGCGTCGGCGCACCGGTCGGCAATCCGAGCATGGCGGCCAACGGGTGGCCGTTATCGACCGGTAGCTCCTGTTGTTTCGGCAGCGCGGCAACCCGACGCAGCGCCACCGCGCACTGCTTGAACTCCGGTTGCAGCGAATCCGGATCCACCGCGTCATTGGTCACGGCGTTGATCGTGAGATATTCGCCCTGCTCGTCGTTCCAATGAAACGGCGCGAAGCAATCGCCGTGGCGCACCCGATCGCTGACGCGCACCGGCAACACCGCGCGCCCACGCCGCGAGGCGATTTCGAGCTGATCGCCCGCGCCGACACCCAGTGCCTCGGCGTCGGCGGGATGAATCTCCACGAACGGCGCACCGGTCGCCTTCACCAGCTTGTCCACCTTGCCGGTCTTGGTCATGGTGTGCCATTGATGCTGCAGCCGACCGGTATTGAGCAGGAACGGGTAGTCGTCGTCGGGCATCTCGTGCGGCGGAAGGTGTGGACGCGGCCAGAAGACCGCTCGTCGACTCGGTGTCGGGAACGCCAACTCCGGCCGATGCCCGTCCTCGTCGACGAACAGGGTCTGCGCGACACCGTCATTGCGGTATCTGATCGGATTGCGCGCCCGTTCGGCATCCGAGCAAGGCCACTGCATCGGACCTTCCCGCAGGCGTGCGTAGCTCATGCCGCGCAGGTCGTAGCCCGTCGCCGGGTTGCTGAAGCGTTGGATCTCCGCGAAGATCTCGGCGCCGCTGGCGTACTCGAAGCCGGGGAACCCCATGGCCGTCGCGACATCGGCGATCAGCCGCCAATCCGGGCGCGCGTCCCCCTTCGGGGCGACCGACTGGTTCAGCAGCGTCACCGTGCGTTCGGAATTCACCATGACGGCGTCGGCCTCGGCCCACAGGGTCGCGGGCAGTAGCACGTCGGCGTATGCATTGGTGGCCGTCTCGGTGTACGCGTCCTGGGCGACCACGAATTCGGCCGCTTCCAGCCCCGCGATCACCGTCTTGCGATTCGACACCGTCGCCACCGGATTGGTGCAGATGATCCACGCCGCCTTGATGTTTCCCTCGGCGAGTTGGCGGAACATCGCGATCGTGCCAGGGCCCGACTCGGTGCGAAGCGTGTCGGGCGCCAACTCCCACTGCGTTTCCACGAAGGTGCGGTCCTTTGCCGAGAGCAGGCTGCGTTGACCGGGCAGACCGGGACCCATATAGCCCATTTCGCGCCCGCCCATCGCGTTGGGTTGACCGGTGAGCGAGAACGGTCCGCTGCCCGGCCGACAGATCGCGCCCGTCGCCAAGTGCAGATTGCACAGGGCGTTCGTATTCCAGGTTCCATGCGTGGACTGGTTGAGTCCCATCGTCCACAGCGACATCCATTCGCCAGCGGACCCGATCCATTCCGCCGCGGTACGGATATCCGACTCGGCGATCCCGGTGATCTCGGCGACGCGATCGGGCGGATAGTCCGCGAGGAACTCCGGCATCGCCGCCCACCCTTCGGTGTGTGCGGTGATGAAGTCGGTATCGATAGCGCCGTTGGCGACGAGCAGGTGCAGCAAGCCGTTCAACAGCGCGAGATCCGTGCCGGGTGCGATCTGGAGAAACAGGTCGGCGCGTGCCGCGGTGTCGGTGCGTCGCGGGTCGACCACGATCAGTCTCGCCCCCGCCCTGAGTCGATCGGCCATGCGCAGGAACAGGATCGGATGACAGTCGGCCATGTTCGCGCCGATCACGAAGAACACGCCCGCGTGCTCGAAATCGTCGTAGGAGCCGGGCGGTCCGTCGGCGCCGAGCGATTGCTTGTATCCGGTGCCGGCGCTGGCCATGCACAGCCGCGAATTCGCCTCGATATGCACCGTCCGCAGATAGCCCTTGGCCAGTTTCGTGGCCAGGTATTGCGCCTCCATCGACATCTGCCCGGAGACATACACCGCGATCGCGTCCGGCCCGTGCTCGTCCAGGATCGCCCGCAGTCGGGCCGCCACCTCGCCTACCGCCTCGTCCACCGGCAGCGGCAACGGCGCCTGGCCGCGTTCGGGCCGACGGTAGGCGGTGTCCATCCTGCCGTCGGCGCGCATCATCTCCGCGTGCGTCGCGCCCTTGGTGCACAGCTTGCCCGCGTTGGTCGGATGCAGTTTGTCGCCGCTGACCTTGGCGATCACCGGGGATCCTTGGGCACCGTCCTCGGTGCGCACGGTGATTCCGCAGCCGACACCACAGTACGAACACGCGGTTCGGGTGGTGCCCGCCGCGAGTACTGGCAGGTGCGCGTCCGGCATGCCACCGATGATGCGCAAGCCCGGTTGCGCCCGATTTACCCCGCGTTATCGGGAGGTCACATTCCGCCGCACCGCACGAAATCACCGCGGTGAGGTCGGCGCCGAAATGTCGGAATCAGCCCAGCTTGTAGCCGCGATGCAAGGCAACGACGCCACCGGTGAGGTTGCGCCATTTCACCGAAGACCAGCCGGCCTCGGCCACCCGCTCGGCCAGCCGGCGCTGATTGGGCCACTCCCGAATCGACTCGGCCAGGTACACGTAGGCGTCCGGGTTGCTGCTCACCGCGCGCGCCACCTTCGGTAGCGCCTTCATCAGGTACTCCATGTACAGGGTGCGAAACCCAGGGATGACGGGTGTGGAGAACTCGGAGATCACCAGCCGTCCGCCCGGCTTGGTCACCCGCAGCATCTCGCGCATGGCCAGGTCGATATCGGCGACATTGCGCAGACCGAACGAGATGGTCACCCCGTCGAACGATTCGTCGGCGAACGGCAAGGCCATCGCGTCCGCCGCCACCATCGGTACCTGACGGAAGCGGCCCGCCGCGAGCATGCCGAGGGAGAAGTCGGCGGCGAGACTCCATGCACCGGACTTCTGCAACTCCAGCGTCGAGACTCCCGTGCCCGCGGCGAGATCCAGCAACCGCTCACCGGGGCGCGGTGCGAGCGCCTGCCGCATCGCCCAGCGCCAGTACCGATCCTGTCCCGCGGCGATCACCGTATTGGTCAGGTCGTAGCGCCGAGCGACACCGTCGAACATCGACGCGACCTCACGGGGCTGCTTGTCCAGTGAGGCCCGGTTCGATTGTGTTTTCGCCACGGCATCGACCCTAACGCCGAATCGGTCAGGTACCTACCTCCGGTCCCTCGCAGCGCGAGGTCAGGCGGTGTGCGGCAGCTGGATTCGGCCGCCGGTTCCGGTCACGGCCTCGTAGTGGCCGATCAGTTCGGCGCAGATCGCCGGCCAGGTACGCGGCAGCACCGACTTGCGTGCGGCCTGGGCGAATCGGGCGCGCAAGGCCGGATCGTGCAGTGCCGCAACCGCGCTCGGTAACAGTTCGCCGAATCGGTCGACCGGGAGCAGGTACCCGTTGCGGCAGTGCGCGATCAGATCCTTGGGTCCACCCGCGTCGGGCCCGATCACCGGGACACCCGAGGCCAATGCCTCCTGCACCCCTTGGCAGAACGTTTCGTGCTCGCCCGCGTGCACCATCACATCCAGGCTGGCGTAGGCCCGAGCCAATTCGTCGCCGCCCAGTTCGCCGGTGAAGACCGCCGTCGGCATGATCCGCGCCAAACGGGCGCGATCGGGTCCGTCACCCACGATCACCAACTGGATGTCCTGGTCGTCGGCGAGTACCGCCAGGCGCTCCACGTGCTTCTCCGGTGCCAGCCGCCCGACGAATCCCACGATCAGCCGGTCGGTGTCGCCCAGCCATGCCGTGCGCTGGCTCGCGCGTCGCGCCGACGGGTCGAAGCGCGCGATATCGACACCGCGACCCCACCTGTGCACGCGCGGAACGCCGTGGCGCACCAGGTCATCCATCGCCGCCGTCGAAGGTGCCAGTGTCCTGGTCGCGCCCTCGTGCACGCGCCGCGTCCAGCCCCAGGCCGCCTTCGCCGTCAGCCCGAGGCCGTAGCTCTTGGCGAACCCCGCCACATCGGTCTGGTATACCGCGACGGCGGGCAGATCCAACCGCAGTGCGGCGCCGAGTCCACCGGCGCCGAGCAGGAACGGCGAGGCCAGGTGCACTACGTCGGCGTCGAAATCGGCGATGGCCGAGACGATCCCCGGCTGCGGCAAGCCCACCGGCAGCGAGCTGATCTTCGGCACCATCACCGCGGGAACGCGGTGCACGCGGAAGCGGCCGTGCCAATGCGGCGCGGGCGGCAAACCTCTCGGTGTGTCGGGGGCGATGATCAGCGCGTCGTGTCCGTGCCGGTCCAGGTGCTCCAGCACCCGCAGCACGGAGTTGACGACGCCGTTCATCGACGGCAGAAACGACTCCGCAACGATCGCTACACGCACTACCCCAGGGTGACCGCCGCAGCGCGCCGCGTCGCCACATGGGCGTGAAGGGCACGGAAAGTTCCGGCGAACTACTGGCTTCGCGCGTCGAGGCGTCGAGCTCCCGACGCCGAATCCGGGCGCGGTCGGCCGATCGTGGCGCCCGTTCGAGTGCACGAAAGCGAGACGGCCGCGAACTGACTGTGCCGTTCTCGCATCGCTCGGGACGAGGTGTTCGGCGGCTGGCCGAGCGGCTGAGTGGTGTACGCACGGTGGCGGTTTCACCGGGTGACAGCGCCCGCGCGTACAAGGTCACCAGGACAGCGGCGCGGTGGATGCGGAGCGACCGAGGTAATCCTTCGGCAGGCGCCGGATCCCGTGCAGAGGTGTCGGGTGTCGGACGCGACGGCGGCTGTGCGCTGCCCGGTCGTTGCTACTCCCGGTGGTGTGCGGCACCGTTCGACGCGAAGTCGACCCGCCGCTAGCCCTGCGGCTGTGGTAGCGACCGTGTCAGCGTCTTGCGTCGATCGGCGCGCAGCAGCGCCCACAACGCGGGGATCGCCAACAACCAGGCCACGACGATCACCGAGAGCGCTGGCAGGATCGCGACGCTGGCATCGCGACCCTCGACCCGCACCAGGTCGGGGTCGCTGCGGCTGTACTCGACGCGGATGCGTTCGTTGGCGGTGAGATTCGTCGGGTAGAGGACACCGACCTTCGGATTGTGCGTCTCGCCATCGGGGGTGACATACATCACCGCCGAGCGCAGCCGACCTGCGGACAGCACCTCGGCGGTGGCCATGCCCTTGTCGGAACTGATCAGGTAATCATCGCGCCACGCGGCGAACACCAGCAGCACCATGAGCACGCTGATCGCGACTGCCGTGATCAGGATGCCCATCCGCGCCCGCCGCAGTCCGTCCGCCTGCGGGACCTGGCGCACGCAGTTCGGCCACCGGGTGGACTGACTGGATTCCGACACGCCCAACAGGCTACCGAGCTGCTCGCCGCGCTATCGCGCCCCTACTCCGCACGCCGACAATGGCAGCCCCGCACAGTCGTCCCGAGTAGCTGCCGCTCGGCCGGTGTCGGTCGAGGCGGGACCCTTCACCCGCGGTTACGCACCTGACCGGTGTCTGGGCGAACGCGCACGGCTACCCGGCCATGCCGCTGGACGGCGTTTGAGCCGAACAACATCCGGGTTCGACCTGACCGAGTCCTTGAACCAGCTGACCGCGCGCCTCGAGGCAACGGACAAGAAGCAGCTGGCCGACGCCGTCGACAGCATGAGCAATGTCTTCGAAACGCTGCCCGATGACCTGAGATCCTCGCTGGACGGAGTGTCTCGCCTGTCGGAACCGACATCTTGCGGTGGATTTCGTGCGCGCGGCAGCTCCCCGTCCCTCCGGACCGACTGGCCAGAGCCTTCCTCTCGGCCCGAATCGGTTCGAGCACAACCCGATCCGATCGCGCGCGTGACAGGGCGCGCTCGCGAATCACGGCCGATGCCGGCGGCCTGTGGCACCCGAGATCGGTACCCGCGAACGCCGCCGGCCTGGTCGAGACCTCAGGTGAACGGTGCGAGTTCGTCCAAGCGCATAGAGGCCATTCCGGCCACGCGCCAAGCCCGTGCGGTGAAATCGACGTCCTCTTCGGTCACCAGATTCCCCATCACGCGAACCGCGGTGCGCTGCAAGTATTTCGATCGCAGCACCGGAGGCCCGCCGATCGGCACCATCCGTGGATGGGTTGCCAGGCCCGCGATGCGGCGCGCGACCGAGAAGGTGCGCCCGTAGCGATCCCGCAACGTTCGCGGCCACACCTGGGTGAGGTCGGGCTCGTCGAGCAGCCGAGCCAGCATGCGCCCGCCCTCCAGCCCGTAATCGATGCCTTCACCGTTGAGCGGATTCACACACCCCGCCGCGTCGCCGACCAGCGCCCAATTGCGTCCGGCCACATGCGAAACCGCGCCGCCCATCGGCAACAGCGCCGAGGCCACGGCGCGCAACGACCCCTCGAACTCCCATTCGTCGCTGCGCAATCGCGTGTAATGCTCGAGCAATGGCTTCAAGGCGATGTGCGAGGGCCGCCGCTCGGTCGCCAGCGACCCCACGCCGATATTGACCTCGCCGTTGCCGAGTGGGAACACCCAGCCGTAGCCGGGAACGAGCTCGCCGTCGGCATCGCGCAGCTCGAGGTGTGAGGTGATCCACGGATCGGCGCTGCGCGCGGACTTGATGTAGGCACGCGCGGCGGTGCCGTAGGCGTAGCGGCGATGCCATGTCCTGCCGAGTTGGCGGCCGATCGGTGAGCGCACACCGTCGGCGACGATCAGCGTCGTGCAGACGATCGTGTGCGTTCCGTGCGCGGTCTTGACGACGGCGCCACTGACGCGGTCACCCTCGCGAGTGAGTTCGAGCACTTTCGCGCCGTCGAACATCCGCGCCCCGGACGCCACCGCCGTCTCGCGCAGCTTGTTGTCGAGTTCGGTTCGGGGAACGGCACTTCCATAGGCGGGAAACGATCCTTGTGGCCAGGTCAGAAGGGCTTCACGGCCGAAACCGGTCATGCGGAGACCGTGATTGACGGTGTGCTCGCGTACCCAATCGCCGAGGCCGAGGTGTTCGAGTTCGGCGGTGGCGCGCGGGGTGAGCCCGTCACCGCAGGTCTTGTCGCGCGGGAAGACCGCCGAATCCAACAGCACCACATCGCGTCCTGCGCGCGCGGCCCACGCCGCCGACGCCGAACCGGCGGGTCCCGCTCCGACGACGAGCACTTCGGCACGGGTGGGTAATGCCTGCGCAGCGGCGTCGTCGGTGACTTCCGGTGAACCCATGCGCTCAATAATCGCAGCACGACCGGATTCCTGTCGAAGGTGGGCGCGCGCCGGGTTTCGCCCGCCGAGCGGCGGCGGCGGAAAATGGCGTGCGAGAGTCCTCGATACGCCACAGAGTGACGGTGTTCATGGGCCATCGGACCGCGACAAGATAGGTTCTCTACCGTGGGGTCGGACGCATCGCTGGGAGAAGAAATGAGCACATCGGCTGTGAGTGCGGAGAGCACGGTGGTCGCCGGGGTCGATCTCGGTGATACCGAGCTCGCCGCCACGGTGCGCACTGGCCTGGAATCGGTCGAAAAGCTCCTGGTCGACGAGCTTTCCGACGGTGAACTCTTCTTGCAGGAGGCCGCGCTGCACCTGGCGAAGGCCGGTGGCAAGCGATTCCGTCCGTTGTTCACCATCCTCACCGGACAGCTCGGCCCTCGCCCCGGTGACCCGGCGTTGGTCACCGCGGGCACGGTCATCGAACTCGTGCACCTGGCCACGCTCTATCACGACGATGTGATGGACGAGGCATCCATGCGCAGGGGAGCGCCGAGCGTGAATTCTCGCTGGGGAAACAGCGTCGCCATCCTCGCGGGCGACTACCTGTTCGCGCACGCCTCCCGGCTCACCTCCACCCTCGGCCCCGACGCGGTGCGCATCATCGCCGAGACCTTCGCCGAGCTGGTGACCGGGCAGATGCGCGAGACCATGGGCCCACGCGATACACAGGACCCGGTCGAGCACTACCTGCGGGTGGTCTGGGAGAAGACCGGTTCGCTGATCTCCGCGTCCGGCCGTTTCGGCGGGTCCTTCTCCGGCGCCGGCGCCGAACACGTCGAGCGACTCGCGCGCCTCGGCGACATCGTCGGCACCGCGTTCCAGATCTCCGACGACATCATCGATATCTCCTCGGCCGCCGAACAATCCGGCAAAACCCCCGGCACCGACCTGCGTGAAGGCGTGCACACGCTGCCGGTGCTCTACGCGTTGCGCGGCGACGACGAGACCGGCGAGCGCCTGCGCAAGCTGCTGGCCCGCCCCTTGGAGACCGACGAAGAGGTCGCTGAGGCGCTGGCGTTGCTGGCCGATTCGGCGGGTATGACGCAGGCGAAACAGAAATTGCAGACCTACGCCGATTCCGCGTACGCCGAGTTGTCGGCGTTGCCGCCCGGCCCGGCCAACGACGCGTTGGAGCGGCTGGTTCGCTACACCATCGAACGGGTGGGCTGAAGCCGCCAACCGGTGTCGGTGCGCAGGAACTTTGCCCGCTACCTCCGTCGTTGATCTTCTGTCAGGCACTCAACGAACGGGGGAGTGGCAAGGGAGCGGGCGTATGCACGGGCACGGGTACGCGAATGGTGTGAAGACGTTCGGACTCATGGTCGGCTTGTCGGCGTTGATCGTGTTCGCGGGTGCGCTGTTTCGCAGCCCCACGATCCTGATCATCGCGATCGTGCTCGCCGTGGGGATGAACGCGTACGCGTACTTCAACAGCGACAAGATCGCGTTGAAGGCCATGCACGCGCAGCCGGTCAGCGAGCTGGAGGCGCCGGTCATCTACGGGATCGTGCGCGAGCTCGCGACCATGGCCAGGCAGCCGATGCCCCGGCTCTACATCAGCCCCACCAACGCGCCCAACGCGTTCGCCACCGGCCGCAGCCCCCGGCACGCCGCGGTGTGCTGTACCAGCGGCATTCTGCAATTGATCGATGAACGCGAGTTGCGTGCCGTGCTCGGCCACGAGCTATCGCACGTCTACAACCGCGACATCCTGATCTCCTCGATCGCCGGTGCGCTGGCCTCGGTGATCTCGGGTCTGGCGAACCTGGCGTTCTTCGCGTCCATGTTCGGCGGCGGCAATCGCAACGGTGAGGGGCCGAACATTCTGGGTGTGCTGTTGATCAGCCTGCTCGGGCCGATCGCGGCGACCTTGGTGAAGCTGGCGGTGTCGCGTTCGCGCGAGTTCCAGGCCGATCAGTCCGGCGCCGAGCTGACCGGTGACCCGCTGGCGCTGGCCTCGGCGTTGCGCAAGCTGGAGCGCGGGACCCAGGCGGCCCCGCTACCCCCGCAGCCGGATCTCACCGCGCAGTCGCACCTGATGATCGCCAACCCGTTCCGGGTCGGCGATCGGGCGGCGCGCTGGTTTTCCACCCACCCGCCGATGGCCGAGCGCATCGCGCGGCTCGAACAGATGGCGGGTGGGCCGCCGGATCAGCGGTAGTTCACGAATTGCAGTGCGATCCCGAAGTCCTCGCCCTTGAGTAGCGAGATCACCGCTTGCAGATCGTCACGCTTCTTGCTGGTCACGCGTAGCTCATCACCCTGGATCTGCGCCTTGATGCCCTTGGGGCCCTCGTCGCGGATCTTCTTGGAGATCTTCTTCGCGTGCTCGGTGTCGATGCCCTGGACCAGGGTGCCGGTGATCTTGTAGGTCTTGCCCGATGCGGCGGGCTCACCGGTTTCGAAGGCCTTGAGCGAGATGTCGCGGCGAATCAGCTTCTCCTTGAACACCTCCAGCGCCGCCTTGACGCGCTCTTCGGCCTCGGCGGTGAGCACGATGCTCTCCTCGCCGGACCATTCGATGCTCGCGCCTGTTCCGCGGAAGTCGTAGCGGGTGTTCAGTTCCTTCTCCGCCTGATGCAGAGCGTTGTCGACCTCCTGTCGGTCGACCTTGCTGACGACGTCGAAAGACGAATCGGCCACACTGCGCTCCTGTTCCTCACGACCGGACGGGGACTCACTGCCGCGCCGATGGCGTCGGCACCCGTCAGTTCTACCCGGATGATCCGCGCCGGATCTATTCGGGCGACCGGTACCGGTGGATCTTCTTGGACAACGATGTCGACAACCCGCTTCGGTAGCGGCGACGCTGGTGCGTTCGCGGTGCCCATGGCCAGCCGGTTTGCATTCGGGGCCGGGGTCCGTTGTATTCTGCTCTCCGCGTCGTGAAGGTAGAAACGTGGCGCAACGGCGGGCTGCCCGAGCGGCCAATGGGAGCAGACTGTAAATCTGTCGGTGAAAGCCTACGTAGGTTCGAATCCTACGCCCGCCACGTCAAGCCCCCGCGGATCGTTCATCGGTTCGCGGGGGCTTTGTCGTTGTGGCACTACGTGATTGGTGGACGGCCACCGGCGGGCTCGGTCTGCGTCCGCTGCCGTCGCGCGTGGCTCCCCAGGGTCGGGAAAGTGGCTCTGACCATCCGGTTTGGTGGTGGGACCGCACAGTGTGTAACCTCGTTCAAGACTTCGCCGCGCCGGAGTCGAAGCAGTTCTGATTTCGGCGCGACAATAAGTCACGCCCCCTTAGCTCAGTCGGCAGAGCGTTTCCATGGTAAGGAAAAGGTCAACGGTTCGATTCCGTTAGGGGGCTCGCCGGATTGCCGGTGGTGACCGACTCGGCATCGCTTATCGTTCCCGAATGTTGTGGGGCTGGGTGCGGCACCATGGCAATGCGACTCGTGGCGGTGTAGCTCAGTCGGTAGAGCAAACGACTCATAATCGTTGTGTCGCCGGTTCAAGTCCGGCCATCGCTACCAACAGACCGATCAGTCAATCTGGTTGACCCGAAAGAAGGAATGTCGTGGCCGCGAAGTCCACCGATGTCCGGCCAAAGATCACCTTGGCCTGCGAGCAGTGCAAGCATCGTAACTACATCACCAAGAAGAACCGGCGCAATGACCCGGATCGGCTGGAACTGAAGAAGTTCTGCCCGAACTGCGGCACACACCGGGCGCATCGCGAGTCCCGCTAGCTTCCACCCGCGAAGCTGCCGCACGCGGCAATACGCGATGGGGTCAGCGGTGAGTTCGGGGCGCCTGAGCGGTGTCGTTCTTCGCTGTACACAGGTGCGTTCCACCGTTGCCCAGAGTGCGGTGGCGAGCGCTCCGCGATCCCGGGCTCGGGATCAGATAGGTACAGTTTTACCGTGACACTCAACACCGATACCGAAAATGTGGTCGAGCAGAGCGAAGGTGCCAACCCGGCGACCAATGCGGCCGTCATGGTGGGGCATCACTACCGTGTCGACGACTACTACGAGGTCGGACGCGAGAAGGTGCGTGAGTACGCACGTGCGGTACAGGACTACCATCCGGTGCACTGGGATGAGAGCGTCGCCAACGAGTACGGCCACGATGGTCTGCTCGCACCGCTGACCTTCATCTCGCTCGTCGGAATCCTGGCGCAGCGCAAGCTGTTCGAGGAAGTCGTCACCGGCTACGACCTCAGTCAGATCATGCAGACCGATCAGGTGCTGGAGTTCCATCGGCCGATCAGGGTCGGTGACCAGCTGACCTGTGACGTGTACCTGCACTCGTTCCGGCAGGCGTTCGGCGGCGACATCATGGTCACCAAGAACATCGTCACCGCGCAGAACGACGAACTGGTGCTGACCACCTACACCACACTGATCGGGCGCAGCGGTGTGGACATCGACCCCGGTCTCAGTGACGCGGTCGACAGCGTGCTCATGCACGGTGTCGGTGCCGACGTTCCCGATCATCACCCGCGCACCGCGCTGGCGATCGGCACGGGCACGCCGAGTACCCCGGTCGCCCCGCCGCAGCTGGCCGCGAGCAAGCACGCGCGCAACTTCGATGACGTCTCGCCCGGCGACGAGCTACCCCCGCGCACGGTCCGATTGACCCGAGGCGATCTGGTGAACTACGCCGGTGTCTCCGGTGATGCGAACCCGATCCACTGGAGTGATCAGGTGGCGAGCAAGGTCGGGCTGGACAATGTGGTCGCCCACGGCATGCTCACCATGGGACTCGGCGGTGGCTTCGTCACCTCGTGGCTCGGCGATCCCGGCGCGGTCAAGGAATACAACGTTCGCTTCAGTAGCCCCGCCTACGTGGGCACCGAGGCGCCCGCGGCGATCGAGTTCACCGGCAAGGTGAAGTCGGTGGACGAGCAGGCGCGCACCGCGGTGATCGCCCTCGTCGCGAGGTCGGCCGGCCGCAAGATCTTCGGTCGCGCGACGGCGACGGTACAGCTGGCCTGACCGCGTTGGGTGGGCCTGATTGGCTAATGCCGCGCGCGGTAACGTAGACTTAGGAATCTGGGGTTACCAGCTGTTGCGCGCTGCTCTGTAGGCCTGGTTCCAGGCTGGTCCGCGAGGACGAGTCGACGGGGCCCGGAACTGCCGGAGCGGCGCGCGTGTTGTGTAACGCCGGAGGAAAACTTCCAACTTCATATTCGAACTTTTTTCACAGTGGCTGGACAATCTCCATCCCGTCCAGCCGAAGGGGCGTAGCTCAACTGGCAGAGCAGCGGTCTCCAAAACCGCAGGTTGCAGGTTCAAGTCCTGTCGCCCCTGCCCTGGATGCCAGCGACGAGAGAGGATCGACGTGAGCGAGCGGGATATTCGCCACGGTGCGCATGCGGGCGACGACGAGCCCGAAGATGCGGCCGACTACGGCGATGACACCGCCGTGTCGAATCGACCGAGCGGTAAGCGTTCCGCGCGACGTGGTCGTGGTTCGGTCTCCGGGACTTCAGGGTCTTCGGATACGGGCTCGCTCGCCACGCTGGAGCGTCCTTCGACGCGCAAGTCAGCCAAGGCCGATCGGGACGAGCGCCCCTCGCGCAATCCGATCAAGAACCTGATCAAGTTCTTGCGTCAGGTCATCGCCGAACTGCGCAAGGTGATCTGGCCCAATCGCAAGCAGATGATCACCTACACGAGCGTTGTTCTGGTGTTCGTGATCTTTATGGTCGCGTTCATCAGCGGATTGGATCTGGCGTTCGTCAAGGGTGTCGACTGGCTGTTCGGCTAGCTGAACGACGCCGAAGCCGGAAGCCGGCCCCGGGGCGGACACGGGCGGAGTGGTTCCGCCGCGCGCCCGGCCCGGCACGCAGAGGATGTACGTGACGACACAGGAAGCGAGTGCCCCAGTGAGCACCCCGGAGAACCCCACAAACGACGAGTTCCCGGTCGACGACGCGGTGGCCGAGTCCACCGACTCCGTCGAGGACTCCGCGACCGACGATTCCGTCGCCGCGGCATCCGGTGACGACGCGACCGGTTCCGCCGATGCCGACGAGGCACCCGCCGACGCTGCCACCGATGCCGCGGCGACCGACGAAGAAGCAGTAGCCGACGAAGAAGCGGTAGCCGACGAAGCCGCGCCGATCGACGAAGAGCCCGCCGACCCCGTCGCCGAGATGAAGAAGGCACTGCGTCGCGCACCGGGCGACTGGTATGTCATCCACTCCTACGCCGGCTACGAGAACAAGGTGAAGGCCAACCTCGAGACCCGTGTGCAGAACCTCGATCTCGAGGACTACATCTTCCAGGTCGAGGTGCCGACCGAAGAGGTCACCGAGATCAAGAACGGTCAGCGCAAGCACGTCAACCGCAAGGTGCTGCCCGGCTACATCCTGGTTCGGATGGATCTCAACGACGAGTCGTGGGGCGCGGTCCGTAATACGCCAGGCGTCACCGGTTTCGTCGGCGCTACCTCGCGTCCCTCCCCGCTGACCATCGACGACGTGGTGAAGTTCCTCGTCCCGGCCAGCCAGCAGCAGAAGAAGCCCGCGGCCGCCACGAACGGCGATGGCGCCACCGAGACCGCGCCCAAGCCGGTCATCGAGGTCGATTTCGAGGTCGGCGAGTCGGTGACCGTGATGGACGGTCCGTTCGCGACGTTGCCCGCCAGCATCTCCGAGGTCAACGCCGAGCAGCAGAAGCTCAAGGTGCTCGTGTCGATCTTCGGTCGCGAGACTCCGGTCGAGTTGGCGTTCACCCAGGTCTCGAAGATCTAGGCCGTTCGAGCCGCTCCAACGACTTGCAAAGAGCAAGGAAAACCAGACCCTAGGAAAGAAAGATGCCCCCCAAGAAGAAGAAGCTCGCCGGGATCATCAAGTTGCAGATCCAGGCCGGTCAGGCGAACCCGGCTCCGCCGGTGGGTCCCGCGCTCGGTCAGCACGGCGTCAACATCATGGAGTTCTGCAAGGCGTACAACGCCGCGACCGAGTCGCAGCGTGGCAACGTCATTCCGGTCGAGATCTCGGTGTACGAGGACCGGTCGTTCGACTTCAAGCTGAAGACCCCGCCCGCCGCCAAGCTGCTGCTGAAAGCCGCTGGCGTGCAGAAGGGTTCGGCGGAGCCGCACCGCGACAAGGTCGCGAAGGTCACCTGGGATCAGGTCAAGGAGATCGCCAAGACCAAGCAGGAAGATCTCAACGCCAACGACATCGATCAGGCGGCGAAGATCATCGCGGGCACCGCGCGCTCGATGGGTATCACCGTCGAGGCCTGAGCTGCCGCGCAACGAGCAGTGACCCAGGTGGGAGGGCCGGCCAGGCCCGAAAACCACATCTGAACCAACGAACGAGGACAGACAAACATGGCAAAACGAAGCAAGGCGTATCTCGCCGCGGCCGAGAAGGTCGACCGCGATCGGCTGTACTCGCCGCTGTCGGCGACGCGGCTGGCCAAGGACACTTCCAGCACCAAGACCGACGCGACCGTCGAGGTCGCGGTGCGGCTGGGCGTTGACCCCCGCAAGGCCGACCAGATGGTGCGCGGCACCGTCAACCTGCCGCACGGCACCGGTAAGACCGCGCGTGTCATCGTGTTCGCCGCCGGTGAGAAGGCCGCCGAGGCCGAGGCCGCGGGCGCGGATGTCGTTGGCGCCGAGGATCTGATCGAGCGCATCCAGGGCGGCTGGCTGGATTTCGACGCCGCGATCGCCACCCCGGACCAGATGGCCAAGGTCGGCCGGATCGCGCGTGTCCTCGGACCGCGTGGCCTGATGCCTAACCCGAAGACGGGCACGGTCACCACCGATGTGACCAAGGCCGTCGCGGACATCAAGGGCGGCAAGATCAATTTCCGCGTCGACAAGCAGGCCAACCTGCACTTCGTCATCGGCAAGGCCTCGTTCGACGACGCCAAGCTGGTGGAGAACTACGGCGCGGCGCTGGATGAGATCCTGCGTGTGAAGCCTTCGACGGCCAAGGGCCGCTACGTGAAGAAGGTGACGGTCTCGACGAACACCGGACCGGGCATCCCGGTGGACCCGAACCGCACCCGCAACCTCTTGGACGAGGACGCGTAAGCAGTACCTGGGTAAGTACGAACCACCGAACGGCGGGGACGCGAACAGCGTCCCCGCCGTTCGGCTTTCACACACATGGTGTGCTCGTCCGTGCGTCCGTGCGTCCGTGCGTCCGTGCGTCCGTGCGTCCGTGCGTCCGTGCGTCCGTGCGTCCGTGCGTCCGTGCGTCCGTGCGTCCGTGCTCGGACTATTACGGGGAGGCACGGCGTTGGTCCCGAGGTGACGACCGTCTTGCTGATCTCGGGGAGCACCAGGGCTGCCTCGACCAACTCCGCCGCACTACGGACCGTCGGGATACTCGCGCCCCCCGGTATCGAGGTCGAGCACTACGACGGGTTGGTCGATCTGCCCGCTTTCATCCCCGGTGAAGACAACCTACCCGCTGCGGTTATCGCCTTGCGTGAACGGCTTTCGTGGGCAGACGCCGTGCTGTTGTGCACTCCGGAGTACGCGGGAACCCTGCCGGGCAGCCTGAAGAACTTGTTGGACTGGACGGTGGGCACCGGCGACCTCTACGGCAAGCCGGCCGCGTGGATCACCGTCGCGGCGCCGGGACGTGGCGAGGGCGCAATCGCGACGCTGTCGATGGTGCTCGGGTATGTCGGCGCGGAGGTCGATCGCGAAAATTGTCCTCGACTTCCCGTGCCGCGCGATGGCATCGGCGACGACGGGCTCGTGACATCGACGGAGTTTCGAACCGGTGCCCTTGCGGCATTGAATAAGCTTGTGCGGCAGTCGGTTCGGGTCGTCGGTTGAGGAGAACCCGCTCGGTCGCGGCGGCAGGCTCGCCTACTCGGCGGCGCTGTGCCAAGCTCGCGGCGAGCGAGGAATTCACGTCCACGGCGTTCGTTCGTCGACCGTATTCGCCGGCGCGGCGATGCGGTTCTCGCGGGCCGATGTCGCGGTAGTCCGCTTCCGGGTGATCGCGCTGCGGACCAGCGGGGGGCCGTTTTGGTGCGCGGTACCGGTCCAAGTTATAGTGGTCATCAGTCATCGACTTGTTCGATCGCTACCCAATCCGTTCTACCGAAGACCGTTGGTCGCCGTTCCTCTAGGGGTTCGGTCGAAGGTCCGGCACAATGCCGGCGGCCCACGCAGGGAGAGCCGAGGTCGGGATGCGATTCGGGTTATCCCGAATTGTCTCTTGTGCGCCCCGGAACGCCCTGCGTCCGGGGCGTCAGTCTTTTCGCCAGCCTCCTGTCGGTAGTCCGTTTATGAACCGACATCAGAGAGGAGGCGAAGCATGGCAAAACCCGAGAAGGTCACCGCGGTGGAAGAGATCGCGGAGCAGTTCAAGAGCTCGACGGCCACTGTGATCACGGAATACCGTGGTCTTTCCGTCGGTAACCTGACCCAGCTGCGACGCGCGCTCGGCGCCGACGCCACGTACTCCGTCGCCAAGAACACCCTGGTCAAGCGTGCTGCCGCCGAGGCGGGCGTGGAGGGCCTCGACGAGCTGTTCGTCGGTCCCACCGCGATCACCTTCGTCAGTGGCGAGCCGGTGAACGCGGCCAAGGCGCTCAAGACGTTCGCGAAGGACCACAAGTCCCTCGTGATCAAGGGCGGCTACATGGACGGTGCGCCGCTGTCCGTTTCCGAGGTCGAGCGCATTGCCGACCTCGAGTCGCGTGAGGTGCTGCTTGCCAAGCTGGCCGGCGCGATGAAGGGCAACCTGAGCAAGGCTGCCGCGCTGTTCAACGCGCCCGCTTCCCAGGTGGCCCGCCTCGCCGCGGCGCTGCAGGAAAAGAAGCAGGCCGAATCCGGTAGCGAAGCTGCCGCGGAATAACCCCATGCGGGGCAATCGCGTGCGGCTCGCCCCCATAGCCAACACCTACCGAAAGGAACAACATCATGGCCAACGTTGACGAACTGCTGGAGACCTTCGGCAGCATGACCCTGCTCGAGCTGTCGGACTTCGTCAAGAAGTTCGAGGACAAGTTCGAGGTCACCGCCGCTGCTCCGGTCGCCGTCGCCGCCGCGGGTGGCGCTGCCGCTCCGGCCGAGGCCGCCGAAGAGCAGGACGAGTTCGATGTCGTGCTCGAGAGCGCGGGCGACAAGAAGATCCAGGTCATCAAGGTGGTCCGCGAGCTGGTGTCGGGCCTGGGCCTGAAGGAAGCCAAGGACCTGGTCGAGGGTGCCCCGAAGCCGATCCTGGAGAAGATCGCCAAGGACGCCGCCGAGGCCGCCAAGACCAAGCTCGAAGAGGCTGGCGCCAAGGTTTCGGTCAAGTAATTTCGACGACCGAGTTCGTGCGACGGACGGTTCCCCGTGGGGGACCGTCCGTTTCGCTGTTCAGGGCAGTCGGATAGTGGTATTTCCCAAGAAATCGGGGTTACCGTTCGGTCAGATAAAGGTGTGCCCCGTCTCGATCATGGGATACAGTGACCGAACCCACTGTGATGCGATTTGCGGCAAGACCGAGTGCGCGAGGAGCCGGTGGGTTGCTCGCTGAGAAATGTGGAGGTTGGCGTGGGCGTCGAGGTCAGGACCGAGGGTGTAACCAAGTCCTTTGGTTCACAGCGTATTTGGCAAGACGTTTCACTGACCTTGCCGCCGGGAGAGGTCAGCGCACTGCTCGGTCCTTCGGGTACGGGTAAATCCGTCTTCTTGAAGTCGTTGATCGGTCTGTTGCGCCCGGAGCGGGGCGCGATCTATGTCGACGGCACCAACATTGTCACGTGCTCCAACAAGGATCTCTACGAGATCCGCAAGCTGTTCGGTGTGCTGTTTCAGGATGGCGCGCTGTTCGGCTCGATGAACCTCTTCGATAATGTGGCGTTCCCACTGCGCGAGCACACGAAGAAGTCGGAATCCGATATCCGCAAGATCGTCATGGAGAAGCTGGACCTGACGGGTCTGCTCGGCGCCGAAGACAAGCTCCCCGGCGAGATCTCCGGCGGTATGCGTAAACGTGCGGGACTTGCGCGCGCCCTGGTTCTCGACCCACAAATCATTCTCGTCGACGAGCCGGACTCCGGCCTCGACCCGGTACGTACCTCCTACATCAGCCAGTTGTTGATCGATATCAACGCGCAGATCGACGCGACGATCTTGATCGTGACGCACAACATCAACCTGGCGCGCACCGTGCCCGACAACATCGGCATGCTCTTCCGTCGGCAGCTGGTGATGTTCGGCCCGCGCGAGGTGCTGCTCACCAGCGAGGAGCCGGTGGTCAAGCAGTTCCTCAACGGCAGCATGCAGGGCCCGATCGGCATGTCCGAGGAGAAGGACGAAGCGCAGGCGGCGCGCGAGCAGGCGATGTTCGAAGCTGGTCACCACGACGGTAGTGGTCAGGAAATCGAGGGCATCATTCCGCAGATGCGGGCCACCCCGGGAATGCCGTACCGCCAGGCCGTCGCTCGTCGCAAGGAACGCGTCCGCGAGACCATGCACACCCTGCCGCACGCCGCGCAGGTCGCGATCCGCGAATCACTCGCCGAAAACGACGACACGCAGGTCTTGGCTTATAACAATGCCGACTTGGCCAGTTACGAAGGCGGCGCGTACGACACGACGGTTAGACACAACACAACTAACGGGTAACATCTGCATCCGTGACCCAAACCCTGGCGCGGATACGCACTCCACTGGAGTCGGCTTTTGCCCAGGCAGGCAACATATTTGCGCTGTTCGTCGACGTTTTGCGTAAAGCTTTCCGTCCGCCGTTCGAATGGCGAGAGTTCATCCAGCAAACCTGGTTCATCGCAAGTGTGTCGATCCTGCCAAGCGCATTGGTCGCGATCCCGTTCGGCGCGGTTGTCGCGTTGCAAACCGGTTCGCTGATCAAGCAACTCGGAGCTGAATCCTTCACGGGCGCAACAAGTGTGCTCGCTACCGTCCAGCAAGCGGCGCCGGTGGTGACCTCGTTGATCATCGCCGGTGCGGCGGGGTCGGCGGTCGCCGCCGATCTCGGCTCACGCACCATCCGTGAGGAGATCGACGCGCTCGAGGTGCTCGGCGTCGATCCGATTCAGAAGCTGGTTGTTCCGCGCGTGCTCGGCATGACGCTGGTGGCGCTGCTGCTCAACGGCCTTGTCTCCGTGGTGGGTATCGCGGGCGGGTACTTCTTCAATGTGCTGTTGCAGGGCGGAACGCCAGGCGCCTATCTCTCGTCGTTCTCCGCGTTGGCCCAGCTCCCGGACCTGTGGGTGGGTGAGCTGAAGGCGCTCGTGTTCGGTCTGATCGCCGGGGTTATCGCCGCCTACAAGGGTTTGCATCCCAAAGGCGGCCCGAAGGGTGTCGGCGAAGCGGTGAACCAGTCGGTGGTGATCACGTTCCTGGTCCTGTTCTTTGTGAATCTCGTGATGACGCTGGTGTATCTGCAGGTCGTCCCAGCCAAGGGTGCGTGAGTCGATGGCAACCTCCTATCGCAACCCGCTGGTGGCGAAGACCCTGCGCAGAGCGAACGACGTCGCCCGGGTTCCGGTGCGCGTCGTCGACCGCGCGGGCGAGCAAATGTTGTTCTATTCGCGTGCGATCGCATGGATTCCGCGTACCGCCGTGCACTACCGCAAGGAGGTCACCCGGCTGCTCGCCGAGGTGACCTTCGGTAGCGGTGCGCTTGCTGTGATCGGTGGCACGATCGGCGTGATCATCTTCATGTCCGGCTCGGTCGGTGTCGTCGTCGGCTTGCAGGGCTTCAAAGCGCTCGACTCGCTGGGTAGTTCGGTGCTCACCGGCTTCCTCACCGCCTACATCAACACCCGCGAGATCGCGCCACTGGTTGCCGCGCTGGCGTTGTCGGCGACGGTGGGGTGTGGTTTCACCGCGCAGTTGGGTGCGATGCGAATCTCCGAGGAGATCGACGCGCTGGAAGTGATGGCTGTGCCGGGGATCCCGTTCCTGGTGACCACGCGGGTTATCGCCGGATTCGTCGCGGTGATTCCGCTGTACGTGGTGGGTCTGCTCGGCACCTTCGTCGCCTCGCGCCTGATCAGTATCTGGTTCAACGGGCAATCCAGCGGGTCCTACGACCACTATTTCAGCCTGTTCCTACCACCCGAGGACGTGCTCTATTCGTTCCTCAAGGTGTTGATCTTCGCGTTCGTGATCATCATGGTGCATTGCTATTACGGGTTCACCGCCACCGGCGGTCCCGCTGGCGTCGGACTCGCCGTCGGTCGCGCGGTGCGCGCGGCGATCGTGCTGGTGAACGTGCTCGATTTCTTCCTCAGCCTGGCGATTTGGGGCACCTCGACCACCGTGCGAGTGGCGGGATGAGCGGGCGGGGCGAGGCACTGTCATGAGCCGTGGAGTGCAGTTGTGGCGCTCGACCGAAAAGGCGCGAATCCGAGTGATGGGGATCGTTTTCTTCGTGGTCGCCGCCTTGTTTCTGTGGTCGACCATCGCGATCTACAACAAGCAGTTCGTCAAGACCGTCGACGTGGATCTGATTACCGACAGCGTGGGCAACTCGTTGACCCGCAACGCCGATGTGAAGGTGCGCGGCGTCCCGGTGGGTGAGGTGCGTTCGAGTTCCTCGCAGGACGGGCGGGTAACCCTGCATTTGGCGATTCAACCGGACAAGGCCGACCAGATTCCGTCGAACGCCACCGCGCGGTTGCTCCCCAAGACGCTGTTCGGTGAACGGTATGTGGCGCTGATGATCCCGCGGGATCGGGTCGACACCTCGCTCACCAACGGTGTGACGCTGTATCAGGACACCAGCGGCAACGCGATCGAAGTGAGCAGGCTGCTCGATGACGTGCTGCCGTTGCTGCAGGCGATTCCGCCGCAGGATCTCGCCGCGACGCTGGGGGCGTTGTCGCAGGCGCTATCGGGCCGTGGTGAGGCGCTCGGTGCGAGTATCGACAAGTTGGACAGGATCTTTCACGAGGTCAACGGCGTGATGCCGGACCTACAAGAGGACCTACGCAGCTTCGCCGATGTGGCGGCCACCTATTCCGAGGCCGCGCCGCAGTTGATCGAGGCCTTCGACAACCTCCGCACCACCAACGCGACGATCGTGCAGCGCAAAACCGACATCGACGCGTTGTACGCGGTGCTCACACCCACCGCCTCGAGTACGGCCGATTTCCTCACGGCCAACCGGGACAACATCATCGATATCGCCGCCGACTCGCGGCCCGCGCTGGAACTGCTCGCGACCTACTCGCCCAGTTATGCCTGCGCGTTGGCGAACTTCGCGAAGATGAAGCCGCGGATCGATGAACTGTTCGGCAAGGGCACCGACCGGCCCGGTACCAGGGTGAATATCGAACTGACCAACACCCGCGGCAGGTATCTGCCCAACCAGGACGAGCCGCGCTTTCTGGATACCAGGGGGCCGTGGTGTGTTCCCGAGGCGCCGTTGGGTGTCGACCCCGGCCAGTATCCCGGTGGTTCCATCAACGACGGCTCCTACCAGCCACCCACCCGCAATCCCGGTGATCAGGAGATCGGCAAGCTGAGCCCGCCGCAGTTCGGCGTGTACCCGGCGGGTGCGGTCGCGACCATCGCGGGGTCGCCGGCGGAGCAGCAATCGCTCGGCGCGATCTACGGTGCGGCACAGGGGATCTCGCCGGGAGAGGTGCCCGGATGGGTCACCATGGCCGGTGCGCCCGCGTTTCGCGGCAGCGAGGTGAGCGTGCGATGAGAAAGTACTTCGACGGTCTCGGCTCGACGCTGACCAAACTGGTGATCTTCGTGGTCGTCACGCTGTTCCTCACGACGATGCTCGGCCTTTCCATTGCCAACTACAGCGGCGGAGGCACGAGTTTCCGCGCCCGCTTCACCGACGTCACCTCGCTGAACAAGGGTGACGAGATACGCGTCGCCGGTGTGCGGATCGGCAAGGTGACCGAGGTGTCGATCGTGGACAAGCGGATGGCCGAGGTGGAATTCGAGCTGACCGACCGCGATTGGCTGCCCGCCTCGACCACGGCGACGATCAAATACCGAAACCTGGTCGGCCAGCGCTACATCGCCTTGGAGCAGGGCAGCGGCGAGCAGGGGCTGCGACTGAACAAGGGTGACACCATCCCGGTGGAGCAGACACATCCCGCGCTGAACCTCACCACTCTGTTCAACGGTTTCCGTCCGTTGTTCCGCACGCTCAGCGCCGACGATGTGAACAAGCTCTCGGCCGAGATCATCCAGGTGTTCCAGGGTGAGCAGGGCACGATCCACGACCTGGTGTCCACCACCGCCGACCTGACCAACAGGGTGGCCGACAAGGATGCGGTGATCGGTGAACTGGTGCGCAACCTCACCAGCGTGCTCGACACGGTCAACAAGCGCTCGGACCAGTTCGACCAGCTCATCGTGAACACCGAGGCGTTGGTCAGTGGGTTGTCCCAGGACCGCGACACCATCGGACGTTCGGTGAGTTCGCTGGCCGACCTGACCTCGGCCACCGCCGATCTGCTCGTGCCGACTCGGCCGACCCTGCAGGGTTCGATCGCCGGGTTGAGCCAGTTGACCGGCACCCTCGTCGACCGTTCGGACGAGGTGAACCAGACGTTGCAGAACCTGCCGAACAAGATGGAGAAGCTCGGCAGGGCAGGTAGTTACGGCTCCTGGTTCCAGTTCTACCTGTGCGGTATCGATCTCGTGGCAGGGCCGGGTGCGCAGGACGCACCGCAGCTCAACCTCCCCGCCGCGCTGCCGACGATCAATCAGCCGCTCTACACCAACCCCGCCCCGCGGTGCAGTGGGAAGGCGCGCTGATGAACGACAGGGTTTTGCTCGGCAAGCGCAGTCCGCAGTTTCTCGGGGCGCTCGGTCTGGCCATCGTGCTGCTGGTGACGGTGTCGGCGTTCTTCGTCGATCGTCTCCCGATCATCGGTGCGAGCACCAAGTACACCGCCGAATTTTCTGAGGCCGCAGGGCTGAAGAAGGCCGACGAGGTGCGTATCGCGGGTGTCAAGGTGGGCGCGGTTTCCGACGTGCGCCTCGAAGGAAACAAGGTGCTGGTGGATTTCCGCACCAAGGACGCGTGGATCGGCGACGACACCACCGCGTCGATCCAGATCAAGACCGTGCTGGGCAAGAAGTATCTTGCGCTCGATCCGAAGGGCAGCGACCCCGCCGATCCCGGTCAGCGGATTCCGTTGTCGCACACCGTTGCCCCTTACGACGTCATCGACGCGTTCTCGGATGCGGCACGGACCATCGACGACATCGACACCACGCAGTTGGCCGACAGCATGCGGGTGCTCTCGGAGGCGTTCGAGACGACCCCGCCGGAGATCCGTGCCTCGATCGACGGAGTCGCGCGGCTGTCGAACACCGTGGCCAAGCGGGACCAGGAATTGAAGAAGTTGTTCGCCGCGACCAAACAGACCACCAAGGTGCTCGCCGACCGGAATGCCGAGTTCGAGCGGTTGCTCAGCTCCGGAGGTCAGCTGTTGGCGGAGCTGAACATTCGCCAGCAGTCGATCAAGCAGTTGTTGACGGGAGCTCAGACGGTCTCGCGTGAGTTGAGCGCACTGGTACACGACAACGAGGAACAGATGGGGCCCGCGTTGACCAACCTGCGCGGCGCGATCGACCTGCTCAACCAGAACCAGCAGAACATTTCCAGGACGCTCGAGTTGGCGGCGCCCTTCTATGGCCTCTACGCGAATGTGACCGGTAACGGTCGTTGGTTCGACGCGGTGATCACCAACCTGATCCCGCCCGCGTTGCCGGAGATTCCCGGTAATCGGCCACCCTCGCGCACCATGGGAGGTAACTGACATGGCGCGCTTCGGATTCGGGCGTAAGAAGAACAACGAGCCGACAGGTTCGGATCTGCCGAACGAGCGGACCGAGGCCGATCTGCCGAACGCCTCGGCAGCTGCGCGGCCACCGGACGAGCAGTCCGGTGCCGACCCATCGAACGAGCCGACCGAGCAATTCGAGCAGATCGACGCCGAGCGGACCGATGCCGATCCATCGAACGAGCCGACCGAGCAGTTCGAGCACGTCGATGCGGAGGCGCCCGAGCAGTCCGGCGATCAGGAACCCGACGAGCACGGCTTCGCGCCGTTGCGCTGGAATCGGATCACCAAGATCTTTGTCTCCCTGGTGGTGATCGGTGCCGTCGTGGTGGCCGGAGTGCTCTGGTGGGTCTTCGATCGACTCAACACCACGACGATCACCGCGTACTTCGATCGTTCGGTCGGCATTTACCAGGGCTCGGACGTGCGCGTGCTCGGTGTTCCGGTCGGTTCGGTCGATTCGGTGCAGCCGCTGGGTGACCAGGTCAAGGTGGTGCTGAGTCTGGACCGTAGTTACGACGTGCCCGCCGACGCGCGCGCCGTGCAGATCACGCCCTCGATCGTGTCCGACCGCTACATCCAGCTCACCCCGGTCTACAACGGCGGCGAGAAGATGGCGCGCACCGCGACGATCCCGCGCGAGCGCACCGCCACGCCGGTGGAGGTCGACCAGCTGTACGCCAGCATCACCGACCTGTCGAAGGCGTTGGGCCCCAATGGCGCCAATGCCGACGGTGCCGTCAACGACCTGGTGCGTACCGGTGCGGCGAACCTCGCCGGCAACGGAGAAGCGTTGGCCAACAGCTTGACTCAGCTGTCGAAGGCGACGAGATACCTCTCCGATAGTCGCGGCGACATCTTCGACACGGTGAAGAACCTGCAAACGTTCGTGAGCATGTTGGCGCGCAACGATCAGCAGGTGCGCGACTTCAACACCCAGCTCGCCGATCTGTCGAGCTTCCTCGCCGGTGAACGGCAGAACCTTGGCGCGGCGCTGAATCTGCTGTCGGTGGCGCTGGGCGATGTCGCGCGATTCATCGATCAGAACCGCAGCCTGGTAGCCCAAAACGCCAACAGTCTCGTCACGTTGACCCAGACGCTCGCCGATCAGCGCGATGATCTTGCCGCCGCGCTTCCGGTGCTGCCCGTCGCGCTGAGCAACCTGATCAATATCCACAACGCCGAGTCGGGAACGCTGGACATGCGGCCCAACTTCACCGACTTGCAAGACCCGTTCGGTGTGGTGTGCAAGTTGCTGGATGTGTCGAAATTGCGGCCGGGGGACCCGCAATTCGAGGCACTCGGCAAGCAGATGCGGCCGGTGCTCGATCACTGCAAGGAGATCACCGACCAGCTCACCGCCGGCGTGCAAACCCCGACGTTGGTCCTGCCCTTCGGCATCCTCAGTGGTGAGAACCAGCAGCAGGCCCCGGTTCCTGGAACGGTGCCCGGCACGCCGTCCAACCAGCTGCCGCCGTCGCAGGAAGGGCAACGATGAGAGTGCGAATCCCCTCGTTCACCCGCCGCGTCGGCGCCGCGCTCGCGGTGGCGTTGACCGGTGCGCTGATCAGCTCGTGTGCTTCCGACGGCATCTACAGCGTCCCGCTCCCCGGTGGTGCGAACGTCGGTTCGCAACCGCTGCACGTCGATATCGAGTTCGACGATGTGCTCGATCTGGTGCCGCAGTCGGCGGTGAAGGTCGACGGTGTTCCGGTCGGTCGGGTGGATTCGATCGGGCTCGGCGCGGACAAATGGACCGCGCAGGTGCGCACCCTGGTGAATTCCTCGGTGCAACTGCCCGCCAACGCGCGCGCGGAGGTGCGGCAGTCGAATCTGCTCGGCGAGAAGTTCATCGAGCTGTCCAGGCCGACCTCCGAACCCGAGCAGGGCAAGCTCGCCAACGGTTCGGTGATCCCGCTGAGCCGAAGCAGGCACGCCACCGAGGTGGAGCAGGTGCTCGGCGCGTTGTCGTTATTGCTCAACGGCGGTGGCGTCGCGCAGCTGCAGCCGATCATCTCGGAGCTGAACAAGACCCTCGGTGGTCGGGAGGATCGCACGCGTTCGCTGTTGGAGCAGGCCGATACCCTCGTCAAGGGCCTCGACGACCAGGTCGACGACATCACGAGGTCGATCGATGGCCTGGCGACGTTGAGCGCGCGGGTGAGTGGGCAGACCGAACAGATCGGCAAGATCCTGGATGAACTGCCGCAAGGCATCAGGATCTTGCAGCAGCAGCGTCCGCAGCTGATCGGCTTGCTCGCCCAGCTCGATCGCGTTGGTCAGGCGGGCTTCGATGTGCTCAACACCTCGAAGGACGACCTGATTCGCGACCTGACCGCACTGCGCCCGACCTTGCAGGAATTGGGAAGGGCCGCACCGGATCTGGTGACGGCGGCGCCGCTGATCCCCACCTATCCGTTCCCGGATGCCGTGTTGGAGAGTGCCTTCGGTGGGCAGGTGAACACCTGGTTGACGGCGGATCTGGAGATCGGTACCACGCTGAGCAATCTCGGTGTCGGCAAACCGGATCCGACCTACATTCCGCCGGTCGGTCCGCCCGTGCCGGTGAATCCGACCAACCCGTACTACAACGGCAACGGCCCGAGGCCGGGATGGCCGACGGTGTCGCTGCTGCCGCTGCCGTCTTCGGTCTTGCCGTTGCCCGCGCCGCCACCGGCGCAGGGTGGCCCGTCGGATCCGCTGGGTGGGGTTCTCGAACAGTTCGGGATCGATATCACGCCGCAACAAGAGGGTGGTGGGCGATGAGCCGGCTGGTTCGATGGCAGCTGATCGCGTTCGTCCTGGTGGCGGTGCTCGGCGTGGTGTACGTGGGCGCCAAGTACATTCGCCTCGATCACCTGCTCGGCTTCAACCAGTACACGGTGAAGGTGCAGTCCGCCCAGACCGGCGGTGTGTACAAGGGTGCCGAGGTGAGCTACCGCGGTGTGCCGGTCGGGCGAGTGGGAGCTCCCGAGCTCACCGACGACGGTGTGGTGTTGAACCTGGTGATCGACAACAGCGCGCCGCGCATTCCCGCCTCGGCGAAGGCCGTGGTCGCCAACCGATCGGCGATCGGTGAGCAGTACGTCGACCTCCAACCCGACAGCGACCAGGGCCCGTTCCTGAGTGAGAACTCGGTGATCCCCTCGGCGACGACGCCGGTGCCGGTGGAGGAATTACTCGGCAGCGTCGACACTTTCACCCGTTCGGTCGACGTGCAGGCGCTCAACACCACGGTGGTGGAGCTGGGCAAGGCGCTCGACGGCAAGGGTGACGATCTGCAGGTCTTCATCGACTCGCTGAACCTGTTCACCGATACCTTCGACAAGACACTGCCGGAAACCATTCGACTGATCCGTGACGCCAGGGTCGCCCTGGGCACGCAGGCCGAACAGTCCGACGCCATCCTGCAATTCAGTGCCGGTCTGAACCAGTTGACCGCCCAATTGCGTTCCAGCGACCCGGATGTTCGCCGTTTGATCGGCACGGGGAACGAGGCCGGTCAGCAGATCGGCGCGCTGTTGGACGAGAGCGGCGCGCCGCTGACCCAGGATCTGACGAACCTGCGCGCGGTATTGCAGGCGGCGTCACCGAAGTTCTACGCGCTGCGGCCGCTGTTGCAGATGCTGCCTGGGCTTTCGGTGGGTGCCTCCTCGACCGCTCCCGGCGACGGGACCACGCACTTCGGTCTCGTGCTGGAAACCAACAACCCGCCCCCCTGTACGGTCGGCTACGAGGGGACACAGCAGATTCTCGACCAGATGAAGGCGCAGAACCCGGATTTCGACGACACGCGCGACGACTTCCCGTTCAACAAAGACGCCAAATGTACTGTGCCGTTCGGTAATCCGACCTCGGTGCGCGGCGGTGCGCGTGCGGATCTCGCCGATCCCACCGTCGTGCAGCCGTGGGACTCCACCCCCAAAACCGATCCGGACAAGTTGAACCTGAATCCGATCGCCGTACAGATGGCCACCCTGCTCGGGGTTACGCCGAAGCGGTGACCAGGACCGACGACGTTAGGGTGTGTCGCGTGAGCGTAGAAACTGGCAAGAAGGCCGAGGCGGCGCAGCCGCTGGAATCGCCCGATCCCGACACCGAAGCCTCCGGTGCGGCCGCCACTTCTTCCGACACGGTGCTTGCCGAGACCGTATCTGCCGACACTGCCGAGACCGTGTCTGCCGACACCGAGGCGCCGTCGCTCGCGCAGCCACCCGCGTCGGAGCAAGAGCCCGAGCCGGGTCGAAGTCTGCTCGCCAGGATCGCGCTCGCCGCGTCGATCGTGCTGGTGGTTCTCGCGCTCGTCGCCGCAGGCTGGTTCGGCACCGCATGGGTGCGTGCCGCGTTCACCGACGGCCCGAGGGCGGATGCCCGTGACACCGCGCTCGATGCCGCGCGTCAAGCCGCGTTGAACCTGACCTCGATGAACGTCGACGACGTCCCCGGATCGCTCGCGTTGGCGCGGTCCTCGATGACCGGGGCATTGCTGGACTCGGCGAACAAGAACAAGGACCAGTCCGCGAAGCTGGCCACCGAGTCGGCCACCAACATGCAGGCCAAGGTGCTCGGCGGCGGTCTCACCTCGCTCGACAGCGAGCGGGACAAGGCCTCGGCGCTGGTGGTGTTGCAGGTGACCGAGACGGGCAGGGACAAGCCGCCCGCCGACTATCGCTACACCTGGGACATCGACGTCACCAAGGAAGGCGACATCTGGAAGGCCGAGCAGATCTCCTCGCTCGGTCAGCCGGTGCTGTTGAGCGGTGGCGCGCAGGCCGCGCCAGGAGCGCAGGAAGGGCCGCAGGCGCCCGCCGATAGCGACCAAGCACCCGAACAGCAGCCCGCCGCACCGCAACCGGGTTCGTAAGGAGTACCGATCACATGACGTCGTCGCGTAGACCGGTCAACCGGGTCACCTCCAAGCGCAAGCCGGGGGGCGCCGAGCAGCCCACCCGGACCACGAGCCGGAAGCCTAAGGTGGCGGGTGCGTCGCGCTACTCGGGGTCCACATCGGGGGCGACAGCCGATACCGCTGCGCCCGTCGATGCGGTCCACGGCTTTCGCCGGGCCGAGCAAAAGGTGGGTTCGCTCGGATCCGGGGTTCTCGGCAGGTCCGGGAGATCGGGGAGGGCTGAGAAGCCGGGGAAGCCGGGGAAGTCGGGGAAGCCGGGGAAGCCTGAGAAGTCACCGAAGGCCGAGCGGTCCGAGAAAGCCGACAAGTCGCGGTCGGGGCGTTCCTCCTGGCGAGCCGTGGTCGGCTGCTTGATCGCCGCGCTGTTGCTGGGTGGTTTCGCCGCCGTCGCCGCGGGAAAACCGGGCGTGGACGCGTCGAATCAGGCCTATGTGGACAACGGGGCGACGCAGGAAGTCCGTGCGGCCGCCGAACACGCATTGACCACAATCTATGCCTACGACGTCAACAGCATCGACGGCTATCGGGACGCCGCGCGCGGGGTGGTCACCGGGAAGATGCTCGCCGATCTCGACAAGTTCGCCGAGACCACCATTTCGGCGGTGAAGCAGGCACAGACCAGTGCCGAGGCGAAGGCCGATCCCCTCTCGGTGACGCTGTTGGACGGCGACCGCGCGGAGCTGTTGGTCAATCTCGTGGTGAGCGCGACCAAGGACGGCGTGGCACAGCAGAGCGTCGCGGGACCCGTGGTGCTGCACATGCAGCGGGTGGACGGACACTGGCTGGCCAGCGACATCGTCGACCAGTAAGGCGCGTTGTACGCGACCGGGTGGGGCGCGCCCGCACGCGCCCATCGCGGGCGTCGACCCGCTGGTGACGGTGTCGTTTCGGCGACAATCCATCGAGGATCGTGGCCGCCCCCAACGGATGATCTTGCTAGCGCGACCCTGCGATAACACAGCGCGGCAGGCGATCTCGGAGTCATTTCGGTCGGTCCTGGCACTTGACGAGTCTCCGGGAAGCCGTCACGCTATTCACAACAGCGAGAGCTGTTGACGGCGGTTGGATACGCCCCGTGGTCCCCGACGCAGCCAGCGAATCGGACACGGCGCGGCAGCCGCGTGAGTGTTCGCACGGGTGGTAGGTTGACGCCTCCGTGTAGACAGGTGTAGGTTTGGACGTTGCGCTGGCTGCCTCCTGTCCACTCCTCGATTCGCACACGTAAGTTTCCACCTTCCGGTGTTACTTCCGTCGTTGCCTGTTCGGGTTCGTTCGGGTCGTGACCAGCGAGAATCTCAACAGACGTAGCAGGTAAGCGACGGTCGCGGACCACCACGCGGCGCGCGTGAGGTGCTGGAAGGACGCATCTTGGCAGTCTCCACCCAGACCAAGGCAGTTGCCGGAATCCCCGGAGCCCCATTGCGGGTGTCTTTCGCGAAGATCCGTGAACCCTTGGAGGTGCCCGGACTTCTCGATCTACAAACGGACTCATTTGCATGGCTGATCGGTTCGCCATCTTGGCGTGAAAAGGTCGCCGCTCGCGGCGACGTCGGGCTAGCCGGGGGACTCGAGGAGGTGCTCGAGGAGCTCTCGCCGATCGAGGATTTCTCCGGGTCGATGTCCCTGTCGTTCTCCGACCCTCGCTTCGAAGAGGTCAAGGCCTCCATCGACGAGTGCAAAGACAAGGACATGACCTACGCGGCGCCGTTGTTCGTCACCGCGGAGTTCATCAACAACAACACCGGTGAGATCAAGAGCCAGACGGTCTTCATGGGTGATTTCCCGATGATGACCGACAAGGGCACGTTCATCATCAACGGCACCGAGCGCGTCGTCGTCTCGCAGCTCGTGCGCTCGCCGGGCGTGTATTTCGATTCTTCGGTCGACAAGGCCACGGAGAAGGACCTGCACAGCGTTCGCGTGATTCCCTCGCGCGGTGCGTGGCTGGAATTCGACGTCGACAAGCGCGACACCGTCGGCGTCCGCATCGACCGCAAGCGTCGCCAGCCGGTGACGGTGCTGCTGAAGGCGCTCGGCTTGACGGCCGAGGAGATCCACGAGCGTTTCGGTTTCTCCGAGATCATGATGTCGACGATGGAGAAGGACAACACCGCCGGTCAGGACGAGGCGCTGTTGGACATCTACCGCAAGCTGCGTCCGGGCGAGCCGCCGACCAAGGAGTCGGCGCAGACCCTGTTGGAGAACCTGTTCTTCAAGGAGAAGCGCTACGACCTGGCGCGCGTCGGCCGCTACAAGATCAACAAGAAGCTGGGCATCAACGTCGGCGAGCAGGTTGTCGGCTCGGTGCTCACCAGGGAAGACATCGTCAGCACGATCGAATACCTGGTCCGGCTGCACGCGGGCGACCGCAACATGACCGTGCCCGGCGGCAGCGAAGTTCCCGTCGAGGTCGACGACATCGACCACTTCGGTAACCGTCGCCTGCGCACCGTCGGTGAGCTGATCCAGAACCAGATCCGGGTCGGTCTTTCCCGGATGGAGCGCGTGGTGCGCGAGCGGATGACGACCCAGGACGTCGAGGCGATCACGCCGCAGACCCTGATCAACATCCGTCCCGTGGTCGCCGCGATCAAGGAGTTCTTCGGAACCTCCCAGCTCTCGCAGTTCATGGACCAGAACAACCCGCTGTCGGGGCTTACCCACAAGCGTCGTCTTTCGGCGCTGGGACCCGGTGGTCTTTCGCGTGAGCGCGCCGGACTGGAAGTGCGTGACGTCCACCCGTCGCACTACGGCCGCATGTGTCCGATCGAGACCCCGGAAGGCCCGAACATCGGCCTGATCGGTTCGCTGTCGGTGTACGCGCGGGTCAACCCGTTCGGTTTCATCGAAACCCCGTACCGCAAGGTCGTCAACGGAAAGGTGACCGACGAGGTCCACTACCTGACCGCCGATGAAGAGGACCGCCACGTGCGGGCCCAGGCGAACTCGGTGGTCGACTCCGAAGGCAACTTCCTCGAAGACCGGGTGCTGTGCCGTCGCGGCAACGAGGAGAACGAGCTCGTCGCCGCGGTCGATGTCGATTTCATGGACGTCTCGCCGCGTCAGATGGTGTCGGTGGCGACGGCGATGATTCCGTTCCTCGAGCATGATGATGCGAACCGTGCCTTGATGGGTGCGAATATGCAGCGTCAGGCGGTGCCGTTGATTCGTTCGGAGTCACCGGTTGTCGGTACGGGTATGGAACTTCGTGCCGCTGTCGATGCCGGTGACGTCGTGGTCAACGAGAAGCCCGGTGTGGTCGAAGAGGTTTCGGCTGATTACGTGACCGTGATGGCTGATGACGGTTCGCGCAAGAGCTACCGGATGCGGAAGTTCGCGCGGTCGAACCAGGGCACGTGTGCCAACCAGCGTCCGATCGTGGACGAGGGTCAGCGTGTCGAGTTCGGTCAGGTTCTGGCTGACGGCCCGTGCACCGAGAACGGTGAGATGGCGCTCGGTAAGAACCTGCTCGTGGCGATCATGCCGTGGGAGGGTCACAACTACGAGGACGCGATCATCCTGTCGCAGCGTCTCGTGGAAGAAGACGTCCTCACCTCGATTCATATCGAGGAGCACGAGATCGATGCGCGTGACACGAAGTTGGGTGCCGAGGAGATCACCAGGGACATCCCGAATGTTTCTGATGAGGTTCTCGCCGACCTCGATGAGCGTGGCATCGTGCGGATCGGTGCCGAGGTTCGTGACGGTGACATCCTGGTCGGCAAGGTCACTCCGAAGGGTGAGACCGAGCTGACGCCGGAAGAGCGGTTGCTGCGTGCGATCTTCGGTGAGAAGGCCCGCGAAGTCCGCGACACCTCGCTGAAGGTGCCCCACGGTGAGTCGGGCAAGGTCATCGGCATCCGGGTGTTCTCCCGCGAGGACGACGACGATCTGCCTCCCGGTGTCAACGAACTCGTGCGTGTGTATGTGGCACAGAAGCGCAAGATTCAGGACGGTGACAAGCTCGCCGGTCGCCACGGCAACAAGGGTGTCATCGGCAAGATCCTCGCGACCGAGGATATGCCGTTCATGCCTGATGGCACTCCGGTCGACATCATTCTGAACACGCACGGTGTGCCGCGTCGTATGAATATCGGCCAGATCCTGGAAACCCATTTGGGCTGGATCGGTAAAGCGGGTTGGAACGTCGACGTCGCCACCGACGGCACCAGGCCGGACTGGGCGAAGGCCCTCCCGGACGAAATGCTCGGCGCGCCTTCGGATTCCAATATCGCGACCCCGGTGTTCGATGGTGCGCGGGAAGAGGAACTCACCGGTCTGCTCGCCTCGACCCTGCCCAACCGTGACGGTGAGCGCATGGTCGACGACAACGGCAAGTCGGTGCTGTTCGACGGACGCTCCGGCGAACCGTTCCCGTACCCGGTGTCGGTCGGCTACATGTACATCCTGAAGCTGCACCACCTGGTGGACGACAAGATCCACGCGCGTTCGACGGGTCCGTACTCGATGATCACGCAGCAGCCGTTGGGTGGTAAGGCACAGTTCGGTGGTCAGCGCTTCGGTGAGATGGAGTGCTGGGCCATGCAGGCCTACGGCGCGGCATACACCTTGCAGGAGCTACTCACGATCAAGTCCGACGATGTCGTCGGTCGTGTGAAGGTCTACGAGGCGATCGTCAAGGGCGAGAACATTCCCGAGCCGGGCATCCCGGAATCGTTCAAGGTGTTGCTCAAGGAACTCCAATCGCTGTGCCTCAACGTCGAGGTGCTGTCTTCGGACGGCGCCGCGATCGAGATGCGCGACGGCGACGACGAGGACCTGGAGCGTGCGGCCGCCAACCTGGGCATCAACCTGTCCAGGAACGAAGCGGCGACCGTCGACGATTTGGCGAACTAGGCGGTTGGTGTGGATGTCGCCCATCGGCGACATCCACACCGGCAGCGTTTCCACCACTAGTGAACTTTTGCTCGAATTCGACCCGCATAGGGGAAAGGAAGTTACGTGCTAGACGTCAACTTCTTCGATGAACTCCGGATCGGCCTTGCCACCGCCGAAGACATCCGCCAGTGGTCTTACGGAGAGGTGAAGAAGCCGGAGACCATCAACTACCGCACGCTCAAGCCGGAAAAGGACGGCCTGTTCTGCGAGAAGATCTTCGGCCCCACCCGCGACTGGGAGTGCTACTGCGGTAAGTACAAGCGCGTCCGGTTCAAGGGCATCATCTGTGAGCGCTGTGGCGTCGAGGTGACTCGCGCCAAGGTGCGTCGTGAGCGGATGGGCCACATCGAGCTGGCCGCACCGGTCACCCACATCTGGTACTTCAAGGGCGTGCCCTCGCGCCTGGGCTACCTGCTCGACCTGGCGCCGAAGGATCTGGAAAAGATCATCTACTTCGCCGCCTACGTCATCGTCGGCGTCGACGAGGAACTACGGCACAACGAACTGTCCACGCTGGAAGCGGAGATGGAGGTCGAGAAGAAGGCCGTCGCCGATCAGCGTGACGCCGACCTCGAGGCCCGCGCGCAGAAGCTGGAAGCCGACATCGCGGAGCTGGAGGCCGAAGGCGCCAAGTCCGACGTGCGTCGCAAGGTCAAGGACGGCGGCGAGCGCGAAATGCGTCAGCTGCGCGACCGTGCCCAGCGCGAGCTGGACCGGCTCGACGAGATCTGGACCACCTTCACCAAGCTCTCGGTCAAGCAGCTCATCGTCGACGAACTGCTCTACCGCGAACTGATCGACCGCTACGGCGAATACTTCACCGGCGCGATGGGCGCGGAGTCCATCCAGAAGCTGATGGAGAACTTCGACATCGCGGCCGAGGCCGAGAACCTGCGCGAGACCATCCGCAGCGGCAAGGGCCAGAAGAAGCTGCGCGCGCTCAAGCGGCTCAAGGTCGTCGCGGCGTTCCAGACCAACGGCAACTCGCCGATGGGCATGGTGCTCGACGCCGTTCCGGTGATCCCGCCGGAGCTGCGTCCGATGGTTCAGCTCGACGGTGGCCGCTTCGCCACCTCGGACCTGAACGACCTCTACCGTCGCGTGATCAACCGCAACAACCGCCTCAAGCGACTGATCGACCTCGGTGCCCCCGAGATCATCGTCAACAACGAGAAGCGGATGTTGCAGGAGTCCGTCGACGCGCTGTTCGACAACGGCCGTCGCGGTCGCCCGGTCACCGGACCGGGTAACCGTCCGCTGAAGTCGCTGTCGGATCTGCTCAAGGGCAAGCAGGGTCGCTTCCGGCAGAACCTGCTCGGCAAGCGTGTCGACTACTCCGGCCGTTCGGTGATCGTCGTCGGTCCGCAGCTGAAGCTGCACCAGTGCGGTCTGCCGAAGTTGATGGCGCTGGAGCTGTTCAAGCCGTTCGTGATGAAGCGTCTGGTCGACCTGAACCACGCGCAGAACATCAAGTCCGCCAAGCGGATGGTGGAGCGGCAGCGGCCCCAGGTGTGGGACGTCCTCGAAGAGGTCATCGCCGAGCACCCCGTGCTGCTCAACCGCGCGCCGACGCTGCACCGCCTCGGTATCCAGGCCTTCGAGCCGCAGCTGGTGGAAGGCAAGGCCATCCAGCTGCACCCGTTGGTGTGTGAGGCGTTCAACGCCGACTTCGACGGTGACCAGATGGCCGTGCACCTTCCGCTGTCGGCGGAGGCGCAGGCCGAGGCGCGCATCCTGATGCTGTCGTCGAACAACATCCTGTCGCCCGCGTCGGGTCGACCGCTGGCCATGCCGCGTCTGGACATGGTGACCGGCCTGTACTACCTGACCCGCCTCGAAGAGGGCGCGAAGGGTGAATACCGGGCCTCGACCAAGGATTCGGCCGAATTCGGCGTCTACTCCTCGCCCGCCGAGGCGCAGATGGCGGTGGACCGCAACGAGCTGACGGTGCGGTCGCTGATCAAGGTTCGATTGAACGACCAGCGTCCGCCGAAGGACATCGAGGCGGAGCGTTTCCCGGACGGTTGGCGCCACGGCGACTCCTGGATCGCCGAGACCACCCTGGGGCGCGTGCTTTTCAACGATCTGCTTCCCGCGGATTACGCGTTCATCAACGAGCAGATGCCGAAGAAGCGTCAGGCCACGATCATCAACGACCTGGCCGAGCGCTACCCCATGATCGTGGTCGCGCAGACCGTCGACAAGATGAAGGACGCGGGCTTCTACTGGGCCACGCGTTCCGGTGTGACGGTCTCGATGTCCGACGTGCTCGTGCCGCCGGAGAAGGCCGAGATCATGGAGCGCTACGAGGCGCAGTCCGATCAGATCGAGAAGAAGTACCAGCGTGGTGCGCTCGATCACCAGGAGCGCAACAACGCGCTGGTGAAGATCTGGCAGGAAGCGACCGAAGAAGTCGGTAAGGCGCTGCGTACGTACTACCCGCCGGACAACCCGATCATCACGATCATCGACTCGGGCGCCACGGGTAACTTCACCCAGACTCGTACCCTCGCGGGCATGAAGGGTCTGGTGACCAACCCGAAGGGTGAGTTCATTCCGCGCCCGATCAAGTCCTCCTTCCGTGAGGGCCTGACCGTGCTGGAGTACTTCATCAACACCCACGGTGCTCGAAAGGGTCTGGCCGACACCGCGCTTCGTACCGCCGACTCGGGTTACCTGACCCGTCGTCTGGTGGACGTTTCGCAGGACGTCATCGTGCGCGAGACCGACTGTGGCACCGAACGCGGCATCGTGGTGCCGATCGCGGAGAAGCAGGCCGACGGCACGCTGATCCGGGACGCGCACGTCGAGACCTCCGCCTACGCGCGGACCCTGGCCTCGGACGCGGTGAACAGCAACGGCGACGTCGTGATCGGAAAGGGCGCCGACCTCGGCGACCCTGCCATCGAGGCGTTGCTCGCCGCCGGTGTCACCGAGGTGAAGGTTCGCTCCGTGCTGACCTGCACCACGGGTACCGGAGTCTGCGCGACCTGCTACGGCCGCTCGATGGCGACCGGCAAGCTGGTCGACATCGGTGAGGCCGTCGGTATCGTCGCCGCGCAGTCCATCGGTGAGCCGGGTACTCAGCTGACCATGCGTACCTTCCACCAGGGTGGTGTCGCGGGTGATGACATCACCGGTGGTCTGCCGCGTGTGCAGGAGCTGTTCGAGGCCCGCGTGCCGAAGGGCAAGGCGCCGATCGCGGAGGTTTCCGGCCGCATTCGGATGGAGGACGACGACCGCTTCTACAAGATCACCATCATCCCGGATGACGGTGGCGAGGATGTCGTCTACGACAAGCTCTCGAAGCGTCAGCGTCTGCGTGTGTTCAAGCACGACGACGGCTCCGAGCGTCTGCTGTCCGACGGTGACCACGTCGAGGTCGGCCAGCAGTTGCTGGAAGGCGCGGCCGATCCGCACGAGGTGTTGCGCGTGATGGGCCCCCGCCAGGTGCAGATCCACCTGGTCCACGAGGTCCAGGAGGTGTACCGGAGCCAGGGTGTGTCGATCCACGACAAGCACATCGAGACGATCGTTCGCCAGATGCTGCGTCGTGTGACGATCATCGACTCGGGTGCCACCGAGTTCCTGCCTGGTTCGCTGACCGAGCGTGCCGAGTTCGAGGCGTCCAACCGTCGCGTCGTCGCCGAGGGTGGCGAGCCTGCGGCCGGTCGTCCGGTGCTGATGGGTATCACCAAGGCGTCGTTGGCCACCGATTCGTGGCTGTCGGCGGCGTCGTTCCAGGAGACCACTCGTGTGCTGACGGACGCGGCGATCAATTGCCGCTCCGATCAGCTGATCGGTCTCAAGGAGAACGTGATCATCGGCAAGCTGATCCCGGCGGGTACTGGCATCAACCGGTACCGCAACATCCAGGTGCAGCCGACCGAAGAAGCCCGTGCTGCCGCGTACGCGGTGCCGTCCTACGACGACACCTACTACAGCCCGGACAGCTTCGGTCAGACCACCGGTGCCGCGGTGCCGTTGGACGATTACGGTTTCAGCGACTACCGGTAAACGGTTAGTAGCCAACGCTATTCGGCCCCCGACTCGTTTCGAGTCGGGGGCCGTTTCGTGTGTGTGGTTCACTCGCAGGGTTGCCTCTGCCCTGACAGATCAGCTCAGGATCTGTGCTCATGGCGAGCAACGGCGCAGCAGTGCCCGAGGGCAGGGTTGCGGAACTACCTGCCCTATGCGCCCAGAAGCTGAAGACGCCAATCGTGTAAGTTCCGATGGTTGCAGCGGAGGGGAATCCGTCGAATTCAGAAACCTCGGCGCTGGTTTTCAGCCACTGCCGCCCGACGAGAATCCATGAAAGCGTGGCGTAATAATTCCACTACGTTTATACGATTAGATATTCGCCCGACCGTGAGTACGGCGTTGTCTGCCCACTCTGAACCGTCCTCGGACGGTTCCACCCATACTCCGTAGCTGCCTGGAAACATCGTTCGTGACAGCCCCCGCCAGCCGGACGGTACGCGGATATCGACAATCGGCGACTTACAGATCCGGGTTCGACAGGAGAGTTCGTGACGGAAGCTGAGAGAATCGGCAGACCGAGGAACTTCTGACGCTGGCATCATTTCTCAACTCCTCGATTCGCTACGAGAGAGCCCGTTTTGTGCGTGTGCGGTTCACTCGCTTTTCACCCGGTGGTGGCTGTGGACAACCAAGATGTGGCCATGCGTGGAATCTGTGTGGTGGTGGCGTTGCTGGTGGTCGGCGTGCCTGCCTCGGGTGTCGCTGTGGCGGATGGGCCGGGGCGGACATTCGACCTGCAAGCCCACCGCGGTGGGCTGGGGATCGTTGTGGAGAACACGCTGCCCGCGTTCGCGAACGCGCTCGAACTCGGGGTGAGCACACTGGAATTGGATGTGCAGATCACCGAGGACGGGTTCGCGGTGGTCACCCACGACCGCGATCCGAGCGAGGACAAGTGCCTCGACACGCTGCCCGCGTTTCTCGGCGACCCGGAATTTCCGTATGTTCCCGGCGAGAAGTTCATCAAGGATCTGACGCTGGCGCAGGTCCGCACGATCGACTGTGGGTCCAAGCAGCTCACGGAGTTTCCCGAGCAGCGCACCGCGCCGGGCGCGCGAATGCCATTGCTGTCGGAGGTGTTCGACCTCGTGCACGCCTACCGTGCCGAGGACGTGAGGCTGAACGTGGAAACAAAGGTGGAGGCGGACGCGCCGGAGCAGACGGCGCCGCAGGAACAGTTCGTCCGCACGATCGTCGACGAGGTGCGGCGCGCGGGCCTGACTTCGCAGGTCACCATCCAGAGCTTCGCCTGGTCTTCGCTGGTGTTGACCCACGAAATCGCGCCGGAGCTGGAATTGGTCGCCCTGACCAGTGGGCAGGACGTGCTGCAAGAGGGTGAGCCCGGCGCCTCACCGTGGCTGGGCGGGCTGGATATCGATGACTTCAGCGGCACGACGCAGCAGAAATTAGTGGCCGCCGCAGCGTCTTTGGGCGTGGCGGCGGTGTCGCCGGTGCACGGCGATCCGCAGGACGGCGCCGTCACCGATCCGGGGTATGTGCCGTTTACGAACGCGGATCTGGTGAGCGCCGCACACGCGCGCGGCCTGCGTGTGGTGCCGTGGACCGTCGACGACGCGGACACGATGGCCGCGCTGCTCGACCTCGGTGTCGACGGGATCATTACCGACCGGCCAGACATCCTGCGCGGCGTACTGAGCGATTACGGCTATCAGCTGCCGAAGCCTTATCGGCGGCAATAGCTTTCGACCTCGGAGACGGGTAACGCGCACGGCGAAGCGGTCCGTTGCGTGCGGCAACGGTGCCACTCCGGCATCGATAACCAGGCTCGGTGGTGGGTATGGGTGCTGGACTCACACCCACCACGCTCACCCGCCGCGTCAATGTGGTGGGCGCACCATATTTCATCGAGATTCGCGAGGTCGGATCCGATCGCCACGCTCTGGTGCGGCAGTTGACCGGTGGTCAGCGTTCGCTGTCGAGGATCGCCATCTGTCCAGCCTCGTAGCGGTCGCCCGCTACCCGCTCGGGTGGCGCCGCTGCCTCGATGGTGGCCAACTCTTCGGCCGAGAGCGAGATATCGAGCGTGCCCAGGATCTCCGGCAGCCGTTCGCGTCGCCGTGCGCCGATGACCGGGATGATGTCGGAACCCTTGGCGAGCACCCAGGCGATGGCCAGCTGGGCTACCGAAACACCCTTGGCGGCGGCGATTTCGGCCAGCGCGTCCACCAGCCGCACATTGTCGGTGAGATTCGTGCCCTGGAATCGTGGGCTGTGCGCACGGAAGTCGCCCGGTGCGAATTCGCCGCCCGCCCGAAAGGTATCGCTGAGCAACCCGCGCGAGAGCACACCGTAGGCGGTGATGCCGATGCCGAGTGCACGGGCGGTCGGCAGAATGTCGGCCTCGATGCCGCGCGAGAGCACCGAGTATTCGATCTGGAGGTCGGCGATCGGGTGTACCGCGGCGGCCTTGCGCAGGGTCTCGGCACCGACTTCGGACAATCCGATGTGGCGGATGTAGCCCTGTTCGACGAGTTCGGCGAGCGCGCCGACGGTGTCCTCGATCGGTACCTCCGGGTCGAGCCGGGCGGGACGGTAAACATCGATGTAGTCGACCCCGAGGCGTTGCAGGCTGTAGGCCAGGAAGTTCTTCACCGCCTTCGGTCGATTGTCGAATCCGACGAAGGCGCCGTCGGGGCCGCGTAGTCCGCCGAATTTCACGCTGAGTACGAGGTCTTCGCGGGTACGTTCGGCAATGGCCTTGCCGATCAGCATTTCGTTGTGGCCCGCGCCGTAGAAATCGCCGGTGTCGATGAGGTCGATGCCGGAATCGAGCGCGGCGTGGATGGTGGCCGTCGATTCGGCTTCGTCCGCGGCACCGTAGGCGCCGGACATGCCCATCCCGCCGAGGCCGATGCGACTGACCGTCGGCCCGGTCTTGCCCAACTGAGCTGCTGTGATCTTCGAAGTGGTCATAGCGACCACTTTGCTCGCTCTGTCGAGCCAGAGGCAGAGACCGTTTATCGGGGGAGTGGCGATCCCTGGATGAACTGGCGGACTCGAGGAAAAGTGGAGGCATGGACCGACCCGAGCTCGCCGATTTCCTGCGTCGCCGCCGTGAGCAGCTGACGCCGTCGGATGTCGGCGTGCCGCCCGGCGCGCGGCGGCGCACGCCGGGGCTGCGTCGCGACGAGGTCGCCGCGCTCGCGGGGATATCCACCGACTACTACACCCGGCTGGAGCAGGCGCGCGGTCCCCGGCCCTCCGTCCAGGTCCTCGCGTCGTTGGCGCGCGCGTTGCGCTACAGCGACGACGAATGCGATTACCTCTATCGCCTGTGCGGCCACGGCGCGCCTGGGCGCGCTCGTTCCGATACGCATGTCGGGCCCGGCCTGATGCATCTGCTCGCCAAGCTGGACGACACCCCGGCGTTGGTGATCACCGACCTCGGCGAGGCATTGGTGCAGAACAGGATGAGCGAGCTGTTGGTCGGCGATTACAGCGGCTACCAGGGCCTGTCGAGGTACGTGCCTTACCGCTGGTTCACCGATCTCGCGGCACGCGCGAGAGCCCCCGAAGCAGACTGGGCTCGGCTCGGCCGACAGCACGTCGCCGACCTGCGCGCCACCGCCGCGCGCAGGTCGGGTGACGCCGATGTCGTCGAGCTCATCGACCGGCTGAATTCCGAGAGCGCGGAATTCGCCAGACTCTGGGGCGAACATGAAGTCGCGGTGCGTCTTTCGGATACCAAGCGAATGTTGCACCCCGAGGTAGGGCAGATCGATGTTCGCTGCGAGACGTTGCTGACACCGAACGCGGCCCAACGGCTACTTGTGTTTACGCCGCTGCCAGGCACCGACGCCGCGGAGAAACTGGAGTTGCTGCGCGTGATCGGGACACAGACGATGACGGGATCGACCTAGCATTTCGTCCGGAACAGTCGATGCTGCAATCATTTTCAATGTGGACGTCGTTGTGGGCGCAGCTGGCGGGGTCGGCTCGGCACTGGTGATATGGCCGCGTTGAGAATGGTGTAGCCGCGGCCCCGTGCTGCGGTGGTCGCGTGTTCATCACCCTGAGGAAGGGGCGTGGCACTGGCTCGAGGTGGATGTTGACGGGCGGGCGCTGCGGCATGCCGTGTTCGTGGCCGTGCTGCCCGATCCGGTGCTCGATCCGCGTCGCCCGCATCTCGACGGTGTTGTCGGTGGCGCGTCTGTTGCGGCGTCGGCCGACATCTCGCCCGGGTGCACGAGCGGTTCGGATTGTCTGGTGTGCAGTTCTATGAGGCCGTCTATGGCGTCATGGCGGAGGGGTTTGTCGACACCTCGGCGGGGATGGTGGCTGTCGAACGCGCGGTGTTCGAGCAAGCGTGGACAGCCGCGCTTCGGCACCGTCACTTCAGTCGATACGACACCGGTCCGCTGCCGGTGGGGCGCGTGTGTCGGGAACTGTGACTGCTCTCCCTTGGGGACCGGGGAGGGCCGGATTGTTCGTGGACATCGATTCGGTGGCTGAAGGTTTCGTGGATCTACTCGACTTGCCTCGGGATCCCGCGGATTGGCCGCAGATGGGTACCGTCCTCTCGATGGCAGTCGCGATTCTTCGCATCGGGCCGCACTCGCTTCATGGGCGGACCAGCATTCAGGTCAGGCTCCGGCCGGTTCAACTCCCGGAGTGATTTCAACTCGGGGTTGACGTAGCGCCTTGCGCGATAAATACTGAACTAGATGGTTCAGTATGACTTTCTGGATGCCTCGTTCGGGGCGCTTGCGGATCCCACTCGACGTGGGATCCTGGAGCACCTCGGCCGAGGGCCCGCCACGGTCAGTGCGCTGGCCGAGCGTTTCGAGATGACCCTCACCGGTATCAAGAAACACATCAAACTGTTGGAGGACGCGGGCATGGTCGCGACCAACAAGCGCGGGCGCGTGCGCTGGTGTGAGCTCGGAGCGAACGCTCTCGACCGGGAAATGGCCTGGATGCAGGGCTACCGGCGGATGATGGAAGGCCGGATGGACCGTCTCGGAGAATTCCTCGAACGAACGGAGCCGGGCAATGAGCACAAAGACAGGCAATGAGGCCACCGTTGAGCCGACAGGTGAGCAGGGCATTCGGGTCGAGCGCGTCTTCGACGCGCCGAGAGACCGGGTGTGGGATGCCTACAGCAGGCTCGAGCAGTTGGTTCAGTGGTGGGGGCGCGGTAATCGGGTGGAGGTGGAACGGTGGGAGTTCCGCGTCGGCGGGCACTGGCGATTCGTCGAGCATGCCGACGGTGAGGCGCACGGCTTCGAGGGCCGCTTTCGTGAGGTCAGCCCGAAAGAGCGCATCGTGCAATCCTTCGAATGGGATGGCATGCCCGCGCACGTCGCCATCGACACGTGCACCCTCACCGACCTCGGCGACGGCAGGACGAAAGTGGTGACCGAGAGTCGGTTCCACACCCCCGAGGAGCGCGACGGCATGTTGCAGTCGGGTATGGGAGAGGGCATCGAGGCGAGCTACCGCGCGCTGGACGCGCTGCTCGCCCGTTCTTCCTGAGCGTCGATATGGTTCGGCCCCAACGCTTTTATCGATAGCGGGGTCGAATCATGTTGTGGGACAGATGAATTATCGTGCGCCCGAACCGGGGCGTCGACGGCGGGGCCGCAAGGTGACGGCGGGCAGCGGTGGCGCCGGAATACGTTGCTCCGCAGGGTGTCCCGCGATATTCGCGAATCGATCGAGGCGACGATCCTCCCAGTCGTCTCTGGCGCTCACGATGTCTTCGTGGCTGCGGCCGACGAAGTTCCACCACATCACCAGTTCCTCGTCGAACGGTGCGCCACCGATCAACGCGAAGTGCGTGCCTTCGGTGCTGGTGAGCGGCAACGCTTTCCGGCCCGTGCCCAGATACAGCAGCGGTCCGGGGGTGACCTCGGTGCCGTCGACGTTCACGGTGCCGTCGAGTACCAACATCGCGTGCTCGAAATCGGGATCGACGGGAAGTTCGACGTCGGTGTGCGGTGCCAGCCGCACGTCGGCGCCGACGATCGGCGTGTACGCGGTGGCGGGGGAGCTGGCCCCGGCGAGGGATCCGATGAGCACGGTGGCGCGCAGGCCGTCGACCTCGTGCACCGGCAGCTCACGGTGTTGCTCGAAATGCGGGTCGAGGCCGGTTCGGTTGCCGGGCAACGCGATCCACAGTTGCAGGCCCTGGCCCGCTGGCTCGCCCTCGACGGTGTATTCCGAGTGTGCGATGCCGCGACCCGAGGTCATCAGGTTCAACTGTCCCGGCCGGATCAGCACATCGGAACCGACCGAATCGCGATGCCGGATCGCCCCCTCGAACGGCCAGGTCACCGTCTGGAGGCCGATATGCGGATGCGGGTCGATGTCCGGCGGCGCCCCGGTGTCGCGCACCGTCGACGAGCCGAAATGGTCGAGAAAGCACCACGCGCCGACGGTCGGTAGATCCCGTTGCGGCAGTACTCGTTCCACGAAAACACCGCGCACGCCGCCGAGCGGTACCTCGCGTGCCGGGTAGAACTGCGCACACGGCCCCTCGCCCGACGAGGGCGTACACACCGATTCGTCGGGGTGTGGGTCGAGATCACTCACGGTTGATGCCCTTGCCGACCACATGCGGGTCGAACTTCGAGTGCTTGTCCACATAGGCCCGGATGAACGGGCAGATCGGCCGAATCACCTTGCCGCGCTCGACGGTGTCGTCGAGCGCGCGCTCGGCCAGCACGCTGCCGAGTCCCTTGCCGCCGAAGGAAGGGTCGACCTCGGTGTGGACGAACACCGTTTCGTCGCCGCGTTCTTCGTACTCGGCGAAACCGGCCAGATCGTCACCGTAGTAGACCTCGTAGCGGTGCTGCCCGTCGTTGCGAACGACCTTGGAGTCCTCGTTGTGGACCGACTCGGTCATGGCTCTACTCCTCTGCGTAGTTTGGGAGCAACAGTGTCCGTGGATCATTGTGCCTGGCTGGCGATGCTTACGGGGTGTGGTTACGGCGCGTCAGGGTGGGCTCGGTAGGGCTGGGAGGTGTGTGGGCGAGCCGTCGAGTGTGGGTGCGGTGCCAGGCGCGCAGCTATGCGTGGGGGTAGTCCGGGTGTGGGGTGGATGCGGGTCGGTCGGAGTTGCGGGTTGTAGGCGGGACGAGGACCCCCTCGCTGTGTTTTTGGCGGCTGGCGGCGCGTGGTTCGCGGCTGGCGGGTCTCGCTGGGGACCGCACCAGATTCGAGGCAGCCCCCTTTCGCTCGGAATGAGCTGTTCGGGCGGCTCGGGCGGCTCGGGCGGCTTCACCGGGTGTGTGGGGGCACGGGTACGAGGCGAGTGAGCGGGCGTGGGCGTGGGCGTGGGGTGCGTGGTGTGGTCCGAGTTGCGGCCCCGGGGGAGTCGTGAAATTGCCGGCGGGGGTGCGGGTACTTCAGATACTTCAGACTGTGACGCCTTCGTTGTCGAGCGCGACGATCACGTCCTGCTCGGTGGGTTCGTCCTCGGCGCGCCGCGCTTCGACCGAGCATGGTCCGTCCGAAACACCTTGCCCGATGCACTCGGCGTAGAGGTCGATCTTGTAATCCAGCACGGCCACGGTTTGGCGCAGTTCGTCGATCTTGGCGAGTACCTCGGTGCGGGTCTTCTGGAACATCGCCAGCCGCTCCGGGTAGGTGGAATCGCCCGTGCGGACCAATTCGGCGTAGCGGACCATGTCGGCCACCGTCATGCCGGTGGTACGCAGCCTGCCGATGAGCGTGAGCCATTCCAGGTCGCGGTCGCTGAACCTGCGCCTGCCGGTGTGGTCGCGGCCGATGTAATCCATCAGCCCGATGCGTTCGTACCAGCGCAGGGTGTCGCGGCTGAGGCCGGAGCGCTCGGCGGCGGCACCGATCGAGTAGCGCGGTAGCTCCCATTCGTCGGTGGGATCGGTTCGCACGATCTCTTTCATGCCTTTACCCCTGCTCCGGCCTGCTGTTTTCCCACGTGCCCTGCCTTCCGTCGCGCAACGACCACGCTAGTCACTTGGAGTGCACTCCAAGCAAACCAATTCTGCGCCGTGCACGGTCTCGGGCTCAACCCCGGCGCGGGAATTCCTGGATCGCCCACTTGTTCCCGTCGGGATCGGCGAAGTAGGTGAACCGCCCCCACGGCAACTCCTCGACCGGCGTCGCCTCGACCCCGGCCGCCACCAACTCCCGGTACGCCTCATCGGCGCTCGACACCACGATCTGCACCCCTTGGACGCTGCCGGGCGCCGCGTCGGTGATGCCCTCGCCCAGGCAAATCGAACAACCAGAACCCGGCGGGGTGAGCTGCACGAAACGCAGGCTCTCGTGCACCCGGTGGTCGTGATCGGCGACAAAACCGATGCTGGTGTAGAAGTCCTTGGCTCGGTCGACGTCGGTCACCGGGATCGAGATCAGTTCGATTTTCCAGTCCATGTGATGAGCATCGCACCGAGCACCGACAAACTTCCGAATTCCGGCTTACCCTTGGTTCATGCCTGGTAAGGACATCGACCGCGTCAGAGCTCGTTCGGCTTGGGCCACGGTCAAAGAGAGCCCGGTGATCACCGCTATCGCGGTGGCGCCCTTCGTCGTAGTACTCGGCCTCGTGTGGTGGCTGCTCAACGGCTTCGCCGCCTTTGTGCTGCTGATCATTCTCGGCGTCGTGGTGGTGGTCGGCGGAAAGCTGTTGAACTGACGCGCGATCGATCATCTGGCGACGTGAAAGTGCACCAGCTCGCCCGTGCCGTGGTCGATCTCGGCCCACGGGCGGTCGAATTCGAGCACCGCCAGCGCCGAGGTGGGGAATTTCCTGCTGAGCTCGGTCGCCTGCGTGGAATCCCGGTTGCTCGCCAATTCCCATGATGTCCACGGCATTCCGGGGGCGTGGCCGACGATCAGCAAGGTCTCGACGGTGTCGTCGGTGAGCTGGATGAGCTCGATCAGCGAGGCGGGCGTCCCCTCGTAGATGTCCGCGTCGAACTCCACCGGGGCCGACAGACCGGTCGCCTCGAGGGTCTGCCTGGTGCGCAGCGCGGTGGAACAGCGGATGGTGTCGATCGGTGCGACGACCTCGCGCAGCCACTGTCCCGCCAGCCCCGCCTCGCGCAGGCCGCGTGGCGCGAGCGGACGCTCATGATCGGCGACGCCGTCCGGATACGCCGATTTTCCGTGCCGCATGAGGATCACTGACCTGGCCATGCAGACACCGTAAGCCCGCCGGGGGTGAGTTCTGCATCCCACTCGAGGCAAACTGAAAGCGGCGTCACATTACGACACCCGTGCGGACACCGTGTGGGCATCGTGGCCGCCGCCGACTGCCCACGTACATCTTCGAGGATTTGCACATATGGCCTACGTAATCACGCAGCGTTGTTGCAACGACGCCAGCTGTGTCCCCGAGTGCCCGGTCGATTGCATTCGCCCGACCCCGGACCAACCGGAGTTCGCGACGGCCGAGATGCTCCACATCGACCCGGACACCTGCATCGACTGTGGTGCGTGTGTGGACGCGTGTCCGGTGGAGGCCATCTTCTCCGAGGACGACCTGACCGCATCGCTGGCCCGGTTCCAGGACATCAACGCCGAGTTCTTCCAGCGCCACCCCTTGGAGTCGAACTTCGACCCGATCGTGACACCGCCGCGTCCGCCGAAGGACCTCGGCACGTTGCGCGTCGCGATCGTGGGTGCCGGACCCGCGGCCTGCTACGCGGCCGACGAGCTGTTGCGCCGCGCCGATGTCGAGGTCGAGATGTTCGACCGGCTGCCGACACCGTGGGGCCTGGTCCGCGCGGGTGTGGCACCCGACCATCCCGGCACGAAGATGGTGGCCGGAATGTTCGAGTCGGCGTTCCGTCGCGAAACCTTCCAGTTCTATCTGAACGTCGAGGTGGGTCAGCACATCTCGCACGAGGAACTGCTCAGCCATCATCACGCCGTGATCTACGCGGTCGGCGCGAAGACCGATCGCCGACTGGGAGTCCCCGGCGAGGATCTGCCGGGCAGCCACTCGGCCACCGAGTTCGTCGCCTGGTACAACGGCCACCCCGACTACGCCGACCGCGAGTTCGACCTGTCCGGTGAGCGCGCGGTGATCGTGGGCAACGGCAATGTCGCCCTCGACGTCGCCAGGGTGCTGACCGTCCACCCCGACGAGTTGGCCAAGACCGACATCGCCGACCACGCCCTCGACGCGCTGCGCGCGAGCAACATTCGCGAGGTCGTCGTGCTCGGCAGGCGCGGACCGGTGCAGGCGGCCTACAGCTCGCCGGAATTCCTCGCCCTCGGGCACCTGAAGGGCGTCGACGTCATCATCGACGAACAAGAGCTGACGCTCGACCCGGCCAGTCAGGCGCTGCTCGATGATCCCGAGGTCGAGCCAGCGCTGCGGCTGAAGTACGACCTCGCCAAGGAATACGCGGGGGCGAGCACCGACCCGAACAACAAGCGCATCGTGTTCCGCTACCTCGCCTCGCCGACCGAGATCGGTGGCGTCGAGCGGGCCGAGTCGGTGGAGTTCGCGCACAACGAACTGCTCGAGGAAGACGGCGCCATTGTCGCGCGGGCGACCGAGACCACCGAGCGGCTGGACGCGTCGATGGTGCTGCGTTCGGTGGGCTATCGCGGCGAGCCGGTGCAGGGGCTGCCGTTCGATGACCGACGCGGCGTCGTCCCGAACGAGCACGGCCGGGTGCTCGCCGAGGCGGGCACCCCGGAGCCTGGGGTGTATGTGAGCGGCTGGATCAAGCGTGGGCCGCGCGGTGTCATCGGTTCCAACCGCGTGGATGCCGAGGAGACCGTGCAGCAACTGCTCGACGATTTCACCTCGGGCAAGCTCGCCAACCCGCACCACGATCGTGCGGCGCTGCGGGCGTTGCTGGCCGAGCGGCAGGCCGATCTGGTGGATCGCGCCGGCTGGAAGGCGATCGATCAGGCCGAGCGCACGGCGGGCAAGTCGGTGGGCAGGCCACGGGTGAAGCTCACCAACCGCGACGACCTGTTGAAGGCGGCACGCGGCTGAACCGCCTGACCGGTGTCGGGCGTTTCAGTCGGCCGACACCGGTACCGGGCAGGGCGGGTCGTCGAAGCGAATCCGATTGCGGGCGAGGCGGGTTTCGCCTCAGTCGGCGCTGGGTGAGTGTGCTTCGGCGACCGCGCTCAGCGGCATGATCCGCACCAGCGTGGTGGTGACCCCGCCGACCACGAACCACAGCCGCAACACCGGCGCTCCGGTGCGATCGCCCGCCTCATAGCGGCTGCGCACACTCACATGCTGGCGGGCGAGGACCGGGGCCACGTATTCGATCACCGCGCGATGCGGTCCGGCCAGCAACTTCGGGTAGTCGACGAGGAACTGTTCGACCGCCTGCCAGTAGCAGGCGTTGTTGACGTGGTTGTACTGATCGATATCGGTGACGCGCACCGGAAACGGGAGATCGGTATCGGATTCCGGCGGGGTGGCGTCGGTGAGATAGGGCCGCCACCGTAGTCGGTTCTCGGCCGTTGTTCGCGCTAGATAGGCCAGGCCCTCGTCGCTGATTCTGGACGGCATACCGGTCGACTCGCTGATATTGATCCAGAAGCCCTCGGTCTCGATGAGCCCACCGTGCGCGCCTCGGATGCTCACCCGCATATTGGTCCACCTGGTCGAGGTGGCTGAGCACCAGCGCAGCAAGCTCACCTCGTCCGGCCAGAGAATCGGTCGGACGACGTCGATCACTGTGCGTCGCACGATCCAGTTCGGATCGGTGCGCGCCAGCGTCGTCTGGTGCAGGTTTTCCCAGGCGATGTCCTGGAGATAGCGAGCGACCGCGTCGAAACGCAGCCGATCGTAGGGATCGACGTCACCGGCTCGGACCGGCCATGCCGACGCGAAACCCACGCCCCGGGGCGGAGGTGGGGTCAGTGGCTGATCGAGTGACACTTGTGCTCCTCGTGCTGCACGGTGTGCCGCGTGTTCTTCGTGCGGTTGTTCCTCGATACGACTTTACGGGGCGAAGATCACCCACCCGCGAGGTTGGCGCGTATTCGCCCGTGCGCACGGGCACCGAGGTCGTCGCATGCCGGTGAGTCGGGTCAGTACCCCTGGTAGGCGCCGCCGGAATTCACCGCGGCGACGCCGGGGACGCTGCCGAGCGAGCCGTAGCGATCCATCGAGTAGCGCACGCCAGCGATGATGTTGTCCACCGGGTTCCAGATGTCGTCGTGGCCGGGCGCCTTGTAGGAGTTGAAGGTGCTGTCGATGGTCTGCATCAGACCCTTCGACGGGTGGCCGGCCAAATAGTTGCTGTCCCACAGGTTCTCCGCGTGTGGGTTACCCGCGGACTCGTGCTCGATGATCATGGCTATCGCGCGTTCGTCGATGTCCTTCGGGTCGTAGCCCATCGCGATCAGCTCCTTCTTGGCCTCCGCGATCCACTGCGCCATATCGCCGGAGGGCATCGGACCGCTGGGGGCGTGCGAGCCGGGGCCTTGATGCGGGGTGCTGGTCGAACCACCGGTGTCGCTGTGCGTGCCGCCCGTCGAATTCCCGGAATTGCCGGAGTGATTCGAGCTGCCAGGACTGCTGACGGGCTGCGGATGACCCGAGTTCGTACTCGCCGGTGTGGTCGCAGGCGGTGCTGTGGGTGGCACGAGGGCGGCGCGCGGTTCACCGAGTTCGGCGTAGGCCTGCTCGAGCTTGTCCGCGGCGTCCTGCACGACGGTCTTCGCCTGGTTCGCCGCGTCTTCGGCCGCTTTCAGCGCATTGGTCAATTCCCATGTCCGCGAGGCGGCCAGCAGCGCGTCACGGAAGATCAGGCCGTCGACATTGGCCTTGTCCTCGTGTGAACGGTAGTAATCGGTGCGCGCTTTCGCGTCGACCGTGCCGTCGGGCGACACCCCGAACGCCGGGGACTGGTTGAGCGCGTCGTCGCGCAACTGCAATACCCGCGACTTGGTGTTCACGAGGTTCGTCACGTGCAGTTTCAGCGCCGATTCCAGCGCGATCAGGGCGGAGCTGACCGAGGAGGCGCGGGTCTTCTCGGTGTCCATGCGTGTGGTGGCCGCCGAACCCGCTGTGCCGGACCACTTCTTGCCGTCGGTGAGCGCCGTGGTATCGGTGTGGCCCTTGCCGACCGCGGTATCGAGATCGCGCGAGACGCTCGCCGCGTGCTCGCCCGCGGTGGTGAGTTGGTCGGGCTGCCACGCTTCGACGTCGGGGATGGTGAGTGTCATGGCAGTTGGAGTCCGATCGAGCGCAGATTCGCCGCGAAATCGGCCTCGGCGAGTTCGTATTTGCCCGCAGCGTCGTGGGTGCTGTCGGCGATGGCCGTGAGCCGCTCGCCGATGCGTCGCAGGCAGCGATGCGCCGCGTCGGCCGCGTGCGCGGCGACGGGGCCGAATTCGGTGCCGGGCAGCGCGGTGGCGATCGCGGTGAAGCTGTCGCCGGAATCGAGCCCCGTGATCGTCGACGCCTCGGTGCCGAGCGCGGTCGCGAACGCGCGCAGGGCCTCGGGATCGACGTGCATTTGTTGTGCCGGTGCCTGATTCGGCGGTGGCGTGTTCTCCGCCATGGAATATCCCCCTTCCGACCAGCGGTCGCGGTCAGCATAGCAAAACCGACTCCTGACGACACGGGTCCGCGCACGCCGTTAGGTTGAGGGTGTGGCGTCGGCCGGCGAGGAAGCGCCGACGCGGAGCAGAAAGGTCGACACATGCGCGCAGCCCAGGTCAGCAAGCTGGAGGGACCGGAATCGGTCGAGATCGTCGACATCCCGGAGCCGTCATCGTCGGGGGACGGTGTCGTCATCGATGTGCACGCGGCGGGTGTCGCTTTTCCCGATGTGCTGATGTCGCGCGGCCTGTATCAGATCAAGCCGGAGCTGCCGTTCGTCGTCGGCGGCGAGGTGGCCGGTGTGGTGCGCTCGGCACCGGAAGACGCGCACGTGCGGCCAGGCGATCGGGTGGTCGCGCTGACGCTGCTGGGCAACGCGCTCGCCGAAGTGGCGGTGCTGCCGAAGGAAATGGTTTTCGCACTGCCGGACAATGTTTCGCTCGAAGCGGGTGCCGGTGTGCTGTTCAACGACCTCACCGTGCACTTCTGCCTGCGTAACCGCGGCAGGCTCGCCGAGGGGGAGACCGTGCTCGTGCACGGCGCCGCGGGTGGCATCGGCACCTCGACCCTGCGCATGGCGCGGGCACTCGGCGCAGGCCGGGTGATCGCGGTGGTGAGCACCGAGGAGAAGGTTCAGGTCGCGCGGGACAACGGCGCCACCGATGTGGTGCTCGCCGAAAGCTGGTTGGCCGCGGTGAAGGAGCTGACCGAACAGCGCGGCGTCGATGTCGTGCTCGACCCGGTGGGCGGTGACCGTTTCACCGACAGCGTGCGCGCGCTGGCTTCCGGCGGCCGACTGCTGGTGGTCGGGTTCACGGGCGGCGACATCCCCACGGTCAAGGTGAATCGGTTGCTGCTCAAGAACGTCGAGGTCGTCGGCGCCGGATGGGGCGAGTGGGTGCGAACGCATCCTGGTTACCTCGCCGAACAGTGGGCGGAGGTGGCGCCGCTGCTCGCCTCCGGTGCGATCGCCGCGCCGCGACCGGAGCTGTATCCGCTGGAGCGTGCGGCCGAGGCGGTGGCGTCGTTGGAGAATCGCACCGCCAAGGGCAAGGTCGTCGTCACGCTGCGGTGATCAAGACGCTGTGGTGATCGAGGTCGCGTGGTGTCTACAGCACCGACGGGTCTCGATCAGGGCAGGGTCTCGATCCCGCGGTGATCGAGACCGCGCTGGCCAGTACCCAGTGCTGCTCACCGCTCTCGACTCTCGCGGTAGGCGGGGGCCTTGCTGGTGCCCGCCGGGTCGAGGGTGTGCAGCAACGGCAATGTACGCGGCGCCACCACGGTCGACAGCACGATGACGCTGTGTGAGCGCACCACCGGGCTGGTCCGGTCGATACTCAGCAGCACCTCCTGCAACCCGGCGTGCGAGTCCGCGCCGATCTTGCACCACACGTCGCCGGTCCCCGTGGTCGCGTACGCCTCGAGCACGCCGGGGATCGCGGTCAATTCGGTGGCCACCGCTTCCAACGCCCCCTGCGCGATCTCCAGCGTCACGAAGGCCTGCACCTCGAAACCCGCTGCGGTGACGTCGATGTGCGGATCGTAGGAGCGGATGACCCCGGCCTGCTCCATCCGGCTGATCCTCGATTGCACCGTCGCCCGCGCGACCCTGGTCCTGCGTGACAGTTCGAGGATGCCCGCCTTCTGATAGGCGTGCATCGCGGCGAGGATGGCGAGGTCGAGCTCGTCGAGTCTCGGCGGTGTGCGCGGCATAGACGGTCTCCGTTTTCCTTGACGGGTGGATCGGCGGATACGAGCGTCGCGGTATTCAAATTGTCCAGCATTGCGACGGAATCGCTAGGCGGATTCGCCACACTGTCTACCGAGAATCGAGGCTGTTGCCTACCACGGTGCGCGGCGATTTCCTGGTTCCATGACCATCGAGCATGTGCACCCCACGGACCAGGCGGCAGCGGGAACGCCGGAGACGGCGCGGACAGCAGAGCCAACACTGCCGACCGAGGGCGATCTGCGCACCCTCGTCGGCCTTGTCGACTACGACACCAGCCGCGATCCCTTCCCTGTCATCGGGTGGGACGCGCTGGTGTGGGTGGTCGGCAACGCGACCCAGACCGCGCACTTCCTCGAGTCGGCCTACGGGATGCGCAGGGAGGCGTACTCCGGACCCGAGACCGGCAATCGGGACCACAAGGCGTTCGTATTGCGCAGCGGCGACGCACGATTCGTGATCATCGGCGCGGTCGACCCGGACAGTCCGCTGATCGCCCACCATGATCGGCACGGCGACGGCATCGTCGATGTCGCGCTGGAAGTCCCCGATGTCGATCGCTGTGTGGCGTGGGCGCGTGCGCAGGGCGCGACCGTACTCGTCGAACCACACGACGACACCGACGAATTCGGCACGGTGCGCAGCGCCGCGCTGGCGGCCTATGGCGACACCAGGCACACCTTGGTGGACCGTTCTCGATACGAGGGACCGTATCTGCCGGGGTTCGTCGCGCGGCAATCCGCGTTTCGTGCGAGCACACACGCCGAAGGTTCACCGATTCGGGCGATCGACCACGTGGTGGGCAATGTCGAGCTCGGCCGCATGGACGAGTGGGTCGAGTTCTACCGGCGCGTCATGGGTTTCACGAATATGGCGGAATTCGTCGGCGACGATATCGCCACCGAGTACTCGGCGTTGATGAGCAAGGTCGTGGCCAACGGCAATCATCGGGTGAAATTCCCGCTCAACGAGCCCGCGGCCGGGAAGAAGCGTTCGCAGATCGACGAGTATCTCGAGTTCTATCGCGGCCCCGGTGTGCAGCACATCGCGTTGGCCACCGACGACATTCTCGGTTGCGTCGACGCGCTGCGCCGCGAGGGGGTCGAATTCCTCGACACCCCGGACGCCTACTACGACGATCCCGAATTGCGCGCGCGCATCGGCCAGGTGCGGGTTCCGGTCGAGCAGTTACGTCGTCGCGGCATCCTGGTCGACCGCGACGAGGACGGGTACCTGCTGCAGATCTTCACCCGTCCGCTCGGCGATCGGCCGACCGTCTTCTTCGAACTCATCGAGCGCCACGGCTCGCTCGGCTTCGGCAAGGGCAACTTCAAGGCGCTGTTCCAAGCGATCGAGCGCGAGCAGCAGGCTCGCGGCAACCTGTAGGGCGGCGAATCCGCGTGATCGATTGTCGCGCCTGCTGGTTTGCGGCGCGTGGGTAGAGTGCAGCTATGCGGATTGGGGCCTGGGTCGGCTGCGCGGCCGCGCTGTCGTTATTGCTGACCGCGTGTGGTTCCGGCGGCGGTGACTCCGACGAGGACGCGCCGCCGTTGCGTCCACCACCGAGGGTCGCCACGATCGGTCCTTTCGTCGGCGAGTGCGGGCACGTCACCGACGACGAGGTGCGCGCCAACGCCGGTTTGCCGCAGATTTCCCAGGCCGTGAAGAATTCGGTCGGCTGCAATTGGGATGCGGCCGGATACGGTTCGACCAGCGTCACTTTCGCGTCCTACCGTGGCAGTCCGATCGACAGGGAGAAGGCGTGGGTCACCACGCAGGGCCGCAATCCGCAGACGATCGACGTCGGCGGGCGGCCGGGATTCCAGGCGTTGGAGCCCAGCGGGCAGGTCTGCGATCTCGCGGTGCAATTGGACGACGATTTCTTCGAGTGGTCGATGTCCTACGGCATCTTCGGAAGCGACGGAACCAACCCGTGCGACCGGATGCACAAGCTCGCCGAGCTGACCGTGCAGAGGTTGGGGTGAGCGGCATGCGCGCGCGAGGTGTGCGCGGAATGCTCGCCGCGACAGCCTTGTTGGCGCTCACGGCCGGTTGCGGTCAGACCGTCGGGGGTACGGCGTTCCCCGCGGGCGGTTCACCCAGTGGTGACAGCGTCAACACCGACTTCGACAAGCTCCTGCGCGAGTGCGAGGTGGTGACCACCCAGCAGATCGCGGATGTGGTCGGCAAGGACGCCTACGTCACGCCGTCGTTCTACGGCGCGGTGTGCATGTGGGATCTCGAGGGCGCGCCCGGTGGCAATGCCATGGTCACCTTGAACTGGTACGAGATCAGCACGCTGAACAACGAGAAGACCAATAACGACAGGCTCGGTTATTCCACCGAGAACGTGACGGTGGAGGGTCGGCGCGCGATCCAGACCCGCCGTCCGAACGATCCGGATTCCTGTGGCGTCAGCGCGGCCGCCGCGGATCAGGGCGTGATCGGTTTCTGGGTCAATTATCATCCCGGTTCCGGGCACCCGGATCCGTGCGAAGCCGCCCGCAAACTCACCGAGCTGACGTTGAATCTAGCGAGGTGAACGACCCCGCTTTGACCGCGTGTCCGACTCGCGCGTATCGTGGTCGGCTGTGCCCGAAAGCTCGCGGGCGAGTTTGTGCGTGACCGTAGGCCAGCGAAAGCGGCTGAACATTCCAGCGTGCCCGTAATTCGGGCCCTGCGCCGCGCGCGACACACCCGACCTCGGGGCGCGAGAGACGTGGCCAGGCGCCGAACGTAAAAGAAGATCAAGACACCGCGATAACCGATAACGAAAGCCGGTCTATGCCAACCATCAACCAGCTGGTCCGCAAGGGTCGCCGCGACAAGGTCGCCAAGACCAAGACCGCGGCCCTCAAGGGGAGCCCGCAGCGTCGTGGCGTGTGCACCCGCGTGTACACCACGACCCCGAAGAAGCCGAACTCGGCGCTGCGTAAGGTCGCGCGCGTTCGCCTGACCAGCGCGGTCGAGGTCACGGCCTACATCCCGGGTGAGGGCCACAACCTCCAGGAGCACTCGATGGTGCTCGTGCGTGGCGGTCGTGTGAAGGACCTCCCAGGTGTCCGCTACAAGATCATTCGTGGCTCGCTCGACACTCAAGGCGTGAAGAACCGCAAGCAGGCCCGCAGCCGTTACGGCGCCAAGAAGGAGAAGAGCTGATATGCCACGCAAGGGCCCCGCTCCCAAGCGTCCGCTGATCAACGACCCGGTTTACGGGTCGCCGCTGGTCACTCAGCTGGTCAACAAGATTCTGCTGGACGGCAAGAAGTCCACTGCGGAGCGCATCGTCTACGGCGCCATGGAACAGGCACGCGAGAAGACCGGTACCGACCCGGTCGTCACCCTCAAGCGTGCGCTCGACAACGTCAAGCCCGCACTGGAGGTGAAGCCCCGCCGCGTCGGTGGCGCCACCTACCAGGTGCCGGTCGAGGTGCGGCCGGGCCGCTCCAACACCTTGGCGCTGCGGTGGCTGGTCAACTACTCGCGCGCACGTCGTGAGAAGACCATGGTCGAGCGTCTCGCCAACGAACTGCTCGACGCCAGCAACGGTCTCGGTGCCTCGGTCAAGCGTCGCGAGGACACGCACAAGATGGCCGAGTCCAACAGGGCCTTCGCGCACTACCGCTGGTGATGTCTGCCCGACCTGTCGTTTTGGGTCGGGAGGCCAGTCCGGGATGGCACTTACCTATCATTTCGGACGTTGACATAAGAGACGACCACAGCAGTGTCTTCCGGTCGTCCCCGAGAATCCCAACTAGCTGATCGCTACAACGCAGAGCGGGGAAGATTTCCGTGGCACAGGACGTGCTCACCGACCTCAACAGGGTCCGCAACATCGGCATCATGGCCCACATCGACGCGGGCAAGACGACCACAACTGAACGCATCCTCTTCTACACCGGTGTGAACTACAAGATCGGCGAAACGCACGACGGCGCGTCGACCACCGACTGGATGGAGCAGGAGCAAGAGCGCGGCATCACCATCACCTCGGCGGCGGTGACGTGCTTCTGGGACAACAACCAGATCAACATCATCGACACACCCGGCCACGTCGACTTCACCGCTGAGGTGGAGCGCAGCCTGCGTGTGCTCGATGGCGCCGTTGCCGTCTTCGACGGCAAAGAGGGTGTGGAGCCGCAGTCCGAGCAGGTGTGGCGTCAGGCCGACAAGTACGACGTGCCGCGGATCTGCTTCGTCAACAAGATGGACAAGCTCGGTGCGGATTTCTACTTCACCGTGCAGACCATCAAGGACCGTCTCGGCGCCAAGCCGCTGGTCATTCAGCTGCCCATCGGTGCGGAGGACGCCTTCGAGGGCATCGTCGACCTGGTCGAGATGAAGGCGAAGGTCTGGACGGGCGAAACCAAGCTCGGCGAGAAGTACGAGTTGCGCGACATCCCGGCGGATCTGGTCGAGCAGGCCGAGCAGTACCGGCAGGAACTGCTGGAGACGGTCGCGGAATCCGACGAGGAGCTGCTCGAGAAGTTCTTCGGTGGTGAAGAGCTCACGATCGCCGAGGTCAAGGGCGCCATCCGCAAGATGACCGTCGCCTCGGAGCTGTACCCGGTGCTGTGCGGCTCGGCGTTCAAGAACAAGGGCGTGCAGCCCATGCTCGACGCCGTCGTCGACTACCTGCCCTCGCCGCTGGACATCGAGTCCGTGCAGGGGCACGTGCCGAACAAAGAAGACGAGATCATCACCCGGAAGCCGAGTGCCGACGAGCCGTTCGCCGCGCTGGCGTTCAAGGTCGCCGTGCACCCGTTCTTCGGCAAGCTCACCTACATCCGTGTGTACTCCGGCAAGGTCGATTCCGGCGCCCAGGTCATCAACGCGACCAAGGGCAAGAAGGAGCGTCTGGGCAAGCTGTTCCAGATGCACTCCAACAAGGAGAACCCGGTGCCGCAGGCCAGCGCCGGCAACATCTTCGCGGTCATCGGTCTGAAGGACACCACCACCGGCGACACCCTGTCCGACCCGAACAACCAGGTCGTGCTGGAGTCGATGACCTTCCCGGACCCGGTCATCGAGGTCTCCATCGAGCCCAAGACCAAGTCCGACCAGGAGAAGATGGGCACGGCGATTCAGAAGCTCGCCGAAGAAGACCCCACCTTCACGGTGAAGCTGGACGCCGAGACCGGCCAGACCGTCATCGGCGGTATGGGCGAGCTGCACCTGGACATCCTGGTCGACCGGATGAAGCGCGAATTCAAGGTCGAGGCGAACGTCGGCAAGCCGCAGGTGGCTTACCGCGAGACCATCACCAAGAAGGTCGAGAAGCACGAGTTCACCCACAAGAAGCAGACGGGTGGCTCGGGCCAGTTCGCGAAGGTCATCATTGCCCTCGAGCCGTTCCTCGGCGAAGACGGCGCGACCTACGAGTTCGAGAACAAGGTCTCCGGTGGTCGTGTTCCGCGCGAATACATCCCATCGGTGGACGCCGGTGCACAGGACGCCATGCAGTACGGTGTCCTCGCTGGCTACCCGCTGGTCAACCTGAAGGTCAGCCTGCTCGACGGCGCTTACCATGACGTCGACTCCTCGGAGATGGCGTTCAAGATCGCCGGTTCGCAGGCACTGAAGGAAGCGGCCCGTAAGGCCGGTCCGGTGATTCTCGAGCCGCTGATGGCGGTCGAGGTCATCACGCCCGAGGATTACATGGGCGAAGTGATCGGCGACCTGAACTCCCGCCGTGGCCAAATTCAGGCCATGGAGGAACGCAGTGGTGCCCGTGTCGTCAAGGCGCTGGTTCCGCTCTCGGAGATGTTCGGTTACATCGGTGACCTGCGGTCGAAGACCCAGGGCCGGGCGAACTACTCCATGGTGTTCGATTCGTACGCGGAGGTTCCTGCCAACGTGTCGAAGGAGATCATCGCCAAGGCGACCGGCGAGTAATTCCGCCGGGAGTCATGCACGACCCCCAGTAATAACCGCACTGCTGCAAACGCACGCACCAACAAGTCCAGGAGGACACCACAGTGGCGAAGGCGAAGTTCGAGCGGACGAAGCCGCACGTCAACATCGGCACCATCGGTCACGTCGACCACGGCAAGACCACGCTGACCGCAGCGATCACGAAGGTGCTGGCGGAGAAGTACCCGGAGCTGAACGAGAGCTTCGCGTTCGACCAGATCGACAAGGCGCCGGAAGAGAAGGCGCGTGGTATCACGATCAACATCTCGCACGTCGAGTACCAGACCGAGAAGCGTCACTACGCGCACGTCGACGCCCCCGGTCACGCGGACTACATCAAGAACATGATCACGGGTGCGGCGCAGATGGACGGCGCCATCCTCGTGGTCGCCGCGACCGACGGCCCGATGCCACAGACTCGTGAGCACGTGCTGCTCGGCCGTCAGGTCGGCGTTCCTTACATCTTGGTCGCGCTGAACAAGTCCGACATGGTCGATGACGAGGAAATCCTCGAACTGGTCGAGCTCGAGGTTCGTGAGCTGCTGGCCAGCCAGGAGTTCGACGAGGATGCCCCCGTCGTGCGCGTTTCCGGTCTGAAGGCGCTCGAGGGCGACCCGAAGTGGACCGAGTCGATCGTCGAGCTGATGCAGGCCGTCGACGACTCGATCCCCGACCCGGTTCGTGAGACCGACAAGCCGTTCCTGATGCCGGTCGAGGACGTTTTCACGATCACCGGTCGTGGCACCGTCGTCACCGGTCGCGTCGAGCGTGGCGTGGTCAACGTGAACGAGGAAGTCGAGATCGTCGGCATCCGTCCGGACAAGACCAAGACCACGGTCACCGGTATCGAGATGTTCCGCAAGCTGCTCGACCAGGGCCAGGCCGGTGACAACGTCGGTCTGCTGGTTCGTGGTATCAAGCGCGAAGATGTCGAGCGTGGCCAGGTTGTCGTGAAGCCGGGTACCACCACCCCGCACACCGAGTTCGAGGGTCAGGCCTACATCCTGTCGAAGGACGAGGGTGGCCGCCACACCCCGTTCTTCAACAACTACCGTCCGCAGTTCTACTTCCGTACGACTGACGTGACGGGCGTTGTGACCCTCCCCGAGGGCACCGAGATGGTCATGCCCGGTGACAACACCGAGATGTCCGTCAAGCTGATCCAGCCGGTCGCCATGGACGAGGGCCTGCGCTTCGCGATTCGTGAGGGTGGCCGCACCGTCGGCGCCGGTCGCGTCACGAAGATCATCAAGTGATTCGCTAGAATCGCTGCCGAAGCGGCGCCGCCCCGAAAGGGACGGCGCCGCTTCTGTTTTCGATGCCACTGGGCCTATGCATCGGCGGTGACGGCGTACGCAAATGTGTACACATTCGAGTACACTATTGTTATGTTGATTGAAACATTGTCGGTGCGCGAGGCTCGTGAGCAACTGTCCGGAGTACTGGAGCGGTTCCGCCGCGGTGACCGCACTCCGGTGGGCTTTGGTTCGCATCGTCGAACCGAAGCTGTCGTAGTCTCGGTCGAAGTTTTCGAGGAGTTGACCGCAGAGCGGGCTCAGTCCGCGCGCCAAGCGGCGGCTTCGGTCCGGGCGGAGGGGCTTTCGCCTAGTTCGGGCGCCGACGTGATTCTGCAACAGTGGGAGCAAGGGGAGATCAGTACGGCGCAAATGCGTGAGAATATGCGGCATTTGCATGGTTTGTCGTGATTGATGATCCGTATGTTGATCCTGATTCGGGTGTGCTGCGGAATCGTTTGGGGATCAAAGATGCTGAGGTGCTACGGCAGGTTGAGGCAGACCTGAGCCTAGCGGCGTTGGCGGACCTCGGAACTCGAGTTCTGCCGGGCGGCTATGATCTGGCGCATCTGCGGGCGTTTCACCGAGAGATTTTCGGTGACCTGTATGGCTGGGCAGGCCAGGTTCGGACTGTGGGAATTGCGAAGTCCGATATGTTTTGCCTGCCAAGGCATATCGAAACCTATGCCGAACAGGTATTCGGTGAGCTCGCGAAAGAGCAGTATCTGCGGGGATGCCCGCGTGAGGTTTTCATCGAGCGGCTGGCGCACTATTTCGCTGAAGTCAATGCGATCCACCCGTTTCGGGAAGGGAACGGACGTGCGCAACGGGCGTTCTTCCGGCAACTCGGCCGTGCGGCAGGATGGAATCTGGACTGGGCCTCGCTCGACCGGGGGAGCAACGCGGAGGCGTCTATGGCGTCGTTACGTGGTGATAACCGTTCGTTGGAAGCTCTGCTTTCTTCTTTGATCACTTGATCGGGTCGATGCCGGGATGGGCAATGTAGTTGTCAGCGCTCATGTCTCCGGAAGTGACGCAGCACACAGCGATTGATGTGTGCGCGAAGTTAGGGTGAGCTGCGTGTCACCTTCTGAGAATGAGGCCGCCGTGGGTGCGGGGCGTAGTGCAGGGCCGATCGTGATTGTCGGTGCGGGTCTGGCGGGGTTGCGGGCCGCCGAGGAGTTGCGACGGGCCGAGTACGACGGTGCGTTGATCCTGCTGGGCGATGAGCCGCATCTGCCCTACGATCGTCCGCCGCTGTCCAAGCAGTTCGTGCGGGGCGAGACGGACGACACCACGTTGCGGCCGAAGGAGTTCTTCGACGAGCAGCGCATCGATCTGCGGGTCGATGCCGAGGTGGTCGGGGTGGAGACCGACGCGCATCGGGTACGGCTGGCCGACGGGTCGTCGGTCGAGTACGGCGCGTTGATCATCGCGACCGGGCTGCATCCGCGTCGCATTCCCGGATTCCCCGATCTCGCGGGCGTGCACGTGTTGCGCGGTCATGCCGACGCGACCGCGTTGCGCGCCGATCTCGCGACGGCGACAAGCGCGTTGGTGATCGGCGCCGGGTTCATCGGCTGTGAGGTGGCGGCGAGTTTCCGTGCCGGTGAACTGCCGGTGGTGCTGGTGGAACCGCAACCGACACCGCTGGCCTCGGTGCTCGGTGAGCAGGTGGGTGCGTTGGTGGCGCGGATGCACCGGGAGCAGGGCGTGGACCTGAGGTGCGGCATCGGGGTGGGGGCGTTGTTGTCCGATGACGCGGGCCGGGTGCGCGGCGCCCAATTGTCGGACGGTAGTGAGGTGGCGGCGGACCTGGTGGTGGTCGGCGTGGGGTCGCGGCCCGCGACCGATTGGCTCGCGGATTCTGGTATCGCGTTGGCCGAACCGTCGGCCGGTGGTGGGGTGCTCGCCGACGAGGTGGGCCGCACGGGCACCGAGGACGTGTGGGCGCTGGGTGACGTCGCGGCGTGGTTGCACGGGACGGGCGAGCGTAAACGGGTGGAGCACTGGACGAATGCCGGTGAGCAGGCGCAGGTGCTCGCCGCCGCGTTGCTTGGCGTCGCGCCGAAGTCGACCGCCGCGCAGGTGCCCTATTTCTGGAGCGATCAGTACGGCCTGAAGATTCAGGCGCTCGGCACGCCGAGCGCGGGCGACGATGTGAAGATCGCCGCAGACGACGGCCGTAAGTTCCTCGCCTTCTACGCCAAGGACGGTGCGGTGACCGGTGTCGTCGGCGCGGGGATGACGGGCAGGGTGATGCGGTCGCGGGCGCAGATCGCAGCGGGTGTCCCGGTCGCGGAGCTGCTGTAATACGGTTGACGATGTGATCGTCGCGCTCATCGACTCGGGTTTGGGATTGTTGCCGACTTCCGCATGGCTGCGCAAGCTACGGCCGGATGTGGATTTGTTGCTGCGCTTGGACCCGGACGGCGCGCCGTGGGGACCCAAGCCGGAGCAGTGGGTGATCGATCGGGTGCTCGACGCGGCGCGCACGTCGGTGGAGTTGGGCGCGGAAGTGATTGTGTTGCCGTGCAATACGGCGAGCGTGACGGCGTTGTCGCACGTGCGGGCCGAAGTGGGTCCCGGCGTACCGGTGGTGGGCACGGTGCCCGCGATCAAGCCAGCCGCGGCGGCGTGTAAGTCGGTGGCGGTGTGGGCGACGGCGGCGACCACGGCGAGCAGCTATCAGGCGAATCTGATCGCCGAGTTCGGCGCGGAGGCCGAGATCGTGGGTATCGCCTGCCATGGTTTGGCGGACGCGATCGACCGCGGTGATCTCGCGGCGGCGCACGCGGCGATCGACAAGGCGGCCGAGCGGACCCCGGCCGGCGTGCAGGGTGTCGTGCTCGGCTGTACGCATTACCCGTTGGTGACGGATGCGATCCTGGCGGCGTTGCCCGACGGTGTCCGCCTCTTCGACAGTGCGCAAGCCGTTGCCGCGCAGACGATTCGGCGGATCGACGCCTTGGGTAGGCCGAGTACCGGCGAGGGTGTCGTCCGAGTGTTCAACAGTGGCCGTCCCGGCGAATTACCCGCCAGCGCGGCTGCTTTCGAGTCCGGTTTGGTGCTCAGCGCATAGTCGTAGCGAGCGACCGTGTTTCCGTCGACGCCATGCGCAGGCCGTGCCGGTGGTCGCGCAGTGACAGCGTCGAGGTCGCTCGTCGCGGTGGCGCCGTCCGGCGATCGGTGTACGCCGAACCTGAAATACGGTGTCAGAACTGGATTTTCAGGTGATCGGTGACCGGGTGCGCCTGGCAGCCGAGGATGTAGCCGCTCTCGATGTCCTCGGGGTCGAGGATTTCGGCGTTGTCCATCTCGACCTTGCCCGACAGTACGGTGCACGCGCAGGAGCCGCATTCACCTTCCTGGCAGGAGTAGGGCACGTCGATGCCCTTGGCGAGCATGATGTCGACCAGGGTCTGCTTGCGTGGCCAGGACAGTTCGTGCACCTCACCGTCGAGTTCCACTTCGACTGTCGCCGCGTCGGCGGCGTCGGCGTCGGTGACCTCGACGGGCGCCTGATCGGCGAAGGGGTCGCCGGACAGGGAGTTGAACACTTCGGCGTGGGTGCGTTCGCGGGGGAGTCCCGCTTGCTCGAGCGCGTCGTGCACGCAATCCATGAAGGGGCGCGGTCCGCACATGAAGGCGCTGTAGGCCGCGTACGGCGCGACGAGGGTGGCGAGCGCGTCCGCGGTGGGCAGGCCCTGGAGGTATTCCAGCCAGTGCACCACGGTGAGCCGCTGCGGGTTCTTGTCGGCGAGCGCGCGCAGTTCTTCGGCGAAGATCACCGATTTGTGGTCGCGGTTGGCGTAGAGCAGGACCACGCGGCCGCTGCCCCTGGCGAGCGCGGACTTGAGGATGGACATCACCGGCGTGATGCCGCTGCCCGCGGCGAAAAGCAGCAGGTCCTCGTCGAGGTCCTTGGGGGTGAACAGGCCCGAGGGCGGGAGCACCTCGATCGAGTCGCCCGCCTGCACGTTGTCGCAGACCCAGTTGGAGCCGTAGCCGCCCTCGGTGCGCTTGACGGTGACCTTGGGGCGGTCGTCGGTGAACGGTGAGCTGGCCAGCGAGTAGCAGCGTGCCACCGAGCCGGTGCGGTCGCTGGGGATGCGCAGGGTGAGGAATTGTCCCGGTTGGTAGCGCACCTTGTCGGCCAGCTCTTCGGGCACGTCGAAGACCAGCGAGCGGGTATCCGCGGTCTCGGCGATGACCGAGGCCACCCGCAGGATGACCGAACGTGAACCGTGCGGAACCTCGACTGTGCTCATGGTGTCCTCTCGAACCCGGCTGCAAAATCCAAAACTAGAACGTGTTTCAGTTTTATCGTACGTCGAGAGTCGACTGCTGGACAAGCTGGGCTTCCAGGCCGGCGATCAGTACCTCCATGCCGAAGTCATAGGAGTACTTTCCTCGCAGGTCCGCGATGTAGCGGGTAGCGCGCGCGACCGTGTCGGGCAGCGTGACATCGGCGGGTGCGGATCGATCACGCGGGTTCACCCTGCTGCGGCCGAACAGGTAGGTGTGGATGGTGGCGTAGGCGGCCAGCACGTTGCGGTCGTTGAATCCCGCGTCGGCGAGGATCGCCATGACGGCGGCGATCAGGTCGAGCTGTTTGCCGAGCATCTGCTCGATCAGGATGTCGCCGAGGCCGGGGTGGCGCCGCAACTTGTCGTCGATCTGATCGATCAGTTCGCGCAGGCGCTGCTGCCAGGTGCCGGATTCCGCGGGGGGAGTCCGCACGCCGATCAGCGCCGCACTGGCCACGAGGTCGAGCAGTTCGCGCTTGTCGGCGACGTAGTAGTACGGCGCCATCGGCGATACCCCGAGCTCGCGCGACAGGCGCCGCATCGAGAGCTTCTCCACACCGTCCTGGCGCACCACCCGCAACGCGGCCTCGACGATCTCGGATTCCGAGAGTGTGCCATTCGGGGAACCCCCCGGTCCCGCGTGGTTACGCAAGGTGTCGCCTCCGGGCCGCTAGTTCGCCTCGCGGGGTGTTACTGCCCCCGTGCCCCTGCATTCGTCCGACTCCCATGCCACCTCTACCACCGCGGGCGCCAACTGCCCGTCGCATTCTGTTCAGCGTTTTTCCATCCGAAGTCTAGAGGGCGATCACCGGGAGGGGGCGGCCTGTGTGTGACTCGCGGTCCTGGTTCGCCGCGAGGCGATCTTGCGGCGTTGACCAGCGTGTTCGGGATCATCTCCGCGAAACCCTCCCATTTTGTCAGCTGATGACGTTATCGTGTGTGACGGCGGCAACATTCGACGGCCGCCCATTCGAACGCTCCCAGGGAGGTAGCCATGCCGGAACTCGGCTCCCACACATCCGTCGACACCGACAAGACCGGACCGGTCTCGACGGTGGAATCCCGCACCAACGAGGACGCACCGCTGGTCGAGGAGACCCTCATCGAAGAGGTGTCCATCGACGGCATGTGCGGCGTCTACTGATAGGTGATCTGCGATGATGCTCGATCTCGATACCCGATGGCAGCTGCATCCGAGGGTGGCGTTGCGGCCGGAGCCGTTCGGCGCGCTGCTCTACCACTTCGGCACCCGTAAGCTGTCCTTCCTGAAGAGTCCTCGGATCGTCGAGATCGTGCGCTCGCTGCCGAGCCACCCCACGGCGCGCGCCGCGGTCCGCGCCGCGGGGATCGCCGAGGACAACACCGATCAGTACGTGAAAGCGCTGCACCAGCTTGTCGATTCGGACATGCTGGTCGCCGCGCCCGACGACGCGCCGAGCCTCGCGCCGGAGTCGGTTCGCGCGTTCGCCGGATCGAACGCCAACGGGGGTGACCGCGCGGTGCGTCTGGTCGACCGGTTCGAATCCGGTTTGGCCGCACCGATCTGTCTCACCTGGGAACTCACCTACGCCTGCAACCTGTCTTGCGTGCACTGCCTTTCGTCCTCGGGTCGCCGCGATCCGAGGGAGCTGAGCACCGAACAGTGCAAGGCGCTGATCGACGAGTTCGAGCGTATGCAGGTGTTCTACGTCAATATCGGCGGTGGTGAACCGACCGTGCGCCCGGACTTCTGGGAGTTGGTCGATTACGCCACCGCCCACCACGTCGGAGTCAAGTTCTCCACCAACGGGGTTCGGATCACCCCGGAGGTCGCCGCCCGCCTTGCCGTCAGCGACTACGTGGACGTGCAGATCTCGCTCGACGGTGCCGACGCGGAGGTCAACGACGCCGTCCGCGGTGCGGGCTCCTACGACACGGCGATTCGCGCGCTGGAGAATCTCGCCGCCGCGGGGTTCAAGGACGCGAAGCTCTCGGTCGTGGCGACCAGGCACAATATCGGTCAGCTCGACGAGTTCCGCGCGATCGCCGAGAAGTACGGCGCCACGCTGCGATTGACCAGGTTGCGGCCATCGGGTCGCGGCGCGGATGTGTGGGATGAGCTGCACCCCACCGCCGATCAGCAGCGCGTGCTCTACGACTGGTTGGTGCGCAACGGCGAAGGCGTGCTCACCGGTGACTCGTTCTTCCACCTGTCCGCGTTCGGCTCGGCACTGCCGGGACTGAACATGTGCGGCGCGGGTCGGGTGGTCTGCCTGGTGGATCCGCTCGGCGACGTGTACGCGTGTCCGTTCGCGATCCACGACCGGTTCCGTGCCGGAAACGTGGTGACCGATGGTGGATTCCGTGAGGTGTGGGAACACTCGGAACTGTTCGGCGAATTGCGCGAACCCACCGGTGCCGGCGCCTGCGCCTCGTGCAGTCACTACGACAGCTGCCGAGGCGGTTGCATGGCGGCGAAGTTCTTCACCGGGTTGCCCGCCGACGGCCCCGATCCGGAGTGCGTGCAGGGTTACGGCGAGGCCGCGCTGGCGGATCCGAGCCGGATGGTGCCGCGCTCCTCGGTGGATCATTCGAGGAAGGCCACGCCTCGGGCTCGTTCCCGTAAGCCGGGACCGGTGCCGCTGACCTTGACGGTCGGGCGACCCACCGAGGTGCTTTCGCCGGAGCGTCCACCGGCGCGCGCGTGTGATGAGAACCCGCTCGCGTGAGTTCGAGATGGTAGCCGTGGACGCGTTGTCGTCGGTGTGCGACACGCGTCCTTCGGCTTGCCATTGCCGATTGCCGTCGGGTTGCTGGAGTGTGTAATCCGGTTCGCAGCAACACTTTGCGGGATGGCGGAAGAGGCGCGAGGACGCATTCGTGTGTATTTCCTTCCTTTTTTACCCACTGCTGATGCCAGCGCGCGAATCTCCACCTAACATGCCAGGAATGCGCCATGATCGCCTGCCCGACGGATTCGGGGTGCGGATCGATCCACGGGTACGCGCATACTCTGGTGGTCGTGTGCTGATCGGCGGTTCGCCCGCCCGGTTGCTGCGACTTGCCCCGGAGGCCGCCGAGATGATCGGCGACGGGTACCTGGAGGTGACCGACCCGAAGTCCGCTGTCGTTGCTCGACGGCTGCTCGACTCCGGTGTGGCCAATCCGCGTCCGCGGTTGCTGCCGTCACCGGACGAGGTCACCGTGGTCGTACCGCTACACAACAACCCCGATGGGCTGGCCAGACTGCTGGCGGCATTGCGCGGGCACACCGTCATCGTGGTCGACGACGGCTCCGATGTTCCCGTGCAGATCCCGTCGAACAAGGCGACGAGGTCTCGGGTCACCGTGCTGCGCCACGATCGCAAGCAGGGGCCCGCTGCCGCGCGCAATGCCGGATTGCGGGCGGCGGCAACCGACTTCGTCGCGTTCCTGGACTCCGATGTGGTGCCGCGCAGTGGGTGGCTCGAGGTGATGCTCGGGCACTTCAGCGATCCCGAGGTGGCCTTGGTCGCGCCGAGGATCGTCGCGCTCGATCCGGAGACCAATGCGCTGGCCAGGTACGAGCACACCCGTTCGTCGTTGGATCTGGGACGACGGGAGGCGGCGGTGCAGTCGCAGGGGTCGGTCACCTATGTGCCGAGCGCGGCGCTGTTGGTTCGGCGTCGCGCGCTGATGGCTGAGGAGGGGTTCGACGAATCCATGCAGGTCGCGGAGGATGTCGACCTGTGCTGGCGACTCGAGCGCGCGGGCTGGCGGTTGCGCTATGAACCCGCGGCGCATGTCGCCCACGACCATCGTGTCGCCTTCGGATCGTGGTTCGGACGAAAGCTGTTCTACGGCACGGGTGCCGCCGCGCTGAGTGAGCGTCACCCCGGTGCGGTGCCGCCGTTGTCGGTGCCCTCGTGGACGGTGTTGGCGGTGGTTCTGTTCGGGACCTGCACCAAGTGGGGTCTGCTGGGTGGGCTGCTCACCATGGGCACCGCGTTGACTCGACTACGTCGGGTATTCGGGGGACTGGACAATCCGACCAGGATCGCGGCCATCTATCTGGCGCGCGGGTTCTTCGCCGGCTTGTGGCGGTTGTCCTCGGCGATGTGTCGGCACTATTGGCCGGTGACGTTGATCGCGATGCTCGCCTCGCGGCGGGTCCGACGGATCGCGCTCACCATGGCCGCCGCCGACGGTCTCGCCGACTGGTTCACCCACCGCGATTCCGGCGGCTTGGACCCTGTGCGCTATGTGGCCTACAAGCGGCTCGATGACATCGCCTACGGGACCGGCCTGTGGCTCGGTGCTTTTCGGGCGCGCAGTCTGGCCTCGTTGAAGCCCACCATGCCGATGCGGTAGCGCGGGACCGGATGACGCGCACGCTGATCGTCGGTGCGGGCAGCGCCGGGTGTGTGCTCGCCGCGCGACTGAGCGAGGACGCCGAGCACGAGGTGGTGGTGCTGGAGGCGGGGCCGGTGTGGTCAGGGCGCGCGCGGATTCCTGCGCCACTGCTCGACGCGACCGGTTTACCCGTCGAGTCGCGATCACCGTGGAACCGGCAGTACGCGACAACCTTGGCCGAGGTAGCTGGTGGCGAGGTAGCCGATGGCGCGGAAGTGGATGCCGAGCGTGCCACCGAGGCGGTCCGAGGCGTTGTCGGCGGCTTGGTGCGCGGCAGCGTGCTCGGCGGATCCGGCGCGATCAACGGGGGCTATTTCGTTCGGGCGACCGAGTCCGATCACGCCGCGTGGCGTGCGGAACTCGGTGGTAGCCCGACCTGGTCGTGGCATTCGGTGCTGCCGCATTATCGCCGTGTCGAGCGGGATCTGGACTTCGGTGACCGGAGCTGGCACGGCGGTGACGGCCCGATCCCGGTGCGGCGCACGGCGAATCCGGTCGCGCTCAGCGGCGCGTTCGCCTCGGCCTGCGTGGCGCTCGGTTTCCCCGAGGTGGCGGATCTGAATCCGGCGTCAGGCCACGGGGTGAGCGAGGGTGTCGGGCCGGTGCCGTGCAATGTGGTCGACGATGTGCGGGTGAGCACCGCGCTCAGTCACCTGTTGCCCGCGATGTCGCGACCGAATCTGACGGTGGCCGGTGCGACTTCGGTGACGCGCGTTCGGTTCGCGGGTACTCGCGCGGTCGGGGTGGATTTCGAGCGTGCCGGGCATACCGGGACAGCGTTCGCGGATCGGGTGGTGGTGTGTGCCGGTGCGGTGGAGTCCGCGGCTCTGCTGTTGCGCTCAGGGGTGGGCCCGGTCGCGCAGTTGCGCGCGTTGGGGATCGCGGTGGTGTGCTCGGCGCAGGTGGGTGTCGGATTCACCGATCATCCCGAGATCGGGATCGACTATCGGCTGGCGGGGCCGATGCAGCGCAGCGTGGTGCTCGAGTATGTGCTCGAACGCGACGACGTCGAATTCCGTCCGTACACGGTGTCGTTCGCGCCGGGTCTGCGGCGTCTGGGCGTCGGGCTGATGCGTCCTGAGTCGACGGGGATGCTGCGTTTGCGGTCGGCGGATCCCGCGGTGGCGCCGGTTCTCGAGCATCGATATCTCGCGGATGAGGGTGATCGTGGCCGGTTGCGTTCGGCCGTTGGCCTCGCGCGCGGGGTGGTGGACGCGATGGCGGGGTCGTGGGCAAGCGACCCGGTTCCCGTGCGATCGAGCGCGGCCGATCGGTGGTTGCGTGCGAATTTATCCACGTCCCAGCATTTGTCGGGGACTTGCCGGATGGGAACCGAGGATGACGAGCGCGCGGTGGTGGACGAATACTGTCGTGTGCGTGGAATATCCGGATTGTCCATTGTCGACGGGAGTATTTTTCCGGTGCCATTGAGCCGAGGGCCTTTCGCGACGACGGTAATGGTCGCGGAGCGAGCCGCAGTCGGTGTGCGCGAACAGGGTTGGTAAGGCGCGACGGCATCCTCGTACCGATAGCAGTCCGAGGTGAATCGAGCGGAAGCTCACAACGTGGGTGCGCCGAGGTTCGTCGTCGGTATTCTCGGACCGAGCCGATGCGGCGGGACCGCCAGGTATCGAGAGTGAAGTGTGGCGTTTTTATTCATGGTGGGCATACTTGTCGGTGATGTAGGTCGCGCGTTTGCGCGCCGCGTGGTCGAGGACAGGTCATGACACCGGGGGGTTTGCTAGTGGCGGATACCGGCATCACGAATTATCCACCGTCGCAACGGTGTCCGAACTCGCCGCCGCGCGTGTCGGACTTCGCGCAGAATCCCACGGGTCAGGCACGGAGGTATCCAGCCGCCGAGTGCGGTGTGATGCATGATCGATATATGTTGTCGTGCAACAGCTTTGATCCAATTTTCGAGGTGGGATCCCGACGGTTCTGCCGTGATTACCGGTCCGGTTTCCGGTGGATTCTCGGGCACCGTCGTGACGACGCGAAATCAATCGGTGTCGAAGCGGCTGACAAAGTAGTGGTCAGCGGTACCCTGGGACCGGAGTGGCCGGGTTCGATCGCGAACGCGTTGCCACCACATGCTTCGCCGGTGCCGGACTCGGGGAAGGTCCGGCACCGGCGGGGATGCGCAGCACACTCGACTGGCGATCCCACTGCCGTGGAGCTGATTTCGCGCATTCCCCATTTTCCTGATCACCCGGCACTCGCCGCCGCCGTTCTCGTGCCGCGATACCGCCGAAATCTCTTGCGCCTCGGTCGAATACCCGTGCCGAACAGGCTTCGTCGCCGGGCGACGATTCGCACACCATGTCCCGACACCGGGCGGAAAACGAAAGTAGGAACAGCGCCATGACCAATCCCTTCGATGATGACAGCGCCAAGTTCTACGTGCTGGTCAATCGGGACGGCGAGCACTGTTTGTGGCCGATCTTCGGTGCTGTCCCCGGCGGCTGGACCGTCGCTTACGGTGCGGCCGACCGGAAATCGTGCCTGCACTACGTCGAGGTGCATTGGCAGGACATGCGGCCGACCTCGCTGATCGAAGAACGTTCCGGTCTGCGGGTCGCGACCGATTCGCCCGTGCTCAGCGCGGCGATCAGCAGCCCGACCGTGCCGGGACGGGTGGCGGATACCGCGGTGCCCAGCGAGGCCGAGGCCTGAGCGGCTATACGCCGAACAGTACCTGGCGCATCAGCCAGCGCACCCGTTCCTGTGAAGCCGTCGGACGATTGCCGAAGGCGCGTCCCAGATCCACCACCATGGCGAAGGCGGCGTGGATATGAATACGCGCCTGTACGGGCGACAGTTCCGGGCGCACCTCGCGTAACAGCCTCGCCCATTCTTCGACACTGAGTCGCTGGATATTGCGCAGCACGGTCCGTTCGTCGACCGGAACATGTTGGAACTCCGTGTAATACACGAAGCTGAGCGCGCGCTCGGCGAACGACCGCGCGACATAGTGTTCGATCAGTGTGGTCAGCGTGACCTCGGCGTCGGTCGAGTCGGCGACGGCCGCGCGAATCGCGCCGGAGACCATCTCGGCGCCACGCCGGAACGCCGCGGCGAGTAGATCGCTCTTGCCGCGATAAAACCGGTAGACCGCCGACGCGGCGGAAAGCCCTGCGGCCGTTGCGATGTCGTCCATGCTGACGTTCGGATAACCGTGTTCATGGAACAACTCCGCCGATTTGTGCAGTAAAAGTTCGTGTTTGAACGAGTCGGGAATCTCGACCGACGCCACCGTCGCCTCGTCGGGGCGCGGATCGGGAAGTTCGGCGGTGACAATCGCCGCGCAGGCCGCATTGAGTAGTGCGGCAAGCGATTTGGTGGGGAGCGTGGCGCGGTGGTCGGCGATACTGGTGACCACACTGAGCACCGAGGCGCGCAGCACCCGTAGGTCGGCGCGCGACAGCTCGGGGCGGATATCGCCGAGGTGGGTTTCGAGTGCGACGGTGAGCGTTTTCTGCTCGTCGATCAGCGTGGCCAGGTCGGCGGGGTCGAGGTAGCGCACTTCCCAGCGCACCAGGGTGAGGGTGGCGCGGTTGTCGATCGCGGTCGCGATGAGCGTGTCGAGGATGTGCCACAGTCGCTGTCGCGGTGACCAATTCTGCGCCGCCTCCGGCAGGTGCGCCGAGGCCGACATCGCCGTGCCCACCCGCAGCAGTTCTTCCCGAAACAGCGAGTATTTGCTGGGATAATGGCGATACAGTGCCGCCGAACTGATGCCGAGCTCGGCGGCGATGCCCTCCATGCTCACGCCGTGATAGCCGTGTGAACCGAACGCGGCGGCCGAGGCGGCGGCGATCTGCGCGCGCCGGTTCTTCGGTCTGCGCCGGACCTCCCGTGGTGCCGACTCGCCGCTGGTCGCACTACGCGCCGGATGGCGATTGTCGACAGTCATGCCTGTCATGGTAACGATCAGGACTCGGTGGTGGGTCCCGGCTGGTCACCATCGCGGGGTCAGCGCAGCCGGGTGACGGTGATCGGAGCCTTTCCGCGCGGCACCGTGGTGATGTTTCTGGTGCGTGGGGTCTCCGCTCCAGTCCCCTCCGGCAGTGAAAGGCTGTGGCGGACAAGTATTTCCCTGAGCACCGCGGTGCCCTCCATCAGCGAGAAACCGGCGCCGATGCACCGGCGAACCCCGCCACCGAACGGCAGCCAGGTATTCGGTGCCACCGCGCCGTCGAGAAAGCGCTCGGGGCGGAAGGCGGCCACATCGTCGTAGTTGCCGTCGCGGTGGTGGGCGAGCACGATCGAGGTGTTGACCACCGTGCCAGCGGGTAACGACCACCCACCGATCGTCATGTCCCTGGTCAGTTTGCGGTTGGTGCCGTTGATCACGGTGTGCAGCCGCATCCCCTCCTTGAGCACCGCCTCGAGGAACTTCTCGTCGCCGCGTTCGGCGGCCGCGGCGGCGGCGCGGTGGATCTCGGGGTGCGCGGCAAGCTCGTGCAGCGTCCACGCCAGCGCCGACGCGGTGGTCTCGTGCCCGGCGAGCAACAGTGTGATCAGTTGGTCGCGCAGCTCGGCGTCGGTGAGCGCTTGATCGGCGTCGGTCGCGCCGACCTGCAACAACTTGGACAGGACGTCGGTGCGTTCGGCGAGGTCGGGTGCGACTCTGCGAGCGGCGATCTCGCTGTAGAGCAGATCGTCGACGGCGGTCAGATTGTCGGCGAAGCGTTTCCACGGTCCGAACCTGCGCAGCCGCGCGTTGCGTGCGCCGAGGAACACCAGCGGGTTGAGCTGCACGATGCGGCGCAACCCCGGTGCGAGCCGGTCATAGGTGTGCGCGTCGGTGACACCGAAGACCACCCGCACGATCACCTCGAGGGTGAGCGCGTTCATCCGGTCGAGGGTGGTCACCGTGGCGGCGTCGGGCCAGCGCTCGGCCTCGGCGGCAGCGATCTCGGCGACCAGCGCGCGATAACCGCGCAGCGCTTGGCCGTTGAACGCGGGCATCAGCAGTCGCCGCGCCCGCGCGTGGGTGTCCTCGTCGGTCAGCAGCAGCGAGTGCCGACCCATGACATCGCCGAGGATCTGGTTGCCTTCGCCCGCGTGCAGGTCCCGCGGGTCGCCAGCGAAGATCTCCTTGATGTCCTCGGGTCGGGAGAACACCACCGAATAATCGGAGAACGGCGGAATGCGCAGCGCGAACACCTCGCCGTGGCGCGCGGCCTGCGCGGTGAGGAACTTCACCCGATCCCGTTGGAACAGCACGGTTTGCAGCAGCGCGGGCAACCGCGAACCCGGCGGCGTCCGCGTGACCTCGTCCGTAGTTCGGCCGTGCGCTCGAATGTCTCGAATGGCCATGGCCACCTCCACCGTGTCTCGACATGTTCGTTCACCACGCTAAGAGAATCGGCTGCTGCGGTCTATGCCGACGGTGTGGCCAGTTTGTGCTATCTCGTGCCAACGCCCGGCTCGGCGGGGCGGATCGTGCGGTACCAATCGAGCAGATCGGGGTTGTCGACCGCGCTGCGTTCCACGATCCCTTCGGGGTCGTGACCCTGGAACAGTTTCTTGATGGGTACCTCGAGTTTCTTGCCGGTGCGGGTGTGCGGAATGCCTGGGGCGAGCAGGATTTCGTCGGGGACGTGGCGGGGGGAGACCTCGGTGCGGATGGCGGTGGCGATCCGGCGGGTCAGGTCGTCGGAGAGCGTCTGCCCCGGTGCGAGTACCAGAAACAGTGGCATCCAGTAGCCACCGTCGGGTTGTTCGGCGCCGATGACGAGGGCCTCCGCGACCTCGGGGAACGCTTCGACGCACTGGTATATGTCGGCGCTGCCCATGCGGATGCCGTGGCGGTTGAGGGTGGAGTCGGAACGGCCGTGCACCACGACACTGTCGCGGTCGGTGATGGTGATCCAGTCGCCGTGGCGCCAAATCCCGGGGTAGGTGTCGAAATAGGCGTCGTGGTAACGCTTTCCGTCGGTATCACCCCAGAAGCCGATCGGCATGGACGGCATCGGCCTGGTGATCACCAGCTCGCCGACCTCGTCGCGCACCGGGCGACCCTCGGGGTCGAACGCCTCCATCGCCGTACCGAGATAGCGTGCCGAGAGTTCACCCGGCCACACCGGGACGGTGCGCGCACCGCCGACGAAAGCGGAGACCACGTCGGTGCCGCCGCTGAGCGAGGCGACGGGGACGCGATCGCCCGCGTTCTCGTTCAACCACACCGACGACGCGGCGGGCAGCGCGGAGCCGCTGATTCCCACGACGCGCAGCGCCGACAGATCGTGCTCGTCCTTGGGGACCGCACCGGCCTTGATGCAGGCCAGCACATAGCCGGGGCTGGTGCCGAGCGCGGTCGCGCGCACCTGGGCGGTGATGCGCCACAACGCGTCCGGGCCGGGGTAGGTGGGGCTGCCGTCGTAGCAGACGATGGTCGAGCCGCCGAGCAGGCCGCCGACCAGGAAATTCCACATCATCCAGCTCGGGCTGGTGTACCAGAAGAAGGTGTCGTCGGGGCCGAGATCGTTCTGCAACCCCACGGCTTTGAGATGTTCGAGCAGAACACCGCCGTGGCCGTGCATGATGCCCTTCGGCAGGCCAGTGGTGCCGGAGGAGAACACGATCCACAGCGGGTGCTCGAATTCGACCGGCTCCGTGCGTAATACGGCCGTCGAATGCGCGGTGATCGCCTCCTGCCACGGCGTGGTGCCGGGTACCTCCAGTCCGAGCTGCGAGACGGTGAAGGTGGCACGCACCGAGTCGAGTCCCGCGCGCAACGCGGCGATATCGGCGCGCTTGTCGTGCTCCTTGCCGCCGTATCGGTAGCCGTCGGCGGTGACGAGCACGGTGGGTTCGAGCTGACCGAGTCGATCCAGGGCGGCCTTGGCCGAGTAGTCCTGGCCGCACGCACTCCAGACGGCGCCGATGCTCGCGGTGGCGAGGAACGCGATCACCGACTCGGCGATATTCGGCAGATACCCGGCCACCCGGTCGCCGCGGCGCACCCCGCTCGCACGCAGGGCCTGCGCGAACGCGGCCGTGCTGTCGAGCAATTCGGCCCAGGACACCTCGCGTACCCCGCCGTCCTCGGCGGCCTGCACGATGGCGGGCCGATCGGTGCGTGCGTGCCGCGCGACCTGGTCGACGTAGTTCAGCCGGATGCCGGGAAACCACCGCGCGCCGGGCATCGTCTCCTCGGCGAGCACCCCGTCGGGGGAGATGCCGCCGTCGGGCACGCCGTCGGCGATGTCGTCGAGGCGGAAGTAGTCCCAGACCGCGAGCCAGAAGCCGCGCAGATCCTCGACCGACCACTGCCACAACGCGTGGTAATCCGCCACGGCGGTGCCCGTGCGTCCCTCGACGTAGGTCGCGAAGTCGGTGATTCTGGCCTCGGCGATCTCGCGTGGGTTCGGCGCCCATTGTGGTTGCACCGGTGGTCCTCCTGACTATTGGCGATTGTTTACTTATCCGTGTTCGGCGCGGCGCACGATCTGTTCGGCGTGGCGCAGCAGCGGCCCGTCGACCATCCGACCCTCGAATGCGAAGACGCCGCGATGCTTGGGCACCTCGTCGAGTACCCTTCGCGCCCAATCGATCTCCCGGTCCGACGGTGCGTAGGCTGCGCGCAGGACCGGTACCTGACCTGGATGGATCGCCACCTTGGCGTCGAAGCCGACCGCTACCGCGTCCACGGCCTCGGCGCGCAGTCCGTCCAGATCGTGGATGTCGAGATACACCGAATCCAGCGCGAACCTGCCGTGTGCCTTGGCCGCGAGCAAGGCGGTGGAGCGCACGTGCCGCGCCACGTCCCGGTAGCCGCCCTCGGCGTTCCTACTCGAGGTGCCACCGAGCGCGGCGACCAGGTCTTCGGCGCCCCACATCACGCCGATGGCGTTGGGTGCGGTCACCGCCGTGCTCACCGTGAGCGCGCCGAGCGGAGATTCCACGAGCACGATCACCTCGAGCGCACCCAGTGCCGTAACCTGTTGCGCCGACTCGCATTTCGGTAACATCACCCGGCAGTAATCGGTGCGTGCGAGCGCGGCGAGGTCGAGCGCTTGGTCTTCGGTGTCCGCGGCGTTCACCCGGACCACGGTGGTCTCCGGGTCCAGGGGATGCTCGAGCAGAGCCGCGCGTGCGTCCACCTTGTCCGCGGCGGCCACGCCGTCCTCCAGGTCGAGGATCACCACATCCGCCGCAGCGGCGGCCTTGGCGTATCGCTCGGGTCGATCCGCCGGGCAGAACAACCAGGCGGGCCCCGGCATCGTCCAACTCATGATTCCTCCGGTCGTGTGCGCACCATCGTCTGACGTACCGCGGTCGCGACCACGTCACCGTGCTGATTGCGCGCCGTGTGCGCGAAGGTGACGATGCCGGTGCCGGGGCGGCTTGCCGATTTCCGTTTCGCGGTGACCACCGTTTCGGCGTACATGGTGTCGCCGTGGAACAGCGGTTTCGGGAAGGTGACCTCCTCGAAGCCGAGGTTGGCCAGGATCGTGCCCTGGGTGAGCTGGGCGACCGAGAGCCCGATCAGCGTCGACAGGGTGAACATCGAATTCACCAGGCGCTGATGGAACGGCGCCAACTGCTCGCTGGCCGCCGCGTCCAGGTGCAGCGCCTGGGTATTCATCGTCAGCGTGGTGAACAGGACGTTGTCGGCCTCGGTGATGGTGCGGCCCGGTCGGTGCTCGTAGACCACGTCGGGGTCGAACTCCTCGAACCACAACCCGCGCTGCACGACGGCCCGCCGGGTGGGTGCCGGTGTGTCGCTCATAAACCCAACTCCCGTCCGATCAGCATCAGCTGAACCTCCGTGGTGCCCTCGCCGACCTCCAGGATCTTGCTGTCGCGGTAGTGGCGCGCCACGGTGTACTCGTTCATGAACCCGTAGCCGCCGAAGACCTGCGTGGCGTCCCTGGCATTGTCCATCGCCGCCTCGCTGGCGACCAGCTTCGCGATCGCGGCCTGCTTCTTGAAGGGCTTGCCCGCGAGCATCAGCGCAGCGGCGTCGTAGTAGGTGGCGCGGGCGGCCTGCGCGCGCGCCTCCATGCGGGCGATCTTGAACGCGATGGCCTGATTACGGCCGATCGTGCGGCCGAATGCCTCGCGCTCACCGGCGTAGCGCACGCTCTCGTCGACGCAGCCCTGCGCGGCGCCGACCGAGAGCGCGGCGATCGCGATGCGACCCTCGTCGAGAATCCGCAGGAAGTTGGCGTACCCGCGGCCGCGTTCGCCGAGCAGGTTCTCCTCGGGCACCCGCACGTCGGTGAAGCTGAGTGGATGGGTGTCGGAGGCGTTCCAGCCGACCTTGTTGTAGGCGGGCTCGGCGACGAATCCTTCGGTATCGGCCGGAACGAGGATCGTGGAGATCTCCTTCTTGCCGCCGGAGGCACCGGTTACCGCGGTCACCGTCACCAGTTCGGTGATGTCGGTGCCGGAGTTGGTGATGAATTGCTTGCTGCCGTTGATGATCCACGATCCCCCGTCGGCGACGGCGGTTGTGCGGGTGCCTCCCGCGTCGCTGCCCGCGCCGGGTTCGGTGAGACCGAAGGCGGCCAGCGATCGCCCACTGGTCAAGCGCGGCAGCCATTCCTGACGCTGCTTGTCGTTGCCGAAGCGGTATACCGGCATGGCGCCGAGTGAGACGCCTGCCTCCAGGGTGATCGCCACACTCTGGTCGACCTTGCCGAGTTCCTCCAGTGCGAGGCACAGCGCGAAGTAGTCGCCGCCCATGCCGCCGTACTCCTCGGGGAACGGCAGGCCGAACAGGCCCATCTCCGCCATGCCCGCCACCACCTCGTAGGGAAAGGTGTGGTTGGCATCGTGTTCCGCGGCGACGGGAGCGACGACGGTGCGCGCGAAATCGCGGACGGTCATGGCCAGGTCCCGGTACTCCTGCGGCAGGGTGCCGGTGGACAGGAAGTCGGTCATTGGGTGGGCCCCGTGGAAACCCCCGCCTTCAGGCGTGGGGAGGAATCGGGGTCAAGCATTTTTCTGATTCTCGACATAACGTTTCACTACCTCCAGGGTCGCGCCGCCGAGTGTGGCGACGAAGTACGAGTTGGTTCATAAAGTGGGCAGCCGGGATGTGAGCGACGGGAACTCCGCCCACAGCACACGCGGGGGCTGCCCTTGATCTGCTTGACCAGTCGGTGATCCCGAACTGTGGATCTATAGTCGAACGTATGGTCGAGGTTGTGCGTTACACCTACCGCTTGCGCCCCGGCGCGCAAGCGGTGCGCGCGCTCGAATCCGAATGGCGTCGTTGCCGGTTTTTGTGGAACGAAGCCGTCCACCGGCAGCGTTCCGGACAGAGACCGGTTTTCGGACAACTGTCGAAAATGCTCACCGAAGCTCGCGGTCGAACCGCATGGTTGCGTGCGGGTTCTCAGGTCGCGCAACAACAAACACTGCGTACCTACTCCCGGGCGCTCGACCACTCGTTCACGGTGAAAGGGCGCGGCTGCCCGGCCGTGAAGTCCCGCAAGAAGTCTCTGCCGTCCCTGGAGTACACGACGCGCGGATTCTCGATCAAGGCCGGTCGTCTGCGCCTGCCCGGTAAGGTCGTCGTGCCGATTGTGTGGTCGCGGGAGTTTCTCTCCGAGCCGACTTCGGTTCGCGTTTACCAGGATTCGCTCAGCCACTGGTACGCGTCGTTCGTGGTGCGCCGCGAGATCGGCACCAGTGTTCCTGCCGCGACCGGTGGTATCGGTATCGACTGGGGTGTGTCCACAACGGCCACCACCACCGACCCCTTGTATGACCTGCCCTACGGTGGGCATCGGAAACGGTGTGCGGCCGAATTGGCTCGCGCGCAACGGAAGATGGCACGCCGACGTCGTGCACGTGGGCAAGCTCCGAGTGCGGGCTACCAGTGTGCACGCCGACAGGCGGCGAAGATCTCCAAGAAGGCGGCCCGGCAGAACACGCACGCCGCCCGCGTGTGGGCGCGTCGTGTAGTCGCCGACCACCACACCCTTGCGGTCGAGGACTTCAAACCGAAGTTCCTGGCGAAATCCACGATGGCCAGGAAAGCGGCCGACGCCGCGATCGGTGCCGCGAAACGAGAGCTGATCGAGCGCGCTACGCGGGCGGGCCGGAAGGTGGTGCTGGTTGCGCCCGCCTATACGACGATGACCTGTTCGAGCTGTGGTGCGAGAGCCAAGCAGCGGCTCGAACTGGATGTGCGTGTCTTCGAGTGTGCCGAGTGTGGCCACACCGAGGACCGAGATCGTAACGCTGCCAGAGTGATTTTGGCGGCCACGGTAGAACTCGACCGTGTCAGTGTTGACGACGTAAGACATCGCTGGCCTCCCTCCGGGGCGGTTAGTGGCGCGGTCCGAGCTGGAAATCCCCCGGAATTATCCGCGGGGAAGGGTTAAGTCGAGAGTCCTTCTCGGGGGGTCGGTCGGCGGTTTTCGAGGTGTCGTCGGCGGGTGGTGTTTCGGCGAGCACACGGACCAGCGGTTGGTCGAGTCGAACCTGGGCGCCCTGGCGCACGAGCAGTTCGACGACACCCGCGAACGGCGCGGTGAGCGAATGCTCCATCTTCATCGCCTCCACCACGGCCACCACGGCGCCCGCTGCGACGACCGTGCTGTCTGCCGCGGGCAGTGCGATGACCGAACCCGGCATGGGACTGCGGATTTCGGCGTCGCCGAGGTGTTCGGACGCGCGCAGGGTGTTTACCTCGCGCAGTTCGCGCAGGGTGGCGATGCCACGAGGGCCCGCTACCCACAGTTGGCCTTCGGATTCGAGCACCAGGTACCGCCGAAGAACGCCGTCGAGCGTGAGGTTCAGGGCCTGACCCTCGAAAGACGCACGGACGGTGTGATTTTCGCCGTCAGCGAGGCGCACGATCGCGTCGTCGGGGGTGCCGGTCGAGTACACGTGCTCGATCCGATCTCCTGCGGCCAGACGGAGCACGGTGGGTGCCGGTGCGCCGACACGCCACCCGGACGGGACATCCCACGGTCCTTGCCGCGGTCGCGACCAATTGCGCAGCCAACGGTAGGTGGCGGCGGCGAAGAATTCCGCCGCGTCGACGACGTGCGGAACGAAATCGGTGACGAGGCGGTCGAGTAATCCGGTGTCGAGGCGGCCTGCGGCGACATCCGTATCGGCAAGCAGAAACCGCAGAAAGTCGATATTGCTGCCGACACCGAGCAGTAGGGTGTCGGCCAGCGCCCGATCGAGTTTCGCGAGTGCGGCGTCGCGATCGTCCGCGTGCGCGATGATCTTCGACAGCATCGGGTCGTAGTCGCTACCGACGACGGTGCCGACGAGCAGACCCGAATCCACGCGTACACCTTCGCCTTCCGGCTCCGACAGGGCTGCCACGGTGCCACCGGTGGGCAGGAACCCCGTGCCGGGGTCCTCGGCATACACCCTGGCCTCGATGGCGTGCCCGACCATGCGAATGTCGTCTTGGTCCAGCGTCAGCTTCTGCCCCGCGGCCACCCGAACCTGGGCTTGCACCAGGTCGATTCCGGTCACCAGTTCGGTCACCGGGTGTTCCACCTGCAATCGGGTATTCATCTCCATGAAGAAGAATTCCGTCGGCCGGTCGGCGGAGACGATGAACTCGACGGTGCCGACGCCCACGTAGTCGACGCTGCGCGCGGTGTCGCAGGCCGCTGTGCCGATGCGCTGCCGGGTCGCCGCGTCCAACAGCGGCGACGGCGCCTCCTCGATCACCTTCTGGTGCCGTCGCTGCAAGCTGCACTCGCGTTCGCCGAGGTGGATGACATTGCCGAAGCCGTCGGCGAGGACCTGTACCTCGATGTGGCGCGGCCTGCTGACGAAGCGCTCGAGAAACAGGGTGTCGTCGCCGAAGGACGCCGCGGCTTCGCGGCGGGCGCTGACGAGTGCGGCGGGCAGGTCGGCGGGATCGTCGACGCGGCGCATGCCCTTTCCGCCACCGCCCGCCGAGGGCTTCACCAGCACGGGGTAGCCGACTTCGGTGGCGGCCGTGATCAGTGCCGCGTCGGTGAGCCCTGGCTCGGCGAGGCCGGGGACGGTCGGCACGCCGAACGCCGCCACGGTCTTCTTGGCGGTGATCTTGTCGCCCATCACCTCGATCGCGCGGGCCGATGGGCCGAGGAACACGATGTTCGCCTCGGCCAATGCGGCGGCGAATCGCGCGTTCTCCGAAAGGAATCCGTAGCCGGGATGAACCGCCTGCGCCCCACTGCGTACTGCCGCGTCAACCACCTTGTCGATGGCGAGGTAGCTGTCCCTGGCCGGGGCGGGGCCGAGGCGCACGGCGGTGTCGGCCTCGCGCACATGCCTGGCCTCGGCGTCGGCGTCGCTGTACACCGCGACGGAACGAATTCCCATGGTGCGCAACGTGCGGATCACTCGTACCGCGATCTCGCCGCGATTGGCGACCAGGATCGTGTCGAACTCGGCAACCGTGCCTTGCGGTTTCGTCGTCATCGTCCTCACATCCGGAAAACGCCGTAGGAAACCGGCTCGAGCGGCGCTTGCGCGCACACTGAAAGGGCAAGGCCGAGCACGGTTCTGGTGTCGCGGGGGTCGATCACGCCGTCGTCCCACAGCCGCGCTGTCGAATAGTAGGGATTGCCTTGGCGCTCATATTGTTCGCGGATGGGGGCCTTGAACGCCTCCTCGTCGGCGGCGATCTCCTCCGGCGTGTGCGCTTGCGCCGCGAGCCGGTCACCGCGCACGGTGGACAGCACGGCGGCGGCCTGCTCGCCGCCCATCACCGAGATCCTGGCATTGGGCCACATCCACAGAAAGCGTGGCGAGTACGCCCGCCCGCACATCGAATAGTTGCCCGCGCCATACGAACCGCCGATCACCACCGTCAGCTTCGGCACCCGCGCGCAGGCCACCGCGGTGACCATTTTGGCGCCGTGTTTGGCGATGCCGCCCGCCTCGTAGTCGCGACCAACCATGAAGCCGGAGATGTTCTGCAGGAACAACAGGGGGATCTTGCGCTTGTCACACAATTCGATGAAATGCGCGCCCTTCATGGCGGATTCGCTGAACAGCACACCGTTGTTGGCGACGATGCCGACCGGGTGGCCGTGGATATGCGCGAACCCGGTCACCAGGGTCTTGCCGTACTCGGCCTTGAACTCGTGAAAACCGGTGTCGCCCTCCTGGTTTCCGTCGACCAAGCGGGTGATCACCTCGCGCACGTCGTACGGGGTTCGCGGGTCCACCGGGACCACGTCGTAGAGCTCGTCCTGCGCGGCGGCCGGTGCGATGGCCTCCCGCACCTGCCACGGGCTGTCGCGGCGCGGACCGAGCGTGCCGACGATGCGGCGCACGATCCGCAACGCGTCCAGGTCGTCGTCGGCCAGATGATCGGTGACGCCCGAGGTGCGCGAATGCAACGCGCCGCCGCCGAGTTCCTCCGCGGTGACCACCTCGCCGGTCGCCGCCTGGACCAGCGGCGGGCCACCGAGGAAGATCGTGCCCTGATCGCGGACGATCACCGCCTCGTCACTCATCGCGGGGACATACGCGCCGCCCGCCGTGCAGGAGCCGAGTACGGCCGCGATCTGCGCGATGCCCTTGGCGCTCATGGTCGCCTGGTTGTAGAAGATGCGGCCGAAGTGGTCGCGGTCGGGGAACACCTCGTCCTGACGCGGCAGGTAGGCACCGCCGGAATCGACGAGATACACGCACGGCAGCCCGTTCTGCTCGGCGATCTCCTGCGCGCGCAGATGCTTCTTCGCCGTCATCGGGTAGTAGGTGCCGCCCTTGACGGTCGCGTCGTTGGCCACGATCACGCATTCGCGACCGGATACCCGGCCGATGCCGGTGATGATGCCCGCACCGGGACATTCGTCGTCGTAGAGTCCGTTGGCCGCGAGGGGGGACAGTTCCAGGAAGGGGCTGCCTGGGTCGAGCAGGTGGTCGACGCGTTGGCGGGGGAGCAGCTTGCCGCGCGCCAGGTGGCGTTCGCGTGACTTGGCCGAGCCGCCGAGCGCCGTTGCGGTGAGCCTGGCGCGTAGGTCGTCGACCAGCGCGGTGTGCGCGTCACGATTGGTCACGACCTCTTCGATCACGGGCATATCGCCATCCTGTCGCTTGAGTTAGTCACCGATAACTGGAATTCAGGTTAATCTTGACTAACCGAGATGTCCAGAGATGGTGAGGTAAGCGCGGATGACAAGCACAGAGCCCGCCGCGGTAACCCGGCGTGGGCAGCTGAAGGCGCAGCGCCGCCAACAGTTGCTCGACGCGGGTGCTCGGCTCATCGCCGACCGAGGCTTCCTCGGCATGCGCCTCGACGACCTCGGCGCGGCCGTCGGGATCAGCGGCCCCGCCGTCTACCGGCATTTCCCCAACAAGGAGGCGTTGCTGGTCGAACTGCTCGTCGGAGTCAGTCGCAGGCTGCTCGACGGTGGAAAAGCGGTGGTGGCCAGCACCGCGTCCTCGGCGCAAGTCTTGCCCGGTCTGATCGATTTCCATCTGGATTTCGCCTTCGGTGAGCCGGAACTCATCCGCATCCAGGATCGCGACCTGGAGAACGTCCCCGCCGCCTCGCGCCGCGAAATTCGGCGCTGCCAGCGGCAATACGTGGAAGTGTGGGTCGGCGTGCTGCGCGAGGCGCACCCGGGTCTCGCCGAGGACGCCGCGCGCGTGCGGGCGCACGCCGTCTTCGGGTTGATCAACTCCACCCCGCACAGCGCGCCCGCCAAGACCGCAACGCACGCACGTCCGATCCTGCGCGATATGGCGTTGGCGGCGCTGCGCTGATCCGGGTCGACTGTGGTTCATCGGGCGCTCCAACCGCCGTCCATGGTGTACGACGCGCCGGTGACCATCCCCGCGTCGGTCGAGGTCAGCCAGCCGACCAGCGAGGCCACCTCGCTCGGTTCGACCAGGCGCTTGATCGCGCTCTCGGTCAACAGGATTCGCTCGAGCACCTGCTGCTCCGGAATGTCGTGCACCTTCGCCTGATCGGCGATCTGCTTGTCCACCAACGGTGTTCGCACATAGCCCGGATTGACGCAGTTGCTGGTGACGCCGTGCGGGCCGCCTTCGAGCGCGGTCACCTTGGACAGCCCCTCCAGCCCGTGCTTGGCCGTCACGTAGGCCACCTTGTAGGCGGAGGCGCGCAATCCGTGCACCGACGAGATGTTCACGATGCGGCCGAACCCCTGGCGATACATGTGTGGCAGTGCGGCGCGGGTCAGCAGGAACGGCGCCTCGACCATCAGGGTGAGCAGGTCGCGGAAATGTCGCGGCGCGAATTCCTCGATCGGGTTGACGCGCTGGATACCCGCGTTGTTCACCAGGATGTCGGTTTCCAACGCCAGCTGCTCGAGGTCGGCCACCGTCAAAAGGTCCACCGTCCAAGACTTTCCACCGAGTTCTTCGGCCAAGGCCGCCGCCCCATCGCCGTCGATGTCGGCGAGGGTGACCACGGCACCGCGCGCGGCCAGCTCGCGCGCGCACGCGGCGCCGATTCCGCTGGCACCACCGGTGATCAAGGCGCTACGTCCGGTCAGGTCGGTCATCGGGCGCACCTCGTGCTCCGGTGCGTGTCGTCGCCGTACACGACCAGCTCGAATGCACCCGCGGTGTCGTAGGTGGCTCGGGCACGACGTGCTTTGCGGTCGGTCATCGCAGCTGTTGCTGGTTCGGAGGGACGCTGTCGTCGTACGTGCCACACTCGGCGCGCATCGGTTCCGCTCCGTCGCCCGGGGGGCACGCAGTGGTGTTCGGTCATGTCGGTGCGCTCCTCATTCTGGACGGATCGGCCGGTGATCCGGGCGTGGCGCCCGGCCAGACCGGTCATTCGGCGGCGACCGGTGTCGGGTCGGTGTTGTCGGGACCGCTGGCCGGTGTGCCGGTGCTCCCCGAAGTCGCGGCATAGTCGGCGCGGTCGATGCTCTCCAGCGTCGCCCCCACGGTCTCCTTGGCGACGAGGACGGCGACGGCGGTGATCGCGCAGGTGATCGCCAGATACACCGCGATCGGCACCGCCGAGTCGTAGGCGTCGAGCAGGCGCACCGCGATGATCGGCGCCAGCGACCCCGCCACGATCGAGGTGACCTGATACCCCAGGGACACACCGGAATACCGCATCCGCGTCGGGAACATCTCCGCCATGATCGCGGGCTGACCGGAGTACATCAGCGCGTGAAACAGCAGACCGATGATGATGGCCGAGAGGATTACCAGGTTGTGGCCGCTGTCCATCATCGGAAAGGCGAAGAAACCCCACGTTCCCGCGGCGAGGGCGCCGACCAGATACACCGGGCGTCGCCCGAAGTGGTCGGAGAGATTGCCTACCACCGGGATTGCGACGAAGTGCACGGCGTGCGCGACGAGCAGCCACCACAGGATCACCTTGGTATCGAGTTCCACCTGCACCTTGAGATAGGTGATGGTGAACGTGACCACCAGGTAGTACATGACGTTCTCGCCGAAGCGCAGCCCCATCGCGGTGAGCACGCCGCGCGGATAGCGCCGAAGCACCTCCACGACATTCAGCGAGGTGGCCGCGATCTTCTCGGCATCCTGTCGCGCCGCGACGAAAATCGGCGCGTCGGTGACCTTGGTGCGAATGTAGTAGCCGATCAGCACCACCACCGCCGACAGCCAGAACGCCACTCGCCAGCCCCAGCTGAGGAATGCCGCGTCCGTCAGTGTCGAGGTCAAGACCAACAGCACCACGGTGGCGAGCAGGTTTCCCGCAGGCACGCCCGCCTGCGGCCAGCTCGCCCAGAACCCGCGATTGCGACTCGGGCTGTGTTCGGCGACAAGCAAGACGGCGCCACCCCATTCGCCGCCGACCGCGAATCCTTGAATGAAGCGCAGTGCGACAAGCAGGCTCGGCGCCCAGTAACCGATCTGACCGAAGGTCGGCAGGCAACCCATCAGGAAGGTGGAGGCGCCCACCAACACGAGGCTGAATTGCAGCAGCTTCTTGCGGCCGTACTTGTCCCCGAAGTGGCCGAAGACCACGCCGCCGAGCGGGCGCGCGGCAAAGCCGACCGCGTAGGTGACGAATGCCGCGAGGATGGCGTCCAGGTCGCTGGTGGATTCGGCGAAGAAGACCTTGCTGAAGACCAACGTGGCCGCGGTGCCGTAGAGGAAGAATTCGTACCACTCGACGACCGTGCCCGCCATCGACGCTGCGACCACCCGTTTCAGCCCGGTCGGGGATTCGCCCTTGGGCCACACTGCGCTGCGCACGCTCATCGCTTCTCCTTCGTGTGCGGGCCCACGTTCCGACAAGCTTGTGATCGCCCTCACAATTTTTAGCTGCACTGATTATTCGTGCAGATAGCAATGTCCGCAATGCCCAGAACCGCACGATGTATCTGCGAGAATGCAGCAATGACGGCGTCTTCCGGGTCGGCGCGCCGACCGAGCGCGGATGACCTGCTGGTTCTGCTCGCGGTGGGCCGCTCCGGTCGCTTCGTCTCCGCCGCCGAGGAACTCGGGATCAACCACACCACCATCTCGCGCCGCATCACCGCCTTGGAGCGCACGCTCGGCGGCAGGGTGCTCACCAGGGTGGTCGGTGGCTGGGAGCTGACGGATCTCGGGCGCGAAGCGCTGGTCGCGGCGGAGGCGGTGGATACGGCGGTGCGCTCGATCGCGGCGGGCGCGTCGGGGCGCCGGGAACTGGAAGGGGTTGTGCGGGTCTCGGCGACCGACGGTTTCAGCGCCTATCTCGCGGCACCGGCCGCGGCGCAGGTACAGCGGCGACATCCGAAGATCGCCGTCGAGATCGTCGCCACCACCCGCAGGGCTTCCCAGCGCCGTTCCGGTATGGATATCGAAGTGGTGGTCGGTGAGCCGCAGGTGCACCGGGCGAGCGCCTTCCGGCTCTCCGATTACTGCCTGGGGCTGTATGGTTCCCGAGAGTATTTGCGGGAGAACGGGACTCCGCGCACGCTCGGGGAGCTGAGCCGCTATCCGCTGGTGTATTTCATCGACACCATGCTCCAGGTCGACGATCTCGACCTCGCCTCCAGCTTCGTCCCCGCCATGCGCGAGTCGGTGACCTCCACCAATGTCTTCGTGCACGTCGAGGCCACTCGGGCCGCCGCGGGCCTGGGCCTGCTGCCGTGCTTCATGGCTGATCGGCACGACGACTTGGTTCGTGTCCTGCCCGACGAGGTGACCGTCACCCTCGGCTATTGGCTCGTCACCCGCGCGGAGACCCTGCGTCGGCCGGAAGTGGCGGTCTTCGTCGACGCGCTACGCACCCGCGTGCACGAGCATCGGGCGATGCTGCTCGGCGGAGCCGGTTGAGTGCTGCTGGATCACGCTGTGTGACAGTCGCTTACGGCTTGGTGCGCAGGCCATCGAGCAGAATGTCCAGCAGGCGTCCCGCGCGCGGCTCCCACTCCGCGGCCGTCAGGCGGGTCAGGCCGGTCATGAGCAACATGACGTCGCGGGCGTCGGCGTCGGCGCGGAGGGTTCCCTCCGCTTTGCCCGCGTCGAGCAGTGCGGTCATGGCGTCACCGATCGGGCCGTGGCTGTCTGCCGAAAGCCCCTGCCACACACCGGCGTCCACGGCGGAAAGCACTCCGCGTTTGACCCGTGCGTAGTCGGCGATTCGGTCGAACCAGCGTGCGAGGGCGGTGAGTGGATCGTGCTCGGCGGCCAGTGTCGCGGCCGCGTCGACCAGTGCGTCGACGTCACGGCGGTAGACCTCGGCGAGTAGGTCCTCCCTGGTCGGGAAGTGGCGGTAGAGCGTGCCTTGGCCGACTCCCGCCGCTTTGGCGACGGCGTTGAGACGCAACTCGTCGGAATTGGCGAGCGCGGCGCGCGCGGCCTTGATGATGCGGTCGCGGTTGTCGACCGCGTCCGCGCGGCGGCGGGGTGTGGTCATTTGTCCTCTGCTCGACTAAACGGACACATGTCCGCTACGCTGTGTCGAGTAAGCGGACGCGTGTCCACTTTATCGCTCGAAAGGGAATTCATGCCAACCACCGAAGCGAAAGTTGTCGCCATCACCGGTGCAAGCAGCGGTATCGGTGCCGCCACCGCCCGACTGTTGGGCGAGCGTGGTGACGCCGTCGTGCTCGCCGCCCGTCGTACGGATCGACTCGAATCGATTGTCGCGGACCTTCGCGAGCAGGGTGGGCGCGCGATCGCCTGCCAGGTCGATGTCACCCGCCGCGAAGATCTGGAGCACATGGTCGAGCGTGCGGTCGCCGAATTCGGCCGACTCGACGTGCTGGTCAACAATGCGGGTGTCGGCAAGATCAGCGCCGTGGCGGATCTCGATGTCGACGGCTGGACGGCGATGATCGACGTCAACGTGCGCGGCGTACTCAACGGCATCGCCGCCGCCATGCCGGTCTTCCGTCGACAAGGTGTGGGTCATCTCGTCACCACCGTGTCGACCTCGGGTCTGAAAATCGTTCCCACGCAGTCGGTCTACGCGGGAACCAAGAACGCGGTGCGCACCATCATGGAGGGCCTGCGTCAGGAATCCACCGACGGCGTCCTGCGCACCACCTCGATCTCGCCCGGTTTCGTCCGCACCGAATTCACCGAACCCATCGATGACCAAGCGGTGCGCGATCAACTCTCGAAATCCATGGCCGATTTCGGAATCTCTGCCGAATCCGTAGCCCGCGCAATAGCGTTCGCCATCGATCAACCCCACGACGTGGAGATCGGCGACCTCACCATTCGCCCGACGGTGCAGGGCTGACCAGAGGCGCGAGACACAGCCGTGCGGGAACGCGAAGGAGCAAGTCGGTACTCACGGGTCCCGGGGCGTCGCTGCAGCACCCGGTCGATCAGGAGGTCTTCGGAGTGCGCACTTGCGCTGGGAATCCCGATTTCACCGGAGATCGGTCTTGCCTGGTGCGCGGTCGAATCCGGATCACTTCGGGCGGTGCCGATCTATCGGATGAATTGCTCCACGAGTAGCGCGCTGGCGCCGATCGGGACCCCATAGTGATGGGCGTAGGGGCGTAAAGCGCGTTTCAACTCGGTAGATGTGGCCGCTCGGGTAGTGATCGCGTCGCGAACGATCGTTGCTAGGTGGCCGCCGTCGGTGTGTGCGGCAGCGAGATCTGCGACCGTGTGTGCCGCCCGGGTAACCGGTAATCCGGACACCACTTGCCAGTCCTCGGGAGTGAGTGCGGCGACATGCAGCCGGACATCAGAGGCACGGCTGTCGCGTCGGCGCGGCACCGTGAATTCATGGATGTCGGCGTCGAGGTCGCCTAGCTGTAGCAAGTGTGCCGCCGATCGGTACGACACGACGCCGAAGGGCGCAGGGTCACGTAGTCGGTCTTCGGCTGGCCGTTGTGGTTCGAGCGCAAGCCACTGGGCTCGGATCGGCTCCTGCGGCGATTCCACCGCGCCAGCCAGCCGGTACACCCCTTGTCGAAGCCGCACCAGCAGCATCTTGTCCGCGCGGTATTTGAGCCGTTGCGCAGTGGCGCCGATATTTGCCGCCTGCGCGGTGGTGATCAAACCCCACTGAGACGCCGCAAGCTCGGCGATCTGGAGGTCGACGTCATCACTGCGCATTCGTCAAAAATAGCACCCGCTACGTCAAAAATAATCAAGGGAAGTATTTTTGACGTAGCCATTAGTATTTATGACGTTCAGTAGCGGGTTTTAGCCGTTAATAAGCACCGTTGAGATCATCGGTTGGTTTCGGTGGTGATGTGGTCGAACAATCCGGGGTGGATTCGGGTGCGTACGCCCCGGGCCCACGGTTCGTCGAGTTCCGTGATGTCCAGGGCGGCAACGTTGTTGAGGAGCATGCCGTAGGCGAGGAAGGACTTCACGGTGACGGGGTCCAGGTCGGTGGTGTCGGCGACGGTGTGCCACATGTGGGCGAAGCGGGTGCGGACGAGGTCGCGGACCTCGGCGTCGCCGCAGGCGGCGAAGCCTTGCAGTTGCAGCAGCAAGGTGGTCCGTTCCGAGAGCAGGTCGTAGTACTTCGCACCCATCGGGGCCAGCGCGTCGCGGCCGACGGTCTCGGCGGCAGCGGTGGCCACGCCCTCGTTGAAACGATCGAATGCCGCGCCCACCAGTTCGAGGAACAGCGCCTTCTTGGTCCCGAACATCCGAAACACATACGCCTGCGTGATCCCGGCCTCGCGGGCGATCGCCTCGACCGACGCACCGTGCAACCCGTGGTCGGCGAACTCGTCTCCGGCGATCCGCAAGAGCTGAGCTCGCCGTTCGGTCCCGCTCATACGTCCAGCCATGCTCATCAGGTTACAAGTTACTAACTACAAATTTATCGGGCGAGGTGCGACTGCTTGTGGGTAAAGATCCCGAATCGATGCCGCCGAATCAGAAGCGATCTCGCGCGGGTGGTCGCTCTTCCGTCGGCACCCCGAGGATGGTGATCCCGAGTTTGCGCAGTTCAGCGATAGCTACGTCAGGTCGATCTCGCACGGCCGCTGCTGTCTGCTTCCGCCGCCAATCTTCTCGGCCCGCGGCGACTTCTTCCTCCCACCCTTCACGGGCAGCGATGCGACAATCGCGGATCAGGAACTCGAGGAAGTCCTCGACGCACGGTCGGAAGCGGTCACCGCCGGTGGGAAGATGGATGGACTGAACAGCCGCGGGTGTCGGATGTCCAGCCTGTGCGAGGAGATGGGTAAAGAGTCCACTCTCGGCGTGGGCGTGGATGTGCGAGCACGGCACGCCGCGCGCGTCGCGAACGTACTCGATTCGTACGATTGGCTTCTGGCCACGCCGTTCCAGCAATTGGAAGCTGGATTTGTGTACTGCTAGGTGGCGCTTCGAGCGGTCGAGCGTCAGACCGAACTCGATCTTGACCGCGCCGATGCTTCGGCCTTGGCGGTTCGCGTGAATGCTCTGTTGGTAGGCGAAGGCGTAACGGCCGCCCTTTGGTGATGCTTCGACCCTGAGTTCGTCGGCTGCCGGGGAGCCCTCGAGGCACATCAAGACGCGAGTCGAGACGTCGAGAGCAAAACTACTGGCCTGGTCCTCGAGGTCAGTCGGGGCGATCACTCATCCTCGAGGAGGAACTCGACCGATCGCAGTTCGTCCCACGCGGCCAACTCTTCGGGAGTCAGTGCGTACTGGGCTGCGAGCTCGCCGATTTCGTCTCGTGTCATTCCTAGACGTTGGAGGATGTTCGCATGGCGGCGGTGAAGTTCCGTGGACGTCGCACGTTCAACTGTGACAGTCACTGTTGAATCGTCCTCCCTGCTCCGTTGGCCATCGGTGTTCATTATCCACACCTCATTCGCTGTTCGGCGACCAAGGCACTTTGTGTTTACCAGTCGCCACCGACATCCTCGAGTCCTGCGGGCGAGCTTGCTCGGTGTGTGGGTGATCATTGCTCCTTCCTCGGCTCTAGCGGATTGCGACACGCGTTCGTCATGTGTTCGATAGCCGCGTGCGTCGAGGCCGCTGCGTCGTAGCGATGACGCTGCGGCGCAGGTGTCTTCGTGGTCGGATGGCCCGAGTCAGTGGGTGGGGACGCGTGCGGAGCGGGGTTCGAGGTGGCCGTCGGTCATGGTGTAGACGGCGTTCATTCGGTGTAGGTGGGTGTTGTCGTGGGTGACGAGCAGGGTGGCGGCCTGGTGGGTGTGCACCACGTCGAGGATGAGGTCGATGATGGCGGCGCCGCGTTCGGAATCCAGTGCGCTGGTGGGCTCGTCGATGACGAGCAACGACGGGTCGTTCATCAGGGCGCGGGCGATATTGATGCGTTGGCGCTGGCCGCCGGAGAGCTGGGCGGGGCGCTTGGCGTGTTGGTCGGCGAGGCCGACGGAGTCGAGCAGTGCCATGGCCTTGGCGTGGGTTTCGTGGCGTTGGCGACGTGGGGTGCGGAGGCGTTGGCCGAGGTGGGCCATGGCCTCCAGTTGTTCGACGGCGGTGAGGGCCGGGATGAGGTTGGGTTGCTGGAAGACGATGCCGATCGACGAGCGGCGAAGCGCCGCGGCCGCTCTGCGATCGAGGCTGGCGAGATCTGTCTCACCAGAGGGTGTTTCGAGGTCGACTCGACCGGAGTCCGGGCCGATCAAGGTGGAGACGACGGCGAGCAGGCTGGATTTTCCCGAGCCGGACGGGCCAGTGATGGCCGCTACGGTGCCGCCCTCGACGCGCAGATTGACGTGATCCAAGGCGGTGAGGCGTCCTGCGCCGTCGGGGTAGGTGAGCGTGACGTCATCGACGGTGAGGCAGGTGGTGGTGTGGACTGCGGTGCTCATCGGTGAACCTCCTGGTTCGTGGGTGTCGGTGGGTGGCGTCAGCGTCCCGCGCCGAGCGCGGTCAATGGGTCGGTGGTGAACAGGAAGCGCAGGGCGAACGCGGCGCCGAGCAGCCCGAGCACGATCAGTGCGAGGGCGGGCACAACCGTGGTGGAAAGGCCGAGAACGAAGGGCAGTGCGTCACCGAGCAAAGCCGCTGCGGCCACGGTGATTCCGAGTCCGACGGCGACACCTGCGGCGAGCACGATCGCCGCCTGGGCGAGTGCGTCACGCACCAGCGACCCCGAGGTGGCGCCGAGTGCTTTGAGGGTGGCGATATCGGGCATGCGCTGGATGGTCCACACGGTGAAGAACGCGCCGATCACCAAGGCGGAGATCGCGAACAACAGCACTGTCATCAGGGTCAGGGAGCCGTTCTCGGCCTCGTAGGAGCCGATCGCCGACAGCGCGTCCGAGGTGGGGGTGGTCTGGGTGTTCGCGCTGGCGTTCACCGCGCCCTGATCGGCGACACCGGACACGGCGAGCACGGTTGCTGCACCCGCGCGCGGGCTCGCGGCTTGCCAGTCGGCGAGCGTCATCCAGATGACAGGGGTGTGGCTGTACCAGTCGTCGCCCCGCACATCGGTCACCCGGAAATGCTGTGCGCCGATGTCGACGGTGTCGCCCGCCGCCGCCCCGAGGTCCTTGGCGGCACCGGTGCTGAGCACCACCGAACCCGGTTCGGTAGCGGACCGGTTGCCGAATGTCGCGGCGTCGCTGCCGAACAGCGCGGCCTGTGTCGGTGCGGAACCGGCGCGCTCGGCCTTGCCGTGGCTGATGCCGATCGGGTCGACGGTCGCCGACCCACCCGCGCCATCGCGCCATGCGGCGATCTGTTCGGTGCTGAGTGTCGAACTGTCGAACGAAGGGTCGGCGCCGGTCTCGGAGAACACGACTGTGTCACCGGGGAATGATTCGACAGCCGAGACATTCTGGTGCGCCAGCCCGGCGGTGAGTCCGCTGAGGAAGCTGACGAGCAGCGCCACCATGGTCACGACCAGGGTTATGAGCAGGAAGCGGCCGCGTGCGGCCATGAGGTCTCTGAGTGCTACGAACATGATTCCACCCTCGCGGGCCTCGCCTCCGATTCCATCGCGCGTGCGGAGGAAGCGGCGACGATCGAAGGTGGGGTGGTGTTTTACACCTTTCGATGGATGCCTTCCGGATAGCCACGCATAAGCTGACGGCGTGCACTCCTCGCCCCTGACCCCGGTCTTCACCACATTGCGGCTCGGCCTGCATGTGCTGGTGACCGCGTTGGCGGTGGTGGTGATCGTGCGCGCGCTGCTACCGGGAGCGCCGCATCCCGGCGCGGTCGTGGCGCTGATGGTGGTCTTCCTGATCGTCTACTTCGCCGGTGCCGTGCTGATGGGCCGCAGGGGCGGAATGCCGGCGTGGTTGACCGCGCTCACGCTGTGCTGGCTGGGTTTGGTCGCGCTCGCGCCGGATGCGGGGTATCTGGCGTTCGGCCTGTTCTTTCTGTATCTGCATCTGTTGCGGCGCCCGTGGAATCTGCTCGCGGTCGCGGCGGCGACGGCGGTCGCCGTGCTGGGTTTCGGTGCGCATCGTGGCTGGGCCGTCGCGGGAGTGATCGGGCCGGTGCTCGGCGCGGGGGTCGCGGTCGGTATCGGACTCGGTTACCAGGCGTTGTTCCGTGAGTCGGCCGAGCGGCAGCGCCTGATCGATGAGCTCGTCAGCACCAGGGCGGTCTTGGCCGAGCGCGAGCGTACGGCGGGAAAACTGGCCGAGCGAGAACGGCTGGCCAAGGAGATCCACGACACGGTGGCGCAGGGGTTGAGCAGTATTCAGTTGCTGTTGCATGCCGTCGAGCAAACGTCTCCGAACCATCCTTCGCTGCAACAGATTCGACTCGCTCGCGAGACGGCCGCGGAGAATCTCGCCGAAACCCGAACGCTGATCGCCGAATTGACGCCCGCCGCGTTGGAAGGGCAGTCGTTGGCGCAGGCGCTGGAACGAATCTGCGCGCGTGCGGCCGCCCCTGGACTGAGCACCAAGTTGGCCGTCGAGGGAACTCCGGTCGGCTTGCCGATGCCGGTCGAGGCAGCGCTGGTCCGTATCGCGCAGGGTGCGGTTTCGAATGTCGTGCGGCACGCGCATGCTGTTCGGATGCGGTTGACCCTCACCTATTCCGATTCCGAGGTGTACCTGGACGTTGTCGACGACGGAGTCGGTGTCGACCCGGTGGTGCTGGACCGGCCGCCGTCGGGATCGTTCGGTTTGCACGCGATGCGCCAACGTGCCGAGGAACAGGGTGGTGCCGTGACGATGGAATCGGAGCCCGGACATACCGCGGTCACGGTGTCCTTTCCCGTGGCATCCGTTGCCGCGCCGCCCTATTCGGCGGAAAGCTCGTCGTCGAACGATCGACAGCCCGGTAACGAGGACTCCGGGGACAACTCGGGTAATCGCGCGGGCGCGCGGAACGCGCACACGACCGTGCTGGTCACCGACTCCGGTCACTCGGTCGGCGGTGGCATGCGGGGCGGTGGTAACGCCGTTGCGCCGACGAGTGACACCCCGCACCCCGGCCCGGAGTCTCGCGGGCCGGGTCGCACCGAGGATCGTGGATGATCCGCCTTCTCCTCGCCGACGACCACGCCATCGTGCGTGCGGGGTTACGCGCCTTGCTCGACAGCGACGGCGATATCACCGTCGTCGGCGACGTCCCGAGCGCCGAGGCCGCGGTCGCGTTCTGCGCCACTACACCGGTCGACCTGGTCTTGATGGACCTGAGTTTCGGGCCAGGCCGTTCCGGGGCTGCGGCGACAGCCGAGTTGCGCGCGCTGGCGCAACCGCCGAATGTCTTGGTGGTCACCAACTATGACACCGATGCCGACATCCTCGGTGCCATCGAGGCGGGTGCCTGCGGGTACATCCTGAAGGACACCCCGCCGACGGAATTGCTCGCGGCCGTGCGCTCTGCCGCGGCGGGGGAGAGCGTGCTCTCGCCGACGGTCGCCTCCAAACTGATGACCAGGGTGCGCCGCGCCGACACGACGTTGAGTCACCGCGAGATCGAAGTGCTGCGCCTGGTCGCCGACGGTCGTTCCAATCGGGAGATCGCCAAGCAACTGTTTCTCAGCGAGACCACGGTGAAGTCGCATCTTGTGCATGTCTACGCGAAGCTCGGCGTGCGCTCGCGCACGGCAGCGGTGGCATTCGCGCGTAAACAAGGAGCGATCTGAGCACGCGCGCTTAGGCTCGAGCCCATGACATCACTCTCCGATCCTCAGGTGCGTGAATTTCTCTCCCACGGAACGCGAACCGCGAAGGTGGCGTTCGTCGCCTCCGACGGTCGCCCGATCGTGACCCCGGTCTGGTTCATCCTCGACGGCGACGACGTGGTCTTCAATACCGGCAAGACCACCGCCAAAGGCAAAGCCATCGCCCGCGACCCCCGCATCGCGCTCTCGGTGGACCTGCAGGAACCGCCCTACGGCTCGGTGCAGGTACAAGGCACCGTGACGGTCTCCGAAGACCCCGCCGAATTGCTGCGCACCGCCACCGAGATCGCCCGCAGATATATGGGCGCCGATCGCGCCGAGGAATTCGGCAAGCGCAACGGCGTGCCCGGCGAACTCGTCGTCCGAGTGCGGGCGAGCAAGGTGCTCGCCGCCTTCGACGCGACGGCCTGAGCGAACGGGTTTATGGAGGTTCTCGGATGCTCGATCACCTCGCGATTCAAGCCAGGCGACCTCGCGGCGAGCGTCGCCTGCTATGACTGGGCGCTCGCCCCGTTCACGCCGATTTCTGGGTAGGGCCTGTCGACGCGGCACGGCTTCGGTGAATCACACATCGCTTTCGTCGCCGCGGTCCGCGTGGCGGTGCGTGCCTTCTTCGCGGCGGCGAGGGAAGTCGGTGCCGAGGTTGCGCACGAACCTCGGTTGTGGCCGGAGCATTACGGCGCGTTCGTGCGCGATCTCGACGGCAACAACGTCGAGGCGATGTGCCATCGACCGGAATAGCCCCGCTGACGCCGCGCCCGTGCGGTGTCGGCGGGGGCCAGAGCCACACGGCGGTCTCGAACCGGCCGGGCGCTGCCTACACTCACGCGCATGACGGTGCACTTCATCGGAGCTGGTCCTGGCGCGGCTGATCTGCTCACCGTGCGCGCGGTGCGGCTGCTCGGGGCGGCGCGGGTCTGTATGTATGCGGGTACCTATCTCGATCCCGAGGTGCTCGCGCACTGCGCGCCGGAGGCCGAATTGATCGATACCCAGCACCTCGATCTCGACGAGATCACCGAGCACATGGTGCGCGCTGATGTCGAGGGTAAAGAGGTGGCGCGGTTGTGTTCGGGGGATCCGTCGTTGTATTCGGCGCTCACCGAGCAGACCCGCCGGTTGGACGCGCGCGGCGTGGCATGGGATGTGACGCCGGGTGTGCCCGCGTACGCCGCGGCCGCCGCGGTGCTCGGTACCGAACTCACCGTGCCCGAGGTGGCGCAGTCGGTGGTGTTGACCCGGACGCAGGCCAGATCGACCAGGATGCCCGACAGTGAGGCGCTGGCCGAGTTCGCGCGCACTCGCGCGACGCTGGTCTTACATCTGGCGATCACCCGTGTGCGTGGCATCGCCGAAGAGTTGGCGGGCGAGTACGGCGCGGATTGCCCGGTCGCGGTGGTGTATCGGGCCAGCCAGCCCGAGCAGATCGTGCTGCACGGCACACTCGCCGACATCGCGGAACGCGTCGAGGCGGCGGGGCTTCGTCAGGCGGCGGTGATCATCGTCGGTCGTGCGCTGTCGAGCACCCTCGCCTGCGTCGAATCTCACCTCTACGACCCGGGTCGGGTGCGTTCTCGGTGAGGCGAACCGCGTCGAATATCGCGGTGTCCACCGGCTGCGGTTGACCGCAGCGGACCAAGCTGAGCTGGCTGCCTGTGCCAATGCATGGCCGCTATGGCGGTTGGTTGGTCGAGCGCGGGTCGCGACGGTAGATTGATTCGGTGATCAGCGACGAAATTCCCGGCACGGCCGGTCGGTGGGCAACGGGCGTGGTCGCCGAGCCCATGTAACGAGATCGACCTGGCCGACAGATAGTGCCAGTGAATATTTTTGTCTGATTGATACGAGAAGTGAACACCCATTTCGCGGCGCCACGCTGGGCTAGGTGAGCGTCGTTTGGGGTTGTCGGGGAGCGCTTGCGTGGTGTTCCGGAAGCGAGGTTACGGTTGGACCGGCTGGATTTCGGCGGAAACGGCGAAACTGGTAGCGAACGGGCACAGACTGCTCCGGACTACTTTCCGCTGTCGCCTGCGCAGCTGGGCATCTGGTACGCGCAGCACCTCGACCCGCAGGTGCCGATCACTATCGCGATGTACATCGAGTTCGAGGGCGAGCTCGATTTCGAACTGCTGCACAAGGCCAACGTCGAGACCACGACCGAGATGGGCACCGGTCTGCTGCGCATCATCGAGCGCGACGGCGAGCCGATGCAGTGCGTGGACTACGAGATCATCAAGAACGATCGGGTCCACTTCGTAGACTTCCGCGACGACTCCGATCCCGAGGCCGCCGCGATGGCCTGGATGCGCGCGGAGTACAGCAAGCCGCTGGACATGCTGACCGATCGTCTGGCGATCAGCGCCGTGCTTCAGCTCACCGACACCCATTGCTACTGGTACACCCGTGGTCACCACATCGTCGCCGACGGTTTCGGCGCGACGACCATGCTCAAGCGCTGCGCCGATATCTACTCGGCCTGGTACGAGGGCAAAGAGAAGCCACCGGCGAAACCGGCCGAGCTGCGCACGCTCTACGACCAGGAAATCGCCTACCGCGACAGCAGCCGCTTCGCTTCCGACAAGGAGCACTGGGCCGAGCGCGTCGTCGGGTTGGAGGAGGGCACCACCCTCACCGGCCGTTCGGCGCCGCCCGCCGCGATCAACCGACTCTCCAGCGCCGCGCTGTCCGAGGCGCAGGACGCGTTGCTGGAAGCCGCCGTCGAGCGCTACGACACCTCGCCCGCCGTGCTCCTGCTCGCCGCGTTCGGCACCTATCTCGCGCAGTATCGCGGTCTCGAAGACATCATCCTCAGCCTGCCTGTCACCGCGCGTACCACCGCGCAAATGCGCCGCTCCGGTGGTGTTTCCTCGAATATCGTGCCGTTGCGGTTGCACGTCGGGCACGACACGACCGTCGCCGATCTGATGAAGCAGGCGACGCTGGAAGTGTCTGGCGCGCTGCGTCATCAGCGTTACCGGCACGAGGACATCCGCCGCGACGCCGCGGGCGATGGTGTGGTCACCACCGAGTTCTTCGGTCCGTGGGTCAACATCATGTTGTTCCAGAACGAGATCGTCTTCGGCCCTTCGGTCGGCAAGATGCACGTGCTGACCACCGGCAGCATCGAGGATCTCGGCGTCAACTTCTACCAGTCGGTCAAGGGCACCCGTACCCACATCGACTTCGAGACCAACCCGAACCTCTACAGCGAGGACGAGACGCGGCGTCATCACGAACGCTTCCTCGAATTCTTCGCGCGCTTCCTCGCCGACGACACCGACGAGTCGGTGTGGAATCTCGATCTCGTCGCGGGCGACGAGCGCACGCGCACGTTGGTGGAGTGGAACGACTCCGAGTACGAAGTACCCGACACCACGCTGGCCGCGCTGCTGGACGCGCAGGCCACGGTGTCGCCGGAGCGGATCGCGCTCGATTTCGAGGGCGCGACGCTCACCTACGCGGAGTTCGACGCTCGGGTCAACCGGTTGGCCAGGTACCTGATCGCCGACGGTGTCGGCCCGGAATCGCTGGTGGCGCTGGGGATGCGGCGTTCGCTGGAGCTGGTCATCGGCATGCATGCCGTGTTGAAGGCCGGTGGCGCGTATGTGCCGATCGATCCCGACCATCCGGCCGAGCGCACCGCCTACATTCTCGACAGCGCCGACCCGGTGTGTGTGCTCACGGCGGGAACGCCCGAGCAGTCCGAGAAGTCACAGACGCCGCTACCGGATTCGGTGCGACAGCTGCGTATCGACACCCTCGATCTGGCGGAGTTCTCCGCGCAGCCGGTGACCGACGCGGATCGCCTGGCGCCGCTGCGTTCGAGCAACGCCGCCTACGTCATCTACACCTCGGGTTCGACGGGTCGTCCCAAGGGTGTCGCGGTCACGCATTCCGCGATCGTCAACCAGCAGCTGTGGATGCTCGACGAATACGGCCTGACCGGCGACGACGTCTACCTCCAGAAGACGGCGACCACGTTCGACGTGTCGCTGTGGGGATTCTTCCTGCCGTTGCTGGTGGGTGCGAAGCTCGTGGTCGCCTCGCCCGACGGGCATCGCGATCCGTTGTATATCGCCGATCTGATCGCCGCGCACCAGGTCACCGTCACCGACTTCGTGCCCTCGATGCTCACGGTGTTCACCGCCAATGCCACCGCGGACCAGTGTGCTTCGCTGCGTGCGGTTTTCGTGATCGGGGAGGCGTTACCGCCGGAGACCGCCGCGCAGTTCCGCGCGCTCACCGCGCAGGCGCGTGGTCGTAGCGCGCCCGCCGGTCTGCACAACCTGTACGGCCCGACCGAGGCCGCGGTCTCGGTGACCTACTGGGCGGCGACCGCCGCCGATACCAGCTCGGTGCCGATCGGTATTCCGGAGTGGAATGTTCAAGCCTACGTTCTGGATTCGTGGCTGCGGCCCTCGGCGATCGATGCACCGGGTGAGCTGTACCTCGCGGGCCGTCAGCTCGCGCGCGGCTACCGGGGCAGGCCGGATCTCACCTCCGACCGCTTCGTGGCCAACCCGTTCTCCAGTGCCGGCGAGCGGATGTACCGCACCGGCGATCTGGTGCGGTGGACTCCCGCCGGCACGCTGGATTATCTGGGCCGCACCGACTTCCAGGTGAAGTTCCGTGGTCAGCGCATCGAGCTCGGCGAGATCGAGACCGACCTGCTCGCTCATCCCGCGGTGAGCCAGGCCGTCGTGCTCGTGGTCGACACCGCCACCGGTCAGCAGCTGGTGGCGTATGTGGTTGCCGCGCCGGGACATTCGGTGGATCCGCTGACATTGACCAGGTTCGCGGCGGAGCAGCTGCCGAGCTACATGGTGCCTGCTTCGGTGCTGGTGCTCGACGAGCTGCCACTGAACACCAGTGGCAAGCTGGATCGAAAAGCGTTGCCAGCGCCGGAGTTCAGCGCCACCGAGACCGAGTTCCGGGCACCGCGCTCGCAGACCGAGCGCATCGTGGCCGACGTTTTCGCCGACGTGTTGAGTCAGGAACGCATCGGCATCGACGACAGCTTCTTCGACCTCGGCGGTAACTCGCTGGTCGCCACCCAGGTGATGTCGCGGATCAATGCCGCGTTCGACACCAGGATCGGGGTGCGCGCGCTGTTCGAGACCCCGACGGTGGCGGGGGTCGCGGCGCAGGTCGAGAGCGCCGAGACCCAGCCCGGCGGCGCCGATCGCCCGCCGCTGGTCGCGCAAAGCCTGCCGGATCGCGTGCCGTTGTCGTTGGCGCAGCAGCGCATGTGGTTCATCAACCAGTTCGACCCGACGGTGCCGACCTACAACCTGCCGTTCGTGGTCAGGCTGCGCGGTCAGGTGGACCTGGATGTGTTGCGCGCGGCGCTGCTGGACGTGATCACCAGGCAGCAGTCGTTGCGCACGATCTTCCCCGAGTCCGAGGACGGCGGGGGCTATCAGCAGGTGCTGCCGATCGAGCAGATCGATCCGGGCGGCATCGAGGTCCGGCCGATCGACGAGGCGCGATTGCGCGAGGCGCTCGTCGGATTCGCGGCGACCGGTTTCGATGTCACCCAGGAGTTGCCCATTCGGGCAAGGGTTTTCGCGGTGGGTGGCCTCGGCAACGGCACCGGCGATTACGCGGTCGCCTTCGTGGTGCATCACATCGCGGCCGACGGTTTCTCCTTCGGCCCGCTCTCCCGCGACATCGCCGCGGCGTATCTGGCCCGCGCGCAGGGTGTGGCGCCGAGTTGGACGCCGCTGCCGGTGCAGTATCGCGACTTCAGTGTCTGGCAGCGTGAGTTGCTCGGCGACGAGGCCGACCCCGAGTCCATGGCGGCGCGCGAGATCGGTTACTGGCGTTCGGCTTTGGCCGGATTGCCGGATCAGCTCGACCTGCCGTCGGACCGTTCGCGCCCCTCGGTGCAGAGCTTCCACGGCAGCCGGGTGAGTTTCGAGATCGACGCCGAGTTGCACAGGCAGCTCGCGGATCTGGCCCGCGCCAACGGTGTCACGCTGTTCATGGTCATGCATGCCTCGTTGGCCGTGCTGCTGGCTCAGCTGTCGGGTACCACCGACATCGCGATCGGTACGCCGGTCGCGGGGCGTGGTGAGCAGGCGCTCGATGACCTGATCGGCATGTTCGTCAACACGCTTGTGCTGCGTTCGGAGGTGGACGGCGGCGAGTCGTTCACCGACTTCCTTACGCGGACAAGGGAACACGATCTCGCGGCGTTCGCCTACGCCGATGTGCCTTTCGAGCGCCTGGTCGAGGTGCTCAACCCGACCCGCTCGCAGGCGCGGCACCCGCTGTTCCAGGTGATGCTGTCGTTCCAGGAGATGTCGCACGCGACGCTGGAACTGCCGGGGCTCTCGGTGACCGCCGACGAGTTGGAAGTCGACATCGCGAAGTTCGACCTGCAATGGACGATCACCGAGGAGCGCGGCGCTGGCGGCGAGCTCGCCGGGATGGCCGCGGTGGTGTCGTTCGCCACCGATCTGTTCGATGCCGCGACGGTCACCGCGTTCACCGAGCGGTACCTGCGGGTGCTCGAATCCGTGGTCGCCGCACCGCGATCCGCGGTGCGCGAGATCGATGTGCTCGACGCGGACGAGCGCGCGGTCGTGCTGACCGAATGGAACCGCACCGAGCACGAGGTGCCCGCCGATACCGTCCTCGCGCTGTTCGAGCGGCAGGTGCGGCTGCGGCCCGACGAGATCGCCGTCGTGTTCGACGGTGGTTCGCGCACCGAGGAGTTCGGACCAGCGGTGGAATTGACCTACGCCGAGTTCGGGCGCAGGGTCAATCAGCTGGCGCGCAAGCTCATCGACCTCGGTGTCGGCCCGGAAACGCTTGTCGCCGTGGGTATTCGACGCTCGGTCGACATGCTTGTCGCCATCTACGCCACCATGACCGCCGGCGGTGGGTACGTGCCGATCGATCCGGATCATCCGGCCGATCGCACCGAATACGTGCTCGATAGCTCGAAGCCGGTGTGCCTGTTGACCACCTCGCGCGACGGCGTCGATTCCGCCGACTGCGCGGTGCTCGAACTCGACACCCTCGCTCTCGACGCGTTCGATGACGCGCCGGTCACCGACGCCGATCGCGCGGCGCCGTTGCGCGGCGCCGACACCGCCTACGTGCTCTACACCTCCGGTTCCACCGGTCGCCCCAAGGGCGTCGCGGTCGCGCATTCGGCCCTGGTGAACCAGATCGCCTGGATCAGTGCCGAATACCGGATCAATCCGACCGATGTGATCTTGCAGAAAACACCGGTCACCTTCGACGTCTCGGCGTGGGAGCTGTTCGCGACGCTCACTGTCGGTGCGCGCATGCTGATCGCCGCGCCCGATGGTCACCGCGATCCGATCTACCTGTCGGAGATCATCGGTCGGCACAAGGTCACCATGACTTCGTTCGTTCCCTCGATGCTCTCGGTCTTCGCCGGAACCGCTATTTCGGCCGAGTGCGCTTCGCTGCGTGCGGTTCTGGTGGCAGGTGAGGCGCTACCGCCCGCGACGGTGACCGCGTTCCGGCAGTTCTGCACCGCCGCCGTGCACAACCTGTACGGGCCGACGGAATTCACCGTGCACGCCACGGCCTGGCAGCTCAACGCGATCGCGCCGAGCACGGTGCCGATCGGTCGTCCGGTGTGGAACGCGCGCACCTATGTGCTGGACCAAGGCTTGTCCCCGGTGCCGGTCGGGGTGCCCGGTGAGCTGTATCTCGGTGGCGCGCAGACCGCGCGCGGCTACTACGGTCGTCCGGACCTCACCGCGGAACGTTTCGTGGCCGACCCGTTCGGCCCGCCGGGATCGCGGCTCTACCGCACCGGTGACCTGGTGCGCTGGTCGGTGCCCGACGATCCCGAGGTCGGCACCGACGGGGTGCTGGAGTACATCGGGCGCACCGACTTCCAGGTGAAGTTCCGTGGTCAGCGCATCGAGCTCGGTGAGATCGAGGCCGCGCTGCTGGATCATCCCTCGGTGTCGCAGGCCGCGGTACTCGTGCTCGACACGGTGACCGGCGACCAGTTGGTCGCCTACCTCGTGCCGACCGCGGGTCCGGTCGACGTGGACGCGGTCAAGAATTCCCTGCACCGCACCCTGCCCGCGTACATGGTGCCCTCGGCGACGGTGGTGCTGGAGGCGCTGCCGCTGAACCCCTCGGGCAAGCTGGACCGCAAGGCCCTTCCGGCGCCCGCCTTCGAAGCGCGCGAATTCCGTGCTCCGACAACGCCGATCGAAGAGATCGTCGCGCAGGTCTTCAGTGAGGTGCTGAATGTCGACCGGGTCGGTGTCGATGACGACTTCTTCGATCTCGGCGGTAACTCGCTGATCGCCACCCAGGTGGCCTCGCGCATCGGTATCGCCTTGGACACCAGGGTGCCGGTGCGCACGCTGTTCGAGGCGTCCACCGTGGCCGCGCTGGCCGCGCGGGTGGAATCGCATGCCGGTGAGGGCGCCCGCAAGGCGCTCGTGGCCAGGACCAGGCCCGACGAGGTTCCGCTGTCGTTGGCGCAGCAGCGGATGTGGTTCCTCAACCGGTTCGACACCACCTCGGCGGTGAACAACATCCCGGTCGCGATCCGGCTGACCGGTGAGCTCGATGTGGCCGCGTTGCAGGTCGCGGTGATCGACGTGATCGACAGGCACGAGTCGCTGCGAACGGTGTTCCCGGAGACCAAGACCGGCCCGGTGCAGGTGGTACTCGACGCCGCCCAGATCGTGCCCGACCTGACCCCCGTCCCGGTGACCGAGCACAACCTGATCGAGCACCTGGTGCAGCTGGCGTCGATGGCCTTCGACGTGACCAGCGAAGTGCCGGTGCACGCACGGCTTTTCGAGATCAGCGAGACCGAGTACGTGCTCGGCATGGTGGTCCACCACATCTCGGCCGACGGCTGGTCGATGGGACCGCTGGCGCGCGATGTGATGGTGGCCTACGCCGCACGCACCTCGTGGGAGGCACCGGCGTGGGCCGAGTTGCCCGTGCAGTACGCGGATTATTCGCTGTGGCAGCGCGAGGTACTCGGCGACGAGGGTGATCCGAGTTCGTTGATCTCCAGTCAGATTCGGTACTGGACGCGCGAACTCGCCGATCTGCCCGACGAACTGGTGCTCCCCTCGGATCGGCCGCGTCCCGCGGTGCCGTCCTATCGTGGCGGCACCTACCCGTTCGTGATCTCCGCCGAAACCCAGCAGGCACTGACCGATCTCGGTCGTCGCTACAACGCGTCGCTGTTCATGGTGATGCACAGCGCGCTGGCGGTATTGCTCGCACGCGCAAGCGGCACAACGGATATCGCCGTCGGCACCCCGGTCGCAGGACGTGGTGAGGCCGCGCTCGACGATCTGATCGGCATGTTCGTCAATACCTTGGTCCTGCGTACCGACGTCGAGACCGGTGCGAGTTTCGCCGACATGCTCGGTCAGGCCCGCGAGACCGACCTGCACGCGTTCGCGCACGCGGATGTGCCGTTCGAGCGGCTGGTCGAGGTGCTCAATCCCGCGCGCTCGCAGGCGCGGCACCCGCTGTTCCAGGTGATGCTGACCTTCCAGAACATCAGGCAGGCCAGCCTCGAACTGCCGGGTCTTTCGGTGAACGGGATCGATTACGACCCCGGCCTCGCCAAGTTCGATCTCCAGCTGACCCTCTCGGAGGCGCAGGGCGCCGACGGTGGATCGGCCGGTATGTCGGCCGAGATCTCCTATGCCCTCGACCTTTTCGACGAGTCATCGATCAAGGACTTCGCCCGGCGACTGGATCGGCTGCTCGCCGCGATCACCGAGAATCCGGATATCCCGGTCGGCGATATCGCGTTGCTCGACGAGCACGAGACCGAGCTCGCTGTGCACGGATACAACGACACCGCGCACCCCATCGGGGACGAGACCACGGTGGTCGCCGCGTTCGCCGCACAGGTGGCCGCGACCCCCGACGCCGTGGCCGTGGTCGATCCGGCTACCGGGACCTCGCTGACCTACGCCGAATTCGCGGCGCGCGCAAGGCGTTTGGCGCGGCACTTGATCGAAGCGGGTGTCGGGCCGGAGCGACTTGTCGCGCTCGGTATGCGCAGGTCTGTCGATCTGCTGGTGGCCGCGTACGCGGTGCACGAGGCCGGTGGCGGGTATGTGCCGCTGGATCTCGATCAGCCCGCCGATCGGGTGAACTATGTGCTGGATTCCGCCGACCCGGTCTGTGTACTCACCACGGCCGCCGACGAATTCACGGCCGAGGGTCGCGAAACACTGATCATCGACGAGGCCGCGCTGGCCGACTACTCGGCGGCGCCGGTCGCCGATGCCGAGCGGATCGCGCCGCTGCGCCCGCAGCACCCGGCGTATGTCATCTTCACCTCCGGTTCGACCGGTCGGCCCAAGGGTGTCGCGGTGGCGCACGCCGCGGTGCTCAACCAGATCCGTTGGATCACCGACGAATACGGCATCGGCACCGACGACGTCGTGCTGTTCAAGACCCCCGCGACCTTCGATGTGTCGGTCTGGGAGATGTTCGGCCCGCTGACGACCGGTGGCCGGGTCGTGGTCGCGACGCCCGACGGGCACCGCGACCCGAGGTACTTGGCCGAGGTCATCGCCGAACATCGGGTGACGATCACCTCGTTCGTGCCGTCGATGCTGACGGTGTTCGCCGGTAATTTCGACGCCGAGTCCGTCGCCGCCGGTGCGCTGTCGTCGCTGCGTGCGCTGCTGGTGGCCGGTGAGGCGTTCACCGCGGAGACCGTCGCCGCGGTACGCCGCGTCAGTTCGGTCGCGCTCTACAACCTCTACGGCCCTACCGAGTTCACCGTGCACGCCGTGCACGGTCGCGCCGCCGATGACGTTGTCGGCGCGGTGCCGATCGGCCTCCCGGTGTGGAATTCGCAGGCGTACGTGCTGGATTCGCGGTTGCACCCGGTGCCTTCGGGTGTCGCCGGCGAGTTGTATCTGGCCGGTGCGCAGCTGGCGCGCGGCTATCACGGGCGCAGCGACCTGAGCTCCGATCGTTTCGTGGCCAACCCGTTCGCCACCGGCGGTGCGCGCATGTACCGCACCGGTGACCTGGTGAGCAGGGACGCCACCGGTGCGATCCGCTACCTCGGCCGCACCGACTTCCAGGTGAAGTTGCGTGGTCTGCGGATCGAGCTCGGTGAGATCGAAACCGCTTTGGCGGCAGATGATTCCGTCGCCCAGTCGGTGGCCGTGGTGCGCTCGGACGCGCGCGCGGGTGATCGACTCGTCGGTTATGTGGTGCCCGCGAGCGGCGCGACGGTAGACCTCGACGCGCTGCGCGCGGGGCTGGCCGCGCGCTTGCCCTCCTACATGGTGCCCTCGGCGCTGATGGTGCTCGACGCCATGCCGTTGAGCCCCAACGGCAAGTTGGATCGGCGCGCGTTGCCCGAACCGGCCTTCGAGGCCAAGGCGTTCCGCGCGCCCTCGACCCCGATCGAGGAGATTGTCGCCGAGACCTTCGCCGAGGTGCTCGACATCGAACGCGTCGGCGTCGATGACGACTTCTTCGAACTGGGCGGCAACTCGCTGATCGCCACGCAGGTGGTGGCACGGCTGAGCACCGCGTTGCGCACCGAAGTGGGTGTGCGCCTGCTGTTCGAGGCGCCGACCGTCGCCGCGCTCGCCGCACGGGTGGAATCGCACGCCGGTTCCGGCGCGCGCAAGGCGCTGACCCAGCAGACTCGTCCCGAGTTCCCGCCGCTGTCGTTGGCGCAGCAGCGCATGTGGTTCCTCAACCGCTTCGACGGCGACTCCGCGGCCGACAACATCCCGGCCGCGGTGCGTTTGGAGGGCGCACTGGATCTGGACGCGCTGCGTGGCGCGATCGCCGATGTGGTGTCCAGGCACGAGTCGTTGCGCACGGTGTACCCCTCGCGTGACGGTGTCGCCTACCAGCGGGTGCTTCCCGCGAACAAGGCGATCCCCGAGCTGGATGTGGTCACCGTCGCCGAGGGCGAATTGCTCGGCGATCTGCACGAATTCGTGGTGCGTGGGTTCGATGTGACCGACTTGCCGCCCGTGCGGCTGCGCGCGTACGCGCTCGGCGAGAACGATTATGTGCTCGCGGTGGTCGTCCACCACATCGCCGCCGACGGTTTCTCGATGCGTCCCCTTGTCCGCGATCTGATGACCGCCTATGTGGCGCGCACCTCGGCGAGCGAGCCGGGCTGGCCGCCGCTGTCGGTTCAGTACGTGGATTTCGCGCTGTGGCAACGGGATACGCTCGGCTCGGAGGATGATCCCACCTCGCTGCTCGCCGAGCAGCTCGGCTTCTGGCGCGACGAGCTCGCGGGGTTGCCGGACGAACTGCGCCTGTCCGCGCGGCCGAGGCCCGCCGTTGCCACGTATCAGGCTCGGACACACCGCTTCTCGATCGCGGGCGAACTGATCGAGGAACTCAACCGGATCGCGCACGCGCGCGGCACCACGCTGTTCATGGTGGTGCACAGCGCGTTCGCCACCTTGCTCGCGCGGATGAGCGGTTCCGACGACATCGCCATCGGCATCCCGGTGGCCGGTCGCGGCCAGCAGGCGCTCGACGACCTGGTCGGCATGTTCGTCAACACCCTGGTGCTGCGTTCGCGGGTGGACATCACCGGGTCGTTCACCGATCTGCTCGCGCGGGTCCGCGAACATGACCTCGCGGCGTTCGCGCATGCCGATGTGCCGTTCGAGCGGCTGGTCGAGGTGCTCAACCCTGCGCGTTCGCAGTCGCGGCACCCGCTGTTCCAGGTGATGCTCTCGTTCCAGAACCTCGGGCGTACCGCGCTGGAGCTGCCCGGACTCACCGTGTCCGAACTGGGTGTCGACCAGCCGACCGCGAAATTCGACCTGCAACTCACGCTGAGTGAGGCCACCGCAGGTACCGAAACGGCGATGGCCGCGGAGTTGATCTACGCCACCGATCTGTTCGATGAGGTGTTCGCGCGGGAATTCGCCGAACGGTTCGTGCGCGTGCTGCGCGCCGTGGTGGCCGAACCCACCGGTGTGCTCGGTGATTTCGATCTGCTCGATGACGCGGAGCGCCTGCGGGTGCTCGAGCGCTGGAATGCCACGGAGTTCCCGGTAAACGCCGCGCTCACCTCGCCGGTCGGCGATGCCGCCGCGACGCTGGTGTCGCTGTTCGAGGCGCAGGCGGCACGCACGCCCGGCGCGGACGCGATCACCTTCGAGGGGACAAGTCCGGCCCACCCGTCGCCCGACCACCACCCCGCGTCGGGCCGCTACGCGACGTTGACATATGCGGAGTTCGCCGGACGAGTGCACCAGCTGGGACGTTGGCTGGTCGACAACGGAGTAGGTCCGGAATCCTATGTGGCACTGGGCATTCGACGTTCGGTAGACCTGGTCGTCGCGATGTACGCGGTGACGGCCGCCGGTGGCGCCTACGTCCCGCTGGACCCGGACCATCCCACCGAGCGCACCGATTACATCCTCGATGTCGCGCGACCGGTCTGCGTGCTCACCTCCGGCACCGACCTGAGCACCAAGCTCTCGCGACAGGTGCGTATCGACAAGCTCGACCTGTCCGGGTTCGCCACCGGACCGTTGACCGACGCCGACCGGCACCGTCCGCTGCGCCCGGCCGATACCGCCTACGTCATCTTCACTTCCGGTTCGACCGGTAAACCCAAGGGTGTCGCGGTCTCGCACGCGGCGATCGTCAACCGCCTGGTGTGGATGCACGCCGAATACGGCCTCGCCGCCTCGGACGTGGTGTTGCAGAAGACTCCCGCGACCTTCGACGTCTCGGTATGGGAGTTCTTCTGGCCCTTGCAGGTCGGCGCTCGTTTGGTGCTGGCGCGACCGGACGGACATCGCGATCCGACCTACCTCGCCGAACTGATCATCGACGAGGCCATCACCACCGCGCACTTCGTGCCCTCCATGCTCTCGGTGTTCGTCGCCGAGCCGAGGGTGGCCGAATGCCACAGTCTCCGTAATGTTTTCGCCTCCGGCGAGGCGCTGCCCGCGAGTACCGCGCAGCGGCTGCGGGAGCTCACCGGTGCGCGACTGCACAATCTGTACGGACCCACCGAGGCCGCCGTCGACGTCACCTTCCACGAGGTCACCGACGCCGACACCGCCACCGTGCCGATCGGTGCTCCGGTATTCAACACCCAGGTCTACGTGCTGGATTCGCGGCTGCGGCCGGTTCCGGCGGGCGTGCCGGGTGAGCTGTACCTGGCCGGCGCACAGCTGGCGCACGGCTACGTCGCACGGCCGGACCTGACCATCGAGCGGTTCATCGCGAACCCGTTCGCGGACGGTCAGCGGATGTACCGCACCGGCGACCTGGTCAGCTGGACCGGTGACGGCGAGCTGGAATACCTGGGCCGCACCGACTTCCAGGTGAAGTTGCGTGGTCTGCGCATCGAGCTCGGCGAGATCGAAGCCGCGCTCACCGCACTGGACGCGGTGGCTCAAGCTGTGGTCGTGGTGCGCACCGATGAGCACACCGGTGACCAACTCGTCGCCTACCTGATCACCGAGCCGAACCGTGAGATCACCACCGATGATGTGAAAATTGAGGTGGGGCAACGGCTTCCGGCCTACATGGTGCCGACGGCGTATGTGCTGCTCGATGCGTTCCCGCTGAATTCCTCCGGCAAGCTGGACCGAAAGGCCCTGCCGGAGCCAGTTTTCGCCGCGAAGGTGTTCCGTGCACCGGTCACGCCGATCGAAGAGATCGTGGCCGCGACCTTCGCCGAACTACTCGGCGTCGAGCGGGTCGGCTTGGACGACGACTTCTTCTCCCTCGGTGGCAACTCGCTGGTCGCCACCCAGCTCACCGCGCGCCTCGGCGCGGCACTGAACACGCAGATCCCGGTCCGCGTGCTGTTCGAGGCGTCGACCGTCGCCGCGCTCGCGGCCAGGGCCGAATCCGTCGAGGGTGTCGGCGCGCGGCTGCCGCTGGTGGCGCGGCAGCGGCCGGAACTGATTCCGTTGTCGCTGGCTCAGCAGCGGATGTGGTTCCTCAACCGGTTCGACCGCCACACCGCCGTCAACAACATTCCGGTCGCCGTGCGGCTGTCCGGCGAGCTGGACCCCGACGCCCTGCGTGCCGCGATCGGTGACGTGGTGGCACGGCACGAATCGCTGCGCACCGTCTACCCCGAGGTCGACGGCGTTGGCTACCAGCGCATTCTGTCGATGGCGGAGATCGACATCGAACTGGCGCGGCACTCGGTGACCGCGGCGGAACTGCCCGCGAAGATCGTCGAACTCGCCAGCGTGCACTTCGACGTCACCAGCGAAATCGCCTTCCGCGCCACCCTGCTCGATCTCGGTGCGCGCGAGTACGTCGCGGTGCTGGTCATGCATCACATCAGCGGCGACGGTTTCTCGCTGCGTCCACTGCTGCGCGATGTGGTGATCGCCTACTCCGAGCGTGCGCGCGGCGAGACGCCCGGGTGGGCGCCGCTGTCGGTGCAGTACGCGGATTACGCGCTGTGGCAGCGCGAGGTGCTCGGCAGCGAAGACGACCCCGAGTCGGTCGCGGCCGCGCAGATCGACTACTGGAGCAAGCAGCTGCGCGATCTGCCCGATCAGATCGAGCTGCCCGCCGACCGTCCCCGCCCCGAGATCGCCAGCAATGCCGGTGGTACGCATGGCTTCTCGATCGACGCCGAGCTGCACACCGCGCTGTCGGATCTGGCACGCGCGCACGGGACAACGCTGTTCATGGTCGTGCACGCCGCGCTCGCCACCTGGGCGGGCCGGCTGTCGGGTAGTACCGACATCGCCATCGGCGCACCGATCGCCGGTCGCGGTGAGCGTGCCGTCGACGACCTGGTCGGCATGTTCGTCAACACGCTGGTGTTGCGCAGTGCGGTCGATTCCGCCGCGTCGTTCACCGAATTGCTCGCGCAGGTGCGCCGCACCGACCTCGCGGCCTTCGCGAACGCCGACGTGCCGTTCGAGCGACTGGTCGACGTGCTCAGCCCGGTGCGTTCGCAGGCGCATCACCCACTGTTCCAGGTGGCATTGACCTTCGAGGCGGCCTCACCGACCGATGTCGGCACCGTCGAGCTGCCCGGCCTCGATGTGAATGTGCTCGAATTCGACGCGGGCACAGCGAAATTCGATGTGCAGCTGACCGTGGGCGAATCGGCCGACGGCGGCTTGTCGCTGGCATGGAACTACGCAACGGAACTGTTCGATCCGCCGACGGTCGCGGCCTTCGCCGACCGGTTGGTGCGGATCCTGCGCACGGTCGCCGAGGAACCCACCATCGCCGTCGGCGATATCGACCTGCTCGGCGAGAGCGAACGCCTCGACGTGTCGCAGCGCTGGGTCAGCTCCGGCGCCGACACCACGACGGGTCGATTCGCCGACTCCGAGGTCACCCTCGTCGGGTTGTTCGACGAGATGGTCGCCGCGCACCCCGACCGCACCGCGGCGCGCTTCGGTGTGGAGACACTGACCTACGCGGAACTGGATCGGCGCGCGAATGTGTTGGCGCGCAGGCTGATCGCCGATGGCGCGGGACCGGAAGCCTTGGTCGCGGTGATCCTGCCGCGTTCGTTGGACCTGATCGTCGCGCTGGTCGCGGTCGTGAAGACCGGCGCCGGTTATGTGCCGGTCGACCCGACCTACCCGGCCGAGCGGATCGCGTTCGTGCTCGAGGACGCCGAGCCGACCGGCGTGATCCTCGATTCGACCGTCCAGGTGACGGTGCCCGAACACCTGCCCGCGGTGGTCCTCGACGGCTTCGCGGTGGAGACCGGCAACATCGAAGACGCCGATGACGCCCCCGTCACCGACGCCGACCGCCTGCGCGCATTGAGCAAAGACCATGTCGCGTACGTGATCTACACCTCCGGCTCCACCGGCCGCCCGAAGGGCGTCGCCGTGGCGCACCGGAATGTGGTGCGGCTGTTCGCCAACACCGATCGCGACTTCGGTTTCGGCCCCGACGACGTGTGGACGCTGTTCCACTCCTACGCCTTCGACTTCTCGGTGTGGGAGCTGTGGGGCCCGCTGCTGTTCGGCGGCAGTGTGGTCGTGGTCGACTACTACACCTCGCGTTCGCCCGAGCAGTTCCTGGAACTGCTGCGCGCACACCAGGTCACGGTGCTCAACCAGACGCCGTCGGCGTTCTACCAACTCGCCGAGGCCGACCGCAACGCGGCACCGCAGGCACCGCCGCTGGCGCTGCGCTACGTGGTGTTCGGTGGCGAGGCACTCGAACTGCGCAGGCTCGCGGACTGGGTGGCCAGGCACGGTGACGGCACCGAGGCCAGGGCGACCGGCGCGACGCCGACCGCACCGCTGTTGGTGAACATGTACGGCATCACCGAGACCACGGTGCACGTCTCGTTCCGCGCGCTGGACGCCGCGACCATCGCGGCCGCCTCCGGCAGCGTGGTCGGTCGCGCCGTGGCCGGTCTGCGTGTCTATGTCCTCGACGACCGGTTGCGCCCGGTCCCGGTGGGCACCGCGGGCGAAATGTACATCTCCGGGCCACAATTGGCGCGCGGCTACCTCGGCCGTCCTGACTTGAGCGCCACCAGGTTCGTGGCCGACCCGTTGGCTGTCGGCGACGCGACCGGTGGCCGGTTGTACCGCTCGGGTGACCTCGCGCGCTGGAACCGTTTCGGCGAACTCGAATACCTCGGTCGCGCCGACGACCAGGTGAAGGTGCGCGGTTTCCGCATCGAGCTCGGCGAGATCGAGTCCGCGATCCTGGCACAGCCCGGTGTCGCGCAGGCCGCGGTGATCGTGCGCGAGGATCAGCCGGGCGATCAGCGCATCGTCGCCTACGTGGTCGCCGAGCCGGAGGTCACTCCGGCGCTCGACGTGATCCGCGACGGCGCCGCCGAACGGCTGCCCGCCTACATGGTGCCCTCGGGCATGGTGCGGCTGGAATGGATTCCGTTGACCGTCAACGGAAAGCTCGACCGCAAGGCGCTGCCGGCGCCGACGGTGGCCGCGCGCGCCTTCCGCGCGCCGGTGACCCCGGTGCAGGAGACCGTGGCCTCGGTGTTCGCCGAGGTGCTTGATGTGGAGCGAGTCGGTGTCGACGACGACTTCTTCGAACTCGGCGGCAACTCGCTCATCGCCACCAGGGTGGCCGCACGAATCGGTGCCGCGCTCGGTACGACGGTCGAGGTGCGCGCCCTGTTCGAGGCTTCCACCGTGGCCGCGCTCGCGGCACGGGTGGAATCGCGTGCCGACGGCGCCCAGCGGGCTCGCCTGGTCGCACGTCCGCGCGAGGCCGACGAACTGCTTCCGCTGTCGTATGCCCAGCAGCGCATGTGGTTCCTGAACAAGTACGACACCACCTCCGCCGCCTACAACCTGCCCGCGGCCCTGCGCCTGACCGGAACACTGGACACCGAGGCGCTGGCCTTGGCGGTGGCCGATGTGGTGCGCAGGCACGAGTCGCTGCGCACCCGCTACCCGGAGCACGGCGGCACACCGGTGCAGGTGATCGTTCCCGCCGAGAACGTGGCATTGGATCTGCGTCCGGTCACGGTGGAACGCGACCAGCTGCTGACCGTGGTCACCGAGTTCGCCACCGCGGGATTCGATGTGGCCGAACAGGTTCCGTTGCGTGCGCGACTGTACTCGGTGGACGAGAACGAGCACATGCTCGTGGTGGTGGTGCACCACATCGCCGCCGACGGTTTCTCGATGGGCCCGCTGGCGCGCGATGTGATGGTCGCCTACACCGCGCGCACCCTCGACAGCGCGCCGGGGTGGGCACCGCTGGCGGTGCAGTACGCGGACTTCGCGGTGTGGCAGCGCGAGGTCCTCGGCGCCGAGGACGATCCGGAGTCGTTGCTGGCCAAGCAGGTCGCGTACTGGAAGGGCGCACTCGACGGGGTCCCCGACGAGCTGGCCTTGCCGACCGACCGTCCACGCCCTGCCGTCGCCTCGCTGCGCGGAGCGACCGTGCACCGGGAGCTGTCCGGTGACTTGGTGACGGCGCTCGAGGACATCGCGCGCCGCAATGGCGCCTCGCTGTTCATGCTGATGCACGGCGCCCTCGCGGTGCTGCTGGCTCGGCTGTCGGGCGGTGACGACATCGCGGTGGGTACGCCGATCGCCGGCCGCGGCGAGCAGGCGCTCGACGACCTGGTCGGCATGTTCGTCAACACCCTGGTGTTGCGCACCGGCATCGATTCCAGCGAGAGCTTCACCGACCTGCTGGATCGGGTGCGGCGCACCGACCTCGACGCCTACGGCAATGCCGACGTTCCGTTCGAGCGGTTGGTCGAGCTGCTCGCGCCGGAGCGCTCACAGGCGCGTAACCCGCTGTTCCAGGTGATGTTGGCGTTCCAGAACCTGGAGCGCACCAGCCTGGAATTGCCGGGACTCACCGTCTCGGCGCTGGATCTCGACGAGAGTGTCGCGCGCTTCGACCTCCAGTTCACGCTCGCCGACAAGGGCGAATCCGGTGCTGCCGGTATGAGTTTGGCGCTCACCTACGCCACGGAACTGTTCGACGAGGACACCGCGACCAAGATCGCGGTGCGCTGGCAGCGCGTGCTGGAGGCCATCGCGGCCGATCCTGGTACGGCGATCGGCGCGATCGATGTCCTCGACGCGGCCGAATACGCCGACCTCACCACGCGCACCGGCGGTCCTGCCGTGCCCGCGCGGACCCTGGCGGAACTGCTCGCCGACGCCGTCGCGATCGACCCCGCCGCACCCGCGGTGGTGTTCCAGGGGACAACTCTGTCTTATGGCGAGCTGGATGAGCGCTCGAACCGCCTGGCGCGCTTGCTGATCGCCGAAGGCATCGGCCCCGACGACCTGGTCGCGGTGGCCGTACCGCGCTCGGCGGATTCGTACTTCGCGGAATGGGCGGTCACCAAGACCGGTGCCGCGTTCGTTCCGGTCGACCCGAACTACCCGGCCGACCGCATCGCGCACATGGTCACCGACTCCGGCTCCGCCCTCGGACTCACCGTCGCCTCGGTGCGCGCGGACCTGCCGGAATCGACCCGCTGGCTGGTGCTCGAAGACCTCGCGAGCGACGCCTTCGACGGCGGCGCGATCACCGACGCCGAGCGGGTCGCGACGCCCCGTCCCGACCACCCCGCCTATGTCATCTACACCTCCGGCTCGACCGGCGTCCCCAAGGGTGTTGTGGTCACCCACGCCGGGCTCGCCAACTTCCGTGCCGAACAGATCGAGCGCTACCAGCTCGATTCCGATTCGCGCGCACTGCATTTCGCCTCGCCCAGCTTCGACGCCTCGGTGTTGGAGTTGCTGCTGGCGGTCGGCGCGGGTGGCACGCTGGTCGTGGTGGCGCCGGGCGTCTACGGCGGCGAGGAACTGTCGGAACTGATCCGCACCGAGCGGGTCACGCACGCGTTCATCACGCCCGCCGCGCTGGCGACCTTCGACCCGAGCGGCCTGGACACCCTGCGTGTCGTGGTCGCCGGTGGTGAGGCATGCCCGCCCGAGCTGGTCGCGAAATGGGCTGTGGCGCTGGGTGATACCGGTGAACAGCGGCACTTCCACAATGGTTACGGGCCCACCGAGACCACCATCATGACCAATATCAGCGATCCGCTGACCGTCGGTGAGACGGTCACCATCGGTGCGCCGATTCGTGGCATGCAGTCGCTGATCCTGGACGCCGAACTGCGTCCGGTTCCGGTGGGTGTCGCGGGTGAGCTGTATCTGTCGGGCATCCAATTGGCTCGCGGCTATCACGCACGGCCTGGCCTGACCGCCGAACGCTTCGTCCCCAATCCGTACGTGCCGGGGGCGCGGATGTACCGCACCGGCGACGTCGTGCGCTGGACTCGCGCGGGGCACTCCGTAGGCTCCGCGCCTGAGGGTGTGGTCGGACACTCCGCAGGCTCCGCGTCCGGGGCGGGCGTGGAATCGCTGGTCGTCGAGTACGTCGGCCGCTCCGACTTCCAGGTCAAGTTGCGCGGTTTCCGCATCGAACTCGGCGAGATCGACGCCGCCCTCGCCGCGCACGACGACGTCGACTTCGCGGTCACCCTCGGCCACCGGGGCACGACGGGTGCGCAATCACTGGTGTCGTATGTGGTGTCGGCGCCGGGCAGGGCCGTGGATGTCGCCGCGCTCACCGCGCACGTCGAACAACGCCTGCCCGCCTACATGGTGCCCTCGTCGGTGATGGTGATCGACAGGGTTCCGCTCACCCCGGTCGGCAAGCTGGACCGAAAAGCCTTGCCGGAACCGGTATTCGCGACCGAGGTCGTGTTCCGTGCGCCGCGCGACGCGGTCGAGCAGACCATCGCGGAGATCTTCGCCGAGGTACTCGGCGTGGAACGCGTCGGTGTCGACGATTCGTTCTTCGCCCTCGGCGGCGACAGCATCGTCTCCATCCAGTTGGTGTCGCGAGCCAAGGCGCGTGGCGTGGTGTTCACCCCGCGGCACGTGTTCGAGCAACGCACCGTGGCCGGACTGGCCTCCGTCGCCGAAACCGGCGAAGCCGCACAGGCTTCCGTCGCGGTGCTGGTCGAGCCCGACGGGGGCGGGGTCGGCAGCATGCCGTTGACACCGGTGGTGCGGTTCATGGCGCAGCGGCGTGGCCGGTTCGGCCGGTTCAACCAGAGCATGGCGCTCGAACTGCCGGTCGGTATCGACCGCGCGGGAATCGCGGCGACGGTCGGCGCGGTCATCGACCGCCACGACATGCTGCGCGCCAGCCTGCGCGAACTCGACGGTCAGTGGGTGCTGGAAACCGCGCCCGCCGGGGCCATCGACGTGGACGCGTTGATCGACCGCACCGCGTTCGATGCCGATGCCGACGACGAGCGCCTGCTCGAGATCGCCGCCGCCGCCCTGGATTCCACCCTCGACCTGCTCGACCCCGAGCACGGTGTCGTCGTCCGCTTCGTGTGGCTCGACCCCGACGACGAACAGCGCGCCGGTCGCTTGATCGTCGTCGCGCACCATCTGGTGGTCGACGGTGTCTCCTGGCGCATCCTGGTTCCCGACTTCGTCGCGGCATGGGGTCAGCGCACAGCAGGACAAACCCCCGAACTGGTCGCCCCCGCCACCTCGATGCGGGCATGGGCCCAGGCGCTCGAACGCGAAGCCCTGCGCCCGACCCGCGTCGGCGAACTCGACTACTGGCGTTCGGTCGTCGACGCGGCCGACCCGCTGCTCACCGAGCGGCCGATGGACCCGGCCGTCGACACCTCCGGCGTGATCGAGAAGCATCAGGTCGAGGTGTCCGCCGAGGTCACCAAGGCCCTGCTGACCACGGTGCCCGCGCTGTTCCACGGCGGCGTCAACGACGGTCTGCTCACCGCGCTCGCGCTGGCCACCGCGAAGTGGCGTGCGCGCGGAGCGGGAACCAGGGGCGAAGACTCGCTGCTGATCCGGCTCGAGGGTCACGGCCGTGAGGAAGAGGTCGTGCCAGGCGCCGACCTCTCACGCACCGTCGGCTGGTTCACCGCGATCTTCCCGGTGCGTTTCGACCTCTCCGGCATCGATATCGACGCCGCGCTCACCGGCGGCCCCGCGCTCGGCGCCGCCCTCAAGGCCATCAAGGAACAGTTGCTCGCGGTGCCGGACAAGGGTGTCGGCTACGGATTGCTGCGCTACCTCAACGACGAGACCGCGGCCGAATTGCCCACCGAGCTGCCCGGCCAGGTCAGCTTCAACTACCTCGGCAGGGTTACCGATGGCAATGTGCCGGATGCCCTGCGCGGCTTCGGCTGGATTCCGGCGCCCGAGCTCGCTGCGCTCGGTGGTGCCTACGACGCGGACATGCCCGCGATGGCACCGCTGGATGTCAACGCCATCGTCACCGGCGACAAGCTGACCGCGAACATCGGCTACCCGTCGACGCTGCTGGACGCCGATCAGGTGCGCGAATTCGGCGACCTGTGGGTGGCGGCGTTGGAAGCCGTTGCCCGGCACGCGAACTCGACCGGCGCGGGCGGGCACACCCCGTCGGACTTCGGTTTGGTACGCACCACCCAGCGCGATATCGACACCTGGGAACGCCGCCTGCCCGCACTGGTCGACGTGTGGCCGCTGTCGGCCCTGCAGGGTGGCCTGTTGTTCCACGCACGGCTGGCCGCGGGCTCGGTCGACGTGTACACCGCGCAAGCCGTGCTCACCCTCACCGGTCGCGTGGACGCCGACCGGTTGCGTTCGGCCGCACAGACTTTGGTGGACCGCTACGAGAACCTGCGCACCGCGTTCGTCACCGACGCCGAGGGCAACCCCGTGCAGGTGGTGCTCGACAGCGTGCGCGTGGCATGGGCCGAGCACGACAGGACCGAAGACGGCGACGCCGCGGACCTGATCGCGGCCGACCGCACCACCAGCTTCGACCTCGCGCAGCCGCCGCTGATCCGTTTCACACTGATCAAGGTCGCCGCCGACCGCTGGCAGTTCGTGGTGGCCAACCACCACATCCTGCTCGACGGCTGGTCGATGCCGCTGCTGATGCGCGACCTGCTGGTGCTGTACGCCACGCACGCCGACACCTCGGCCCTGCCCGCCGTCCGCTCCTACAGGCACTTCCTGGAGTGGACCGCGCGCCAGGATCACGCGGCCTCGGTCGCGGCATGGCGGAAGGCCTTGCATGGCGTGGGGGAGCCGACGTTGCTCACCCGCCCCGATGCGGGCCGCGAAATCACCGCGCTGTCGGGTGAATACCTGTTCGAGCTCGACGAGACGGCCACCGCGCGGATGACCGCGCTGGCCAGCTCGCTCGGTGTCACGCCGAACACCGTGTTGCAGACCGCGTGGGGCATTCTGGTCGGCCGGATGACCGGCCGCGACGATGTGCTGTTCGGTACCACCGTCTCCGGCCGTCCCGCCCAGCTGTCCGGCGTCGAATCGATGGTCGGTCTCTTCATCAACACCGTGCCGGTCCGGGTGCGTTTCGACCCGGCGGAGTCGGCACGCTCACTGCTGACCAGGACCCAGGGCGAGCAGGCCGACCTGCTCGATCACCACTACGTCGGGCTCGCCGATATCCAGGCCGCGGCCGGTGTCGGTGGCCTGTTCGACACCCTCGTGGTGTTCGAGTCCTACCCGGTGGACGCCGATGGTCTGCGCCAGCAGGCGGCCGACATCGACGGCATGGCCGTGATCGGGCTCGACGCGGCCGACGCAACGCACTATCCGCTGACGCTGATCGCGCAACTGGATTCGCAACTGCGCATCCGCGCCGGATACCTGCGCGACCTGTTCGACGAGCAGACGGTGCGCCGCATCGCCGACCGCCTGATTCGGGTACTCGACGCGCTCATCGCCGAACCGGAAGCGCCGGTGGGTGATATCGAACTGCTCGATACCGCCGAACGCGCGCAGGTCGTCACCGGGTGGAACGACACCGCGCACGCGCTCGAACCCGCCGCATTGCTCGGCGCCGACGCCGAGACCAGCGAACTGACGCTGGTGTCGATGTACGACCGCCAGGTGGCGGCGACGCCGGAAGCACCCGCGGTCGAGTTCGAGGGGACAGTTCTGTCCTACGCCGAGTTCGCCGAGCGGGTGAACCAGCTGGCGCGCTGGCTCATCGCGCGCGGTGTCGGCGCGGAGTCGTATGTGGCGCTTGGTATGCGGCGCTCCATCGACCTGGTCGTCGGCATGTACGCGGTGAGCGTCGCCGGTGGCGCGTACGTGCCGCTGGATCCCGATCATCCGGCCGAGCGCACGGAATACATTCTGGCGACGGCCGATCCGGTGTGTGTGCTCACCTCGGGCACCGACCTCGACATCGACACCGCGCAGGTGCGCATCGATCTGCTCGACCTGAGCGGACTGTCGGATACCGCGGTCACCGACGCGGATCGGCGGGTGCCGCTGGTGGCGTCGAGTACCGCGTATGTGATTTTCACGTCGGGTTCGACGGGTCGTCCGAAGGGTGTGGCGGTGTCGCACGGGGCGATTGTGAATCGTTTGGTGTGGATGCAGTCGGTGTATGGGTTGGCTGCGGATGATGTGGTGTTGCAGAAGACGCCTGCGACGTTCGATGTGTCGGTGTGGGAGTTCTTCTGGCCGTTGCAGGTGGGTGCGCGGTTGGTGGTGGCCAAGCCCGACGGCCACCGCGACCCCGCCTACCTCGCCGAGATCATCGGCGCCAGCGGCGTCACCGTCACCCACTTCGTCCCCTCGATGCTGGCCGTGTTCGTCGCCGATGGCGCTGCGGCACAGTGCACTTCGCTGCGCATGGTGTTCGCCTCCGGTGAGGCGCTCGCGCCGAAGCCCGCGCACCGGCTGCGCGAGCTCACCGGTGCCACTGTGCACAACCTGTACGGACCCACCGAGGCCGCGGTCGACGTCACCTTCCACGAGGTCACCGACGCCGACACCGAGACCGTGCCGATCGGCGCTCCGGTGTACAACACCCAGGTCTACGTGCTCGACGCCCGGCTGCGGCCGGTGCCGGTGGGTGTCGCGGGTGAGCTGTATCTCGCGGGCGCCCAGCTGGCCAGCGGCTATGTGGCACGGGCCGACCTCACCGCGGATCGTTTCGTGGCCAACCCGTTCGGCGTCGACGGTGCGCGGATGTACCGCACCGGCGACCTCGTCGCCTGGACCGGCGACGGTGAGCTGGAATACCTGGGCCGCACCGACTTCCAGGTGAAGTTGCGTGGTCTGCGCATCGAGCTCGGCGAGATCGAATCCGCGCTGACCGGCCTGGACGAGGTCGCTCAGTCGGTGGTCGTGGTGCGCGGCGATCAGCACACGGGTGATCAGCTGGTCGCGTATGTGGTTGCCGCGCCGGGCGTTCCGGTCGACACCGAGCTGATGCGCGAGGACATCGGTAAGCAACTGCCCGCCTACATGGTGCCCGCGCTGATCATCGTGCTCGACGCGCTTCCGCTCAATGCCTCGGGCAAGCTGGATCGAAAGGCGTTGCCAGCGCCGGTGTTCGAGGCCGCGGTGTACCGCGCGCCCACCACACCGGTGGAGGAGATAGTCGCGAGCACCTTCGCCGAGGTGCTCGGCGTCGAACGCGTCGGTCTCGACGACGACTTCTTCGCGCTCGGCGGCAACTCGCTCTCGGCCACCCAGGTCGCGGCCAGGCTCTCGGCCGCGCTGGACACCGATATCGGCGTCCGCGAACTGTTCGAGGCCTCGTCGGTGTCGGCATTGGCCGCCCGCGCGGAAACCGGAACCGGCGCGCGTGCCCGTGCTGCGCTGGTGGCGCAACAGCGGCCGGAGCAGGTGCCGCTGTCGCTGGCCCAGCAGCGGATGTGGTTCCTCAACCGCTTCGACCCGGAATCGGCCGTCGACAACATTCCCGCCGCGGTGCGGATGTCGGGTCTGCTCGATCGGCAGGCATTGCAGGTGGCGGTCGCCGATGTGTTGGCGCGGCACGAGTCGCTGCGCAGTTTCTACCCGGAGATCGACGGCACCCCGTACCAGCAGACCGTGCCGACCGCCAAGGTGATCCCTGATCTCTCGCCGGTTGACGTCACCGAAGACGAACTGCCGCAACAGTTGGCGCAGATCGTGCTCACCGCCTTCGACGTCACCGCCGCGGTGCCTTTCCGCGCGCGACTGTTCGAGATCAGCCCCACCGAACACGTGCTCGCCCTTGTGGTGCACCATATTTCGGCCGACGGCTTCTCGATGGGACCGCTCACCAGGGACGTGATGACCGCGTACGCGGCCCGCGTCGACGGCAGCGAACCCGCGTGGCGCCCGCTCGAGGTGCAGTACGCCGACTTCGCGCTGTGGCAGCGCGCCGTGCTCGGCGCCGAGGACGATCCGGAATCGGTGATCGCCGGTCAGATCGCCTACTGGTCGCAGGCACTGCGTGGTCTGCCACAGCAACTCGACCTGCCCGCCGATCGGCCGCGTCCGGCCGTCGCCTCCGGGCGCGGCGCGAGCTACGCCTTCGAGATCGACGCCGAAACCCACGGCAAGCTCACCGAACTCGCGCGTGCCCGCGGCACCACGCTGTTCATGGTCGCCCACAGCGCGCTCGCGGTACTGCTGGCGCGGCTCTCGGGTACCGACGACATCGCCATCGGCACCCCGGTCGCGGGCCGTGGTGAGCGTGCGCTCGACGACCTGATCGGCATGTTCGTCAACACGCTGGTGTTGCGTACACCGGTCGAGGCGCAGACCTCGTTCACCGACCTGCTGCGGACCGTGCGCGGCAACGACATCGCCGCGTTCGGACACGCCGATCTGCCGTTCGAGCGGCTGGTGGAGATCCTCAACCCGACGCGTTCGCAGGCTCGCCACCCGCTGTTCCAGGTGATGCTTGCCTTCCAGAACCTCGGTCAGAACTCGCTCGAGCTGCCCGGATTGACGGTCAGCGCGGTCGATCTCGATATCAATGTCGCCAAGTTCGACCTCCAGGTGGTCTTGTCGGAGCACGCGCCCGTCGAGGGCGGCGCCGCCAACGCCGCGGGTGTCTCGGCCGCCGGGATCGCCGCCGAGCTGATCTACGCCACCGACCTGTTCGATCACGACACCATGGTGCGGTTCGCGGCGCGTTTCGATCGGCTGCTGAAAGCCATTGTGGCCGAGCCGGATCGGGCCGTCGGCGAGATCGATCTGCTGGACGGACAAGAGACCGAGCAGGAACTGCTCGGCTACAACGCCACCGTGCGCCACCTCGGCGCCGCCAGCACCCTGGTGGACCAGTTCGCCGCGCAGGTGCGCGCCACGCCGGATGCGGTGGCGATCGTCGACCCGGCCGAGGGCAGCACGCTCACCTACGCCGAGTTCGCCGCCGACGTGCACCGGCTTGCTCGCAAGCTCATCGAGACCGGCGTCGGGCCGGAGACGCTGGTCGCACTGGCCGTGCGCAGGTCGGTGGACCTGGTGACCGCGATCTACGCGGTGCAGGAGGCCGGTGGCGGTTATGTGCCGCTCGACCTCGACCAGCCCACCGATCGGGTGAACTACGTCCTCGACTCCGCCGACCCGATCTGTGTATTGACCACGGCGCGCGATGAATTCGGCCTCGACCGGCCGGGCACCCTGGTGCTGGACGAGCTCGATCTCGGCGAGTACTCCGACGCCCCCGTCACCGACGCCGAGCGCAACGCGCAGCTGCGCCCGCAGCATCCGGCGTACGTGATCTTCACGTCCGGTTCGACCGGCCGCCCGAAGGGCGTGGCCGTACCGCATTCCGCCGTGGTGAACCAGATCCGTTGGATCACCGGCGAATACGGCATCGACGCCGATGACGTGGTGCTGTTCAAGACCCCCGCCACCTTCGACGTATCGGTGTGGGAGCTGTTCGGACCGATGAGCACCGGTGGCCGCATCGTGGTCGCCACGCCGGACGGCCACCGCGATCCGCACTACCTCGCCGAGGTGATCGCGGCCGAGCGCGTCACGCTCACCTCGTTCGTGCCATCGATGTTGACGGTGTTCGCGGCGACCGGAGCGGCAGGCAGCGCCGGCAGCGCCGCCGTGGCCGCACGCGACGCCGAGGACGGCACGACCGCTGTGCACGCCACCCGTGGTCGCCACACCGACGAAAACCACGGCGTTGACGAAAAGCCCGCTGGCTCTGCCCGTGCTGCCGACGGCGACGTCTCGGACGCCGACGGTGCTACCGATGTCGACCGCGCCTCCGACGCTGTAGATGATGGTGGCCGCACCGAGAGCCGTGTCGTCGACGGGAAGTCCGCTGGCGCTGGCCCCGACGACCTCGGGGGTGTCGCCGACGCCGAAAGCGCGACGGACTCCGACCGTGTCTCGACCGTCGTCGGCACCGACCGCTCCACCGCGGAAAACGCTGCTGACGCTGGCGTCAACGGGCGCTCCGGCGACGAAAGTGCCGCAGCCGATCGTGGTGTCGAGGCGAACTTCCAGGCGAGCTCCGAGGCCGCTGCGCGGACGAACGGCGTAGCGCACACCGAATCTGCCGGTACCGCATCGGCATTGGATTCGCTGCGGGCCTTGTTCGTCGCGGGTGAGGCGTTCACCGCCGAGGCCGTGACCGCGATTCGCAAGGTCAGCTCGGCGGCGCTGTACAACCTCTACGGCCCCACCGAGTTCACCGTGCACGCCACGCACGGACCCGTCGCCGACGAGGTCGACGGCGCGGTGCCGATCGGTCTTCCGGTGTGGAACGCGCAAGCCTACGTACTGGATTCGCGGCTGCATCCGGTCCCGACCGGTGTCGCCGGTGAGCTGTATCTCGCGGGTGCGCAGCTGGCGCGCGGCTACTTCGGCCGCACGGACCTGACCGCGGATCGCTTCGTGGCCAACCCGTTCACTCCCGGCGGCGCGCGCATGTACCGCACCGGTGACCTGGTGACCCGCGATCGCTCCGGCGCGATCCGCTACCTCGGCCGCACCGACTTCCAGGTGAAGTTGCGTGGTCTGCGGATCGAGCTCGGTGAGATCGAAACCGCTTTGGCGGCAGACGATTCCGTCGCGCAGTCGGTCGCCGTGGTGCGCTCGGACGCGCATGCCGGCGACCGGCTCGTCGGCTATGTCGTGCCGGAGACCGGCGCGCGGATCGACACCGACAGCCTGCGCACGAGCCTCGCCGGGCGCCTGCCTTCCTACATGGTGCCCTCGGCGATCGTGGTGCTCGACGCCATGCCGTTGAGCCCCAACGGCAAGCTCGATCGGCGCGCACTGCCCGAACCCGCCTTCGAGGCAAGGGAATTCCGCGCGCCCTCGACACCGATCGAGGAGATCGTCGCCGACACCTTCGCGGACGTGCTCGGCCTCGTCGCCCCCGAAGGGCAGCGTCCTGTCGGCGCGGACGACGACTTCTTCGAACTCGGCGGCAACTCGCTGATCGCCACCCAGGTGGTGGCCAGGCTCGGCGCCGCGCTCGACACCCGAGTGCCGGTGCGCGCGCTGTTCGAGGCGCCGACCGTGGCCGCACTGGCCGTGCGGCTGGAAGCCCATCGCGGCAGCGGTGGCCGACGTGAACTCGTCGCGGGCCCCCGCCCGGCGCAGATCCCGTTGTCGCTGGCCCAGCAGCGGATGTGGTTCCTCAACCGGTTCGACAACAAGACCGCGGTGAACAACATCCCGCTCGCGGTCCGGCTCACCGGATCGCTGGACGCCGACGCGCTCGGCCAAGCCGTCACCGACGTCATCGACCGGCACGAGGTGCTGCGCACGACCTACCCGCAGACCGCGGAGGGTCACGGCGTGCAGGTGGTGGCGCCGGTCGGCGAGCAGATCGTGGATCTGACCCCGATCGAGGTGTCGGAGTCCGAGATCGCCGAGCGGGTCGGCGCGCTGATCCTCACCGGTTTCGACGTGACCACCGAGGTTCCGGTGCGCGCCGCGTTGCTGCGGGTCGCCGGTTCGATGGACGGCTCACAACCCGACACCCACGTGCTGGTGTTCGTGGTGCACCACATCTCCGGCGACGGCTGGTCGGTCGGCCCGCTGGCGCGCGACGTGATGATCGCCTACGCGGCGCGCTCGCGTGGCGAAGTGCCCACCTGGCAACCACTTCCGGTGCAGTACGCCGATTTCGCGCTCTGGCAGCGAGAGACACTCGGCTCCGAGGACGACCCGACTTCGCTGATCGCCCAGCAGGTCGCGTTCTGGTCCACGCACCTGGCCGGGCTGCCAGACCAGCTCGACCTGCCCACCGACCGCCCGCGCCCCGCGGTCGCCTCCAACCGTGGCGGGGTACACCACTTCGGGATCGACGCCGAACTGTTGCGCGAGCTGAACGCACTGGCCCGCGCCAACAGCGCCAGCCTGTTCATGGTGGTGCACGCGGCGTTCGCGGCGCTGCTTTCGCGACTGTCCGGCAGCGACGACGTTGTCATCGGCACCGCCGTCGCCGGGCGTGGTGAGGCCGTGCTCGACGACGCGATCGGCATGTTCGTCAACACCCTGGTGCTGCGCAGCACGGTCGAGGCCGCCGGGTCGTTCGCCGAGTTGGTCGCGCGCACCAAGGACACCGATCTCGCCGCCTTCGGCCAGGCCGACCTGCCGTTCGAGCGGTTGGTGGAGATCTTGAACCCCGCCCGTTCACAGGCACGGCATCCGTTGTTCCAGGTGATGCTGTCGTTCCAGAACACCGGTGAGACGTCGTTCGAGCTCCCCGATCTCGAGGTCGCGGGCATCCCGCTCGACGTGATCACGGCGAAGTTCGATCTGCACCTGAACCTGGCCGACCGGCGCGACGCCAACGGTGCCCTCGACGGGATGGCCGCCGAATTCGCCTACGCCACCGACATGTTCGACGCCGAAACGATCGAGCGGGTGGCCGAGCGACTGGTGACGCTGCTGCGCGCGGTGACCGCCGATCCCGAACGCGCCGTGGGTGATGTCGAGCTGCTCGACGCCACGGAACGCGTCGAACTCGTCGTGGCGCGCAACGACACCGCACACGAGGTGGACCCCACCGCGACGCTGGCTTCGCTGTTCCAGGAGCAGGCACGGCGCACGCCCGAGGCCATCGCGCTGACCTTCGAGGGGACAAATTTGTCCTACGCGGAGTTCGAGTCGCGGGTCAATCGCCTTGCCCGCCACCTGATCTCACTCGGGGTCGGCCCCGATACCCTGGTCGCGCTCGGCATGCGCCGTTCGCTGGATCTGGTGGTCGGCATGTACGCCGTCACGGTCGCCGGTGGCGCCTATGTGCCGCTCGACCCGGATCACCCGGCCGAGCGCAGCCATTACGTGCTCGATATCGCCAGCCCGATCCGGGTGCTCAGCACCTCCACCGACGAGTTCGATACCGGTGGCCGCGAGGCGATCCACCTCGACACGCTGGAGCTGTCGGAGTACTCCGACGCACCGGTCACCGACGCCGAGCGCCGCACCGGTCTCACACCGGCCAGCACCGCGTATGTGATTTTCACGTCGGGTTCGACGGGTCGTCCGAAGGGTGTGGCGGTGTCGCACGGGGCGATTGTGAATCGTTTGGTGTGGATGCAGTCGGTGTATGGGTTGGCTGCGGATGATGTGGTGTTGCAGAAGACGCCGGCGACGTTCGATGTGTCGGTGTGGGAGTTCTTCTGGCCGTTGCAGGTGGGTGCGCGGTTGGTGGTGGCCAAGCCCGACGGCCACCGCGACCCGAAGTACCTGATCGACACCATCATCGAGCAGCGCGTCAGCACCGTGCACTTCGTGCCGTCCATGCTTTCGGTATTCGTCGCCGAGCCGGGCATCGAGGAATGCACCGGTCTGCGTGCGGTATTCGCCTCCGGCGAGGCCCTGCCCTCGGTGACCGCGCAACGCTTGCGTGAACTCACCGGCGCGCGCCTGCACAACCTGTACGGGCCGACCGAGGCGGCGGTCGACGTGACCTTCCACGAGGTCACCGACGCCGACACCGTGGGTGTCCCGATCGGCGCCCCGGTGTTCAACACGCAGGTGTACGTGCTGGATTCGCGCATGCACCCGGTGCCGGAGGGCGTGGCGGGCGAGCTGTATCTGGCGGGTGCGCAGTTGGCGCGCGGTTACATCGGGCGCACCGATCTGACCGCGGATCGTTTCGTGGCCAACCCGTTCGGCGTCGACGGCGCGCGCATGTATCGCACCGGTGACCTGGTCGCCTGGCGCGGAGGGGAACTGGAATACCTGGGCCGCACCGACTTCCAGGTGAAGTTGCGTGGTCTGCGTATCGAGCTCGGCGAGATCGAATCCGCGCTCGCCGCACATGAGTCCGTGGCGCAGGCCGTGGCCGTGGTGCGTTCGGACGCGCGCCTCGGCGATCAACTTGTCGCCTACGTTGTTGCCGCGCGAGAGCATTCGATCGACGTGGACACTTTGCGTGGCGGGCTGGCCGCCGAGCTGCCCGGCTACATGGTGCCTTCGGCGTTCGTGGAGCTCGAGGTCTTCCCGCTCAACGCCTCCGGCAAGTTGGACCGCAGGGCGTTGCCCGCACCGGTCTTCGAGGCGAAGGTCTTCCGCGCCCCGGCCACTCCGGTGGAGGAGATGGTCGCGAGCACCTTCGCCGAGGTGCTCGGGGTGAGCAGGGTCGGTCTCGATGACGACTTCTTCGAGCTCGGCGGCAACTCGTTGGTCGCCACCCAGGTGACCGCGCGTCTCGGTGCGGCACTGGATACCCAGCTCGCGGTGCGTGACCTGTTCGAGGCGTCCTCGGTGGCCGCGCTGGCCGCGCGGGTGGAGCACAATGCCGGTTCCGGCCGCAGGCCCGTGCTCACGGCCGGTGAACGCCCGGACCGGATTCCGTTGTCCCCGGCGCAGCAGCGGTACTGGTTCCTCAACCAGTTCGACACCACCACCTCCGCCGTGGACAACATCCCGCTGGCCGTGCGACTGTCCGGCAAGCTCGATGTCGCGGCGCTGGAGCGTGCGGCGGCCGACGTGTTCACCAGGCACGAGGTTCTGCGGACGGTCTACCCGCGTTCGGCCGACGGCCCGCACCAGGTGATCCTGCCCGCGTCCGAAACCGTGGCCGACTCGGCGGCGCTGACCAGGATCGAGGTCACCGAGGCCGGTCTGCTCGAGGCCGTGATCCGCTTCGCGGTGACCACTTTCGACGTGACCGAGCAGGTGCCGCTCGCGGTGGCCCTGTTCCGCGTCGTTCCCGAGGGCGAGACCAGCGAAACCACCGAGACCGAGGAGTATGTGCTCGCGTTCACGGTGCACCATGTGGCCGCCGACGGTTCCTCGATGGGGCCGCTGGCCCGCGACCTGATGGCCGCCTACGTGGCGCGCACCAACGGTGACGTGCCGCGCTGGCAGCCGCTTCCGGTCCAGTACGCCGACTACGCGCTGTGGCAGCGCAGCGTGCTCGGCGACGAGGACGATCCGGAATCGTTGGCCGCCAAGCAGGTCGGCTACTGGAAGAACGCGCTCGCGGACCTGCCCGATCAGCTGGAGCTGCCCGCCGACCGGCCACGCCCGCCCGCGCAGTCGTTCCACGGCAAGGCGATTCGCTTCGAGATCGATCCCGAAACCCATGCCAAGCTGCACGAACTGGCGCGCGCCAACCACGCGTCGCTGTTCATGGTCGTGCACGCCGCGCTGGCGGTCTTGCTGGCGCGCCTGTCGGGCACCGACGACATCGCGGTCGGCACGCCGATCGCAGGTCGTGGCGAGCGCGAGCTCGACGACCTGATCGGCATGTTCGTCAACACCCTCGTCTTCCGCACCAAGGTGGCACCCGGCGACCGGTTCACCGATCTGCTCGGTGATATCAAGGAGCGCGACCTCGAGGCGTTCGCCAACGCTGACGTGCCGTTCGAGCGGCTGGTCGAGGTGCTCAACCCCGTGCGCTCCACCGCGCGCAATCCGCTGTTCCAGGTGGGTCTTTCGTTCCAGAACCTGGCCGAGACCACCTTCGAGCTGCCGGGCCTGACGGTGAGCGCGGTCAACTTCGATTCGCAGCTGGCCAAGACCGACCTGCACGTCACGCTCTACGATCGCTACACCGAGGACGGAACACCCGCCGAGATCGTTACCGAATTCGGTTACGCCACTGATCTTTTCGATCAGCAGACGGTGCAGAGTTTCGCTGACCGGTTCATCAGGGTGCTGGACGCGGTGGTCGCGGACGCGACCGTGCCGGTCGGTGAGATCGACCTGCTCGCCGCCGAAGAGAGCGCACGCATCCTCACCGAGTGGAATGCCACCGAGCACGAATTCTCCGGTGCCACTTCGACCTTGGGCGACCTACTGGCCGCCACGGTCGCCGCCACGCCCGACGCGGTGGCATTGGTCGCCGATGCGCCCACCGGCCGACACGAGCTCACCTACGGCGAGCTCGACAGCGCGGCCAACCGCCTGGCCCGCTACCTGATCGGTCGCGGTGTCGGCACCGAAGACCGGGTGGCCTTGGCGATCCGGCGCAGCGCCGATCTGGTGATCGCCATGTACGCGGTGGCGAAATCCGGTGCGGCGTACGTGCCGATCGATCCCGACCAGCCCGCCGAGCGCACCGAGTACATCCTCGGCGCCGCGGCTCCCGCCGTCGTGCTCAGCACCGGTAGGGACGGTTTCACCTCGGCCGATACCGAGCCGGTGGCGATCGACCTGCTCGACCTCGACGGGTTCGTCGACGGCCCGATCGACGACGCCGAACGGGTGCGCCCGCTGACCGCGGCCAACACCGCCTACGTCATCTTCACCTCGGGTTCCACCGGCAAGCCCAAGGGCGTCGCGGTGGAGCACGCCGCGATCGTCAACCAGTTGCACTGGGAGACAACGACCTTCGGCATCGGCGCGGACGACGCGGTGTTGTTGAAGACCGCGGCCACCTTCGACCTCTCGGTCTGGGAGTTCTGGACCGCCGCGGTGTCGGGTGCGCGCCTGGTGATCGCCGCCGTCGACGGTCACCGCGACCCCGCCTACCTCAACGACCTCATGCAGGACACCGAGGTCACCACCCTGCACGTGGTGCCGTCGATGCTGGACGCGTTGCTCGCCGAATCCGACGGGCACCTGCCGGATTCGCTGCTGCGCGTGCTCGCCATCGGTGAAGCGCTGCCAGGTGCCACCGCGCAGCGCTTCCTGCGTGGCACCACCGCCGAGCTGTTCAACCTCTACGGCCCCACCGAGGCGGCGGTATCGATCACCAGCCACGCCGTCACCGAGGCCGACCAGGTGTCGGTGCCGATCGGCGCGCCGGAATGGAACAGCAAGGTCTACGTGCTGGATGCGCGGCTGCGTCCGGTGCCGTCGGGTGTTTCGGGCGAGCTGTATCTGGCGGGTGCGCAGTTGGCGCGCGGGTACTTCGGTCGAGGCGATCTGACCTCGGACCGGTTCGTGGCCGATCCCTTCGGCGCCGACCCTTCCCGGGGCGCGCGCATGTATCGCACCGGTGACCTCGTGGCATGGAACGGTCACGGCGAGCTCGAGTACCGTGGTCGCACCGACTTCCAGGTGAAGATTCGCGGTTTCCGTATCGAACTCGGCGAGATCGAGGCCGCGCTGCTGCGTCAGCCGTCGATCGGCTCGGCCACCGTGGTCGCGCACAACGACCCGAATATCGGCGACCGCCTGGTGGCCTACGTGGTCGCGGCCGGCGCCGACGAACCGGCCGACATCGACCAGCGGCAGTTGCAAACCACCCTCGCCGGTGAGCTGCCCTCCTACATGGTGCCCTCGGTGGTCGTGCGACTCGACGAGCTGCCGCTCAACGCGAACGGCAAACTCGACCGAAAGGCATTGCCGCACCCCACCTTCGAGAAGGCGGTGTTCCGCGCGCCGGTCACCCCGATCGAGCAGATCGTGGCGAACACCTTCGCCGAGGTGCTGCGCATCGACCAACGCGGCGAAGCCGCTCCCACGATCGAGCAGTCCGACGACAGCGCCGCGACCGAGCAGACAGCGCCGCAACCGCAGCGCTCGAACCGCATCGGTCTCGACGACGACTTCTTCGCCTGGGGCGGCAACTCACTGCTGGCGACGCAAGTCGCCGCGCGCCTGGGCGAGGCGCTCAATACCCGTGTTCCGGTGCGGTTGCTGTTCGAGGCACCCACCGTCGCGGCACTGGCCGTGCGCGTCGAGCAGCAGACCGAGCTCGGCGGCCGCACGGCGCTGACCGCGCGGCCACGCCCTGAGCACATTCCGCTGTCGCTGGCGCAGCAGCGCATGTGGTTCCTCAACCGCTTCGACACCCAGTCGGCCGCCTACAACGTGCCGATCGCCGTGCGGTTGACCGGCGCGCTCGACGTGCCAGCGCTGCGTGCGGCCATCGCGGACCTGGTGAGCAGGCACGAGATCCTGCGCACCATCTACCCGCAGACCGAGCACGGTCCCGCACAGGTGATCCTGCCGCCGACCCAGTCCGTGCCCCGGCTCGAGGTCACGGTGCTCACGCCTTCGGAGATCGAATCCGCCGTCGTGGCAGTGGTTTCGACGCTCTTCGACGTCACCGTCGAGGTGCCGATGCGGGTCGCGCTGTTCCAGATCAACGACCCCTCGTCCACCACGGCCGACACCGAGGGCGAATCCCACAGCGCGGAGTACGTGCTCGCCATGGTCGTGCACCACATTTCCGGTGACGGCTCGTCGGTGGGTCCGCTCACCCGCGACCTGATGGTCGCCTACGCCGCGCGCTCGGCGGGCGAGGCCCCGAACTGGGCACCGCTCGAGGTGCAGTACGCGGACTACAGCATCTGGCAGCGCGAGCTGCTCGGCGACGAGAACGACCAGGAATCGTTGGCCGCCAAGCAGGTCGACTACTGGCGCCACGCGCTGGCCGAGCTGCCCGACCAACTGGATCTGCCCTCGGACCGGCCGCGTCCGGCGACGCAGTCGTTCGCCGGTGGCAAGGTCGAACTCCAGGTCGACGCCGAAACTCATCGCGCGCTGATCGAACTCGCCCGCACCGAGGGTGCGACGCTGTTCATGGTGGTGCACACCGCACTGGCCGTGTTGCTGGCACGCCTGTCGGGCACCGAGGACATCGCCATCGGCACTCCGATGGCCGGGCGCGGCGAGGCGGTGCTCGACGATCTGATCGGCATGTTCGTCAATACCCTCGTCTTCCGCACCGAGGTGGATGCGGGGGAGAGCTTCTCCGCGTTGCTGGCTCGCCAGCGCGAGACCGATATCCAGGCCTTCGCCAATGCCGACGTGCCGTTCGAGCGCCTGGTCGAGGTGCTGAACCCGGTGCGTTCCACCGCGCGTCACCCGCTGTTCCAGGTGGGGCTTTCGTTCCAGAACCTGAGCCAGTCCACCCTGGACCTGCCGGGGCTCACCGTGGCGGGTCTTGACATCGACACGCAGCTGTCCCAATTCGACCTGCACCTGATCGCCACCGACCGCTACAGCGGCACGGGCGATCCGCAGGGCATCACCGGGTTCTTCACCTACGCCACCGACCTGTTCGATCGGGACACGGTGCAGGACTTCGTCGACCGGTTCGCGCGCCTGCTGCGAGCGGTCATCGCCGCGCCGCGTACCGCCGTGGGTGACATCGAGTTGCTGGAGGCCGCCGAGCGTCGAGCGTTGGTGTCCGAGCGCAATGCGACCGAATACCCGGTGGATTCGTCGGCCACGTTGGTGTCGCTGTTGGACGCGACGGTGGCGGCGGGTCCGAAGGACACCGCGTTGGTGACCGACGACGGTACGTCGATCACCTACGCGGAGTTGGATGCGCGGGTGAATCGTCTCGCGCGGCACCTGATTTCGATCGGCGTGGGAGCGGAATCCCTGGTGGCGCTCGGCATGCGTCGCTCGGTCGATCTGATCGTCGCGATGTACGCCGTGGCGAAGTCGGGCGGCGCGTATGTGCCGATCGATCCCGATCAGGCCGCCGAACGAACCGATTACATCCTCGAAACCGCGGGACCGGTCTGTGTATTGACCAACACCGACACCGGTTTCACCACGGCTATCGCGCCCGTGATGAATGTGGATGAACTCGACTTGGGCGCGGTGAGCGCCGAGTCGGTGACCGACGATGACCGCCGGACACCGCTGCTGCCGAGCAACACGGCGTATGTGATCTTCACATCGGGTTCGACGGGCCGGCCGAAGGGCGTCGCGGTCTCGCATTCCGCGATCGCGAACCAGTTGCAATGGAAGACAGCCGAATTCGGGTTGGATGCGGCGGACGCGATTCTGTTGAAGACCGCGGCGACGTTCGACCTCTCGGTGTGGGAGTTCTGGTCGGCGGCGGTGTGCGGTGGTCGGTTGGTGATCGCGTCGCCGGAAGGCCATCGTGACCCCGGTTACCTGAACGAGCTGATCAGTCGCGAGTGGGTCACCACGCTGCACGTGGTGCCCTCGATGTTGGACGCGTTGACGGCTTCGGCGGAGTTCCCCGATTCGCTGTGGCGTGTGCTCGCGATCGGTGAAGCATTGCCCGGGCATCTGGCGCAGCGGTTCCTGCGCGAACACCCGCGTACGGAGTTGTTCAACCTGTACGGGCCGACCGAGGCGGCGGTGTCGATCACCAGCCACCGGGTGACGACCGACGACCATGTTTCGGTGTCCATCGGTGCGCCGGAGTGGAACAGTCGGGTGTACGTGCTGGACGCGAGGTTGCGTCCGGTGCCAGCCGGAGTCGGTGGCGAGTTGTATCTCGCCGGTGCACAGCTGGCGCGCGGGTACTTCGGACGCGCGGACCTGACGTCGGATCGTTTCGTGGCCGATCCGTTCGCCGAGGGCGCGCGGATGTACCGCACCGGTGACCTGGTGGCGTGGAACGGCGCGGGTGAACTCGAATACCGGGGCCGCACGGACTTCCAGGTGAAGATCCGCGGTTTCCGCATCGAGCTCGGTGAGATCGAGGCGGCGTTGACGGCGCTGCCCGAGGTCGCTCAGGCGGTCGTGGTCGCCAAGTCCGACCCGATGACCGGCGACCGACTGGTGGGCTATCTCATCGGCGCGGCCGCGGCGGCATCCCAGACCGCCGCCGTCGACGGTGCGGACGCTGCGGCGATCGAAAACGCGGGAGAGGCAGGCCCTGGCGGTCACGCACCGGCAGAGCCGACCCTCGGGGCCGACACGAATGTGGATGGTTCGACGGCGGCGCCCGAGACAACGGAGGCGGCAGCGTCCGATGCCGCGACGGAACCGGGGGTGCTCGGTAGCTCCGCCACGTCCGCGTCGAATATCGATGTGGCGCACGTGAAGTCGGTGTTGGCGGCAAGTCTGCCCTCATACATGGTGCCCTCGGCGTTCGTGGTGCTGGACGCGTTGCCGTTGAATGTGAACGGCAAGGTCGATCGAAAGGCGCTGCCCGATCCCGAGTTCGAAGCGCGGACGTTCCGTGCGCCATCGACCCCGATCGAGGAGATCGTGGCCTCGGTGTACGCCGAAGTCCTGGGGATCCAACAGGTCGGCGCCGATGACGACTTCTTCGCACTCGGTGGTAACTCGTTGGTGGCCACGCAGGTCGCGGCACGGATCGGTGCGAGGCTCGATTCGCGGGTGCCGGTGCGGTTGCTGTTCGAGGCGCCGACGGTGGCGGAACTCGCGGTGAAGGTCGAGCGGCACGCGGACGCTGGGCGCAAGGCGTTGGTGGCCGGTGAACGTCCCGCCGTAGTGCCGTTGTCGTTGGCGCAGCAGCGGATGTGGTTCCTCAACCAGTTCGACACCGCCTCCGCCGTCAACAACATCCCGGTGGCCGTGCGGCTCACCGGCGAACTCGACACGACCGCACTGCAATACGCGGTCGGCGACGTCATCGCCAGGCACGAAACCCTGCGCACGGTGTACCCGGAACAAGACGGCATCGCACACCAGGTGATCCTGCCGACCGAGCAGGCGATCCCCGACCTGACGCCGGAAACAATTGCCCCCGAAGACATTCGGGATCGCATTATCGGAATCGTCGCCGCCGGATTCGACGTCACCGTCGAGGTGCCGTTGCGGGCACACCTGTTCCGTATCGCCGGAACCGACACCGACGAATACGTCATGGTCCTCGTCGCGCATCACATCAGCGCCGACGGTTGGTCCATGGGGCCGCTGACCCGCGACGTGATGCTCGCCTACGCCGCCCGCTCGGCGGGCGTCGAACCCGGCTGGGCGCCACTGCCGGTGCAGTACGCCGATTTCAGCATCTGGCAGCGCGAGGTGCTCGGTGCCGAAAGCGACCCGGAAAGCCTCATCACCCAGCAGGCCGACTACTGGCGCACCGCGCTGGCCGGACTGCCCGACGAGCTGAACCTGCCCGCCGACCGCACCCGCCCGACCATCCAGTCGTTCCAGGGTGGGCGCGTGCTGTTCCCGATCGAGGGTGCGCTGCATCGCCAGCTCGCCGCCATCGCCAAGGAACACAACGCGACCATGTTCATGGTGGTGCACACCGCGCTCGCGCTGTTCCTGGCACGCATGTCGGGCACCGACGACATCGCCATCGGCACCCCCATCGCCGGTCGCGGCGAGGCCGAACTCGACGACGTGATCGGCATGTTCGTCAACACCCTGGTGCTGCGCTCGCACGTCGAAGGCGACCTCACCTTCGGACAGCTGCTGGCACGCACCAAGGAAACCGACCTACAGGCGTTCGCGAACGCCGACATCCCGTTCGAGCGGCTGGTCGATCTGCTCGCCCCCGAGCGCTCGACCGCGCGCCACCCGCTGTTCCAGGTGGCGCTCTCGTTCGAGAACCTGCCCAACACCAGCTTCGAGCTGCCGGGCTTGCAGGTCGGCGCCGTCGATTTCGATGTCGACACCGCGAAATTCGATCTGTCGCTGACCATTCGGGAAGCGGCACAGCCGAGCGCCGAACCGGGAAGCACGGACGAACCCGGCATGTACGCCGAGTTCTCCTTCGCCCGTGACCTTTTCGATGAAGACACGGTGGGTGTATTCGCCGAGCGGTTCACCCGACTGCTCACCGCGATCGTCACCGACCGGGAAACCCCCGTCGGCGACCTGCCGTTGCTGGATGCCGACGAGTTCGACTACCTCACCCACGTGCACGGCGAGGACGTCATGGCCACCGGCCTGCTGCCCGACCTGTTCGCTCGCGGCGCGCGCTTGGACCCCGAGCAGACCGCGATCCGCTACCAGGGTCGTTCGATCAGCTACCGGGAACTCGACGAGTACTCCTCGCGACTGGCTCGCGTACTGATCGGTCGGGGTGTCGGACCGGAACGCATTGTGGCGCTGTCGTTCCCGCGTTCGTATGCGATGGTCGCCGCGTTCTGGGCGGTCGCGAAGGCGGGCGGCGCGCACGTGCCGGTCGACCCGAACTACCCCGAGGACCGCCAGCGGCACATGATCAACGACTCCGGCGCCGTACTCGGTATCACCGCGGGTGAATACGTCGACGGACTGCCGCGCGAGGTCGAGTGGCTGCGCATCGACGACCCCGAGTTCGACGCACTGGTCGCGAGCCAGTCGCCCGCGCCGGTGCTCGACGCCGAACGCACCCAGCCGCTGTCCATGCGTGACCCGGTCTACGTCATCTACACCTCCGGGTCCACCGGTATGCCCAAGGGCGTCACCGTCACCCACCAGGGCATGGGTGGACTCGTCGGTGTCGCGGCCGATCTCTACCACCTCGAGCCGCAGCACAAGTTCCTGCACATCTGCTCGCCGAGCTTCGACCCGTCGGTGCTGGAATGGCTCTGTGCCGCCTACACCGGCGCGACGCTGGTGATCGTGCCTTCCGGCATCATCGGTGGACCCGATCTCGCGCAGCTGTTGCGCGAAGAGCGGGTGACGCACACCATCATCACGCCGGCCGTGCTCGGCACGATCGGCACCGAAGGCATGGAGGCGCTGGAAGTCGCCTCTGTCGGTGGCGATGTCACCACGCCGGAGCTGCTGGCCAAGTGGTCACCGGGCCGCAAGTACTTCAACGCCTACGGTCCCACCGAGACGACGATCATCTCCTCCTACGCGCGTCTCACCCCCGGCAAGCACATCACCATCGGTCGACCGGTGCGCGGCATGTCCGCGCTCGTGCTCGACCACCGCCTCAACCCGGTGCCGCCGGGTGTCGCGGGTGAGCTCTACCTCGCCGGTGGTGCGCTGGCTCGCGGTTACCACAACCGTCCCGATCTCACGGCGGAACGTTTCGTGGCCAACCCGTGGAGCGACGAGGGCGCGCGGATGTACCGCACCGGCGACGTGGTGCGCTGGTTCGCCGAGCCCGGCGAGCGTGCGGGCAATGCCGCGGTGCCCGAGGTGGCGTGGGAGCTCGACTACGTCGGCCGCTCGGACTTCCAGGTGAAGATTCGCGGCTTCCGTATCGAACTCGGCGAGATCGATACCGTTCTCGCCGGACACGACGAGGTGGAGTTCTCCTTCACCCTCGGCCGCGAAACCGACGCCGGTGCCACGATTCTCGTGTCCTACGTGCTGGCAGCCGACGGTCACGAGATCGACACCGAGCGGCTCACCGAGTCGGCGGCGCGCAGTCTGCCGCCGCACATGGTGCCCTCGGCGATCGTGGTGCTCGACGAGATCCCGCTGACCCCGGTCGGCAAGCTCGACCGCAGGGCGCTGCCGGAACCGGTGCTGGCGGCACGCGAATTCCGCGCGCCGAGCACCGAAATCGAGACCGTCATCGCCGAGGTGTTCGCCGAAGTGCTCGGCGTCGCGGAGATCGGCGTCGACGACTCGTTCTTCGCGCTCGGCGGCGACAGCATCCTGTCGATCCAGTTGGTCTCCCGCGCCAAAGCGCGCGGCGTGGTCTTCAGTCCGCGTGAGGTATTCGAACGGCGCAGCGTCGCCGCCTTGGCCGAGGTCGCCACGTTCGGCGGCGAGGCGCAGGTCAAGCTGGAGGAACTGCCGGGTGGCGGTGTCGGCGACATTCCGTTGACGCCGATCATGACGCAGATCCTCGGCTCGGGATCGTCGTATCAGCGGTTCTCCCAGACCATGCCGCTGCGACTGCCCGAGGGCGTCGAGCGCGAGTTGCTGGTTTCCACGATCGCCGCGGTGTTCGACCACCACGACGTGTTGCGCTCGCGGCTGCGTCGCGACGACGAGCAGTGGTCGTTCGAGGCGCTCGGACCCGGCGCGGTCGACGTGGACGCCATGGTGCACCGGGTCGAGCTGGCCGCCGATGTGGACGACGCCGAACTCCAGCGCGTCGGCACCGAGGCGCTGGACGCGGCGCTCGGACGCCTCGATCCCGCGAATGCCGTGATGGCGCAGTTCCTCTGGTTCGCCTTCGACGGCCCCGAACGCGGTGACGTGCTGCTCGTGGTCGCACACCACTTCGTGGTCGACGGCGTGTCCTGGCGCATCCTGATCCCGGACTTCGCCGTGGCATGGGGACAGCTGTCGGCAGGCCAGCAGGTCGCGCTGCCGGAGAACGGCACCTCGATGCGCCGCTGGGCACACAGCCTGGTGGAGGCCGCGACCTCGGCCGAGCGCGTCGCGGAACTGCCGTTCTGGCAACAGGTTTCGCACACCACGGATCCGTTGCTCGGCGCACGCGCCTTCGATCCCGCCATCGACACCTTCGCCACCGTGGAACGGGTCGAGGTCAGTCTCTCGGCGGAGGTCACCGACGCGGTGCTCACCGCGATCCCCGGCCTGTATCGCGGGGGCGTCAACGACGGGCTGCTTTCCGCACTCGCGATGACCCTCGCCAAGTGGCGCGGCGAATCCACCGGCGGTACCGCACTGGTGAAACTCGAAGGCCACGGCCGCGAGGAAGACGTCGTGCCAGGCGCCGACCTCTCGCGCACCGTCGGCTGGTTCACCAGCGCCTATCCGGTGCTTCTCGACCTGGACGGCAATGACCTCGACGACGCCTTCGCCGGTGGCGCCGCGCTCGGCGCGATCGTCAAGTCGGTGAAGGAACAGTTGCTCGCGGTGCCGGACAAGGGGGTCGGCTACGGTCTGCTGCGCCACCTCAACACCGAGACCGCGCCGCGCCTGCGCGATGCGGGACAGGTCAGCTTCAACTACCTGGGCCGCATGTCGACCGGGGAGATCCCCGCTCAGCTGGCCGACATCGGCTGGGTGCCGGTCTCCGACCTCGGGACGCTCGACGCCGACATGGATCGGGACATGCCCGCCAACGCGACGATCGATATCAACGCGATCGTCAGCGACGGCGACGAGGGACCCCAACTGGGTGCGGCATTCGCCTTCCCGACCGGGTTGCTCACCCGCGAACGGGTGCAGGAGTTCGCCGACCTGTTCGTCGCCGCGCTCACCGCGTTGGCCACGCACGCGCAGCGCCCCGACGCCGGTGGTCTCACCCCGTCGGACATGCCGTTGGTCGCGGTGAAGCAGTCCGATATCGCGGTGTGGGAACGGGATTACCCGGCACTGGCGGAGGCGTGGCCGCTTTCGCCGCTACAATCCGGCCTGTTGTTCCAGGCACTGATGAGCCAATCGACCGTCGACGTCTACACGATGCAGGCGATCATCGATCTCAGCGGCGACCTGGATATCGCTCGGTTGCGGACCGCGGCCCAGGGCATCATCGACCGGTACCCGAATTTGCGGACCGCGTTCGTCAACGATGCCGACGGCAACCCCGTTCAGGTGGTGCTCGACCGGGTCGAGGTGCCGTGGCGCGAGGTCGACCTCACGCACCTGCCCGCCGAGGACCGCAATGCCGAACTGCGCAGGCTGGTGGCGGTCGAACAGGCCGAGCACTTCGACATGTCGGTGGCACCGCTGATGCGGTTCACCCTGTTCCGCACCGACACCGACGCCCACCACTTGGTCATCACCACCCACCACATCCTGCTGGACGGTTGGTCGATGCCGCTGCTCATGCGCGATGTCATGGTGCTCTACGCCGTGCGCGGCGACGCCAGCGTGCTGCCGAGGGTCACCCCCTACCGCAGCTTCCTCGCGTGGCTGGCCGGACGCGACCGCGCCGCCTCGCTGCGCGCATGGTCGCATGCGCTCGAAGGTGTCACCGAGCCGACAACGCTGGCGCCGCAACCGCATTCGGAAGAAGACTTCCGCATCGGCAAGCTGGTGTCGGAGATCGACGCCGAGCACACCAAGCGGTTCACCGCGCGTGCCGCCGAGCTAGGTGTCACGTTGAACACGATGATGCAGGCGGCCCTCGGCATCCTGCTCGGGCGGCTCACCGGGCGCAGCGATGTGGTGTTCGGCGCCACGGTGTCGGGTCGGCCCGCCGATCTGCCCGGCGTGGAATCGATGGTCGGCCTGTTCATCAACACCCTGCCCGTGCGGTTGCGCGTCGACGACAGCAAGAGCGTCGGTGCGACGCTGACCGGTCTGCAGCACGATCAGGCGGATCTGCTCGAACACCACTACATCGGACTTACCGACATCCTCGGAATCGCCGGTGCCGGTGCGGCATTCGACACCCTGCTGATCTTCGAGTCGTATCCGATGGACAAGGACGCGCTCGCCGAGGCCAGCTCCATCGACGGTGTTTCGGTCACCGGCGTCGGTACCAACGATGCGACGCACTACCCGTTGACGATCCTGGTGACGGCCGAGGCCAGCATCGAGATCACCTTCAAGTACCTGGAGAGCCGCTTCACCGAGGACGAGGTGCGCACCTTCTCCACGCGGTTGCTGCGGGTGCTGGAGGCGCTGCTCGGTGCCACCGACGGGATCGTCGGCGACATCGACATTCTCGATGCCGACGAGCGTGCGCAGCTGTTGGTCGAATCCGGGATCACCGCAACGGGTTCCACGCAGGAACCGGTGGCGCGGGTCGGTGCGCGCACGGTGGCGACGGTCTTGGCCGAGGTGGTCGAGGAGGATCCGCAGGCACCTGCCCTGCTGGTCGACGACGCCGAAATCGCCTTCCACGAGTTGGATCGGCGCTCGGCGCAGCTGGCCAGGGTGCTCATCGACCGAGGTGCGGGTCCCGGCGACATCGTCGCGGTGGCGCTGTCTCGTTCGGTGGACGCCGTCGTCGCGACCTGGGCGGTGCAGAAGGCGGGTGCGGCCACCCTGTTCGCCGGTGACCTCGATGCCGCCGAAACGGCATCCGCCGGTGCGACCTTCGGCATCGCGCTCGAGCCCCGCACCGACGATTCGATCCGCTGGATCGACCTGTCCGACGCGGACGTCCGAGCCGAATTGTCCTCGGCCGCAACCCACCCGGTCAGCTACGCCGACCGCGTGCGTCCCCTCGGCGAAGAACATCCCGCCTTCATCACCCCCGAAGGCAGGCTCACACAGGCCGAAGCCTTGGCCGAAGCCGAGCGGTTACGCGAGGAGTACGGCATCGACTACGAGTCGACCACGTACACCACCGCCTCCTCCGGCCCCGCGGCGATCAACGAATTCCTCGCCGCCGCCACCGCGGGAGCCCTCTCGGTCCTGCCCGGCCCCGGCCCCGTAGCCGACGACCTCGCCAACGACGAAGTCACCCACTGGTTCACCAACCCCGGTGAGTCCACGGACGAAGCAGACACCGAAATCCGCATCGTCCCGCCCGCCTGATCGAACGATAGTGGGCCCGCCTGGCCACGAAGTCCGAAGCGCTTCGTGGCCAGGCGGTACAGTCCGGGAAGTCGATTAGACTCGATCCAGTCAGCGGATATCGTTCGTTGCCGCTCAGTGAGGTTGGAGGTGGTGCTGATGGCGATGCCGGTTCCCCATACTGGTTCCTGGACGGCTGCGGACCTCGATCACATGCCCGATGACGGATTGCGTTACGAGGTACTGAATGGCCAGCTCGTTGTGAACGCCGCCCCCAAGCCCCGACACCAGTGGTTGATCAAGCGATTGACCACTGCTGTCGATGCGGTGCTCCCCGCGGAATATGTCGCACTTGACGGCGTCGGAGTGCTGATCGGTGACGACGAGCCGATACCCGACCTAGTTGTCGCAAACGGTCCGATCGGGTGGGACGATCGAGGTATCCCGGCGGATCAAGTGTGTCTGGTGGTCGAGGTGGTCTCGAAGTCCACGACGTTGCAAGACCGTATGGTCAAGCCGGTCGTCTACGCCGAGGCGGGGATACCGAACTACTGGCGAATCGAACCAAACGCCTTCAAGGGGCAGCTACCCGGTGAGGTTCTCCCTGTCCTGTTCGCCCACGAGCTCGGCGCCGACGGTGTCTACGCGCAGACACACAGGGTGGCGGCGGGTGAGACCGTCACCCTGCGTGCGCCTTTCGAGTTCGCTATCGACCCCGGTTCGTTATTGCCCTGACAACTCGCGGGGCCGCGTGGTGCGCAGCACGATCAGTGCGAAGGCTGTGACATGCACAGTGCGCGTGGCGCGGACTCGACGCCGAACTCCGGTCAGGACTTGCCCTTGCCCGGCGCCCAGTTCAAGCCCCAGCCGTAGGCCTTGTCGATCTCCGCGACGCCCCACCGTGGCTTGCCGAAGGGTGGGGGAACGAAGCGGCCCTCGCGGCGAACGACCAATTCGCCGTTGATGTTCTCGATCAGCGCGAGCACCATGTCGCGAGAATTGTCGACGCAGCCGCCGACGGTCATCTCGATCGGCGGGGAGTTGACGGGGTACAGCGTGGCGGTGGCATGGACGCCGCGGAAATCCTTCGCGCCCTCCCAGAGCGTCGCGAACACCAGGATTCGGCGGAACTGTGCGGTGTGATCGAGGTTGATGTCGAGGTTCTCGCCGTTGACCGCCGTGCCGGAGCGGTCGTCCTTGTCCAGTTGGATGAACGGGGGTGCGTGCAGGCCACCGAAATTGCCGACCGCGCGGATATCGCCCTTGCTGCCGTCGGTGAGTTCCCAGAAGCAGCACAGGTCCAGGTCGAGCGCGCCGCCCTTGCGGCTGAACAGTCCTTTGGTCGCCGGCGGAGCGGTCCAGTTCAGGTTGATCCGCATGATGCCACCGGTGGCGCCCTGCTTGGTGAGCGAGACCGACGGTGCTTCCTTGGTGAGTGAGATCTTGTTCAGGTTGACCGGCTGGCCGGACGGCGGCGGGGGCTGAGCCGGAGAAGACGCGAATTGGCCTTGTTGAAAGCCGGGTTGTCCGTGGCTGCCCGGTCCGGTAGGTGGTGTGTACTGTCCCGGGGGTGCGGCGAACTGGCCCGGTGCTGGCGGGAATTGGCCTTGCTGGGAGCCGGGTTGTCCGTAGCTGTCCGGTCCGGGAGGCGGCGGATATTGGCCGGGAGGCGGTGGATACTGCCCCGGTGGTGGTACGGGCGCGGGTTGCGGCACCGGGAATCCACCCTGTGGTGGCATAGGAGGCGCCGGGTGCTGGCCGGGCGGTGGTGCGAACTGCCCTTGCGGTGGCATGGGAGGTGCCGGATGCTGTTGCTGCGATGGGACGGGCGGAGGCGGTGGCGCGAATTCCGGGGCCTGCGGCTGCTCGTCATCGACCGAGATACCGAAATCCGTTGCTAAACCGGCCAACCCGCTCGCATACCCCTGCCCGACCGCGCGGAACTTCCATCCGCCCTGGCGTCGATACAGTTCGCCGAGCACGAACGCCGTCTCCGTCGTCGCGCCGACGCTGTCGAACCGCGCGACCTCGGCGCCGCTGCCCGCATCGACGATCCGCACATACAGTCCGGTGAACTCACCGAAGGTGGCGCCGTCGGAGGATGCCGCGATCACGATGGTCTCGATCTGCGACTCGACCTGCGACAGGTCCGCCGTCAGCACATCGAGCACGGTCGCGCCGCGCTGCTTGCCTTCGTGTCGGATCGCGCCGGAAGGGTGCGCCGCCTGGTTGTAGAAGACGAAGTCGTTGTCGGAGCGGACCTTTCCCGCCACGAGCAACAGTGCCGACGCGTCGGCATCGAGACCACCCGGTCCCGCCTGCCAGCCGAGCTCTATCCGAACCGCGGGAATCTGCACCGGTACGTTGGCGCCCTTCGTCATCGACACAACTGCCAACGTATCCGAAAGGTCCGGTTCTGTCCCACACGGTCAGTGCGCACACCGAACTCACTTGGTGGTCGGCGGCGCGATCTGCCAGTGCTCTTGCAACGCACCCGCGATCTCGGGCAGCACCGTCACCGGAATCCGCTTCTCCCGCAGCAGCGCGCGAATCTCGTTGACCTGCTCGCGCTTGCGCAGGTCGTAGGCACCGGCGACCGGCCGAACGACCGGAGGGATCGACATCAACACCAATTCGCCGTGGCGTTCGTCGCCGCCGACCAGGTCCAATGCCAGCGACCAGCGCGCCTGTTCGTCGAGCGTGAACCGTCCCGCGACCACGCGCTCCCAGTCGATACTCGTCTCGCTCAGGGGTGTGCGCCGGTAGATCGCCTCGTCACTCAGCACGATGGTGTCCCTGGTGAACAGTGCCACCAGGAGCGCGACCGCGACCACCACCCCGACCAGCAGCCCGGTGAACACGCGGTTGATGCCGAACGCGCCGACGAATCCACCGACGATGGCCGCGACCACCACCACGGCGATCGCACTGTAGACGCCTACGCGCTTGCCGGGAACGACGCCCGCACGCACCGTTGTCACTCTCGCCTCCGTATTCGCACCTGGCCGGTCTCGCGAATCCACCGTACCGGGCGCGAACACGGCTGCTCGGGGGTTGTGCTCTGGTCTCAGCCGCCCAGCGCGACGGCCGCCTCCGCGGTGTACGCGAGGAAGGTCAGGCTCTGCTGGAAGTACAGCTGCACCGTCTCGGCGTCGTGTGACAGATAACCGATCGACAGGTCCTGGCCGAGCCGCAGATCGAAGTCGCCGCCGCGCGTGGTGAGCACGAACGCGCCGTCGATGGCGGGCGCCCAGACGATCTCCCCTTCGGGGATGAGCCGCTCGATATGGGTGCGGATCGGGTGTCCGTGATCGGAGGTCTCACTGACCGCGGTGAACAGTTCCGCGCTCAACAACACCGAGTAGGGGCCGTCGACGCCAGCGAGCCGCAGCTCGCTCAACGCCTGCGCGATCGCCTCGGGCACCAGGCGCGGATCACCCGGCACGGGGATCGGCTTGTTCGACGAACTTCCCCGAATACCGGTGATATTCGCGGCCGGGTAGCCCTCGAAGATGGCGCGGTCCTCGGCGAAGGCGATCCGCCGGGCGGCGTCCTTGACCGGGTCGAGGTCGACGTCCTTGGAGCCGCGCTCGACATTGTCGAGTTCCTCCCTGGACAGCCGGAACGGCACCCGCAGTTCCACCAGCGGCGCCACCACGCGCTGCCGGGCGAGCACGCCCTCGTCGGGTGCGGCGATCGGGGTGGTGTGTCCGGTGCCGACGGCCGCGTAGTCGCTGCCGTGCGGACCGGACAGGTCGACCACCCTGCGGCCGGCGATGTGCCGCTTGAAGGTGCGGGTGGCTTCTTCGCCGATTTCCGCCCATGCCTCGGAGGTGATCGGCGCGAGTTCGCGATGGAGGTTGTTCATAACTACCTGCTCCTTTTCAACGTGCCGATGCCGAGTGAGCCATGTCCGGTCTCGAATGGTGCTGACATCCCTGTTGTTTCAACGCCCGAGGATTCCGGCGATTCCCCCGCCGCCGTGCTGGCTTGCTCGGGTGGTGGGGGCAGTTCGTCGAAGAAGTCGTTGGCCGGTGTGAAGAACGAGGTGCCGGTGACCGCGACCGAGAAATCGAGAATCCGGTCGTAGGCGGCTTCCTCGGTGCCGACGAACATCCGCTGCAGCATCAACTCGGTGACGCTCGGTGTCGCCGCGTATGCCACGTAGTAGGTGCCGAATTCACCGTCCTTGACGCTACCGAAGGGCATGTTGGCGCGCAGGATCTTGCGCTCGGTGCCGTCGGCTTCCTCGATGGTATTCACCGCGACGTGCGAATTCGCCGGTTTCTCCGCGTCCGACAGCTCGAAATCATCGAGCTTGGTTCTGCCGATCACCCGTTCCTGCTCCTCGGTGCTCAGCGCGCGCCACTCGTCGAGCGGATGGGTGTACTTCTGCACGATGACGTAGCTGCCGTCGCGGAAATCGGGGTCCTCGTCGCCGATCAGCGCCGAGGCCACCGCTTCCTTACCTTCGGGGTTCTCGGTGCCGTCGACGAAGCCGAGCAGGTCGCGTTGTTCGAAGTAGCGGAAGCCGACGGTCTGGTCGATGATCTTGCCCGCACCGGCGAGACGGTCGCCGATCACCATCGCGAGTTCGAAGCACCCGTCCTGGGTTTGCGCCTTGATGTGGAACAAGAGGTCGCCGGGAGTGGCGGGCGCTTCGTGCACGGCGCCGACGTATCCGGGGAACTCGTGCAGTTCGGCAGGCCGTGGACCACTGAAGAGGCGGTCCCACGCCGAGGAGCCGATCGAGGTGACACACGTCAGGTCACGGCCGGGCAGGCGAAATCCCACCGAGCGGCGCAGACCGGGCATATCGGCGAGCAGGTCACGCACCTGCGCCTCCCCGCCCTCGTCGATGGTGACGACGAGAAAGATCGCGGCCAGGGAGAGCGGATCGAGAATCGGCTGCGGCTCGCTCATAATCGACAGACTAACGCCTCGAGGGGCTCCATCGACCACTCCGTATGTCGCTCGGTCGGCTCACCCGCCGGGTCGTTCGTGCGCTCACTTCGCGACAGTGAGCAAGAACGCCACGTCGTCCACGGCATGCACACTGTGTCGGGCCTGCGGGATCACCAGCAGGTCGCCGGCCGAGCCCTTCCATTCGTTGTCGCCACTGCGCAAGGTCAAGGTGCCGCTGAGCACCTGCAGGGTCGCCTCTCCTGGGTTGTTGTGCTCGGCGAGACTCTGCCCGGCGCACAGGCCGATCACGGTCTGGCGCAGCGAGTTCACGTGTCCGCCGTAGAGGGTCAGTGAGCTGCGCCCGCTACTGGCGTCGGCCGCCGCCTTCAGTTGCTGGCGAGCGACCGCGGTGAGCGATTTCTTGTCCATGAGCACCTTTCGCGGGCCGAGGCGGCGCGGTGGCCGTGCGTACGGTCGCACGGACCCGCCCGCGGCGTATATGGCCGAGTATGCCCCGACGCCGCGCGGTGGGGGCCGCGAATGCGCGCCGCACGATCGGAGCGCGCCCGCCGGTGATGTCGGGTCGGTCGATCGAGGCCGGTGGCGCTAACCGCGGGCGTACCAGCGGGTGCGGAAACGCAATCCGGAGGTGGAGGTGTGCCACTGTGGCTGTGCGACGGCGGCTTCTTCGCGCCACTGTGGCCCGATCTCCGGTGCGTGCGCGTCACCTTCGAGGGGGCTGTCTATCTCGGTCACACACAGCAGTGTCGCGAAAGACATTGCCGCACGGTAGATTTCGGCACCACCGGCGATCCACACCGGATCGGGTGCGCTGAGTTCGAGTGCCTCGTGCACCGACCCGGCGCGTTCGGCGCCCTCGGCGGCCCAGTCCGGCTGCCTGGTCACCACGATGCTGCGGCGGCCGGGCAACGGTCGAAAGCGCGGCGGAATCGAATCCCAGGTGCGTCGACCCATCACCACGGGGTGGCCCGAGGTCGTCTCCTTGAAGTGCGCCATGTCTTCGGGAATCCGCCACGGGATGGCGTTGTCGGCGCCGATCACACCGTCGAGGGTCTGCGCCCAGATCATGCCGATCTCGCGCGCGGGTGCGTTCACACCGCCACCGGCGCCTTGATGGCCGGATGATGCTGGTAGTCCAGCATTTCCACGTCCTCGAAGGCGTAATCGAACAGGGTCGGCGCCGGGCGAAGGCGCAGCTGGGGGAACGGAAACGGGTCGCGCCCGAGCTGCTCGGTGACCTGCGCGTGGTGATTGTCATAGATGTGGCAGTCGCCACCGGTCCACACGAAATCGCCTGGCTCCAGCTCGGTTTGCTGCGCGACCATGTAGGTGAGCAACGCGTAGCTGGCGATATTGAACGGCACTCCGAGGAACAGGTCGGCGCTGCGCTGATACAGCTGGCAGGAGAGCTTCCCGTCGGCCACATAGAACTGGAACAGCGCGTGACAGGGGGCCAACGCCATCTTGCCCAGGTCGGCGACGTTCCATGCGGAGACGATCATCCTGCGCGAATCGGGGTCGGTGCGCAGCGTCCGCAAGACCTCCGAGATCTGGTCGACGTGGGTGCCGTCGGGGGTCGGCCACGAACGCCACTGCGCGCCGTAGACCGGCCCGAGTTCGCCCTCGTCGTCGGCCCATTCGTCCCAGATGGAGACCTTGTGTTCGTGCAGCCAGTCCACATTGGTCTCGCCGCGCAGGAACCACAGCAATTCGTAGACGATCGACCGCAGGTGCACCTTCTTGGTGGTGATCAGCGGGAATCCGGCCGCCAGGTCGTAGCGCAACTGGTGACCGAAGATGCTGCGAGTTCCGGTACCGGTGCGGTCGGCCTTGTGTTTGCCCGACTCGAGCACCAGTCGGAGCAGATCCTCGTACTGGGTATCCGTCGCCACGGTCGTCGACTTTACTGCCCAGGTGATCGGTGGCGGCGTCGCGCCACCTGGCAAGCTCTCGGACATGCGTGAGCTCTACGTGATCGGCATCGGCGCGGGCGATCCCCAGCAGGTGACGGTGCAGGCGATCAAGGCGATGCGGAAGGTCGACACCTTCTTCGTGATCGGCAAGGGCGCCGAGAAACAGGAACTGGTCGATGTGCGCACCGGCATCCTCGAGGAGTTCCTGGACCGGCCGTATCGAATCGTGGAGATCGCCGACCCGCCGCGCGAGCGCACACCCACCGATTACTCGGGGGTGGTGGGGGACTGGCACGACGCGCGGTCGGAGCTGTTGGAGGCCGAGTTCGCGAGGGTCGACGGGGTCGGCGCGATTCTGGTGTGGGGCGATCCTTCCCTGTACGACAGCACATTGCGGGTCGTCGACCGTGTGCTCGCGCGTGGTCTGGTGCGCTTCGACTACCAGGTGATTCCTGGAGTGACCAGTGCGCAGGCGCTGGCTGCGCGGCATCGGATGGTGTTGCACCGGGTCGGCGAGCCGGTGCATGTCACGACGGGGCGCCGGTTGCGCGAGGAAGGTCTCGGCGATGGGTCGACGTTGGTGATGCTCGACGGTGAGTGCGCGTTCACACAGGTCCCGCAGGAGGATGTGCACATCTGGTGGGGTGCCTACCTGGGAATGCCGGACGAGACTCTGATCGAAGGTCCCCTCGGCGATGTCGCCGAGGAGATCGTGCGACGGCGCACGAAGCTGCGTGCCGACAAGGGCTGGATCATGGACATCTACCTGCTGCGTCGTTGAGCCGGGAAGTGTCGGTGTGCCCGGGTAATCTGAATCCGTGCCCGAGTTACCCGAGGTCGAGGCGCTGGCGCAGTTCCTACGCGAACACGCGGTCGGTGCGGTAGTCGGGCGTGTGGATGTCGCGGCGTTGAGTGCCGTCAAGACCTTCGATCCTGAGGTGACCGCGCTGTCGGGTCGCGATGTGACCGCGGCGGGCCGCTGGGGAAAGTTCCTCGGCCTCGAGTGCGACGGTCTGTGGCTGATCACGCATCTGTCGCGCGGTGGTTGGCTGCGGTGGCTCGACGAGCCATCGCCGACGCCGCCGAGGCCGGGTGGTAAGAGTCCGCTGGCTTTGCGTGTGCACCTGTTCACTCCGGAAGCCGATACTCCGGCGTTCGATCTCACCGAGGCGGGCACCAAGAAGCGACTCTCGGTGTACGTCGTCACCGACCCGGACCAGGTGCCCGGTATCGCAAGGCTCGGCCCCGACGCGTTGGCGGTGTCCGAACCGGAGTTTGCCGAGATCCTGCGCGGCACCTCGCAGCGGATCAAGACCGCGATCGTCGACCAGACCCTCCTCGCGGGAATAGGCAATGCCTATTCCGACGAGATCCTGCACACCGCCAAGATCTCGCCGTTCGCCAACACCAAGACCATGCCCGCCGAGAAGGTCGAGCAGTTGTACGCGGCGATGCGCTCGGTACTCGTCTATGCGATCGACAGGTCGGTCGGGCAGGACGCCGCCCGGCTCAAGAGCGAAAAGCGTTCCGGCCTACGGGTACACGCCCGTACCGGAATGACCTGCCCGGTCTGCGGCGATACCGTGCGGGAGGTGTCCTACGTCGACCGTTCCTTCCAGTATTGCCCGACCTGTCAGACCGGCGGCAAGATCCTCGCCGATCGCAGGATGTCGCGCCTGCTCAAGTGATCAGGTCAGACTCGCTACCCGAACCCCTTGCCAGGCAAGACGTTTCGCTCGATCGGGGTCGTCTTCCAATCGGGTCGGTGCGTCGATGATCAGTGTGCTGCGACGGGTTTCGGTATAGCGCGTCCATGACGCCAGCGGTGAGCCGGTGCGCGCGAAGGCCAACCAGTTGTCCTGGAACTGGCTCTGTACCGCGCGCAGGCCGCCGCGTCCGCCGATCGCCGTGACGACGCGACCGAACGGGGAGTCCGCCGCCCCGAAGACGGGGATCAGATCGGAGGCGTGGGTGGCGCCGAAACCCGCGAGTCGCAGTGCGCGCGGGGCGAAGTCGTAGCGGTAGGCGTAGGTGGGAGCGTGCCGACTGTGGCCTTCCATCGCCAAGAGCGAAGACCGCCAGAACACGTAGTCGCCGCCCGCGCGTACCGCGGCCTTCGCCTCGGGATAGCCGGGATAGGCCGCCGCCACGCGCGATTCCAGGTTCTCGCCCGAGCGTGCGAGTGCCTTGCGTAGCCGGTCGGCGGTGGTGGGCAGCGAGTCCTCGAAGCGGGAGAACAACGTGCCCTCGTCGCGGTTGGTGCCGATGATCAGCGGTACCGAATGCGCCGTGCCATCGATGATCGCCTCGAGCGGTGCCCGCGGCAGGTAATCGCCGTCGACGACGGGGACCGCGGTGAATCGGCCGGGGTGCTCGCGCAAGACCGCACCGACCGCGCGGTCGACGGCGCGACCGATCTCCTTGCCCGGTGCGGTGCGCAGTACCGCGGCGGCGGTGTCGGGTGTCGCGCCGAGTCGTTCGACGCAGCGATGGGCGAAGGCGCGCGCGTCGTCGGCGGTCAGCGACCAGTCTGCCGGGGCGCTCTGCGAAATGGCCTGGTGGAAAAGGCCCTTCGCGGCCGGCGTCGCCAGCAGGGTGAGCACGGCGTTGGCGCCAGCGGACTCCCCGAAAATGGTGACGTTGCCAGGGTCGCCACCGAACGCGGCGATATTGGCTCGCACCCATTCCAGCGCGGCGACCTGGTCGCGCAGTCCGAGGTTCGACTCGAACGGCTGCTCGGCGGTACCGAATTCGCCGAAGTCGACGTAGCCGAAGCCGCCGAGGCGGTAATTCATCGAGACGACGATCACGTCGCCGTAGGCGGCAAGTCCTGCGCCGGAGTACAGCGACAGTGACGAGGTGCCGAACAGGTACCCGCCGCCGTGAATGAACACCAGGACCGGACGCAATGCGGAGGCGGGTGCGACGGGCGCTGTGACATTGAGTGTCAAAGCGTCCTCGCCGGTCGGTTGGTAGCTCCTCGCGCCGGTGCGCGCACCCTGTCGGCGTTGCACGGCGGCAAGTCCGAACTCGGTCGCGTCGTGCACGCCCGACCACGGGTGCACCGGCTGTGGTGCTCGAAACCGCAGTTCTCCCACGGGGGGTGCCGCGTACGGGATGGATCGCCAGCGCGAGACGCGGCGCCCGAGTCGACCGCGGACAGCACCGTCCATGGTCGTGATATCTATCGTTGCCACCATCAAGTGATGGTAGCCAAGCGCCGTCCTTCGCCGATAGAGACAATCGGCAACTCTCGCCTTCGTCCATAGAGCGGCACTGAGTGCCACCGGGTTGCCGGGCGCTCCGCTCCGCGCCTTCGTCGGGGGTCACGTGATCGACGCACCTGGTTCGCGCGCCGTGCGCGGCGCCTTCCGCCACGGTCCAGCTACCCACGTCCCGTACCGATCATCCCCGCGCAAGGCCCCTTTCCTGACGGCAATCGACGGTCTTCTGCTGCCCGTTTCGTCGAGATCAGCGCCGATGCACGTGCACCTGTTCGTACATCGTTCCCACGGTGGCGGTCGCGGTGCCGCGCAAATCGGCGCAGGTCAGCAAGGCCCCTCGGGGACGGGGGTTCGCGCCCGTCCCAGATCGTCGAGAAGTGGTTCATCACATTCGGGTGATGCGAGGCTTGCCAACTGGCGCGTGTGCTGAGCCGCGACTAGAAAAGCTAGCTGTCGCACCGTGGCCGATCGGTGTGTCCACGGCTATGCAGGGGGTTGTCGTCGACACGCCGGCTCGGTGCGACTCTTTCTCCACTGTCGACCCTCCTCGGCAGCTGTCCCAGTCAGTTGGATTCCAGAGATCCGGCGGCAGGACGATTCGAGCGGTCGATGCGAACACGACGACAGTGAACCCAGACCGGCCGAGAGATTCCCCTCCCCCGGCGCTCCCGCTCCCGCTCCCGCTCCCGCGCTCCCGCGCTCCCGCTCCCGCGCTCCCGCGCTCCCGCGCTCCCGCGCTCCCGCGCTCCCGCGCTCCCGCGCTCCCGCGCTCCCGCGCCGCAGGGTCACCAGGACAAGAGCGGGGAATTCTGGGAGTAGGGGCGACGCCGGTGTCCTGGTGATCACCGGTTGTGTCGGAGGTGAACTGGGGGTGCTCAGCGCGCACCGGGGGCGGGTGAGGGACGCTCGGTGTGACCGTCCGAAAAACGAATGCCCGTGTGGCGCTTTTCCTATGCGGACAGCGCGCTGGACAGTGCGGTGACCTGCGGCAACTGACGACGCGTGCCCACTCATCCGGTGATGTCCGAATTTTCGGTTCACCCTGTCCGGTGTGACCTACCCTTGGGTAGCATTCGCGGTGTGATGTGGCTCATGGTCGGAGCGTTCCGAGTGTGTGCTGTGGCCGAAGGAATAAGGAGTACCTATCGATGTTGAGCACCATGCAGGACGAGCCCCTGTCCCTGGCGACGTTGCTGCGCTACGCATCGACGTTCGGTGGCGACGCCACGATCAGCACCTGGACCGGAACCGACGTGCGGACCAAGACCTTCGGTGATCTCGGCGAGGACTCCGCGCGGCTGGCGAATGCGTTGCAGGGCTTCGGGATCGGCGTCGGCGACCGAGTGGCCACCTTCATGTGGAACAACTACGAGCACATGATGTCCTACATCGCGATCCCCGCGATGGGTGCGGTACTGCACGCGCTCAACATCCGGCTGTTCCCCGAGCAGTTGGTGTTCGTGGCCAATCATGCCGAGGACCAGGTGGTGCTGGTCGACGGTTCGTTGCTGCCGATGTTCGCCAAGTATCTGCCGAATTTGCAGACGGTGCGGCACGTCATCGTGGTGAACGGTGACGTCACCGCGCTCTCGGCGCCCGAGGGTGTCCAGGTGCACGACTACGCGGAACTGCTTGCCGCGCAATCGGATACCTTCGATTTTCCGGTGATCGACGAACGCTCCGCCGCCGCGATGTGTTACACCTCGGGCACCACCGGCGACCCCAAGGGCGTCGTTTACTCGCACCGGTCCAACTGGCTGCACGCGATGCACGTGTGTTCGCCGGGTGGCATGGATTTCTCCGGCGCCGACACCGCGCTCGCGATCGTGCCGCTGTTCCATGCCAACGCGTGGGGACTGCCCTACGCGGCGCTGATGTCCGGCGCGAATGTGCTGATGCCCGACCGGTTCCTGCAACCGGGTCCGCTGTTGGAGATCATGGCGGCGCAGCAGCCGACCTTCGCCGCGGCCGTCCCCACCATCTGGGGTGGCGTGCTCGCCGGGCTCGAAGCCAATCCCCAGGACATCAGCCACCTGCGTTCGGTGGTCGTGGGTGGTGCGGCGGTGCCGCCGTCGATGATGCGCGCGTTCCAGGACAAGCACGGCGTGCGGATCATCCACGCATGGGGCATGACCGAAACCTCGCCGCTGGGTAGCGTTTCGCATCCGCCCGCCGGCGTGACCGGTGAGGACGAATGGGAGTACCGCTTCACCCAGGGCCGCTTCCCCGCGTCGGTGCAGGCGCGACTGGTCGCCGACGACGGCACCGTGCTGCCCAATGACGGAGAAGCCGTGGGCGAGTTGGAAGTTCGTGGTCCGTGGATTACCGGGTCTTACTACTCACCCGACGGTAGCCCGGTCGATCCGGACAAGTTCGACGACGGTTGGCTGCGCACCGGCGACGTCGGCAAGATCAGCCGGGACGGCTTCCTCACCCTGGTCGACCGTTCGAAGGACGTGATCAAGTCCGGCGGCGAGTGGATCTCCTCGGTGGATCTGGAGAACGCGGTAATGGGACACCCCGCCGTGTCGGAGGCGGCGGTGATCGGTGTGCCCGACCCGAAATGGGATGAGCGTCCGCTGGTCGCGATCGTGCTCGCCGAGTCGGCGAAGGCCGAGGCGGCGCAGCTGCGTGAGTTCCTCGCCGACAAGTTCGCCAAATGGCAGCTGCCGGAGTACTGGACGTTCATCGACGAGGTGCCCAAGACCAGTGTCGGCAAGTTCGACAAGAAGCGGTTGCGTGCCAGCTATTCCGACGGAGAGCTGACGGTGATCACGCTGTCCTGACCTAGTTGTTCTGATCGAAACCGCGGGCGACGCCACCTCGACAGTGTCGAGGTGGCGCCGTGGTATTCGGTCGGTGAACCGCCCGAGAACGTCTAGCAGTTGCGCAGTTCCGGGCTCTGGTTCAGCAGCTGTGCGCGGGTGCCGATGAAGGTGGAGTAGGTGTCGCCGCCCACCGAGGACAGCGGGAACGCGGCCACCCGGTGGCAGTTCTGGAAGGCGATCTTGATTCCGAAGTGGCGCTCCAGTCCACCGCGAATCGCGTCGGAAGCCATGGCGCGCAGTAGTTGACCGCGTGCGACCTCGTCGGGCGGTGCGATGGTGTTGTCGGCGTATTCCTCGCCGCCGGACTGGAGATCATCGGCGACTCGGCTGACGACCTCCCACGCGTAGGGCAGGGAGTCGCGAACGACGGCGACGAAATCCGCGTCGTCCACTTCGCCGCGTTCGGCGCGTTCCAATACTGCGGCAGGGACATCGAGGGACATAGCGCTCTCCTCCGTAATGGATGGCTGAAGCAGGTGGCTGGTGAAGCGATGCCCTCTTGATTGTAAACGAAAGTCGTTGTCAACAAACCTTGATTCGGCGTGAAAGTGCCGATTCCAGTGCGCTTTTCGTTTCGGCGGCCAACCGATGCACGAGTTCACCCGCCGGTAGCTCGTCGGTGAGGGCATGGGTCTGGCCTGCCCACAGGTTGACCTCGTCGGTGTTGCCCGCCGAGCGCGCGGCGGCACGCAAAGGCGCTGTGGCGTAGTGGATTTCCGGGTAGGCGGCGGGTGCGCCCGCGGTGTGCTCATCGAGGAACCGGTTGCGCAGGCCGCGTGCACGCCTGCCGGTGAACGCGCGCGTGAGCATGGTCGGGGTGTCGGTGGGCAGCGCCGCGCGGTGCACCGGATTGGTGCCGGCCTCCCGGCAGCGCAGGAACGCGGTTCCCAGTTGTGCCGCCGCGGCGCCCGCCGCGAGTACCGCGGCGATTCCCGCTCCGGTGGCGAGTCCGCCGCTGGCCACTATCGGGCGGTCGGTGCGTGCGCGCAGCAGTTGCAACAGGGCGAGCAGGGTGAGCGGATCGGTGGGGTCGTCGGTGGGGTCGTCGATGAAGCTCGCGCGGTGTCCACCCGCTTCGGAGCCCTGGGCGATGAGTACATCGGCGCCCGCCGCGATCGCGAGGTCGGCCTCGGCGGGCGAGGTCACGGTCACCCACGCCTCGGAGCCGACGGCGTGCAGTCGCGCGATGTCCTCGGTGGACGGGCAGCCGAAGGTGAACGAGGCCACCGCGACGGGGTCGGTGGTGAGTAGATCGAGTTTCGCGTCCCAGTCGTCGGTGTTGTGGCGGGCTTCGCCCAGTTCGTGCTCGCGACCGAGTTCGGCGAGGTAGGCCGCGATCCGATCGGCGGGTGTGGCGGGGCCGGGCGCGAAGAGGTTCACCCCGAACGGTGCGTCGGTCGCGGCGCGGGTGGCCAGGATCCTGGTCGCGATGTCCTTCGCGGTGAGATATCCGGCGGCCAGTTGGCCGAATCCGCCCGCCTCGGTCACGGCGACGGTGAGTTCGGGTGTCGATGGACCGCCCGCCATGGGGGCCAGCAGGATCGGGACGTTCAGCTCGTCGATGATCACGATTCCACTCTTACCCCGCGGCGGGATTCAGTGCCCGCGGGGCGCGCTCGACGTGCGCACTCTCGCCTCGCATCGCTGTTCGGCGCGGTATTCGCCGCCCAGGGGGCCACTTTCAAGCAGAAGGTTGCGGAATGGTCACGACAATGTAGAGTTCCCATCACAACAGATGCCAAACCGTTATCTAAACCAACGTTGCCGGATCGTTACTTTAGCCGAAAACGCCTGGTTGTGCAGCTGTTCGACCCTGCTTTTCGGAAGGACGATGCGTTGTCTCAGCACCGTGTAGGCCCCAGTTCGATCACCGTCACCAGTCTGCTCGGTGACGGTGCAGGGTTGTCAGGGCCGGTCCGCCACCGCGCCGACGCGTCGGCCGCCGAACGGGTCCGTGCCGCCGCGGGTGCCGCTGTCGCCGCGGGCGCCATCATCGGTGTCGTCGCCCAGGTCGGCCCCGCCCTCGCCGCCGCGACCCCGCTGTATCCGACTCCGCAGGACAACAGCGTCAACGAGGTCGCCGAGCCGGTGGCGGACCAGAGCGAGGCCGTCGGGGTGCCCGAGGCGTTGGCCGCCAGTGCCGCGCAGGCCGCGCCGAGCGCGCAGGCGCCCGCGCCCGTCAAGCAGGCGGCCGAGGTGGCCGCCCCGGTCGCGGCCCCGTTCGGGATTCCCAACCTGCCTCCCGAGATCTCCGGCCCGCTCGGTCAGGCCGAGGACGCGTTGCAGGACCTCCAGCGTCAGGTCGCGCCGCCGACGGCCGTTCGTCCGGTTGCCGGGCCGATCAGCTCCGGATTCGGCAGCCGCTGGGGTACCGCACACAACGGCATCGACTTCGCCGACCAGCTCGGAACGCCGATTCACTCGGTCAGCAACGGCACCGTGATCGAGGCGGGACCCGCTTCCGGCTTCGGCCTGTGGGTGCGGGTGGCGCAGGAGGACGGCACCACGGCGGTGTACGGCCACGTCAACGAGATGTTCGTCAGCGCGGGGCAGCAGGTGCGGGCGGGCGAGGTGATCGCGACCGTCGGCAATCGTGGCCAGTCCACCGGGCCGCACCTGCACCTGGAGATCTGGGACCAGGGCGGCACCAAGGTCGATCCGATGCCCTATCTCCTCGCCAAAGGTGTCCCGCTGGAGTGGGGCCCGACCGGACACTGAGCGGAAACCTCACCACCGTGACGCTGACTCGATCACCCCGCGCGCCACATCGGGTGCGCTCCCATCCTGGTCCCCGCGGCCGAATCCATTGTGAAACTCTGGAATTCTGCCACTACCGCCTGGTGAGAGCTCTGGGATTATCACTCATCGACCCGCTCCCGCACCGACCAGTCGTTAGGCTCGGACGGTGACCGAGCTGGGCGATATCTTCGAGCCTGGATCACCGCACGGCAGAACCTATGCCGCGCTGGTGCATCATCCGCGATCGAGCCTCGCCGAAATCGCGCAGTATCTGGGTGTTTCGCAGCAGGATGCCGCGGCGTCGGTGGAGGTACTCGTGCGGCTGCGAGCCGTGGCTCCTACCGAAACGCCTGAGGGCGAAAAGGTTTGGGACGCGCACGCGCCGGAATCGTTGTCGGAGGCCGAAGCTCGACGCAGGCAGCACGAGATCAACCAGATGCACACCGCCGCCGCACGGTTGAGCGAGACATTCCGTTCGGTGCGTCGCTCGCCGCGGCACAACGGTGCCATCGTGCCGGTGTTCGAACGCATGGAGATGCTGGCCGACTTCGAGGAGATCCAGAACGGCGCGCGCACCGGCGTCAAGATCATCGAACGCGCACCGTTCCTCAGCGATCTCGAACGCGAGCGTCAACAGTTCCTGCTCAAGCGCGCCCGCCTCGGTGCTGGCCTGCGCTACCAGACGCTCTACCAGGACACCGTCTACCAGGATGCGCAACGATTGCGGCACGCCTTGGCGGCCAACGCGGGGGGAGCGCACGCGCGGACGTTGCCGGAGCCGCCGTTCAAGATGATCGTCGGTGACGACGATCGCGGCTGCCTCGTGCTGCACGCCGACGAGCGCCGTCCCGACCCGATGGGCCTGCGGATCACCGGGTCGCCCGCGTTGGAGCTGCTGATCAACACCTTCGAAGTGTTGTGGTCGATGGCCGCGCCCATCTCGGTCAACCCGACCGCGGAAGCGCTGGACGAGCGCGATCGCGCGATCCTCACCCTGATGGGCCTCGGCGCGACCGATGACACCATCGCGCGCAGGCTCGGCATGTCCCGGCGTACCGTGGTCCGCCGCACCGCCCGACTGCTGGAACGACTCGGTGCGAGCACCCGATTCCAGGCCGGGGTACAGGCCACGCGTCGCGGCTGGCTGTGACCTACTTCACCCACTCGGGGGTGTACTGCAACACGATCGGCCCCACACCGATATACCGGCTGGTAACCGCTCGCGACACCGTTTCGTGTGACGGCGGGGGCGTCCGACCAGTACACGGTGAATGGTGAGTAGAGAAGGAGCCGAGAACACGGCACGGGCCGCGGCAGGCGGTAACCGTGGCAATCCGATACAGACGCGCGTGGCAACCGAGCATGGGCCGATATGATTGCTCGGACCGCGCCGGTCCCGGTCGCACAGGGCTGCCCTCGAGGTGGGCTGGGCCGGGTCTCAGCTCGACGCGAGAGGTGTTAGCACTCGAATGGAAACCGTCCGTCGTTCCGCGCGTGGTAGCCGTCGCCGTAGGTCGGGAAGCGCGCTGTTCGGACAGCTGCTGACCGGTGCGGTGGAATCAGCTGCCGACGAAGTAGCGATCCGGTTCAACCCGACCGGCGAGCCCGCCGATCAGCGCGAACTCACCTACGCCGAACTCGACGCGCGGTCTTCGCGATTGGCGAGGGAGCTGATCGAGCGTGGTGTCGGACCGGGCGACGTGGTCGCGATCGGTATCGCGCGCGGTGTCGAATCGGTGCTCGCGGTCTGGGCGATCGCGAAGACCGGTGCCGCGTATGTGCCGATCGACCCGACCTATCCGCTCGAGCGCATCAGCCATATGGCGACCGATTCCGGCGCCGTCCTCGGGCTGACCACCTCGGCGCACCGTCCCGTGCTCGGCACCGCGATCTACTGGATGGAACTCGACGACCAGGTACAGGCCGCGCGGATCGCCGACCGACCGGCGCACCCCATCTCCTACGCCGACCGCGTGCGTCCGCTCGACGAGCGCCATCCCGCCTATGTCATCTACACCTCCGGTTCGACCGGGCGGCCGAAGGGTGTTGTCGTCACCCACTCGGGTCTGGCCGCGCTGGTGGCCGCCGAGCGCGAGCATTACGGCGTCACCGCGGATTCGCGTGTGCTGCACGTGTGTTCGCCGAACTTCGATGTCTCGGTGCTCGAACTGCTGCTGACCTTCTCGACCGGCGCGACCATGGTGATCGCGCCGCCGTCGGTGTTCGGCGGATTCGAACTCGCCGACCTGATCAAGCGCGAGCACGCCACGCACATGCTGATCACGCCCGGTGCACTGGAATCGGTGGATCCGACCGGCCTCGATGAGCTGCGGGTCGTGATGGTGATCGGCGACCGCTTCGGCCCGGAGCTGGTCGCGCGCTGGGCGGCCGACCACGAGTTCTACAACGCCTACGGCCCCACCGAGGCCACGATCGTCGCGACCGGGACGCCGCCGTTGGTGCCGGGCGAACTGATCAATATCGGTGCCGCACTGCCGGGTATCGGCGCGTTCGTGCTCGACGCGCGGTTGCGCCCTGTCCCCGCCGGTGTGCTCGGCGAGCTGTATCTGTCCGGTCCCGCCCTGGCGCAGGGGTATCTCGGACGACCGGGGTTGTCGTCGGGACGTTTCGTGGCCAGCCCGTTCGGCGAGGAGACCGGTGCGCAGGGCACGCGGATGTATCGCACCGGTGACCTGGTGCGGCGGGTGGATTTCCAGGGCAGCAACGTCATCGAGTACATCGGGCGTACCGATTTCCAGCTCAAGGTGCGTGGGTTCCGCATCGAACTCGGCGAGATCGACAACGCGATGACCGCGCACCCCGACATCGACTTCACCGCGACCCTCGGCAAGCAGATGCCCTCCGGCGCGACGGCGTTGGTGTCGTATGTGCTGCCGAGGGATGGCGCGACGGTCGACACCGGCGAGCTGGCGGCGTTCATCGGGGAGTCGTTGCCCGCGTACATGATTCCTACCGCCATCATGGTGCTGGACGAGATCCCGCTGACCCCGGTGGGCAAGCTGGACCGCGCGGTGCTGCCGGATCCGGTTTTCACCGCGCGCGCGTTCCGCGCACCATCGACGCCGATGGAAGAGGTCGTCGCCGACGTTTTCGCGGCGCTGTTGATCGCCGGTGACGAGGCGCGCGTCGGCGCGGACGACGATTTCTTCGAGCTGGGTGGTAACTCGCTGCTGGCCGCGCAGGCCGCGGCCAGGATCGGCGCCGCGTTGGATCTGCGTGTTCCCGTGCAGTTGGTGTTCGAGGCGACGACGGTGGCCGGGTTGGCCGAGCGGGTGCAGCAGCACGCGGGTTCGGCGGCGGGGCAGGCGCTGCACGCGATGCCGCGCCCGGAGCGGGTGCCGCTGTCCTACGCGCAGCAGCGGATGTGGTTCCTCAATCGCTTCGATCCCACCAGCGGGGTCAACAATATTCCGGCTGCGGTGCGCCTGTCCGGTGCGCTCGATCTGGACGCGTTGCGTGCGGCGGTGCGCGATCTCGTTGGACGCCACGAGGTGTTGCGTACCAGGTACCCCGAGGTCGACGGTGCGGGTTATCAGCTGATCCTGCCGCACGGCGATCCCGCCGCGGTACCCGAACTCGCGGTCGAGTCCGCCACCGAGGCCGAGTTGCCCGCGTTGGTCCTCGAGACGGTGATCGCCGGTTTCGATGTGACCGCGGCGCCGCCGCTGCGGGTGCGGGTGCTCGAGCTCGACGAGACCGAGCACGTGTTGGTGTGCGTGGTGCACCACATCGCCGGTGACGGTGTCTCGATGGGTCCGTTTACGCGTGATCTGATGACGGCCTATCTGGAACGCCTGCGCGGCGGCGACCCGGAATGGCCTGCGCTCGAGGTGCAATACGCCGACTACACGCTGTGGCAGCGCGAAATTCTCGGTAACGAGAACGACCCCGATTCGTTGCTCGCCCAACAGATCTCGTACTGGCGTGCGGAATTGTCGGGGCTGCCAGAACAATTGGACCTGCCCGCCGACCGTCCTCGGCCCGCGGTCGCCACGAACCTCGGCGCCACGGTGGACTTCGCGATCGACGCCGAGGTGCACAAGGCGCTGAATCGGGTTGCGCAAAGCCATAATTCGACCGTCTTCATGGTCGTGCACGCGGCGCTGACGGTCCTGCTCGCCCGCTTGTCCGGTACCCGCGATATCGCCGTGGGCACCCCGGTCGCCGGTCGCGGTGAGGCCGCGCTCGACGACCTGATCGGCATGTTCGTCAACACGCTCGTGCTGCGCACCGAGCTGGATTCCTCGCTGAGCTTCGCGGACCTGCTCACCGAAGTGCGGCGCTCGGATGTCGAGGCCTTCGGCCACGCCGACGTGCCGTTCGAGCGGCTGGTGGAATTGCTCGACCCGGTGCGTTCGGCCGCGCGTCACCCGCTGTTCCAGGTGATGTTGACCTTCCAGAACACTCCGCGCACCGAACTGGAACTGCCAGGTCTCTCGGTGTCCGGCGTTGATCTCGAGGTGGCGCTGGCGAAGTTCGACCTCCAGTTGGCCGTGGTCGAGCAGGCCGACGAGCACGGTGCTCCCGAGGGGATCGGCGCGGCGTTCACCTACGCCACCGATCTGTTCGACGAGGCGACCGTGATCGACTTCGCCGACCGTTTCCAGCGAATTCTGCATGCGGTCACCGAGGATCCCTCGGTGATCGTCGGCGACATCGATGTGCTCGCCCCCGGCGAACGCGATCTGGTATTGCACGAATGGAATACGCCGGGTGCCGAGGTACCCGAGGTGACCATGGTCGACCTGATCGGCGCGCAGGCGCGCAGTCGCCCCGACGCGGCAGCGATCCGGTTCGGCGACACCACGCTGAGCTTCGATGAGTTGCAGCGCCGGTCCAACCGGGTCGCTCGTGCGCTGATCGAACGCGGTGTCGGACCGGAATCGGTGGTCGCGGTGGCGCTGGGGCGCACCGAGGAGCTGCCGGTCGCGTTGCTCGGCGTGCTCATCGCGGGCGCCGCCTACCTGCCGATCGACACCACCTACCCGCAGCAGCGGTTGGAGTTCTTGCTGTCGGATGCCGCACCCGCGTGCGTCCTGACCACCGGCAGCGAACTGGAATCCGTTCCCGTGGGCCAGGTTCCGGTCGTCCTGCTGGAGGACACCCACGGGCTGTCGGATGCCAGGGTGCGCAACCGTGATCGGGTGACGCCGCTGCGTCCCGATGATTTGGCCTACGTCATCTACACCTCGGGCTCCACCGGTGTGCCCAAGGGTGTCGGGGTGGCTCATCGCAATGTGGTGCAGCTGTTCGCGAATACCCAGTCGCGCTTCGACTTCGATGAGAGCGATGTGTGGACGCTGTTCCACTCGTTCGCCTTCGACTTCTCGGTGTGGGAGCTGTGGTGCGCGCTGGCCAACGGCGGCACCGTCGTCGTGGTCGACTACCTCACCTCGCGTTCGCCCGAACAGTTCCGTGAACTTTTGGTGCGCGAGCAGGTGACCGTGCTCAACCAGACGCCATCGGCGTTCTATCAGCTGGCCGAGGCCGACCGTGCCGCGCCGGCGGACGAGGACGGTCTCGCGTTGCGTTACGTCGTCTTCGGCGGTGAGGCACTGGATCTGCGGCAGCTGCGACGGTGGTACGAGCGCCACGCGGTGGACGCGCCCTGGCTGGTGAACATGTACGGCATCACCGAGACCACGGTGCACGTGTCGTTCCTCGCGTTGGAGGAGCAGATGATCGACAACGCGGCGTCGGTGATCGGACGCGCGTTGCCCGGCCTGGACGCCTACGTGCTCGATGACCGACTGAATCCCGCGCCGGTCGGTGTCGCGGGGGAGATCTATGTGGCTGGCGCGCAGCTCTCGCGCGGTTACCTCGGCAAGCCGGGGATGAGCGCGGGCCGTTTCGTGCCGAACCCGTTCGGCCCCGGCGGTTCTCGGATGTATCGCACCGGTGATATCGGCCGTTGGGTCGGCATCGGCGCGCAGCCGACGCTGGAGTACGCGGGCCGCGGCGACCAGCAGGTGCAGTTGCGCGGCTTCCGTATCGAACTCGGTGAGATCGAGTCGGCGCTGCTGAATTGCACCGGCGTGAGCCGCGCCGTTGTCGCCGTCCGCGCCGATGAGCAGGCGGGCGATCGGCTGGTCGGCTACGTCGTCGGTGATACGGGCGTGCGGTTGGAGTCGACCTCGCTGCGCGAGCAGGTGGGGGAATTTCTCACCGGGTACATGGTCCCCGACGCGGTGGTCGTTGTGGATGCGCTGCCGCTGACCGCCAACGGGAAGCTGGACCGAAGGGCCCTTCCCGCACCGGAATTCGTGGGCAGCGCGGCCTATCGCGCGCCGAGTTCACCGGTCGAGCAGGCCGTGGCCGACGTGTACGCCGAGTTGCTCGGCGCGGGCGAGGTCGGTCTCGACGACGACTTCTTCTCCCTCGGCGGCAACTCGCTGTTGGCGACCAGGGTGATCGCGCGGATCAACGAGGCACTGGACGCGAACGTGATGGTGCGCGAGCTGTTCGAGGCGCCGAGTGTGGCCGCGCTGGCCACCAGGGTGGTGCCTGGTGCGGCGCGGGGCGCGACGGCGCGTAAGCCGCTGAAGCGCGCGGAGCGGGACGGCCCGGTGCCGTTGTCGTTGGCGCAGCAGCGGATGTGGGTGATCAATCAGTTCGATCCCGAATCGCCCGCCTACAACATTCCGATGGCGATCCGGCTCGTCGGCGCGCTCGACGTGTCGGCCCTGCGCTACGCCATGGCGGATGTGTTGGAGCGGCACGAGTCCTTGCGGACCAGGTATCCGGCCGATGGTCCGGATGGCCGGCCGCACCAGGAGATCTGCTCGGTGCGCACTACGTTGCCGAACGGGTTGGAGGTCATCGAGACCGAGGATCCGATCGCCAAGGTGACCGCGTTGATGTCCGCGGGATTCGATGTCACCCGCGAGGTTCCGGTGCGGGCGATGGTGTTGGAGATCGGTCCCGACGAGTATCTGCTTGCCTTGGTCGCCCATCACATCGTGGCCGATGGCGCGTCGATGGCGCCGCTGGCGCGTGACCTGATGACCGCGTACTTCGCGCGGATCGGCGGCAATTCGCCGAGGTGGTCGCCGCTGGAGGTGCAGTACGCGGACTTCGCGATCTGGCAGCGCGAGGTGATCGGCACCGATGACGACGAGAATTCGGTCGCCGCACGGCAATTGGCCTACTGGCGCGGCCAGCTCGACGGGCTCAGCGGCGAATTGGAGCTGCCGTTGGACCGTCCGCGTCCCGAGGTGCCGAGCCTGACCGGCGCGAGTACCGGGTTCAGCCTTTCGGCCGATGTGCACGACGATTTGAATCATCTTGCGCGTGAGCATAATTCGACACTGTTCATGGTGGTCCACGCCGCGCTGGCGGTCTTGCTGGCCCGGCTGTCGGGCGATTCCGACATCGCCATCGGCACGCCGATCGCCGGACGTGGGGAGCGCGCGCTCGATGACCTGGTCGGCATGTTCGTCAACACGCTGACGCTGCGGCTGCCGGTGCGCGGGCAGACCAGCTTCGCGGAGCTGGTCGAGCAGGCGCGCGAGACCGACCTCTCGGCATTCGCGAACGCCGATCTGCCGTTCGAGCGGGTGGTCGAGGTGGTGGCGCCGGGACGAGCCACCACCAACAATCCGCTGTTCGACGTGATGCTGTCGTTCCAGAACAATGAGCAGCCCACCCTGGAACTGCCGGGTCTGACGGTGTCGGCGCTGGACACCGACACCGTGGCCGCCAAGTTCGACCTCCAGGTGAATGTGTTGCCGCAGCACGAGGCCGACGGTTCGACCGGCGAACTGAACACGGTGATCACCTACGCGACCGATATCTACGACGAGTCGACGGTGCGCGCCATCGCGGGCAGGCTGGAGCGCATCCTGCGGGCCGTGGCCGCCGACGCGCGGATCCTGGTCGGCGATATCGACATTCTCGACGCCGACGAGCGGGAGCGTATCGGCGCCGCGGCCGAACCGGCGCGTGGCACCGAAACTCTCGCGGCAACACCGGGTACGGCATTGACACAGGCACTGGCCGCGGCGGTCGAAGACGATCCCGACGGCCCCGCGGTGGTCTTCGGCGAGGACGCGGTGTCGTATCAGGATCTCGATGCCCGCTCCTCGCGGCTGGCGCGCGTGCTGATCGGCCGCGGTGTCGGACCAGGCAATGGTGTCGCGGTGCGGTTGGATCGCGGCGTCGACGCGGTGGTCGCGCAGTGGGCTGTGCTCAAGTCCGGTGCGGCGGTGGTTGCGGTGGACACGCCCACCTCGGTGCTGCCCACCGAACTCGAGGTGAAGGTCGGACTGACCGCCGACGCGGCATCGGCCAGCGGGTCGGTGGATTGGCTTGTGCTCGGTGACGCCGCGGTGTCGGCGGAGATCGCGGGCGAGTCGGCGCGGCCGGTGACCTACGCGCATCGCATTCGCGCGCTGCGCGGTGCCGATCCCGCGTTCGTCGGCGCGGACACGGTCAGCTACGACGAGGTGGCGGCGGTCGCCGATCGGTTGCGTGCGCGCACCGAATTGACCTATGAGGCACGCAGTTTCCACTCCGGTCGACCGGAGAGCTTCGCCGCGCTGGTCGAGGTGGTGGGTGTCGGCTGTGCCGGCGGGTCCGTGGTGGTCGCCGACGGCGGTTCGACCGAGGCGCTCGCCGACGAGTGGATCACCCATCTGTTCGCCGACGAGTCCGGTCTCGCCGCGCTCGATCCCTCGGCGTTGGAGGACTTGCGGGCGGTGCTGCTCGATGGCGTCGCGTCGGCACCGGCGGGTGGCTGGTCCGAGGTGGGCGTAGTGATCGAGCTGGCCGACCTGCTCGACCGGAAGTGAGGCGCCTCGGGCGCGTGAGCCACTCGGCCCCGGGGCTGGGTTCGGCTCGAGGGAAACGGCAATGGCGCATGCGCGCTATCGGTGTGCGACGGACAGGATGTAGCGGGGTTTTGATGGTTGGCGTTGCGGCGGGAGACAGCGGCTCGAGGTCCGGGCGCGACGGCGAGTTGGTGTCCGCGTGACGCGCCCGGCACGGGTGCGGCCGACCCGCACACGACGGCCGAGGGTCACCACCCTGCCGCAGCTGATGACGACGGCGGTGGAGGCGAATCCGCACGGTGTGGCTGTCGAGTTCGCCGATGCCACCGGCTCGCTCGGGCGTCTCGACTACGCCGAACTCGACACCAGGTCCTCCCGGCTTGCCCGACTGCTGATCGATCGGGGCGTCGGGCCGGAAGATCTTGTCGCGGTGGGCATTCCACGTTCGATCGACTCGGTCGTCGCGGTGTGGGCGGTGGCCAAGACCGGAGCGGGTTTCGTGCCGGTCGACCCGAACTATCCGACCGACCGGGTCGCGCACATGGTGCGCGATTCCGGTGCGGTGCTCGGCCTGACCGTCGACGCGGTGGCCGAGGAACTGCCGGACGCGGTGCGGTGGGTGGTCATCGATTCCGCCGATGTCGCGGCGACGCTGGAAGAGCACTCGGCCGAGCCGGTGACCTACGCGGATCGCTTGCGGCAGTTGCGTGCCGAGCACCCGGCCTACGTGATCTACACCTCGGGTTCGACCGGCATGCCGAAGGGTGTTGTCGTCACCCAGGCGGGGTTGTCGAGCTTCTGCGACGAGCAACGCGACCGGTATCGGGTCACCAGCAGCGCGCGCACGTTGCACTTCGCCTCGCCGTCGTTCGACGCCTCGGTGCTGGAACTGCTGCTGGCGCTGGGGGGTTCGGCCACGATGGTGGTGGTCGCGCCGACCGTGTACGGCGGTGACGAGCTCGCGGGATTGCTGCGTCGCGAGCGGGTGACGCACGCGTTCATCACTCCGGCGGCGCTGGCGTCGGTGGATCCGAAGGGTTTGGACGACCTGCGGGTGGTGGTGGCCGGTGGCGAGGCGTGCCCGCCGGAGTTGGTGCGGCGCTGGGTGATCGCGCTCAGCGCCGATTCGACCGAGGCGGGAGCACCCGCGCAGACGGTCAGGGAGTTCTATAACGGGTACGGTCCGACCGAGACCACGATTATGACCAATATCAGTGCCCCGCTCACGCCGGGGCAGCTGGTGACCATCGGTGCGCCGATCCGTGCGATCAGCGAATACGTCCTCGACGAGCGGCTGGTCCCGGTCCCGGTCGGCGCGGTGGGCGAGCTGTACATCACCGGTGCGCAACTGGCCCGCGGCTACCACCGGCGTCCCGCGTTGAGTGCCGCACGCTTTGTGGCGAACCCGTTCGACACCGAGCACCCCAGGCTCTATCGCACCGGCGACCTTGTCCGTCGCGGCTCGGATGGTGCGCTGGAGTACCTGGGCCGCAACGACTTCCAGGTGAAGATCCGTGGCTTCCGGATCGAGCTCGGGGAGATCGACGCGGTGCTCGCCGCACACGAGTCGATCGATTTCGCGGTCACCGTCGGCCACGAACTCGACAGTGGCGCCACGATTCTCGCCGCCTACGTGCACGCGGCGCCCGGAGCGGATGTCGTCGACCAGGACGCCCTGCTCGCGCATGCGGGTGACCATCTGCCCGCGCACATGATCCCCACCAGCCTCACCGTGCTCGAAGAGATACCGCTCACGCCGGTCGGCAAGCTGGATCGACGCGCATTGCCCGCTCCTCGCTTGCAGGCCAAGGAGTTTCGCGCACCCGCCGGTGAATCCGAAACGCTGGTCGCCGAGGTGTTCGCGACGCTGCTCGGCACCGGTGACGCGATCGGCGCCGACGACGACTTCTTCGAACTCGGCGGCAATTCGCTGATCGCGACGCAGGTCGCGGCGCGGCTGGGTGCGTCGGTGGGTGGCAGGATTCCCGCGCGCACGGTGTTCGAGGCCTCGACGGTCGCGGCGCTGGCGGCCAGGCTGCCCGAATTCGAGGGCGGGCGCAAGCGCCACGAGCTGGCACCCATGCCGCGCCCCGACCGGATCCCGTTGTCGCTGGCGCAGCAGCGCATGTGGTTTCTCAACCAGTTCGACACCGCGTCCGCGGCCAACAACATCCCGTTCGCGATCCGGCTGTCGGGCGCCCTCGATGTGACGGCGCTGCGCGCGGCGATCGGCGACGTGATCGAGCGGCACGAATCGTTGCGCACCGTGTATCCGTCTGTCGACGGCACCGGTCACCAGGTGATTCTGCCCGCGACCACACCTGAACTGACCCCGAACGAGCTGACCGCCGAGGGAGTCGAGGGCTGGTTGCGCGGATTCGCGCTGGCCGGATTCGATGTCGCGGACGAGGTGCCGCTGCGGATCGCCCTTGCTCGACTCGGTGCCGAGGACTATCTGCTCGCGGTGGTCGTGCACCACATCGCGGCCGACGGCACCTCCATCGCGCCCCTGGTGCGCGACCTGATGACCGCCTATTTCGCCCGCACGGCGGGCGCGGCACCGCAGTGGGCGCCGCTGCCGGTGCAGTATGCCGACTACACGTTGTGGCAGCGCGATGTGCTGGGTGAGGAGTCCGATCCCGAGTCGATCGCGGCCACCCAAATTGCCTTCTGGCGCACGACTCTCGCGGATATCCCGGACCGGCTGGAGCTGCCCGCCGATCGGCCGCGTCCGGCCGTGGCCAGCGGTGTCGGCGCGGTGTTCACCTTCGAGATCGACGCCGAGACGCGACGCGGACTGGAAGCGATCGCGACGGCGCACGGCGCCTCGCTGTTCATGGTGGTGCACAGCGCCTTCGCGGTGCTGCTGGCCCGGCTCGCCGACGCCACCGACCTCACCATCGGCACCCCGATCGCCGGTCGCGGCGAGGCCGAATTGGACGACCTGGTCGGCATGTTCGTCAACACACTGGTGTTGCGCACGCCGGTCGATCCCGCCGCCACCTTCGGTGAGCTGCTCGCGGCGACGAAGGAAACCGACCTCGCTGCCTTCTCGCATGCCGAGCTGCCGTTCGAGCGACTGGTCGAGGTGCTCGACCCGGTGCGTTCGCAGGCGCACCACCCGCTGTTCCAGGTGGCGTTGTTCTTCCAGAACATGGCGACCGCCGAGCTCGAGCTGCCGGGCTTGTCCGCGCAGGCCGTCGAATTCGACGGTGCCGTAGCGAAATTCGACCTGCAGCTGACCGTGGTTCCGGTCGAGGACACCGATGCCGGTCTTTCGGCCATGTTCACCTACGCCGTCGACCTTTTCGACGAGACCACCGTCGCGGACTTCGCCGCCCGGCTGCGCAGGGTACTGCGCGCTGTCGCCGCCGATCCCGATCGGGCGGTCGGCGATATCGATCTGCTCGCGCTGGTCGAGCGGGACCGAATCCTGCACGAGTGGAACGACACGCACACTCCGGTGCCCCAGGAGTTACTGCTCGATGGGTATCGCAGGACGGTGGCGGCGCACCCGGACGCGATCGCGGTGTCCTACGAGGGCGTCGAGCTGACCTACGCGGAGTTCGATGCCAAGGTCAATCAGCTCGCTCGGCTGCTGATCGCCGACGGGGTCGGCGCGGAATCGTTGGTGGGCTTGGCAATTCGGCGTTCGGTCGACCTGGTTGTCGGCATGTACGCGATCATCACCGCCGGTGGTGCGTATGTGCCGCTGGACCCGGATCATCCCAGGGAACGGATCGCGCACATCCTGGAAACCGCGCGGCCCAACAGTGTGGTGACCACCTCGGATGTCGTGCTGCCCGACACGGTGACGGCCTTGGAGATCGACCGATTCGCACTCGCCGAGTTCGACGGCTCCCCGGTGCGCGCCGACGAGCTGCGGCGCCCGGTGCATCCCACGAATCCCGCCTACGTCATCTTCACCTCGGGGTCGACCGGACGCCCGAAGGGTGTGGTTGTCTCGCACGCCGCGATCAACAATCAGGTCGAGTGGATGCTCGCGGAGTACCCGCTGCGCGGCGACGATGTGTACTTCCAGAAGACGGCGACGACCTTCGACGTATCGCTGTGGGGCTTCTTCCTGCCGTTGCGGGTGGGCGCCAAGCTGGTAATCGCGACACCGGATGGCCACCGCGATCCCGGCTATGTGGCGGAAACGATTGCCGCGCAGGGGGTTACCGTCACCGACTTCGTTCCTTCGATGCTGACGGTGTTCGCCGCGCACACCACCGCGGGCTCGTGTACTTGCCTGCGTGAAGTGTTCGTGATCGGCGAGGCGTTGCCGCCGGAGACCGTGACCGCCTTCGCCGCCATCTCCGATGCGACCGTGCACAATCTGTACGGACCGACCGAAGCCGCTGTTTCGGTGACCTATTGGCCCGCCGACCCGGAATCCGAGCGGACCGTCCCGATCGGGTTGCCGCAGTGGAACACCCAGGTCTATGTGTTGGATTCTCGGCTGCGACCGGTGCCGGCGGGTGTCGCGGGTGAGCTGTACCTCGCGGGCGATCAGTTGGCGCGGGGGTACAAGGGCCGACCCGACCTGACCTCGGATCGCTTCGTGGCCAACCCCTTCGGCACCGGCGAACGGATGTACCGCACCGGGGACCTGGTTCTGTGGCGCAAGGAACCGGGCCCCGACGGTGCCGTCGACGACGGTGACACGGTGCTCGACTACCTGGGCCGCACCGACTTCCAGGTGAAGTTCCGTGGCCAGCGGATCGAGTTGGGGGAGATCGAAACCGCGCTGCTGGCACAGCCTTCGGTGAGTCAAGCCACGGCGCAGGTGGTGTCCTCGGCGCTGGGGGATCAGCTCGTCGGCTACGCGGTGGCGGCACCCGGCGCGACGATCGACCCCGCCGCGCTGCGTACCGCGCTCGGCGAAAGCCTTCCCGCGTATATGATTCCGTCCTCGATCGTCGTGTTGGACGCCTTTCCGCTCAATTCCAGCGGCAAGCTGGACCGTAAAGCGTTGCCGGAGCCGACTTTCGAGACGCGCGAGTTCCGTGCGCCTTCGACACCGGTCGAGGAGATCGTCGCCGGGGTATTCGCTGACGTACTCGGCGTGCACACGGTCGGCGCCGACGACGACTTCTTCGCGCTGGGTGGCAACTCGCTGATCGCGACGCAGGTGGTGGCCAGGCTCGGCGCCGCCGTAGGTTCGCGAGTCGCGGTACGGACCTTGTTCGAGGCGCCGACCGTGACGGCGCTGGCCGGGGCGATCGAATCCTCGGTGCACCGACGCCGGGGTGTCGAACTCGGCAGCGTCGAGCGGCCGGAGAAACTGCCGTTGTCACTCGCGCAGCGGCGGATGTGGTTCCTCAACCGTTTCGACCGCTCCGAGGACGCGACAACGGATTCGGTGGGTTCGGCCGCCTACAACCTGCCGTTCGCGCTGCGGCTGAGCGGCGCGCTCGATGTAGACGCGCTCGGTGCGGCGCTGCACGACGTGTTGGTGCGCCACGAGGTGTTGCGCACGGTGTACCCGGAGACCGAGGACGGTCCGGTGCAGGTGATACTGGCGCCGAATGAGGTGGCATGGGATGTGGCCGCTCGGCCGACCGCCGTGGACGCTGTGGTGGGCGCGGTATACGAACTGGCCGCCACGCCGTTCGACGTGACCACCGAGGTGCCGTTGCGGGTGGCACTGCTGCGGGTCGAGGGCACGCGCGAGGAGCAGCGCGGCGCCGCCGCGACGGCCGCGGCCGAGACCGACGGTACGGCGCACGTCACCGAAGGCACCGAGGAGCGCACCGGCGGTGCCGATTACGTGCTCGCCGTGGTCGTGCATCACATCGCGGCCGACGCATCCTCCATGGGGCCGTTGGCGCGCGATGTGATGATCGCCTATGCCGCGCGCACCGAGGGTGCGGCGCCGGGCTGGGCGCCGCTGCGGGTGCAGTACGCCGATTACGCGCTCTGGCAGCGCGCGGTGCTCGGTGCCGAGGACGATGCGGAATCGATTGCCGCCCAACAGATCGCCTACTGGCGCGAACATCTCGCCGGACTGCCCGATGTGTTGGAACTGCCGAACGATCGTCCGCGCCCCGCGCTGTCGACGCTCGCGGGCAGCAGGACGGAGATCGCCGTCGACGCGGCGACGCACGCCGGATTGGTGGCACTCGGCAGGACGCACGGTGCCACCCTGTTCATGGTGGTGCACACCGCGTTCGCGGTGCTGCTGGCGCGGCTGTCGGGTACCGACGACATCGCGGTCGGCACCCCGGTCGCCGGGCGCGGTGAACGCGAACTCGATGACCTGATCGGCATGTTCGTCAACACCGTGGTCTTCCGCACCCGGCTGGATTCGGGTGAGTCGTTCGCCGATCTGCTGGCCAGACAACGGGAATCGGACCTGCGCGCGTTCGCGAACGCCGACATTCCGTTCGAGCGCCTGGTCGAGGTGCTCAACCCGCCGCGCTCCACCGCACACCACCCGCTGTTCCAGGTCGGATTGTCGTTCCAGAACATCGCGCGCACGGCGCTGGAACTGCCGGGGCTCACCGTCTCCGGCATCGACGCCGAACTGGATGTGTCGCAGTTCGACCTGCACCTGATCATCGGCGACGCCTACGACGACGCGGGCGCGCCCGCGGGTCTCGGCGGTTTCCTCACCTACGCCACCGACCTCTTCGACGCCGCGACCGTGCGCGGATTCGCCGAGCGATTCTCGCGCATCCTCGCGGCCGTGGTCGCCGATGCCGGTGTGGCCGTGGGCGATATCGAGTTGTTGGAAGCTGCCGAGCGCCAGGAACTGGTGTCCGCACGCAATGCCACCGACCACCCGGTGGATTCGTCGGCGACCTTGGTGTCGCTGCTGGATGCGACCGTGGCCGCGGGCCCGAAGGATGCCGCGTTGGTGACCGACGACGGGTCGGCTCTCACCTACGCCGAGTTGGATGCGCGGGTGAATCGTCTTGCGCGGTATTTGGTTTCGGTGGGTGTTGGTCCGGAGTCGCGGGTCGCCTTGGGTATTCGTCGTTCTGTCGACTTGGTTGTCGCGATGTATGCGGTGGCGAAGTCCGGTGGTGCGTATGTGCCGATCGACCCTGATCAGGCGGCGGAGCGTACGGATTACATTCTCGAAACCGCGGGACCGGTCTGTGTATTGACCAACGCGGAAACCGCGTTCGCGACCGAGATCGTGCCTGTGCTGAATGTGGATGAACTCGATCTGGCGGGTTCGAGTGCTGCTCCGGTCACCGACGCCGAGCGAGTCGCACCGCTGCGGTCGGGTAACACCGCCTATGTGATTTTCACGTCGGGTTCGACGGGGCGCCCGAAGGGTGTGGCGGTGTCGCATTCGGCGATTGCGAATCAGTTGCGGTGGAAGGTCACTGAATTCGGTTTGGATGCTGCCGATGCTGTCTTGTTGAAGACTGCGGCGACGTTCGATCTGTCGGTGTGGGAGTTCTGGTCGGCGGCGGTGTGTGGTGGTCGTTTGGTGATCGCTTCTGCTGAAGGACACCGTGATCCGGCGTATTTGAATGAGTTGATGGCCCGTGAGTGGGTGACCACGTTGCATGTGGTGCCGTCGATGTTGGATGCGTTGACGGCGTCGGCTGATTTCCCTGGTTCGTTGTGGCGTGTGTTGGCGATCGGTGAGGCGTTGCCGGGGTATTTGGCGCAGCGGTTCCTGCGTGATCACCCGCGTACGGAGTTGTTCAATCTTTATGGTCCGACCGAGGCTGCGGTGTCGATCACCAACCATCGGGTCACCACTGCTGATGTGGTGTCGGTGTCGATCGGTGCGCCGGAGTGGAACAGTCGGGTGTATGTGCTGGATGGGCGTTTTCGCCCGGTGCCTGCTGGTGTGTCGGGTGAGTTGTATTTGGCGGGTGCGCAGTTGGCTCGCGGTTACTTCGGTCGCGCGGATCTGACCTCGGATCGTTTCGTTGCTGATCCGTTCGCTGTGGGGGAGCGGGTGTATCGCACGGGTGACCTCGTCGCGTGGACCGCCGATGGTGAGCTCGAGTATCGGGGTCGTACGGATTTCCAGGTGAAGGTTCGTGGTTTCCGTATCGAGTTGGGTGAGATCGAGGCGGCGTTGACAGCGTTGCCTGAGGTTTCACAGGCGGTGGTGGTCGCGAAGTCGGATTCGAGGACTGGTGATCGTTTGGTCGGTTACCTGGTCGGGTCAGCGAATCATGCCGCGGCTCACTCGCCGAGCGAGGCTGCGGCGTTGGCGAATTCGGCTTCGGCTCCCGAGTCGGGCGTGGTCGAGAATTCGGCCGTTGCCGCGCCAGCGGTGACCGATGCGAGCGCGCGGACCCGTGTGGGGACGGATGTGGATGCTTCGGCTATGCGTGTCGATGTGGCGCGGGTGAAATCCGCGTTGTCGGCGGCATTGCCGTCGTACATGGTGCCGTCGGTGTTCGTGGTGTTGGACGCGTTGCCGTTGAATATCAACGGCAAGATCGATCGGAAGGCTTTGCCGGAGCCGGAGTTCGAGGCGCGGGTGTTTCGTGCGCCGTCGACGCCGATCGAGGAGATCGTGGCGTCGGTGTTCGCCGAGGTGCTCGGTGTCGAGCGTGTGGGTGCCGACGATGATTTCTTTGCCCTCGGCGGTAACTCGTTGGTGGCGACTCAGGTGGCTGCGCGGATCGGTGCCGAGTTGGATTCGCGTGTTCCTGTGCGTGTGGTGTTCGAGGCGTCGACTGTTGCTGGTTTGGCGTTGAAGGTCGAGCAGCATGCGGTGTCTGGTCGTCGGGCGTTGGTGGCGGGTCCGCGCCCGGAGTCGGTGCCGTTGTCGTTGGCGCAGCAGCGGATGTGGTTCCTCAACCAATTCGACACGAACTCGGCCGTGTACAACATCCCCGCCGCGATCCGGCTCACCGGGACCCTCGACACCGAGGCATTGGCGCTGGCCGTCGCCGATCTGGTCGCCAGGCACGAGATCCTGCGCACGATTTATCCACAGACCGCCGACGGCCCTGTGCAACAGATCCTTCCGGCCAGCGAAGTGCCGATCGAGGTCACCCCCGACGGGATCGCCTCGGCCGAGATGGCCGGTGCGGTCTACCGCATCGTGGCGGCGGGTTTCGACGTCACCACCGAGTTGCCGTTCCGTGCGCGGCTACTGCGCATCACCGACGCCGCCGATCCCGACGTGCCCGAATACATCATGGTGTTCGTCGCGCATCACATCAGCACCGACGGCTGGTCCATGGGGCCGCTGACCAGGGATCTCATGCTCGCCTACGCGGCGCGCAGCGGCGGCGAAGCGCCCGCTCTCGCGCCCTTGCCGGTGCAGTACGCCGACTACAGCATCTGGCAGCGCGAGGTCCTCGGCGCCGAGGACGACCCGACGAGCCTGCTCACCACGCAGACCGAGTACTGGCGCACCACGCTGGCCGGACTGCCCGACGAGATCACGCTGCCCGTCGATCGCGCGCGGCCCGCGCAATCGACCTACCGGGGCGACACGCTCACCTTCGAGATTGATCCACAGTTGCACACAGCCCTCGACGCGGTGGCCGAGCAACACAATTCGACGTTGTTCATGGTGGTGCACGCCGCGCTGGCAGCGGTGCTGTCGCGGCTGTCGGGCAGCTCCGACATCGTGGTCGGCACCCCGGTGGCCGGACGCGGCGAAGCCGAACTCGACGACCTGATCGGCATGTTCGTCAACACCCTCGTGCTGCGGACCGAGATCGATCCCGGCGTTTCGTTCACCGACCTGCTCGCCCAGGTTCGCGCGATCGATGTCGCGGCCTTCGGTCACGCCGACATTCCGTTCGAGCGGCTGGTGGAGGTACTCGACCCGCCCCGGTCGGCGGCACGCCATCCGCTGTTCCAGGTGATGCTGGTGTTCCAGAACCTGGCCGAGGTCGCGTTGGAGCTGCCAGGGCTCACCGTGGCAGGGATAGACCCGCAGATCCAGCCCGCCAAGTTCGATCTGCAACTGACCCTCGCGCAGGCGCGCGACACCAAGGGCATGTCGGCGGTGCTCACCTACGCCACCGACCTGTTCGACGCCGCGACTATCCGCGAGTTCGCCGATCGACTGCGTCGCACGCTCGACGCGGTGGCCGCCGAGGCGAGCGCACCCGTCGGCGACATCGATGTCTTCGCTCCCGGCGAGCGCGAACTGGTGCTGCGCGAATGGAATTCGCCCGGCGCATGGGTTCCCGGCGCGACCCTGGCGCAGCTCGTCGCCGAACAGGCGTGGCGACGGCCGAACGCGACCGCGATCCGATTCGGCGACCGCACGCTCACCTTCGCCGAGCTGCAGCGCCGCGCCAACCGGGTCGCTCGCGCGCTGATCGCCCAGGGCGCGGGACCGGAATCGCTGGTAGCCGTAGCGGTTTCGCGGACCGAGGACCTGCCCGTCGCGCTGCTCGGCGTGCTCACCTCGGGTGCCGCCTACCTGCCGATCGACGCCACCTATCCGGTGCGACGGCTGGAGTACATGCTCACCGACGCCGCGCCGGTATGCGTGCTCACCACCGCCGACGAACGCACCGCGGTGCCGACGGGTGAGCTGCCCGTCATCCTGCTCGACGAGGTGTTGCGCAGCGGCGCAACGAAATTCGCTGACGCTCCGGTCAGCGACGCCGATCGCATCGCCCCGCTGCGTCCCGACAACCTTGCCTACGTTATCTACACCTCCGGTTCGACCGGTGTACCCAAGGGCGTCGGTGTCGCGCACCGCAATGTGGTGGAACTTTTCGCCAATACCCAGCCGCTGTTCGGCTTCGGCGAGACCGACGTGTGGACGCTGTTCCACTCCTTCGCGTTCGACTTCTCGGTGTGGGAACTGTGGTGCGCGTTGGCCACCGGCGGCTCGGTGGTGGTGGTCGACTACCTCACCTCACGGTCGCCGGAACAATTCCGCGCATTGCTCGCGCAAGAGCGCGTCACGGTGCTCAACCAGACTCCGTCGGCGTTCTATCAGTTGATCGCGGCCGACCGCCTTGCCGAAGCGGGCGAGACGGCCCTGCGGTATGTGATCTTCGGTGGTGAGGCGCTCGACCCGCGCAAGCTCGGCCGATGGTATGAAAACCACGGCGACACCGTGCGTTTGGTGAATATGTACGGCATCACCGAGACCACGGTGCACGTGAGCTTCCTGCCCATGGCGCCCGAGGACGCGCGGGGATCGGCCAGCGTCATCGGGCGGGCCATCCCCGGCCTCGACGCCCATGTGCTGGACCGGCGCTTGCATCCGACGCCGGTCGGGGTGGCCGGCGAGGTGCACGTGGTCGGTGCTCAACTCTCGCGCGGCTATCTCGGCAAGCCGGGACTCACCGCGACCCGCTTCGTCGCCGATCCGTTCGGTGCCGAAGGGGCGCGGATGTACCGCACCGGCGACGTCGGGCGCTGGAGTGCACGCGGCGCGCTCGAATACGCGGGCCGCAGTGATCAACAGGTGCAACTGCGTGGCTTCCGTATCGAACTCGGCGAGATCGAGGCGGCGCTCACCCGCTGCGCCGGGGTCGGTCAGGCCGCGGCGGTGGTGCGCACGGACTCCCGTGCTGGCGATCGCCTGGTCGGCTATGTGGTGGCCGAGGGGGCCGCCGACCTCGAGCCGTCCACCGTGCGTGCCGACGTCGGCGGATTCTTGACCGGTTATATGGTCCCGGACGCCGTGCTGGTGCTGGACGCGTTACCGCTCACCCCGAACGGGAAACTGGACCGAAAGGCCCTGCCCGCGCCGGAATTCGGCACCGCGGTGGCATTCCGCGCACCCGAGTCGCCGGTGCAACGCGCGGTGGCCGAGGCGTTCGCCGATCTGCTCGGTGTGCGGCGAGTCGGCCTCGACGACGATTTCTTCTCCCTCGGCGGTAACTCGCTGCTCGCCGCGCAGGCTGTCGGGCGGCTGCGCGAGGCGACCGGTGCCGCGGTGAGCGTGCCGTGGCTGTTCACCGACACCACCGTCGCGGGACTGGCCGCGCGGATCGAGGGCCAGGCGCATGCGGATGGGGTCGCCGCCGCCGACGACGCGCTCAACGTCCTGCTGCCGATCCGGCCGGGCGAGGGCATGGCGCCACTGTTCTGCGTGCACCCGATGTACGGCCTGGCCTGGTCGTATGCCGGTCTCGCGCAGTACGTTCGGCCCGAACAGCCGATCTATGGCCTGCAATCGCCTGCACTGTCCGAAGACGGTGAACTGCCCGCGACGCTGGCGGAGCTGGCCGCGCGCTATGTCGCCGAGATCAGGTCGGTGCAGCCGCACGGGCCGTATCGGTTGCTCGGCTGGTCGCTGGGCGGTGTGCTCGCGCACGCCATCGCGACGATCGTGCAGGCCGAGGGTGAGCGGGTCGAATTGCTCGCGATGCTCGACAGCCATCCGGATCCCGACGTGGTCGGTTTCCGTGGCGCGGTGCGCGGCGCGCTGGCCGAACTCGGCCTCGGCGCGGACGTGATCGCCGCCGACGACGATATCGCCGACCTGACCGACGACGCGCTGGCCACACTGCACGCGCTGATCCCACCGGAGCTCGTCGCGGTGACGCCGCAACGGTTGCGCACGATGTATCGCGGCGCGGTACGGTCGGCGGAGTTGATCGCCGCGTACCGGCCGGAGGTATTCGACGGCAGCGTGGCGTATTTCAGCGCCGCCGTCACCGACCCTTCCGACGAGTTGCCCGCCTCGGCACGCAACTGGGAGCCGTTCGTCTCGGGCGCGGTGATCGACCGGCCGATCGGGGTGATCCACGCGCTGATGGCCTCGCCGGAGGCGTTTGCCGAGATCGGTCCGCAGCTGGCGGAGCTCCTCGACGACCTGGGGTAATCGGCGGTTGCCACGGTGACCGCCCCAATCCGAAGGCGGCAGGGAATAATCATCCCCAGCCACCACCTCGACCCGGCAGCACGGCCGGGCCGAAGTGGTGTCGGTGAACGCGACGATCGGCATGCGCATACCCGCTGACCTGGGCCGGGACGGTGGTGCGCGCGTGTGGTGACAACAGGCAGGGTGAGCATCTCCATGGTTCGGGTGGTCGGGCAGCGCCGCGACAGGCTGACGGAAGCGGCGCGCGGATGACCCGCCCGACGCGAATCCGGCCGACCAGGTCGCCGCGCACCCGGCGCGCCAGGGTCACGACGCTGGCGCACCTGATGGCGACGGCGGTCGAGGCCGATCCGGGCAGCACCGCCGTGGCCGTGGTCGACGGCACCGGGACGCGCGCGCGATTGACCTATGCGGGACTCGACGATCTGTCGAGCCGGTTGGCGCGGCTGCTGATCGATCGAGGTATCGGTCCCGAGGATCTGGTGGCGGTCGCGATCGGGCGCTCGGTGGAATCGGTGGTCGCCACGTGGGCGGTGGCCAAGGCGGGTGCGGGATTCCTGCCGGTCGATCCGAACGGCCGACCCGAGTGGATCGAGCGGGTACTCGCGGACGCGGCACCGGTGTTCGGCCTGACCGCACTCGGTCACCGGGCCGGATTGGCCGCGATGGCCGGGGGGATCGAATGGTTGGCCGTCGACACCGCCGAGTGTGCGCGCAGGCTCGGCGCGTATCCCGCCGACCCGGTCACCTACACCGATCGCGTCCGACCGCTGCGCGCCGAACATCCCGCCTATGTGCTGTACCCGCCGGTGGCCGACGCGTCGGCGTCAGGAGCGCCGTGTGGCGTCGTGGTGACCCAGGCCGGGCTCGCGAGCCTCTGCGACGAGCAGCGCGTGCGGTACCGGGTGCATGCCGGGTCGCGAGTGCTGCATTTCGCCGCGCAGGGCACCGACGCCGCGGTGCTGGAAGCGCTGCTTGCGCTGAGTGGTTCGGCGAGTTTGCTGATCGTGCCGGACACGGAGGCCGAGTCGTTGGCCGCACTGTTGCGCAGGGAAGCGGTGACGCATGCCTACCTGACGCACGCGGCGGCGGCGGAGCTCGACCCCGAGGAACTCGACGAGCTGCGCGTGGTGATTCTCGATGCGCTCGCCTGCCCGCCGGAGCTCTCGCAACGCTGGGCGCGCACGATATCCCGGGGTCGACTCGGCGAATTGGGCCTCGTATACGGCCGCACCGAGACCACCATGACCACGCATATCGCGGTGCGGCAGGACGAGGCAGCCGCGCCGGTGCGACTCGGCACCGCGCTGCGCGGGGTCACCGAACGCGTGCTGGATCGGTGGCTGGCGGCGGTGTCCGACGGGGACACCGGTGAGTTGTATGTCGCCGGAGCGCAGGTGGCGCGCGGCTATCACGACCGTCCCGGTGCGACGGCCACGCGGTTCGTCGCGGATCCGTTCGGTACCGGCGGTTCTCGCATGCTGCGCACCGGCGATCAGGTGCGGCGCGACGATACGGGGGCGTTGGTCCTCGCCACCGCTATCGGCACCGTTGCGGCCGCCGAGCCCGTCGACGAGCGCCTGGCAACCATCGATGCCGCGTTCATCGCGCATTCCTCGGTGGCGTACTCGGTGACCCTCGACCACGAAATAGACAGTGGTGCAAAGGTTCTCATCTCCTACGTGGAACCGAACCCCGGTGCGACAGTGGATGCGGCCATCCTGGCGGCCTTCGTCGCACGACGCCTGCCGGAGGAGCTGGTGCCGACCGCCGTGATGGTGCTCGACCGGATCCCGTTGACCCAGCATGGCACTCCCGACCGCGCCGAACTTCCGATTCCCCGGCTGCGGACCGCCGCGTTCCGCGCACCGGTCGGTTCGACGCAACGCCTGGTCGCCGAGTTGTACGGCGACGCACTCGGTCACGGGCCGATCGGTGCCGACGACGACTTCTTCGCACTCGGTGGCACCGACGAGCTCGCGCGACAGGTCGTGGCCGGTATCGCGGCGGCGGTCGGGGTGCGTCCCCCGGACGACTCGATCAGCCGAACGCCGACGGTCGCCGACCTCGCGGCGCACGTCGACGAGTTACGCGGCACCGGAGTCCACGTCAGCGCGGAACCCGCACGCCGCGAACCGATCCCGTTGACCTCGGCGCAGCAGCGGATGTGGTTTCTGCACCACTTCGACCCGGATTCCTCGGCCTACAACCTCCCCTTCGTGTTGCGATTGTCCGGTGCGCTGCCCATCGCCGTTGTGCGCGCGGCGGTGGCGGACGTGCTCGAACGGCACGAGGCGCTACGCACCTGGTATCCGGCCACCGACGGCACCGGCTACCAGGAGATTGTGCCCGTCGACCGGGACCGTGCCGATACAGTCCCCGTGCCGCTCGCCGAAGGTGAACTCGCGGACTGGCTGGACGCGGTGGTGCGCCCCGGATTCGAGCTCACCCGCGCGGTGCCCGTTCGGCTCGCGCTCGCCGAGCTCGCCCCCGACGACCACGTGCTCGCGCTGGTAGTCCATCGCATCGCCGCCGACCAGTCCTCGTTGCCGCCCCTGGTTCGAGACCTGCTGCGCGCTTTGCTTTCCCGTCGAAACGGTGCGACACGAGGACTACCGACACCGAGCTCGCACTTCGCCGACTACGTCCTGTGGCAGCGGGATGCGCTCGGCGAGGCTGCCGACCAGGAATCGGTGGCCGCCACGCAACTTCGGTACTGGCGTGCGCAGTTGGCCGACCTGCCCGACCTGGTGGAATTACCGACCGACCGGCCGCGCCCCGCCGTGGCGTCGCTGCGCGCGGCGACTTTCGACCTCGAGATCGCCGCCAGCACGCACGCGCGTCTCACCGAAATCGCTCGGGCTCACGACACCTCGGTGTTCACGGTGCTGCACACCGCGTACGCGGTATTGCTGGCTCGGCTGTCCGGCAGCGGCGACATCGCAGTCGGCACGCAGGTCAGCGGCAGGGGTGTGCGCGGCGAGCATCGGCTCGACGACATGGTCGGCGTGTTCGTCAACACCGTCGTCCTGCGCACCAGGATGGCCGAGGGCGAGACGTTCACCAGTGTGCTTTCGCGCCAACGCGAGATCGACCCGCGCGCCTTCGCTAACGCCGACCTGCCGTTCGAATCGCTGGTGGCGGCGCTGGAACCGACCAGATCCACCGCGCGCCATCCGCTGTTCCAGGCGGGTTTCGGCCGACGTGATCGCACCGATATCGCGGTCGAACTACCCGGCCTCTCGGTACGCAGGATGGCCGCCGAGAACAAGAGCTGCGCATGGGATCTGCACCTTTCGGTCGCCGAAAACCATGACGGCGCGGCCGAACCCGCCGGTATCGACGCGGTATTCACCTACGCCACCGATCTTTTCGACCCCGCGACCGCGCGCGGATTCGCCGAGCGATTCGAACGCATCCTCGCCGCGATCTCGGCGGATGCCGACGCGGTGGTCGGCGATATCGACATTCTCACCCCTGCCGAACGCAGTTCGGTGCTGACGACCTGGAACGACACCGCCCATATCGTCGACCCGCACGCCACCCTCGCCACCCTGCTGCGCCGCGCGGTGGCGGAGGAGCCCGACGCGGTGGCGCTCGTCCAGGATCCGCCCGAAGGGGAGCGCCGCCGCGAGCTCACCTACCGCGAACTCGGCAAGCAGGTGAATCATCTTGCCCGCCATCTCATTTCGATGGGCGTCGGCCCGGGGTCGCTGGTCGCGCTCGCGCTGCACCGGTCGGTCGAACTGATCGTCGCCAGCTACGCGGTGGTCGAGGCGGGTGGCGCCTATGTGCCGGTAGATCCGGCGCAGGCGGTCGAACGCACCCAGCACATCCTGAGCACGGCGGCACCGGCGTGCGTACTCACCGACGCGACCGCGGGATTCGACACCGATATCGCACCCGTCATCCGACTCGACGAGCTGACGGCGCCCGACCGCGCGTCCGGCGCGCCGATCGAGGATGGCGAACGGGTATCGCCGCTGCGACCGGAGAACACGGCCTATGTGATCTTCACCTCCGGCTCCACCGGCAGCCCCAAGGGCGTCGCGGTTCCGCACGCCGCGATCGTCAACCAATTGCTGTGGAAGGCAGCGCAGTTCGCGCTCTCCTCGGACGAGGTGATGTTGCTGAAGACCGCGGCGACCTTCGACCTCTCGGTGTGGGAGTCCTGGTCGGCGGTGGCATGCGCTGGCCGGTTGGTGCTCGCCGCGCCCGAGGGGCACCGCGACCCCTCGTATCTGAACGATCTACTCGTTCGCGAGTCCGTGACCACGCTGCACGTGGTTCCTTCGATGGTCGACGCCCTGCTGGTGCACAGTGTCGCCGCGCATTCGGCGCTGCGGCGGGTACTCGCCATCGGCGCGACGCTGCCCGCGGCGGTGGCGCGCCGCTTCGCCGCGGCCTATCCCGAGGTGGCGCTGTACAACCTGTATGGGCCCGCCGAGGCGGCGGTGTCGGTGACCAGCCACCGGGTGACCGAAGCCGACGAGGCATCGGTGCCGATCGGTATCCCCGAGTGGAACAGCGGGGTCTACGTGCTCGACGGCAGGCTGCGGCCGGTGCCCGTCGGCGTGGCGGGCGAACTGTATTTGACCGGTGCGCAACTCGCGCGCGGTTATGTCGGCAGAGGCGACCTGACCGCCGAGCGCTTCGTCGCCGATCCGTTCCAGCGCGGTGCGCGCATGTACCGCACCGGCGATCTCGGTGCCTGGCACCATAGCGGCGAGCTGGGGTATCGAGGCAGGGCCGACGCCCAGCTGAAGATTCGCGGTTTCCGGATCGAGCCGGGGGAGATCGAGGCGGCGATGCTCGCACTGCCCGGTGTCGCCCAGGCGGCGGTGATCGCCCAGGCCGACCCGAACAGCGGCGAACGGTTGGTGGGCTACCTGGTGGCCGCCGACGCGGTGATCGGTGTCGGCGCCGCCAGGGTGAAATCGGCGTTGAGCGCGCGGCTTCCCTCCTACATGGTGCCGTCCACCTTCGTGGTGCTGGACGCGCTGCCGCTGAACGTGCACGGCAAGGTGGACCGAAAGGCTTTGCCGGAACCGGAATTCGAGGTGCCGGTATTTCGTGCTCCCTCGACGCCGGTCGAGGAGATCGTGGCCTCGGCGTTCGCGCGGGTGCTCGGTGTCGAGCGGGTCGGTGCCGACGACGACTTCTTCGTACTCGGCGGGAACTCGCTGCTCGCCCTCGAGGCCGCCGACCGGATCGGTAAGGCCCTGGATGCGCCGGTGCCGGTGCGCACGCTGTTCGAGACGGCGACCGTGACCGGTCTCGCCGTCGGCGTCGAACATCTCGACCGCGACCCGGTGCCACTGGCCGCCGTGCGCCGTCAGGAACCGCTACCGCTGTCGTACGCGCAGCGGCGCATGTGGTTTCGCAACCGCTACGACAACACGACCTCCGTCTATCACACGCCCGCCGCGATCCGATTGTCCGGCGTGCTCGACGTGGCTGCGTTGCGTCGTGCGGTCGCCGACCTGGTCGCCCGGCACGAGATCCTGCGCACCAGCTACCCGGAAACCCCCGACGGGCCGGTGCAGCGCATTCTGCCGCCGCACCTGGTGCCGATCGAGTTGGTTCCCGCGCAGATCGGCGAGGAGCGGGTCGGTCACGATGTGCGCGGTGTGGTCGCCGCCGCCTTCGATGTCGAGGCCGACGTGCCGTTGCGCGCGCAGCTGTTCCAGCTCGCCGGAAGCGAATACGTTCTCGTGCTGGTGGCGCATCGGATCAGTGTCGACGCGTGGTCGATCGGACCGCTGACGCGCGATCTGATGCTCGCCTACGCCGCGCGCAGCGGCGGTGAGACCCCGTCCTGGTCGCCGCTGCCGATCCAGTACGCCGATTACACGATGTGGCAGCGCGAACTGCTCGGGTCCGAAGACGATCCTCGGTCGTTGTCGCACAGCCAACTCGACTACTGGTGCGGGCAGCTCGCCGGTGTGCCGGACGAGCTGAGCCTGCCGGCCGATCGGCCGCGCCCTCGGCAACCGTCCTATGCCGGCGCCGCCACGGAATTCGTGATCGACCCCGCGGTGCACGCCGCGTTGCTCGCGCTCGCCGAACGGCACAACGCCACCTTGTTCATGGTGGTGCACACCGCGTTCGCGGTGTTCCTCGCGCGGATGTCGGGCACCGAGGACATCGCCATCGGCACCCCGGTCGCCGGTCGGGGGCGCGCCGAACTCGACGACCTGATCGGCCTTTTCGCCAATACGCTCGTGTTGCGAACCAAGGTCTCGCCGGAGCTCGGCTTCGCCGAACTACTCGCCGCCAACCGCGAGACCGATCTGCGTGCCTTCGCCAACGCGGATCTGCCGTTCGAGCGTTTGGTCGAGGTGCTCGATCCGCCGCGTTCGCCTGCGCGGCATCCGCTGTTCCAGGTGGTGCTTTCGTTCGAGAACCATCCGGTCACCAGCCTCGACCTGCCGGGACTGAGCTTCGCCGCGCTCGATCCCGCAGCCGACACGGCCGAATTCGATCTGCGCCTCACCGTGCGCGAGCAGCGCACCGAGACCGGCGATCCGGCCGGCCTTGCCGCCGAATTCAGTTATGCACGTGATCTTTTCGATGAGGAAACGGTCGTCGAATTCGGTCGTCGGCTGCGCCGCCTGCTCACCGAGGTGGCCCGTGAGGCCGCGACATCCTCGATCGCGCGCGCGGTCGGTGAGCTCGACATCCTCGACGATTCCGAACACGCCGATCTGATCGCGCGGACCGGTGCCGAGCCCAACGCGGCACAGACGCTCGGTGAACTGATGACCTCCGCCGCGGCCGGCAACCCCACGGCCACCGCGTTGATCGCCGACGACCGCGTCTTCGGTTACCGCGAACTCGACGCCGCCTCCGCGCAATTGGCGCGCGCGTTGATCGCGCGTGGTGCCGGTCCCGAGGCGCCGGTGGTGCTGGCGATCGGACGGTCGGTGGAGTTCGTGCTCGCGCTGTGGGCCGTCGCGCGCACCGGCGCACCGGTGGTGGCGATCGACCCTGCCGACCCGGACCGTTACCTCGCCGGGATCCTTGACGATTGCGGTGCGCGGCTCGGGGTGACGTTGGTTGCCGAGCGGCCCGAACTTCCGGTGCGGGAGGGGATTTCGTGGATCGTACTGGATGACCCGGACTTCACCGTCGACGTCGCGGCGCGCTCGGACCGTCCGCTCGCCGCGACGGAGCTGAGCGGCCTCACCCACCCCGATCAACTCGCCTACCTCGGCTACGGATCCGATGACGAGGGCGTTGCGCTCACCCATGCCGCGGTGGCGAATCTGTGTGCCGAACTGGCGCGGCGCTACTCGATCGACACCCCGAGCCGCGTCGCCGCACTGGCGGCACCGTCCTCGCCGGTGTGGCTGCTCGAGGTGCTGCTCGCACTCGGGTCGGCGGGCGCACTCGTCCTCGGTCCACCCGAAGGACAAGGCGCGCAATCGATGTCGGCCGCCGCTGGCACGCACATGTTCCGCACGTCCTCGGCGTCGGCCGTCCCGGTGGCTGGCGCGTACCCCACGGTGATCGGTGTGGGCTGTGAAACCGCACCCGACGAGGCCGTGCTCGCGGGCGCCTCCGAGACCCGCGACGTGTTCCACGGGTACGGCAGGCTGGAGGCGACATTGCTGGCCACCGTCGGCGAGCCGTTGCGGCCGGGCGAGCGGGTCACCGTGGGTGGCCCCCTGCGTGGTCTGCGTGCCTTGGTATTGGACCGCAGGCTGCGACCGGTGCCCGAAGGCGTCGCGGGTGAGCTGTATCTGGGTGGCCGTCCCCTCGCGCGCGGATATCACCGCCGACCCGGGCATACCGCTGCTCGCTTCGTCGCCGACCCCTACCACCCCGGCGAACGTCTCTACCGCACCGGCGATGTGGTGCGGTGGAGCAGGGCGCTCGACGACCCCGCGCTGGAGTATCTCGGCCGCAACGACGCTCGGTTCTACGTCGACGGCCTGCGCGTCGACCCCGTGCGCGTGGACGCCGCGTTGCGCGCCGAGCCGGAGGTGGCGGCCGCGCTCACGGTCGGCTGGACGGCGAAGCGGGGCACCGTGCCCGTCTCGTATGTGTCGCTCGCCGAGCATGCCACCGTCGACGCCTCGACACTGACCGGGCGACTACGGGCGGCATTGCCGCAGCACCTCGTGCCTGCCGAAATCATTGTGCTCGAACGCATTCCGGTTACGGAGACCGGCGAACTCGACCCGCGCGCACTACCGGAACCCACCGAACCCGGCACGCAGGACACCACGGAGTCCGCGGCGCGCGTGCTGGCCGAGCAGGTCATCACCACCGCGATCAGCGAACTACTCGGCCTCGACGAGGTAGCCAGCGACGACGACTTCTTCGCCATCGGCGGCGAGAGCATCGGCGCGGTCCTGCTGGCCACCCGCGTCAGTGAACGCGGCGTAACCCTCACGCCACGAGATATTTTCGCGCACCCGACGGCGGCGCGGCTGGCGCGTGCCTCGGTGGTCGAGGGTGACACCGACGACGAATCGGGGGAGTTGCCGCTGACTCCGAAGGCCGCACGCGGTCTCGACACCGACCTGGAGGTCCGCGCGATCGCGCTGGACATCCCGCAATCCTGCCCCGCCGAGACCGTGCGCTCGGCCGTGGCGACCGTTCTCGAACAACATCCGATGCTGTGGGTTGTGCTGGATCGCACCTCGGACCCCGTGCTGCGTATCCCCGCCGCCGCCGACCGCACGGGCGAGGCGTTCCGCCGCCTCGATCCCGCACGCGGCGAGACCATGCTGCCGATCGACGACGTGGTGCGCGCGGCCGCCGCCGCACTCGATCCCGAGCAGGGGCGCAATATCCACTTCGTGCTCACCGGCGGACCGCAGGGGCGCGAGACCCTCATCGTGGTGGCCAACGGCCTTGTGGTGGACGATATCTCGTGGCGCACCATCGTCGACCAGCTCACCGTCGCGTGGAGCAGAGGCAGGCACGCCGCACCCGCGGGGCCGGAATCCGGACTCGGTGCCCTCATTCGCACGCTGGCCGCGAAGGCCGAGGAACCCGCGACCCGTGCCGAAATGATCTGGTGGGAGCGCACCCTCGGTGCCGTACCCGAGGGCATTCTCGCCGAGAAGCGCGACCTGCGTGCGCGCAGCAGGGTTTCGCTGACGATCACCGCCGAAGGTGCCGCCGCCGTGGCCGAGGCCGCGGCGGCCTACCACACCGGCGTCGACGACGTGCTGCTCACCGCGTGCGCGCTGGCCTCGCAGACCTCCGGCGGGGAGATCGTCACGCGGGCGATCGGCTCGGTGATTCGGCTCACCGCCGACGGAAGGAAGGCCACCGACGCCGAGGAGAGCATGGTCGGTGGGTTCAGCACCGAATACCCACTTCCGTTGCGGCTGACCAGGATCGACCTGGAAGACGCACTGGTCGGAGGGCCCGCTGCGGGTATCGCGATCGCGCAGATCAAGGAATTGCGTCGCGCGGTGCCCTCGCACGGCGTCGGCTACGGACTGCTTCGGCACCTGAACCCCGACACCGCGGCGCGACTGCGTGATCTGGGCCGGGGCCGGTTCGCGTTGCGTTATCGCGACGTTCGACCCGCCAGGGTGCACACCGACACCCCGTCGGACGACCTGCTGCTCGACCTCACCGTCGACGCCACCGACGACGGTCTGCTCGTCCGATTCGACTACGCCGCGGTCGCGTTCACTGCCGATGCCGTGAAAACCTATGCCGAGCACTGGATTCGCGCACTCGGTGGGCTCGCCGAACACGGCCTTCGATCCGACGTCGGCGGCTTCACGCCGTCGGACTTTCCACTGGTGCGACTCAAACAACCCGATATCGACCGCTTCGGCAAGCGCTACCCCGACCTCAGTGATATCTGGCCGGTCACCCCGCAGCAATCCGGGATGCTGTTCCACGCGCTGCTGGCCGAGTCGTCGGTCGATGTCTACACCACCCAGTTCACGCTGGAACTCAGCGGTGCCGTCGATCAGGACCGCATGCGCGCCGCCGCGCAGGCCGTGCTCGACCGGCACGACAACCTGCGGGTCGCGTTCACCGAGGACGCCGAAGGCAATCCCGTTCAGGTGGTGCAGGATTCGGTCGAGGTGCCGTGGCGGGTGCTCGAGCTCGACCAACTCGCCCCCGAGGCCGCCACCGCCGAACTGGCGCGGATCCAGTCCGCCGACCTGAGCACGCACTTCGACATGCGCACGGCGCCGCTGCTTCGCCTCGCGCTGGTGCGCACCGGGCCCGAGACGTGCCACCTGGTCACCACCAGTCATCACATTCTGCTCGACAGCTGGTCGATGCCGCTGCTGTTGAAGGATCTGCTGACCGCCTACGCGGTCGGTGGCGCGACCAGGCACCTGCCCAAAGTCGCGCCCTACCACGACTATCTGGCCTGGTTGAACACCCGCGACACCGAGGCCGCGCGCCATGCCTGGGCCGAGGCGCTCTCCGGCATCACCGAGCCGACGACGCTGCGGCCCACCGACCGCGCCCGCGAGATATCGGCGGGCGTCGGCGAGGTCGGATTCGAGCTGTCGACGGCCGACACCACCGCACTGACCCGACTCGCCTCCGGCCTCGGCGTTTCGGTGCACACCGTGGTGCAGGCGGCATGGGGATTGCTGATCGGGCGCGGGATCGATCGCGACGACGTGGTGTTCGGCGCCACCGTCTCCGGACGGCCCGCACAGCTCGACCAGGTGCAGGCCATGGTCGGCCTGTTCCGCAACGCCATCCCGGTACGGGTGCGCCTCGGCGCCACCGAGACGCTCGGCGGATTGCTGCGGCAGTTGCAGGCCGAGCAGGAGGCCCTGCTCGAACACCACTACCTCGGGCTCGCCGATATTCAGGACACCATCGGTGTGGCAGGGCTTTTCGACTCGCTGGTGGTGTTCGAGTCGCTACCGGTGGATCGCGAGGGCTTCGGTGCCGACAATGCGGTCGACGGGATGACCGTCACCGGGATCGAGGCGGCGCACACCACGCACTACCCGCTCACCGTGCTCGTGGTGTTGGACAGTCAGTTGCGTGTGTCGGTCCAGTACCTGGGCGAGGTCTACGACGAGGCGGCGGCACAGGCGCTGGCCCAACGGCTTTCGGCGATCATCGACCGCTTCGTCGCGACCCCGCAGGCCACCGTCGCGCAGATCGACGTGTTGCTCGACAGCGAACGCGCCGCGCTGGCCGCCGGGCACGCACCCGAGGAGCCGGAGGACGACGAGGCGACCCTGCTCTCGTTGTTCGACGCCCAGGTCGCGCGCACGCCGACCCAACCGGCGATCCGGCACGGCGGCCTCACCCTCACCTACAGCCAACTCGATATGCGTTCGCGCGCGCTCGCGGCCGAATTGACGCGTTGGGGGGTGGAATCGGAGTCCTTGGTGGCCGTGGTCATGCGCGGCGGGATCGAGGCGTTCGTCGCGATCTACGGCGTGTTGCGCGCGGGCGCCGCCTACCTGCCCCTCGATCCGGACGATCCGCTCGAACACATCGAATCCGTGCTGGTCGCCGCCGATCCCGTGTGTGCGCTCACCCTCTCCGATGACCGGTTCGACACCGACGTCGACGTGCCCGTGGTCGCGGTCGACACCTTGTTCCTCGCGCCGGGCGCGACCGGAGCACCCACCGGTGTACGACCCGACAATGTCGCGTTCGTCGGCTACGGCGGTGTCGGCACCGGCGCACGGGGCACGATGGTCACCCACCGGCAGCTGGTCGGTCGGCTGCGCTGGGCCGCACGGGCGTACGAATACGATGCCGACGACGTTGTGCTGCTCGGCAATTCGATCAGCGCACCGGCCGCGCCGATGGAGCTGTTCCTCCCGCTGCACACCGGCGCCCGCGTCGTCGTCGCGACCACGGGCGGTGGCGAGGACGACTCCGTGCGGGGGGCCGTCGAGAACTCGGTCACCACCGTCCACTTCGTGCCGTCGGCGCTGACGGACTTCCTCGATCGCGCGGTGGCCGACGATCCCGAGGATTCGGCCACCGTCGCATCGACCTACCCGGCGCTGCGGCGGGTGTTCGTCGCGGGCGAGCCCGTGACCGCCGCCCTCGCCACGATGTGCGCCGACATGCTGCCCGATGCCGAGCTGATCAACTGGTACATGACCGCGGAAACCTCGGTGGCCACGGCGTATTCGGTACCCGCGACGAACGCGACGCGGGAACCACCGGTGGTGGCGGGGTCGACGCATGCGCCGATTCCGATCGGCGCCGCGGCGGGCGGTGTGCGGGTGCACGTCCTCGATCGCCAGCTTCGTCCGGTACCGCTCGGCGCGGAAGGCGAACTCTATGTGGAAAGCGCACAGTTGGCGCGTGGCTACCTGCTCGGCGCCGCCGACACCGCGCGGCGTTTCGTCGCACACCACGGCGGCGTCCGGCTCTACCGCACCGGCGAAATCGTGCGCTGGCACGATGCGGGCACCCTGGAGCATCGCGGTCGTGCCGACGCCATGGCGACACTGCGTGGTCAGCGCCTCGAACTAGCCGATATCGAATCCGCCCTGCTCAGCCACGAATCGGTGCGCCGCGCCGCCGCCGCGGTGCTGCCGGGCGCCGTGGGCCAACGCCTGATCGGCTACGTGGTGACCGAACCGGGCGCAGAATTCGACGAACACCTGCTCCTGCGGCACGCCCGTGCCGTACGCACCGCCGAACCGTATTCGAGTGCGGCACCGGTACCTTCGGCGATAGTGCGCCTGGACGCGCTGCCGCGGACCGCGCACGGGAGTCTCGATCGCGCCGCGCTGCCAGCGCCCCGGCTGGCGACCAGGCCGTATCGCGCGCCGACCACACCGGTCGAACGCGCCGTGACCGATGTCTTCGCCGAGGTACTCGGCATCGGCCTCGGCGCCGACACCACGCGGGTCAGCATGGACGACGACTTCTTCGACCTCGGCGGTAACTCGCTGATCGCCACCCGTGCGGTGCGCAGGCTCCGCACCCTCACCGGAGCGCGAGTTCGGGTGCGTTGGTTGTTCACCGACGCGACCCCCTCGGCGCTGTCCGCGCGGATCGTCACCGCCCTGGCCGACCACTGCGATTACGACCTGGATTCCAACGCCGCACTCGAGGTGCTGCTGCCGATCCGCACCAGGGTGCCGCGCGATACGGCCGCGGCCGAACCGCTGTTCTGCCTGCACCCGATGTACGGGCTGTCCTGGTGTTACGCCGGTCTGGTCAGGTATGTCCCCTCGGCCCGGCCGATCTATGGGCTGCAATCGCCCGCCATGACCGACGACGGCTACCTGCCGGAGTCGCTCGACGAGATGGCGCGGCGCTACGTCGAGGAGATCATGGCCGTCCAACCCGAGGGCCCCTACCGGCTGCTCGGCTGGTCGCTCGGTGGCGTGCTCGCCCACGCGGTAGCCACCGAATTGCAAAGCGCTGGACAACAAGTCGCCCCCCTGGTGTTGCTCGGTGCGAACCCGGAGGTCGACGTCACCGATTTCCGGTCCGTCGTGCGCGCGGGTCTGGCCGAGCTCGGCATCGGCGTCGACACCCTGCTCCCCGGCGACGGTGACGTCCACGAGCTGAGCGAGGCCGCACTCGTCGAACTGCACGCCACCATCCCGCCGGACATGGCCGTGCTCACCCAGGACCGGGTCCGCCGGATGTACCACAGCACCGTGCACTGCGCGGAACTCGCCGCGCGCCACCGCCCGAGGGTGTTCCACGGCAGGTTGGACTACTTCAGCGCCGAAGGCGACGAGTCGGGGGCGCGGCGTTGGCGGTCATTCGTGGACGGCATCGTCGACGACCATCCGATCGGCGTGCCAGGCGGCCAACTCCTCGCGGAGTCCGCGTTGGCGCGAATCGGGCCCGCGTTGTCGGCGCTGTGGGAAAACGCGGCGCGGGAATCGGTATCGGGGCGGGTCGGTCATGATCAGATCGACGCCGGTCGGGCATGATAGGTCGATGTCGAGGTAACGATGCCGACTATTCCCACGACTACATAGGCCGTATGGTCTGGCGTGATCGTCAAGGGCATCCACCCCCGGCGTCATCCATTACCCCGGCGCGCGGGGCAGACAGTTCGAATGTCGAGACGAAGCGAAGGTGCGAAATTGATACGTCGACAGACCCGGCGCAGCGGTTGGCGTGCCGCGGCAGCGATCGCGGCCACGACGGTTCTCGCGGGAGTGTTGACCGGTCTCGGCGCGCCGAGTGCGTCCGCAGACCCCATCATCGAGTCCAAGACTCTGCTGGGTGATCCCACCGCGCCGGATGGTTCGCGGATCGAGAAGGCGGAATACAAGGACGACCGCCACATTCGGTTGTATGTGTTCTCGGCGGCGATGAACGAGAAGATCATCGTCGACGTGCAGCGCCCCGCCGACGCCTCGGTGCCGAGGCCGAGCCTGTACCTGCTCAACGGCGCGGGTGGCGGCGAGGACTCCGCGTCCTGGCAGGCGCAGACCGACGCGCTGGAGTTCCTCTCGGACAAGAACGCCAACATCATTCAGCCGGTCGGCGGCAAGTGGAGCTACTACACCGACTGGATCAACGACGACCCGGTGCTCGGGCGTAACAAGTGGAAGACCTTCTTCACCGAGGAGCTGCCTCCGCTGGTGGACGGCGCGCTCGGCACCAACGGCATCAACGCCATCGCCGGCCTTTCCACGTCGGGCACCACGGTGCTCGCGCTTCCGATCGCCAAGCCCGGCCTGTTCCGGGCCGCGGCCGCCTACAGCGGTTGCGCGCAGACCAGTGACCCGGTCGGCTCGGAGTTCGTGCGCCTCGTGGTCAACACCTGGGGTGGCGGCGACGCCGATAACATGTGGGGGCCACCGGGATCGCCCGAGTGGGCCGCGAACGACCCGTACGTGCACGCGGAGGCGCTGCGCGGCACCGATCTCTACATCTCCAGTGGCAGCGGCATTCCCGGCCAGTACGACACCTTGGACGGCGAATACGCGCTGCCCGGTTCGGGTGGCCTCGCCAACCAGTTGGTGATCGGCGGCGTGATCGAGGCCGGCACCAACTACTGCTCGCACAACCTGCAGAACCGGCTCAACGAGTTGGGTATCCCCGCGACCTACAATTTCCGTCCCACCGGAACCCACTCGTGGGGTTACTGGCGCGACGAGTTGCAGAACTCCTGGCCGGTGTTGGCCAAGGGGCTCGAGCTCTAGTCGACGAGGCCACGTCTGAAGGACAATCGAATGCCCGCTCGCACGCCACGTGCGAGCGGGCATTCTTTTATAGGTGGGGCTAACCAAAAAGTTCGGTTACCCGTAAAATCATGTTTTGTGAGTACTACGTTCGGCGCGTCGGCCCGGTCCGCCAGCAAGCGGGCACGGTCGGCGAGCATCCTGCTCGGGCCAGCGTTCGTCGCCGCCATCGCCTACGTCGACCCTGGCAACGTCGCCTCGAATATCAGCGCGGGTGCGCAGTTCGGCTATCTGCTGGTGTGGGTGATCGTGCTGGCGAACGTGATGGCGGGGTTGGTCCAGTTCCTTTCCGCCAAACTGGGATTGGTCACCGGGATGTCGCTGCCGGAGGCGGTGCGCGAGCGCGCCGGCCGATCGGTTCGGCTCGCCTATTGGGGCCAGGCCGAGGTCGTCGCCATCGCCACCGATCTGGCCGAGGTGGTCGGCGGTGCGATCGCGCTCAACCTGCTGTTCGGGCTTCCACTGCTGGTCGGCGGCGTGATCACCGGTGTGGTGTCGATGGGGCTGCTGCTGGTGCAGGATCGGCGCGGGCAACAGCCGTTCGAGCGGGTGATCACCGGATTGCTCGCGATCATCGCGATCGGTTTTCTCGCGAGCGTGTTCCTCTCGCCCCCTTCGGCTTCCGAGACCGTCGGCGGGCTGGTGCCACGCTTCGAGGGCGCCGAGAGCGTGTTGCTCGCGGCGGCGATGATCGGTGCGACGGTGATGCCGCACGCGGTGTATCTGCACTCCGGCCTGGCCCGCGATCGGCACGGCCACCTCGAGGTGGGGCCGTTGCGCGCACGACTCTTGCGGATCACCAAGGTCGATGTCGGCCTGGCGATGCTGCTTGCGGGCGCGGTCAATCTGGCGATGCTGTTGCTGGCGGCGAGCACCTTGCGCGGCAGGGATATCGAAACCATCGAACAGGCGCATTCCGCGATCGGTGACACGCTGGGTCCGGTCGCCGCCCTGCTGCTTGCGATCGGATTGCTAGCCTCCGGCCTGGCCTCCACCTCGGTCGGTTCCTACGCGGGCGCGATGATCATGCAGGGTCTCCTGCACCGCCGCACGCCGTTGCTGTTGCGCCGATTGATCACCCTGATCCCCGCGCTGGCGGTCCTCGCGACCGGCGTCGACCCCACCCGCGCGCTAATCGTCTCGCAGGTAGTCCTCTCCTTCGGCATCCCCTTCGCCCTGATCCCCCTAGTACGCTTCACCAGCGACCAAACCCTGATGGGCCCCGACACCAACCGCCCCCTAACCACCGCCATGGCCTGGACAGTCGCCACGATCATCTCAACCCTAAACGTGGCCCTCATCTACCTAACCCTCACCGCGCCATGATCAACAGGACATCACAGCGGATTTTAAAGCGGGACGTCGCAATAGCGTCCTGTTGATCATGAAAGTTATGGCTCAGTCCGCGAAGACGGGGTTGCGTTTGGTTAGCATCGCTGTGGCGCCTTCTAGGAAGTCTGCGGAGTGTAGTAGTTCTATCTGTCCGGTCTTTTCGTCCGCTAGTGCGGTGTCGAGTGCGGTGAGTGTCGCGTGGTTGAGTGCGCGCTTGGTGAGTTCTAGTGCGCGGCGTGGGCCGGCGGCCAGTTTTGCCGCGGCGGCCTCGACTTTCGCGTCGAGTTCGTCGTCGGCGAGGACGGCGGTGAACAGGCCGGCCTGCTTGGCTTCCGGTGCGGGTAACCGTTCCCCCAGTAGAGCCAGCTCGCCGGCGAAGGCGCGGCCCGCGGACGCGGCGACCAGGGCCGCCGCGCCACCGTCGGGCATCAGGCCGATATTGACGAAGGCGAGCAGTAGATAGGAATCTGTGCTCGCGTAGACCAGGTCGCCCGCCAGCGCGATCCCGACCCCGACGCCCGCGGTCGCGCCCTTGACGCGGGTGATGACCGGGACCGGCGCGTCGACGATCGCGCGCACCAGGCGTGCGGCCGCGTCCATCACCATCTCCGAGGTGATGCCGCGCCCCTGCTCCGCGGCGGTGGTGGAAAGGTCTGCGCCGGTGCAGAAGTCGCCGCCCTCGCCGGTCAGTACGATCACCCGGACCGAGGCATCCGTCGCCGCGGCGACGAACGTGTCACCGAGCGCGACCATCGTGTCGTAGTCCAGCGCGTTCTTGCGGCGCGGCTTGGTGATGGTGACCCGGAGGATCTTGCCGTCGTGGATCGCGGAGAAGCTGGGCGCCTGCGCCGGTGAATCGGCGTTGGCGGTGGAGTCGGTATCGGTCATGTGTGCTGCTCCTACGCTGGAATCCGGCGGGGACGGTGCCATGAATAGCGATTAACTTTGCGAATTGTGGTTAACTTAAGGTCCACTGTCCACCGCTGTCAACAGCGCCGCCGCCGAAGGAGCACCGCATGGTCGCCGACCGCAGCGAGGCCGACCTCGCCGCCGCGCGGCCCCGCGACAGCACCGCAAACGGGCACCGCGAGCGTGGCGAAACCGTCGCGGACGGTAACGGTGCACACCACGGTTCCCCGACAGCGCGCGGTGAGAATGGGCGGAAACAACAGTCCGGTTCGTCCGCCGAGGCTCCTTCGCGCGGCGGAGCCGAGACCGTTCCCGGCGACGGTGGGTCCGGTGACGCGGTGGTAGACAGTCATGCGGCCGCGTCGGACACGCCCGCGACCGGCGACCGAGGAGGACGACGAGTGCGCGCGACGAGCGCGAGGACGGTCAGCGGCGGCGGGTCGTCGGTGCGGCGCAGGCCCAAGGACCGCAAGGTGCAGATCATTCGTGCCGCCGCGCGCGCGTTCAGCGAACGCGGGTACTACCCGGTAGGCGTGGACGAGATCGCCGCCGAGGTCGGAATCTCCGGACCGGCGCTCTACCGACACTTCCGTAACAAGTACGCGCTGCTGGTCGCCGCGGCCGAAGAAGGCGCGCGCCACCTTGCCGAAGTGGCACACAACGCGGACGATCCCACGCTGGACCCGGACCCACGTTTGGCGGCGTTGATCAAGGGTGTCGCCGAGTACACCATCGAGATCCGCCGCGAGGCGGGCCTGTATCGCTGGGAGCGGCGTTACCTCGAGCGGGCCGACCGGGTGCGGATCAGGAAAATCTACGACGACCTCAACGCCGCCTTCGCGGCGCCGATCGCACAGGTGCGACCGGAGGCCGCCGAGGCGGACGTCGCGCTGCGTGCCGCGGGTGTGTTGAGCGTGATCGCCAGCATCTCCGCGCACCGCACCACGCTGTCGAGTGCGAAACTGCTTCCGCTGCAACACGACATGGCTTCCGCCGTGGTCCATGTGACGCTGCCGCCCGCGCCGAGGGGGCCCGAGCCCGGTGCGCCCAGGCGCGGTATCCCGGTCACCTCCAAGCGCGAACAGTTGCTCACCGAGGCGATCAAGATCTTCGGGAGGCAGGGCTACCACGAGGCGAGTATCGAGGAGATCGGCGCCGCCGTCGGCATCAACGCTTCCAGCGTCTACCGCTACTTTCCCAGCAAGGCGGACCTGCTCGCCGCCGCTTTCCACCGCACAGGCGACCGGCTGGCCATCGCGATCACCGAGTCGCTCGCCGAAGCGACCAGCAGGGCCGACGCCGCCCGTCGGATCGCCGAGCGCTACGCGAAGCTGAGCTTCGCCACTCCGGAGATCATGCCGGTCTACTACGCGGAATTCACCAATCTGCCGCAGGCCGAGCAGCACAAGCTGCGCGCGATCCAACGCCAGAACATCCTGGAGTGGGCCAATCTGCTCGACGGCGACCCCGTGGAGTCCCGCTTTCGGGTGCACGCCGCCATCGGTCAGGTCATCGATCTCGGTCGCCTCATTCGGTTCGACACCAGGCCCGAGCACCTCGATCGAGTGATCGCGTTGATGCTGGCTGTGCTGTTCGGCAACGGTGAATCCGCTGCGGGCGTGCAGGACTAGGGGCGCGTAGGCGCCAGGGCACGTGAAGGACTGGGTGTGTGGAGGGCCGGGCAGGTGACGTGTCGGGCACGCGGAGGACTGGGTGTGTGGAGGGCCGGGCAGGTGACGTGTCGGGCACGTGAAGGACTGGGTGTGTGAAGGGCCGGGCACGTGAACGGCCACGCAGGCGAACGACTCAGGCCGTGCGGTTCGAGTGGGCGTGACGTTCGGTTGCATGGCGGTGACGCGCCGGTGCCATCGGCATGAGTCGGCAACATCGGTCAACCGCGGCGACCGTGGCGCAGCCGGAAACCCGCACGCAGCAAGCGCAACAGGCCGGGGCGGTGCTCGAAAGTGGAGAGGTTCAACCGGGTTCGATACCGCCTGCGCGCCACCGCGAGGGTCCTGCTGAACTCCTGGAGGCCCTGCGCGCCGTGACTGTGGCCGCGCCCGTACTCGCCGACCCCACCGAACGGCAACGCGGGGATCCCGGCGTAGGCGGCCGAGGAATTGATCGTCACCACACCCACCCGCAATCGTTCGGCGAAGGTCTCGATCTCCTGCACATCCCTGGTGAACACCGCGACAGCCACATCGGCGCCGACGGCGTTGATCCGCTCGGCCGCTTCGTCCATGCTCGTCACCTTGTTGACAACCAGAACGGGGCCGATGCCCTCGCCGGTGATGGCCAGACTGTCCTCGGGCACCTCCGCGAGGACGATCGGTTCGATATACGGGTCGCGGATCGAGTCCATCCCGCCGACGACGGTGCGTCCGCCGCGCGCCAGCGCGTCCCGAATCTGCTTACCCACCACCGCGATCTGCGATTCCATGATCATCGGGCCGTAGGTGGCGCGTTTGTCGGCCCCCGGCCGCAACGCGCCGGCCCGCTCGGTGACCAGTTCGAGGAACCGGTCGTACACCGATTCCGCGACGTAGGCGCGTTGGATTCCGGTGGCGTTCTGGCCCGCGTTCGACATGGCGCCGAAGACCGCCGCCTGCGCCGCGTCCTCGAGTTCAGCGTCGACGTGCACCACCATGCTGCCCTTGCCGCTGCGTTCCACCACCACCGGTGTCATCGTCGGTGCGCACAGTTCGATCACCTCGCGCGCACCGGCATCGGGCCCGGCATAGGCGATCTTGTCGACCCTGGCGGTACACAGTGCGGCACCGGTCGACGCGTCGCCGGTGATCGCTTGCAGCACCGGATGATTCGGGGCGAGGCGGCGCCAGCTGTCGGCCAGCCACACGCCGACGCCGGTGGTCAGTTCGTGCGGCTTGAACACCACCGCGTTGCCCGCGGCCATCGCGTAGGAGATCGATCCCATCGGTGTGAAGACCGGGTTGTTCCACGAGCCGAGCACACCGATCACGCCGAGCGGGAGATAGCCGACGGTGGCGCTCTGATGACGGGAAAGCCAGGTGGCGCCGAGTTTGCGGCGTCCGAGGGTGCGTGCGGCGTTGCGGGCGGCCCAGTCCAGGTTCTCGATGGTGAGCATCACCTCGATCGCCGCGTCCGCCTCGGGCTTACCGGTTTCCTCACACAGCAGGTCCACCAATTCGCTTGCGCGGCGGGTGATATCACGCTTCCATTCGAGCAACCAACGCTTGCGACCGCTGAACCCTAGTTCTGCCCACCATATTTCGGCCGAACGTGCCTCGCTCACGGCGAGGCGGACCGCGCTCGCGTTCTGCACGGCGTAGCTGCCGACGATCTCCCCGGTGCGTGGGTCGTAGGACGTGACTACATTCGGACGGCTCGATCCTCCCGGATGCGCCGCCACCTGTGACTGCGCGGACTCGGCCATGGTCACCTCTCGCGGTGTGAAACAACAAGGCGCGGCTGGCCGCATGATCTGGCGAACCGGCGCGGGCGGGAGCGGAATTCCTCCCGAGGAGCAGACTATTGCCGACCGTGGCGGGCCGACAAGGTGCGTGTGCTGCCTTTTCGCTGCCTTCCCAGTGCCGATTTCCATTTGCAATAGAACATGTGTCGGGAATGTGAGTAACGACACAGGAAGGCGTCGGGTAGTCGGGTAATGCGCGCGCGAAGGGGCCGAGGATTGCACGGCCGGTAACATCACGCCGAGCCCGAAGGATCACCCAACCGAACGAAATCACCGTGCGTCCTGGCAACCCGGTCGCCGCACCGGCCGATAGTGGAGAGTTGATGCCGAGCTTGGAACAAGCAGATTCGCATGCCGAGGAGCCTGCGGTCCGCGTCGCGGATGTCCGCAAGTCGTTCGGTGACGTGCATGCGCTGCGTGGCGTCAGCTTCGTCGCCGAACGTGCACGGGTGCTCGGTGTTCTCGGCCCGAACGGCGCGGGCAAGACGACCATGGTGAAGGTGCTGTCCACGCTGCTGCGCCCGGATTCCGGCACGGCCACCGTCGCCGGTCACGACGTGGTGAAAGATGCAGCGGCCGTGCGGCGTTCGATCATGATGACCGGCCAGTACGCGGCACTGGACGAGAACCTCTCCGGCCGCGAGAATCTCGAACTGTTCGCGCGGCTGATGGGTTTGAGCAAGTCCGCCGCCCGCAAGCGCGCCGATACGTTGCTGGAGGAGTTCGATCTGGTGAGCGCGGGCCGCCGCCCCGTGCACAACTACTCCGGTGGCATGCGCCGCCGCGTCGATATCGCCTGCGGCCTCGTGGTCCGCCCCGAGGTGGTGTTCCTCGACGAGCCGACCACCGGCCTCGACCCGCGCAGCCGCCAGGGTGTTTGGGATCTGGTGAACATGCTGAAAACCCAGGGCATTACGGTGCTGCTCACCACGCAGTACCTGGAAGAGGCCGACTTCCTCAGCGACAACATCATCGTCATCGACAAAGGCACCGTGATCGCCGAAGGCAGCGCCGACGAACTCAAGGAGAAAATCGGCGGCAGCTACTGCGAAGTGGTCCCGATCGACACCTCGCGTGTCCGCGACGCCGTCACCGCGCTGGGTGATCTGGTCCCCGCCGGCGTAGCCGAGCGTTTCGGCGAGCAGGACCGGTTGTCGATCCCCGCCCCGGATGGTGCCGCCACCCTGTCCGAGGCGTTGCGCAGGTTGGACGCGGCGGGAATCGCGCTGGCCGACATCGGATTGCGCCGCCCCTCGCTGGACGACGTTTTCCTTTCGCTCACCGACCGCACGGGCGGCCCGGCGTGAGTGCGCCGACGGACTCGGCCCCGCGCGCCCATCCCGGTGCCGCTGCGACTTTGTTCGCCGAACTACCGAGCGCGCACCCGTCGAACTTCCGGCAATGGCGCGCACTGTCGGGACGCATCGTGCGGACCATGGCGACCAAGGGTGAGCTGATCGTCGCGGTGATCACGCCGCTGGTCTTCACCCTCGGGTTCTATTTGCCGCTGCGGTTCGTGATGAAGTTCCAAGGCGTGGATTACGCGCAGTTCGTCATGCCGATCATCGTGCTGCAAACGATGGCCTTCACCATGATGTCGAACGCGCAGCTGGCCGCGTTCGAGGCATTGACCGGATTCAGCACCCGCTTACAGACCATGCCGATCGGCGCGCTGGTTCCACTCTCGGCACGGATCGCGGCGGGACTGGTCCGATCGGTCACCTCGCTCGTGGCGGCGCTGGTTTTCGGCTACCTCATCGGGTTTCGCTTCGTCGCGGGATTCGGGCAAGCCGTGGCCTTCTGCGCGTTCGCGCTCGCGGTGGGCACCGTGCTCGCGATCGGCGCCGACGCACTGGGCAGCCTGACCAAGAGCCCGGAATCACTGAGTCAGGCGCTGACGCTGCCCACGCTGATCTTCGGCATGCTTTCGTGCGGATTCGTCCCGGAACGCAACTTCCCGGAGTGGATTCGGCCCTTCGTCCGTAACCAGCCGATCTCCCAGTTCTCCTTCGCGTTGCGTGACATGACCGCGGACGGGGTCAGCTGGCAGGTCCTGTGGGTGCCGTTGGTGTGGTTGGGTGGACTGGCGATCGTGCTTGTGCCACTCGCGATCTGGGCGAGCGTGAGGCGGTCGTGACTTCAGTGAGCAAGACCGCGAACACTGCGCTCGGGACCGTCGAGGGGCGAACCCCGCTGCCCGAGGTCGCAGGCCATCCCGAAGGTTCCGTGCACAGCTTGGTGGTGCACACACTGATCCAGTGCAAGCGGCTGCTGTTGGTGTGGGCGCGCGATCCCGCGACGACCATTCAGACGCTCGCCTACCCGGCGCTCACCCTGCTGATGTTCAATATCGTGCTCGGCAAGGCGATCAGCAATGCCGCCGGTGTGCCGGTGATCTATGGCCAAGTCGCCATGATCGCGTTGGTCGCGGCGATGTCGGGTGCGGTGGTGAGTGCGCTCGGCTTCAAGAACGAGAAGAGCACCGGCCTGCTCGCGCGTTTCTGGACGTTGCCGATGAACCGCGCTGCCGGGATCGTCGGACGGCTGTTGGCCGAGGCCATTCGGGTACTGGTCACCACCTTGTTCGTGGTCGCGGTCGGTCTCGGTCTCGGTTTCCGATTCGGGCAGGGGCCGCTGGCGGCGGTGGCGTTGATCGGCATTCCCGTGCTGTTCACCATCGGCTTCGCGGTGCTTGTCACCGCGCTGGCGACACTCACCGAAGGCGTCGTGCTGGTCAGCTCGATCGCGATCTTCAATACATTGCTGATGTTCTTCAACACCGGTTTCGTGCCGGCGTTCTTCTACCCGCGATGGCTGCAGTCGACGGTCGCGAACCAGCCGATGAGTTGCGCCATCGAAGCGATGCGCGGCCTGTCCTATGGCGGCCCGGTCGCCGATCCGCTCCTGAAGACCGTGGCCTGGGTGGTCGGCATCATCGTCGTCTTCGGGTACCCCGCGGTGCGCGGCTACCGGCGCGCGGCGGAGACCAGCTCCTGATCGAAGGCCGGTCAATTCGTGCCGAACTCGCCGCAGAACATCGCGTGCTCACCTGAGCGGGCGGCAGCGGGCCGCGTCCGGGAAAGCGTCGGCTTCAAGAATCCGCCGGAGCGGTCGTCGGCTCGAACGGGTAGTCCAGCCAACGGTCGCGATTGCGCCAGCCGACCAGGTCGTAGCGCCAGTGGAACGGCCAGGTGTCGGCGACGGTGTTGAACAGCACCGCGGCCAACGGGGCGTAGTCGGCGTGCGCGGAGAGTAAGGCGCGTTGGCCGCGGGGCGAGGCGGTGAAGAAGGCGTCGAACATCGCCGTCGACTGCTCGGTGGTGAGTCGGCCGAGGCCGTAGAGGCCGCGCATGCGCATCCAGTACACCAGCCGGGCTCGCCGTGGCCACAGGCGTGCGATCGGGTCATCGCCCGCGAGTAATGCGTTGACGGCGGTGTCGACGAGGGCCAGCGAATCGGCGACACTGTAGCCGGTACAGGGGTGCATCATCCCGCCCCGCGAACCGAAGGGGACCGGCTGTGCCACACCAGGTTTCGGCGGAGGTTGAGCCAACGGATAGTGTGCGGCCTCGTGCGGTTCCTCGCCGGTGAGCCGGATCCCGTGGGCGGCGAGGCGATGCAGGGTGCGCTTGCGTAGTTCGTGTTGGGGCATACCACCGCGCAGGCCGAGGCTGGTTTCCTCGAAGATCACCGTGCCGTCGCCGAGCGGTACCGAGTAGAGAAACGACGGCGGCTCATCGGGGCCGGCACCGTTCTCGGGGCGCCAGTCCAGCAGCAGGCCCTCACCTTCGGTGACCATGGGCGCCGCCGTCGCGGCGTCGACGAAGATCCCGTGCGCGCTCGCCGCTCTGCGTCGGCCCAGGGGCGGCAGGCCTCTGGTGTCGAAGACGGCTGAGGCGGTGAGCGTCGTCCCGTCGGCGAGGTCGACCTCGTCGGCGGCGACACGGGTCGCTCGCGCCGCGATGACGGTGGCGTCGTCGAGTGGAAGCGCGTCGCGCAGGCCGGGTTTCGACAGTACGCAGTACGGCCGTTGGATGCGGCGTTCGACGTCGGTCCATACGGTCGGCGCGCCGATGGTGCTGGCGATCGCCGTCGCGGGCAGCCAGTCGGGCAGTTCATCGACCCAGCAGGAGAAGGTGGGCGCCCAGATCCGGTCGGGACGCGGATCGACAGCGAGCACGCGCAGCCCGGCACGCATCGCACGGTGCGCGAGCGCGCGACCGGTGGGCCCGAGTCCGACGACGCAGATGTCGGCGGTCGTGTTCGGCGCCCCCGAGGGCGGCACGCCATTGTTCGAGTTGTCACCGACCGCGTTGTCGCTCATGGCGGCAATTCAATCCGCTGGTGTCGCGTCGGCGCAACCATCCGCATGTTCGCGCGGGCGTGAGATACATCGCGAACAACGCAATTCCTCGTGTTTCCGTCATGCCCCCAAAACCGTTGGCCCCGGATTTCGAGTCGTGAGAAGTGTTGCGGCGCAACATACTCTGAGCTCAGCGTCGGGGTTACTTCTCGGCAGGGGAAAGGCTGGATATGCGAGGCGAAAATCGCCGGGTTCTGTGTTGTCTCGCCGCATTCGCGGCAGTACTCGGCGTGGTGGTCGGTGTGACCACTTCGACGGTCGTTTCAGGCACCGCGCATGCCGCACCCCCGACCGGCCCCGGCATTGTCTCGGTGCGCGAACACGACGCGCGAAACCTCACCCTGACAGTGCATTCCGCGGCGATGGGGCTGGATATCCCGGTCGAGGTGCAGCGCCCGGCCGATACCGGCGTGCCACGGCCGGTGCTGTATCTGTTGCTCGGTGCCGCCGGTGGCGTCGACGGTGTCACCTGGGCCACGAATACGCACGCGATGGAATTCCTCGCCGACAAAAATGTGAACGTGGTCACGCCGATCGGTGGAATGTTCAGTTATTACACCGATTGGGAGCGTGACGACCCGAGGCTGGGCAGGCAAAAGTGGAAAACGTTTCTGACCACTGAATTGCCGCCACTGATCAATGCCTATCTCGGCACCGACGGCCGCAATGCGATCGCAGGATATTCGATGTCGGCAACCGCGACACTGTCGTTGGCGGCCACCACCGGTGACCTCTACTCCGGCGTCGCCGCGTACAGCGGCTGCGTGCAGACCAGTGATCCGATCGGGCAGCAGTTCGTGCACCTGGTCGTCGACCAATGGGGGCTGTCGAACGCCGAGAACATGTGGGGTCGCGCCGACGATCCGCAGTGGGCGCTCAACGATCCCTACGTACAGGCGGAGGGCCTGCGCGGCAAGGCGATCTACCTTTCCAGCGGCAACGGACTGCCCGGCGCCCATGACACCTACAACGGCGAGTACTCGCTGGAGGGCCCTTTCGGCTACGCCGACCAACTCGTGCTCGGCGGGGTGATCGAGGCGGCGGTCAACTACTGCACGCAGAACATGCGAACGCGCCTGGACTCTTTGGGCATCCCCGCCAGCTATCACTTCCCCGGCGCCGGTACCCATTCGTGGGGTTATTGGGAAGACGCGCTGCGGGATTCGTGGCCCGTCCTAGCCGACTCGCTGGGGCTGTGAGCCGTGGCTTGTCGGAAACGCATAGCGCGCGTCCTCTCACTACTGTTCGCCGCGCTTGTCGTCACGGTGACGTATGCGCCCAGCGCCGGGGCGGCACCGGGATTCGCCGCGCTGGACGGTGCCAACGACTGGTCGTGCGAACCCACCGCCGGGCGCCCGCCGGTAGTTCTCGTGCACGGCTCGGGGACCGAGATCAGCCGCAGCTTCGCGGTACTCGCGCCGCGCCTGCGTGCCGAGGGCTACTGCGTCTTCGCCGGGAACCTCGGTGCCGCGCCGAGCGCGGGGGAGGTGGTGAGCGGCAGGACGCTACCCGGTGTGGGTTCGGTCGGCGCCGCGCTGCTCGGCCGGCCGATCTACGGGGTGCGTGAGATCGAGAGCATGGCGGTCGAACTCGCGGACGTGGTCGCCGAAGTCCGTCGGACTACCGGCGCCGAGCGGGTCGCGATGGTCGGGCATTCCACCGGAGGCAACGTGATCCGGCAGTATCTGCGGCGTGCGGGCGCGGCGGCGGTCGCCCAGGTGGTGACCATGGGGACGCCGTATCGAGGCACGACATGGGCCGGGCTGGCCGCGCTCTACCCGGATTTGGCGTCGCTCGGTTTGACCGACGCGCAGATCGCGAGCCAGGTATTCGGTGCGCCGGGCAAGCAGCAGGTCGCGGATTCGCCGCTGCTGCACCGACTCAACGCGACCGGCGAGACCGTGCCCGGCGTCCGGTACTCCGCCATCGCCTCGCGTTACGACGGGGTGATCACGCCGCAGGACACCGCGCAGTTGGCGGCACCGTCGGCGGGGGATCGCAATGTGATGTTGCAGGACGGTTGTCCCACCGACACCGCTGATCACAACGGTTTGTTGATCGATCCGCGCGCCTCCGCCGCGGTGCTCAGCGCGCTGGCCGACGATCAGCGTCCGCTGCCTTGCTGAGGAAACCCCCTCGGCCGCACAGGTTTCGGTGCGGTCAGGCGGGGGAGACCCAGGTGGTGATGTCGGCGTGCACGACCTCGACGCCGTGCTTGTCGTAGATCGACACCGGCACCACCAGCTCCACCCCTTCGGTGATCGCCGCGAAGTCGGGCAGTTCGGGCAGTTCGGCGACCGCGCGCAGGCCGGTCTCCGCTTTGGCCAGGTATCGCACGTTCATCGCCTTGGGAATCCAGCGGTGGGTCCTGGGGACCGTCGCCTCACTGAGCATGCCCATCGCCACCTCGGCGAGGTTGCACGCGGCGATCGCGTGGTAGGTGCCGAGATGGTTGTGGATACCGAACCATTTCGGCGAGGTGACCTCGCATCGCCCCGGCTCCAATCGCACGACCTGGGGCAACACCGTCCCGAAATACGGGACTTTCGCCACCATGCCGAGGGAGAACAGTGCGTGCCCGAGCCGATTGTTCGGCAACTTCTTCCAGCCACGGTAGGTCGCGGTCTCAGCGCTCATGCGGCTTACCTTACTCTGAAGTAAGTTCACGGGGTCGAGGGTGCGTCAACTGTGTCTCGTGCTCTTGGTAGTCTGCCGGGGAACCGCTCTGAACTGGCCTTTCGTGCCTCGTTGTCAGTTGGGTGGGGGCGGATTTGAAGTGCTCGGGGCACGTCGGGCATACTGTTCGGGTTGCCTTGATCCGGGCCACGCCTGTTTTACCGTGAAAGCGGAGGAAACGGCGGAGTCGGTCGAGGCGAGCAGTACCCAATCTTGTACTCCACCGGATTCCGGTGTGGGTGCGTCCGGGACAGTCATTCCAGGGCCGGGGACGGTAGTTGATGCCGGGGCCGAGGAATGAGCGGAAAGGCGACACGCCCGACCGCGTGGACCGGAGAACCATGACAGATGAACAGCGGCGAGGATCGGGTGTGCCCGGTCGCGGTCTCGACTGAGAGTCTCAATGGGCTATGCAAATCGAGGTGATCCAGACAGTTGGCTTTGCCGGCTTGGAATCACAAAGGAAAGCGGAGAAAAGGACACTTAGCGTGGCGGGACAAAAGATCCGCATCAGGCTCAAGGCCTATGACCACGAGGCGATCGACGCGTCCGCGCGCAAGATCGTGGAGACGGTGACCCGCACTGGGGCCCGTGTGGTCGGCCCGGTGCCGTTGCCGACCGAGAAGAACGTGTACTGCGTCATCCGTTCGCCGCACAAGTACAAGGACTCGCGCGAGCACTTCGAGATGCGTACGCACAAGCGGCTTATCGACATCCTCGACCCGACGCCGAAGACGGTCGACGCGCTCATGCGCATCGACCTCCCGGCCAGCGTCGACGTCAACATTCAGTGACGGGGATCCGAGCTATGACTGACAACAAGAACAGGCCAGCGGCGGGCATTCTGGGCACCAAGCTCGGGATGACCCAGGTGTTCGACGAGAAGAACCGCGTCGTTCCCGTGACCGTCATCAAGGCCGGACCGAACGTAGTGACCCAGATCCGCACCCAGGACACCGACGGCTACAGCGCCGTGCAGGTCGCCTTCGGTGCGATCGACCCTCGCAAGGTGAACAAGCCGGTCACCGGCCAGTTCACCAAGGCGGGCGTCACACCGCGTCGCCACATCGTCGAGATCCGCGTCGCCGACGCCTCGACCTTCGAGGTCGGTCAGGAACTGACCGCCGAGGTGTTCGAAGAAGGCGCCTACGTCGACGTGACCGGCACCAGCAAGGGCAAGGGCTTCGCCGGCACCATGAAGCGCCACGGCTTCAGTGGCCAGGGTGCCTCGCACGGTGCGCAGGCTGTGCACCGTCGTCCCGGTTCCATCGGTGGTTGCGCCACCCCCGGCCGCGTGTTCAAGGGCATGCGCATGTCGGGCCGCATGGGCAACGACCGTGTCACCACGCAGAACCTCTCGGTCCACAAGGTGGACGCCGAGAACGGCCTGCTGCTGATCAAGGGCGCGATCCCTGGTCGCAAGGGTGGCGTCGTGATCGTCAAGAGCGCCGTGAAGGGTGGTGCGCACGCATGAGCAGCGCAGTGACAACGGACAAGAAGTCCGCGAACCTGACCCTGCCGGTGAAGGCGCTGGGCGGCAAGAGCAACGGCACCGTCGATCTCCCCGCCGAGATCTTCGACGCGCCCGCGAACATCGCTCTGCTGCACCAGGTCGTCACCGCGCAGCTGGCCGCGGCCCGTCAGGGCACCCACGCGACCAAGACGCGTGGCCAGGTCGCCGGTGGTGGCAAGAAGCCGTACCGGCAGAAGGGCACCGGCCGCGCCCGTCAGGGCTCGACCCGCGCGCCGCAGTTCGTCGGCGGTGGCACCGTGCACGGCCCGCAGCCGCGTGACTACTCGCAGCGGACCCCGAAGAAGATGAAGGCCGCCGCACTGCGTGGCGCCCTGTCGGACCGGGTGCGTAACGAGCGCGTGCACGTGATCACCGAGCTCGTCGCCGGACAGGCTCCGTCGACCAAGACCGCCAAGACCTTCCTCGCGGAGCTTTCCGACCGCAAGAAGTTCCTGGTCGTCGTCGGCCGCGAGGACATCGCCGCATGGAAGAGCGTGGCGAACCTCCAGCATGTGCTGGCGATCGCGCCGGACCAGCTCAACACCTACGACGTGCTCAACAGCGACGAAGTGGTGTTCAGCGTGGAGGCCTTGAACACCTTTGTGCACGGCCCCGCCGAATCAGCACAGGAGGAGAGCAAGTGACCACCATCGCCGACCCACGCGACATTCTGTTGGCGCCGGTCATCTCCGAGAAGTCCTACGGACTGATCGAGGAAGGCACCTACACGTTCCTCGTGCACCCGGACACCAACAAGACGCAGATCAAGATCGCCGTCGAGAAGGTTTTCGGTGTGAAGGTCACCAGCGTCAACACCGCCAACCGTCAGGGCAAGCGCAAGCGGACCCGCTTCGGTTACGGCAAGCGCAAGGACACCAAGCGCGCGCTCGTGACCATCTCGGCCGACAGCAAGCCCATCGAGATCTTCGGAGGCCCGGTCGCGTAAGCGGGCGGGATTCCAGAAAGCAGAGAAGAACTCATGGCAATTCGTAAGTACAAGCCGACGACCCCGGGTCGCCGAGGGTCGTCCGTTTCGGACTTCGCCGAGATCACCCGGTCGACTCCCGAGAAGTCGCTGATCCGCCCGCTGCACAGCAAGGGTGGCCGCAACGCACACGGTCGCATCACCACTCGCCACCGCGGTGGCGGCCACAAGCGCGCCTACCGCCTGATCGACTTCCGTCGGTTGGACAAGGACGGCGTGCCGGCCAAGGTCGCGCACATCGAGTACGACCCCAACCGGACCGCGAACATCGCGTTGCTGCACTACCGCGACGGCGAGAAGCGCTACATCATCGCGCCCAAGGGCATCGCGCAGGGCACCCCGATCGAGTCCGGCCCCACGGCCGACATCAAGCCGGGTAACAACCTGCCGCTGCGCAACATCCCCACCGGTACCACGATCCACGCGGTGGAGCTGCGTCCCGGCGGCGGCGCGAAGATGGCCCGTTCGGCCGGATCCAGCATCCAGCTGCTCGGTAAGGAAGGTAGCTACGCCACGCTGCGTATGCCTTCCGGCGAAATCCGCCGTGTCGACGTGCGCTGCCGCGCCACCGTCGGCGAGGTCGGCAATGCCGAACAGTCGAACATCAACTGGGGCAAGGCCGGTCGCATGCGCTGGAAGGGCAAGCGCCCTACCGTCCGTGGTGTCGTCATGAACCCGGTCGACCACCCGCACGGTGGTGGTGAAGGCAAGACCTCCGGTGGTCGCCACCCAGTCTCGCCGTGGGGTCAGCCGGAAGGCCGCACCCGCAAGCCCAACCGTCCTAGCGACAAACTCATCGTCCGCCGGCGTCGTACCGGCAAGAACAAGCGCTGAAGGAGGAGGTAAGAAATGCCACGCAGCCTCAAGAAAGGCCCGTTCGTCGACGACCACCTCCTCGCGAAGGTGGACGTCCAGAACGAGAAGAACAGCAAGCAGGTCATCAAGACCTGGTCGCGCCGTTCGACCATCATCCCTGACTTCATCGGACACACGTTCGCGGTGCACGACGGCCGCAAGCACGTTCCGGTGTTCGTTTCGGAGAACATGGTCGGGCACAAGCTCGGTGAGTTCGCGCCGACCAGGACGTTCAGGAGCCACGTCAAGGAAGACCGGAAGAGCAAGCGGCGATGAGCGAATCAAACACAGCCACGGTTAACCAGACCGCACGCGCGACCGCCAAGCATGTCCGCGTGACCCCGATGAAGGCTCGTCGTGTCGTGGACCTGGTCCGCGGCAAGCGAGTCGAGGACGCACTGGCGATCCTGAAGTTCGCGCCGCAGGCCGCGAGCGAACCGGTCGCCAAGGTCGTCGCGAGTGCCGCGGCCAACGCCGAGAACAACCTCGGCCTGAACCCGGCGACGCTGGTCATCTCGACGGCTTACGTCGACGAGGGCGCCACCATGAAGCGGTTCCAGCCGCGTGCCCAGGGCCGTGCGTTCCGCATCCGTAAGCGCACCAGCCACATCACCATCGAGGTCGAGAGCATCCCCACCGCCGGTGGAACCACTCGCAACCGTCGGAAGGGAGGGGCAAAGTAAATGGGACAGAAAATCAACCCCCATGGCTTCCGCCTCGGCATCACCACAGACTGGAAGTCGCGCTGGTACGCCGACAAGCAGTACGCGGATTACGTCAAGGAAGACGTCGCGATCCGCAAGCTGCTGTCCACCGGCATGGAGCGCGCCGGCATCTCCAAGGTCGAGATCGAGCGCACTCGTGACCGTGTGCGTGTCGACATCCACACCGCGCGTCCCGGCATCGTCATCGGTCGCCGCGGCGCCGAGGCCGACCGGATCCGCGCGGAACTGGAGAAGCTCACCGGCAAGCAGGTGCAGCTGAACATCCTCGAGGTCAAGAACCCCGAATCGGATGCGCAGCTGGTGGCCCAGGCGGTCGCCGAGCAGCTGTCCAACCGTGTGGCGTTCCGTCGTGCGATGCGTAAGGCCATCCAGTCGGCCATGCGTTCGTCGAACGTCAAGGGCATTCGGGTGCAGTGCTCGGGCCGCCTCGGTGGCGCCGAGATGTCGCGCTCGGAGTTCTACCGCGAAGGTCGCGTGCCGCTGCACACGCTGCGCGCCGACATCGACTACGGCCTCTACGAGGCCAAGACCACCTTCGGTCGCATCGGCGTGAAGGTCTGGATCTACAAGGGCGACATCGTCGGTGGCAAGCGTGAGCTCACCGCCGCGTCGACCGCACCCGAGCGTCCGCGCCGGGAGCGGCCGAGCCGCCCGCGTCGGTCCGGGTCCGCGGGCACCACCGCGACCAGCACCGAGGCCGGACGCGCCGCCACCGCGGTGGCCGACGCTCCGGCAGAAAAACAGGAGGGCTGACGCATGCTGATGCCTCGAAAGGTGAAGCACCGCAAGCAGCATCACCCTGGCCGCTCAGGCATGGCCAAGGGCGGCACCTCGGTGGCGTTCGGCGAATTCGGCATCCAGGCACTGGAACCGGCCTACGTCACCAACCGGCAGATCGAGTCGGCGCGTATCGCGATGACCCGCCACATCAAGCGTGGCGGCAAGATCTGGATCAACATCTACCCCGATCGCCCGCTCACCAAGAAGCCCGCCGAGACCCGCATGGGTTCCGGTAAGGGTTCGCCCGAGTGGTGGGTCGCGAACGTCAAGCCGGGTCGGGTGATGTTCGAGATGAGTTACCCGAACGAGCAGACCGCTCGCGAGGCCCTGCGCCGCGCGATGCACAAGCTCCCGATGAAGTGCAGGATCGTGACCAGGGAGGAGCAGTTCTGATGGCTACCGGAACACCGGCCGCCGAGCTGCGCGAGCTCACCGAAGACGAGCTCGTCGCCCGCCTGCGTGAGTCGAAGGAAGAGCTTTTCAACCTGCGCTTCCAGATGGCGACGGGTCAGCTGGACAACAACCGTCGGCTGCGCGTCGTTCGTCACGAGATCGCGCGCGTCTACACGGTCATGCGTGAGCGGGAGCTCGGTCTGGCCTCGGCACCCGCGGACAAGGGAGATGCGGCATGAGCAGCGAAGAGAAGGTGACGACGACCGAAGAGCGCAGCAGCCGCAAGGTGCGCGTCGGTTACGTCGTCTCGGACAAGATGAACAAGACGATCGTCGTCGAGCTGGAAGACCGTAACCGGCACAAGCTCTACGGCAAGATCATCCGCACCACCTCCAAGGTGAAGGCGCACGACGAGGACGAGACCGCCGGTGTCGGCGACCGCGTCCAGCTGATGGAAACCCGTCCGCAGTCGGCCACCAAGCGCTGGCGTCTGGTCGAGGTGCTGGAGAAGGCCAAGTAAGGCTTCCCCGCCGAAAGTTCAAGGCCCGCTTCCTTTTCAGGAAGCGGGCCTTTTTCGTCGGTGCGGTCGTTTCAGACCCGTCCGTGATTCAGTAGGTCGGCGGTGCGACCGCGCGGATCTCCTCGGTGGATGCCAGGAAGGCTTCGGCGGCACGGTCGAAGTAGTCGAAGAGCAACTCTCGCTGTGACGGCAGGTAGCCGTTGACGCTCTCCCCGATCTTGCGACGGCCGGGGCGAGCACCCGGTCGAAGTCGACTGACTTCGACACCGGGGCGACGATGACCTGGGCGACGTCTACCACGGCCGTGCGGAAATCGGCCGCCCCCACCTGCAAGGTCAGCAGTACATCCTGGCGGGCTCACTCGGGTAGCGCTGCCATGATGTCCTGATGATCTTGGTTCTACTCGTCTGCGTGGGAGCGCTCTTGTCCTAGGGTGAGTAAGAAGCGAGGTCCGCGAGCTAGGCGATGGCGGCGACTCCGTTCCCACGTAGCCGCCATCGATGGTGGCCAGCCGGTCGCCGCGCTCGAGTGCTCTGTCCAGTACACCGAATCCGCGCCGCCCTAGCGGGCCAAGACACTGAAGGCCCGCTTCTGCGGGGAAGTGGGCGCTGTCGAGTGTTGCTCAGGGCACGTCGATGGTGATCTCGCCCTGCTGATGGATGAAGTTCGAGGAGAGTTCGGCGGTGACTCGGCCGGGGCCGGTGGGGACCGAGTACGCGGAGCAGATGGGGACGTCGCAGCCCGACGGCAGGTTGACGGTGGTGGAGTGGGCCCCGGAGGCGCCAGTGGTCTCGTTGTGCCAGCGCACGGTGATGGTGGCGCCGCAATTGATCGGGATGCCGAGGGTGAGGTTCGGCTGTGGGAGGGCGAACGAGACGGCACCGGGATAGTTCGGGTCGGCGTAACCGACGCGGACAGTCTGTTGGATGACGCAGGGACCCGAAGTGAGGGTGGTGACCGCGAATTCGGTGTTGGCCGCCTGGGCGGGCGCTGCCAGACCGACCGCGAGTGCGGCGACGGCAGCGACGGGGAAGGCGACTCTGGCGAGGGATCGGCGCATGGGTGGACGGTACCGATCTGCTCGGTGACGCGGTAGCCCCGAATTCACCTGTCGCAGCGGCGAGTACCGGGCACCTCCGATACCCGGCGAGTGTCGCCTACCGCGCGCTACTGTGCGGGGCATGGGAGTGTTTCTGGCGTTCGGGGTATTGGTCGGGCTCCTGTTGATCGGCGCAGTGTTGTATCGGATGAAGGTCGGTGGAAACAACCGCGGTCGCAATGCGCGTCGCGGCGGTTGGTCCGCGGGTAGCGCCGGGGGCTGGTACGCCGGTGACGGGGGCGGTCACCACGACCACCACGGTGGTGATTCGGGCAGTGATTCCGGTGGCGGTAGCAGCTGTGGCGGTGGGAGCAGTTGCGGTGGCGGCAGTAGTTGCGGTGGTGGGGGTAGCTGAGTTCAGCCGCTGATGGCTGAGTTCAGCCAGGGCCCGCGCAGTTTGAGCGCGGATTCCAGCGCGCGCACCACTGCGGACCGCGAGACACCGACCTCGTTGGCGATGCCGGGCGGCGGCCAGGATTCGTCGGCGAGCAAGAGTATTTCCTTCAGCTGCTCGATGGGAAGATTCGACAGCCGCTTGCGCGCGATTTCCCTGGCGAGTGAGGTCACCTCGGTGTCGTCGTCGAGATCGTCTTCGTCCTCCACGTCGTGCACCTCGTCGTCGACAGTGGGCAACGATGGTGCGCTGCGGATCGGTACGGGTCGCGGTCGCGGCGGCTCGACGGGCTCCTCGAAGACGAGTTGTTCCGGGATGGTCATGCCACGCGGGCTGTTCGAACTCGTTGTGGCAGTGCGGATGTCGGTGACGCGTTCGGTGTGTGCGGAAGCATCGGGGCCGGGCTTTTCGGTGCTGATCGGTGTCGCCGCGGTGGTGGGCTCGGGACTTGTGCGCAGCGTGGAGGTGGCGCCCGTGTCATCGACCGTGTTCGTGGTGTGCCGAGGTTCGGAGTCGTCGGCGAACAAGTCGGCGTCATGGCCGTTGGCGAACTGCCGCGCGCCGTTGGGCGTCTGTGGTGCCACACGTGCGTCGCGCGCGACGCCGAATTCCGGCTTCTCGTCGCCGATCGAATGGTGCGTCGGCGCGTCGCCATGCGATGCGGAGTGCTCGTAGTCGGTGGGCTCCGGCGCGGCGTCCGACCCGTGTGCGACGCCTGACGCGCTCGCGGCGGCGTCGTCGATTGCCGTTGTGTGGCTGTTGGTTTCGCGGTTTTTGCGCGCGCTCGCATCGAGGTGCCCGCTGTGGTGCTTGCGGGAAGTGTGGTTCGCGAGGTGATCGGACGGGGCGAGGTCGATGGCGTCCGCGTTCCCGTCGATAGGCGGCGCCGGGCTCGCCGTCGATTCGGGTGTTGTCGCGCTGCGGCTGTCTTCAGCTGACGGGCTGGAATGCTGGTCGTTGGGGTCGGGTTGTGCGTTGTGGCCGTTGCGTGGGGTGTGGTCGGCTTCCGGCTGATGGATGCCGTTCGGCGTGCGTGTGTGGTTGTGGCCGTTCGCAGTTCGGTGGGGAGCCGTGGCGTAATCGGTGCTCGACGGCGCGCTATCGGTGTAACTGCGGTGGCCATCGCGGGTCTCGGGTGCGCTTGTCGTGGCCTCGCGTCCGTTGGTCCGCTCGGTCGGTCGGTGGCCGTTGGATCCGGGGTGGTTGTGGGTGCCGGGATGGCCTGGTTTCGAGAGCGAGTCGAGCGTCCCGTTGCGCGGCGCGAATCCGTTGGTGTGGTCCCCGTCGGCGCTGGCGGCGTGTCCGCTGCGCTCGGCGCGGCGGTCGACGATCGGCGTGTTCAGCGGGAATCCGTTGATCAGTGGCCGGGTGTTCGAGCTGGGTGCGTGGCCGTTCGGATAGGTCCTGGTCGCGGCGGGTCGATCGACGACCGGTGTGTCCGGCGTGTACCCGTTGCGCGGCAGCCGGGTGCTCGAATCATCGGCGCCGTTGGGTGCGTGGGGCCGCGAGTGCCCATGGGTAGCCGCGGGTTTCGGCTCGCCGAAGGTATCGGCGCCGTTGCTACCGGTGGCTTCCGAACGGTCGGGCATCGCGTGGGTCGCGAAACGGCGGTCGTCCCCCGTGCCGCGCTCGAGCGCATGGTGCTGCGTGGGCGACACGACCCCGGTGCTCGGGTTCGCGTCGACGCGTCGGCTGGCCACCCGTCCCGGCTCCGCGCCGCGGTCGACGACCGGCGCGCCGTCGATCAACAGCGCGTAGCGGGCCGAAACCCAGGCGTGCAACCAGATCACGACGCCCACCATCACCGGGGCGATGGCGTATTCGGCGGCGCGGCCGAGTTCGCCGGAGGCGAGGTGTGGGCCCGCGTTGAGCGCGATCGTGGTGCCGAGCAGGGCGGCTTCGAAGAACAGCACCTTGCCGCGGGCGAGTTCGCGACCCCAACGCGCCGCGGTGGTCGCCGCCACCATGATGGTGATGATGGGGATCGAGATCATCGCCTCGATGCCGTAACTCAACCAATACAGCGGATCGGTCATGTCGCCGCTGGGCACCAGATTGTGCTGGACGTTCACGCCGGCCCAGACCATGCCGAGCACGACCACCGAAATCAGTGCACGCGAGGACCATTCGGCGCGACGAAACAATTGCGCTAGGCGCGCGTCCTCGCTGGAGACCCGGCGTCGGGCGGCGAGGGCGCGGCGATGCCAGCGTGCGTCGGCCTCGTCGGCGCGCTGAATCACCGCCGCGGTCTTACGGTCTCGCGCTTCGACGGCGAGTTCCTCTTCGACCGCACGGCGGCGTTGCTTGCGCCGCTGACCGCGAATCCATTCCGCGAGCGCGCGTTCCTCGGCGATCTCCTTCTCGGAGAGCACCTCGAAGAGGGCGGCGTCGTGCTGCAATGGCAGTTTGCCGCGCGCGGTGCGGACCTGTTGTTCGAGCGCGGCTATCTCGTCGATGCCGGTCGGACGGTCGCCGCGGCGCGGTGCGTCGGGGTGCGCGAGTTCGGCGGCCGAAACGATTCGCGGCCGGTCGCGGTCATCGTCGAAGGACGGAAAGTCCTTGGCGAACTCGGAATACTCGGCGGCCGAGGGGAAATCGTCGGTCGGGACGTTCCCGATCTCGGTGGAGTCCGCCGGGTGGCCATCGTGTCCGTTGCTGCCGGGCGCGCAAAGACGGTCTCGCTCGGAATGACCGTCGAATCCGAACGGTGTGGTGACCCCGCCGAATTCAGCGTTCTCGTGAATTCCGGCCGGATCGGACGCCACGGAGGTCTGCATACGATCGTTCGACGATTCGTCGGGCATCGCGAGCCTTCCCACAAGCAGGTGTCATACCGGCGTGGTGGCGTCGGCATGCTTGCTCGAACATATGTGTGATCGCTGTGAGACTAAACCGCGATGTGGACGAGGTCAATGCGAACGCTCGAAAACCTGTGCGATACATAGGGCGCTGCCCGTGCCATATCGAGGCACGGATGCCGAATCAAGCCAGAGTGCTGTGCCAGAGCAGCGCCGCCGTGAGCGCGCCAGCGCCGTTCACCGACCAGTGCAGTGCGATCGGCGCGAGCAGGCTGCCGCTGCGTCGACGCAACCAGGTGAACACGACGCCCGCGCCCGCGGTGACGACCACGGCGAGCGCGATGCCCGCGATCTGCCCGGCCACCCCGCCGCCGACGAGCTCGGTGAGGCCGCGATTACCCGCGGTGAGTCCGAGCGAGGACGCGATGTGCCACATCCCGAAAAGCAGTGAGCCCGCCGCGAAGACACCGCGGGCACCATAGACGCGGTCGAGGGTGCCGTGCAGGACGCCGCGGAAGGCGAGCTCTTCCGGGATGACGGTTTGCAGTGGGATCACGATCATCGAGGCGATGAGCGCACCCGAGACCGTGGCATAACGGTCGGCCAGGAGGAACGGTCGGGTGATCGGCAGCAGCGCGCCGATGGCGACCACCGCCAACACCACCCCCACGGCCGCGAGCCCGTAGCGCGATCCCCGTCGCCAGTGCCGCGGTGACAGTCCGAGTTCGGCCCAGCCGAGTCCGCGTCGGCGCATCAAGACCAGCAGCGCGGCCGCGGCGATCGGGACGGTGACGATATTGGCCCACACGGTGGTGAAGTGCGCGATCAGGTTGGTGCCCACCAGTACGGCGACCACTACCGCGACGTCGATATAAGCGTGGAGTAGGTGTCGCGGCCGAGGGGGTGATTGCGGAGCCTGGTCGAACATCCGGCCCAGTCTACGGGCCCGACGCGGCCGGTGTTCTCGCTGGTGGGGCGGGGTGTGCTCAGCCCGCCCAGCCGACGGGATCGGTCCATGCGCGCAGGGTGCGGGTGGTCTCGAAGCGGCGCGGGAGGCGGGTGATCGGATCGGTGAATTCCAGCGTCGCGGCGAGTAGTTGCAGCGGCCTGGTGAAGTCGTGCACCGATTTGTCGGTGAATTCGGGATAGAAGTCGTCGCCGAGGATGGGGACGCCGAGGCTGCTCATGTGCAGCCGTAGCTGATGGGTCCTGCCGGTGTGTGGGCGCAGCAGATAGCGTCCGAGTCCGTCGCGGTGTTCGAGGAGTTCGACCTCGGTCTCGGCATTGGGTTCGCCGGGGACTTCCTGGGCGGCGAGGATCTGCTTTTCCTTGATGATCCTGCTGCGCACCGTGCACGGCAGGGTGAGGTCGTCGCGCACGGGTGCGATCGCCTCGTATTCCTTGCGCACCGCGCGGCGGTGGAACATGGTCTGGTAGGCGCCACGCGCCGCCGGGTCGACGATGAACATGATCAGTCCCGCGGTGACGCGGTCGAGGCGGTGTGCGGGGACGAGGTCGGGGAGGTCGAGGTCGCGGCGTAACCGGACGAGCGCGGTTTCCAGGATGTGCTGTCCGCGCGGGATGGTCGCGAGGAAGTGTGGCTTGTCCACGACGAGCAGGCTCTCGTCGCGATGGACCACGGTGATGTCGAAGGGGACGGGTGTCTCTTCGGGAAGGTCGCGGTGGAACCAGACGGCACCGCCTGGCACGTAGGCGGCGTTCGGGGCGATCGGGCCGTCGAGGTCGACGATCTCGCCCGCGTCGAGTAGTTCATCGATCCGCGCGGCGGGCACCCTCGGCAGTCGTTCGACGAGGTGGTCGCGGATGGTCGTCCATTGCCCCAGTTCCGGCAGCCGTAGTCGGGCCGGGTCGAGGCCGTGCCGCTTCGGCAACGGCGGTTGCTGTCGCCTTCGCATCGGTGTCGACAGTAGTCGAGTCGGGAGTGTGGAAATCCCCTCGAATTCCCCGGCGATATTGCTAAGGCTTACCTAAGTCGAGTATGAAGTGAGGGGGTGGCCGCCCAGTAGGCGCACGGACTGCTGTGGAGACGGCTCGGAGAGTTGGATTGCCGGTGGACAGACTTTTGGTGCTCGGTGCTGGTCCGAAGGCCATGGCGGTCGCGGCGAAGGCGCATGTCCTCCGTGCGTTGGGTTTGCCGACGCCACAGGTTGTCGTCGTGGAAGCCCAAGTGGTGGGCGGCAATTGGCTGCCAACGGGGGGTTGGACGGATGGACGGCATCGGCTCGGCACGAGCCCGGAGAAGGACGTCGGATTTCCCTATCACTCCACCTGGGCGCGCGGTCACAATCCCGCGATCAACGAGGCGATGGCCGCTTTCAGTTGGACGTCGTTCCTGATCGAACGCGGCGGCTACGCCGATTGGGTCGACCGGGGTCGGCAGAGTCCGCCGCACAATATGTGGGCGCGGTATCTGCAATGGGTCGCCGAGAAGACCGGCGTCGAGGTGGTGTCGGCCGAAGTGCGAGCAATTTCACCGGGGGGTGACTCCGGGCAGGGGTGGTTGGTGTCGGTGTGCGATCGGGAGGGCGCCACCAGCACGCTCGAGGCCGACCGGTTGTTGATCACCGGCCCCGGCCGCAGCACGCACGCGTTGGCGCGGCATCCGAGGATGCTGAGCATCGCGGATTTCTGGGATCTCGCCGATAAGCGCATGCTGCCCGCGTCCTCGCGTGCGGCGGTCATCGGCGGCGGGGAGACGGCGGGTTCGGCGATGGACGAGTTGGTCCGCCATGACGTGCTGACGATCTCGGTGATCTCCCCCTCCGCGACGATCTACACCCGCGGCGAGAGCTATTTCGAGAACTCGCTGTTCAGCGACCCGGCCAAATGGCAGGCATTGAGCGTGCAGGAACGGCGAGATGTGGTGCGGCGCACCGATCGTGGCGTGTTCTCGGTGCGGGTGCAGGAGAGCCTGCTGGGCGATGCCCGTGCGCATCATCTGCAAGGCCGCGTGGTGCGGGTGTCCGGGCAGGGCGAGGGGGTCGCGCTCACGCTGCGTAACGACTCGCGCCCGGATCAGGTGCACGCGTTCGACCTGGTGGTGGATGCCACCGGTGGTCAGCCGTTGTGGTTCATGGACCTGTTCGACGACGACGCGACCGATCTGCTGGAGCTGGCGCTGGGCGGCCCGGTGACCCAGCAGCGGGTGGAGACGGCGATCGGCCACGATCTGGCGGTGTCCGGGCTCGGGGCGAAGTTGTATCTGCCGAATCTGGCGGGCCTCGCGCAGGGGCCGGGATTCCCGAATCTCAGCTGCCTGGGCGAACTCTCGGATCGGGTGCTCTCCTCGACCGTTTCACGTTCCTCGGCGAGTGTGCGGGTGGCCGTCGCGCAACCCGATAGTTAGGCTAGGCTTAGTTTCGGAAAGCTTGTTGCAGTCGACTTACAGATGAAGGTTCGGTTCCCATGCGTATCGTGTCGTTCGGCTTCCAGACCTGGGGTCGCAAGACGCTGGAAGCACTGCTCGATTCGGGGCATGAGGTCGTGCTCGCGGTCACGCATCCCGCCAGCGCCCAATCCTACAAAGCCATCTGGTCGGACTCGGTCGAAGAGCTCGCGCGCGAACGCGGCATCCCCGTGCACCTCACCGAACGCGCCGACGCGGCCACCATCGATCTGGTCGAGCGCGCCGAACCCGACGTCATCGTGGTCAACAGTTGGTACACCTGGATGCCGCCGGAGCTGTACACCATGCCCACCCACGGCACGCTGAACCTGCACGATTCGCTGCTGCCGAAGTTCACCGGGTTCTCGCCGGTGCTGTGGGCGTTGATCAGCGGCGCCACCGAGTTCGGGCTCACCGTGCATCGGATGGACGAGCAACTCGACACCGGCGACATCCTGGTGCAGCACTCGCTGCCGATCGGGCCCACCGATACCGGCACGGATCTCGTGCTGGCCGGGATCGAGCTGATTCCCGGCGCGGTGCGAGAAGCGTTGGCGGCCATCGATTCCGGCACCGCGCAGTGGCGGCCGCAGGACAAGTCGCAGCGCACGTATTTCCACAAGCGCTCCGAACGTGACAGTCGCGTCGACTGGCGCCTGTCGGCCGTGGAAACCGAGCGATTCGTGCGCGCGCTCTCGGCGCCCTATCCGCGCGCGTTCAGTTATTACCGGGGCGAGAAGGTCGAGATCTTGACCGCACGCATCTCCGAGGCGCGCTACGGCGGCACCGCGGGGCGGGTGATCGTGCAGGAAGGCGGCGCAGTGGTGGTGTGTGGACCGGACGCTCATCGTGGCGTCGAGAACGGGCTGGTGCTCACGCGCGTGCGCGCCGCCGACGGCGTAGCGCACTCCGCCGCCGAGTTCTTCACGCGCGGAGGGTATCTCACGGATACACCGCAGTAATGGTACGGCTTCGGCGCTACGCCGAGGCCGGGACGATCGAACCGAGCTCGAGGAACGCCATGTCGAGGACCGCAAGTGACGCAGAACGCGTGTTGGGCACCGAACCCAGCGGCCGACGGCACGACGCATCCCGAGGGCACATGCTCTCGCACGGGCAGCGCCGAGCTTGGTTCCTGCAGAGTCGTGATCCCGCCGATGTGACCTTGAATCACGGTGTGGCATATCGGATCTCCGGGGATCTCGACACCGAGCGGTTACGCGGGGCCGTCACCACGGTGATCGCCCGCCACGAGATCCTGCGCACCACCTACGACCTGGCCTCCGACGGCGACCCGCGTCAGCTCGTCGCCGACGACACCGCACCGGCGTGGCAGGAATACGATCTCACCGAGCTCGCCGAGGGCAGCCGCGCGCGCAGGCTGGAGGTCTTGGCTCGCAGGGAGCTGGCTCGGCCGTTTCGCCTGAACGCCGAAACTCCGCTGCGCTTCACCCTGGTTCACACGGGCGCAGGGGAATTCGTGTTCCTCATGGTGGTGCACACGATCTGCTGGGACGAGCATTCCTCGGTGCTGTTCGGTGACGAGCTCGCCGCCGCCTACCGAGGTGGGCTGGCCCTGTCCTCGGACAGCCCGGCACAGTTCCATGAAGTGGCCTCACTCGTCGACGAACCCGACGAGGCGGCCGTGGAGTACTGGCGGCGCGCGGTGCGCCCGCTGCCGGAATTATTGGAGTTGCCCGGCGCCCCGGTGTCGGCACCCGCGCGCACCGAGCGGTGTGTCCGCGAATTGCCTTCGCCGCTGGTCGATCGAGTGCGCGCCTTCGCCGCCGCGCAGGCGGGCACACCGATGTCGGTGCTGCTCAGTGCCTTTCAAGCGGTGATTCACCGGTACACCGGCGCAGTGGACTTTTTGGTCGCGGTGCCGGTGAGTACCCGTGCGCCGGAATCGGATTCGGTCATCGGCTACTTCGGCAACACTCTGCTGGTGCGTGCGCGAGTACGACCGAACGATTCCTTCGCCACCTTCGCGGCCACGGTCGCCGAGAGTTGGCATGACGCCTTCGCCCACCGGTCGGTCGGCATCGATCGCGTGGTGCACGAGGTGAATCCCCATCGGTTCGCCGGACGCGACGGGTTGGAACAGTTGGTGCGTGTCGGGTTCGCCGTCCGCGACGAACCACACGGACGCACGCTGTCCGACGGTGCGATCACCGCCGAGCCGATCGAACTCGGCGGCCCGGCCTCGGCCGTTGCGCTCACGCTCACCGTGGTCACGGGCGCGCGCGGTACGCGATTGGAGGCGAAGTACCGGGGTGATCGCCTGGATGACCGGCTGGTCGAGCGCCTGCTGGCACACTATGAACGGTTGTTGACGCACGCGTTGAGCGGCTCCGATTGCCGCATCGGCGATCTCGACCTCTTCGATGCCGAAGAGCGAGCCAGGATCATGGGTCGCTCGCACGGTGAACTCGTCGATACGCCACCGACAACACTGACCGCGCTGCTGCAACAGCGGGCAACGGACGCACCCGACGCGGTCGCGATACTGGTGCCCGCCGGTACCGAAGCGGGAGCGGATCTCGCGGTCACCTACGGCCAACTCCACCGACGCGCGAATCGTTTGGCGCGCTGGCTGATCGGTTGCGGCATCGGCACCGAAGACCTGGTGGCCTTGCGCCTGGACAACTCGCTCGAATTCGTGGTCGCGGTGTTGGCCGTACTGAAATCGGGTGCGGCCTACCTGCCGGTCGACCCGAACGATCCCCACGAACGACGCCGCGAACTCGATCGCGACGCCGAGCCCACACTGCTGTTCGACCCGGATACCCTCGCCGCCGCCGAGCACGCGGCGCGCACACTGTCGGACACCTACCTCGCCGACGAGGAGCGGGTCCGACCGCTGCGGCCAGGCAACCTCGCCTACGTCATCTACACCTCCGGGTCCACCGGGCGACCGAAAGGCGTCCAGGTCGCGCATGCCGCGATCGCCGAGCATGTGCTCGGTTTCGGTGTCGAGGGCGGAATTCTCGCGTCCGACACCCTGGTGCAGTCGGTGCCGGTGGGATTCGACGCCGCACTGTTGGACCTGTTCGTCACGCTGACAGTCGGTGCGCGACTGGTGATTCCGAAACCGGGAGCCTTCGGCGATCTGCGCTATGTCGCCGATCTGGTCGCGCGGCTCGGCGTCACGGTCTTGCACATGGTTCCTTCGACCCTCAGCACCCTGCTGCTCCTGCCCGAGGTCAGTGAGTGGCGGCGACTGCGTTACGTGCCGGTAGGTGGGGAGGCTCTGCTCGGCGAGTTGGCGGACCGCTTCGCGCGCACCTTCGACGCGGAGCTGCGCAACTATTACGGCCCGACCGAAGCGGTGGTCGCCGCGACGCATCGCATCGTGGAGGGTCCACAGGGGGCAGGTGTCGTCTCGATCGGGGTACCGAACCGAAATGTGTGTGTCTATCTGCTCGATGCGCGACTGCACCCGGTGGCCGACGGGGTGATTGGTGAAATCTATGTGGGCGGAAACCAAGTGGCGCGCGGTTATCTGAATCGCCGCGGCCTGTCCGCGCACAGCTTCGTCGCCGACCCCTTCGGGCGGGGCCAGCGGTTGTATCGCACCGGCGATCTCGCTCGGCGCTGCGCTGACGGTGGGCTCGAATTCATCGGCCGCGCCGACGATCAGGTCAAGGTGCGCGGGTACCGGGTCGAACTCGGCGAGGTGCGTTCGGTGCTGTCGGGGCACCCCGGCGTCGCCGATGTCGCGGTGATCGCCGTGGACGACGCCGCCGTCGGCACGATGCTTGCCGCCTATCTGGTGCCCACCGGGACAGGGGAACCCACCGATCTCGACGGGGTGCGCGCGCACGCGGCGAAACTATTGCCGGAATACATGCGGCCGTCCGCCTATTCGGTGCTCGACCGTATTCCGTTGACCGGCAACGGAAAACTCGACCGCGCGGCACTGCCCGCGCCGGTGCGTGGGCCGGCGAGCACGTTCCGTGAGCCGGCCACCGAGGTCGAGGCGCGGATCGCCGAGCGCTTCGAGGAGATCCTCGGCGTAGCTGTCGTCGGTGCGCAGGACTCGTTTTTCGAACTGGGAGGACATTCTTTGTTGGCCAATCGACTACTGCCGTGGATTCAGGACGAATTCGGTGTCGAGCTGGACGTTCGGGCGGTGTTCGACGCGCCGACCGTCGCGGACCTGGCCACGCTCGTGGAGGCGACACCGGTGTTGACGCGCGCGACGATGACGGCCGACGAGCGGGAGCGGCTGCTCGGCGAGTGGTCCAGTGGTGTCGAGCTCAGTGAGGTATCCGCCGTCGACGTGCTGGTCCGTCGCGGCAGGACCGTGCCGGGTATCCGCCCCGCCGTTCGGTGCGGCGGAGACTCGCTCACCTACGGGAGGCTCTTCGCCGCGTTCGATGATTTCTGCGGTGAGATGTTCCCCCGCAAGGGGTTTGGTAGCACTGTCGCAGGCGCGAGCGCCGCGGAGGCGGCGCTCGGCGATGCGGTTGTGCGGGCTACCGGCGCGCGGCGCCGCAGCGGTGGTGGACTACGGGACCGGGCGACACGCTGCCTCGAGGCGGGTGCCTCGAGGCAGCGCGGCTCGGGTGCCGAGGATTCGGCGTCGCTGGAAGGGGTCGTCGCCCTGCTCGCTCGGCTGGGTGGACCCGGTCGTGATCGTGCGGGACTCGCGCAGACGGTGGCCGAAGCCGCGCTCACCGCCGCCGTCGCCGACCGGCGCGCGGTGGCCGCCGAATGTCGTGGCGGTTGCGTCGATCCCGCGCTCGGCTCGGCGGATGTGCGGCTCATCGCCGCGCCGTGGGGCGACCGAGGGGTTGCCGTCGAGCTGTTCGCCGCGCTCGCCGACGGTGCCACCCTCCTCATCGCGACAGCCGCCGAGCTCGCCGACCCCGCTCTACTGGCCGACCTGATGCGCACGCACGCGGTAACCCACCTCGTCGCAGACCCCGACACAGCGGCGGCGGTAGCGCGGGCCGCTGGCGAGGGTGCGGCATTGGCCGCCGTTCGACGCTGGGACCTCACCGGCCGCCGTCCCGCCGCCGGGCTGGCGGATCGATTGCTCGCGGTGTCGCCGGAATCGGTGTCGACCATCGCCTACACACCACCGGCCTACCTCGGCCCGGTCGCGCGCGGCCCCCTCGACGGCACCGCTCGCACCCGCCCCATTCCCGGTGCACGGGTACTGGTGCTCGACGCGGATCGACAGCCGGTCACCCCCGGTGTCGTCGGCGACATCTACGTCGGCGGCGCGGCCCTACACCCGCACCCCGAAGCCCCTACCGACAGCCGCATCACCGACCCCGTCATCGCGGACACCCAGCTCCACCGCACCGGCGACCGAGCCTGGTGGACCCCGGACGGCTGGCTCATCCTGCTGGACAGCATCGAGGAAGCGGACTGACGGAATTCCCGCGCTCGATGGGGTTTGTTGTCGTACTGCCACGAGCGCCGCGCACACGGCTACGCCGCCCGACTCAGAGCAGGGGCGGCTATTGCAAATAGCCCTCGACCTGGGCGGCGGGGTTGGATTGGGCGGCTTCGGCGGGTTCGCCGGAGTCCAGGCGTGCGCGGCGTTGGCGCAGGAGGTCCCAGGCTTGGTCGAGGAGGACCTCGATTTCGGCGAGGCGCTGACGTTCGGTTTGCGGGTCGAGCTGTCCGTTGGTGGTCTGCTCGCGCAGGCGATGTTCTTGGTCGACCAGATCCTGAATGCGGGTGAGCACGTCATGTTCGGTCATGCCGATCATGCTACGGACGCGCGCGCGTCGGCGAGGCAGTCCGCGGCGATCGGAACGGCCGCTACCAGGTCTTTCCATGGCAACGCGGTGTAGCCGATCGCGACGCCGAAGTGTCGGCGGTCCTGGTCCAGGTGATGGCGCGCCAGGCCGTCGATGGCGAGAGCCATGGTAAGGCCGGACTCGAGGACGCGTTGTTCCGCAGCGGCGCTGGTCAAGGGGACGACGAGGTGTGAGCCCGCGTCCTCGCCGACGATCGCGGCTCCCACCGCGCGCAACGCGTTCACCACAAGGGCACGTCGCGGCGGCAATACGCGCCGCAGCCTGCGTAGGTGCCTGGCCAGGTCACCGTGTGCGGCGAAGGCGGTGAAGACCTGCTGGCCCATCGGCGCGGGTCCGGTGCCGGTGCGGACGCGGTGATCGAGCAGCGCGTCCGCGATAGCGGGTGTGGCCACCAACCAGCCGATACCGAGGCTGGGTGAGAGGATCTTGCTCGTTGTGCCGAGGTGTACCACCACATCCGGTGCCAGTGCGGCCAGCAGCGGCAAAGGGGCGGTGTCATACCGCAATTCGCCGTCGTAGTCGTCCTCGATCAGGATCGCTCCTGTGCGACGCGCGAATTCGACCAGCTCGACCCTGCGTGCGGCGGGCATCCGCGCCCCGAGCGGAAACTGGTGCGCCGGTGTGCAATACACAGCCTTGACGCCGTCGGGTAGCTGATCGACGCGCAGGCCGAAATCATCGACCGGTATCGGGAGTACGCGCAGTCCGGCCGCCCGAAAAGCGCCCACCGCGCGCTGGTAACCGGGATTCTCCACCGCGACCGTATCGCCGGGCCGAAACAGCGCGTGCGCGAGTTCGCCTACGGCTGAGCTGGTTCCGGCGGTGGCGAGGACGGTTGTTTCGGTGTGCGCGCCGAGTCCGCGATGACGAAGCAGGTGGTCGGTGACGGCCGCGCGGAACGCCGGTTCGCCGCCGCGATCCTTGTGCACCAGGGGTGGGTGGTCGGCGGCGGCACGCCACGCGCGTCGCCATGCGGCGAGGTCGATCGCCTCCGCGCACGGCGCTCCTGGTCGTAGGTCGAAGTGCTCGGTGGCGGGTTGTCGCGCGGTCGGCGGTTCGGCGGGCGTCGGTGTCGCGGCGGGTGCGGTGGTCAGGTAGGTGCCGGATCCGCGCCGACCGGTCAGCCAGCCTTCGGCGTGCAACTGGTCGTAGGCGGAGGCGACCACGGTTCGGCTCACCCCGAGCCGGTGTGCCAACGCCCGTGACGAGGGCAGTCGGTCGCCGCCGCGCAGCGCGCCCTGTGCGGCGGCGGCACGAAGACCGTCGGCGATCTGCGCCGAGAGCGGTTGCGCCAGGGTGCGGTCGAGCGCGAGCGGGAGTTCATCGAGCACCGGGCACCTCGCGATCGGACCTAATTGGCATGGATAAATTCCGTTGAATTGGCACTTTCATGATGCCACTTATCCTCCGATGCTGGATACATGACCGAATCAGCCCTCGTCAGGACCCCGCTTTCGCCGACCGAACGCAGCACGCCGCATCGCGAAGCCGACCGCGTTCGTACCGACCGCGCCGACTTGGACGCGGTCCTGGATGCCGAGGTGCTCTGTCATATCGGGGTCCTGCTGCACGGCACGCCCTCGGTGCTGCCGACCATCTACGGTCGCGACGGCGACACTCTCTACCTGCACGGTTCCACCGGTGCGGGCAACCTGCGTGCGGCCATGCTCGGCGATATCTCGGTGGCCGTCACACTGGTCGACGGCGTCGTCTACGCGCGCTCTGCCATGCACTGCTCGATGAACTACCGCAGCGCGGTGGTGCACGGCCGCGCCGAACTCGTCACCGACCACGCCACACGCCTGCACGCCCTGCGGGTGATCACCGAGCACGCGGCCCCCGGCACCTGGGACCGTGCGCGGCAGCCGAACAAGAAGGAACTCGCCGCCACCATGGTGCTGGCGCTGGACCTCACCGAGGCGTCGGTGAAGGTGCGCACCGGAGGACCGAACGACGAACCCGACGACATCGCACGCGGCGGCGTCTGGTCCGGCGTCCTGCCGTTGCGGCGCGTATGGGACACCCCGATCGCCGCCGCGGACCTCGACCCCGAGGTCCCCACACCCGCAAGCGTTCACGACCGTGAACCACTCGGCTGAGCCCAGACAAGTACGTGCTCACCACGAGTGTGCCGGTATCCCGAAGCGGAAGAGGGTGGTGAGTGCCAAAGATGTGAGGGCGGTGGGTGATTCGACCGTACGGTGCAGGCCGACCAGGGACAGCGTGTAGTCGTCCCCGGTGCGGCACAGGTAGCCGGACAGGCGGGTGCGGGGGAGTTGGGCGGTGGTGAGCCTCGGGTGGATCGCGCGCGCGGCGACGCCGGTGCAGCGGTGGGGACCGAGTGCGCTCAGGGTTTCGGGGAGGGTGCCGAGGTTCGAGCACAGGATGTCGCGTTCGCCCGCGCCCTTGGCCAGCGCGTAGGCGACGCGATCCGGCACCACCTGGAGTATTTCCTCCGGCAGGCCACCGGGACTGGACATGCGGTGCTCGTAGGCGCGACGTGCCTTGTCGCGCACGGTGGCAGGGGTGTCGGCGCGGGTGACGGTGATCTCGGTCATCGCGAGGTCATTGTCGACGCGTGGTTCGGCTCGGGTATCGACGGGCAGACTGGCGGACAAGGTTGGAGCGGCGAACCCGCAGTCCCACAGTAGATTCGCGACGACCGTGATGAACAAGCTGTTGGCGGTACCACCGCACGCGGCGGCGGCGCCGTCCCAAGCGCACGCCCCGAACCGAATGATCGCGCTGTGTACCGTCGCCGAGCCCGAGGGCTCCGCGCCGACTTTCCCGGCGAACTCGACGGTCGAACGAGGATTCGGTGGCCGCCTTCTCGGTCGCGGATGCTCGACCATCCTGGCGTGCAAGGCTCGCGCGGTACCGAGGGCAACGATCTGCCACTGCCGCCTCGCGTCGGACCAATCCGAGTGCCTGCCAGTAGCCTTCCAGTCTTCGTCGGTGACCGGCCCCGTCGACGAGTCGTCGGCCCCTCGCGCTGCGCCGGGGGTAGCCGGAGCCGACTCGTCGGGCGCGCCGTGCTCGTTCGCCCGCGTCCACCCGACAGTCGGCGTCGAGTCGCGAGGCGGCCCTTGCTCGTTCGACCGAGACCGAGCCGCTGAAATCGGGTGCTCACCGGGTTGTGCGGGCCTGCTCGGTGCGACTGGTGTTTCGGGCGGTGGACCTACATCCGGCGTCGTTGATGTCTCGATCGCAGGCGCCGGTGCGTGCCTGCCGCGCGGTGCGGGTTCGTCTGCGGTCGCCGTACTCGGCGTCGGCCCGTTCGGCGGAGCCTGGCCCGCCCGAGCGGGCCGCCAGCCTGGAAGCGACCGCGGCTTTCGTTCCGCTGGTTCGGGTCCGGTCATCGTCGCGCCGGTTGCCGCCGCGTGTGCGCGCAGCGCGGCGTCCGCGGCGAGGATCAGGGCGCGGCCGTCGGCCACCACGTGCGAGCAGGTGAGTGCGACCGCCGACCCGCCGTCGACCAGGTCGGCAACCGAAAGTCGCCATGCCGGAAAGAATTCCGGGTCCAGGTCCGCGCCCTGGGCGTCGGCCCACAGCGGTAGCCCCGCGAGGGTAAGGGGCTGTTCGGCGCAGGCGAGTGGATGCGCACGGACCGTGCGCTGCCATGCGCGGCGTGCGCCGGGGACCTGGGGGCGAATTACCCTGCGCCCCAATGGTCCAGCGGCCAGTACGGTGTGTACCTCGTGGAGCAGCGCATGGTCGACGGTGCTTTCGGTACGCCACAGCCCTTGTATCGCGATCGGCGTACCGAGTCCACGGTGGGTGCGCAGGAAGATCTCGTCGACGACGCTGAGCCGCTCGCCGCACCCGTCGTTCACGCGCCGTGCCGACCCGCGCCCGAGGCGAAGCGTTGTGCGCCCGCGAGTCCTTCCGAGAGCGCGCCCATCCCGTGCCGCAGCTCATTGCGTAGCGCTGCCTCGGTATCCATGGCCTCTTGTTCGAGCAGCGACAGGCGATCCGAGCGCATGCACGTCTGCGGGAGCGCGGCGAGTTCGGCGGCCCACCGCTCGGCAGCCGCGCGTGCTTCGCCGGTCGGCACGACACGATTCACCAAGCCCATGTCCAAGGCTTCGTTCGCGTCGACGGGACGGCCGGTGAGCACCATGTCCATGGCACGGCCGGTGCCGACGACGCGCGGCAGTCGCACGGTGCCTCCGTCGATCAGCGGCACGCCCCAGCGTCGGCAGAAGACGCCGAACACGCTGTCGCGCTCGGCAACGCGCAGATCGCACCACAGCGCGAGTTCGAGTCCGCCCGCGACAGCGTGGCCGGAGACGGCGGCGATCACCGGCTTGGACAGTCGCATCCTGGTCGGGCCCATCGGGCCGTCACCGTCCTCGGTGACCTGATTGGATCGCTCGGTACCGAGACCCTTGAGGTCCGCGCCCGCGCAGAAGGTGCCGCCGTCGCCCCAGAGCACGGCCACCGCCGCGTCGGGGTCGGCGTCGAAGGCGCGAAAGGCGTCGGCGAGTGCGGTCGCGGTCGGCCCGTCCACGGCATTGCGGGCCTGTGGGCGGTGCAAGATCACCGTGGTCACCGGCCCGGACCGTTCGATACGTACATCCACGCTCGTGACCATACGCCCGCGTCGGCGCCCTTGTGTGAAGAAATGAATCCGTGGTTCACTTCTTGGGTGGCTTACCGCAGAACCTCCGCCGTGCAGGCGCGCCTCGACGCGCAGGCCGGGCTGATCGTGCGCGCCGCCACCGCGGTGTTGTCCGATGCGGGGTACGCGGGACTGTCCATGGCGGCGGTCGCCGCGGCGGCTGGCGTGGCCACGGGCACCGTCTACAAGAACTTTCGCGGTAAAACCGAACTGGTGCGCGCGGTCTTTCGCCGGGTGGTCGCCCACGAGGTCGACGCGGTGGCGGCCGCGTGCGCCGAAGGCGGCGCGGTCGAGCGGGTGAGCGTCGCGGTGGAGACTTTCGCCGGGCGCGCGTTGAAGAACCCGAAACTCGCCTATGTGCTGCTCGCGGAGCCGGTAGACGCCGAAGTCGATGTCGAACGCCTGCGTTTTCGACGTGCGTTCGCCGAAATCTTCGAATCCGCGGTGGCCGAAGGAGTTTCGCGTGGCGACCTGCCAGCACAAGACGCCGGTGTCAGCGCGAGCGCGCTGGTCGGTGCTATCGGGGAGGTGTTGGTCGGCCCGCTGACGACCGCGCCGCCCGCGGAAACCGTTGTCCCCCAACTCGTGGCCTTCGCGCTACGCGCGCTCGGTGTGCGCGCAGAACCAGGAGCATTCGATGCCGACACATGAGGTCTTCAATCAGGTCCCCGATCTGGTCCCGTTCGACATGTCACGCAATCCGGCTCTGCTGGAGGGCCTGCACCGCGAGGGCGCGGGCTGGGCCGAACCGGAAATCCGCGAACTCGGTGCGCTCGCGGGCAGCTTCGAGGTGCAGGAATGGGGTCGGCTCGCCTCCGAGCACCCGCCGGTCCTGCGTACCCACGATCGCTACGGCCACCGCATCGACGAGGTGGAATTCCACCCGCACTGGCACGAACTCATGAAAGTCGCTGTCGCGCACGGCGTACACGCCGCACCGTGGTTGGCGGACACTCCGGGTGCGCACACCGCGCGCGCCGCGAAGTTCTACACCTGGGGTGCCGCGGACGCCGGGCACATGTGTCCGATCTCGATGACCTACGCGGTGGTTCCCGCGCTGCGCCACAATCGCGAACTCGCCGACCGTTACGAACCGCTACTCGGTTCACGCACCTACGATTTCGGCCTCCGTGAACCCGCGAGCAAGGCCGGGCTCATCGCGGGCATGTCGATGACGGAGAAGCAGGGCGGCTCCGACGTTCGCGCCAATACCACCACGGCGACACCACAACCCGACGGCTCCTACCGGATCGTCGGGCACAAGTGGTTCACCTCCGCGCCGATGTCGGACATGTTCCTCACCCTGGCCAAGGCGCCGGGCGGGCTATCCTGCTTCCTGCTGCCCCGTGTGCTGCCCGACGGCACACGCAATGCCCTTCGGCTGCAACGACTCAAGGACAAGCTCGGCAACAAGTCCAACGCGTCCTCGGAGATCGAATACGACAACGCCACCGGCTGGTTGGTCGGCGCGGAGGGCGCCGGCGTCAAGACCATCATCGAGATGGTGAACATGACCAGGCTCGATTGTGTGATCGGCTCGGCGACGGGCATGCGCCTCGGCGTGGTCAATGCCGTGCACCACGCCAGGCACCGAGAAGTCTTCGGCCGCAAGCTGATCGACCAACCCGCCATGCGCAATGTGCTCGCCGACCTGGTGATCGAATCCGATGCCGCCACGACGGTGATGATGCGTCTCGCCGGAGCTACCGACCGCGCGAGCGGTGACCCCGCCGAAGCCGCGCTGCGCAGGATCGCCCTGGCCATCACCAAGTACTGGGTGTGCAAGCGCGCTCCCGCGCACGCGGCGGAGGCGCTGGAATGCCTTGGCGGCAACGGTTACGTGGAGGAGTCCGGCATGCCGAGGCTCTACCGGGAAGCGCCGCTGATGTCGATTTGGGAGGGGTCGGGCAATGTCGCGGCCCTGGACGCGCTGCGGGCCATGGGGCGGCAACCGGAGACGGTCGAGGCGTACTTCGCCGAGGTCGCGTTGGCGGCGGGCGCGGATCCGCGCCTGGACGACGCCATCGCCCGTGTCGGTAAGGAACTCGCCGACCTCACCGATATCGAATATCGCGCGCGCCGTGTGGTCGAACTGATGGCATTGGTGCTGCAGGGCGCGCAGTTGGTGCGCCACGGTCATCCCGCGGTGGCCGACGCGTTCTGCGCGGCCCGGCTCGGTGCGGACTGGGGCATCGCGTTCGGCACCTTACCGACGGGTGTCGATACCGGTGCGATCATCGAGCGCGCCTTCGTCTGAGGTCGGGGCGGCCGCCGGGGCGGGTGTTGACGTGTCGTCGAGTTTCCTTTTGCCCGAACACTTTTCGTGTTCACCCTGATTCGGCTATGCCGCCACCGGCACACCGGTATCTTGGCGTGGTGACTGGGCGGTACGACACACCGGGCGACCCCGGATTCCTCTCCATGGGCGCGCTCGTCGCGCGGGTGCGCGCGAGTGCGGACGCGAACCACGGCCGGTTCCTGCTCGGTATCGCCGGTCCGCCCGGCGCGGGCAAGACCACACTCGCCCTCGCGCTACGGGATGCGCTGAACGAGGCCGAAACCCTGGCCACGGGCGTGCGGCGGCCGATCGCCGAGATCGCCCCCATGGACGGCTACCACCTCACCAATGCCATGCTGCGCACGAAGGGCACCCTCGCGCGCAAAGGGGAACCCGACACCTTCGATACCGCCGCTTACCTGGACAGCCTGCTGCGCCTGCGGACAACGTCGTTGGGTAACCCGGTGCCGTGGCCGACCTTCGACCGCGCCGTGGACGACCCGATCCCCGCCGGTGTGGTATTCGCCAGGCAGCGGATCGTGATCACCGAGGGCAATTACCTGCTGCTCGACGACTTCGCCGGGAAGAAATGGTCCTCGGTGCGCGGCCTGCTCTCACAGGCGTGGTACCTCGACGCCGCGCGCGAGGCGATCGAAGAACGGCTGTTCCACCGGCACGTGCGCGGCGGAAGGACCCCCGAGGCCGCGCTGGCGAAGGTACGCCAGAGCGACCTGCGCAACGCCCAACTCATCGCCGCCACGCGCCACCACGCGGATCTCATTCTGCGTGGCTGCCAGGGTGGGTATCAGCTCGTCGGCGGTGCCGACGCGCGGTAGGTCGGTGCGTACCCCGGCTCCCAGGCGTGATGGTCGATCATGGTGCGATGACGGTGTCCCGGCGCGGTATCCGACCTGCTGGTGTGTGGCACGGCACGGTCGCGGCCGCCTGCGCGCTGTTGTTCTACTACGGCCTTCCGCTCGACCTCGATGCCGAGAATTGGCATGGCTTCGGCATTGTCGCGTTCGTGCCGGGCGTGCTCGGACTGGTCTGGCTTTCGGTGCGACGCATCCGCCACGCGGTGCGCGAGAGCGGCAGCCGCGCGGGTGACCTCTTGTTCGTGCTCTGTGTGTCGGTGACGTTCTTCGCGTTGTTCTACCACCAGCTGGCGCTGCACCGGCCAGGACAATTCGACGGGATCGAAACAAGGACGGACGCACTGTATTACAGCATGATCACGCTGGCGACCATCGGCTACGGCGACGTGCACGCCGCCGGTCAGGCGGCCCGAATCGCGACCATGGTGCAGGTCGCCTTCGACCTCATCGTGATCGGCACGCTCTTCGCCATCTCGACCGCCGTAGTCGCCGAACGCGTCGCGGCACGTCGAAGCGCCGACTGACCACTCAGCGGTGCTCGCGGTACCAGCCGATCAACGCGTCGGTGGACGAGTCGCCCTGCGAGGCGGGTTCTTCGGCGTCGGTAAGCAAGGGTGCGAGCGCGAGTGCCTGCTGCTTGCCGAGCTCGACACCCCACTGGTCGTAGCTGTCGATGCCCCAGATGGTGCCCTCGACGAACACCTGGTGCTCGTAGAGCGCGATGAGCTGTCCCACCGCCGACGGGGTGAGCAACGGCGCGAGGATCGTGGTGCTGGGTCGGTTGCCCGGCATCACCTTGTGCGGTATCACCTTCGGGTCGGTGCCCTCGGCCGCGATTTCCTCGGCCGTCTTGCCGAACGCCAACACCTTGGTTTGCGCGAACAGATTGCTCATCAGGATGTCGTGCATGCTGCCGTTGCCGTCGCGGGTGGGCAGGTCATCGGTGGGTCGGGCGAAACCGAGGAAGTCGGCGGGGATCAGCCTGGTGCCCTGGTGCAGCAATTGATAGAAGGCGTGCTGACCATTGGTTCCCGGCTCACCCCAGAAGATCTCGCCGGTCGAGGTGGTGACCGGGCTACCGTCCGCACGCACCGATTTGCCATTGGATTCCATGGTCAACTGCTGGAGATACGCGGGGAACCTGGCCAGGTCGTTGGCATAGGGCAGCACCGCGCGCGACTGGGCGTCGAAGAAATTCGAGTACCACACGCCGAGCATGCCCAGCAGTACCGGAGCGTTGCGCTCCAGCGGCTCGGTCGCGAAATGCTGGTCCACCGCGTGCATTCCGGCCAAGAATTCCGCGAAGCGTTCCTTGCCGATCGCCGCCATCACCGCCAGGCCGATCGCCGAATCCACCGAATAGCGTCCGCCGACCCAATCCCAGAAGCCGAACATGTTCGCGGTGTCGATACCGAACTCCGCGACCCGTTCGGTGTTCGTCGAGACCGCGACGAAGTGTTGTGCCACGGCGCCTTCGCCGAGCGCCGACACCAGCCAGCGCCTGGCCGCGGTGGCGTTGGTCAGCGTCTCCAACGTGGAGAAGGTCTTCGAGGCCACGATGAAAAGTGTTGTCGCGGGATCGAGTCCGTCGAGCGCGGCCACCAGATCGGCGGGATCGACATTCGAGACGAAGCGCGCGCCGATGCCAGCGTCGGCGTAGTGCCGCAACGCCTGATACACCATGACCGGACCGAGATCCGAGCCACCGATGCCAATGTTGACCACCGTGCTGATCGGTTCGCCGGTCGCACCGCGCCACGAGCCCGAGCGCAGCGCGTCGGTGAACTCGCCCATCCGTGCCAATACCTCGTGCACATCGGCCCCGGCGTCGACGCCGTCGATGAGCACTTGCTCACCTCGCGGCGCGCGCAGCGCGATGTGCCCGACCGCGCGATCCTCCGAGGTATTGATGTGGTCGCCGCGAAACATCGCGTCCCTGCGTTCGGCGACCCCCGCCGCGCGCGCCAATTCGACGAGCAGCCGCAGGGTTTCGCGGGTCACGCGATGCTTGCTGTAGTCGATGTGCAGGTCGCCGAGTTCGACGGTCAGCTCGTGACCGCGCGCGGGGTCGTCGGCGAAGAATTCCCTGAGGTGCCGGGTTTGGATTGTGGCGTGGTGATCGCGCAGGTTCCGCCATGCCACCGTCTCGGTGATGTCGCTGCTCACGTTCGCCGACAGTACAAGCAGGCCACCGGCCGCGCACGTGATCCGCGCCGGGCGGTGCGGCGGGCTCGAGCCGAAATCGAAATGTCTGAGCAGCGGTGCCGGTACGGGAAAGCGGCCTAGGCTGGCCGCATGGTGTCCGAAAGAGAAGTTCTCGAATCCGTACCTACGAAACTGTGGATCGGCGGGCCGGTCGAGGCTACGGGCGCGGCGACCTTCCCCGTCTACGACCCCGCCACCGGCAAGGTGCTCGTGGAGGTGGCCGATGCGACACCGCAGGACGCGGTGCGTGCCCTCGACGCGGCGGTGGCGGCGCAGGCCGATTGGGCCGCGACGCCCGCACGCGAACGCGGCGAGATCCTGCGCGCGGTCTTCGATCGAATCACCGCCCGCGCCGAGGAATTCGCCCTCTTGATGACCCTGGAAATGGGCAAGGCGCTGCCGGAGAGCCGCAACGAGGTGCGCTACGGTGCCGAGTTCTTCCGGTGGTTCAGCGAGGAGGCCGTGCGGATCCACGGCCGGTTCCTGCACGCTCCGTCCGGCTCGGGTCGGATCATGGTGCACAAGCAGCCGGTCGGCCCGTGCCTGGCGATCACACCGTGGAATTTCCCGCTCGCCATGGGCACGCGCAAGATCGGCCCCGCGCTCGCGGCCGGGTGCACGATGATCGTCAAACCCGCGTCGGCGACACCGTTGACCATGCTGCTGCTCGCGCAGGTGTGCGGCGAGGCCGGGCTGCCCGACGGTGTGCTCTCGGTGATCACCTCCAGCAAGTCCGGGGCGGTGACCCAGCCGCTGCTCGACGATCCGCGCCTGCGCAAGCTCACCTTCACCGGGTCCACCGAGGTCGGCAAGTCCCTGGTGGAGAAATCGGCCAACGGCCTGCTGCGCACCTCGATGGAACTGGGCGGCAACGCGCCGTTCGTGGTGTTCGACGACGCCGATATCGACGCGGCCGTCGAAGGCGCCCTGCTGGCGAAGCTGCGCAATGGTGGCGAGGCGTGCACCGCGGCCAACCGGTTCCATGTGCACAACGACGTACTCGCGGAATTCACCGACAAGCTCGTCGCGGCGATGACCGAGCAGGTGAAGCTCGGGCCGGGCAGCGATCCGGACACCACACTCGGCCCGCTGATCAACGAGGAGCAGGTGAACATAGTGCGTGAACTGGTCGATGACGCCGTGGCACTCGGCGCGCGAGTTCGCCTCGGCGGCAAGGCACATGACGGCCCCGGCTGGTTCTATCCGGCGACCGTGCTCAGCGACGTGCCGCAGGAAGCGCGGATTCTGCGCGAGGAGGTCTTCGGTCCTGTCGCCCCCGTGATCGGCTTCGACACCGAGGAAGAAGGGGTGGCCGCGGCGAACGACACCCAGTTCGGTCTGGTCAGCTACGTCTACACCCGTGACCTCGACCGCGCGCTTCGCGTCGCCGAAGGTTTGGAGTCGGGGATGGTCGGGGTCAACCGTGGCGTGATCTCGGATCCGGCGGCGCCGTTCGGTGGCGTCAAGGCCTCCGGGTTCGGTCGTGAGGGCGGCACGGAGGGGATCGAGGAGTACCTGTCCACCAAGTACATCGCGCTCACCTGAGCGCGCTGCCCACCGGAAAGTAAAACGACCGCCCCAGGGGTGTGAACACCTGGGGCGGCCTTGGGAAAGCGGCGGTCTTTCGATCGCCGCGCAGCAGGAGGCCGTGGGTTGTCGGCGGGGTGGTTCTCGGTCGAACGTTTTCGGTCGAACGTTTCGGTCGAACTCAGTGACCGAGGCGACCGCGACCGAGGCGCAGTAGCAGCATCGCGAGGGTGTGGCCTTCCTGGCCGAGTTCGCTGAAGCGTTCCAGCACCTTCATCTCGCGGCTGTGCACCAGGCGGGGGCCGCCGGAGGCCATCCGCGTGCGGCCGATGATTCTGGAGACCTCGGTCCGACGTTTGACCGCGTTGAGGATCTCGGCGTCGAGTCTGTCGATTTCCTTGCGGAGTGTGTCGATTTCCGCCTCGGTGCGAGGCAGCGCCGAATCGGACCCGGTTCTCGTCGCAGGGGTACTCATATTCATCTCCTCGTGTCAGAACCTGGATCGGTCACTCGATCCAACTCGTTACCGATCGGTTCCTTCACTGTGAAACAGACCTGGCGGGTCGTAGCTTCCGTCCCCCCAGATTGTGCGCTCAGGGACAGGTTCCGCGATCGTGATAGCCGAACGCGGCGCGCATCGCGGCTATCGGACGGGAACTGATCATGTGGCCAGTCTGCCACGGGCCGGTAGGTATGCAAAACGATTGTTCACCCGAACCCCAGCGGGGTGCGAGTCTGTCGGTGCCCGCCGGTAGCGTGGATGAACGATGGACACAACGGTGGCTCCCCACGCTCAGGCCGGTCGGCCGATACCGCACGATGGTTCGATGTCCTCGCGCACCTCGCCCCAGAACCCGTCGTCCGACAGCTCCACTGCGGCGGGCGGATGGCAGGCGAAGGTCGACGAGCGCGAGCAGCGTCGGCTCGCGCGCGACAAGGAGCGCACGGAGCAGGCCGAACAGCTGCTCGACGGGCTGAACCCGCAGCAACGCAGCGCCGTCGTGCACGCGGGTCCTCCGCTGTTGATCGTCGCGGGCGCGGGGTCGGGCAAGACCGCCGTGCTCACCCGCCGTATCGCCTATCTGCTGGCTGCGCGCGGCGTGACACCGGGACAGGTACTCGCGATCACCTTCACCAACAAGGCCGCCGCGGAGATGCGCGAACGGGTGATCGGGTTGGTGGGCCCGCGCGCCAACAACATGTGGGTGTCTACGTTCCACTCCAGTTGTGTGCGGATTCTGCGGATGCAGGCGGCCCTGCTGCCCGGGCTGAATTCCAACTTCTCCATCTACGATGCCGACGATTCGCGTCGCTTGATCACCATGATCAGTCGCGATTTCGAACTCGACACCAAGAAATACACCGCGCGTCTGCTGTCGAGCGCCATTTCCAATCTGAAGAACGAACTGATCGGACCGGAGCGCGCGGCGACCGAGGCAGAAACCGACGACAACGATCTGTCCGCCCTCGTCGCACGCGTCTACGCCGAATACCAGCGGCGGCTGCGTGCGGCGAACGCGCTGGACTTCGACGATCTCATCGGTGAGACGGTGGCCCTGCTGCAACAGCACCCACAGGTCGCCGAGTACTACCGCCGGCGCTTCCGGCACGTTCTCGTCGACGAGTATCAGGACACCAACCACGCGCAGTACGTGCTGGTACGGGAGCTGGTCGGCCACCACGAGGTCCCCGAGGGATCCGGCGCAGAGGAATCCGGCGCAGGGGGATCCGGCGCCGAGGCCGCTGACGGAGTGCCGCCGAGCGAACTGTGCGTCGTGGGTGACGCCGACCAGTCGATCTACGCCTTCCGTGGTGCGACCATTCGCAATATCGAGGAATTCGAACGCGATTTTCCCGACGCCGAAACCATTCTGCTCGAACAGAACTACCGTTCGACCCAGACCATTCTCAGCGCCGCCAATGCGGTGATCGCGCGCAACGAGAACCGCAGGGACAAGAAGCTGTGGACTGATTCCGGCGAGGGCGAACTGATCACCGGATACGTCGCCGACAACGAACACGACGAGGCCTCGTTCGTCGCGCGCGAGATCGACCGGCTCGTCGACGACGGCGACGCCAACTACAACGATGTCGCGGTGTTCTACCGCACCAACAACAATTCCCGTGCGCTGGAGGAAATCTTCATCCGAATGGGGATGCCCTACAAGGTGGTCGGCGGGGTGCGGTTCTACGAGCGCAAGGAGGTGCGCGATATCGTCGCCTACCTTCGAGTGCTCGCGAATCCCGATGACGCGGTGAGCATGCGGCGCATTCTCAACACGCCGCGTCGCGGTATCGGCGATCGCGCCGAAGCGTGTGTCGCCGTGCACGCCGAGCAACGTGGTATCGGGTTCGCGGCGGCATTGCGCGACGCGGCTGCGGGAAAGGTGGCGCTGCTCAATACCCGCGCGCAGCGCGCGATTACGGGTTTCCTGGATTTGCTCGACGAGATTCGGGCGGCGGGCGAGCAAGCCGAGTCGGATTTCCCCGATGTCGGCAATATCGTCGACGCGGTGCTCGAACGGACCGGCTACCGGGGTGAGTTGGAGTCCTCCGACGACCCGCAGGACGGTGCCAGGCTCGATAACCTCAACGAACTGGTCAGCGTCGCACGGGAATTCAGCTCCGAGGCGCTCAACGATGTGCAGGCCGCGATGGAAGAGGGCCTGGTGCGCGACGCCGCGAGCGCGGCCGCCGAAGGCGAGCCGGAGCCGGGGTCGTTGGCCGCGTTCCTCGAACGGGTTTCGTTGGTCGCCGACACCGATCAGATCCCGGACGAGGGCTCGGGCGTGGTGACCATGATGACGCTGCACACCGCCAAGGGGCTCGAGTTCCCCGTGGTGTTCGTGACCGGTTGGGAGGACGGTCAGTTCCCGCACATGCGGGCACTGGGCGATCCGGCCGAGCTGGCCGAGGAGCGGCGCCTCGCGTACGTGGGGATCACCAGGGCGCGCCAGCGACTGTATGTGAGTCGCGCGGTGGTTCGCTCCGCGTGGGGGCAGCCGATGACGAACCCGGAATCGCGGTTCCTCCAGGAGGTTCCGAACCATCTGATCGATTGGCGGCGGCTCGAGCCGGTCGCGCCAACGGTGAACAGGGGAGGACGCCGCCGAGGTGACTCCGAGCCCGATTGGTCCTTCGACGACGGGTGGTCGGCTCAGCAGCGTCCCGGCATGCGTGGCGGTCCTCGTCGTCCGGCTCCGGGCGCGAACAGAAACAACACGAATATCGTTCTCGCCGTGGGCGACCGGGTCACCGACGACAAGTACGGTCTCGGCCGCGTCGTCGCCGCCGAGGGCGTCGGCCCGCTGGCCACCGTCACCATCGATTTCGGTACCGCGGGCAAGATCCGGCTCATCCCGCAATACAGCAAGACCCTGACCAAGCTCTGAAATCTGCTGTGCGGCGGAACTTTACCGAGTTGCTCTGGGTTTCGGTCCCGGTCTTCACGGCGGCAGCTGACCGCACCATGCCGAGTCGGTAGGTCGTGCAATTCACGCGGGGCGGGCTCGAGAGGTGGGCGCGCAGCGGTCGGTCTGCGGCTGGACGTGCCGGACGAACGCTGGTCTCTTGTCGCGTGGGTACCGGCGACCTCGGGTCAGTCGCGCTGAACCCCGAGGCTGATGCCGCGGGTGGCCAGCCAGGGGAGCGGGTCGATCTTGTCGGCGCCGTTGAGCCAGACCTCGAAGTGGCAGTGCGGGCCGGTGGAGAAGCCGCGGTTGCCGATCGTGGCGATCTGGTCGCCCGCCAGGACGCGTTCGCCGACCGACACCGTGGTGGTGTCGACGTGGCCGTAGACGGTGATCGTGCCGTCGTCGTGTTGCACCCGCACCCACATGCCGAATCCGGAGGCGGGGCCCGCGTCGATCACGTCGCCGTCGGCGACCGCGTAGATCGGGGTTCCGATCGGACCGGCGATATCGACGCCGAGATGCTGTACGCCCCAACGCGCGCCGAAGCCGGAGGTGAAAGTGCCGGAGGCGAAGGTGTGGAACAGCGGCCGTAGTTTCGCGTTTTCCTGGGCGGCCAGGTTCTCCGCGAACTTCTGACCGTTCTCGATCATGTCGCTGAAATCGCCGAGGGCCGTCGGTGCCGCGGCGCCGAGCATCTGCGGGGAGTCCGGTGAATCGGGTGCCGCTGCGGCGGGGTCGGCCATCATCGACTGCGCGGCGACGGGCTGCACCTGGCCGGCGGCCTGGTAATCGACGCTCTGCGTCGGCTGCTGTCCCGTATCGGCGAACGCGGCCTGGCCCGCGGCGACCACGGCGCCCGCGGCGACCGCTACGACGGCGGCGCGACCCTTGAGCGCGCTCGGCGGCGTCGGAACCCGGTGCGCGCCACCGCGCTTGGCATCACGCAGTGCGGCGAGCATGGCCGGTGACGCGTTCGACCGCGTGGCGGGCTTGTCTTGCGCTGCCGGTTGCTCCGGTTCGGCGCCCCAGGTTTCGTCCTGGCGCCATTCGCCGTCGTTGTCCGGCGTCCACGGGTCTTCGTCCCATGCGCCGCCGTCGTTCCATGCGGCGCCTTCAGCCCAGCTGTCACGTTGCGTCCAGAAGTCTTGGGTCGCTGCGGTAGCGGGCTCGGCCGGACCCTGGTTCTGCGGCTCGGGACTGGCCCACGCGTTGTTGGCGGCCCAGAAGTTGTCGGCGTGCACCTCGGTGTCGGCGTGCCCGGCCTTCTCGAAGCCACCCTGCTGGGCGGGGGAGAAATAGTCGACCTGTGGGGCAGCGCCGAAACTCTCGTCGTCGTCGCGATAACGATGACCGGTCCGTGCGCGATATTCGGGAGCGAGAGCAGTCGTGGGGTTCATCGGCGGTGCCATGGCATGCGGTACGGCAGGACCGAACCGGGTGTCGCCGAGCTGATTTCGCTACGGAAATACGAGCTGATCTGCGATGTCGTCGGAGAGACTCCGGAACAACGGCGCTCCACGCGCGGAGTGCTGTGCTGCGTCAAGGCTTGCCGTCCTCCTAGTCGTGACCGGGTTGTGACATCGACCGGAAATACGGTAACGAAACGATTGCGAGGTCCGCAAGCGCTGCCGCCATTTCTTGGGGGTCATGTGACATTGATCACCGTAGCGCCCCGGAATATTCGTCGGCACAGTGGGCACGTGTGCGAGATTTCCGACGACACCGCGTAGTAGATTGCGGTGGTTCGGCGGTGTCGGTTTCGGGTTCTTCCGCTCTACCTGGCGTGGCGCCAGCAACCTACTCGCCAGTAGTGTTGGCCAGCGGTTTTCCTGCTCGTCACGGTCGCCCGTGACCTGGGCCACTTAGGATGTACGTGGCCGATTGCCCCTCTGTGTGACTGATTAGAGTCCGACCCGACCCGCTCCGACGTCGGGCCAAGGCAAAGACGTTGTCATCACAACGCAGACGAGACGGTGAATACATGGATCTCTTCGAATACCAGGCGAAGGAGCTCTTCGTTAAGCACGGAGTGCCTTCGTCCGAAGGCCGCGTCACGGACACGGTCGAACAAGCCCGCGCGATCGCGACCGAAATCGGCAAGCCGGTAATGATCAAGGCCCAGGTCAAAGCCGGTGGGCGTGGCAAGGCCGGTGGCGTCAAGTTCGCCGCGACCCCGGACGACGCGGACACCCACGCGCAGAACATCCTCGGCCTCGACATCAAGGGCCACATCACCAAGAAGATCCTGGTCGCCGAGGCCAAGGACATCGCGGAGGAGTACTACATCTCCTTCCTGCTCGACCGTTCCAACCGCACCTACCTGGCCATGTGCTCGGTGGAAGGCGGCATGGAGATCGAAGAGGTCGCCGCCACCAAGCCCGAGCGCCTGGCGAAGATTCCGGTCGACGCGGTCAAGGGTGTCGACCTCGCGTTCGCTCGCTCGATCGCCGAACAGGGCCACCTGCCCGCCGACGTGCTCGACGCCGCAGCCGTGACCATTCAGAAGCTGTGGGAGGTGTTCGTCGGCGAGGACGCGACCCTGGTCGAGGTCAACCCGCTGGTCCGTACGCCCAGCGACGAGATCCTCGCGCTCGACGGCAAGGTCACCCTCGACGAGAACGCCGCGTTCCGCCACCCCGACCATGCGGAATTCGCCGACCGGGACGCGACGGACCCGCTGGAGCTCAAGGCCAAGGAGAACGACCTCAACTACGTCAAGCTCGACGGCGAGGTCGGCATCATCGGCAACGGCGCGGGTCTGGTCATGTCGACCCTCGACGTCGTCGCCTACGCGGGCGAAGCGCACAGCAATGTGAAGCCCGCCAACTTCCTCGACATCGGCGGTGGCGCCTCGGCCGAGGTAATGGCGGCCGGCCTGGACGTCATCCTGGGTGACTCGCAGGTCAAGAGCGTTTTCGTGAACGTCTTCGGTGGCATCACCGCCTGTGACGCGGTCGCCAACGGCATCGTCAAGGCGCTGGAGATCCTCGGTGACGAGGCCAACAAGCCCCTGGTGGTCCGCTTGGACGGCAACAAGGTCGAAGAGGGACGCAAGATCCTCGACGACGCCGCGCATCCGTTGGTGACGCTTGCGCAGACAATGGATGAAGGCGCGGATAAAGCGGCTGAACTGGCTGCGGCCAAGTAAGGACTCGAAGACATGTCTATCTTCCTGAACAAGGACTCCAAGGTCATCGTCCAGGGCATCACCGGCGGTGAAGGCACCAAGCACACCGCGCTGATGCTGAAGGCGGGCACCCAGATCGTGGGTGGCGTCAACGCGCGCAAGGCCGGAACCACGGTCGCGCACAAGGACAAAGCAGGCGCCGACGTCGAGCTGCCGGTGTTCGGCACCGTGGCCGAGGCCATCGAGAAGACCGGCGCGGACGTCTCGATCGCGTTCGTGCCGCCGAAGTTCGCCAAGGACGCCATCATCGAGGCGATCGACGCGGAGATCCCGCTGCTGGTCGTCATCACCGAGGGCATCCCGGTGCAGGACACCGCGTACGCGTGGGCCTACAACGTCGAAAAGGGCAGCAAGACCAGGATCATCGGCCCGAACTGCCCCGGCATCATCACCCCGGGTGAGTCGCTGGTCGGGATCACCCCGGCCAACATCACCGGCAAGGGCCCGGTCGGCCTGGTGTCCAAGTCCGGCACCTTGACCTACCAAATGATGTACGAGCTGCGCGATTTCGGCTTCTCCACCTCCATCGGCATCGGCGGCGACCCGGTCATCGGCACCACCCACATCGACGCCATCGAGGCGTTCGAGAAGGACCCCGAGACCAAGCTGATCGTGATGATCGGTGAGATCGGCGGCGACGCCGAAGAGCGTGCGGCCGCCTACATCCAGGCCAACGTCACCAAGCCGGTCGTCGGCTACGTCGCGGGATTCACCGCGCCGGAAGGCAAGACGATGGGTCACGCGGGCGCGATCGTTTCCGGTTCGGCCGGTACCGCGCAGGCGAAGAAGGACGCGCTGGAAGCGGCGGGCGTCAAGGTCGGCAAGACGCCGTCCGAGACCGCGGCGCTGGCTCGCGAAATCCTGGAGAAGGCAAGCATCACAGCCTGATCCGAACGTTCGGAAGGCCGTCTCCCGTAACGCCGGGCGGCGGCCTTTCGCGTCGCCGGCCGACCTGGTGCCCAACGACTCGGGCGCGAGCGGGTGAATTCCACGGGTTGGCTGCTCGGGCGAGGATGACCTCGGCGGGCGAGTGCAGTAGCGTCGGGGGCAGATCCAGCCGCTACATCTGTATGACTCGACCTAGGAGACGACACCATGTCATACCCGACCGGGGGCACCGGGTACAACGCACCCGCGCCTGCCAGCCCATCCAGCCTCGATTCCTCGGCAGGTGGTGCTAGTTCAGGTTCGAGTACGCCCGCGTCGGGTGCTGGGCTGTCGTTGTACCTGTTGGTCGGTGTGGCCGCGCTCGGTGTGATCAACTTCCTGCTCGGTTTCGCCCCGTACTTCGGTTCCAAGCCGGTCGAGGTCGGTGGCACCACGGTCGGTGGCGACGAGACCATCAAGCTGTTCGGCATGGTGCCCTCGGGTGCCGCGCTCGTCGGCCTGCTGCTGTTGGCCGGTCTGGCCGCCGCGATTTCCTTGCTGCCCAAACAGAATTGGGCCGGTATCGCCGCCGCGACCTCGGCAGCCAGCTTCTTCGCGCTGCTGAGCGAGTCGTTCAGCGTCGAGGGCACCGAGCTGAAGTGGGGTGCCTACGCCCTGCTGGTGCTGTCGTTCGTGCAGGCGGCGCTCGCCGTGGCGGTCGTGCTGTTCGAGTCCGGTGTGGTGAAGGCCCCCGAGGCACGTCCGGCCAGCCCGTCGAACGGGCCCAATTACGGTCAGCAGCAACAGCAGCAGCAGAACAGCTACCAGCAGTCGACGCCGTTCTCGGCGTTCAGCGCCAACCAGGGTGGCCAGCAGGCGCAGCAGGGCCAGCAGGCGCAGCAGTCGCCCTACGGTCAGTCGCAGCAGGCGGCCCAGCAGAGCCAGCCGTCTCAGCCCGTCTACGGCCAGGGGTACGGCGCGCAGCAGTACCCGGGTCAGCAGCCGTCCTACGGTCAGCAGGGGCAGCAGCCTTACGGTCAGCCGCAGCAGGCCCAGCAGCCTTACGGTCAGCCACAGCAGCAGCCATCGCCCTACGGTCAGCAGCCCGCTTACGGTGCGGGGCAACAGGGTTCGCCCTCGCCGTACGGCACACCGAGTGCCGCGCAGCAGGCCGAGGCCGCCACGCAGAACTTCGCCGGCCAGCAGCCCTACGGTGCGCCGAACTTCGGCCAGCAGGGCCAGCAGGCCGCCGCGCCGCAGGGACAGAGCAACCCGCCGAGCCAGCCGAGCCAGCCGTTCGGCGGCGAGCAGAGCGGCGACCCGTCGTCGAACGCCACCACGGCGTTCCGTCCCTCCGACGACAACAAGTAAGCGGCACAACAAGTCGGTGACAAGCGGCTTCCCTCGCGTCATGAGTCCTGCGGCGCGCCTGCCTGATCGGCGCGGGGGAAGCTGCCACGCTGAATCGTCATGAGCTCCTCCAGAAACTCTCTCGCGCGGCGAACCCCACGCCAACGCGCGGTCGCGGAGCCCCGCCCCGAAGGGGAGGAGTCGGGGTTCCTTTCGCTGAGCCCGGAGCGAGCCCGCGTTCTGTTGCTCGTCGCCGCGCGTCCCTCGGCACTCGCCCTCACCGTGATCGCCGTACTGATTCTGGCCACGCTGCTTTTCTCCGGCGGTGATCTGGCCGGACTCTCCGGCGCGATCGCGGCGGGATGGCTTGGGGTGCATCAGGTTCCGCTGCTGATCGGCACGACCACCCTGGGGCTGCTTCCGCTCCTGCCGACCGGCCTGCTGCTCTGGCTCGCGGTGCGTGACGGTGCTCGCGCGATCGAACCCGATTGCGGGCGTGCCGATCTCGCCTGGGTCGCCGGCGCGGCGTTGGTCGGGCCGCTGCTGGTCACCGCGATCTGCCTGGCCGTTGCCGACGACGCTTCCGGCGTTGTCGCACTACAACCGCCGAACCCACTGGCCGCTTTCGGCTGGGTCCTCGCGCTGCATCTGATCGCTGTGCTCGCCGCGGTGGTGATCCGGCTGCGGCGGCGCCTGTTCGCCCTCCCCGGGCTACCGGACTGGGTGGTTTCCGGCGTGTACGGCGCGGGCCGGACCGTACTGCGACTGCTCGGCTGCGCCACCGTTGTGGTGCTGATCTCGTTCTTCGCGCACATCACCGCGATCGGTGCGACCTATCGTTCGGCGGGCAATGTCGCGGGCGTCCTCGGCCTGACGGTGTTGTCGCTGGCCTATCTGCCGAATCTGGTTGTCCACGCGGTGGGTGTGCTTGTGGGCGCGAGCGCGCAGATCGGTGCGGCATCCTTCGGTGTGTTCTCCGTGGTGGGCGGCCCGGTTCCCGCGGTGCCGCTGACGCTCGCGGTACCCACCGGCGCCGCGGCCGTGTGGTGGTCGGTGTTGTTGGTGATTCCCGCGGGTGTCGGTGTGCTCGGCGGGCTGGACAACGCGCGCATGTCCACCGACCGCATCGCCGCCCCATGGGCGACGGTGACCTCGGCGGCGCTGGCCACGCTGGTGTTGGTGCTCCTCGATGGTGTCGCGGGCGGCGAGCTCGGCACCTTCGGTGCGGTCGGGCTGGACCTGCCGATCTTCGCGTTGATCACCTTCGGTTGGCTCGCCATCGCCGGTTACCTCGGGCTGGTGTTCGCCCGCTTGTTCGTCGTCCCCGTCGGTGCGCCCCCATCCGGTTACCTGGACGCCCATGACGCGTCCGAGGCCGCCTATGCCGAAGATGGTTACCACACAGACGGTTACCAGCTGGAGAGTTATCCCGGCGGCGCTGCCGACCACCCCGACTACTACGACGACTACGACGACTACGACTACGTCGGCGACGGCGAATACGCCGAGGACGAGAACTACGAGGGTGGCGACCACGGCGCCGACACCGAGGAACAGCACATCGACTACACCGAACCCGAGGTGAGCACCGCCCTGGAAGGCGAGTTGGTCGACGACCAGGCTGCGATCCCGACGGTGCGCCCGAGGCACGGCGATAGCACACCCGAGATCATCGATGCCGAGGTGGTCGAGGCGGACCTGCCGGAAAGTGACCGGATGGATGGTCGTTAGGCTTTAGTGCGGCGGCGCCCGCTTCGCCCGCCACCCCGATCGACGGCAGGAGTAACAGCGGTGAGTTCTGCGCACACCTCGTGGAAGCCCGCCGCAGACCCTGCGACCGTCGTGGTGCTGGCCTCGGGCGCCGGCTCTTTGCTGGATGCGCTCCTGGCCGCCAGCCGCGTCGAGGGCTTTCCGGCTCGCATCGTCGCGGTCGGTGTCGACCGTGCGTGCGGGGCCACCACGCACGCGGACGCTGCGGGTATCCCGCATTTCCGTCACCCCCTCGCCGACTTTCCCGATCGCGCCGCCTGGGATACCGCGCTCACCGCCTCGGTGGCCGAATACTCTCCGGACCTGGTGGTGTCGGCAGGCTTCATGAAGATCCTCGGCCCCGCGTTTCTCGCACGCTTCGGCGGCAGGATCATCAACACCCACCCCGCGTTGCTGCCCGCCTTCCCCGGTGCGCACGGGGTGCGTGACGCGCTCGCCTACGGGGTTCGGATTACCGGATCGACCGTGCACCTGGTCGACGACGGCGTCGACACCGGCCCGATCCTCGCGCAGGAGCCGGTCGCGATCCTCCCCGACGATGACGAGGCGTCGCTGCACGAGCGCATCAAGATTGTCGAACGACGGTTGCTGGCGGAGGTTGTCGCCGCCGTCGCGACGCGAGGCATTGTTTCCGACGGACGAAAGGCAGTTATCCCAGATGAGCGAGTTTCCTCGTGAGTGACCGCAAGCCGATCAGCAGGGCGCTGGTGAGCGTCTACGACAAGGCCGGTCTCGTCGAGTTGGCGACCGGCCTGCACGCCGCTGGCGTCGAGTTGGTCTCGACCGGGTCGACCGCGGCCAAGATCGCCGACGCCGGTGTTCCGGTGACCAAGGTCGAGGATCTCACGGGCTTCCCGGAAACCCTCGACGGTCGGGTGAAGACGCTGCACCCGAAGGTGCACGCCGGCATCCTCGCCGACACGCGCAAACAGCAGCATCTCGACCAACTCGAGCAGCTGGGCGTTGCGGCGTTCGAGCTGGTGGTGGTGAATCTGTACCCGTTCTCCGAGACCGTGGCCAATGGGGCCGCCCCGGATGAGTGTGTGGAGCAGATCGATATCGGCGGACCGTCGATGGTGCGTGCCGCCGCGAAGAACCACCCTTCGGTGGGTGTTGTGGTCGATACCGCAGACTACGACGAGGTGCTCACCGCTGTGAAATCCGGCGGATTCACCCTCGCGGAGCGAACCAAGCTCGCGGCCAAGGCGTTTCAGCACACTGCCAATTACGATGTGGCCGTTGCTGGTTGGCTGGCCGCGGTGCTCGTCCCTGGTATCGAGACGCAGGAAAGCGCCGAAGATCCTGCCGGGCAACACTTCCCGGACTGGGTTGGCGGAACATGGACGCGCGATGCGGTGCTGCGTTACGGCGAGAACCCGCACCAGGCGGCCGCGCTCTACACCGCCGATGACGGTGCCGTCGGCATCGCGCAGGCGCAGCAGTTGCACGGCAAGGAGATGTCGTACAACAACTACGTCGACGCCGATGCCGCGTGGCGCGCCGCGCACGATCACGAGGCGCCCACGGTGGCGATCATCAAGCACGCCAACCCCTGTGGCATCGCCTTCGGTGCCGATATCGCGCAAGCGCACCGCAAGGCGCACGCGTGCGATCCGGTGAGCGCATTCGGCGGCGTGATCGCGGCGAACCGTCCGATCACGGTGGAGATGGCACAGCAGGTCGCGGAGATCTTCACCGAGGTGATCGTCGCGCCGTCGTATGCCGATGGTGCGGTGGAGGTGTTGCAGCGCAAGAAGAATGTCCGCATCCTGATCGCCGAGCCGCCGCGCCGTGCCGGTGTCGAACTGCGACAGATCAGCGGTGGTGCCCTGGTGCAGCAGCGTGACATCCTCGACGCCGACGGCGACGACCCGGCCAATTGGACCTTGGCCGCGGGTGCGGCCGCGGACGCGCAGACCCTCGCGGATCTCCAATTCGCTTGGCGCGCTTGCCGTGCCGTGAAGTCCAATGCGATTTTGCTCGCGCACGACGGCGCTTCGGTCGGTGTCGGCATGGGGCAGGTGAACCGGGTCGACGCGGTGGGCCTCGCGGTACAGCGTGCCGGTGATCGCGCCAAGGGGTCGGTGGCCGCGTCGGACGCCTACTTCCCGTTCCCCGACGGCCCGCAGACGCTGATCACCGCCGGTGTGCGCGCGATCGTGCAGCCGGGTGGTTCGGTGCGCGATCAGGAGACCATCGATATCGCACGTGAAGCGGGAGTTACCTTGTACCTCACGGGTTCTCGCCACTTCGCGCACTAGATTCGGTGCGCTGGGCGCGGTCGCGCAACGGGCAGTGACTCCGCTCGCGGTAGCTCTGGGTTCAGTAGTTCAGTAGTCCAGTACACGAACGCCACGTCGAACCGAGTTCGGCGTGGCGTTCGTGTTCGGTAGTGCTGCGGGTTCGCGTGGCTGCTGGGGTCATGCGTGGTGGTTCGGCCTGGTGATGCGCAGCTCTGCACCTGTGCTCAGGCCCGCTGTGCTCAGGTGCGAGTTCTCGGGCCGCCGCTGTGTTCGGGTCGCGCGGTGTTCCTGGCCCTGTCGTTCCCGCCGCGGTGCTGCGCTCGAGCTGCGGTTGCTCCCTCGGATAGTCCGCACCGCGCACCTTCGCGGTCGCCGAGTCGCGGCGAGCGCGGCGCTTTTCCGGTGCCGGAATATCGCGCTGTGCTCAGGCCGCGCTGCGCACCTCGCGATCGCCGAGCGGCGACCGCAACGGCACCTCAACGGTGCCGAAGACCGCGATCATCGTGCACATTCGGCCCACCGCGTCGGCACGCGAACCGGAGCGCAGTTCGACGGTGACGGTGCTGTCGGTTTCCTCGGCGCTCACGTCGACGCCGTAGCACTCGGGGGACCCGGTTTCGAAATTCACCGCGATCCTGTCCTCGCCGACCTTCGTCCACGAGGTGAAGTGGATGGGATGCGCGCCGACGATGCTCGGGTCGGCGGTGAACTGTTGGCCGGTATTGCCTTTCGGGTCCTCGATCGGTGGGATCGGTGCCTGCGTGCTCGCGGTCGTCGTATTCTCTTGTGCCGCAGCGTCGTCGGAGTTTCCGCAACCTGCGGCGGCGAGACAAGCGAAGACAACGGCGAGTGCTGCGGCGGCGCGTGCGCCCGACATCCGATCCATGGCGCCACCTTAGCCGTTGTGCGCGTCGTCACCGGCTGTGGCGCATGACGGTTGCGCGGGCCTCGGGGCGACGAGAGATCCCCGGTGCGCTGGCACCGGGGATCGGGTCGGGATGGGTGAGGTCGACCTAGCGGCTGGTGAACGGCAGCAGGGCCATTTCGCGGGCGTTCTTCACCGCGATCGCCACCTGACGCTGTTGCTGTGGTGTGAGCCCGGTGACCCTGCGGCTGCGAATCTTTCCCCGGTCGGAGATGAACGTGCGCAGCAGGTTGACGTCTTTGTAGTCGACCGTCTCGATGCCCGCGGAGATCAGCGGATTCTTCTTGGGCTTGCGGGCCTGCTCGGCGCGAACCTTGTTCGACGGTGCTCGTTTGACTGCCATATGCGGTCCTTACTTCAACGAGATCTGTGGTTTTTTACCAGCTCGATTTGTGCACTCCGGGCAACTCACCCCGGTGGGCCATCTCGCGCACACGCACGCGGGAAAGTCCGAACTTTCTGAGGTGACCGCGCGGTCGTCCGTCTGCGGCGTCCCGATTGCGCAATCGTACCGGACTGGCGTTTCGCGGCAGGCGCTGTAAGGCGAGCTGGGCGGCGGCCCGGTCGTCGTCGGAGGCGGTGGGTTTGCGGATCAGCTCTTTGAGCTCGGCCCTGCGCGCGCTGTAGCGCTCGACGACCTCTTTGCGCTGTTCGTTGCGCGCGATCTTGGATTTCTTCGCCATTGCCTCAGATCACCGTTCCTCGCGGAAGTCGACGTGCTTGCGCACGACGGGGTCGTATTTGCGCAGCACCATCCGGTCCGGGTCGTTGCGGCGGTTCTTGCGGGTGACGTAGGTGTATCCGGTGCCCGCGGTGGACTTCAGTTTCACGATCGGCCGCAGTTCGGTCGATTTGGATGCCATGGTTCGGTACTCCTTCGGTGCCCGGCGTCAGATCTTGTCGCCGCGGGCGCGGATGCGGGCCACGACAGCCTCGATTCCGTCGCGGTCGATGGTCTTGATGCCCTTGGTGGACACGGTGAGCGTGATCCGGCGGTCTTCGCTGGGCAGGTAGTAGGTCTTGCGCTGGATATTGGGGTTCCAGCGCCGGTTGGTGCGCTTGTGTGAGTGCGACACGGACTTGCCGAATCCGGGTTTGCGCCCGGTGACCTGGCAGTGGGCCGACATGCCGACTCCTTCCGGTAGATGACAACGATTTTCGACAACGGCTATTCCGCAATGTACCGTTGCGAAGCAGCAAATGAAAATCGTTATCGAAAGGGGTGTCGTGTCCGATCCCGCCCTGCTATCGCACGGGGAACCGCACGACCGGAGAACGCCCGTCGTGGTGCTCGCCGGTTTCGCCGGACTCGCCGAGGACGGCGTGGATCGCGCGGCCGAGGCGCTGCGCGAGGCGCCGGGAACCGTCGTCGTCCGCCATGATCTGAGCCAGCTGTCCGAGGGCATCGTCCACCGAACGACCAGTACCGCGACCAACGAGAACTCCGCGGTGCTCGAACTGGCGCACGGTTGCGTCTCGTGCACGCTGCGGATGGATCTGCTTCCGCTGCTGTGCACGCTCGCGGCCCGCGAATCCGTCGACCGGATCGTGCTCGCGCTCGATCCGGCGTTCGAGGCGGAGGCGGTGTGTCATGCGATCGAGCACGTCGTCGTCGCGGGTGTCGTCGGTCGCCTCGACGGGCCCGCCCGCCGTGACGTACGCGTGCATGCCGTGCTCACCAGCCTCGACGCCGCCGAATGGCTCACCGACGCCACCGGCGAGGAAACGCTCGCCGAGCGCGGCCTCGTGCACGCCGAGGACGACCGGACCGTGGCGCAACTCGCGGTGGGGCAGGTCGAATTCGCCGATGCCGTGCTCGCGCTCGGCGCGGCGGGTGACGGCGTCGCCGATCGGGGCCGGCTCGGTGCGGTGTTGGCCAGGCTCACTCCCGACGCGCCCGTCGCGTGGGTGGAGCAGCCGGGCGCGCTCGGTGCCGGAGAAGTAGAGGCGCTGCTCGCGCGTATCCCCGCGCACGCGCGCCGGGGGAGAGTGTTCGACGCACACTCGCCGCTGCTGCGCGGACAGCCCCCGCTGACCAGCGACTTCGGTGTTGTGCTCATGGAATTCGCCGCGGGAAGGCCGTTTCATCCCGAACGATTGCACGAGGCGTTGGACGTTTTGCTCGACGGTGTGGTCACCGCGCGCGGTCGCGTCTGGTTGGCTACGCAACCGGACGAGGTCGTCTGGCTGGAGTCCGCCGGTGGCGGTTTGCGCGTCGGCAGCGCTGGTCGCTGGCTGGCGCAGATGACCGAAGCCGAACTGGCGCTCCAGGATCAGGACCGGGTGGCGCTGGCCGGGTTGCGCTGGGACGAGCGCTTCGGTGACCGCGATATCTCCCTGGTCATCCTCGTCCATGACGGCGACCCCGCCGAGATTCGCGAAGCGCTGCACTGGGCGCTGGTCGAAGACGACGAACTGCGCATGGTCGAGCGGCAACCGGAGTTGGTCGCGCGCTGGAACGACCCGTTCGGTGAGTGGCACGAGGACCCGTGCGCCGATTCCGGCGATTCCGAACATCCCGTCGAGGACGCGGCGGGTGCGCCGAACAACCCAGGAGGAGAAGCGAAATGAAGGCAGGTATCCATCCCGACTACCACCCGGTGGTGTTCGAGGATTCGAGTACGGGCAGGCGGTTTCTCACCCGCTCGACCGCGACGGGCACACGCACGGTCGAGTGGGAGGACGGCAACACCTACCCGTTGCTCGTGGTCGACGTGACCTCCGACTCGCATCCGTTCTGGACCGGCGCGCAGCGCATCCTGGACACCCAGGGTCGGGTGGAGAAGTTCCAGCGTAAGTACGGCACCCGGGTGCCACGAGGGAAGGCCTGACATGGCGGTGCCCAAGCGGAGGATGTCGCGGTCCAACACGCGCAGTCGGCGTGCGCAGTGGAAGGCGACCGCGCCCGACCTGGTGTCGGTGACGGTGTCGGGAGTGACCTATCGGGTGCCGCGCAGGCTGGTAGCCGCGGTGCGGCGCGGGTTGGTCGATGTGAACAAGCTCTGACCGAAGGTCTTTTGGTGCGCGGTGCGTAGGTGGGCGGGTGGTTCATCGCCGCACCGCGCACGCGCTTTTGCGCGCCGTCGCGGTGTGGGCCCGCGCAGATAGTTGATATGTTCTGGGCGCGCGAGTGCATGCCGGCTGTGGTTACCAGTTGGCAATCATAAATTGTTGGTAATCATGGTAATTTCAGATCATTACGGATTGCGAACCGGTAGCTGACCGGCGAATTGCGTACTGCAAGTTGGTTTTTGGGGTGCGTAAAAGTCCTTGTGAATTGATGAATTCACCCTCACAGGCCGGTACCCTCATTCGAGAGGGCGGGTTCTTCCGGTTCCTGGGAGAACCCGCTCATCGCCAAGATCATTCGCCCCCGTGGTGCGGAAACCATGCCACCGGTTGCGGCGAGAGCGGCGAATCAGTTTCGGTCTTTCTCCGAACCTTCCGGCAGCAATGCCGTCAGCACCGCTTCTACGCGGCTCACCTGCTGTGCGACCAGCTCCGCTACGCCTTCGATGCCCTCGACGAGCAGACTGAACGGCCACGGCAGGTGTGGCTGGTGGCGCACCTGCGCAACCAGATCGGCCGTCGTCGCCTCCAACTCGCTGATCTCCGTGCGCAATTCACCCACCTGCGCACGCAACGACGTCGACTCGTCGGCCAACTCGCCGATCTTGGCCAACGCGGCCGACAAACCCTCTACCAGCCCACGGGCCTGGCCCTCGGTGTCGGCGCCGAGCTCCGGCCAACCGGACAAGCCTGGGCCGCGCAACTGAACCTGGATGTCGCGCAGCACGGCCTCTTGTTCCGGCGTCACGCCGAATCCTCCTAACGCTGGCGGTGCGGGTATCGGTGAGATCCGCACCGGCCCCACCGGATTCGAAACGGTCAGAGCGCGGGTTCCATCTTGGTGGCGCGGGTGCCCTCCAACGCGGCGATCTCGCGGCGATCCGGCGCGATCAAGACCGCCGAGATCGGCACGGCGAGGGCCATCGAGCCCAGCACGAAAGTCGGGAAGACGAAGTCGAACAACTCGATCCCCGTCGGTGCCTTCGCGGCACGATCGACGTCGAACTGCAAGCCCGCCAACGCGGTATAGAACGTCGCGGCAACGCCGAGTCCGAACAACACCACCGTGATCGCGCGCGCGAGAACCGAACGCTGCGTATGGAACGACCACAGCGTCGCGACCGCCGTGACCACCCCGATCACCGTCGCGGCGATCGCCAGCCACACCGAAACCCGCACGGCGCCCTGCACATGCACCGCCTCGACCCCGAGAAAATGGGTCAACCCGATGCCCAAACCCATCACCAGGCCGCCGGCCAGCAGAAACGGCGGCCGGAACGTGCGACCGACGAGCAGCAGCGCCGCGAAGGTCACCAACGGCGAAGCCAGCATCGCCAACACCAGATTCAGCGGCGCGTAGCGCACCGGGCTGCCGGGGATCGCCAGTCCGAGCATGGCCAACGAGGTCGACAACCAGATGCCGATCCCACCGATCGACACCGCGGCCGAGGCCAACCAGATCAGTCGAAAACGTGCCGAACGTCCGGCATGCACGAGGCACGCCAAACCCACCACGGCGCCGAGGATCGAGATGCCCACCGACAATCCGATCACCCAGTACCCCATGGCGAACTGATCCACCGACGTCTGCCCGGCGGCCGAGAGTTCGTACTCACGCATGCTGCGGGGATTCCTCGAGTTTCGACGCCTCCGACGACGCCTCCGACGACGCCTCCGACGACGCCTCCGACGACGCCTCCGACGACGCCTGCGCGGAATCCGAATCCGTCGACTCCGTCTCCTGCGCTCCCGATTCCTGTGCGGTCGCCGCGGGCGATTGCGCCGCCTTCAACTGCGCGATCGCGTACTCGGTGACGGCGGCGAGGGCCTGGCGGACCTCCTGCGCGCTGCGCGCGTCGATATCGACGATCGGCACCCCCTCGCGCACCGAAAGCGCCTCGCGCAGTTCGGCGATGGGGAAGCGCGGTGCGTTGGGGAAACGGTTCACCGCGATCAGGAACGGCAGGTTGCGTGCCTCGAAGAAGTCCACCGCGGCGAAGCTGTCTTCCAGCCGTCGGGTATCGATGAGCACCACCGCGCCGATCGCGCCGCGGATCAGGTCGTCCCACATGAACCAGAAACGTCGCTGACCAGGTGTGCCGAACAGATACAGCACCAGGTTGCCCGGCAGGATGATCCTGCCGAAATCCATCGCTACGGTGGTGGTTTCCTTCTCCGGGGTGTCGGCGAGATCGTCGATACCGTCGGAGAAGCGGGTCACCATCGCCTCGGTGCGCAGCGGGACGATCTCCGAGACCGCGCCGACGAACGTGGTTTTGCCGGCGCCGAAACCACCCGCCACGACGATCTTGGTCGAGGCGACGCGATTCGGGTCCGCCACGGGCGCCGTCGGATCCGCGCTCGGCGGCGCGGGGTCGGGGTTACCGCCCGCCGCGACCTCCACCGGGGGAGCCGGGGTGGTGCCCGGCGCCGTCCCTTGTGGCGCCGGATTCCTATAGTGCTCGGAGTCCACGCAATGTCCTCTCCATCAGGGAACGGCGTTCATCGAAGCTCGCCTCTTCGGTCAAAGTCGAATGCACACGCATGCTGCCATCGACAACGAGATCGCCGATCACCACCCGGATCAGGCCCAACGGACGATCCAAGTGCGCGGCGATCTCGGCGACCGAAAGACGGTGCGTGCCGATACGCAGGATTTCGATACGGATATCGCCGGACGGCCAGTCGAGATGTGAAGTGTACGACAATGTTTCGACGACCGCCTCCAGTGGCAGGTCGATCGCGGGAACCGTGCGCCCAGAGGTCAGGGCGTAGGGGCGCACGCGGGTCGCCGGCCGCGGTCCTGGTCCGTAGGGGTTGGACATCGCACGCTCAAACAGCGGAACGTGCGGTCGCGCTGACCGCCGTGCCGACCCGGTCGACCAGTAGTGCCATCTCGTAGCCGATCCTGCCGATATCGTGCGACTTGTTGGCCAGCACCGCTAGGTGTGAACCATTACCGACGCTCATCACCAGCAGATAGCCGCGCTGCATCTCCACGATCGACTGCATCACCTTGCCGCCGTCGAACAGCTGCGCCGCGCCCATCGACAGGCTGGCCAGGCCCGCGGTGACGGCCGCCAGCTGCTCGGCCCGATCGGCGGGCAGGTGCGGACTCGTGGCCTGTAACAGGCCATCCGCCGACACCAACACCGCATGCGAAACGCCTGGCACATCCCTGGTGAAGCGGGCCACCAGCCAGTTCAGATTCTCGTCGGTCGTGTTGTCTTCGTTGGTCATCCAAGCCCTCCGTCGTTGTACTGCGCATTGGCCCGACCGCTACGGACCCCACTCAGATGCCTGGTCAGATTGCTGCGGATCTGGTCCGGGTCCCGTGGCTCCGATTCCTCCGCCTGTGCCAGGCCACCCGGCACCAGTTGCGCGCCCGGCCTGCGAATGGGCAGGCCACCGGAGGTAGTGGAACTGGTGGTCGGATGGCTGGCATCCTCGGCGGCCAGCCAGCCCTCGTCGGCGGCGGGTGAGCTCCACGCGCTGTCCGACGCGTTCTCGGTCGAGGGCTCGACCAGCCATTCCGACACCATGCGTTGGTAGATAGGGGTGGGGATTTCACCCGCGACCGGCTGTGGTCGGGGTGCGGTGGTCGTGGTGGGTTCTGCTGTTGTGTCCTGCGCCGTCTGCTCGGCCGGGTCCGATCGTGTCGTCTCGGTCGGCGGCGCCGAGGCAGCCGGTCGCCGGATAGGCAGGCCGGAGCCCGTTGTCCGTGGTGGTGTGGCCTCGTTCGGTGCTGCCGATGATCCCTCATGGGTGCCCGGAATGGGGTGGTTATCCCGGATATCTCGGCGATCTTCGGTCGTCCCGGTGGTTTTCGCGTCGGCGGTGCTCGCGGTCGAGGGTGCCGCGGCGCTCGATGCGACCGCGGCGTCGTCCTCGATCTCGGCGAACATGTCGGTGCGCGGTGTGGCGTTCGCGCCGGACCTGTTGTCGGACGTTTTGTCGGACGTTTTGTCGGACACTGCCTTCCGATAGACGTCGGTGACCTGCGCCGCGCTCGGTGCGGGCCACGGCTGGGTGTGTGGTCCGTTCGGGTCGGCGGTCTCGGCGGGATCGGCGATCCGGATGGTCGGCCTGCGTTGCGGCAGACCCGAACTCGTCACCCCGAGCTCGCTGCTTTCGCGCTGCGTCGGCCCCGACGCCGGTTCGCGCTGCGGCAGATTCGGTACCGGAACCAGCGTGCGCGTCGCGGTGGAATCGGCGGGCAGCGCGGCGGAATCGCCCCACGCGCCCGTGTCGAGGCGGCGACCGTCGGGGTCGGTGAACTCGGTCGGCGGTGTGACCAGGTGGCTCGGCAGCTGCACGGTCGCGGTGATGCCCGGCTGCTGCGACATCGAGGTCGTCCTGCGCAGACTGACGGTCACGGCGTGCCGCTTGGCGAGTCGACCCACCACGAACAAGCCCATCCTGCGGGCGGTTTCGATCGTGACCTCACCGCCGGAGGCGAGCCGCTCGTTGGTGGTCTGCAAATCCTCCGCCGACATCCCGAGCCCACGGTCGGTGACCTCGATCAGATAGCTGCGGTCGGCCGCGCGAGCCACCGTCACCGCGACCGGTGTGGTCGGCGGCGAATAGCGCAGCGCGTTGTCGATCAACTCGGCGAGCAGATGCTCGATGTCCACGGCGGGCTCGCCGGCGACGACACCCTCGGGCACCGTGCCGATCTCGACCCGCTGATAGTCCTCGACCTGGGAAACCGCACTCCACAACATGTCCGAGAGACCGACGGGGTGCAGCATGCCCCTGCGTAACGCGGTGCCGGCGAGCACGAGCAGATTGTCGCCGTTGCGGCGCATCCTGGTGGCCAGGTGGTCGAGCCGGAACAGGCTCTGCAACCGCTCGGTGTTGTCCTCGTCGTGCTCGAGATCCTCGATCAAGGTCAGCTGCTGCTCGACCAGCGACTGGCTTCGGCGCGAGAGGGTTTCGAACATGTTCCCGATCTGCAAGCGCAATCGCGCCTGATCGGCGGCGAGATTCAGGGCCTGCTCGTGGATTTCGTCGACGGCACGGGCCAGCTGACCGATCTCGTCGGTGGTGTGCACCGCGACCGGTGTGATCTCCGGGGTGACCCCGCCCGCGCGCACGACCGCGAGTTCGTCGGGCAACTTCACGTGCGCGACTTCCAGTGCGTCGCGGCGCAACCGGCGCACCGGGACGACGAGGGTACGCGCCACCGACAGCGCGAGCACGAGCCCGGCGAGCAGGATGGACACCACGATCGTGGTCTCGCGCAACGCACTGATCTGTGCCGCCCTGGTACGCGCCGCCAGCGCCGCGTCGATGGTGTCGATCAGCTCGGCCGTGGTCTTGTCGAAGGTATCGGCGCTGACCTGCAACGAATCCAGCACCGCCGGATTGTTGGCCGGGTCGGCGGAATTCTGGCTGAAGGTGCCGAGCCTGGTCTGCACCGCGTCGAGCAGCGGGCGCATATTGGCCGCGTTGTCCGGGAGGATCTGGGCGTACTGATAAACCATGGTGACTTCGGCGCCCGCCGCGATCAGCACCCTGGGCCGCATGCTCGGATTGCGGCCCGCGTCGGGAGCGCCGACCAGCATGCGCTGCTGAGTGAGCAGCCTGCGCGCGGTCTGTACGGTGGCCAACTGGAGGAAGTAGCGCTGAATCACCAGGTCATCGACCGAGGGGGCCAATGCGAGCGCGTTGCCGATGCGGACCATGATCTCGTCGGCCTGCTCGCCGACCATCGCGGGCGAACCGTTACGCAAGCTGTTGCGCATCGTGGTGCCGGTGGCGAGGGCCGAGGCGAGTTCGGTGGTGACCCGCTCATCGACATCGGCGTCACGCATTCCGGTTTCCAGGTCGGCGAGTGCCTGATCGAATTTGGTGAGCGCGGCGTCGGTCTGCGGGTCGGCGGTATTTCCCCATGCCGCCGTCGCGGTGACTCCGAGTTGTTCGGTGGCGGAACCGAATTTGACGATGGGTCGAATGATGATCGCTTGTTCGGTGGCCGCGTCGAGTTGCGTCATGGTTCGGAGTTCGTTACTGATGCGAAGGACCGCGAAGACCATGGCCAAAATGACCGGCAGCACGAGAACGATGCCGACCTTGCGGGTCACCGACCAGTTGGACAGGCTGAATTGCCAAGCCCGCGGTACAGCTTCCATCCGCTTCTGTAGCCTCCGCTTCGCCAGTGTGACCCCGGGTTGCACGTGGCCGTTCCCGTGTTGATCGAACCTGCCGAGAACCAACAAGAGGTCTTCTTTTTACCGCAGCGAACTTACCGCGCGGCGTGATCAACGGCAATCCGGGGCTTCGAGGGTGATGTTCCCGGAAAATGGCTACTCGGAACGGGTTTCAGCACCTCGAGGTTTCCGACGTAGCCCGGCTCCTGGTGTGCGCATGACGCCGCTGGTCACCAGTGATAGCTGAGGGGGTGCTGTGTCGCAATACCTGGTCCAGCGTCGCGCGGCGTGTCGGGGGTGGCCTCTCAGTCGACTCTCAGTCGATGCGGTCAAACTGGTGGCATGCGCATTCTGGTAGTCGACGACGATCGCGCCGTTCGTGAATCGCTGCGTCGATCGCTCACCTTCAACGGCTACACCGTCGACCTCGCGGTGGACGGTGTCGACGCGTTGGACAAGGCGACCAGCCAGCGGCCCGACGCGTTGGTGCTGGATGTGATGATGCCGAGGATGGACGGGCTGGAGGTTTGCCGACGTCTGCGCAGTACTGGTGACGACCTGCCCATACTCGTGCTGACCGCGCGTGATTCGGTGTCGGAGCGAGTAGCCGGTCTCGATGCCGGCGCCGACGACTATTTGCCGAAGCCCTTCGCGTTGGAGGAATTACTCGCGCGTTTGCGCGCATTGTTGCGGCGCACCACCGTTGATCCCGACGAGATCTCGGAGGCGATGAACTTCGCCGATCTTTCCTTGGATCCGGTCACCCGTGAGGTTTCGCGCGGCGAGCGCGGGATCAGCCTCACCCGTACCGAGTTCTCACTGTTGGAAATGTTGATGGCGAATCCGCGCCGCGTGCTCACCAGGAGTCGAATCCTCGAAGAGGTATGGGGCTACGATTTTCCGACCTCGGGCAACGCGCTGGAGGTCTACATCGGATACCTGCGCCGAAAGACCGAGGCCGAAGGTGAGACACGTTTGATTCACACGGTCCGCGGCGTCGGCTACGTGCTTCGTGAAACGCCGCCGTAGGCAGATGGCGATGATGTCGAGAAACTCGAAGCGCCCCGAGGTCGCGCCGCTACGACCTCGACAGCTTGCCCCGGCCGATATGCGTCCGCCGTCGCCGCTGACTCGCTCGGTGTCGTTGCGCTGGCGGGTGACGCTGCTGGCCGCGTCGGTCGTGGCGATCGCCGTCGCTGTCACCTCCATTGCCGCGTACGCCCTGGTGGCGCGGGCGTTGTACGCGGATGTCGACCAGCAGTTGCGTGAGCGTGCCGACGCGGTGATCGCGAGCAACGCCTACGGATTCAATCCGATGAACCTGATGGTGGCCGCCTCCTTCTATACCGATTCGGGAATCGCACTGATTTTCCCTTCCGACGATCGGCCGTATTCGCCGCCGCAGCAGACCATCCCGCCGACCGGCGCGCAGGAATTCGCCGTCGCGCGTGGTGAACAGCCGTCTTCGCTGCGCACCGTGGCGAATCAACGGATGCTCGCGGTCAATACGAACTCGGGTGTCACGGTGGTGATCTCGCAGCGGCTGGAGCCGACGCGGGAGGTGCTCGACCGGTTGTCCTGGCTGCTGTTCGTCGTCGGTGGATGCGGCGTCATCACCGCGGCGGCCACCGGAACCGCCGTCGGCCGCACCGGTTTGCGGCCGGTCGTGCGGTTGACCGCCGCCACCGAACGCATCGCGCGAACCGATGTGCTGACCCCGATCCCGGTCACCGGTGACGACGAACTGGCGCGGCTCACCGAGAGTTTCAACTCGATGCTGCGTGCCCTCGCGGAATCCCGCGATCGGCAGCGGCGCCTCGTCGCGGACGCCGGGCACGAATTGCGCACGCCGCTCACCTCGTTGCGCACCAATATGGAATTGCTGATCGCCTCCAGTCGTCCCGGTGCGCCGAGCCTGCCCGACTCCGACATGGCCGAACTGCGCGCGGATGTGATGGCGCAGATCGAGGAGCTCTCCACGCTGGTCGGCGACCTCGTCGACCTGGCGCGCGAGGACGCCCCCGACACCGTGTACGAGCCGGTCGATCTCGGCGAGGTCGCCGAGCGTGCGCTGGAACGGGCTCGACGGCGCCGCACCGGCATCGAGTTCGTCGCCGAATTGCGGCCGTGGTTCGTTTACGGCCACGAGGCCGGGCTGGAACGCGCGGTGCTGAACGTGCTCGACAATGCGGCGAAATGGAGTCCCACCGGTGCGACGGTGCACGCCGCGATGCGCGAGACCGGCCCGGGACTACTGGAGCTCGTGGTCGACGACGCCGGGCCGGGCATCTCGGTCTCCGAACGTGAGTTGGTGTTCGAGCGGTTCTATCGCACCACGGCCTCGCGGTCGATGCCCGGTTCCGGTCTCGGGCTCGCCATCGTCAAGCAGGTGGTGACCAAGCACGGCGGCACGATCGGCATCGACACCTCCGAACGCGGTGGCGCGCTGGTGCGTATCGTTTTGCCCGGCACGCCGACGTTGCTGCCCGATTCCCCTTCGGACGACCTCGGCTCGGAGTGATCCGCACCGCGGCGCCGTCGTGCACTCGCCAACTCCGGGACGCGGTGGGCGCCGCTGCGTATCGTGAGGGAGGGGAACGTGGTCGTTTCGCAGCTCACCGGGAACTGAAAGCAGGGTCTCAGTCCGCTCTCAGTCGTCATCGTCAGGCTTGTCGCAGACGTGACGGAGAAACGAGGAGTCCATGACCGAGGATTCGAAGGACCGGCGGGAGGACGCGCAGGCTGCGGGAAACGAACCGGAGCGCGCGTCGACCGAGCAGCCGAGCGAGACCACGTTCGGCCGACCGGTATCCGGTGCCCCCGCACCCGGCGCACCGGCGCAGGGCGATTCGGCGCCGTCCCACCAGGCGAGCGCACCGTTCGGCGGGACGCAGCACACTCCGCAGGGCGGCTTCCAGCGGCAGCCGGGGCCGCAACCAGCAGGTCAGCAGGGCGGACCGGCTTCGGCGCGGCCGGAGGGCCACCAGGGTGGGCCGCATGCGGCGCGGCCGGAAGGTCGGCAGGTCGGATCGCATTCGGCGCCGCCGGAGGGCCAGCAAACCGGGTCGCATCCAACGCAACCGGTAGGTCCGCAGAACGAACCGCATCCACCAGGCGGTTACCAGCCGCAGGGTGGGCCGCATTCGGCGCAGCCGATGCAGCAGCAGCCGGGGCCGTATTCGGCGCAGCATGCCACGGAGGGCGGTTACCAGCCGCCGCGAATGGGTCAGCAGACCGGCCCGCATTCGACACAGTCGATCGAGCAGCCGGGGGCGCAGTACGGTCAGCCGTTTCCCGGGCAGGAGTACGGCACCGAATTCGCGGCGCAGTCCTATCAGCAGCAACCACCGCGAGGCGGCGCGCCGACCGGACCATACGGCGCGCAGCCGGCACCGCAGCGTCGGCCGGTGCGTACCGGGCTCATCGCGGGCGCGGTAGCCCTTGCCCTGGTCAGCGGAGGTATCGGCGGCGCGGTCGGTGCCGTCGCCACCCGCGACGGTGCCGGCGCTCCTGTGAGCAATGCCCTGGACGCGCCGAAGCCGAGCGTCAGCAATGTCGCGAACGCGCCGGCGGGGTCCACGCAAGCGGTGGCGCAGAAGGTCTTGCCGAGCGTGGTGATGATCAAGGTCGCGAGCAGAACCGCCGAGGGCGAGGGTTCCGGCGTCGTTCTCTCCTCCGACGGCCTCATTCTCACCAACAACCATGTCGCGGCGGGCGGCGGCGCCAACACCAAGATGGAGGTGTCGTTCTCGGACGGAACCACCACACCCGCCACGGTGGTCGGTGCCGATCCGGTGTCGGATCTCGCGGTCATCAAGGCGACGGGTAAGACAAACCTCACGCCGATCGAATTGGGGAGCTCCGGCGACCTCCAGGTGGGGCAACCGGTGATCGCGATCGGTTCGCCACTCGGCCTCGCTGGCACGGTCACCACCGGCATCGTCTCGGCCTTGAATCGTCCGGTCTCCACCGTCGGCGAGGGGCCGCAGAGCCAGGCGGGCACGCAACCGGTGATCGACGCCGTGCAGACCGATGCCGCGATCAATCCGGGTAACTCCGGCGGCGCGCTCGTCGACGGCTCGGGCAAGCTGATCGGCATCAACACCGCGATCGCGAGCCTCGGCGCCGACCAGATGGGCGGTGGTCAGCAGAGCGGCTCGATCGGTCTCGGCTTCGCGATCCCGGTCGACCAGGCACGCAGGGTCGCCGATGAACTGGTGCGGACCGGGCACGCGACCTACGCCCAGATCGGGATCAAGATCCCCGCGCAACAGGACACGGTCTCCGGCGCGCGGGTGATGGAAGCGACCCCCGACGGCCCTGCCGCCAAGGCGGGCATCCCGACCGGCGCGGTCGTAACCAAATTGGATGATCGACCGATCGATTCCGGGGACGCGCTTGTCGCCGCGGTCCGCTCACATCAACCGGGAGACAAGGTGAAGATCACCTACACAGACGATCAGGGCAGCAATCCACAGACCGCCGAGGTGACCCTTTCGGCCGCACCCCAGGACGGTGAAAGATGATGCGGCTGTTGCCGGGAGGCATGAGCGCGGACGGGTCATCCGGAGCCGACGCCGACCTCTTCGGCCTAGGCGCTACGGTGAGCACCATGGAAATCGATGCTCCTGTGGCGGGGCGCGCACTGGTCGTTGTCGTCGACGATCGAACGGCGCACGGCGGTATTGACTCGCTCGGCCCGTTGGTCACCGAGTTGCTCACCGAGGCAGGTTTTCTCGTTGACGCGTCGGTGTCGGTGCAGGCCGACGAGGTCGCGATTCGCAACGCCCTCAACACCGCGGTGATCGGTGGCGTCGACCTGGTCATCTCGGTCGGCGGTACGGGAATGTCGCCGCGCGATGTGACCCCGGAGGCGACGTCGCCGGTGCTCGATCGCGAACTGCCGGGAATCAGTGAGGCATTGCGCTCTTCCGGGCGGGTGGCCGGTTCGCTCGACGCGGTGCTCTCGCGTGGTGTCGCCGGCGTTTCCGGCAGCACATTGGTGGTCAATCTGCCTGGCAGCCGCGCGGCCGTGCGGGACGGCATGGCGACATTGGGGCCGCTGGCGAGCCGGGTGATCGGCGAGCTGTCCGGGTTGGACGAATAATTTCCGATTCCCGTCCGGTGGGCCGGGCCTCCGACGATTCCGACGCCGACGACCCTCGCTCCGCGATCCGCAGAGCGAGGGAATCGGCGCGTCTGGCAAGGATTTTCGGGGAGGCCCTGCCCGAGACGACGCGCGATGAGCGCGTGCACGATCCCGAGGACCAGGGGTCCTCGGAGGCATGGCTGCGGTCGCAGGTCCCGCCGCATCACGGCTGAGTCGCGCCACAGCGCATTCGAGTTCCGCCGCAGTACCTGAGTAGACACCCGGTTTGAGCACAATGCTACGTAGCAGCTACGTAGCATTGCTCCCGAATTGTCGTAATTCACCTGTAATTTGCCAAATAAACACTCGTGATTACGTGTTTGTTTTACGGCAGGTCTCCGTATTCGAAAGTAAGCGCCCGCGCGCCCGGGGACGCTGGGCGTCAGGATCCGTCGGCATCCATGCACGTCACGGCATGTGGACATTCGACCAACTGTGACTTACAGCACTGTGAACTTTATGAAAACCGGATTTACCGAGCCATTACTCCCGTTTATTCTTCGCCACGAGCCACCGAAAAACTGGTCCTCACCGGCCCTGAGTGACAACTGCCCTTCGAGCGGTGGAGCACGGCTCTGCTTCCGCCCGTTTGTCTGTTTGTCGCGAATCGATAACCGTCGGTTACGCAGCGGCAACAAAGGAGAGACACACTGAGCTGGGCCTGAGAGGACCACTGTCCAACCTCGATGGTCGAGGTTGACTGCTTGATGATGAGGGGAAGTATGAGCGAGAACCGCATCGCCGGTCTGCGCCGAATCGCCCGGTTGGCGGGCGTCGCAGGCGCCGCCACCGTGGCCATTGGCTTGCTATCCACCGGCGCCGCCAACGCAGACACCTTCGTGCCGTTGCCGGACGGCCAGAAGGCTGGACCTGACGTCACGATCTCCCGCACGGGTGAACACGCACTGATTTCCCCGTCGCTCGCCGCCAATGGCGCGGGTCGCGTGGTGTGGGTGTCGGGCAACGCGATCGCCGATGTGGCGGTCACCCCCGAAGGCGAGGCTGGTCCCAACAACGGCGCGGCCAACGCGCCGGGTACCAACAACTCTTCGACGCACGGCGTCTCCGCTCTGAGCACCGGCTACATCGTCGGCTGCCAGGTGAGCATCGCCGACGACGCCATCTCGGCGGGTGTTTCCGGCGGAATCACCCTGGACGGCGGCAACATCGGAGGTTCGATCGGCCTCAACCTCGGCCCCGGTGACGTGAAATTCGTGAGCATCGACTCCAAGGACATCACGAAGCCGGGTGTGTACTCGGTCGAGTATCAGGATGCGGAGATGGAGATCCAGGGCTGCGCGGGCTACGCCCAGGCGCGTGCCTACACCGTGGTCGAGATCATCGGTGACCACTACTCCAAGACCACGCTCTACGGTGCGCCATTCAGCATCGGCTGATCGCGGTCGATTCCCGAAATCCTTGCTCGCCGAAGCGAACTCAGACCTAGAGGTGTAACACAACATGTTCGATCGTAAGTATTTGGCGCGGCTGGCCGGTGTCGGTGCCGCTGCGACCATGGCCATTGGCTTGTTTTCCACCGGTGCGGCGAATGCGGACACCTTCGTTCCGCTGCCCGGTGGCGAGTTGACCAAGACGTTGTCCGACGGAACCGTGGTGACGGTTCGGTTGGTGGGAGAGTCGGCGAACATCAACCCGTCGCTGGGATCCACTCCGGTACACCGGAACGCGTGGGTCTCCGGTAGTGCGCAGGTCGATGTCGCCGGTGCCGAAGGTGGAGCGATCTTCCCCGGCTACACGGTGGGCTGCCAGGTGAACATCGACGGCGGCGGTGTCGAGGGTGGTGTCGACGGCTCGCTGGATTGGAGCGACGGCGAGAACGTCAAGCCGGGTGTCGGTGCCGACAGCGGTGGCAACCTGACCCTCGGTCCCGGCCAGTCCCAGTCGTTCTACGTGCTGGACCTGGAGCAGGCCGACGACTACGGCAACGAGTCGCACAAGAAGCGCAACAAGTTCTCGGGTGAGAGTGGTTCGGTGACCTGGGCGGACGAGACGATCGGACTGAACGGCTGTGGCGGCTACGCCCAGGCGCGCGCGTTCGTGAGCGTCGAGGTGGAGACCGACAACGTGATCACCTGGGTCACGCTGTGGGGTCAGCCGTTCAGCCTCGGCTGATCGGAGATTCCACCGCACAACGGAAATGGGTCCTTCGCTTCGGCGCTGGGCCCATTTTCTGTGTCCGCCTCGACAGGCTCTGTCTCAGTGCAGGATCCGGCCCAGTGGAAGACCTGGTGAAGGACTCGGTCTTATGAAGGCTCGGTCTTATGAAGGCTTGGTCTCAAAGGCCCGGTCTCAGTGGAAGACAACGGTCAGCGCGGTGCGTAGCGACGCTGCCGCGACCGAGGCGGCGTGCCCCGCGTCCATCGCTACCAGTACCACTCGTTCCTGTGCCCTGCCGCCGGTTTCCGCGCCGGAGACGAGGATGACGGCGGCGTCGGTGGCCAAGGTGCGCCCAGGGCGCGACTGGAGGCCCTGCTGCTCCTCGGCGCCGATCACATCGACGCGGTCGCCTTGCCGCAGAATGTCGGCGACCGCGTTGTCAGCGAGCCGAATAGGCACGATTCTCGCGTCCTCGGTGCCCGCGGCCGCCGCGGCAAGGCGCGGGCCGACCACACGGAGATCGGTGAACACCTCACCGGCGCGCATTGCCCCCGCGGCGGTCGCGCCGACGAGTGTCGTCGCATCGGTGAACACATTCGCGGGCAGCGTGGTCGACCCGTGCGGCGTCGACCGCACATCCTCGGCGGTCAGCGGGTGGCCCGGCGCCAGGTCGTGTGCGGCGACCAGCACCGGTGTCTGTGCGGCATCCGGATCGCCGCGCAGCGTGAGCACGGCGGCCACGGCGACCAACGCCCCGGCGAGCACGCGACGTGCCAAAAGATTGTCGGCCCAGGCGGGGCGATTCCATGCGGAGAATCGGAGGCTTGTGCCTCGGCCGAGATCGGCGAATGTTCGGGTCATGGACCGAATATACGAACGCTGGCCGCGCACTAGGCGCGTCGACCTGGCCGAAAAATCCTGCTGTGGATAACGAAAACGGTTGGGGAAAACTATCGAATCAGCTGGCCACAGCGGTGCTTGCGGAGGAAGAGCCGCCGCTCGACGACCCGGAATCCGAACTGCTGCTACTCGAGCTGGATTCGGACTTGGCGGGCGCGCTGTCGGACTTGGCGGCGCCTTCGGACTTCGAGCCGGAGTCGGATTTCGCGGGATCGCTCGCGCTGGAGCCGCCGTTGCGGCTGTCGGTGCGGTAGAAGCCGCTGCCCTTGAAGACGATGCCGACCGAGTTGAACAGTTTGCGCAGCTTCCCGGCGCACTCCGGGCATTCGCTCAGTGAGTCGTCGGTGAAGGACTGAACAATGTCGAAGCGGTTGTCACACTGGGTGCACGCGTACGAATAGGTTGGCACAGTATCCTCCGCAAGGCTTAGTCAAACTGGCACTCTACAGCCGACAGTGCCAACACTACCAATCGGGCGTTCATTCCCTCGGCGTCAGCAAGCGCCGCATCCCGGCACCGGGGGTCAGAGCCCAGCCCATCCGCAGGTCATGTGGCTCGCACGGCAACCGTTCCACCAGTTCGTCGTCGCGAACCACCGCGACCGACCGCGCGTCGGGGCGCATCGCCGCGAGTGTGCGGTCGTAGTACCCCGCGCCACGCCCGAGTCGAACCCCGTATCGGTCCACCGCGAGGGCGGGAACCAGGACCAACCCCGCTCGCGCGATCTGCGCTGGGCCCAGCGCGGACCCCGTCGGCTCCAGCAATCCGAACCGTCCACGCCGCAGGTGGTCGGTCCCGGTGAACTCGGCCCAGTCCAAGGGGCCGGGCGGACCGGTCACCGGCACCAATACCCGCGCGCTCCGGCGAAGAGTGTCCAATAACGCGATCGATCCCGGCTCGTCCGAGGTGGGTACGTATGCGCACACGACCTCGGGAAGCTCGACCTCCTCGACGGCCGCGGCCAGCGCCGCGGCCTCCCGCGCGCGGCGCTGCGGTGTGATCTGCGCTCGTCTGGCGAGAATTTCGGTGCGCCACGCATGCTTGTCGCGCTCGTGGGGCATCTCCATGGCGATCACCATAAGCTCACCGGAATGCCGGACGCTCGTCACGAGCGGTTCGGCGATGCCATGGATGGATAGGGTATGCGTATGACAGCAAAGGCCGGACAGCCCGGTGACGCCACGGTCGCGTCGTGCTTCCGCACGGCCGTGGTGCCTGCGGCCGGGCTCGGAACACGGTTCCTGCCCGCGACCAAGACGGTGCCCAAGGAGCTGCTGCCGGTGGTGGACACACCGGGGATCGAGTTGGTCGCCGCGGAGGCGGCCGAATCCGGTGCCGAACAACTGGTGATCGTCACCTCGCCCGGCAAGGACGGGGTGGTCGCGCACTTCGTCGAGGACTTGGTGCTGGAGGGCACCCTTGCCGAGCGCGGCAAATTCCAGCTCTTGGAGAAGGTCCGCAAGGCGCCTGGACTACTGGATGTCACGTCGGTGGTGCAGGAGGAGCCGCTGGGCCTCGGGCACGCGGTGGCCCAAGCCGAGCAGGCGCTCGGCGACGACGAGGACGCCATCGCGGTGCTGCTGCCTGACGATCTGGTACTGCCGCGCGGCGTGCTCGATGTGATGAGCAGGGTGCGGCGCAAGCGCGGCGGGTCCGTGCTTTGCGCCATCGATGTGCCTAAAGACCTGGTCAGCGCCTACGGCGTCTTCGACGTGGCAACGGTGCCGGATGCGGTGAACCCGAATGTGCTTCGAGTCAACGGCATGGTGGAGAAGCCCGCGCTCGACGAGGCGCCCTCGACCTTCGCGGCCGCGGGACGGTACCTGTTGGACCGGGCCATCTTCGACGCGCTGCGCAGGATCGAGCCGGGTGCCGGTGGTGAATTGCAGCTCACCGACGCGATCGCGCTGCTGATCGCGCAGGGGCATCCGGTTCATGTCGTGGTTCACCGTGGGTCGCGACACGATTTGGGCAACCCCGGCGGCTATCTTCGTGCTGCGGTCGATTTCGCTTTGGAACGTCCCGAATACGGCCCCGCGCTGCGGGAGTGGTTGCAGCATCGGTTGGGTCCCGACTGGGACCCGCAGCTGACGACCTCCGACTGAACAGGTTCGGTCGGGCTTCGCGATAATGAAACCGTCGGGTACGAAGGACGGTTCGCCTCGCGCACACCAATGCCGTTGCGCCGAAGCGACATCGCGCGCGAACACGATCTCGCGACGAGCGAAATCGAGTGGAGTGCGGAGAGAATCAGGAAGGGCTGGATGCGCTCGGTTGAGGATCAGCAGATCAAGGTGACCGCCGCTGCGGTCGCGCCTCGGCCGGTCCGGGTCGCGATCTCCGAGGCGCAGGGACTGCTGTGTGCGGAAGATGTGATCACCGAACGGCCGCTGCCGGGTTTCGACCAGGCGGCGATCGACGGCTATGCGGTGCGCAGTGTCGACGTGGCCTCGGCGGGCACCGATATCCGCAACGAAGACGGTGAACTCGTCGACCTGACGCTGCCCGTGGTCGGTGAGGTGCTCGCGGGATCGCGGCAGCCGACCAGGTTGCAGCCGCGTCAGACCGTGCGCGTCGATACCGGTGCGCCGATGCCGACACTCGCGGATGCCGTACTGCCCCTTGATTTCACCGATGGCGGGCGAGCCAGGATCAAGGTGTACGAGGCAGTCCGGTCCAGCGACTACGTGCGGCACATCGGCGACGACGTGCAACCTGGCGACGTCGCGGTCCGCGCTGGCACGATCATCGGTGCCGCGCAGGTGGGTCTGCTGGCGGCTGTCGGCCACGACAAGGTGCTGGTGCATCCTCGGCCGCGACTTTCGGTGATCTCGGTCGGCGGCGAGTTGATCGATATCGATCGAACGCCGGGTCCCGGCCAGGTCTACGACGTGAATTCCTATGCCCTTGCGGCCGCCGCGCGGGACGCGGGCGCGGATGTGAACCGGGTCGGCATCGTCAGCAATGATCCACGCCGACTGCGCGATGTGGTCGAGGGGCAGTTGGTGCGTTCGGAGGTCGTCGTCGTCGCGGGTGCGGTCGGCGGGTGGGCCTCCGAGCAGGTCCGCGAGGCCCTGGAGGGGCTCGGCGAGCTGGAAATCTCCCGTGTGGCCATGCATCCCGGTTCGGTGCAGGGTTTCGGAAGGCTCGGCCGTGACGAGGTGCCCACCTTTCTGTTGCCGTCGAATCCGGTCGGCGCGCTGGTGGTCTTCGAGGTGATGGTTCGCCCGTTGATCCGCATCGCGCTGGGCCGAAGGCAGCCGATGCGCAGGATCATTCGAGCGCGCACCATCACCCCGATCAGCTCGATGGCGGGCCGCAAGGGATATTTGCGCGCACAACTGATGCGCGACGAGGCGACCGGCGACTACCTTGTACAACCACTCGGTGTCAGTGCCGGTGCGTCTTCCTATCTGCTCGCCACCTTGGCCGAGGCGAACAGCCTGATCGTGACCGACCCCGACGACACCGAGATTCGTACCGGTGACGAGGTTCAGGTCGCGTTCCTCGCGCAGCGTGGGTGAGGCTGAGAAATACGTGGAGTCGATGAATATCTTTCGCGGCGCACAGCATCCGGGCTGGCCCGCGCGTCTCGGGCCGGTGCGCGTCGCCGCGGGCGCGGTGTCGCTGCGGCCGGTGCGGTTGCGTGATGCCTCGGCATGGAGTCGGATTCGGCTGCGGGACAGGGATCACCTCGAGCCGTGGGAGCCGACCGGCCGTGGTTCCTGGGAAGCGCGCAATCACGCGTCGAATTGGCCTTCGTTGTGGTCGAGCCTGAAGGCCGAGGGCCGTAAGGGCGTCATGATCCCGATGGTGATCGAGGTCAACGGGGAATTCGGCGGTCAGTTGACCGTCGGGAACATCGTGCGCGGCGCTCTGCGGTCGGCGTGGATCGGTTATTGGGTGTCGAAGGAACTGGGTGGCGCGGGCGTCGCGACGGCGGCGCTCGCGCTCGGGGTCGACCATTGTTTCGGCCCGGTCGGGTTGCACCGAGTCGAGGCGACGGTGCGCCCGGAAAACCTTGCCAGCCAGGCAGTTCTACGTAATGTCGGCTTTCGGGAAGAGGGCATGCTTCGTCGGTATCTCGACGTGGACGGCGCGTGGCGTGACCATCTTCTCGTCGGGATTACCGTCGATGAAGTGGCGGGAACGGTGCTGGACCGGCTGATTCGTGAGGGGCGCGCGACTAGCAACTGATATCTGCGTGTCGGCGCGGAAAATCGCGGTGGAAATGTGCGAAATGTGACAGGTGTGGCGGATGTTTCGGCGCGCCTGCCGTGTCTTCCCGTGCGGCGGAATTAACCTACGGACGTCGGAGGTGCGTCCCGCACCCTCGGCACGGAGCCTGCGAGGCGGCCGGTTTCGGCATCGAATGTCGGGTCGAACCGGGCGCGCGAGGCGCGGACAACGCACCGCTCGCTGGGCCGAAACGACCAATTCACGCGAGGACGGAGGTGTAGACCGAGATGCCGAATTCCATCTTGTGGATCGGCCTGGTTGTGCTCTGGGTCTTCGTCCTTTTCCCGATACTCGCTGACCGGCACCCACGAATCCGCCGGACCACCGATACCGCACTGGCCACCAGGGTTTTGCATCGCGGTGGCGCCAAGCGTCGCCCGAAAAGTGGTGCGGGACATGAAACCGACCCGAACTGGCGCCCGCGCCGGGTGCAGAGAAAGTATTTCCACAGCGATGATGCGGAGGACCGGATGACGACACCGGCCGACGAGCCCGTCACCGACACCGACGAGCAGACGCACGCGCAGGTGCGGCTGCCCGTCGCGATCGACACCGAAATCGCTGACGCCGAATTGGTCGACGCCGGGGACGCCGACACCGAGGACGGCGTTGCCGAGGCGGTCTCCGAGACCGAGTCGACCGACGAGGGTTTCGCCGAGCGCGACGACGAATTCGCGCAGCGCGGCGACGCCGAGGAAACAACCTTCGACGACGGCGAATTCGCCGAGGATTCGGGCGAGTTCGAGACCGAGGTCGCGGGGAACCACCCCGCGACGATCGATGACGACGAGCGGGTCGAACAGCCCACCGGCTCGAGCTCGGCCTGGATTCCCGCCGCGCGCGACGCGGCGCCCACCTACGAGAGCGCGCAGCCGGAAACCGATTCGCTCGACCCTGATTTCGTGCCGACCCGCCGGGGGCGCGGTGGGTTCGATCCGGAAGCCGACGCCATCGCCCGCGCCGCGCGCTACACCTTCCGGCAGCGCACGGTGCTCGCGCTGGTGCTCGCCGCGGTGCTGTGTGGTGGGCTGGGTATCGCGGTCGCGGCGCAGTTCTGGTTCGCCTCCGGCCTAGCCGTCGTGGCGTTCGTTGGCTATCTCGCCTACCTGCGCAAGCAGGTGCGGATGGAGGAAGACATCCGCCGCCGCAGGGCCGCGCGACTTACCCGAGGTCAGCAGCACCCCGAATATCAGCAACCGCGTCGAGTGGAGTCCGAGGCTGCCCGTCAGGCGGGGATGGACCGCGATACCGCCCGGCGGTTGCGGCGCCGTTCCACCCTGCTCGAGGTCGACGACGAGGACCCGATGTTCGAGAACCTCGACGCCTTCGATCCAGCGGCGGCGCGTGCGTTGCGGACCCGCACCGGAACCGACCTGCGCAGGGCAGCAGGCGCCTGAGTGCGCTTGTTCGGGGTAAAACCGCAGATCAGGCCTACGATTCGGAGTCTGTAGCAATCCTTTGCTAAAGTGACACAGCGCGGTTCTCCGGAGCCGCACGGGGCTATAGCGCAGTTGGTAGCGCGTCTCGTTCGCATCGAGAAGGTCGGGAGTTCGATTCTCCCTAGCTCCACTCATAGATTTGGACCTGCAATGAGGAACCGTTTCGGCTTCGTTGCAGTGCGATACTGAGGCGGCTGGTCGGCGTAAGTTAAGCCCGATCTCCTCCAAGGGCGTCATATCTGGGCTTGGAATTGATTGGGTCAGGAGCCTGATGGTGTTTCGACGGCCAGCAAGGTGGATGAGCCGACGGCCCCGTGGAATTTCAGGACCGAGGTCCGCAGGTGTCGGTCGAACGCCCTGCCCGACCCAGGCAATCTGAGGCCGATCAACAGGACACGGTCGATATCCTCCCCGCGCCATATCGCGCGGGTTGCAGCCAAAGGTGCGGCCGTCTGTGTCGCAACCGACAATTGCGACTGATCCCACTCAGTTCCCCTCCAGGTCAATCCGGTCACATTTGTAGCAGTTGTTTGCTTCGACCCGTCTGTCACACCTTGGACGTAGGTCTGCCAGCGATCCAGCCGCAAATGGCCAGAGGGAACATCAGGACAAGCAGTACCAGCAGCGGGGTGGTCCAGGATCTGCTGACGCTGTGCAGAATTCCGGTGGCGATGGGGCCGATCGCGGCTATCAGATACCCGATGGACTGGGCAACGGTCGATAGGCTTGTGGTGATTGAGGCTGAGGCGGCACGAAGGTTGACCAACGTGAGCGCGAGCGACAATTGCCCGCCTTGCCCAAGGCCCAGCAGGACAGCGAATACCACCGCGCCGCTGGTTCCAACGGTAATCACGCCGAGGAGCCCGACCACCGACAGGCTCACCACGGTGACCGCAAGCACGCTCTGTCGATGCATTCGGCTCGCGATAATCGGTACGGTCAGGGCAGTGATGATGCTTGAGATGCTCAGGGCCGTGAGCACCAAGCCGGCCTGCTCGGCACTGAGCCCGCGGTCGCGGTAGACGGTGGGAAGCCAGGCGATCATGGCGTAAGCCAGCAGCGATTGGAGTCCCATAAAGCCGGTTATCGCCCACGTGATCGATGAGCGCAGCACAATGGGCCGCCACTGCGGCGCAGCATGGGACGCGGCGCCGACGGAGCGATGGAATCGGTGGTGGCGGGCCGCGACGATCCCGATGGCAATCCCAGCCAGGACTGCAGGCGCCGCCCACGCGAGCAACGTCAAACGCCAGCTGTGTATCACCCCCGTGTCAAGTGGCACAGTGGCCCCGGAGGCAATGCCGGCGCTGGCGCTCACGAGTGCGGTCAGCAGTCCGGTCATAATGCCGACACGATGTGGGAACAGCAGCCGAACCAACACTGGCCCGAGCACGTTGGCAACAGCGATCCCGATTCCGGCAAGGAGAGTACCCAGCAGCAGCAGCGGCCATAGTGGTGCGCTGCGCAGCGCGGTCCCCGCCGTGACCAGAATCAAGCATCCGGTCAAAACCACCGGGACAGTCCAACGGGTGATGGCCCTGACCGCCAACGGCCCGAAAAGCCCCAGACACACCACGGGACCCGTAGTCAGTAGCGCGGCGCTTCCCGAGCCGAGACCGTAGGCCCGGCGGATCTCGGCCAGTACCGCCGAGGCACTACCGAAGACCAGCCGCATATTCAGCCCCAACAGGACAACGGCAACAACCGCGAGCCCGGTCCCGACCGCCCGCAATGCACGCAGATCCGCGTTGGTGTCAACTTTCGCTGCCGACGTCGGCTCCGACTGTCGCAATGGGGTATCAGTCATCGCTGGACCTCCTTACTTCCACCGGCCCGAAGGTTTGGCGGCCGAGTGTGCTCACGCTCATCCACACCGGCATGCCCCGGTGACGGCCGCAGTTCACATTCGCGAAAAGTGACCCCTAAGGCAAGATGACTAACCTCACAGGTCTATCGAGAATTTTCCAGGGTAGGGTGCCGTGCGTGCCGGAGACACAAGATGATCACAGCTGGATCGGTCGCCGGATCGCACGACTGCGCCGCGAGCGAGGCTGGACGTTGGCCGCACTGGGTGACAAAGTCGGCCTGTCGAGCACCCAGCTCTCGCGAATCGAGTCGGGAACTCGCCAGGCGTCGGTGGGGACTCTGATCGAGATCGCCCGCGCGTTCGGGGTAAGTTTGAGCGAACTCGTCGCGGACGAGGAGCGAGCATCTCCTTTTCAAGTCTTCCGGCTCGCGGAACGGAAACCACGCAATACAGCCAACGGCATCCTCACGCCGCTGAGCGGAAGGTATCCCGGGCTGGAAGCCGTTCACCTCACGATCCTCGCTTCCGCGGAAGCCCCAACGGCTCAGCACGTTGGCGAGGAATGGCTCTACGTCCTCACCGGGATGGTCCAAGTCGCCATCGGCGCCACCACTCTCACACTGGAACCTGGTGACGCCGTACACTTCCCGTCCCACGCCCCCCATAGTCTCCGCGGCATCGACAACCAACCCGCTGAAGTCTTGCTGATCACAACACGGGCGAATTGAGGCAATTCGAACCATCGGCAGAACGCAGCCATCCGCCGGTCGATTCACGGCGCGTTGCGCCGAAGCGGCCAACCTGCGACATCCGTTCGTCTGTGTCGATAGGTGCTGCGATCATCCGCGTGGTCGTCCGTGGGCATCACGCGTAGGGATGCCCATTTGGTAAGCACGGTGGTGGGATCGACATCAAGGTGTCGGCCGACACGGGCCAGGGACCTTTGAGGCGAACCCACACCGGGCGCCCGGTTCAGCCGAAGGGTGTGACCAGCAACGGAACTCGGCGCAGATCATTGAGGGTGTGGCGGATACCCGCCAGCGCGCTGACCGCACGCATGCAGATCGAATAATCGGGTTCCCCCGGCTCGAGATAGTCGACGTCGAAGGTGCCGGCCGCTCCGACGGCCGCACGCAATTCGTCCGGCATATCGGCCAGGTCCTGCTCGAGATCCAGATCGTCGACATTGATCCAGGCCAGCTCGGCTCTATCGACGCAGTACGTCATGCTCGCATCGGCATTGATCGACAGGTAGCTCGTGGCCGCAGTCCTGCCGTCGGCCGCCAAGTCCGGCGTCTGATCGTGCGTGGTGGCTCCGAAATTGTCATAGACGAATGTCCACTCGCCGACCTGCCCCGCCAGCAAAATCGCGGAGAAGTCCGGCTCGATCCCGACGACCCCCGGCGACAGCCAGGTCAGCTCATCCGGCAGTTCCCATGGGCGAAACAGCCGCGGCTTGGCTCCCAGCGTCGCCAACGCCGCGGCGGGCTCCAGCCCTCGAACCACGTGCACACTGTGATTCGGATCCGCGTCCGCCAGCCCACTGATCCACAGCGGCGTTCCTTCATCATCCAACGTATCCGGCGAAAACCCCGGCACGGCCATGTCGACCTTCTCTCTGAACCGCGAGCGGAAGGCCTCACTCTATTCGTAGTTGCGGGCGGTGCCCGCGTCACCGGTGGTGCCGACGTTCCACCCTGCGTGACCGCGCGAGACGAGGTCCAGTGACCCGAGCCTTCGTCTCAGGTTGAACGGGCTGTTGAAGCTGGTCGTCGCCGTGCTGACCAGGCCGATTGTCAATCAGGATGATTTTGAATAGGGGCTTTTCCTCGGATGTGAATTCGGGGTTCGGGTGAATTCGTTGAAATCATCACGATTTCAATCCTTCCATTCAGACCGCGGCGGATTGTTCGCTCTGTTCGGGCGCGCGGAGGGTGGGCGCACGGTGGAACAGAGTGAACGCGATCAGTCCCAACGCGATGCCCACCGCGGCGGCCACCGTGAATGCCGCGTCGAGTCCGTCGGCGAACCGCGACAGCGTCATCGAGCCTTCGCTACCCGCGACGCTCCGAAAGACGGTGCCGAGCACCGCGACTCCCAATGCGAGTCCGAGCTGTCGCGCGGTGTTCACCGCGCCCGCCGCCGTGCCACCCTGCTGCGGCGACACCGCCGCCATCCCTACCGATACCAGCGCCGGTGCGTTGACGCCGATGCCAGCCCCGATCACCACCAATCCGGGAATCAGCGCCACCCAGGATGATCCGGCATCGACGACGGTGAGCAATCCGGTACCGACCCCCACGGCGGCCAAGCCGACTCCGATTGTCCATCGGGCGCCGACATCGTCCAGCAGGCGTCCGAAGATCCCCGCTACCAGAAAGGCGGTCGCGGACATCGGTAGCAGCGCGAGACCAGCGTGCAACGGTGACAGGTCCAGTTGTTGTTGCAGCCAGAGTGAGATCAGCGGGGTGCTCGCGAACGCCGCGAAGGTCTGGCCGAACGCGCTGAGCAAGGTGGCGCAGAAATCGCGGTTGTGTAGCAGTGTCAGCGGGAACATCGGTGTGGCACAGCGGGATTCGATCCACCCGAACGCCGCGATCGAGGTGGCGCCGAGGATCAGTGCCACCACCGCGAGCCCTTCGAACCAGCCCTGCTCACCGCCGCGGATCACACCGTAGGTCAGCGCCGTGGCCGCGATGGCGAAAGCCAGCATGCCTGGAACATCGACGGCGCGATCGGCTCGCCGTTGTGAGGGTGCGAACACAACGACGGTCAACCCGATGGTCAGCAGTGCTATCGGCAGATTGACCAGGAAGATCCATCGCCACGACAGCGCTTCGGTGAGCACGCCGCCGAGCACGACCCCGACGCCCGCGGCCGCACCGGAGACCGCACCCCATACGCCGAAGGCGACGCCGCGCGCCCGACCGGTGTAGGTCGCGTGCAGCAACGACAAGGTGGTCGCGAACATGGCCGCGCCGCCGATGCCTTGCACGGCGCGTGCCGCGATCAGTACCGCGGCGGATTCGGCGAGTCCGCAGGCGAGCGACGCGAGGGTGAACACCGCCAGCCCGACGAGATACACCCGCTTCGCCCCGAGCCGATCGGCGAGCGAGCCGAGGACCAGCAGGAGTGCGGCCAGTGCGAGGGCGTAACCGTCGACGACCCATTGCAGTCCCGATAGTCCGGTATGTAGGTCGGCGGCGATGTCGGGGAGCGCGACGTTCACGATCGTGACGTCGATGAGCAGCATGAACGTGCCGAGACACGCGGCGAACAGGGGGAGCCATTTCCTCATCAAGTGCCTCCTGGGCGGGTTCGAACGAGATGACGCCCAGCGTGCGGCACGTGACGATATCCACCTAGCCACAACCAGTTTTGCGCTAGATTCCTCCTGTGTCAGGCGCGAGTAGTCATGACTCCTCCGAGTTGGGGGTGTTGGACAAGCAGATTCTGCACGCGCTGGTGAATGACGCCAGAATCCCGTTCACCAAGCTCGGCGGTGTACTCGGAGTCTCCGAACAGACCGTGGCGCGTCGATATCGGGCACTTCGCGAGCGGGGCATCATGCACGTGTCGGGGCAGGTGAACGCGGTGCCGCTCGGGCACGCACGGTGGATTCTGCGGATCAAATCGACCCCGGACAGGGCCTTGCGCCTGGCCGAATCCCTGTCCAGGTTCCCGGATCTGAGCTGGGTCACCCTGCTGTCCACCGGGTCCGAAGTGACCTGCGTGAGTCGGCCGCGTTCGATCGAACGGCGCGATGCGCTGCTGTTGCACACCTTGCCGAGGGCCAGCCAGGTGGTCGACGTGACCGCGCACGAGGTGATGCGGCACTTCATGGCCGACGAGGAATGGCCGCGCTATCGCAGGCTGTTCACCGCCGACCAACTCCGCGCGCTCGGTCCACCGTTGAACCGGCAGGAGGTGGCCGGGCCGGAGGTGCAGGTGGACCTGTCCGGCGAGGACGAGGCGATGCTGGCCGCGCTCGGACGCGACGGGCGCGCGCCGTACGCGCAGATCGCGAATGAAATCGGCAGTACCGCAACGAAGGTCGCTCGCCGCATGGCCGAGTTGGTGCGGGCGGGTGTGTTGTATTTCGATCTGGACTTCGCGACCGAGCGCATGGGCTATGGCGTGCGGGGCGCCCTGTGGTTGCAGGTGCGGCCTTCGGATCTGGACGCGGTCGGTCGTGGGATGGCGACCCACCCCGAGATCGCTTTCGTGGCGGCGACAACGGGGCCGACCAATGTGATGGCGTCGATCATCTGCCGTGACATCACCGACCTGTATCGGTATGTCACCGAGAGTCTCGGCGCGTTCGACGGGATCACCGGTCTCGAGGTGACACCGTCGTTACGGGTACTCAAACAGGCGCAGACGTTGCTGGATAGCGCTCGGGTTTCGCCGGTGCGGTGAATTCGGCTGCGGCCTGCTCGCCCGTGGACCGGCCCACGAATTCGGTGACTTGTTTTCGGCGTGTCCGCGGCTGACCGGTGTCACACTGTGCGTACCGAACCAATCTTGTTGGCGCAGTGTCGGGTCGGTGTCCGATCGTACGAAATGGGGAGCGTGATCGTATGTCGCAACGTTCTTTCCGGTTCGCCTGTCGAGGCGGGGGTGTCCTGCTAGCGGTGCTTGGGCGGTAGTCGCCCGCGCTCTTTCGCCGCTGTCATCGAATTCGGGTCCGTGATCCGAGGTCGAGTCATGCCACACGTCGTCCCCGATATCTGAGAACGGGGCTTCGGCGCCTGCCGCTGTCTACCCGTCGGCGGATTCTCACCGCCGCGTGATCGCTGTTATCTGTTGTCCGGCAACACAAGTCGCGATCATGTGCGTCGAAGACGGCTTGTTCGAGAACTGGAGCATCACATGATTGCGCAAGTACCCCTGCTCGTTCTGTTCGCGGCCGTCGCGGTGTCGGCCCTGGTGCTGACAAATCGGCTGCGCCCCAAGGCCGCACGCGGGAGCGAGGAAGAACACGACGACGGGATCGCGCTCGACATCATCAATACGTTCTTCGCCGCGGTGGTCGCGTTGGTGGTGGTGATCGGCTGGCAGAACTACGACAACGCACGCGCCCACACCGTGGACGAATCCAAAGCGCTGACCGAAGTGTATTCGGCCGCCGACCAATTGCCCGACGGGCAGCGCGATCAACTGCAGGGGCTCGTGCGCGAGTACACCGCGCGGGTGGTTGACGACGACTGGCCGGCGATGGCCGAGAAGCGTCGGCTGAGTGACGCGACGCAACAGACGTTCGACGAGTTGCGTACCGCGGCCTTCGCGCTGCCCGACATCGCGGACGACGACGCGCGCGCCAACGTGCTGACCGGGGTCGACGGCGTCGAGAAGGCCCGCTACGACCGCGCGCTGGATGCGGACCTGTCGATGCCGGGGTTCCTCTACGCCGCACTGTGGCTCGGGACCGCGCTGCTGTTGCTCGGCATGGTGCTCGTGGGCAGCGGCAAACCCGTCACCCGGCGCCGGATGTTCGTGACGGCGGTGCTCGGTGTGGTGGTGGGTTGGGTGATTCTGGCGATCTACAACCTCGACCGGCCGTTCGCCGGCGGCAGCGTGGTACCGGCGGACGCCTTCGAACTCGCGTTGACCCAGTTCCAGCACCGTGGGTGACCAGGGCTCGAGCACGAGACAGGCAGGGTGTGCGCAGATGGGATTACCGACCCGGTTCACGCGAATACGCAGGGCCGCAGCGGGAGTCGCGCTCCTTCCGGTCGCCGCGGCCGCGTTGGCCGCGCCCGGGGCCTCGGCGGATCCGTTGCCGTCGATCGGCGATCTCTTCTCCGGCAGTGCGGCAGGTGAGGCGCCACCGCCTATCGGCGCGGAGCCAAGTCTTCCTGAACTGGCGTTGACTCCGCCTCCCACATTCGTTATGCCGTCGGCTGGAAGCTCTGTGCCGCAGCAGGATTCGATCGAAGAAGTGGAAAGTAACCCACTGAGTCTCGGCCCGGCGGACGGTGCGCAGGACACCACGCCGGTGAGCTCGAGCGACGATCTCGGCCTCGATTCGGGCAGCGTTCTGACCGCGTGCGTGGGTAGTGCCGCGACGGGCAGCGGGTTGCTGGCCACCGGATCGGCCACCGGCAGTGTGGGAGTGGGTGGTTCAAGCGGTAGCGCTGGATTGGGTAGCGCGGGAGTGGGTAGCGCGGGTGGTGCCGCGGCGGGCAGTGCGTTGCTGGCTACCGGATCGGTCACCGGCAGCGCGGCTGTCGGTAGTGCGGGCGTGGGTAGTGCGGCGGTGGGGAATGCGGGTACAGGTAGTGCGGCAGTCGGCAGTGCTGGGTTGGGGAGTGCGGGTATCGGCAGTGCGGTATCGGGTAGTGCGGCGACGGGGAGCGCGGCGGTGGGCAGCGCCGCCACCGGCAGCGGCGTGCTGACCTGCCTACTCTTGCTGCCAAACGTGACGCCCCCGAATCCCTTTCTACCCCTGCGATTCCCGCCGCCACCAGGACCTCCGTCACCGGCGCAGCCGCCGCCCGGGCCGATTCCCGCACCGCCGCCCGCCGCGCCAGCGCCCGCACCACCGCCGCCCGAGGCGCGAACTCCGACCGTCACCGCGCCACTGCGGGTATATCAACGATCGTTGGCGGCGCCGGAGAGTCGTCGGGTGGCATGGAACCTGCTGCAACTGATCACCGTGATGGTGATAGCTGTGCTCACGACGGCACGTGGACGAATTTCACGCCGCCGCGGTCGTTCCTCGGCGCGGCGCTGAGGACCCCGGTGGCGTTCCACACGGGTGTGCCGTAGACACCGAACTTGTCGACGCCGCGGGTGGGTGCGAAGCCGATACCGAATCCGCCCCAATGCCATTGTGCGCCTGCGGATTCGGCGGCGAGCGTGAGCGTGTCGACCGCGTCGGTGCCGCCATGGTGTCGAGTGGCGAGTTCGGTGATCGAGTCGGGAAAATTTTCCTGCCCGCGCGCGCCGACATAGAGCGCGAAGGAGGCAGGAGCGCTGCCGCGCCGTGCGCAGCACACGAACAGCGTGTGCCGGTGCAGCGTGGCGGTATCGACACCGCACCGGTCGAGCTCGGCCAGTACCTCCCATGCGGCGTCGCCGAAATGGCGGACCAGTTTCATCGGCGCGGCGGGATCGTTGTGTCGCACACGCAGATAGACCTTGTGCGTCAATTCGCCGCGAGCGTCGAGTTCTAGTGCCGCACCGAGCGGTCTGATCATTGTCTCGTTGTCGGGGACACCACCGAGCGGAGCGAAAGACGGCCATGCCGCTCGCACCCGATCGGTTGCTCCTGGATCGATGAACAGCCCGTATACCTTGAGCCGCGCGAGGTGGCCCGGGTCGAGCGCATGGTGCACAATGCCGAGGCATGCGGCGGAGCGGTGTCGCGCGGCGAGTTTCGTCGGGTCGGGCAGTAGTGTCGCGACGAACGACGACAACATCTCGGCGGCGCCGGTGGGGTCGACCCGCTCGGGTAACCATGCGGTCAGATCCCGGATCGCCGCGTGATATTCGGCGAACCGGACGCTCGAATCCAACTCCTGCGTGCCGGCTTCGGTGGCGTAGCGCACCGCAGGAGTGAACTGACCCGAACCACCGGACACGCTGGCCTCCAGCGGGATTCCGGACACCGTGAGCGCACTGGCCGGACGCCCGTCTTTCGCCCGCGCGGCCAATTGCCCACCGCAGGCACGGTCGAGCACGGCGCGAGCCCGAGTCGAATCCGCCCCCGGCATCATCCGCTCGGACAGGTCGGCCAGGAACAGCCCGGCAGCGTCGATCGGTCGCATCGTCAGACTTCGGTGGGTGGCACTTCGGCCGACGTGGGTGTGGCGAGGGTGGGCGCCGGCGTCGCTTCGATCGAGGAAATATGCGGGCCCACCGAATCCAGGGTGGTGGCCAGTTCGGGGTCGGAGGGTTGGCGGTAACCGACGAATGTGCCGTCACCGCGAACATCGTCGAAAGCGATGCGAGGACCGGGGTCTGGCGCGCCGCTCGCGGTCGTTTGCTCGTCCGCGTCCGAGGCGACCGTGTCCCCGGTCGGGCTATCGAGATCGGTCGTGGGCCAGGTGGTGCCGGGGTCTGGCGCGCCGGGGCTGCCCGCGAACGCGGCGCCAGGGTCGCCGACATCGCTCGGTTGCGCGGTCACCGCTTCGGTGGCGATGTTCGGCATCGTGTAACCGGTGCCGTTGGGCGGCGGCGCATCGATACCGGGGTCGGCGGGGTAACCCGAGAACTGCCCTGGGAATCCTGCCTGCTCAGCGGTGCCGGGTGTCTGTCGCAGCAGTTGCTCCAGCAGTTGCGCCTGTCGCTGTTGCACGGTGCTGTCGCCGGGTTGCTGCTGTCCCACTTGCGGGATCTGCGGTAGGGCTCCGGGCGGGAACGGCAGCGTCGTGCCGTCGACGCCGTCGACTGGCTGCTGTGGGTTCCAGTCGTTGTACCAATCGTTTTCGGAAGGTCCGATGGGCACGTCGGACGCGTCGGCTACATCGTCCTCCGGTTGGACGCCGTCGGTGTCGGCTGGCTCCGATTCGTCTGTGTCGAGGCTCACCCCTGTCGGGTCGTCCGAACCGAGCAGCGACTCCAGGGCATTCGGGTCCGGCGCAGCCTCCGGTAGCGGGGCGGCTATGGTCTCCGGCGCCGGACTCGGTGACGGTGCCGGACTATTGCTGGGGCCAGGATCGCCCGTCGGGCCCGGGTCTCCCTGTGGTCCTTTGTCGCCGGTGTCGCCCTTGTCGCCCGTATTTCCCCCGGATTCGGTGTCGTCTCCCGGCTTGTCATCGATGTCCTTCGCCTTGGCCTGGAACTCGGAAGTCGCCGTGGCGTATGCCTTCTCCCATTTCTCGGAGTGCACCCGGATCTCTTTGACGTAGTACTTCATTTCCGCCGCAGCGGTCAGGTGATAAAAACCGTCTTTCCCTTTTTTATAGATCGTTTCCGTAGGCAGTCCGTCGGCCGGGGAACCTGGACTGTAGATGATCTTGTCGTCGTTCTGGGATGCGCCCTCGAATTCGACCGAGAGTTTGTGCTCGAGGTCTGTGGCGATTGTTTTCAGCGCACCGAAGGTGTCGTGGTTGAGTATCTCTGAATCTTTGGTGTCGAACTTGACATCAGTGTGGTCGTTCTCGTATTTCGACTCTCGCTCGGTCAGCCTTTTTTGCAGGTTGCCGTGTCCTTCACGCGTGTCCGACCAGCCTGCTACGTCTTTGACCTCGTCGCCCTCCATGATGCTCGCGAGAGGGGGCGCCTCCTTCGGTGTCCGTGCACCCAATGTGTCCATGCCCCACTGCATGACGAACTGGGTGTCGTCGACAAGCGCCTTCAGGCTCGGGCTGTACCCTTTCGGAAGTGGCAGCTCCACATTGTAGAAATGTTTTTTGCCGTCGGACTCGAATCCGGACCCATCCTGAAATTTGGGCTCTTTATTCTGGTCTGCTTGGTAGTCATCGAGTTCTCCGCTGCCAAGAGCTTTGACGATGTCCGCGTATTTCGGATCTTTGGCGAGATCGCCGGACTCGTCGGCGAGGTGTTCGGCCCAATTGAAATCATAACCGAGAGAGTCATCGCTGCTCAGCTGCTTGTAGGCATCCTTGAAATCTGCCGTATTCAACGACTCCAGTGCGTTGAGCGCGGATTTGGCGTCGCCGCCTTCGAAGTACTCTTGTGGCCCCCAACCGAAGCCTGGCTCAGCGTGCCCGTCTTTCTTGACCTGCTCGACGGCGGCAGTTACCTCTTCCGAACCCATCAGGCTCTCCTTCACACTTCGACAGACTCGGATCTCGACGAAACCGGTAGGAACGCGGCGATACTCGGCGGGCGCTCATCGACGGCGGCGGCGCGGACACTGACGGAGCCGGGGCTCGTGGCGTTGTCCGCCAGCGCGCCGGAACCGACCTGCACCGTTGGCCGCTGCTCCGGCAGCAGCGGATGCTCCAGGATCTGGCCGTATGCGTACAGCGCGTCGCGCAGTGTTTGTCGATTCGGCGTTTCCGCGAGTAGCAGTACCAGTTCATCGGCGCGCTGTTGGAAAGCCATGCCGCGCAGGACTTCCGCGTTCGGTATCGATAGCCGCGCCCCGACGGGTACATGTGACACCCGCCCCCGGTGCGACCGCAGAGCCGCCGCGGTGTCGGCGGAATCGGCGCGCAACTGCGCCCACCAACCGGGCGGGACGGGCACGCCGTCGTGCATCGCGTCGAGAATCCGTTGCCGCAGTTGGTGTTGCGGCGCGGTGCCGACTCGTGCGTGCGCGGTGCGCGCCAGCTCGAGGCATTGATCGCGGATGCCGGAATCTGGCACGGCCGCGACCACGCGTATCGACTCCGCCGACCCGGCTAATGCCAGTCGATCGACCAGCCCGGCGGCGGCGGTGGTCAGCTCGAGGATCCCCTCGGCCGCCTCGACCCGGCCCTCCATCGCCACATCGTCGCCGAGATCGGCACGTAAGCCCTCGGGAATATCGGTGGACGAGGCGAGTGCGCTGATCCGAATTCCCCTGATGCGCTTGGCCCTTATACCGAACTCGGCGACAATTCTGGCCGGGTCGTCGATCCCCTCCACGGCCGCGATGGCCAGTTGCGTTGCGGCGCCGAAAACAGTGTCCCACGTCCAGGGGATGATCACCTCCGACGGGAGGAACAGGCCCGGCGGCACCCACCCGCGGCCTTCGGTCGAGGTCATGAAGATCACCGGTCCCGCCGTGGAACGCAGCACGGCTACCGCCCATTCGGTGTCCGGCGCCGAATGATGAACGGCGGCAAGGGTTGCGGCGAGCAACGCGCGCGCGAGCGGGAGGTCTTGATCGTCCTGCTCGGTGACGGTCAAGGTTGTCGAGGCGTCTGCGCGTCCGGCCTGAGCGCGTACCGATGCCAACGGGCCCGGTGGCAAGGGTTGTGGCCCTGCGCTCGAGGCAGTTGGTCCGTAGCCGCCCGGCGGCACCGGCGGCGCAGCAGCGTCCGGTGGTGGGCGCGATTCGAGGTGCGCGGGTGCGCTGCCGATGACGGTACTCGGTGGCGCCGCGGGCAGTGGGTCGTTGTGACCAGGTGGTGCAAGGGAATTCGGTGGCGGTGCGGTGCCTGCGGGGTCGCCGAATGGTGACGTGGTGACGGCGGGCAGCGGGGTGGCCGCGGGGGATCGCGTGACCTCGCCGAGGTCGTCGCCGTCGTGACCGGGCGAATGCGAGTTGGTGGGCAGGTCGTGCGCCGGTGTGGCTTCGGACGTGGGCGGCGGCGATGGCGGTGTCGGAACGACCGGGCTACTCTGCTCCGGCGCCGCGGTACCGTTCGGCGTCCCAGGCAGGTCGTGGGTCGGATTCGGTACCGAGGTGGTGTTGTCGAAAGCGCCTGCCCGGCTGACATCGCGGCTGCCGCGGTGATCGGATTCCTCGATCGCGCGTGCGGTGGAGTCCAATTCGTCGGCGGTGCGGTCGTGCCGGTCGGCTTGCCGGTGCGCGGAGTCGTAACGACGCTGGTAGTAATCGGTCAACGCGCCGAAGACCTGGTCGGCGATCGTGCCGTAGGAGGACTGAAAATCGGCCAGCCAGTCGTGCGGGATCGCGCCCCACTTTCGAAGCTTCGCTCCGGTGCGACGATGCTGTTCGGCTGTCCTGCGTAGGTTGTCCGGATCGATCTCCAAATATCCGGGCACGTTTGTCCTTCCCACGCTGACGTGACGACTATTCTTCTGCCTTCCCAAAATTGGGGATCGGTCGCTGCCCCTCGGGGGCGGTCCGCCACTCCCCGACGATCTCGGCGAATGGGCGCGGCGGGTCGGCGGTGTCGTGCATGGTGTTGTGATACTGCTGGCGGGCGTCCGCGGTGCTCGCGGTGATGGCGGCCATCACGTCGGCGATCAGTTCCTGATTATCGAATCGGGCGCAGGTCCCCGGTGCCAGATAGAGGTCGCGCAGCTGACCCATCGCGTCGACCTCGGGAATGACCAACCCGCTCGGCGAGGGCCGCCGTGCCACGATCTGCTCGGTCTCTTCCTCCAATTCGGCGACCCGGTAACGCAATGCCCGTGCCATACCGAGTGCGACCTGTACGTCGGGGTGCATTTCCCGCATAGCTCGGTGGCCTCCCTGGCTGTCGGCGCGGCGCATTCGTGGTCGATCTGTGGTGAGTGAGAGCCGCTCGACACTACGGCTAGCCGGTGAAAGGTGATGCGCACGGACTTGCCATCGGTGGCAAGTGATCTCGTACTCGGGGCTACGGCGCTATCCACGGAGATTCGCCTTTGCGGCGGGTCCAGAACGAGTTGTCGACGGCGAAATCAGGTGGGGTCGGACCTGGTTCGTCGGTGCGGCGGGTGCGCGGTGGCAGGCTGGGGTGGGGCCGGGACGTGGTGGTGTCGCGTTCGTCTCGGGGGTGATCGAGGGGCTCCGGTGTCTTCGCGCGGCGCCACGGGAACCCGAGGATGCGACGGATACCCTTGCGCAGACGCAGCATCGCTACTCCGCCCGCTGCCGCGCCGATGGCGGCGGCGGGTACCCATCCCGCGGCGTCCACACCGAGCATGGCCAGTGTGGCGCCGCCGATGATGCCGCCCGCGGCGGCTCCCGCGCCGGTGAAGCTCCCTTCCAGACCGCGCACGCGCCCATACATCCCCAGCGAGAACGCTTCCTGCTCATAGCCGACCGTTTTGGTGTTGAGCCCGGTGCCGATCACCCCCACCCCGAACGTGCCCATGGCGATGATCAGCGGGTTGGTGGTCGCGGCCTGGAGTCCGGCCATCCCGGCGAAACCGGTGACGCCCGCCAGGAAGAATTTGTCGGTCGCGACCTTCTTGACGAGCGGCGTCAGGAAACCGCCGCTCACCGCGCCGACCGCACCGGCGGAGACCACGGCACCTACCGCCCACTCGGGCAGCGTCGAGCCGTCCGCGATGACCGTGGCACGCAGGTTGAGCACGGCGATGGCGGCATTCGTGACCGCGGTGGAGCCGATATAGACGGGCAGGTAGGAATCCCCGCGAACGGCACGTGCGCTCTGTCGGATTTCCCGGACGAAATCGCCGAAGCGGTGGCCCTGCGGGGTATGCGCGGGGAACGCGTCGCGGAGCTTGGCGATAGCCCGGAGGTTCGCGGCGCCGATCAACGCGATCGCGAAGGGCACCGCGTTACCGAGGCCCAACGCCACCGGAGCGAAGGCACGTCCGCCGGCACCGGCCACATATCCTTCGACGACCGAGAGGCGGTTGGCGCTCGCGCGCTGCTCTGGGGCGGCCAGGTCGAGCACGAAGCGCCCGAGACTGCTCTGGTAGATCTTGGCCGAAACGCCGCTGACGATCGTCGTACCCAGCAGTGCCACGGGGAGATTCGGAATGTCGAGCGCAACGGCAGTGCCCGCGCCGACGGTGGATGCCAGTGTGACCGACTGCGCGACGAGCATGACCTTCCGACGTGACCAGAAGTCCGCTATGTAGCCGGCGGGTAGGGCGAGCAGAACCCGTGATCCGGTGCTGGCGGTGGTGAGCAGACCCATTTCCCACACCGAGTAGCCCTGATGTGCGGCGACGAGCGGTACCGCCACCTGCTGGAGTGAGTCGCCGAACATGGCGATGCCGTTCGAGGTGAACATCAGTCGGTAATTCTTGTTGGAGCGAAAAAGCTCCGGAATCGTCACGGCCGCAGGGTCGTTCGCGGCAGGCTCAACATCTTGGGTACGGGCCGGATCGGCGGTCGACGGCTTTTGCTTGCGCCAGAACAACACTCGGCGCTCGGTCGTGGGCGTGACGTCCTGCACTGGGTCGACCGGTTGTTCGGGTGGGGTGGCCGGAGGCTTGTCGTCCCAACCTCGGGGGTTCGGCTCATCGTCCGGGGCGTGATGAAATGCGATGGCTCTTTCTCGCAGCGGGTTTTGCTGTCGGCGCGGATTCCGTGCCTCGCGGATCGGGGTTCCCAGCACGTCGATGGCTCGGCCGTCGGCACCGAGGATCGCGGGTTCGGCGGGAGTCCTGCTCCACGGTGACGCCGGCGTGTGCGCGATCGGTGCGCCTCCGACAATGTCGCCGCTCGGCGTGGCTGAGCTCCACGGAGTGGAGCGCTCCGCCGACTGCTCGACCGCACAGGGAGAGGCGAGTGACGAGCCGCCACGATGTCGCGTGCTCCCGGGACGATGTGGGCTCGCACGGGTAGCCGTGAGCACGGAGCCGATGAAGGGGACTTGTTCCGCGGTGCCTGGTGGGTGTCTGCTCGCGACCGCGGCGCGGATATCCCGGACCATCGACCGGGTACCCGGCAGTTTGCGGTGGCGCAGGTAGCTACCGAAATCGGTGTGGCCTGCCAACAATGTGTCGACGGTGGACGCGAAGCGCTTTACCGCCCGACCGTCGAGGTTTTTCGCTCCGGCGGGGGCCAGGAGCGCTTCGCGGAGAAGTTCCGGCGCGTCGTTCGGGGGTGCGTCCAACATTTTTTGCACGGTGGTCGCGAACCACCGGCCGATGCGATCTTCGGCGGACAACGCGCGGTCGGAGTAACTCTCGACGAACCGTTGAGCCTCGCGACGCTGATAAGACTCGACCACATCCGACATCATGTATTCGTAGAACGTCCTGGAAGCAAAAGGCTCGAGCAGCACATCGGCGAGGAACCGGGTTCGTAGGTATTCCGGCGACGGGTTCACCGACACGCGACAACCGGGATACTGCATCGTGTAAACACCGTCGCGGCGGACGACAAGAAATTGCGCCTGCTCTTTCCTGGTGAGGCCGGCCAGCGTCAACTCGATGTCGTGGTCGAGCAGTGGCCGCGCCCCCACCAGCGAAAGGTAGGAATACTGTGGCAGTTCATCGAGGGAGAACGCGCGGGCGGGCAACCCGATAGCGCTGGTGAGTTTCGGATCGGTACCGGGAAGGCTGCGAGTCTTCCAGATGGGCAACATCTTGCCGGGCAGTATCTGGCGGCTTTGCACGATCAACAGCGGTTTGGCTGCCGTATTGGGCAGGCCGAGCCGAATTTCCGCCTCCAGCGCGGCCAGCGTGAATGCGCCGAGCGCACCGAGGCGGGTGCCGTTTCTGGTCAGCCAATCACGTTCCCAGGCGAAGCGTTCCTTGCTGTTGGTCCATGCCGCGCCGGTCAGCTCGCCGGGGGAGTCGCGGGGCCGATCGCCCACGTAGGTATACCCGCGGTATCGCAATAATTCCGTCTCGCGTTGTGTGACGGCCTTGTCGGTCGTCGGCTTACCGGGTCGCGCGGACGCGGCTGGTGGCAGGATGGCGCCGGGCTGTTCAGCGGAAGTGGTCGGCGGCGGGGTGGTAGGTGAAAGCGTCTGCCGTTTACGGCGTTGGGGATGCTCGTTCGGATCTTCGTCCATGGTTGCCATGGCTTGGGGTGGCAGGCGCCTGTGTTCCACCTGTGGGACGGCGGGATTGGCGGGTTGCAGGTGCGGGGGCGCCGAAATGCCGGGGACTCCCGTGTCCTGGTGCTGGTATTCGAGGCTGTGCGGATTCAGTTGCGGGGCAGCGGGTTTGTGCGGAGCGCCGGGTGTCTCGGGGTTCGGCGCCGTGGCGTATTTCCCGGGCAGGACCGGGGTGTCGGGCTTTTCGGGGACCGCGTCGGGGTGGGACGACAACGAGGCTGAATCACGGCGTAGTGGAACAACTTCGGGTGGGCGGGCCGCCGCGGGTGCGGGATCGGCGGGGTTCAGGGCCGTCGGTGTACGGAGAGCGGTATCGGCGGGCAGGGTGATCGGGGTGTGGGCGGGTAGCTGCGGGAGGATGGGGACGGCGTCGGCGGGTGGGTCGTTGTCGAGGGGATAGTCGACGCCGGGGATGGTGATGTGGTCGCCCGGCGGGGTTTTCTGGATGCTGTGGTCGCGCGGGTCCTGCCAGACATTGTGGTCGCGGGGATCGCGCTGAACGCTGTGTTCGCGCGGGTCGGTGACGGTGGTGCCGGGTAGGACGGGGAACTCCTCCGGATCGGCGTCGTCGTCGGTGTCGGAGCGAGTTGTGGCGATCGGCGGTGTGTGCGCGCCGGAGGTGCTGAATGCGGCTTGCCACCCGGTGAGCGGGCTGGACGGAGCATGCGTCGGTGCCGTGGCTCGGGTGGGTATCCGGCTCGACTCGCCCGCAAGGGGGAACTGCGATGGTGCGGCGATGTTCAAGTCTGTCGACGAGGCAGTGGTATTCGGCGCAGTGGCGGGTCGTGGGGTGAGGTTCGGGTTGCTGGTCGAAGACGGTTGTGCCGTAGCGGGATACGGTGATCCCTTGGTGGGTGCGGCGATCGGATCGGGTGTGGCGCTGCTTGCTGGTGATGCTGACTCGGTGCTGTTGTCGTGCGTGTGTGCCCCGGCGGATGCGGCGTTTTCGCGGGGACGGGTAGCACCGGCGGGGTTACTCCCGCCCGGCGCAGTGTTTTCGGGTGTTACGGCGTTCCGGGGTGTTTCAGCGCGCTCAGCTGCTCCCGCGCGCCCGGGTGTTGTGGCGCTTTCGGGTGTTGTCGCGGGCGTGGGTGTCGAGGGGGAATCGCTGGTTGAGGCGCGCTCCCTCGGGTGTGGCGTCGCGTTGCTCGTGGTGGGTTCGGTGGTGGCGGCGTGTTCTCCGGTGTGGGGTGTGGCGCTGTGCGTGGCGGGCGCATGCCGCTGTGGCGATTCGACAGGATCGCTCGGCGCGGTGGGTTCGTGCTGCGGCGTGTGGTGCGTCGGGTCGCCCGCGGCTGATTCGGGATCGGCTCTCTTGGAATGGGTTTCGAGTGCATGCTGCGCGCCGGGGGTGGTCTCGGTGGTCGGGGCCCGCGCTACGCCCGAAGCGTCCGTGGGTGGTGGTAGCTCAGGTGTGGGCGGGGCGCTCGCGGCCGAGGGCCTGATCGGCACCGGGGTCGCGAGGTCGGCGGGATGCGCGGTCGCCGTGGCTATGTGGGGCTGTTGACGCAAAGTGCCCATGGCTTCGGCGTGGGCAAGCTGTTGCAACTCCGCGATGCCTGGTTCGCGCCACGCGGCGCCATTCACCGCCGTATTGCGGCTCGCGGACGGGGCGTAGGCGGCCGGTTCGGCGGCGGCGATGCTGCTTTCCGGTCTTGCCGTGGTGGTGCCGCTCAGCGGTGGCGGTGGCGGCGGCGCGAGCGTGACCGTGCTTGCGCCGCCATGCGTTGGTTCCGTACCCCACGGTGACGATCCGGTGGGTCGCCCGTTCGGTCCCTGCGGTGAACCAGCCGGTGGCCCAGCGGGTTTCGATGACCACGGCCCACCATGGCCGCCGGATTCTTCGGGCCCGTTCCACATGCCCTCCGCTTTGAGGATGCGCAGGAATTCGTCCTCGACCGGGCGTGATTCTTCGGTGCGGGAGGGGCTCTCGGGTTCCTGGGGTTGTCGAGCTCGCGGGATCGGATCGGCGGCCGCCGGAGGGGATGGTTCCGGAGCCCCCGCCTCGGCGGGACGGGCTTCGTGCGACCGTGCGGGTGGCTGCGCCGGTTCGGTCAGGAAGTCGGTGGCCGCATTCCGTGCTTGTTCGCCGTGAAAGTCGTTGCGGTGCAGCTTGCCGCTCAGTTCTCGGCCCAGATCATCGACCTGCTCCTTGACCGTCTTGGCGCCCATCGTTTCCGGTGTCGCGGATTTCGGTTTGGCCCCGTGTCCGTCATCGGCCGTGGGAGCCGTTCGGGTTTCGTTGGTCGAGTGCGTGATCGGGGTGTCGTCGGCGGAGGCTCGAGCCACCGAGCGCGGCGGCTCGGGAACGTCATGTCGTGGCACTGGGTTTTCGGACACAACACCGGCGGCCGCCCGCCCCGCGCGAATAGTCGATCCGATGCCGCTGGCCACACCCATGGCCATGCCCGCCCACATCATGTGCGCCAGGTCCTTGCCGCGCAGCTCGCCACCCGACATGACGGAGGCGGTGAACCCACCCGCCACACCGCCTGCGACACCGGCGATCCCGCCCGCCGTGACGCTTGCCGCCACCCGTCCGCCGGCCCGAACTCCGCGCGACACCGAATTCGCACCCAGGGTGGCGAGCCTGGAGCCGACGAAATGCCCGGCGACCGCACCCGCGATCCCGCCCGCCATGCCCGCCCCGGTGCCGATGCGGACCTGCCGCCAATCCATCGACTCCCGGTGTCCGCGCGCGTCTTGCGCCATCTGCGCCCGCATGGCCACATACGGCACACCGCCGCCGGCGACCGCGCCGAACGCGATTCCCTTGGCCGCCATGGCCAAACCGGGATGGTTGACGCTGAACCGTCCCATCTGCTGGGCGAGGAAACGTAAGGTGCTCTCGCGCGCCAACCCCATCGACACCTGAGCTTCGGCCCTGTCGGCCACGGTCTTCAGCGGACCGGTCGGTGGCGGTACCAGCACGTTCCACGCGATCTGTGCGGCGAGCAGCAGGAGGATGCCCCGCACCACGTAGATTTCCAACTCGAACGCGTTGCGTGCCTCGTACACCTGGCGTGCGCGTTCGTTGAGGCGGTAGATCTGTGCCCGCGCCTCGGTGAGCGCCGCGGCATAGTCGGCGGCGACGGCCTCGCCGGCGAACTCGCTGTCGACCCCGGGCTCCCGTGCCAATTCCTCGAGCCGTGACACGGTGCGCTCCATGTCGTTCGCCGCATCCGACCACCCGTCCCCCGCGCGTTGCATGGCGGGCAGGTCGGCCTCGGGGATATGGCCGACGAGCAGGTCCGACACTCCTGAGTGCAGTAAATCAAGCATTGCGGCCGTGGCGGGCGTCCGACCGCGTGCGTGCGGCCTCTACCACTATGCGGTGCAAAGTCCTCGCGGGAGCGCATGCGGCGGTGCCGCGTATCCGTACCTCCGCGAATCCCGCGATCAGTCCCGCGCCGGAGTCCCAGTGCGTCCGCGTGCCCCAGTTCAATCGGTCGCGCCAATGTCGGTAGCCGACAACGACTTCGGCCAAGGTTGTGCTTGCATCCCATGGCCCGCTGATCCGGTGGTATTCGGTGATCAGGGCTCGTTGTGCCCGTTGACGCGTCTGCGGAACCTCGGCGACGACGATTCGGCCCAGGTCGTGGCTGATCACCGAATACATCGGCCGTTCAACGGCATCGGCGACCATCGCGCTGTCGCGCACCATCGCGCGAATCCGCTCGGTCATGACCGCGGGGTCGGCCACCGCATGACGATCGAGCGTGATCCACGTACCTGGCTCGCCATCGGGTCGATGCCAGGTGACCAGTGAGGTCGTGTGCGCGCCGAGATCGGCAATCGCGAGGCCGTCGAGGGTGATGAAGGGGTAGATGTCGAAGGCGTCATCGATCGCGGTGGCGAGCTCGGCGACCGCCGGTTGCCCGATACCCGAATTCTCGAAGCCGACGATCTGTAGTCCGTGGCGCGCGGCGAGTGCGCGCGCGGTAGCCATGGCGGCCGCATCGGTCTGCGTGTCCGACCGCTTCCGTTGCGGTCGTGCGGTCTTGGCGGGGGTTTTCTTAGGCGGTGCGGTCTTCGGGGCGCGGCCGGGATGTTCATTTTTTCTCGGGGCCGCGACACCGGGTGGAACTGCTTCGCGCCCCGGCGAGAGAATTCGCCTCGGCGCCGGGCTCACGGCGGATCGGGGCCACGGTGTCGCGGCGGGAGACGGTCGCGGCGATGCGGAGCGGGCCCACGGCGTACCGGAAGACGGTGTGGTGGAGTGCTTTTCCTTGTCGGCTGCCATCGAAGATGCCGGCGCGCGCTGTGCTCCCTGCGCGGGACCGCCGCCGGGCGCCGACATGGGCGGTTGCGTGATATCGGGTGACACGGCTTGTCCGGCGCGGCCGGGTTGGTGTGCGAAAGCGGGGGGCGAGTCGGCTGTGGGTGCCGAGTGAACAGGTCCCACTGGCTGGGCGGAGCCGTCAGGTTGGCCCGCGAATGCGGGTCGATCGGCACCTGTCAGGGGCGACGAATCGCCGGGGCCCTGCGCGCCCCGAGCTGTACCGGCCCCGGACTCCTGACCCGCCGGAGTGGTCGCGGGTGGTGCGGGATCAGGGGTGCGGTGAGTCGAGTCGGGAGCGAAATCGGCCGGGGCAGGCGCCTGTGTGAACCCCTGGTGCGCGGAATCGTCGATGGTTGTCGCGTTTTCCTGATCGCGATACTCGAAGGCGTTCGCGGTGCCGGTGAGTGCTTCGCTCATCCGTTGCAAGTGATCGCCGAGATTCCTGAGCCCGGCGAGGTCGTTCTCGGCGCCGGGTGCGTAGCTCTCGGCGAAGAGCTTGCCCGGCTCGTCACGACCCCAGAATTCACCGGATTCGGTGAGTGCCGATTCCAACGTCGATAGCTGTCGGCGTACCTCGTCGGCAAGGGAACTCAGCTCGGGAGCCTGCTCGCGAAGCCGGTCGGTATCGACTCGCAGCGATTGCTTCATTCGCTGTATTCCTCAGTGCGCGTGGTGAATTCATGGAACACCATAGACGGCGGGAGCGCACGGCAGCTCATGCTGTTCCCCCCTGTGGGGAGCGGGGCTCAGTCGCCGCATCGATCCGGCTCGTGGCGCAGACTCGGTGCGCCGGGGACGAGATCGGGGAGGTCGGGCAACGCGTCGGTGAGGGCGGCGATCGGTGCGATGATCGACTCGGTGCGCTCCCGTGCCGCGCGCGCCGCCGCCTGACCCGCCTCGGTGACGGACTTGGCCAGCTCTTCTGGCTTGCGCTGCAATGCCTTCGGCGCGAATTCCACCCCGGTGAGGATCCCGGAACCATCCACTGTCACCGTGACCGCGGCGTCCGAGGAGGAGGCCGTCGCGCGCACCTCGGCCAGTGCGGCGTGCACGGCGGCGAGCTGGTCGCGTTGTTCGGCGACCCCGTCCATGATGTGATCGACCTGGTTGCGCATGCCGTAATTGGCCGAGAGCAACCCGTCGCGTTCCCACTGATCCATCGGTGATCCTTCCGCACTCATGTGGTCGAGCCGCCTTGCGCTGCGCGGCGTTCTTCGAAGTCCGCGCGGTAGGTGGTTGGCGCGATCGTGGGGTTCGACTGCTCGACGGCGCCGCGGAGTATCGCCCGGACGATGGCGTTGAATCGTTGGGAGACAGGTTCATAGACCAACCACCCGCGCCGATTCGGGGTGCGGCGAGCTCCGTCGACGGGCAGCAGGTGGTGTCGAGGTTTCGCCCGGCGAGGTAGTCGTGAACCAGGGCGATGACGCGCTGCTCGAGCACCGGTACGGGTGGCGCGACAGTCGGGCCTGTCCCCGTCCAACCCCTCCGCCACACACCCTCCTCAGCACCCACACCAACGAGACCCACACATCATGACGAAACCGGCGTGCACCGATAACGCCACTGCTGGGAAACGTCTGCGACGCGGGGGAACGATGGGGCTTTCGGTCACTGGACGACGAGGCAGTCGAACCGGGGCAGGGGCTCGAATCCGGCTTTCGCGTCGCGAGTAACCACCGTCCGGCCGGCGGTCGCCGCGTCAGGACAGGTTTCTGGAAGTGCTCGGGGTTGGCCAGCTTGCAGGATGAGGTGTCGGTAGTCGTCAGGAGGTCGGTGGTGGGTATGCGGGACTGGGTGGTCGGGTTGGCCGGGGTGTTCTTCTTCGGGATGGGGGTGTTCGCGTTGGTGGCGCCGTCGGCGCTGGTGCGGCCGTTCGACCTGGAGGTTCCTACGGCGCGCGGGCGGTCGGAGGTACGTGCGGTGTACGGCGGCTTCGGGGTCGCGGTGGCGGGAATGCTGTGGTGGGCGGTGTTCGGTGCTGGGGAGTTCGGTGCCGGAATCGTGTTCGCGGTGGGAGTCGCGTTGGGGGGCATGGCTTTCGGGCGGGTGGTCTCGCGGGCGTTCGATGCGGCGACCTCGTTCTATCCGATCTGGTTCTATTTCCTGGTCGAGGCCGCCGGTGCGGCATTGCTGATCGGCGTCGCGTGAGCGAAGTGGCCGTGAGCCCGGCGCCGTTCCGTTCGGCGAGGGTGCGGGCGAGGTTCTGGTGCCGCGCTGGTCCTGTCCCGAGGCGAGCTGCGGGGTCGGGCGCCAGGCGAGTTCGTTTACTCGCGGGCGGGCGCGCGCACCGGCAGACCCGCGGTCGTAGCCGCCTCGTGCAGTACCGCCTCGATCATCGGCGGGGTGAGTCGTCCGGTGAAGGTGTTCTGCTGGCTGACGTGATAGCAGCCGAAAACATGCAGCGGGGTGCCGTCCGGGTTGTTCGCGGCCAGCTCCACGTGCGCGCCGTGGCCGAACTTCGGCCGAGGGCGACCCACCGCCCAGCCTGCCTCGGCGAGGACGGGAAACAATGCTTGCCAACCGAATCCGCCCAGAACGACCACGGCCCGCAGCGTGCTGTCGAGCAGGGACAGCTCGGTGGTGAGCCAGTGTCGGCAGCGGTCGCGTTCCTGCGGTGTCGGCTTGTTGTCGGGCGGCGCGCAGTGCACCGGCGCGGTGACGCGGACGCCGAACAATCGCAGGCCGTCGTCGCGGCTGGTCGCGGTGGGTTGATTGGCGAGGCCGACGGCGTGCAGCGCCGCGAACAACACGTCGCCGCTGCGGTCGCCGGTGAACATGCGCCCGGTGCGGTTACCGCCGTGCGCGGCGGGGGCAAGGCCGACGAGCAGCAACCGGGCATTGTCCGGGCCGAACCCTGGAACCGCTCGACCCCAATAGGTTTCGTCGCGGAAGGCGGCACGCTTGTCCTGTGCGACGCGTTCGCGCCAAGCGACAAGGCGCGGACATGCCCGGCATTCGGCGACCTCGCCGTCGAGTTCGGCGATGGAACGGCACATGGCGGCCAGCCAATCACACGGCGGCGGGCCGATCGGCGGGCCGGCCGATTCGATGCCTCGTCGTGACCGCGCACGGCGTGCGCGGCGGGTCGAAGCACGCCCGAGCGGACGCGCCGACGTCAGCCCCCTCGACAAGGACGTTTGTCCAGTTCAGGCCGTCCGCCAGCCGTAAGCTCCGACACGGTCGCGCGATCGGTACCGATCGGTCGGAGTTGATAGCATGGCCTTTCCAGCCGGCCGGAAGCGGCCGGCCCGGTGTATCTCGCGAAAGAGTTTGTTCATGCAGTTTGAAATCGTCGAGCGGGACGAGACGTGGGTCGCCGGGCTCCCGGTACGCAGTCCGAAACGTCCGCTCGGAGAACTGCGGGACCGAGATCTCGAGACGGCGTGGGCGGCGGTGCTGCACCAGGAGCTCGGTGGGCCGCTCGCCAGCGCGTATACCGACTTCACCGGCGAGCTCGGCACCTACAACACGCAGATCGTCGGCTATCAGTGCGCGTCGTTCGAGAAGGTGGTGCGCGGCCACATCGTCGCGAGGTTGCCACGAGGTACCTACGCGCGCTTCTCCTCGGTCGGAAATTTCCCGCAGGTGATGACCGATCTGTGGACACAGATCTCGTTCGCCGAGGAACACAACCAGATCAGCCGGACCTACACCGGTGATTTCGAGTGCTATCCGCACGCGTACAAGATCGATCTCTACCTGGCGGTCGATCCCCGATGAGTTACACGATCGCGGTCCGCGAAGAGGCCGTTTACGGTGGGCTCGTCGTGCCGGGCGCGCAGCCGAGCTTCAAGGTCAGCAACAGTGAGCTGATCGAGTTCCTGAAGGACCGACTCTTCGATCGCGACGGCACCGGTTACCCGATGCAGACGGTGTATGTTCCCGACCCCGCAGGCAATTACAACGCCCTGGTCTGTCTCGATTATCGCGAGTCGGCGGCGGTGCCGATCGGTGACGTGCTGGTGCGGGTGCCCAAGGGGATCTACGCGCGTTTCGTGCCCAACGGCGACTATCACGACGCGGCCGAGGATGTGTGGGCTCAGGTCGACGACGCCACCGTCTCCGCGGAGATCACGCGCGCCTATCGCGAGGAGATCGAGGTGTGGCAGGGGCCGGGTGCCGTTGAGCTGTTCATCTCGATCCTGGTGTAGCCACTTCGGATCGCTGACAGTTAGCCAAATTGGTACCAACCGGTCTCCACTCTTGTGGACAATTTCCGTGAAATATGGTGTGAACTGGTGATTTTCGGCCATCGGCTGAAAGGTTTCTTGAAGGTAGCCAGCGGTCTGGTCAATTCTTCGCGGATGGCACATACTGCCCTATGTGCCCCGCCCTGTGACCCCGGGTAGGTGCGCTGCATCATGAAGGCTCGACCAAGCGTGTGGCCGGCGCAGCGACGGAGTTGACAACCCATGACTGTGGAAGTGCTGACAGTCGTACCGGAGGATTCACCAGGCAGGGGTCTCCTGCGATATCACAACGAACAATCCGGATGCACATTTCTCGTTGCCGGCCCGCGCGCCCAACCAGCGCTCTGGAAGCGATATTTGGACGGTGCGCTGGGAGTTTACCGGCATTTCGGTGTCGAATCCGCACTGCGCTACGACGCGGTTCGTGACGGCGGCTCGACGCCGTTGTTCTTCACCGCGATAGATCCCTCGGGGGAGATGGTCGCCGGTGTTCGCTCACAGGGCCCGTATACCTCGGTGAACCAGGTGCACGAGCTGTCGGCGTGGCAGGGATTCGCGGGCGCGACCGACCTTCGTCTGGTGATAGCCAACCGGATACCGGCGGGTGTGGTCGAGGCCAAGGGTGCGTGGGTCGCGCGCGACGCACCGCACCGCTCCGCCTTGAGCGCGGCGATCTCGCGGATCGCGCTGCACGGCACCCGATTACTCGGCGCGCGATACGGATTCGCCACGGTGGGGTCGTTCACCGTCGAGCGGCACCGGGCCAGCGGCGGCAGGCGCGACGCCGCCGCCCCCGCCGTGCCCTACCCCGACGAGCGCTATCAAACGGTCCCCGTGTGGTGGGACACCAGGACATACCGCACGTTTGCCGAACCGTCGCAGCGCCAATTGATTCGCTCCGAGCAGCGCGCGTTGGGGCTGCCGCCCACTCGCAGGCCACAGCCGTGCCGCCGCCGCTCGTTCGGCATGCGGACCAGGCACCGCGATGGGTGAACAGCACCGGCATCGCCCGGAAATTCTGGACGAGAACGACCAACGAGATATCGCGACACTCACCGAACTTCGCGCCGACCCGCGGGTCGAATTCCTCGATCTTCGCGAATTGCTGCGCGCGGAATCCGCGCAATTGCTCGCCGAAGACGCCGTCGTCGACACACCCGAATCCGAACGGTGGATCCACTACCCGTGGCGCAGATTGGTGGTCGGTTTACCCGGTGCCAGTGCGTTTCGTGCCATTCGCCTCGACCGCAACCGCAACAAACTCACCGGTGCCGAACAGGAACGATTGCGCGCGGCGACAATCGGTGTCGTCGGCCAGAGTGTCGGCCATTCGGTCGCCTACGCCCTGGCCATGGAAGGAGTGTGTGGCCGACTCCGCCTGGCCGACCTCGACGAAATCGAACTGTCCAATCTCAATCGGGTGCCGGGAACCGTGCTCGATGTCGGGCAGAACAAGGCGGTGGTCACCGCGCGTCGAATTGCTGAACTCGATCCCTACCTGCCGGTGGAGATCTTCAGCGCCGGTGTCGACGAGAATTCGGTGCACGAGTTCCTCGACGGGCTCTCGATCGTGGTGGAGGAGTGTGACTCGCTCGACATCAAGCTCGTCCTGCGCGAGGCGGCCGCCGAACACCGCATTCCGCTACTCATGGAGACCAGCGACCGCGGGTTGCTCGATGTCGAGCGCTTCGATCTCGAACCCGATCGGCCCCCGTTCCACGGGCTGCTCGGCGGCATCCGATCCGCCGATCTGCGCGGGTTGACCGCACGGGAGAAGGCGCCGTTCGTGGTGCGGATCTTCGGTGCCGACGGGCTTTCGGCGCGCATGGCCGCCAGCATGGTCGAGGTCGGTGAGACGGTGTCGAGTTGGCCGCAATTGGGCAGTGACGTCATGCTCGGCGCCGCGAGTGTGGTGGCCGCGGTGCGCAGGATCGGTGGCGGACTGCCGCTGGCCTCCGGTCGGATCAGGATCGACGTCGACCAGCATCTGGACGAACTCGTCGATCCCGTCGTCGAACCCGAACCGGTCTGGGCGGCAACGGAAGACGAATCCGCCGCGGCGAGCCCGATCGGCCGTGTGCTCGAGTCCGCGCGCCGCGCGCCTTCCGGTGGCAATACGCAGCCGTGGTCGGTGCGGGTGGTGTCGGATGCGCCCGCCGTCGGTGACAGCGCCGTCCAGTTCGAACTCGCACCCGACTACGCGGCCGGGCTGGACGTCGGATTCCGTGGCAGCGCGGTCGCTTTCGGCGCCGCGGTGCACAACGCGCGCGTCACGGCCGCGGCGCACGGCGTCCTCGGTGCGCACGAATTCACCGATGGGGCAGGCGCAGCGGGTTTGACGGCGACGCTGCGCCTCGGCACGGGCGCCGACCCGGATCTGGCCGCCGACTACCCGCACGTGCTGCGGCGCGAGACCAACCGTCAGCTCGGCACCGGGAAACCGCTCGCCGCGGACGTGCTCGCCGCGCTCACATCCGTGGCCGAAGCCGAAGGCGCGCGGCTGCACGCCGTCACCGCCATGGACGATCTCGCCCGCGCCGCATCGCTGCTCGGCGAATCCGATCGCGTGCGATACCTGACGCCACGCCTGCACGCCGAGATGCTCGCCGAGGTGCGCTGGCCCGACGACGCCGACCAGGACACCGGCATCGACGCGCGCAGCCTCGAACTGACGGCCGCGGAGTCCGCCGCCTATCGCATCGGCGCGCGGACCGACGTCATGTCGCTGCTTCGTGCCTGGTCGGCGGGGGCCGCGCTGGGCAAATACACCGGCGATCGGGTGCGGTCGAGCTCGGCCATTGTCGCCATTACTTTTCCGGTCTTGACCAATTGCGAATTGTCGAGGTATGCGCGTGCGGGAGCGGCCGTGCAACGGGTATGGATTCAGGCCGAACAGCGCGGTCTGGCGGTGCAGCCGATATCGCCGGTTTTCCTCTATGCCCGAACTCGTGGCGAACTTACCGCGATTTCTCCCGACTTCGCAGATACACTAGCGTCACTTCAGGGCGGTTTGCTCGAGCTGCTCGGAGTACCTGAGCATGAGACCATGGCCTTGGTGCTTCGCCTCAGCTATGCCGCGGCGGCCACGGTCCGTAGCAGGCGGCGACCGGTGTCCCACGCGGGCACCAGCAGTTAGCGCGATCGGAGACAACGTGCCTCGGCGGACACTCGACTCACTGGTGACTGAGGTCGCCGCAGAGCTGATGGGTGTGGACGCTACGACGATGGTGGCCGCGACAGAGCGGGTCCTCGCACATCTGGTCGACTACTTCGACGTCGACTTCAGCTACGTCCGACACACCGACCGCGAACGTCGAGCAACCATCCTGATCGCGGAGTGGCCGCACCGCCAGCACGTGCCGGACCCCGATCCGCTCGGTGTGGTGTATTTCGAAAGTGCGGACGCCGTCTTTCAAGCGTTGGAACACGCGGTGGAACCAATGGTCGCGCGCCCGACTCCGGAATTCTCCGATTATCAGGACACCATCCGGCGTGGGTCGGGAATCCCGCAGGTGACCTCGGCGGCGGTGCCGCTGATCTCGCGCGGTGAGTCCACCGGGGTGCTCGGTTTCGTCAAGCAGGGCGATCGGCAATGGACCCCGCGCGAACTCAATGTGTTGCGCGCGATCGCCGCCTTGTTCGCGCAGCTGCAAGCGCGGGTGGTTGCCGAGGAACGGCTGCGCTACATCGCGCTGCACGACGATCTCACCGGCCTGGCCAATCGCCGCGCGCTGCTGGAACACATGGAGGAACGACTGCGTGCGGGCAGCCCGGGCCCGGTGGCGGCGTTCTTTCTCGACCTGGACCGGTTGAAGGCGCTCAACGACTTCCTCGGGCACACGGCGGGCGACAACTTCATTCGCACGCTGTCGTCGCGGCTGCGTGAGCACCTCGACCCCACCGACATGATCGCGCGCCTCGGCGGCGACGAGTTCGTGATCGTCCCGGCCAAGCCGATGGATTCGGTAGCCGCCGAACTGGAGGCGACCAGGATTCAGCAGTTGATCGGGCGCAGGGTCACCGTGGGTGGCGAGTCGGTGAGCCGGGGGGCCAGCGTGGGCGTCGCGCTCGGAATACCGGGCGAAACGACGGTCGCCGACGTGTTGCGCCGCGCCGATCACGCCCTGCTCTCCGCGAAATCGGGTGGCGGCAACGGCGTCGCGGTGTTCACCGACGCGATGCGCGCGCAGTTCGAATTGCAGGACGATGTCGAACTCAACCTGCGCGGCGCGGTCTCCGACGGCTCGCTGCTGCTGCACTACCAACCCGAGGTCGACCTACGCACCGGCAGGATCGTCGCGCTGGAGGCGTTGGTGCGGTGGCTGCACCCGACCAGGGGACTGCTACCGCCCGGCGCGTTCGTCACGGTGGCCGAGGCCACCAATCTCGCCGGTGAACTGGGACGATGGGTGATCCGGTCGGCGTGCGCGCAGTTCGCCGAGTGGCGGCGCCGCGGTCTGGCCACCGACATGGTGATGCGGATCAATGTGTCGCCGGTGCAATTGGTGAGCCTCGACTTCGTCGAGCGCATCGAGGACATGCTGCGGCTGTTCAGTATCGAGGGCAGTTCGATCTGCCTGGAGATCACCGAGCACGTCGTCGTCCAGGATCTGGCTCGCACCCAGGTCACTCTGCGCGGGCTCAAGCGGATGGGTGTGCAGATCGCCATCGACGATTTCGGCACAGGCTACAGCTCGCTGTCGCACCTCAAGGCGCTGCCGGTGGATGCGGTGAAGATCGACCGAGGATTCGTGCAGCGGCTCGGCGCGAGCACCGACGACCTGGCGATCGTGAAGTCGATCATCGGCCTGGCCGGGTCGTTCGGGCTCGGCGTCGTTGGTGAAGGGGTGGAGACCGCGGTGGCCGCGCGCACCCTGGTCGGGCTCGGATGCTATCGGGCGCAGGGCTTTCTGATCGCGCGCCCGATCCCGGCCGACGAGGTGGAGGCGCATCTGGCGGTCGGCCGGATTCCACTGGATCTCGATCTGCCGAAGGCCGGGCGGGGCCTGCCCGCACCGTAACCGTCGTCGGCCGTGGTGGTTGGCCGCTTCTTTCGCGGTTGTTCACACGAAGTTGGGCGCAGTGGTTCCGAAACCAACCCGAGTCGCGCCACGATCGGCGGCGTGCGCATCGTGCAGCTGGCCAATTTCTACGGACCGCGTTCGGGCGGCCTGCGTACCGCGCTGCATCATCTGGGTGCCGGGTATGTGGCCGAGGGCCACGAGGTGGTGTTGATCGTGCCTGGCCCGCGCAGGGCCGAGGAGATGCTGCCCAGTGGCGCCGTGCGGATCACCCTGCCCGCCTTGGCGATCCCGTGGACCGGCGGATACCGCGCGGCGAATCCGCGTCGGGTGGCCGATGTGCTTGCCGGGCTGCGCCCGGACGTGCTCGAGGTGTCGGATCGGTTGACCCTGCGTGGGTTCGGTCGGTGGGCGCGCGAGCGTGAGGTCGCGAGCGTGATGATCTCCCACGAGCGACTGGACCGTTTGCTCGGCCAGTTCATGCCCGGCTCGGCGGCGCGACGCTGCGCGGATGTCGCCAATCGGCGCACCGCCTCGGATTTCGACATGGTCGTGTGCACCACCGAGTTCGCCAGGCAGGAGTTCCAGCGCATCGCCGCGAACAATGTCGAATTGGTGCCGTTGGGTGTGGATTTGGAGTTGTTCAGTCCCGGCCGCCGCGACGGTGGCTTGCGCGCGGACCTGGGCATGCCTGGTCATCCGTTGCTGGTGCACTGCGGCAGGCTCTCGGTCGAGAAGCGAGTGGATCGCAGCATCGAGGCGGTCGGCGCGCTGCATGCCGAGGGGGTGCGGGCGCGGCTGGTGGTGGCGGGCGACGGGCCGCGCCGCGAGGCATTGCAACGCAGGGCGCGCACGCTGCCCCGGTTGCCGGGTGGCATGCCGGCTGTGCACTTCGCCGGGTTCATCTCCGAGCGCACGATGGTGGCGAAACTGCTGGCCACCGCGGATGTTTCGCTCGCGCCTGGCCCGCACGAGACCTTCGGACTCGCCGCGCTGGAAGCGTTGGCGGCGGGCACTCCGGTGGTGGCGAGCCGGTCGTCGGCACTGGCCGATATCGTCACCACCGACTGTGGTGCGGTCGCCGCCGACGATCCCTCCGCTTTCGCGCGTGCGGTCACCGACGTGCTCGCGCTGCCGACGGCGGCGCGCAGGGTGGCCGCGCGTACGCGGGCCGAACAATTCACCTGGCCGCGCGCGGTGGCGGGCATGCTAGCCGTGCTCGGTCGGTGACGATCCGAGCACGACCGTGTCGAATCGCGACGCCGACGATCGTCGCTTGGTCGAATGGTGGCGGGGTCGAATGGTGGTCAGGCGCCGAACCGCTCGGCGCGCGGCGAGCGCCGCTCGTGGATTCGATCGCGATTCTTCGGGCTCGTCGCCGTCGAGCGCGGGGACGCACCAGTACCCTGCTTGGTGTCGGACGGCCGAATCGAGATGGGATGCGCAGTGCGAGTTTTGGGGCGCGGGCGAGTAGGCCGCACGACCACGGTGCGGGGCGCGAAAGTGCTGGTGACAGGTGCGGCCAGCGGAATAGGTCGGGCGACGGCCGAGGCGGCGGCCGCCGAGGGCGCCGAACTGGTGCTCACCGACATCGATGAGTCGGGCCTGGACAAGACGGTGGCCGCGATCAAGGAGACCGGCGGTGTCGTCTCGGTGTCGCGGGCGTTGGACATCACCGATTACGACGCGGTGACCGCCTTCGCCGCGGACGTGCACACCGCGCTGGGCAGCATGGACGTGGTGATGAACATCGCGGGGACCTCGGCGTGGGGCACGGTGGAGAATCTCGAGCATCGGCACTGGCGGCACATGGTCGAGGTGAACCTGATGGGGCCGATCCACGTGATCGAGAACTTCGTCCCGCCGATGGTCCGCGCGGGACGTGGTGGCGCGCTGGTGAATGTGTCGTCGGCGGCGGGACTGCTTGCCCTGCCGTGGCATGCCGCCTACAGCGCGGGCAAGTACGGCATTCGTGGCGTGTCCGAGGTGCTGCGTTTCGACCTGGAGCGCCACGGCATTTCGGTGCACGTGGTGGTGCCCGGTGCGGTGAACACACCGTTGGTGCACAGTTTCGAACTGGTCGGCGTCGACAAGGAAGATCCCAAGATCCAGCGGCTCACGCACGCGTTCACCAAGCACGCGATCCCGCCGGAACGGGTCGCCACCGCGATTCTGCGTGGCGTTGCCCGCAAGCGGTTCCTGATCTACACCTCGTTCGATATCCGCTTCGGCTACTGGTGGAAGCGGAAGTTCGCGTTTCCGTACGAGTTCGTCATCCGCCGGGCCAGCGCGCAGTTCAGCAGGTTGCTTGTGTCGAAGAGCAGTTGAGCTGCACGTCGAGCACGCGCGCACCGGGGCCGTCGTCGCCGAGATGGTCCTGATTGTTGACGATGCGGCAGCTGCCCAGTGACAGGCATCCGCAGCCGATGCAGCCGGTGAGATTGTCGCGCAAGCGAATCAGTTGGGTGATGCGGTCGTCGAGGTCGGTGCGCCACAGCGTCGAGAGTGACTCCCAGTCGCGCCGGGTCGGGTTGCGGCCTTCGGGGAGCTGATCGAGGGCGTGGCGAATCTCGCTGAGCGGTATGCCGACTCGTTGCGAGATGCGGATGAAGGCGACGCGGCGCAGCGTTTCGCGGTTGTATCTGCGCTGGTTGCCGCTGGTTCGCCGACTGTTGATCAGACCCTCGCGTTCGTAGAAGTGCAACGCGGATACCGCGACTCCACTACGCTCGGACAACTGACCGGGTGTCAGTTCCTTCGCACGCCAATCGGCTGTCGACATTCGCCCTCCTTCACACTCACCTAAACAATACTTGAGGTTCTGTGCCGCGTGGGGAAGAACCGTGACCACCGCGATATCCCCACGACGATTGACGTGCTCCGGCGGCCTCGGCGAACTACGGTCTGAGCATGGGAGCAGATGCGGTGGCCGGAGGGCATTCGGCGAACGGACTGTCGGTGACCTCCGAGGTCGCCACCTTGCGCACGGTGCTGCTGCACCGGCCCGGTGGCGAATTGCGTCGGCTGACCCCGCGCAATAACGATCAACTGCTGTTCGACGCTATTCCCTGGGTGGAACGCGCTCAGCAGGAACACGACGTGTTCGCCGACGTGTTGCGCGAACACGGCACCGAGGTGCTGCTGCTGGCCGATCTGCTCACCGAGACGCTCGCGGTCAGCGGCGCCGCGCGGGTGCAGGGTATCTCCGCCGCCGTCGACACCCGGCGACTCGGCCACGCCTTGGCCGACGAACTCGCCGCCTACCTGCGCGGGGTGCCAGCGTCGGAACTGGCCGAGCTGCTGATGGCCGGTATGACCTTCGACGAATTGCCCTTCGGTCCGAATGCCGCCTCCCTGGTGCGCAGGATGCACCACGGCGCCGACTTCGTCATCGATCCTTTGCCGAATCTGCTGTTCACCAGGGATTCCTCGTTCTGGGTCGGACCGAGGGTCGCGATCACCTCGCTCGCGCTGCCCGCCAGGACGCGCGAGACCTCGCTGACCGACCTCGTCTACGCGTTCCACCCGCGCTTTCTCGGCGTTCGGCGCGCCTACGAGTCGCATACCGCGCCGATCGAGGGCGGCGACGTGCTGTTGCTCGGGCCCGGCGTGCTCGCCGTCGGTGTCGGCGAACGAACCTCGCCGGCCGGTGCGGAAGCGCTGGCGCGCAGCCTGTTCGACGACGACCTCGCACACACCGTGCTCGTGGTCCCGATCGCGCAGAACCGCGCGACCATGCACCTGGACACCGTGTGCACGATGGTCGACAGCGACGCGGTGGTGATGTATCCGGCCGTGCGTGACTCGCTGTGCGCGTTCACGATTCACAAGGAAGACGATTACGGCGGGCGCGCCGACGGTGGCACGGTGAGCATGCGCGGTCCCGACCCGTTCCTGCCCGCCGCCGCCGAGGCGATGGGCATCGGCAAGCTGCGGGTGATCGATACCGGCCTCGACGGAGTCACGGCCGAACGCGAACAGTGGGACGATGGCAACAACACCTTGGCGCTGGCGCCCGGCGTGGTGGCGGCCTACGAACGCAACGAGATGACCAACGCGCGACTGGAAGACGCGGGCATCGAGGTGCTGCGAATTCCTGGCTCCGAATTGGGGTCCGGCCGTGGCGGACCGCGGTGTCTGTCCTGTCCGCTGTCCAGAGATGACGGGTGAGCATGTTCAACATCAACATTTCCCACGAGTCGACCGTCGCCCCCTACGAGCAGTTGCGCCTCGGCGTGATCGCGAAGGTCCGCGCCGGACAGCTGACGGCGGGGACCAAGATTCCCACGGTGCGCGCGCTCGCCGCCCACCTCGGCCTCGCGCCCAATACCGTCGCGCGCGCCTACCGCGAGCTGGAATCCGACGGGGTGGTCGAAACCCGTGGCAGGCAGGGCTCGTTCATCGCGTCCTCAGGTGATCCGACCCGTGATGTCGCCGGGCGCGCGGCCACCGCCTATGTGGCGACCGTGCGCCGCCTCGGCCTCGACGACGCGGCGGCGTTGCGTTATGTGAAGACCGCGTTGGAGAACTGACTCAACGCCAGCTGGGCAGCCAGAGGTGGTTGTTCCAGTTGGCCGGGGTGATCGGCATCGCGGTGAGGATCGGCCACAGCCAGATGAAGTTGGCCACGACGAGTCCCAGATACAGGCAGACCAGTAACAGTCCGAGTCCGCGTCGTTCGCTGCCCTGTCGCTCCAGGCGGCGGCGTTCGGTACCCGTCGGCGCGAGGAATCTGCCGACTCGATTGTGCGCCACCGGCATGCGCCGGATCGGCCCGAGTATTTCGCCGAGTACCAGCGCCAGACCCATCACGTAGAACGGTGCGAGCGCGACCGCGTAGAAGTAGTACATCTGTCGGTCGAGGGTGAGGAACCAGGGCAGCAGCCCGGCACCGTAGCCCACCAGTACCGCGCCGTAGCGCCAATCGCGTTGGGTGAGTGTGCGCCACAGCATCCACGCGAGTACCGGGAGCGCGATCCAGTAGACGGCGGGGCTGCCGACCAGCATCTGGGCCTTCACGCACTGGGTTTGGCCGCAGCCGCCGACGCCGCTGTCGGCGTAGTGGTAGAGCATCGGACGCAAGCCCATCGGCCAGGTCCACGGCTTGGATTCCCAGGGGTGATGATTGCCCGCCGAATTGGTCAGCTCGGTGTGGAATTCCATCGCTCGCGCGCTGTAGTACCAGAGCGAGCGCAGCGCGTCCGGTGCCACATGTGACCAGAATCCGCCGACCCCGATCCCGTCCTTCGCCGCCGACGGGTTGCCCGCCATGTACCTGTTCACCCCGGTCTCACTGGCGAACCAGGCCCAATAGGTGCCCAGATACACCGCGAGCGGAATCAGCACCAGCGCGTACAGCGCCGGACCGATATCGCGGATCGCGGTACCGGTCCACGGTCGCCGCACCTTGTACGCGCGTCGCGCCGCGAGGTCGAAAGCCACGCTGAGCAGCCCGAACGCCGCCATGAAATACAGGCCCGACCACTTTGTCCCGCACGCCAATCCGAGCAGGACACCCGCGCCGAAACGCCACCAGCGCACGCCGAGCCTCGGTCCCCACGGACTCGCGTCCACCCGTCCTTCGTAGTCGGCGCGCGCGATCGCGGCGCGTACCTGATCGCGGTCGACGATCAAACAGCCGAAGGCCGCGGTGATGAACAGTGCCAGGAAGATATCGATCATGCCGATACGCGAGGGGACGAAGGTGAGCCCGTCGGCGATCAGCAGGATGCCCGCGATCGCACCTATCAGCGTCGAACGTGCCATCCTGCGGGTGATTCTGATCACCAGCAGGATCAGGATGGTGCCCGCGACCGCGGGGGCGAAGCGCCAACCCCATCCGTTGTAGCCGAAGATCGCCTCGCCGATCGCGATCAGTTGCTTGGCCACCGGCGGGTGCACGACCAGGCCGTAGCCGGGGTTGTCCTCGACGCCGCCGCCGGTCAAGATCTGCCAGGCCTGTGGCGCGTAGTGCTTCTCGTCGAAGGTGGGGGTGCCCGCGTCGGTGGGGTAGTTCAGCATGGTGAACCGGGTGACGGCGGCGATCACCGTGAGGAATGCCGTGACCACCCAACCGCGGACGGTGTCGGTCGGCCCGAAGTCGGGCGATGGCCGCAGCGGTCCTGGGCTCGACCAGGGCGGCACGAGCCCGAACGGTGCGGGCGAACGCTGGTCGGTCACCTGAGTCACGCACCGATCGTATGCTGTGCCCGAGGCCGGGCTGTGTGTCGGTGAGTGTGCGCGGGGTGCGTGCGGAATCGTTGCCGAGGGTTCGACGGCGGATAGGCTGCCCGGATGTCCGGTGGATCCGCCGGTCGCGGCGAGCGAGACGGGAGCGGTGTGGCAGACGAGGTGGACGAGCCTTCGGGCGCGGGCAGGTTGGTGCTCGCGGCGACGCCGATGGGTGACGTCGGCGATGCGTCGCAGCGGCTGCGCGTGGCGTTGCGTTCGGCCGACATCGTGGCCGCCGAGGACACCCGGCGCACCAAAGCCCTGGCCAGGGCTTTGGAGGTGACCATAGGCGGGCGGGTGGTGAGCTTCTACGATCACGTGGAGACCGCGCGAATCCCGGTGCTGCTCGGCGAGATCGAGGCGGGCCGCACCGTGCTGTTGGTGACCGACGCCGGGATGCCCTCGGTCAGCGATCCCGGATACCGCATGGTCGCGGCGTGTGTCGAACGTGACCTGCCGGTCACCTGTTTGCCTGGTCCCTCGGCGGTGACGACGGCACTGGCGTTGTCGGCGTTGCCGATGGAGCGGTTCTGCTTCGACGGTTTCGCGCCGCGCAAGTCGGGCCAACGTCGAACGTGGTTGCGTACGTTGCTCGCTGAGCCGCGCGCGTGCGTGTTCTTCGAGTCGCCGCATCGACTCGCCGACTGCCTCGGCGACGCGGTCGAGGTGCTCGGCCCCGATCGTCGCGCCGCGGTCTGTCGTGAGCTCACCAAGACCTACGAGCAGGTGGTGCGCGGCACCCTCGCCGAACTCGCCGACTGGGCGGTCGAGGGTGCGCGCGGCGAGATCACCGTGGTGTTGGCTGGCGCTCGGCCCGAAGCGGCCGACCCGGCCGATCTGGTGGACGAGGTGGAAGCGCGGATCGGTGCCGGGTTGCGACTCAAGGACGCCTGCGCGGAAGTGGCTGCCGATCATGGTGTTTCGCGGCGCGAACTCTACGACGCGGTGGTCGGCGCGCGCCGCGAGGACGAGGACTGAGGCGAAGGCCACCGCTCGCGCGGCACCATCGCGGCGTCTTTCCCAGCTGGGTGTGCGGCGGTAGAGCAACGTTGTTGATCGATAACGCGGTAGGTGGACAACGCGGCGGGGCAACAGGGTGGAGCGGGTGGACAACGCAGCGGGGTGGACAACCGGCGGCGCGGTACGGGCACGTTCGTGGGGACCTGTGCGCGGATGTCGGGCGGGTCGGGCATGATCGGCCCTATGACTTCTCTGGAGAGCAAGGCCGTCGAGTTTCTCGCACTGCACCGCCCAGGTGATCCGGTGGTGCTGCCGACCGTATGGGATGCCTGGTCGGCCAATACCGTTGTCGAGGCGGGGTTCTCGGCCCTGACCGTGGGCAGTCACCCGGTCGCCGATTCGATCGGCCGCGCCGACGGTGAGGGGATGACCTTCACCGAGTTGCTGACCAGGGTCAAGCAGATCACCGAGGCCGTCGACGTACCGGTGTCGGTGGACATCGAATCCGGGTACGGTCGGCGGCCCGCCGAGTTGATCGAGGGCCTGCTCGAGGTCGGCGTCGTCGGCCTGAACATCGAGGACAGCGTGCACAGCGAGGACAAGCGCCTGCGTGAGCCGCAGGAGCACGCTGATCTGGTGCACGGTTTGCGCGAGTCCGCCGACGCGGCCGGAGTGCACGTGGTGGTCAACGCGCGCACCGACCTGTTCCTTCGCCAGGACGGCGAGGAGTCGACCAGGGTCGACCGCGCCATCGATCGCATGCGGCTGGCCGCCGAGGCTGGCGCGGACGTGCTGTTTCCGGTGGGCGGGCACTCCGAGGAAACCCAGCGCAGGCTCACCGCGGAATTGCCGTTGCCGGTGAGCAATGTCGGCAACCCCGGTCAGTCGGAGAAGGCGGCGCTGGCCGCGCAGGGCCTGGCCAGGATCAGCTTCGGACCGTTCCTCCAGTTCGCGCTCACCGCCGAAACTCAGCGGCTGCTCGGACGCTGGAAGTAACGCTGACCTGCTGGTGTTCGGCGTCGGGATCGGCTGGCGCCGAACACTTCTCACCGAGCGCGCGGCGCCGACCCCGCGCGGGCGGAAGCGGGTCTCCCGAACAGCCGCGCGCCACTCATCTCCGAACTCGCTACCGAGCACCGGGTCGCGCACGCGGGCGCTACGGTCTCGGATGTTCAGCCGATCGAGCTGCTCTCCCGGCGCACCACGATCGAGACAGCTGGGCGTCGCGCGAATCTCAAGTGGCGGGCACTGTTTCGCCCCTGCGTACGCCGAGAACGCTGGTCACCAGCTGGATGAACACCGGCGCCAACGCGGGAACGGCCGCCGCACCCTCGCTGGTCAGCACGCGGCGGGTGCGTTCGGCGAGTGCGTCGGGGATCAGCGCGATCAGTTCCGCCGACGCCGAGGGCAGCGTGGGGTCGGCGGCGCGGGCCTGCTCGAAGTAGTAGCGATACAGCGCGGCGAACTGGTCGGCGGCGAGATCGTGATACTCGATGGCGGCCTGGTTCACCGTGAATGCCTCGACCAGTGCCAGGCGGGCGAAATCCGGCTCGGTGGCAACGGTTTCGCAGTAGGTGACGATGATCGTCTCCAACGCGGTGACCGCGTCGGCATCGGCGGGTAGCTGGGCGATCTCCTCGCCCGCGCGTGCGGTCATCACCTCGACGGCCGTGCGCACCGCCGCGACGAAGCAGTCCTCCTTGTTCGCGAAGTGCTCGTAGAAGGTGCTGCGCGACACCCGGGCAATCCCGACGATATCGGTGAGAGTCGTTGCCGCGTAACCCTTCTCGGAGACACAGCCGACCATCGCCTCCAGTAGCCGTCCCCGCTGCGATGCCAGCACGGCGTCGCGTGCCGCCCGGTGTCGTTCCGCGAAGCTGGTGTGTACCACCGGCGTCGCACCCTCCTGACGCATGAATGCCCCTTTCCGCTCGTCTCCCGCAGGCCAGTATGGACCCGCGCACCGTAAGCAACGGGGCCGGTCGGTTTCAGGCGGTGATGGAGCGTGCGCCAGGAGTCGAGCGGCGACCGGTCAGTTCTTCGGCTCGATGTACTTGGGGTACACCGGTTCCGGTGCCGGCAGTGTTACGCCGGGCACAATGGGCGTCGCGATATCCGCGAATGTTCGTGCCTGCTGGCCGAGTTGGTCGAGAATCTTGCTCGCCGAACCCGGCATCACCGGCTGCACCAGGATCGCGACGATCCGCAGCACCTCGAGCGTCACATACAGCACCGTCGCCTCGCGCGCCAGATCCGCCTCGGTGCCGGACTTGGCCAGCGCCCACGGCGCCTGCGCGGAGAAGTACCTGTTGGTCTCGCCGAGCGTGAGCCAGATGGCCTCGAGCGCGAGATGGATGTGCTGCACGTCGAATTCGGCGCGGCAGCGTTCGAGCAGCCCGTTCGCGAGGTCGAGCAGCGCACGGTCTTCCTCGGTGAACTCGCCGGGGGTCGGCACGACACCGCCGCAGTCGCGCACCACCATCTTGGTGCTGCGCTGCACCAGGTTGCCGAACTCGTTGGCCAGGTCGCTGTTGATCCTGCCCACGATCGCCTCGTGGCTGTAATTGCCGTCCTGGCCGTAGGAGATCTCGCGCAGCAGGAAGAAGCGCAGCGCGTCGAGACCGTAGGCGTCGATGAGCGCGATCGGGTCAACGACATTGCCGACCGACTTCGACATCTTCTCGCCCTTGTTGTACAAGAACCCGTGCACGAACACGCGTTTCGGCAACTCGATACCCGCCGAGAGCAGGAACGCGGGCCAGTACACCGTGTGGAAACGGGTGATGTCTTTGCCGATGATGTGCACGTCGGCGGGCCAAAATCGTTGGAAAGCAGCCGATTCGGTGTCCGGGAAGCCCGCGCCGGTGAGGTAGTTGGTGAGCGCGTCCACCCACACGTACATCACGTGATCGGGGTGGCCGGGGACGGGAACACCCCAGTCGAAGGTGGTGCGTGAGATCGAGAGATCCTTCAGCCCGGCCTTGACGTAGCTCACGATCTCGTTGCGCCGCGTCGCGGGGGCGATGAACTCGGGGTGGTCCTCGTAGAGGGCGAGCAGCTTGTCCTGGTAGGCCGAAAGTTTGAAGAAGAAGTTCGACTCCTCGGTCCAGGTGACCGGGGTGTTGGTCTCGGTGGAGATGCGGCTGCCGTCCTCGAGCAGCGTCGTCTCCTCCTCGGTGTAGAACGCTTCGTCGCGCACCGAGTACCAGCCGGAGTAGTTACCGAGGTAGATATCGCCGTTGGCGTGCATCCGTTCCCAGAGCGCGACGCTTGCGGCCTTGTGGTCGGCGTCGGTGGTGCGGATGAACCGGTCGAAGGAGACGTCGAGGGCACGGTCGAGCGCTTCGAAGACATCGGAGTTGCGCGCGGCCAATTCCTCGACGGGGATACCCTCGGCGGCGGCGGTCTGCTGCACCTTCTGGCCGTGCTCGTCGGTGCCGGTCATGAAGAACACGTCGTAGCCGTCGAGGCGCTTGAAGCGCGCGAGGGTGTCGGCCGAGATGTACTCGTAGGCATGGCCGATATGCGGCACGCCGTTCGGGTAGGCGATGGCCGTGGTCAGGTAGAAGGCGGGACGCTCAGCTTCGCTCATGGTGCGTCTACTGTAATGCGCGTGCTTTTCGACTTTCACCCGAATATCCCCGTCAGGCGTTTCCGGTGAGCGGCAAGCGCGAGGCGCCCGATCTGCCCGAGCCGCTCGCGCCGATCATCGATGCGCACACCCACCTCGACGCCTGCGGGGCGACCGATGCCGCCTCGACCGCCGTCGTCCTCGATCGTGCCGCGTCGGTGGGGGTCGGCCAGGTGGTGACGGTGGCCGACGACCAGGCCGCCGCCCAGTGGGCGGTGCGCGCGGCGCACTGGGACCAACGGGTGTACGCGGCGGTGGCCTTGCATCCCACGCGCGCCAATGCCCTCGACGAGGCCGCGAAGATCGAACTGGAGCGCCTCGCTGCGGACTCGCGCGTGGTGGCCGTCGGCGAGACCGGCCTGGATTACTACTGGCCGGGCAAGCTAGAGGGATGTGCGGAGGTCGAAACCCAGATCGAGGGCTTCCGTTGGCATATCGACCTGGCCAAGCGACTCGACAAGCCGCTGATGATCCACAACCGGGAAGCCGATCACGACCTGCTGACCGTGCTGTTGGACGAGGGTGCGCCGAAAACGGTGATCTTCCACTGCTTCTCCTCCGATGCCACCATGGCGCTGTCGTGCGTCGCGGAGGGCTACATCCTCAGCTTCTCCGGGACAGTGAGTTTCAAGAACGCGCGTGAGCTGCACGAGGCGGCGAAACTGGTGCCGCGCGAGCAGATCCTGGTCGAGACCGATGCGCCGTACCTGACACCGCACCCGTTCCGCGGTGCACCGAACGAGCCGTATTGCCTGCCCTACACCGTGCGCGCGCTCGCCGCGTTGCGCGAGGAGGATCCCGAGGAGTTGGCGAAGATCACCACCGCGAACGCGCGCCGGGTATACGGGATCTGAATTTCGATCCCGCGCGACTTCCCAAGGTGGGGAACCCATATACGGCTATGTGACACACCTCACTGACGTCGGCGTGTTTTGTGATCAACCAGCGGTATCTATATCAATTCGTGATAGAGAAAGCGCCCAGGTACGCCTCCAGCGGTTGTCGGCCTCGGATCTGTTCGTTATCGTGCCGTGATAATGTCCGCTTTCTCGTCACCCATCGTGAGGGTCAACCAGTCACGATCGCCGATGCTCTACATCGCGGTCGGTGCGCTGCTGGTCACTCTGATCGCAGGCGCCAGCATGGCGATCGTGCACCACAAGACGGTGACCGTCGTCATCGACGGCGAAGAGCTGTCGCAGACCACGATGTCGGTCGACGTGGATGGCGTGTTGAAGTCCGCCGGATACCCCGTCGGAGACCGGGATCGGGTCTCCCCGGATCCGAGTGCGTCGGTCGCCGATGGCGGCACCGTCACGCTGAATCGGGCGCGCGAGGTCGAACTGTCCGTCGACGGCATGACGCAGAAGGTGTGGACCACCGGCGAGACCGCGGGGGAAGCGTTGCAGCAGTTGCAGATCCCCAAGGAGGCCTACGTCTCGCCCGCACGCGACCAGCCGCTGCCGCTTGTCGGTGGCACGCTGAAGATCGCGAGCCCGCGCAATGTGAAGTTGCTCGACGGCATCGGCTCGCCGGTCGATGTGCGGCTGGCCGCTCCGACGGTCGGCGAATTCCTCGAGGTCGCGGGCATCCCCCTGATCCAGCAGGACACCGTGGAACCTGCCGCGTCGACGCCGCTCACCGAAAACCTGAGCATCACGGTCACGCGTAAGCGGACCGAGAACCGCGTCGAGGAGGCACCGCTCGACCCGCCCGAAGAGGTCGTCGAGGACCCCGAGCTGAACATGAGCCGCACCGTGGTGGAGACCGAGGGGACTCCCGGCGTCCAGGACGTCACCTACGCGGTCACCATGGTCAACGGCGAGGAAGTCGACCGACAGCAGGTCGACTCGACCGTGAAGGTGAACGCGGTCCCCAAGAAGGTGCGCAAGGGTGCCAAACCCGGCACCGAGGTGCCCGAGGTGCGGGAAGGGTCGACCTGGGACGCGTTGGCCAAGTGCGAATCGACCGGCAACTGGTCGATCAACAACGGCAACGGTTTCTTCGGCGGTATCCAGTTCGACCAGAACACGTGGGAGCGCCAGGGCGGGCTGAAGTACGCGGAGCGCGCCGACCTCGCCACTCGCGAGGAGCAGATCGCCATCGCCGAGGTCACCCGGCAACGCCAAGGGTGGGGTGCATGGCCCGCGTGCACCAGCCAGCTCGGCCTCAGCTGAGCGCTGCCAGCTGGCCCGCGGTGGTGTTGGTAGGTTCTCCTGGTGTCCGAACCGGAAGTCGCCGCGCGCGGCAGTGCCGCTCTCCTCGGGCCCGCCGAAGTGCGGGACCTGGCTCAGCGACTCGGTGTGCGCCCGACCAAGCAGCTCGGCCAGAACTTCGTGCACGACGCGAACACCGTCCGCCGGATCGTCGCGGCGGCGGGAGTCGGGCGTAGCGATACCGTGCTCGAGGTGGGTCCCGGCCTTGGGTCATTGACGCTCGCGCTGCTGGACGTGGTCGACTCCGTGGTTGCCGTCGAGATCGATCCCGTTCTGGCGCGACAACTTCCGTCGACCGTCGAGCGGCGTGCGCCGGAGTTGGCAGACCAGCTGCGGGTGGTCGAAGCCGATGCGCTGCGGGTGGGTTCGGCGGACCTGCCGCTGCGCCCCACCGCGTTGGTGGCGAATCTGCCCTACAACGTCGCGGTGCCGGTGCTGCTGCATCTGATGGCGGAATTCCCCAGCATCACAGTCGCTTTGGTGATGGTGCAGGCTGAGGTCGCCGACCGCCTCGCTGCCTCGCCGGGCGGACGTGTCTATGGCGTGCCCAGCGTGAAGGCGGGTTTCTTCGGCACCGTCCGCCGCGCGGGCGCCGTCGGCACCCAGGTGTTCTGGCCGGCACCCCGCGTCGATTCCGGTCTCGTCCGCATCGACCGTTACGTCGACCCGCCGTGGCCGACGGACGCCGAACACCGCCGCCGCGTCTTCGCCGTCGTCGACGCCGCCTTCGCTCAACGCCGCAAAACCCTCCGCGCGGCGTTGGCTTCCTGGGCGGGCACTCCCGCCGAAGCCGAACGTAAACTCCTGGCCGCGGATATCTCGCCTACCGCCAGAGGTGAGACCCTGGACACTGCCGCTTACGTCCGACTGGCCGCCCAGGAATAACCCGTCGCCGACCGACCCCGAGATGGCGGTAAAGCTGCCAGTAGACCTTCGCGCACCATTTCGACCGCGTACTGGTTCTGGCGAGTTCACGCCCCCTGCGTGACCGTGAAACCCTCACCACCCCAGCAAAACCCACCCAAGCACCTAGATGCCCAAGCGCCTCGCCCCTTGCCCGGTTCTCTGTCCCTCACCCGCGTTCCTCGCGTTCCGCGCCCGCGCCGACACCATCCCCACAACTCACCCAGCGACCCCTCAGGCCCGCTCGTCCGGCGGCACCGGCGCCGGTCCGTCACCACCACCGAGGATTCTGGCCCCAGGCACCGGCCCACTGGCCGTACGCACGCTCCGACACACCCCGGCGCCCGCCAACTCCGCAGCAACGGAAACCGCCGATTCCGCACTCGCGCAAAGGAACGCGCACGTAGGCCCGGAACCGGAGACCAATCCCGCCAATGCGCCCGCGGTCACCCCGGCGCGCAACGTGCGCCGCAGTTCGGGTCGCAACGACACCGCCGCCGCCTGAAGATCGTTGCCGAGTAACGGCGCGAGCAGCTCAGGGTCGCCGGAAGCCAAGGCCTGCAACAGTTCCTGGGGTTCCTCCAGGCGCGGCGGTGTGCCGTTTTCCCGCAGTCGATCGAGTTCGCCGTACACTCCCGGCGTCGACAAACCACCCTTGGCCAAGGCGAGTACCCAATGAAAGGTGCTGCGGGACAACACCGGAAGGAGTTTTTCGCCGCGACCGGTGCCGAGTGCGGTGCCGCCGTGCAGCGCGAAAGGCACATCGCTGCCGAGTTCGGCGCCCACCGCGGCGAGCTCATCTCTGCTGAGTCCGAGCTCCCACAATACATTCAGGCCGACCAGGGCCGCCGCGGCGTCCGCGCTGCCACCGGCCATGCCGCCCGCGACGGGGATGCCTTTGGCGATGGCGATCTCCACCAGCGGCGCCCTACCCGCCCGATGCGCCATCGCGACCGCCGCCTGCCACACCAGGTTGGTGCGGTCGGTGGGTACGTCGGCGGCGCTTTCGCCGCTCACGCGCACAGACAGCGAGGTCGATGGGGTGATCGAGACGTCGTCGCCGAGCGAAAGGGCTTGGAAAACCGTGGTCAGGTCGTGGTAGCCGTCCTGGCGTAGATCGCCGACGCCGAGAAAGAGGTTCACCTTCGACGGCGCACGCACGGTAATCGGGCTCGGCACAACTGACAGCACGGTTGCCCAGCCTATCCGGTGGTGGCGTCGGTCGCTGCGCTCACGACCAGCCTTTCGGCTGTTGTTTACATTCGGTCGAGGGTCGTAGCGTGCGTGGCAACCGGAACGGTCCGATCGTTCGAGCACGCGGATCGCTCGCCAAGGGGTCGGTGACGCGGCGATGGATCGGGTGCGAGGTAATTCCCATCGACGGTGATGCTCGACAATCGATGCGTCCGGCTGGCGATCCCCTTTCCTGCGGCGGGCCAGGGTTCGTCGGGCCGATGACGTTGCGGTCCGACGGGGACCTGTCTGTCTGGTAGTACTCGGTGTGACTGTGCCGCAATCGAGTTCGCCTCTGTCGGGTTCCTGCACGGCTCGAGCTCCCATAGCTTGCGTTCATGTACCGGTAGGGGGTATCTTTCGGGTGGCTGGGGTATACCCCCGGCCAGTATTCGAGCGCAGCGTGACCAGCACAGCCGAAGGAGTCGACATGCCCTCCAGCACCTACACCGTCACCGGGATGACCTGCGGACACTGCGTCAGCGCGGTCAAGGAGGAAATCGGCAAGATCGACGGGGTCACCGGCGTCGAGGTGGATCTCGACAGCGGCGCGGTCAAGGTCGACAGCACCGCGCCGATCGACGATTCCGCCGTCACCGCCGCCGTCGACGAAGCGGGCTACGAGGTTACTGCCTGATGCGAGACCGGCTCAGGTTCCTCGCGTTCGGTGGGGCACTGGTCGTCCTGTTCGGGGTGGCACTCGGCATCGGCACCCTGGTGGGCGACCACGGTGAGCGCGCACCAGACACCGCGATGCCCTCGATGGGTGACGCGCACCACGGGCTCGCGCAGTCCGAGTCCGGCTACACCCTCGCCGACCTGACCGCGCCGAGCGCACCGAACCAGCTGGGCCGCATGCAATTCCGAATCACCGGGCCGGGCGGCGAGCCCGTCACCCGATTCGACACCCTGCACGACAAGCAGCTGCACCTGATCGTCGTGCGCACCGACACCACCGAATTCCGGCACGTGCACCCCACGATGGACGCCGAGGGCACCTGGTCGCTCGACTGGACGTGGGCGCAGCCGGGTACCTACCGGGTCTACGCGGACTTCGCGCCGGACTCGGTGACGGAAAACCCCGGCGAACTCGTGCTCAGCCGGACCGTCGAAGTGGCGGGAACCGCCACGCCGCAACCGATTCCGGCGCCCTCGCGGACCGCGACGGTGGACGGATACCAGGTTTCGCTCGTCGGCGACCTGAGTACGGCGGGTAGTGAGCTCACCTTCACCGTCAGCCGTGACGGCGCACCCGTCACCGACCTGAGCCCCTATCTCGGCGCCTACGCGCACTTGGTCGCGCTACGCGTCGACGACCTCGCCTACCTGCACGTTCACCCCGAAGGTGCGGTCGGCAGCACGCCCGCCGGTCCCGAAGTCGCCTTCCACGCGCAGGCCCCCGGCCCCGCCGCGTACCGCCTCTACCTCGACTTCTCGCACGGCGGCACGGTGCACACCGCCGAGTTCACCGCGCACGCCGAGTCTCCTGCCGTGCGGCAGTCGTCCGGCCGTCACCAGCACGAAGGGTAAGTGCGCCGCTACAGCTCGCGGTCGTGCGAGGTCACTGCGGATGCGCGGCGATTGGCCGGGCAATTGTTCCGTTTGTGCTGCTCAGCTTGTTTTTCGGGATAGTTCGACTGGTGCGCGATGATGTGCCGGTGGTGCGTGCCCGTGGTGGGCGCGTTGCTGGGCCGAGGAGTGCGGGGTGGTGTGCGGGGGGAGCCCGGTGACCTCGGTCCCGTCCGGGGGAGAGGCTGGTGGGGGCTTGTTCGCGGGTCAGTAGGCTGGGTGGGTTAGCGCGGGCCGGACTGGTCGGCGGAGGATGCGGAAGGATTCATGTCCAACCTGATCAACCTCGAACAGGTCTCCAAGAGTTTCGGGATCAAGCCACTGCTGGACACCGTGTCGCTCGGCGTGCACGCCGGGGAACGGATCGGGGTCGTCGGTCTCAACGGTGGGGGTAAGACCACCCTGCTCGAAGTGCTCACCGGGCTGGAACCGCCCGACAGCGGGCGGGTCAGCAGGGTCGGTGGGCTGCGGCTGGCGGTCGTCACCCAGCGCGGGGTACTGCCGGAGGGTGCGACGGTGGGCTCCGTCGTGCTCGCGGGGTTGATCGAGGACGGATCGGTGGAAGACGGCGCGCTCGACGGTGTCGCCGAGTACGAGTGGGCCGCCAACCCGCGTATCCGGTCGGTGCTGGAAGGCATCGGCATCGCCGACCTCGGCTTGGATGCCGAGGTCGACAACCTGTCCGGTGGGGAACGCCGCAGGGTCGCGCTCGCCGCCGCCCTGGTTCGCGAGCTGGACCTTTTGGTGCTCGACGAGCCGACCAACCACCTCGATGTCGAAGGGGTGCAGTGGCTGGCCGAGCATCTGCTGCGTCGGCGCAGCTCGTTGGTGGTGGTCACGCACGATCGCTGGTTCCTCGACACCGTGGCCACCAACACCTGGGAAGTGGTCGGCGGCAAGGTCGAGAACTACGAGGGCGGTTACGGCGACTGGATCTTCGCCCGTGCCGAGCGCGCCAGGCAGTCCGACGCCAGCGAGGCGCGCAGGCGCAACCTCGCGCGCAAGGAATTGGCCTGGTTGCGGCGCGGTCCGCAGGCGCGTAGCTCGAAACCGAAGTACCGCGTGGAGGCGGCCGAAGCGCTGATCTCCGATGTGCCGCCACCGCGCGACAGCGTCTCGTTGGCCGCTTTCGCGCGAAAACGCCTGGGGCGGGTGGTGATCGAGCTGGAAGACACCACGCTCACCACCCCGGACGATCGGGAATTGGTGCACGATCTCACCTGGCGGCTCGCGCCCGGCGAGCGCGTCGGCCTGGTCGGGGTGAACGGTTCGGGCAAGACCACTCTGCTGCGCACACTCGCCGGTGCCGTCGAACCCGCTGCGGGTAAACGCATTCAGGGCCAAACCGTGCGGATCGGCTGGCTGCGCCAGGAGCTCGATGATCTACCGACCGATCTGCGTGTGCTGGAAGCGGTTCAGCAGGTGGCGCAGCGAATCATGCTCGGGGACAAGGAAATATCGGCGGGGCAGCTCGCCGAGCGTCTCGGCTTCACCCCCGCGCGCCAGCGCACCCCCGTCGGTGACCTCTCCGGTGGTGAGCGCAGACGCCTGCAACTCACGCGCATCCTGATGGACGAGCCGAATGTGTTGCTGCTCGACGAGCCGACCAACGACCTGGATATCGACACCCTCCAGCAGCTGGAGGATCTGCTCGACAACTGGGCGGGCACGATGGTGGTGATCAGTCACGATCGCTACCTGATCGAGCGAGTCTGCGACTCGACCTGGGCGCTGTTCGGTGACGGCAAGCTCACCAACCTGCCCGGTGGCATCGAGGAATACCTGCGTCAGCGCGCGGCCCGAAGCGGCGCTACCGCAACGGAAGCCAGGAAATCCGACGCCAGGAAATCCGACGCCAAGCCGCCGACCGACGCCGCCGCCCACCGCGCGGCGCGTAAGGAACTGTCGCGGCTCGAGCGCACTGTCGACAAGCTCACCGACCGCGAGCAACGCCTGCACACCGCGCTCGCCGACGCCGCCACCGAACCGGACAAGCTGGTGAGCCTCGGCGCGGAACTCAAACAGGTACTCGCGGAGAAGGAGACCGCCGAGCTGCGGTGGCTGGAGTTGGCCGAGGAGGTCTAGCTGCTGCCCGCCGCGCGGCCGTCCTCGGCATCGAGGGCGACCGAAAGGCACCGCAGCACGAACTCGGCGCCGAAGCCGGTGAGTACGACACTGCGATAGATCACCTTGGTGCCGAATCCCGAGCGCTTCAACACCTCTCGCACGGAGCTCTGCGCCTCCAGCACCTGATACCGGTTCGGGTTGCCGACCGGTTCGCGGGTGTGCTCGATCAGCCCGAGCCTGCGCAGGTTGGTGAGGTACTGCTGGATCCGGTTCGGGAATCGCAATCCGGCGTGCTCGCCGATCATGGTGAGCATGGCGCCGAGCCGTTCGGACCCCAGGGCCCGCGGGCGACCGGTACGAATATCGATCGACGGTTGCGGGCCGTCCAGGTGCAGGAACCGCAGGATCCGCGCCTCGTCGGGGGTCAGTTCGGCGAGCATGCCAGCGAAGGCGGGATGGTCCTGATCGTCGTCGTGCGCGCTGCTCGCCGACATGCGAAGCAGCGCGGCGCCACGCTCCCGCAGCGTTCCCGGCGCGGCCTCGGTATCCGTGGTGCGCGGCACCGGCATGCCGAGCGCACGACGCAGCGCGGCGCGCACCTCGGTTTCGGCCTCCGCCAGCACTTCTCGCGGGGGCGTGCCTTCGATGCTGCGTTGCACCACGGTGGAGGTCACCTCGACGGCGGTGCCGACACTCCACGAGGTCACCTCCGAGACCGCGCTCCACGCGACCCGCGCCACCCCGCTCGCCGCCCGCACCGTGGCCAGCGGAGCGGGAACCCGCTTCGCGCGCACCACCTGTGCGTCCGGCCGCCGGGCCACCGTCGCGTCGGCTACCGCTTCGGCGGAGGTTTCGCCGTCGTCACCGGGACCGGATTCCACTACAGCCATGTCGTCGCTACTCCCGTTCCGAAGATCAGGATATGAGCGTATCCGGCGAACAATCCCAATACGCCGCCATGCAGAAAAAGAAGCCACTCGTCCTGTTTGATTGCCGCGCGTAGCATTTCGACCAGATCCGGGGGCCGCAGCGCGGACATCTGTTTGGCGATGTAGTTGTGGATCCGCCTGCCCTGGCGCGCGTTGAACTCGGGGTCGGCGAAGGCGATCGGTGCGATCGTCATCGCCTCGTTGGTGAAAGTGTCCTGCAACGAGTCGTATTCGCGGCTGCCGAGCACGAACTTCACCGCCGAGCGTGCCGGACCGAACGCGCGGTCGGCGGCGGGACGCAGGGTGTCTTCCAGTATCTGCATCGTGCGGTCCGAGCGCGGTCCGTTGAGCAACTCGTCACCGATATTGGCGAGTGTGATCACCTCGCGGGAGACCAATTCGGCGTAGCCGTCGGTGATTTCGGACTGGCGTTTGATGAGCAGACCCTGCCGCCACGGGCACCACCACTTGGGGTATGCGGGCGCGAAGATCATATTGAGTCCGACCCAGTTCACCACCCAGCCGATGGCGATCCCGCCCAGCGGCAGCACGAGGAGGGTGGACAGGCCGGTCAGGTGCAGGATGGCGACCAGGACGACGCCCATCGGCGCACCGAAGTAGAAACCGAAGTTCTGCATGAACCGCAGTTCCTTGGCGCCGAGGGTCTGGAACAGTGTGTTCAGCAGGTGCGGACGAGCCTGGAAGTAGCGGATCATCATCTGCTTCACGTCGAGCAGCTGTTCGATGTTGTCGCCGAGTTCCTGGGTGAGTTCGTGCAGGATCTCGGGCAACTGCTGGCGCACCCGCGCGTGCACCATCTCGCGCACCTGGGCGGGCAGGTTGTACCAGAGTTGCGGATGGTCGCGGCGCAGAATGTCTTCGACGATGTCTCTGATCTGTGCGTCGGCGATGCTGGCAAGGTGCTCGGCGAGCTTCTCCGGTTCCAGTTCGCGATAGAAGTCGCTGACGCTACCGAGCTTGGAAAGGCCCTTGTCGACGGCGATGCTCGCCATCTTGTCCGCGCGGGAGGGGACGATGCCCTGCCAGCCGATCCTGCCGTCGTAGCTCAGCAGCGGCAAGACCTGAATTCGCCTGGGCAGGAACGGGTATACCGTGCGCAGACCCGGCATGCGGATGCCGTGGAAGGCGATGGGACGAAACAGCATGAGGATGCCGGTCCAGTTGGTGATATACCCGATAATGCCTGTGAAAAGGGGTATGGTCAGCAATTCCAGCAGAATGGTGGGGTGGATTCCGAAACCACTCTCTAACACGACACCTCCTGCCGACACACGGTGATCGTCGCCCCACCGGGCCCCCAAAGTAGCACCTCGCGCCCGCCGCGCCCTATTGTGAGCGGGGAAACCGGTCCTGCTCGCCAGTGCGTCGGGCGACTTCGGAAGTAATCTATGGGGCGACCCCTTCACCTGGCGATATCGGAGTAATACGTGGCAGACGACAGGGCCGGAAAGGACATCACCCGAGCCGGTTCCCGCGCCGTTGAGCGCAGCTCGGATGTCGAACAGCGGCAGATCAGCAACGAGGCGAGGATGATTCGCGGCGTCTTCCGCGCGGCCGGCCTCGCGGCGGGCAGCGTGGTGCGCAGTGGACAGTGGGCCGTCGGCACCACCTACGAGGTGACGAGGGAGATCACCACCGCCGCGTTGGAGGGGGAGTCCTCGGCCGATATCGCCGAGCGGACCGGAAATGCGTTGCGGTCCATCGCCCGTAGTGCGCTGGGTGTCACCGAGGGGTCGGTGCGCGAGATAGTCAGTTACGCCCCCGGCTCGAACGGGACCGGGAACCACGCCCAGTACGGCGCCCCCTACGTGCCGTCGGTGACGGTCGCCGATCTGCAACGGCGAGGCAAGGCGTTGCTGCGCCGGTCGGCGGATGTGAATTTCACCGAGGACGTGCATCCCGCCTACGACCACATCCTCGATCAGCTCTCCGCCGACGAGGCGCGCATCCTGCGTTTCATGGCGCAGGAGGGGCCGCAACCGCTGGTGGATGTGCGCACGAATCGCCCGTTGGGAATCGGGTCGGTTCTGGTGCGTGGCGATCTCACCTCGGTGCCGGAGCAGGCGAGTGTGCGCTACGTCGAGCGCGCACGGTCATATCTGATCAACCTCAATCGACTCGGCCTGATGCACACCTCCGACGATCCGGTGATGCTGAACCGCTACATGGTGCTCGAGGTGCAGCCGGTGGTCGAGGCGGCGCTGAAGGAGGCGGGCCGGGCGCCGAAGATCGTGCGCAAAAGTCTCCGGCTCACCGAATTCGGCCAGGATTTCTGCCGCACGTGTTTCCCGATCGACGATTGATCGCCGCGAGTTGATCTTGGGTGCGATCTCCCGCACCTGGTGATAGCAATCTGATACAAATCTCCCAATCCATGAAGACAGCTGGCTTCGGATGGGATTGTTGAGGTATGGATCAGGGAACCGGGCGCGGCGATCCTAAGCCGGGTGTCGACGAGCGGCAGCGGGAGAGCGGGGCATCGGACCCGGTCGAGCCTGCCGACTCGACGGACGAGGGTGGCGTCGTGGGTTCCGACGGTGCGGGGCCCGACGGTGCGGGGCCCGAGCCGGAGACCGCGGGGGCCACCGGGCCTTCGGTGCCGAGTGCCGCGCCGGACGCGCGCCCGACCCCCTCGTCGGTCTCGTCGGTCGACGACATCGCGGCGATCAGCCGCCTCAAGTTCCGGTACCTGCGCAGCCTCGACACCAAATCGTGGGACGAGTTCGCCGACACGATGATCCCCGAGGCCACCGCCACCTACAGCGAGTACCTGCAATTCGAGTCCCGCGAAGCGTTCCTCGCCTTTATGCAGAACACGCTCGGCCCGCACGTCATCACCGAGCATCGGTGCGAGCATCCCGAGATCGACATCGACCGCGATACCGCGACCGGCACCTGGTATCTGGCCGACACCGTCCTGATTCCCGGAAACAACATGCTGCTGCGCGGCGCCGCCTTCTATACCGACCACTATGTGCGGTGCGCCGACGGCCACTGGCGGATCTCGCACACCGGTTACGAACGCACCTACGAGGTCGTGCTCTCGCTCAGCGACCTACCCAGCCTGCGCCTGACCTCCAGCAAATGGGGGTTGTTCGCCGACGACGAAGGCACCTTCTCCTCGGTCGAACGCGAACCCAATGCCGCGCCCACCGAGACCGACGCGGAATTGGACACCGACGCCGGATTGGATCCCGACGCTCGACCCGAATGACTTCGGGGGTCAGTCGGCCGCGGCGACCAATGGTTCCAGGGTCAGCTGCGGCAGTTCCTTCTCGATGTATTGCAGCCGCCACTTGTCGCTGAACAACGCGAGCAACGCGCCGTCGCTGCGGGTGAACACCTCGACCCCGCGCTGACGATCCAACTCCGCGACCGACTCCGGGTCGGTGCGGCGAGCCAGGGTGTAGCCGAGGTGCTCGATCTTCGTCTCCACCGTGAACTCCGCCCGCATGCGCGCGGTGACCACTTCGAACTGCATCGGGCCGACGGCAGCGAGCACGGGGGAGGCGTCGCCGCGGATGTCGTTGCGCAACACCTGGACCACCCCCTCGGAGTCGAGCTGGTCGATGGCCTTGCGGAACTGCTTGTATTTGCCCGCGCTCTCGGCGCGCAGCACCGCGAAGTGCTCCGGCGCGAACGAGGGGATCGGCGCGAACTCCACCTTCTTGTCGACGAACAGGGTGTGGCCTGGCGCCAGCGCTGTCGCGTTCACCAGGCCGACCACGTCGCCGGGGTAGGCGGTGTCGACGGTGGCGCGTTCGCGGCCGAACACCGTGAGCGCGTATTTGGTGGCGAACGGCCGACCGGTCTGCGCGTGGGTCACCACCATGCCGCGCTCGAATTCGCCGGACACGATCCGCATGAACGCCAACCGGTCGCGGTGGGCGGTGTCCATGCCCGCCTGCACCTTGAACACCACCGCGCTGAACGGATCGGTGGTTTCGCGTTCCGCGCCGCCGACGTCGGGGCGAGGTCCTGGCGCGGGGGCCAGCGCGACCAAGGTTTCCAAAAGTTGGCGGACACCGAAATTCAGCATCGCCGAGGCGTAGATCACCGGGGAGGTCTGTCCGGCGAGGAACATTTCCTGATCGTGGTCCTGACCGGTCGCCGAGAGCAGTTCGCTCTCTTCGACGGCGGTCGTCCACGCCTCGTCCTCGCGCTCGCGCGCCTGCTCGGGAGTCAGGGACTCCTCGGGTGCGATCGTCGCGCCGCCCGCTGTCCTGGTGAAGTGGATGTATTCGGTGGGGTCGCCGTTCTCGCCGCGACGCAGCAGGCCGCGGAAATCGCCCGCGATGCCGACCGGGATGAACAGTGGCGTCGGGGTGAGGCCGATGCGTTCGCTGATCTCGTCGAGCAATTCCAGCGGGGCCTGGCCCGGCCGGTCCCACTTGTTGATCACGGTGACGACCGGGATACCGCGATGGCGGCACACCTGGAACAGCTTCAAGGTCTGTGGTTCGAGGCCCTTGGCCGCGTCGATGAGCATCACGGCCGCGTCGACGGCGGTGAGCACCCGGTAGGTGTCCTCGGAGAAATCGGAGTGGCCGGGGGTGTCGACAAGATTGATGACGTTGTCGCTGGTGGCGCCCTCGGCGCGATAGTTGAATTGCAGCGCGGTCGAACTGACCGAGATCCCGCGCGCCTTCTCCATCTCCATCCAGTCCGACACGGTGGAACGACGTCCCGCCTTGCCGTGGATGGCGCCCGCCTCGGAGATCATCCGCGCGTGCAGCGCGAGTGCCTCGGTGAGCGTCGACTTGCCCGCGTCGGGATGGGAGATCACCGCGAAGGTCCGCCTCCTGGCCACCTCGGCGGGAAGACCGCGTGTGGCGGATGCTGAGGAGCCCTCATTGCGCTCACCTGTGGAGGCGCTCACCGAAACACCCTTTCGACCGACGACGAACCGATAACCCGTCCAGCGTACTGGAGCGAAACGACTGCGACACGACCGTGCTCCGGACACCCGATTCACAGTGCGTATAACCACTGCGATATGGTTTCCGGGTTGTCTCGGCGAGGGTGACCGCAGACCAGTTTGCGCTCACCGTGATCGACGCGGCTCGGCTTCCGGCCGTCCTCGTTCGTTCTTCGCCCGACGAGTAGACCAACCGAGCCAGGGGGATTCCCTGGCGACCAGTTGACCAGCCCGGAACAGCCGTAGGGAGTAGATCCAGTCATGTCCGACGCCAACGTTCTCGAAGCCGCCGTACGCACCGAGTTCGGCAAGGGAGCCGCCCGCCGCACCCGTCGCGCGGGGAACGTTCCCGCGGTGCTCTATGGCCACCAGGCCGACCCGCAGCACCTGTCGGTCGACGCGCTGGCCTTCGCCGCGATTCTCCGCGAGCACGGCACGAACGCTGTGCTCAACCTCGTCATCGACGGCAAGAAGCAGCTCGCGCTGACCAAATCCGTTGTGGTGCACCCGATCCGCCGTTACATCGAGCACGCCGACCTGCTGGTGATCAAGCGCGGCGAGAAGGTCACCGCCGACGTCAACGTCATCGTCAGTGGCAACCCCGCCGCGGGCACCCTGGTCACCCAGGACGCCACCACCGTCTCCATCGAGGCGGACGCGCTGAAGCTGCCCGAGTCCATCGAGGTCTCGGTGGAGAACGTCGAGGCCGGCACTCAGATCACCGCGGGTGACTTGAACCTGCCCGCCGGTGTCACGTTGAACGTCGACGCGGACACCTTGATCGTGAACGTCATCGAGTCGCCCGCCCCGTCGAGTGACGACGAGGCCGAGGATGCGGCCGAGGCCGAGGCGTCCGAATAATCGGCCGCCGCCGCGGAATCTGTGCATAAATGACCGAGTCCGCTGCCGGTCCCGTGCTCGTGGTCGGCCTGGGAAATCCAGGTCCGAGCTACGAGCGCACCCGGCACAATGTCGGTTTTCTGGTCGCCGATGTGCTCGCTGAGCGCGTCGGCGGCCGTTTTGCCGTGCACAAGAAGTCCGGCGCCGACCTGTTGCAGGCACGCTTGGACGGACGTCAGGTGTTGCTCGCCAAGCCGCGTTCGTTCATGAATCTGTCCGGCCGCCCGGTGGCCGCGCTCGCGCGCTTCTTCTCCGTCGCACCGGACCGGGTGATCGTGGTGCACGACGAACTCGACTTGCCTTTCGGCAGTATCAAACTCAAGATCGGCGGCGGTGAAGGCGGCCACAATGGGCTGCGGTCCATCTCGAGTTCGCTGACCACCAAGGACTATGTCCGCACCAGGATCGGCATCGGCCGCCCGCCCGGCCGGCAAGACCCCGCCGACTATGTGCTCAAGCCGTTCGCGACGCAGGAGCGCAAGGAAGTGCCGGTGATCGTGGAGCAGGCCGCCGACGCCGTGGAGTTGTGGCTGCGTGTCGGGTTGGAATCAGCGCAGAACCAGCTGCACTGAGTTTATCTGTGCGGGGTGACTATCGCGCGGGTGGCCATGCGCGGGGTGACTATCGCACGGAGTGATCATCGCACGGAGTGATCACCGCACCGGAGTGATCACCGCATGAAGTGTCTCCGCCTCGAGTGTCTTCCGCCTGTGCCAGTCACCGGCGTCGCGGAAATGTCGTCCCAGTCCGTTCCGCATCCAGTAAGTGTGTAACGGGGTGGGGCGTGAATTCCGTTGCCGCTGTTCGGGGATCAGCGTTGCGGGAGATGCGCGGCGGTGGCAGCGCGGCGCAGTTTGCCCGAGGAGGTCTTCGGTAGCGAGCCCGGTCCGAGAACGGCGACGGTGCGCGGACGCGCGCCTACCTCGGAGAACACCGCGTGCACGATCTCGCGTTCGATTCGCTTCACCTCGTCGGGGTCCTCATGGTTGCCGCTTTCCACCACCACGGCGAAGCTCTCCCGTTTGTCCCCGGCGTCCAGTCGGACCGCGACCGCGTTACCCGCCCGCACGCCGACCACCCTGGTCGCCGCGCGTTCGATATCGGTGGGGTAGATATTGCGTCCGCCCATGATGATGACGTCCTTGATTCGCCCGCACACCACGATGAGGCCCTCATCGGTGAAGTAGCCGATGTCGCCGGTGTCCAACCAGCCGTCGGCGTCCTGTGCTTGGCGGAAACCGTCGACCGTCACATAACCCGAAGTCACTGCGGGACCGCGTAATTCGATGACACCGACCGAGCGTGATCCCAGCGGCTGGCGCTCCGCGTCGACCACTCGGCCTTCGAGATTGTCGACCAGGTGGCCGAGGGTGGGCAGGCGCCGGATCTTGCCGGGATGACCGTGTTCGTCCAGTGCGGGAACGGCTTTGCCGATCGCTTCGAGCAGGTCGGCGTCGACGATGTCGAGTACCTGGCCCTTGCCCGGATCGGGAAGCGACACCGCGAGTGTGGTTTCGGCCATTCCGTAGACCGGGGTGAGCGCGGCGGGGTTGAGGCCGAATCGTTCGCCCGCGTCCGCGAGTTTCTCCATGGTTTCCGGATCAACCGGTTCCGCGCCGTTCCACATGTAGCGCACGCTGCTGAGGTCGAGGCTCGCGTCATCGGCCTGGCGTAGTCTGCGTGCCAGTAGGGAGTAGGCGAAATTCGGTGCCGCGGTGACGGTTCCACGATACTTGTCGATCAGTTCGGCCCACAGCAATGGTCGGGTGAGGAAGTCCATCGGGGTCACGCACGCCACTTCCGCACCGAATTGCATGGGCGCGGTGAGGAATCCGACCATCCCCATGTCGTGAAACAGCGGCAACCAGCTGACCATCACGTCGTGTTCTGGCTGGAACTTCACCCGGTTGAACATGGCGTTGGCGTTGGTGAACAGGTTGCCGTGGGTGATCCGAACGGCTTTCGGTGAACCGGTGGAGCCGGAGGTCAACTGCTGCAACGCGATATCGGCCTCGGCGGTCGGCAGCGGCTCGGTGTCGGCGCCTTCGGCCAATTCCTCGACGCGCACCACGGTGATGCCGCGTTCGCGCAGCAACGACTCCGCCGCCTCGAACGGCGAGCCGAGCACCACCGCACGCGCCTCGATCATCGTCAGCACGGTCTCGGTGTCGCGGGCCCATACCGCGAGGTCGGTGCGCGGTGTCGGCTGGTGCAACATGGTGATCGAGGCGCCGCGCATCCAGATGGCCTGACAGGCGGGCGCGATGTCGACGGGCAACCCGGCGAGCACGCCGACCGCGTCACCGTGCGCGATGCCCGCCTCGGCGAGGCCACCCGCCATCCTGCGGGCGAGGCGATGGATCTCGATCCAGGTCTGGCGCAGAGGTGCCGAGGGCTCGCCGGCTATCAACCCGCGCGCGCAGGTCTGACCGGTCGCGTACATCTCGTCGGTGAATCTGCTCAACGTCCAACTCCCTCTGCACAAACAAACTGTCGTGTGTGGAACCGCCTTGAACTTCTTCCGTCGCACTGTCGTTTCTCGTCGCGCGGCGTTAACCAGCTTCCCGCGTGCCTCGCCTCGAGGTTGTCGCGCCGGTCGGTGTCGTCGCCGACGACCTCCCCGCGTTGCGGTCGAGGTCGAATCGTAGTCGGCGTCGCGGTGTGATCGGTAGTCGACCGGTGCCGCAACCCGGCGGATATCCGATCGTCGCTGGTCACGCCGATGGGTGCGTGGCGGATGCCCGAGCGAGCGCCGACGCGGCCCCTGCGCGTATCGAACGCCACTGTGCGAGAAGGAATTACCGCCGAGTACCGGTGTACGGGGTGTTACACACAAGCGATTGCGGGATATTCACCGATGCTTCGGGGCGGTGCTGTCGCGGGTGAGTACCGACGCGTGTCGTTCAGAGTGCGGCGACCGCCGCGACGAACCGGTCCAGTTCGGGATAGCTCACGAAGCAGTGCGGTGAAGCGCGGACGACGGCGGGCAGGCCACGGTCGGTCATGTCCAGCAGCGTAGAACTGGCGTGGCTGACCGTGACGGTGATGCCCTGCTCGGCCAGTCGCTCGCGCACGGCCATCGGCTCGACGCCGTCGACGGTGAACGAGACGATCCCGCTGTGCCGAGTGCCGATGTCGCGCACCGTGACTCGCGGGAGCTTCGGTAAGGCGGCCCGCAGGTGAGCCGCGCGTTCGGCGATCGCGTCGAAGACGTTCTGCGGTCCGAGATCGAGCAGGTACCGCACCGCGGCACCGAGTCCGAGGCGCGCCGCCACGTCGTGCTCCCAGAACTCGAAGCGGGTCGCGTCCTCGGCGAGCTGGTAGCGATCAGGACCCGACCACCGCGCACCGTGCAGATCCAGGCGGGTCGGTTCCAACGATTCGGCCAATTCCCGACGCAGATAGAGGAATCCGGTGCCGCGTGGGCCGCGCAGCCACTTGCGCCCCGTGGCCGAGAGCGCGTCGACACCGAGTTCGGTGACGTCGATCGAGATCTGGCCGATGGACTGGCACGCGTCGAGCAGCACGAGTGCGCCCACCGAGTGCGCGATCTGCGTGGCTTCGCGCGCGGGGTTGATCAACCCGCCGTTGGTGGGGACGTGCAGCAGCGAGACCAGTTTCACCCGCTCGTCGACCATCGCGCGCAAGGCCTCGAGATCGATCTGGCCGGAGCTGTCGCTGGGGATGGGTTCCACGCTCGCCCCCGTCGCGCGGGCTCGCTGCAGCGCCGCGATGGCGTTGCTCGCGTAGTCCGAGCCGCTGATCAGGATGCGGTCGCCCGCGCTGAGCGGGACCGAATAGAAGAAATCGGCCCACGAGCGGGAGGCGCTGTCGCTGAGCGCGAGGGTGGACGGTGCCGCGTTGATCAATGCCGCGATCTCGGTGCGCACCCGCGCCCGGTCGTCGAGGCGCTCCGTCGCGGCGCGGTAGCCGCCGACCTGCGACTCGCGCAGCAGATGCGCGATGACGGTGTCGGTGACGATGCGCGGCGGTAGCGAGGAACCGGCGCTGTCGAGGAAGACCGTCACAGATTCGTCATCGCGCGCGCATCCGGGCGTATCCGCCCTTATCAGGTCGTTGTCCAGCATGGTGGCGACCCTATCCGGTCCGTGGAATTGCTTCACTTGCCGATTTCTTGTCGGTGGTTCTCGCTACGCTGAAATGACGCCAAGCGGGGCAGCGCCGCCCGAGGAGACGGCGCGAACCACTCGCGAACGACATTTCGGCACCAACAGCACAGCAACACCACTCGGCACAGCGGCGATATCCGAAGCGAGCCCGGCAACCCGGCGGCGATTCGGTTCACCAGTGGAGGTTTTGGCATGGCGGTCACACTGGAACAGCGCGAGTCGGTCGGTCGTGCGCTCCAACAAGGCGATTTTTCCTCGCGGGCGGCGGCGGAGGCCTATGTCGGCGGCGTGTGTTTCAAGCTCGGGCCACCGGCGCTGATCGGCGCGGAACTCGAGTGGCTCACCGTCAGCGGGGAGTGTCCGCCGTCAGGCCGAACGGCCGCCCCGCGTCCGCGACTGACCGATTTCGCGGATGCCCTCGGAGTCCACACTCCACGTTCGCTCGTTCCCGATTCGCCGCAACAGCCACTGCCCGGCGGCAGCACGGTCACCCTGGAACCCGGTGGCCAAATCGAACTCTCCAGCGCTCCCTTCGCTGATGCCACGCAACTCACCACCAGCCTGCGTGACGACACTCTCCGACTACGCGATCTGCTCGCGACCCACGCCATCCACATCGTTCCCGCGGCGGCCGACACCGACCGCGAACCCGAGCGGCTGCTCCAGCTGCCGCGCTATCGGGCGATGGAGCAGTGCTTCGGCGGTATCGGCCCCTTCGGCAAGCTGATGATGTGCAATACCGCGGCGGCGCAGGTCAGCATCGACGCCGGGGCCGACAAGGCGCAGGTGGTCGCGCGGTGGACGGCGCTGTATGCCGTCGGCCCTGCGCTCACCGCGGCGTTCGCCTGCTCGCCGACGCTGCGCGGCGCCCCCGAAGGCGCGTGGGCCTCGCAGCGGATGCGCACCTGGCTGCGCCTGGATCACGCGCGAACCAGGCCCCCGGTGATGGATTGGGCCGATCCGATCGCCGCATACAGCAGGTGGGCGCTCGACGTCCCCATGCTGTGCCTGCGCAATGGTCGCGGTGAAACGGACTGGGCCGCCCCGCCGGGTGCCAGTTTCGCGGATTGGCTCTCGGGTGCCTTGGACGACGAGGTCGGCAGGCGCCCCGATCTTGTCGACCTGGACTATCACCTCACCACGCTGTTTCCCCCGGTCCGCGCCTCCGGTCATCTCGAGGTGCGCTACCTCGACGCGCAGCCCGGCGACGGGTGGACCGTCCCGATCCACGTGTTCGACGCGCTCATGTCGAGCGAAGCCGTGGTGGCGGAAGCGACCGCGCTCGCCGCATCGACGGCGGGCCACTGGCTGGTCGCCGCACGCTGCGGACTGGCCGACCCGCAGGTACGCGGTGCCGCGGTCGCGCTGCTGGAGTTGGCGGGCGCGCATGCGGCGAGTCAGGAGGCGGCCGCCCAGATCGCGGCGGCGGTGCGACGGTGCCGCGACGGGCGCACACCCACCGAGGAGCGCGACGACGGGCGGTCGGCGCACGGTGCCGTCGCGTGAACCCAAGTCACTGAACGAGATCCGGCGCCGCCGCCGGAGGATCACCACGAATGAGGCTCGGAGAATCCCATGACCATGCAGCATGCCGAACACCCCGAAGGGCTACGCGACCACATCGCCGACGTGCTCACCCGCTCCCGCGCACGCACCGGTGTGCTCACCGACGGCATCGACGAGGCCGAGCTGGTTGCCCAGCATTCCCGGCTGATGAGCCCGCTGGTGTGGGACCTCGCGCACATCGGCAATCAGGAGGAGCTCTGGTTGGTGCGTGACGTCGGCGGCCGCGAGCCGGTTCGCGCCGATATCGACCAGCTCTACGACGCCTTCAAACACGCGCGAGCCAACCGTCCGACGCTGCCGTTGCTCGACCCGACGCAGGCGCGCGGTTATGTCGCCACCGTGCGCGAGAAGGTCTGGGATGTCCTGGCGCGCACGCCATTCGAAGGCTCGTCGTTGACCAAGGGTGGGTTCGCGTTCGGGATGATCGCCCAGCACGAGCAGCAACACGACGAGACCATGCTCGCCACCCACCAGCTGCGCACCGGCGCGCCTGTGCTCTCGGCCGCGGCCGCACCCACCGTCGCGGCCCCGGTGACCGGCGAGGTGGTGATCGCCGCCGGCGAATTCACCATGGGCACCTCCACCGACCCGTGGGCGCTCGACAACGAGCGTCCCGCGCACCGAGTCACGGTGCCTGGCTTCGCGATCGACGCCGCGCCCGTTACCAACGAGCAGTACCTGGCCTTCCTCGACGACGGCGGCTACGAACGCGAGGAACTGTGGTCCGAGCGCGGTTGGGCGCACCGGAAGGAAGCGGGCCTGGTCGCGCCGCAATTCTGGGAACGCGATCCGGCGGGGCGCTGGTGGCGACGGGTGTTCGGGGTGATGACGCCGCTGCGGCCGAGACAACCCGTGGTGCACGTGTGCTGGTTCGAGGCGCAGGCGTACGCGAACTGGGCGGGCAAACGACTGCCCACCGAGGCGGAGTGGGAGAAGGCGGCACGCTTCGACCCGAATACCGGCGTTTCGCGCCGATTCCCTTGGGGCGATCGCGAACCCGACACCGATACCGCCAATCTCGGCCAGGTCCATTTGGAGCCCGCCGAGGTGGGTGCCTACCCCGCCGGTGTGTCCGCGACCGGGGTGCATCAGCTCGTCGGCGACGTGTGGGAGTGGACCGCCTCGGGTTTCGAGCCCTACCCCGGCTTCCACGCGTTCCCGTACCGGGAGTACTCCGAGGTGTTCTTCGGCGGCGACTACCGGGTGCTGCGCGGTGGTTCGTTCGGTACCGATCAGGTTGCCTGCCGTGGCACCTTCCGCAACTGGGATCATCCGATTCGCCGACAAATATTCGCCGGTTTCCGGCTGGCGCGTGATCTGCGAAAGGGCGAGGGCGAGTGAGGGTTTCCCACCTGAGCGGGGGCGATGCCGATGTGTAGGCATCTCGGTTATCTCGGTCCACGGGTTCGCGTCGGCGACATGCTCACCCTCGGCAGCCATTCGCTGCGCACACAGGCGTGGGCGCCCGAGCAGATGCGCGGTGGCGGCACGATCAACGCCGACGGTTTCGGGGTGGCCTGGTGGCGGGACGCGGACGGGTCGGGTGACCCCGATGCGCAGATCACCGTCAGCCGTTACCGCAACGCCGACCCCATCTGGACCGATCCCGCCGTCGACGAGGTTCTGCCGCAACTGGAGTCGTGGGGTGTGCTCGGTTCGGTGCGTTCGGCGACGGTCGGGATGCCGGTGGAGCGCGCGGCGTGCGCGCCGTTCACCCGCGGCCGGTGGGCGTTCAGTCACAACGGCTCGGTGCCGGACTGGCGTCGCGCGCTCACCGCCGTCGCCGCCGAATTCGCGGATACGGCGGCAGAACTCGGTGTCGAGGGGCTGTTCGATGCCGAGGGCCTGCTGGCGGCCGAGTCGACCACCGACGCGGCGACGCTGTGGGTGTTGCTGCGCGGACTGCTCGCCACCGGGTCGCCGGACGGCGAATGGTCGGCCGCCCCCGCGGCATTGCGGCTGCTCGTCTCGGCCGTACTCGCCCATTCCCCGGAGGCGAGGCTGAACCTTCTGCTCGGTGACGGCGCCCAACTCTGGGCGACGACCTGCTATCACTCGCTGTCGGCGCTGGTCACCGAAACCTTCGCGATTCTCGCCTCCGAACCGTTCGACAACGACCCGCGCTGGCAGTCGATTCCCGACCGCAGCCTGGTGATCGCCGCGCCGGGAACGTTGACGGTCGAGAACCTGCTATGACGCTGCTTCCTACCTCTCGTTACCCAATAACACTGTGCCCCAATAACGCTCAGACCCTTATGACGCCGCGACCCAGTCGATCGCCACTTCCGAAAGGCCTGCGATGAACTCTCCGACCCTGGAAGTCCACCTCTCCGACGACGACCTCACCTCGGCACTGCGTGCCGACGCGGAGCTCGGTCTCACCGCCGACCCGAAATGGTTGCCGCCCAAGTGGTTCTACGACGCGCGCGGCAGTGAGTTGTTCGAACAGATCACCCAGCTGCCCGAGTATTACCCCACCCGCACCGAGCGCGCCCTGCTCGAGCGGGTGGTCGGCGAGATCGCGCGCAGTGCGCAGGCCGAGGTGTTGGTGGAGCTCGGCGCGGGATCCGCCGCCAAGACCAGGCTGTTGTTGAGCGCGCTCAGCACCGAAGGGCCTTTGAAAACCTATGTGCCGCAGGATGTCTCCTCCTCTGCGCTGCGTGGCGCCGCCGAAGAGGTGTCGACCGAATTTCCCGGCCTCGCGGTGCACGGTGTGGTCAGCGACTTCACCGACACCCTCCGTAACCTGCCACGCGGCGGACGCAGGATGATCGCCTTCCTCGGCGGCACCCTCGGCAACCTGGTACCCGCCGACCGTGCGGAATTCCTCGCCGAGATCCACCACGTCCTCGAACCGGGCGAGCACCTCCTGCTCGGTGTCGGCCTGGTGATCGATCCCGAGGCCCTCGTACCCGCCTACGCGGACGCGGCCGGGGTCACCGCGGAGTTCAACCGAAATGTCCTGCACGTACTCAACTCTCGATTGCGCGCCGACTTCGCACCGGAGAAGTTCGAACATCTGGCGGTCTGGGATGCGGCCAACGAGTGGATCGAGATGCGCCTCGCGGCGACCGAGGACATGACCGTCACCGTCGCCGACCTCGGCCGCACCGTGCACTTCGCGCGCGGTGAGCACCTGCGCACCGAGATCTCCGCCAAATTCCGTGCCGAGGGGTTGGCCAGCGAGTTGGCGGCGGCGGGTTTCCGCACCGAGCAGGTGTGGACCGATGATGATCAGCGGTTCGCGTTGGTGTTGGCCGGGCGGTGAACCGGTGGTTCGGTAAGCCGGGGTCGTGCTGCGGGGTTCGGATGATCGTGGTCTAGGTGTCGTCCGCGCCTGCGAGTACCGCTGCCAACCATTCGACCAGCGGGCGAAAGGTTTCCCACGCGGTGCGGACGTGGGTGGCGGCGGCGGGCGTGGTCAGCCAGGGCGGGGTGCCGAAGTCTTTGTTGGCTATGAGGGACTTGTGGCGCAGGAGCTCGATGCGGGGGTGGTCGGCGGGGTAGCCCCTCGGCTTGGTTTTGAGTTGCTCGCCGTCGATGGTGTAACCGGCGGCGGTGAGGTCGGCGAGAATAGCGGCGAGCTCGGCGCCACGGACCTTGTTGTCGATGGTCGCGCGTAACTGGGCGAGCTGGCCGGGGGTTCCTCGGTAGAAGCCGCCGCCGACGTGGAGGCCGGGGGCACCGAGCTGCAGGTACCAGCCGACGCCGGGCGCCACGATCGCCACCGCGCCCTGCGCGGTCTTGTAGGGCGTCTTGTCCTTGGCGAAACGGACGTCGCGATACGGCCGGAAGATCTTCACCGCGGCGAAATCTGCCTCGAGGTCGGCGGCCAGTGCGGTCATCGGCGCGCGTACCGCCTGCTGGTAGGTGTCCTTGTGCGCATTCCAGAAGGTCTTCGAGTTGTCGGCTTCCAGGTCTTCGTAGAAATCCAGGCCGGCCAACGGAAATCCGCCGAATTCGCTCATGGCAGGGAATCTACGTGGTCAGTTCAGGTCACCGCGAAACACGAGGAACTCGAGCACGAAGCCGAGCACCATGCCGACGCCCGCGGCGATGGCCGCCCACTTGCCGAGCGGTTCGCCGTTGTTGTGCCCGACCACGCCGAGGATGATCCCTGCGGGCCCGAACAGGATGGGGCAGAACAGGATCGCGATCACCGCGCAGACGAATCCGAGGATCGAATACACCTTGCCCGACTGTTTGGGTGTGGGTGTGGGGCCGAACGGTTCATACGGCGGCTGCCCGCCGGTCGGGGGAAAGCCTTGCCCCTGTGCTGCGCCCGCCGGTGGATAGCCGCTGTGTGGGTAGTGCGGATACGACTGTTGCGGTGGGGGTGTGCCGGGCGTCTGGTTACCCGGATCGTTTTGTGTTGTGTCCCATCGTGGGTCGCCGAACGGTCCCGGCCTTTGCGGCTGCGAAGCATTCGGGTAGGGCGGTATGCCCTCGGATATCTCGGCCTGCTGCCACCATTCGCCGACCGGTTGCCCAGTCGGCCGCGGCTCCCGCTCCCTGGGTGGTGTCGGTTGCCCGGAGGGTGGTGTGGGCGTTGTCGTGTCGGTTGGGGCGGACGGTGTGACGGGAGGCGTTCCGTCCGCCCCCGCGTCCGTCTGGCCCGGTGTGTTCGTGGTGGCGTCGGATTCCCTCGGTGTGCGCTTCTCGTCCGCCCCGGTCGGCTCGCTGGGCGCCGCATTGTCCGACTTCGGCGCGTCTGGCCCAGTGTCATCGGATCGCGGATCTCGGGGTGTGCTCATCGCGCTCTCCTGTCCGTCATCGACCTGCCGATTGCCGTTGTCGACCGTTTCCCGGGTGTGCGACGGTTCCGGGTCTGTGACGCCGGTCCCGCGCGCGAGTACTGTCCACCGCTGACGTGTCACGCCGGGTAGCTCTATCGTGGCGCGCACGAGCAAGTGTGTTAGCTAAAAGATTGCCACACTTGCGCGGTGTGGAGAGCTGTCGCGCTCCCCAGCATGGATCGCCGCCCTACAGGTCGGTGTCTTCGACGATATCGACCGCAGCCGCCTCGGCCGGACGATCGTCCTCCTCGGCGTCCTCGACCGCCTGCTCGTGCGGTGTCCACTCCTGCGACAGTTCCTCGGAGATACCGAGTCTGCCGTCATCGTCGTCCTCGTGATAACGGATGCGCAGGTCGGCAGGCGGGTCCTCGACGGTGCGCTGATAGGCGCGGATCTCGTCTTCCTGCTCGTCGTCGCCGAGATCGGTATCAGGGTCGGGAGATTCCTGATCCGAGGTCGCGTCCGAGTTCACTTCCGACTCCAGCTCCGAGTCCCACGGGTCACGGTCCATGCACCCAGTGTTCCTCGCGATCACGCGGACAAACACCGAACCCGGAGACAAAAAACGGTGGCCCCGACCGTCAGGTCGGGGCCACCGCGCGAGAAATCGGTCAGGCGTTGCCGTTGAAAAGGCCGGTCACCGAGCCGTTCTCGAAAACCTCACGAATCGTGCGAGCCAGCAGCGGTGCGATGGAGAGCACGGTCAGCTGCGCGAACTTCTTGTCCTCGCTGATCGGCAGCGTATTGGTCACCACGACCTCCTTCGCGCCGCAGGAAGCGAGGCGCTCGGCGGCGGGCGCGCTCAGCACACCGTGCGTCGCGGCGATCACCACGTCGCCGGCACCGGCGTCCTTCAGCACGCTGACCGCACCCGCGATCGTGCCACCGGTGTCGATCATGTCGTCGATCAGGATGCAGGTGCGGCCCTCGACGTCACCGACGACCCGGTTGGACTTCACCTGATTGGGCACCAGCGGGTCACGGGTCTTGTGGATGAACGCCAGCGGCGAGCCACCCAGCGAGTCCGCCCACTTCTCGGCGACGCGGACGCGGCCGGAGTCCGGCGAGACCACGGTGATGTGCTCGAGGCTGTAGTTGTTGCGCACGTACTCCGCGAGTTGCACCTGCGCGTGCATGTGATCGACCGGGCCGTCGAAGAAGCCCTGGATCTGATCGGTGTGCAGGTCGACGGTGATGATGCGGTCCGCGCCCGCGGTCTTCAGCAGGTCGGCGACCAGGCGCGCGGAGATCGGCTCGCGGCCACGGTGCTTCTTGTCCTGACGTGCGTACGGGTAGAACGGCAGCACCGCGGTGATCCGCTTGGCCGACCCACGCTTGAGCGCGTCGATCATGATCAGCTGTTCCATCAACCAGGTGTTCAGCGGAGCGGGGAAGCTCTGCAACACGAAGGCATCCGAACCGCGTACCGACTCCTCGAACCGGACGAAGATCTCGCCGTTGGCGAAGTCGCGCGCGGTCTGCGGCGTGACGTGGACGTCGAGTTCCTTGGCGACCTGCTCAGACAGCTCAGGATGTGCGCGGCCCGAGAAGAGCATCAGGTTCTTCTGGTTGTCCGTCCATGACGCGGTCACTGCTATTTGCCATCCTTTTGTTCGATTGCCTGACCGGACAGGTCTTGTTCGTCCGCGATGTCCTTGTTGATGGCGGCCTCGCTGGCCTCGGCCGCTGCCGCCGCCGCTTTAGCCGCGTCCGTCCCTGGTCGACGCCGTTGCACCCAATCTTCGATGTTCTTCTGGGGCCCACCGGAAACGGCCAATGCTCCGGGCGGAACGCTACTGCGCAGCACAGTACCCGCCGCCGTGTAGGCGCCGTCACCCACCGTCACCGGGGCGATGAACATGGTGTCGCTGCCGGTCCGCACATGCGAGCCGACGGTGGTGTGGTGCTTGCGTACGCCGTCGTAGTTGACGAAAACGCTGGAGGCGCCGATATTGCTGTGTTCGCCGATCGTCGCGTCGCCGACATAGGTCAGGTGCGGCACTTTGGAGTGCGCGCCGATCGAGGCGTTCTTCGTCTCGACGAAGGCGCCGAGTTTGCCGGAATGCCCGAGCACCGTGCCGGGTCGCAGGTAACTGAAGGGTCCGATGGTGGCGCCGGGCCCGACGGTCGCGCCTTCGCCGTGGGTGCGTACCACCGTGGCGCCGTCGCCGACCAGGACATCGGTGAGTGTGCAATCGGGTCCGACCTCGGCGTCCTCGCCGATGACGGTCTCGCCGAGCAGTTGCACGCCGGGGCGCAGCACCGCGTCCCTGCCGATCTTCACCTGCGCGTCCACCCAGGTCGTGGCGGGGTCGATGATGGTGACGCCCGCGCGCATGTGGCGTTCGAGAATGTAGCGGTTGAGTGTGCTCGTCGCCGCGGCCAGTTGCACGCGATCGTTCACGCCGGTGACCTTGGCGGCGTCGACGAGTCGGGCGCCGTGCACCGGATGTCCGCCTTCGCGGGCCAGGCGCAGCACGTCGGTGAGATACAACTCGTGTTGGGCGTTCGCGGTGGACAGCCGGCTGATCATGGTGCGCAGCACCGAGGTGTCGAAGGCGTACACACCGGAGTTGACCTCGTGGATCGCCGCCTGTTCCGGGGTGGCGTCCGCGTGCTCGACGATCTCGATGACCTGTCCGCTCTCGTCGCGGACTATGCGGCCGTAGCCGTTGGGGTCGTCGGGGACGAAGGTGAGCACGGTGACCGCGGAGCGATCACCGTAACTGCGGTGCTCGTCCAACAGCGCGGACAGGGTGTGCCCGTCCAGCAGTGGCACGTCGGCGGAGGTGACCAGCAGGTCACCACTGAAACCGGCGGGCAGTGCGAGCAGAGCGCACTGCACCGCGTGGCCGGTGCCGAGTTGTTGTTCCTGAATGGCCGGGGTGATCTCGCGGCCGAGTTCGTCGGCGACCTCGGTGACCGCGGATCCCACCTGGTCGCGGTCGTGGCCGATGACGGTGATGAGGTAGGTGGGGTCGATCTCGTTCGCCGCATGCAGCGCGTGCGCGAGCATGCTCTGGCCAGCCAACGAATGCAGGACTTTGGGTGTTTTCGACCGCATCCGTGTTCCGGCGCCGGCGGCGAGAACGACAACCGCGGTCTGCTGTGGCATGGATCTCCCTCGGCTGCCTGTCACGTGCGTGGCTGTCGTCGTGGTCGGTCGGCGAAATGCGCGGGGCCCAACGATCGTGAGTGTGCCCCGTTGGCTCCGCCGCCAGGACTCGAACCTGAACTATCTGAACCAAAATCAGAGGTGCTGCCATTACACCACGGCGGATTGCCACATCGGCGGTTGGCGAAACCCCCGCCGCTGTGCCACGGCACGGAAAAGATACTCGCACACCGATCCGCCACTCGGCCAATTCTTCCCCGGGGTTCCTCGGGAGTCGGTGCGGCGTGGCGCGGCGAAGTTCGCGGTTCCCGCTGAGATCGGTCGCGGTGTCCGTGACAATCGGATGTCGTGCCCCTGGGGCGGCGGGCAGCGCGGTGAAGCTGTCTGGAACAGTTGATGCCGGTGATAAGTCAGGCGCTGGGGCTAGGAGGCGGAGTTGTCTTCCAATGAGTCACATCGGGTGTCCCGGCCGCGCATGACGGGCACCCAACGCAGGCAGCAGTTGATCGAGATCGGTCGGGCATTGTTCGCCGAGCGTGGGTACGACGCGACCTCCATCGAGGAGATCGCGCAACGGGCTCAGGTCTCGAAACCGGTGGTGTACGAGCATTTCGGTGGTAAAGAGGGGCTGTACGCGGTAGTCGTCGACCGTGAGATGTCGATGCTGCTGGACATGATCACGTCCTCGCTGACCCATCATCGTTCGCGCATCCGTTTGGAACGTGTGGCGCTCGCGCTGCTGACCTATATCGAGGAGCGCACCGATGGTTTCCGCATCCTGATTCGCGATCAACCGGCGGCGACCGCCGACGGTCGGTACTCGAGCCTGCTCAACGAGGCCGTGAATCAGGTGGCACACATCCTCGCGGGAGATTTTCAGCGGCGTGGATTCGATACCAGTCTCGCCACGCTGTACGCGCAGGCGCTGGTCGGGCAGGTATCGACGGCGGCGACCTGGTGGCTGGACGAGCGCGAGCCGTCGAAAGAGGTTGTCGCGGCGCATCTGGTGAACCTGTGTTGGAACGGGTTGAGTCACCTCGATGCCACGCCGCGTCTGACTTCCGAAGCGGTACCCGAGGCACGGGAGTGACTCAGGTTGTTAACCAGTGAATTGCGCGCAGACGCTGAGCGTCTGCCCGAATTAGTTGCCGGACGCCCGCCTGGTGGTACGGTTCACCCATCCTTTGGGTGCTGTTCGGGCGGTAAGTCGGTCTACTTCGTGATGTCGGTCTACTTCAGGATGGCTGGTTTTTAGGATGACAGGCGGATCTGATGGCTAGGCAAGCGCGCGCGGAGATCACCCGCGACTCCGTTCTGGCGGGCGCTGCCGATGTCTTTCTGCGCTTGGGCTACGCGAACGCGAGCCTCAGCGAGATCATCTCGCAGTCCAATGTGACCAAGGGCGCCTTGTACTTTCATTTCGGCTCGAAGGAAGAGCTGGCGCGCGCCGTGGTCGACCAGGGCAACGAGCGAATGATCAGTGAGTGTCGCGGCTTCTTCGACTCGCGGGTTCCCGCGCTGGAGGCCTGCATCGGCATCACCTACGTGGTCGCCGATCTGACGATGAACGATCCGATGGTCGGCGCGATGCTGAAGCTGACCTACCAGATCGGTGATTATCGCGGCGCCAACGGCAACAATATCGCCGCGGCATGGAGCAAGACCTACAACGGCCTAGCCGAACGCGCCATCGCCCAGGGCGACCTCGCCGAGGACCTGGACGCCGACGTCATCGGAATGCTCTTGCAGGAGATGACCGCAGGCGTACACATCACCGCGGTCGGCACCGAAACCGTCGACCAAATGGCCGCCAGGATGGAACGCGCCTGGTACTTCCTGCTCCCCTCCCTGGTCCCGCCCGAAAAGCTCGGCTACTTCCGAGAATTCGCGGCCCGCAGGCTCCGCCGCTACGTCCCCTAGCTCCCGAACCCCGAGGGTCACCAGAGGCGTGGTCCGGGGATCGTCGGGAGGTAGCCGTCGGCGTGTCCTGGTTGATCTTGGTTCGCGGTGGTTCGGTGGGCGAGGGGTTGGGTGTCGGGGGGCGTGATTAGACTCGGTTGGTCGGTCCTAGGCCTCCCCGTTCGCAGCTCAGGAGTTGTTCATGTCGACCCATCGTCCACCGCTGGCCGGGCTGGCGGCGGCGGCTGACGCCGACGCGGCGTTGCGGACCGTTGCCGAACTTGTCGGGAAGACGGCGGTCGAGTTGGTGGCGCCCGCCGCGGTGCGTCCGTTCGTGGCCGCGACGGTGGCGGCGGCGAAGCCGCTGGTCGTGGTCACGGCGACGGGGCGTGAGGCCGACGATCTGACGGTCGAGTTGGAGGAAATACTCGGCGCCGCGGTCGCGCAATTCCCCTCGTGGGAGACGTTGCCGCACGAACGGCTTTCGCCCGGTCCGGACACGGTCGGACGCAGGCTGGAGGTGCTGCGCAGGCTCGCGCACCCCGAAGACTCGGTGTTCCCGGTCCCGCTGCGGGTGGTGGTGACTACCGTCCGCTCGCTGATGCAGCCGATGTCGGCGGGTCTCGGCGATATCGAGCCGGTCGTGCTGCGCGTGGGCACCGAACACGACTTCGACGAATTACTCACTCGCCTGGTCGAATTCGCGTACACGCGGGTGGACATGGTCGGTAAGCGCGGCGAGTTCGCGGTGCGCGGCGGCATCCTCGACCTGTTCGCGCCGACCGCGGATCATCCGGTGCGCGTGGAGTTCTGGGGCGACGAGGTGAGCGAGTTGCGCGCGTTCTCGGTCGCCGATCAGCGCTCGATCGGCGAGGTGAACATCGAGGTCGTGGTCGCGCCGCCGTGTCGCGAGCTGCTGCTCACCACCGAGGTGCGCGAGCGCGCGCAGGCGGTCGCGCAGACGCATGCCGCCGACGCGTCCCTGGTCGAGATGTTGGAGAAGCTGGCCGCCGGAGTTCCCGTCGACGGTATGGAGGCGCTGCTTCCGGTCCTGCGGCCGGGGCAATTGCGCATGCTCAGCGAGGTTTTGCCCTCGGGAACCCATGTGCTGCTGTGTGATCCGGAGAAGATCCGTACCCGCGCCGCCGATCTGGTCCGTACCGGCGAGGAGTTCTTGGAGGCGTCATGGACGGCGGCCTCCTTCGGCGCCGACGCACCCTTGGGGGGCAACGGGCTCGACCTGGGAGCCTCGGGTTACCGGCCGCTTTCGGAGATCCGTGCCAGCGCCGACCGCAACGATCTGCCGTGGTGGACGCTGAGCCAGCTCACCTCGGGTGACCCCGCCGAAGTCGTGCTCCCGATCCTGGCCGGTCCGACCGCGCGTGGTTCCGACGAACTCGTCGCCACCATCTTCGCCACCCTGCGTGCGCACGTCACCACCGGCGGCAAAGCGGTGGTCGTTGTCGCGGGTCACGGCACGGCGCAACGCACCATGGAACGGCTCGGCGACGCCGAGGTGCCCGCGGCGTTGCTGGCGGCGGGTGCCGAACCGAGTCCCGGTGTGGTCGGCGTGCTGTGTGGTTCGCTGCACGACGGGTTGGTTTTCGATTCGGCCGGTTTGGTGGTGGTCTCCGAGTCCGACCTCACCGGCAACCGGGTCACCGCGCCCACCGAGGGCAGGCGGCTGCCCGCCAAGCGCCGCAATCAGGTCGACCCGCTCGCACTGCACGCCGGTGACATGGTGGTGCACGACCAGCACGGCATCGGCAAGTTCGTCGAGATGATCGAACGCACCGTCGGCGGCGCGCGCCGGGAGTACCTGGTGATCGAGTACGCGCCCGGTAAACGCGGTCAGCCGGGCGACCGTTTGTTCGTGCCGATGGAATCGTTGGATCAGCTCTCCCGCTATGTCGGTGGCGAGATGCCGAGCTTGTCGAAGCTCGGCGGCTCGGACTGGTCGAACACAAAACGTAAGGCGCGCAAGGCGGTTCGGGAGATCGCGGGCGAACTGGTGCAGCTGTATGCCGCACGTCAGGCCGCGCCAGGCCACGCCTTCGCGCCGGACTCGCCGTGGCAGCAGGAGATGGAGGACGCGTTCGCCTTCACCGAGACGGTCGATCAGATGACCGCCATCGCCGAGGTGAAGTCGGACATGGAGAAAGCGGTCCCGATGGACCGGGTGGTGTGCGGCGATGTCGGGTACGGCAAGACCGAGATCGCGGTGCGCGCCGCGTTCAAGGCGGTGCAAGACGGCAAGCAGGTCGTGGTCTTGGTGCCGACAACCCTGCTGGCACAGCAACATCTGCAAACCTTCGCCGAGCGGGTCGCCGGATTCCCTGTCACGGTGAAGGGCCTGTCGCGCTTCACCGACCCGGGCGAATCGCGCGCGGTGATGGCGGGGATGGCCGACGGTTCGGTCGACATCGTCGTCGGTACCCACCGGCTGCTGCAAACCGGTGTGCGCTGGAAGGATCTCGGCCTGGTCATCGTCGACGAGGAGCAGCGTTTCGGGGTGGAGCACAAGGAACACATCAAGGCGTTGCGCACCCACGTCGACGTGTTGACCATGTCGGCGACGCCGATTCCGCGCACCCTGGAGATGAGTTTGGCCGGCATCCGTGAGATGTCGACCATTCTCACCCCGCCGGAGGAGCGCCACCCCGTGCTCACCTACGTGGGTGGCTACAACGACAAGCAGGTGACCGCCGCGATCCGACGTGAGTTGTTGCGCGACGGCCAGGTCTTCTACGTGCACAATCGGGTGTCCTCGATCGACAAGGCCGCCAAGCGGATTCGTGATCTGGTGCCGGAGGCTCGGGTCGCGGTCGCGCACGGTCAGATGAACGAGGACGCGTTGGAATCCACGGTGCAGGGTTTCTGGCAGCGCGAGTTCGACGTGCTGATGTGTACGACGATCATCGAGACGGGTCTGGATATCTCGAACGCGAACACCTTGATCGTGGAACGCGGCGACGCGCTTGGTCTTTCGCAGTTGCATCAGTTGCGAGGCCGGGTGGGACGCAGCCGCGAGCGTGGTTACGCCTACTTCCTGTATCCGCCGGAGAAGCCGCTCACCGAGACCGCCTATGACCGGCTCGCCACCATCGCGCAGAATTCCGATCTCGGTGCCGGTATGGCGGTGGCGATGAAGGACTTGGAGATTCGCGGTGCGGGCAATGTGCTCGGTGCCGAGCAGTCCGGTCACGTGGCGGGGGTCGGGTTCGATCTGTATGTGCGGCTGGTCGGTGAGGCGGTGGAGGCCTATCGCGCCGCCGCCGACGGCAAGCCGGTGGTGACCGAGGAGGTCAAGGAGGTGCGCATCGACCTGCCCGTCGACGCGCATATTCCCCCTGACTACATCGCCAGCGATCGGCTTCGCCTGGAGGCCTACCGCAAACTCGCCGCCGCGCAGGAGGATTCGGCGCTGGCCCTGGTGGTGGAGGAGCTGGTCGACCGGTATGGTCCGCTGCCGGTCGAGGTCGGCCGGTTGGTCTCGGTGGCGAAGTTGCGGCTGCTGGCTCGCGAGTACGAGATCACCGAGATCGCGGTTACCGGGACGACATTGAAGATCTCGCCACTGCGCCTGCCCGACTCCAAACAGCTGCGGCTCAAGCGCATCTATCCGAGTGCCACCTATCGCCCCACCTCCAATGTGGTGCAGTTGCCGTTGCCGAGGGTGGAGGACAGTGTTGGCGCGCACCGGGTGCGTGACGTGGTGTTGTTGCAGTACGTCGCCGATCTGCTGCTGGCTCTGGACGGAAAGGCGCAGGGGGCGGTCGACCTCACGGTGGCGACCGAGCATTCCGAGCATTCCGGGGCTCGATGACGTCGTCGGAGTTCGGGTCGGGGTCGGATTCGGTGGCGGAACCGGGGTCGGTCGCGGCCGATACCGCCCTGGTCGCCGCGGGTTTGGCCGGTGCGGTCGAGGTGATGGACCGGCTCTGGGATTTCGGTGGCTGGGAGGTGACGCAAACCCACGATTCGTTGCGCCCCTACCTGCTGGAGGAGACCTACGAACTGCTCGACGCGATCGGTGACGCCGACGCGGCGACGATCAAGGAGGAACTCGGCGACCTGCTGTTGCAGGTGTTGTTCCATTCCAGGATCGCCGAGGCGGCAGGGGAATTCACGGTCCATGACGTCGCGTCCGCACTGGTCGACAAGCTCGTCCACCGCAGCCCGCACCTGGTGGATGCCGATTTCGCGGCCGGCACGACGCGGGCGGTGAAGATCGCCGCGCAGGAAAAGGCGTGGGAACAACGTAAATCCGAGGAAAAGTCTCGACGTTCGTGTCTTGACGGCATCGCCATGGCGCAGCCCGCGCTCGCGCTCGCGGAGAAAATCCGTTCCCGCAGTGCGCGCGCCGGGCTGCCGGATGATCTGATTCCGGATGCGCTGCGATCGGTCCAACTCGGTGGCCCCGACAGCGCGGAGGAGCGATTGCGTCAGGCCACACTGGATTTCGCCGCCGACATCCGCGCGGCCGAAGACGCCGCCGAACACGCGCGTGGTGCGCGTGCGCCGCTCACCGCGGCGCAGTGGCGTGCGCATTGGCCGACATGAGCATCCTCGGTGGGACAGCGCTGTCGCCGATCACGCGCGTGCGCTGGACTGATAGTCGGCTGAGATCTGGGTGTGCAATCACCGCAGCGCCAGCGAACAAGGGCCGCAAAGTCTTAGACTTGCCCATAAAGCGCGGCACAGCCCGTCGCGCGTGACCATCACGAGGTGAGGGAAGATGGCAGCCGGAGCGAGACCAGCACAACGTCAAGACCACTCCACCGAAGACCATCCTGTTCTGGATGTGCTCCCCGAGTGGCCGCAGGAGACGATCGCGGTCTTGGTCACCACCGATCCCGCACCGCACGCGATCCCGGTGTCGTGGCCGGTGCGTGCTGGCGATCGTCAGGTGTTGCTGAGCTTGAAGTTCGACCGCGGTTCGTTGGCGCGCCTGCGTGATCAGCCTGATGTCGCGTTGTTGATCCTCGGCGGAGGTAACGTCGCGCTGTGTGCGCGCGGCACGGCTACGGTCGTCGCCGAATCGATGCCGGATGCGTCGGATTATGCCGCGGTGCGCATCGATGTCGACACCATCGATGACCACAGACAGTCGGCGTTCGCAGTGGCGCAGGGCATCGAACGGACGGTGCTCGACGCACAGGAACTGCACGCGTTGGAAGGCCGGGTGAGCACCTTGCGCGCCTGGGCCGACAAATGAATCCACGGACCGGTGCGACGGTCGTGGCAAGGTAGTACGAAGGAATAAGGGCGGCGCGAAGCAGCGCTGCGTGGAGAGGGGATCATGAGCGTCACATTGGCCAAAGGCGGCAACGTCTCGCTGTCCAAGCAGTCGGCGAACCTGACCAAGGTCTCGGTCGGTCTCGGCTGGGACGTGCGCACCACCACCGGTGCCGACTACGACTTGGACGCGAGCGCGCTGGCCACCGGGACGAGCCTGAAGGTGTTGTCGGATCAGCATTTCGTGTTCTACAACAACCTGCGTTCGCCCGACGGGTCGATCGAGCACACCGGCGACAATCTCACCGGTGAGGGTGATGGTGACGACGAGGTGATCAACGTCGACCTCTCGGCGGCCCCGCCGACCATCACCAATATCTTCTTCCCCGTCTCCATTCACGATGCCGACGCGAGAGCCCAGTCGTTCGGTCAGATCCGCAACGCCTACATCCGGGTGGTCGACGCCACCACCGGTGTCGAGCTGACGCGCTACGACCTGTCCGAAGACGCCTCCAGCGAGACCGCCATGGTGTTCGGCGAGCTGTACCGGCACAACAACGAGTGGAAATTCCGCGCGATCGGCCAGGGTTACGCCTCCGGCCTGGCCGGTATCGCTCGCGACTACGGTGTGAACATCTGATTCGGTTGAACCAGCCGAATCAGCCTGGGCTGCTGAGGCTTTCCCGGAGTTGATGACGCTGCGCGCGCTGCTCGGTCTGGATCAGGGCGAAGTAGCGCCGCAGCATCAACCCGGCGGTGCCGGCCAGGCCCGCGGTGAGTCCCCACCAGACGCCCGCGGCGCCGAGCCCGAGTGGGAACGCCAACACCAGCGCGGTGGGTAGGCCGATCACCCAGTAACCCACCAGGGAAAGTCGGAAGCCCGCATTGGTGTCCTTGAGCCCACGCAGGAGTCCGGTACCGATGTTCTGTGCGGCGTCGCAGAACTGGAGCGCGATGCCGATCAGCAGCAGGGTGTGTGCGATTCGCATCGTCTCGGTGTCGCCCGCGTCGAGGAACAAGCCGAGTACCCGGTAGGGCAGCAGCACGTAGACGATGCCGGTGACGGCGGCGACCACGGCGGCGTGGCGCAGCGTCAGCCAGGCCAGCGCCCGCGCGTGCTCGTGTTCTTCACGCGCGACGGCGTGACTGACCAGGATCGATGCGCCACTGGACAGGCCGATGGCGATCTGGAAGACGATGTAGATGATCTGGTAGACGACGTTGTGCGCGGCCAGCGCCGCGGGACCGATGTGTCCCATTACCAAGGCGAGCACCGAGAACATGCCCGCTTCGGAGCCGTAGGTGAGCGCGATCGGGCCGCCGAGGCGCAATTCGGCGAAGATCGTGGCCGGTCGTACCGGCCACATCCGAATGGGCAGCGTCGGACCGAGTTCGGCGTTGCGGCGCACCATCGCCCAGAACACCGCGAAGGTGATCAGGAAGACCAGCGAGGTGGAGACGCCGACACCGGTGAGTCCGAGTTTCGGCAGTCCGCCTCGGCCGTAGATGAAACCGAGCGCCAGCAGCAGATTCAGGCCCACCGAGCCGAGCGTGACCAGGAGTAAGGCCTGTGGTCGTTGCATGCCGACGGTGTACTGACGTAGTACCTGAAACCACAGGCAGGGCAGCAGGCCCGGTGCGAGCGCGACCATCAGCGGGCGCGCGTCGGCGAGCACGCCGTCGTCTTGGCCGAGCCAGCGCAGCGCCCACCCGAGCCCGATGAGCAGCGCGCCGCCGACGAGACCGGCGACGGTCGCGATGAGGAAGCTCGACCGCAGCAGGTCGCGGATCTCGCGGTCGGCCGATCGGCCTTGTTTGCCCGCGGCGCTCACCGCGGTGGCGATCTGGTTGCCGCTTCCGGTGATCAGTCCGACACACATGGTGCGGATCTGGTTGAACAGGGTGATCGCGAGGCCGCCCGCCGCCACCTGTTGCATGCCGAGCGTGCCCATGAGCGCGATGTTGGTGGTCGACACCGCGATCTGGGCGAGCTGGGTCAGCGCGATCGGTGTCGCGAGTGCGGTGAGCTGCCTGCTGTCGGCGCGAAAAACCGGCAGATTCACGGGCCGACCGCCGCTAGATCGGCGCCACGCGCGGCGGGGGTGAACCGGTGCAGTAATTCGCGTACCTGGGTTTCCGCGGTGGCGTCGAGCAGGTCGCGTTCGCGCATCCAGTCGTCGTCGAAGACGGTGTCCAGGTACTTCTCTCCGCCGTCGCAGACGAGGGTCACCACGGTGGATCCCGGCGGAAAGTCCTCGAGCCTGGTGAGCGCGGCGTGCACCGAACCACCGGCGGAGCCGCCGATCATCAGGCCGAGTTCGGCCGCGATGGCGCGGGCGGTGGCGAAGGCGTCCACATCGGTGACCTTCATGCCCTCATCGAGCAGCGAGTAGTCGACGGCGGTGCCGATGGTCGCGCCGGGCGGGGTGCCGGTGCCGGACTGCCAGTACGGGCCGCCGGGCCCACCGAAGGCGATCGATCCGACGGGTTCGACACCGATCACGGTCGCGGGGCGGCCGAGCTGACGCAGTCGCGTAGCGGTGCCGAACAGTGAGCCGCCGGTGCCGACCGCCGAGAGCAGGATGTCGACGCGCTCCAGGTCTTCCAGTAATTCCTCGGCGACGCAGTAGTAGCCGACGGCGTTGGCGTCGTTGTTGTGCTGTTCGGTGAAGAAGGCGTCGGGGCGGGCAGCCGCCATCGCCTCGGCGAGGTCCTCGCGCGCCGAGGTGGCGAGTTCGTCATCGCCTTCCTCGGCGACGAAGACCAGTTCGGTGCCCATTGCTCGCATGGCCCGCAGTTTGTCCTTGCACGCGTGGTGGTCGACCACCGCGGTGAACCGGTATCCGCGTTCGGCGGCTACCACCGCGAGGCCGAGTCCGGTGTTACCTGATGTCGACTCGATGATATGCCCGCCACTTTTCAGCAAACCCTGACGTTCGGCGTCGAGCACCATCTCGCGCGCCATCCGAATCTTGGCCGTGCCGGTAGGGTTGAACATTTCGAGCTTGAGCAGCAGTCGGGTGCCGCTCGAGGTGGCCGCGAGTTCGAACAGGGGAGTGCGGCCGATCAGGTCCGTCACGCGTGTGACGAGAGGCATCGAAGGTCTCCTGGGTGAGGTTTTCGGTCGGTGGTTATCCGGTGTCGAGTGCCCAGCGCAGCCGCGCGGTGGCGGCAACGGGTGTGTCCTGGGTGCTCGGTGCGTCGTGCAGCACGACTTTCGGCGGGATGGGCAGTTCGTGGAAGGCGGATTCGTTGGAATCCATTTGGTACCCGGCGGTATTCGGGTAGACCAGCAGGTCGCCGACCTCGGCGGGGCGTGTGAGCGGGATGCGTCGCCAGCTGAGCATGTCGGAGTCCAAGCAGGTCGAGGCCCCGACACTGGTGGGGGTCGGGGTGGTGTCGGGCCGCGTCGGCCAGAGGACGGGGTCGGGCAGGTATTCGCTGTCGAACCACTGTTCGGACAGGCTCAGGCTGCTCCCGTCGACGGTGAGCAGCCGGTAGGGCTGACCGTGCGCGTGCCGGACCTTGCTGCCGCGCACCGGGAAAACGCTGAACCCCGCGTGATCCAGCAGTGCGCGCCCCGGCTCGACGGCCAGTTGTATGTCGTTGTCGCGCAGCCGTTTGGCCACGCGCTCCGAGGGGCCGACCTGGTGGTCGAGGATCGCGGTCAGCATCGCCGCGCCGGGCGTGGGGAAGTGGTACGGGTAGTAGGAGTCGAAGGTCTTGTCCGCGTGGAACCATCGCGGGTCGGCTTGCTCGATGAACGCCGACCACGCGTCGTGGTTCACGTAGTCCACGCCGAAACCGCCGCCGAGGGAGATGATCGCCGCGGGATGACCGAGCGTGCGCGCGTGCAGGCACCGCTCGATCATGGCGTCGGCCATCTCGGCGCGCGCGACCGGGTCGTAGCCGGAGAGATGGAAACTGAACCCCGCCAACCGCACCGACTCGTGCAGCCCGAAACGGACCAACGCGGAGTCGATCTCGTCGTCGGTCATGCCGAAGCGGCTCGATGAACCGGTGGGCAACACCCGAAGCAGCACCCTGGCCGGTTCGGTCGAAGTGCCGAGCGCGGCAAGGCGGTCCAGTTCGCCGAGGTCGTCGACGGCGATCAACGCACCGTGGCGTACCGCCAGCCAGATCAGGTCGTCGCGTTTGGCCGGTCCGGTCACCATGAGTTCGCTGCCGCGAATTCCCTGGGCGAGTGCGGCGGTGAGTTCGCCCACGCTGGACACGTCGACACCGGCGCCGTGTTCGGCGCAGGCGCGGGTGACACAGGCCGACTTGTTCGCCTTCTTGCCGTAGTAGACGACGCCGTCGACACCCGCGCGCGTGAACGCGGCGCGGAAGCTGTCGATGTTGTCCTTCACCCGTGCCGGATACATCAGATGAAATGGCCCGTCGACGGCGAAGGCGATGTCGCCCAGCAGGTTCGGGTCGTCGAGTACGTGCCGTTCCCATGCGGCGACGTGCGCCGCGACCGGCGGCGCGCTGATCGCCGGTTCGGCGTCGAGAATCTCCAGTCCCACGGCGTTCAGTCCCACAGCGGTACCTCCGTTCCGCGACCTTCGGTGATGGCGCGCTGCGCCAGTGCGTGCGCGACCGCGATGTCGGTGAGGACGAGGCCGCTGTTGTAGACGAAGATGCGTTCCTGTTCCGAACGGCGCGCGACGGCGCGCCGAGACAGTATCTGGGGTAGCTCCGCGTCGACGGGACGCAGGTCACCGTTGTCGTCGGCCATGTCGATGCCGGTCACCGCCATTTGTTCGGCGCTGGTGGCGATCACCCGGTCGGCCAGGCTCAGCGTCGAGGGCGCGAGCCCGTAGCCGACGAGCACGGCCACCGAACCCGGTGCGAGATCGCTGGATTCGAGAGCGACCTCGGTGCCGGGCCCCGCGGTGGCCAGGACGACGTCGGCGGTGGCCGCGGCGGCGCGCGGGTCGTCGACGGTGTGCACCTTGGCGTGCGGATGGGTCTCGGCGAGGTAGCGGTGCACCGCGGCCAAGCCTTCCGGGTGGGTGCCGTAGACCATCAGTCGTTGCAGTTGCGGGTTGACCGCGAGCAGGTGCGGCAACGCGTTTCGGCCCTGGGTGCCGGTGCCGATCAGCAGGACGCTGTCGGCGCCTTTGCGTGCGGTTTCGCGGACGAGCAGCGCGGAGACCGCGGGGGTGCGCAGTGCGCCGACCCGTGCGCAGTCCATCATCGCGATCGGCGAACCGGTGGTGTCGTCGTAGAGCGTGATGGTCGTGTAGTAGCGCTTGGTGCTGCGGTCGTGGCCGGGGTCGAACTTGTAGGACGATTTCATCGCCACCACCCTGCGGCGACCGTCGCGTCCGAGCATCGCGTACGAGACCGACCAGCCGTCGGGATTCGCGACGCTCAGCTTGCGTGGATTGTCCGAATCACCGGCTGCCAGTGCGAGATAGGCGTCTTCCACGGCGCGCACCACATCGCCCGGCGTGATCGGCACGTCGGCGAGGTCGCTGCGGCTGAGCACCCGTAAGGGGGTGCTGCGGTCACGGATACCCAAGGGGTCCTCGATCATGTGTTGCGTCCTGCCCTGTTCGATCCGGCACGCTACCGCCGGTCGAGGGGAAGTGCGGGCCGACCGATCGGAACGGGGTAACCGTATGTTGCCCGTAGCCATTCTCGCGGGTCTCCGCCGAACGGCGAGGCCGTTCGGGTATGCGAATGTTCACCCGTTTGAGCCAGCGATCGGTGCCGTCGTAGCGTGCGGTGAACGGGACCCTGCCGTGCACGACGACGTCGTTGTCCACCAGGAGGATTTCGCCGGGTGCCAGCGACGCGCTCATCCGCACACGCGCTAATTCGCTGGTCAGATGGGTATATGCGGCGCGGAACTCGGCGTCGGCGTCGGCGAGTGGGGTGTAGGCCGGGTCGTAACGCAGGGTCGCGGACGCGGCGTCGGCGTCGTCATGATGCCAGAGGGTGGGTAATGCGGGGGTGGGAAAGCGTTGGTGCCCATCGCCGTAGGAGACATCGGGCAGGATCGGCAGGGTCGGCTTGCTGAGCAGATGCCGCTGCCGGGCGGTGAGTTCGACGTGGTGCACCGAGGAGACGGTGGTGGCGACCTCGTCGGGGTTGCGCAGGCACCCGAGCATCAGCAGGTGCGCCCGCTCGGGGTGGAAGGCGTCCTCGGTGTGCGGGGTGAGCAGGGTCTTGCTGCTCGCGCCGGACTGCTCGTCCTCATGGCCGCTCGCGGGCACGATGTTGTTGACCAATCGTCCGTTCTGTTGCCCTTCCCAGCCGAACGGCTCACCCGCGCAACGCGCGAGCAGCAGCATGGCCAGGTCGAGGTGCATCGATCTGGCGCGCCTGGTCCGGTCACCGCTCCACGCGGCGGCTTCCTGCCAGCTGGGTGGGGTCGGCCCGAATTCGTCGTCGGTCAGCGGGAGCGCGTGCACGATGGTGGCGCCCGCGTCGGTGGCGGGCGGACGCATCGCCGTGCGCACGGCCGCGGGTAATTCGTCGACGCGCGCATCGATCTGCTCGATCAGCTTCGCGTCGTTCAACGTGCGTGCGGCGCGTGCGATGTCATCGAGCGTCGAGTCCAATGTGGCCGCGATCTCGGCTGCCAGCGCGCGCACCGCGCGACCGGCGTCGATGGGCAGGGCGCGGCGTTCCACTTCGCGTGTGTGCAGCGTCCTACGTTCGGAGAGAGCGCTTTCCACCGAGGGTCCCTTCTTCGCGATCAGGCCGAAAAGCATTGTGGCGGTATGTAACTCACGCTAGTTGCCCAGAAAGATTTAAGCAAGGCTTACCTAAGTCGCATGCTAAAGATAGCGGAGTGGCATAACTCGGGTAAAGCCCTGCTGGTATGGGTGGTGGCAGGGGCTGCGGCCAGGGGGAGGCGCCGAAATGTGATCGGGTAGACGAAGTCTAGCCGAGCATTAGGCAAGCCTCCCCTGTTACTGGGAAGTCGATCTGTGGCGCGCGCGAGTTGCCGATACTGTGCCGAAACATCGGTTCGCGGATATCGAAGATATGGTCCTGCTGCTCGTAATCTCACACTGCCACAAGGGTTTTGCCGCCTCTCGCTGCGAAAGTCGTGACCGGTGTAGCTCGGGAACTGCGGACGATCGGGCCAACTGCCTACCTGTGGGGTGCATCGCTGAAAAGTTGCGCGCCACCCGCGAGGATCGACGGTACCGCGCCGCGCGCCGCGCGCGACACCGAACGCACGGCGACGTCGGCCGTCTTTCTGTGATCACTCACACGCTTGCGGTCTCGCGCCGTACTGACGGTCGTTGTGCGACAACGGCTCCGAGTAGGCAGCCGGGGACGGACCCGGTCTCCAGAACTGATCCGCTGGGAAGGACTGAGCCGACGGCGACAACGCCAGGAACACGCTCGCCGAAAATCTGGATGATGGAAAGGTGCTTGCGAAGACAACCGGCGCCGTGGCCGCCGTCCTGGTGACCCTCGTGCTTGCCGGTTGCGGCGGGATCGACCGCACCCCGGTGCCCGAGGGCATCCCGCCGGGTCCCGGCGCGCCCCTGCCACCCATCGACGTGGACGCCCCCGGCCGCAGTGCCGTGCAGCTCGCCCCGTGGGCCGAAGAACAATCCGACCGGCTCGCCATCCCCGCGACCGCACTCGAGGCCTACGGATACGCCGCCGCGGTGATGCGGCAATCGCGACCCGAATGCGGCATCGCGTGGACAACGGTCGCCGGCATCGGCAGCGTGGAGAGCAAACACGGCGCCCACGACGGTTCGCGGCTGCGCGCGGACGGCACGGTCGACCCACCCATCATCGGCATCCCGTTGGACGGCGCGCCCGGCGTCGCCCACGTCACCGACACCGACGGCGGCGCGCTCGACGGCGACCAAGTCTACGACCGCGCCATCGGACCGTTGCAGTTCATTCCGGAAACCTGGCGGCGCTGGGGTGTCGACGCCAACGGCGACGGCGTGGTCGACCCGCAGAACATCGACGACGCCGCCCTCACCGCAGCCCGCTATCTCTGTGCCAGCGGCGGTGACCTCACCTCGCAACAGGGATGGCAGCAGGCCATGCTCACCTACAACCAGTCGACGAATTACCTGCACACCGTGCGTTACCGCGCCTCCGCCTACAGCGTCGGACGCAAGGTATGACCCGACCGGAGCGAGTGCGGCAAAGACCGCGACCTCGGAGTGCCGGTTACCCGGTGCGCGGGCCGGACGCTAGGCTCGCAGCGCACGGCCCATGCCGTGCGCCCTACCCTGCCTTGCAGCCGAAGGAGTTCGTTTTCGTGGCCATCATCGAACAGGTCGGAGCTCGCGAGATCCTGGATTCTCGTGGAAACCCCACTGTCGAGGTCGAGATCGCCCTCGACGACGGCACCTTGACCAGGGCGGCGGTGCCCTCGGGTGCGTCGACCGGTGAGCATGAAGCCGTCGAATTGCGTGACGGCGGCGAGCGCTACGGCGGCAAGGGCGTACAGAAGGCCGTCGAGGGCGTGCTCGACGAGATCGCCCCCGCCATCATCGGGCTGGACGCGGTGGAACAGCGCACCGTCGACCAGGTGCTGCTCGACCTCGACGGCACCCCCGACAAGTCGCGCCTCGGCGCGAACGCACTGCTCGGCGCCTCGCTGGCGGTGGCGCGTGCCGCGGCGGAGTCCTCGGGTCTCGAGCTGTTCCGCTACCTCGGCGGACCCAACGCCCACGTGCTCCCCGTGCCGATGATGAACATCCTCAATGGTGGTGCGCACGCCGACACCGGCGTTGACGTGCAGGAGTTCATGGTCGCGCCGATCGGCGCGACCACCTTCAAGGAGTCGCTGCGCTGGGGCACCGAGGTGTACCACGCGCTCAAGTCCGTGCTGAAGTCCAAGGGACTCGCGACGGGTCTCGGTGACGAAGGCGGCTTCGCCCCCGACGTGGCGGGCACCAAGGAAGCACTCGACCTGATCAGCACCGCGATCGCCAAGACCGGTCTCGAGCTCGGCACCGATGTCGCGCTCGCGCTCGACGTCGCGGCCACCGAGTTCTACACCACCGGCAGCGGTTACAAGTTCGAAGGCAGCGTGCGCAGCGCCGCCGAACTCGGCCAGTTCTACGCGGGACTGCTCGACGCCTACCCGCTCGTGTCGATCGAGGACCCGCTGGCCGAAGACGACTGGGAAGGTTGGGTCGAACTCACCGACCTGATCGGCGACCGCGTCCAACTCGTCGGCGACGACCTGTTCGTCACCAACCCGGAGCGCCTCGAAGACGGCATCGCCAAGGGCGCCGCCAACGCGCTGCTGGTGAAGGTGAACCAGATCGGCACGCTCACCGAGACTTTGGACGCGGTGGAACTCGCGCACCGCAACGGCTACAAGACGATGATGAGCCACCGGTCCGGCGAGACCGAGGACACCACCATCGCCGATCTCGCCGTCGCCGTCGGCAGCGGACAGATCAAGACCGGCGCACCGGCTCGCAGTGAGCGGGTCGCCAAGTACAACCAGCTGCTGCGCATCGAGGACGCGCTCGGCGATTCGGCCCGTTACGCGGGCGATGTCGCGTTCCCTCGATTCGCGTTCGAGGGCTGACCGACTCACCATCGACGAAGGCCACAGGATGACCGAGCGACGTGCGCGTGGCACCAGTCCGTCGGGACGTGGTGACCGCCGCACGTCGCGTGCGGCCAGTTCGCGGCCGAAGGCGGCCGCGGACGCCGATTCCGCCGCGGCCAGGCGTGCGGCGCGGCGTCGGCCAGAGGCCGAACGCAGGACCCTCGACCGCAAGGCGCAGCCACGGCGCATCCCCGCGCGGGAGAACGTGGCGTCGGCGCAGCGGGCCGCCGAGGACAGGCACGAGCGCACCTTCTTCGGCCTGTCCACCGGTAAGGCGGTCATCCTCGCCGCCGTGGTGTGTGCGCTGGCCTTGACGTTGGCCGTGCCGATGCGCACGTACTTCAGTCAGCGGGCCGAGGCCGCGCAGCTCGGTCAGGAACGTCAAGAGTTGGAGTCCGATCTCGCCGCGCTGCGCGATCGTCGTGCGCAGCAACAAGATCCGGCCTACATCCGGTCGGAGGCGCGCGACCGACTACGGCTGGTGCAGCCGGGGGAGACGCCCTACATCGTGCAGGTGCCCGGCATCGAGGCGCCCGCACCGCCCGCGGCGCCCACCAAATCCAAGCAACCCGACCCGTGGTACACCGACCTGTGGCAGAGCGTCGCGCAGCCGCAACCGTCCTCGGCACCGCAGGACCCGAACGCACCGCACGATCAGGAGGGACCGAGGTGACCGCACCGAACGAGCGCGATCTCGCGATCATCGCCGCACAACTCGGCCGGGAACCGCGTGGGGTGCTCGCCGTCGCCTACCGCACCCCCGACGGTGTTCCCGCCGTGGTGAAGACCGCCCCTCGGCTGCCCGACGGCACGCCGTTCCCCACGCTGTACTACCTCACCGACCCGCGTCTCACCGCGGAGGCGAGCAGGCAGGAATCCGCGGGCGTGATGCGCGCGATGACCGAACGGCTCGGCACCGACCCGGCATTGGCCGAGGCCTACCGTCGCGCGCACGAGAGCTACCTCGCCGAACGTGACGAGATCGAGTCGCTCGGCACCGATTTCAGCGGCGGTGGCATGCCGGAACGGGTGAAGTGCCTGCACGTGCTGATCGCGCACGCGCTGGCGAAGGGGCCGGGTGTCAATCCGCTCGGCGACGAGTCGGTGGCTTTGGCGGCGGGCAATCGCCTGCGCGGCACCGCGATTCCGGCGGATTGGCCCACCTTCGCGGCCGCCGAACGGGAACAGGAGCACAGCGAATGAGCGAGCGGGTCGCGGCCGTCGATTGCGGGACCAATTCCCTGCGACTGTTGATCGCCGACGTGGGTGCCGACGGTCGACTGGTCGACCTGCACCGGGAAATGCGGATCGTTCGTCTCGGCCAGGGTGTCGACGCGAACGGTGCCTTCGCGCCGGAGGCGATCGAACGCACCAGGGCCGCGCTCGCGGACTACGCGGCGACAATGCGCGAGCACGGTGTCACCAAGCTCAGGATGGTCGCCACCTCGGCGACCCGGGACGCGGCCAACCGCGACGATTTCTTCGCCATGACCCGCGCCGAACTCGGCACCGTCGTGGCGGGCGCCCAAGCGGAGGTGATCACCGGCGACGAAGAGGCACGCCTGTCGTTCACCGGCGCGATCGGCGAATTGTCCACCGCCGAGGGGCCGTTCGTGGTCGTCGACCTCGGCGGCGGCTCCACCGAACTGGTGGTCGGCGGCGAAGACGGTGTGCACGGCGCGTTCTCGGCCGACATCGGTTGCGTCCGCGTCACCGAACGCTGCCTGCCGGGCAACCCGCCGACCGATGACCAGGTCGCCGCCGCACGCGAGTTCGCCTCGACCCGACTCGCGGAGGCGTTCACGCGGGTGCCCGTCGAGCAGACCCACACCTGGGTCGGCGTCGCGGGAACGATGACGACGATCGCCGCCGTCGCCGCCGACCTGCCCGAATACGATGCCAGCCGCGTACACCTGAGCCGATTGAGCCTCGGGCGATTGCGCGCCGTGTGCGACCGACTGATCGGGATGAACCACGACGAGCGCGCCGCGCTCGGCCCCATGCACCCCGGCCGTGTCGATGTGATCGGCGGTGGCGCGGTGATCGCGGAGGTACTCGCCGACGAATTGTCTCGTCGTGCGGGCATATCCGAACTCGTTGTCAGCGAACACGACATCTTGGACGGCATCGCGCTCTCGATCGTGTGACGCCGCGACCGGTCTCGTCGGCGCGCTGGTTCTTTTTGATCACCGGCGATTTCGCCGTAGATGGCCACGAATCGGAGCCCGACATGGGATCGTGCTGAGCAGCTAGCCTTGCGCGCCGGGCGAACTACGGCCGTGACCAGGTGAGGAGAAGATAGTGACCAGGCCAGACACCGATGATGTGACTGAGGGATCCGGGTCTCGGTGGGGTGGGATGTTCCGCACCAAATCCGTCGAGCAGTCGATCAAGGACACCGACGAACCGGACACCAAGCTTCGCCGAGACCTCACCGCGTGGGACCTGACCATCTTCGGCGTCGCGGTGGTTGTCGGCGCGGGCATCTTCACGCTCACCGCGCGTACCGCGGGTGATGTCGCGGGACCCGCGGTGTCGCTGGCCTTCGTCTTCGCCGCCATCGCCTGCGGGTTGTCCGCCCTGTGTTACGCCGAGTTCGCCTCGACGGTGCCGGTGGCGGGAAGCGCATACACGTTCTCGTTCGCCACCTTCGGTGAGTTCATCGCCTGGGTGATCGGATGGGATCTGATGCTGGAATTCGCCTTGGCGGCGGCGGTGGTGTCCAAGGGTTGGTCGCAGTATCTCGGCGAGCTCCTCGGGATGGAGTCGGCCTCGGTGGACCTCGGTCCGATCACCTTCGACTGGGGCGCGGTCGCGCTCATCGCCGTGCTCGCGGTGCTCCTGGTGTCCGGAACGAAGCTGTCCTCGCGGGTGTCCGCGGTAGCGGTGGCGATCAAGCTTGGCGTCATCTTGTTGGTGGTGGTGATGGGTGCGCGGTACTTCAAGGCGGAGAACCTCTCGCCCTACATTCCGCCGTCACAGCCGAGCGAATCGGGTGAGGGACTGCGCCAGTCGCTGTTCTCGTATTTCACCGGCGCCGGGCACAGCAGCTTCGGCTGGTACGGCCTGCTCGCCGCCGCGAGCCTGGTGTTCTTCGCGTTCATCGGATTCGACATCGTCGCGACCACCGCAGAGGAGACCAAGAACCCACAGAAGGCGGTGCCGCGCGGCATCTTCGGTTCGCTGATCATCGTCACCATCCTGTATGTCGCGGTGACCGTCGTGCTCACCGGCATGGTGCACTACAGCGACCTCACCGGCAAAAACGCCACGCTCGCCACAGCTTTCGCGATGCACGGCGACACCTGGGTGAAGAACATCATCTCCGTCGGCGCGCTCGCCGGACTCACCACCGTGGTGATGGTGCTGTACCTGGGCCAGACCAGGGTGCTGTTCGCGATGTCGCGCGACGGTCTCGTGCCGCGTGCGTTGTCGCGGACCGGCAAGAACGGCACCCCCGTTCGGATCACCGTCATCGTCGGTGTGGTGTGCGCGCTGCTCGCCGGGTTCGTTGATTTCGGCACGCTGGAGGAAATGGTCAATATCGGCACGCTGTTCGCATTCATGCTGGTGTCGATCGGGGTGATCATCCTGCGTCGCACCAGGCCCGATCTGGAGCGTGGTTTCCGGGTGCCGTTCGTGCCCGTGATCCCGATCCTCGCGGTGCTGGCGTGCCTGTGGTTGATGGTGAACCTCTCGGTCGAGACCTGGCTGCGTTTCCTCGTGTGGATGGCCATCGGATTCGTCGTCTATTTCGCCTACAGCCGACGCCATTCCGTGCTGCGCAACACCCCCGCCGAATAGGGGATGCGACGGGGGTAGCGTGACCACGGTGTCGCAGCGGGAACTTGTTGTGCTCGGTACCGCCAGTCAGGTGCCGACGAAGCAGCGCAACCACAACGGTTATCTGCTTCGGTGGGATGACGAGGGCGTTTTGTTCGACCCCGGTGAGGGGACGCAGCGTCAGATGACCTATGCCGGAGTGTCGGCGACCCATCTGACCCGCATCGCCATCACGCACTTCCACGGCGATCACTCGCTGGGTTTGGCCGGGGTGGTGCAGCGGATCAATCTCGATCGGGTGCCGCATCCGGTGGACGTGTGGTTTCCCGCATCGGGTTTCGAGTACTACGACCGTCTCGTCAACGCCACTTCCTACTACCGTCGCGCCGAACTACGCCCGCATCCGATCGCAGGGCCGGGGGTGGTGGACGTGTCGGGGACCCCGTTCGAGGTGCGCGCGGTGGCCTTGTCGCACCCCGTCGAGACCTTCGGCTACCGCCTCACCGAACCACCCGGCCGCCGCATCCTGCCCGATCGTCTGCGTGAGCACGGTCTCAGCGGGCCGATCATCGCCGAGCTCCAGCACCACGGCAGCGTCGAAATCGACGGGCGCACGGTAACTCTCGACGAGGTCAGCGAACCGCGCCCCGGCCAGAGCTTCGCGTTCGTGATGGACACCCGCCTGTGCGACGGTGTCAACGAGCTCGCCGTCGGCGCCGACATGCTCGTCATCGAGGCCACTTTCCTCGACGCCGACGCCCACCTGGCCACCGAATACGGCCACCTCACCGCTGGTCAAGCCGCCCGGGTAGCCGCCAAGGCCGGCGCGCACACCCTCGTCCTCACCCATTTCTCCCAGCGCTACCGCAGCCTCGACGACCATCTCACCGAGGCCGAGAAATATTTCACCGGCGAAATCCACATAGCCACCGACCTCACCCGCATCCCGCTCCCGCCCCGCCGCCACCACTGACGTCGACTGGGACGCGCACCCCGTTCGGCATCGAATCTCCTTGCCAGGGACCACATCCCACCCACCCTCCGTCGCTTCGCCACCCCACTCCAGCCTCACCCGCACCCCGTGTGACCACGCCGAAGACCCACAGGATTCCGGTACATCCGTACGACTCGCTAAGCTGTCCCGGACGCCCCCATAGCCCAATTGGCAGAGGCACCGGACTTAAAATCCGTCAAGTGTCGGTTCGAGTCCGACTGGGGGCACAGCGTGAGGTCGGGCCGGCACTCGGTCCGTGGTGAGGAAGCGGTCGATGATTTCTCTTGCACGGCGGTCCAATTCGGCGTAATGGGTGTCGCGTGTGGCGCCGGTGGGGGTGGGATCGAGGGTCGGGTTGCCCTCGGTGTCCAAGGGTATGTCATTACGCCTGTTCGACCCCCGAGGTTGACAGTGTCAACCTCGAGGGTTAGGTTGACACTGTCAACCAGGAGGTTTCCACTATGTCCACGATCCTGATCACAGGCGGACACTCGGGCATCGGGCTCGCGGCGACGAGGGAACTCGCCGCGAAGGGCATCGACATCGTGCTGGCCGGGCGCAGCCCGGAGCGCATGCAATCCGTCGCGGAGCAACTGCATGCGCAATGGGGGGTGGTCGTGCGGACGCTGGCGCTGGACACATCGTCACTCGCTTCGGTCCGGGCCGCCGCCGCGCGACTGCGTGCGATGCGTGAGGACGGCGGGATCGATCCGCTCATCGCCATCGTCTGCAACGCGGGCGGCCGCTTCGATGGTGCGGTCTCCTACAGTCCCGACGGGTATGAGACGACTTTCGCGACGAATTGCCTCGGGCATTTCCTGCTCGTCGAGCTCCTGCTCCCGAGTCTTGCCGAGGGAGGCAGGGTCGTATACACCGCCAGCGGCACCCACGACCCGGACTCGGTCGACGGCAAGATGGTCGGAGCCGTTGTCGAGCCGGATGCCTTGGTGCTGGCGAACATTGGGAAGAACAGCGACAAGGCCAAGGACAGCGGCAAGGCGCTGAGCGCCGGAAAGCGTTACTCCACCTCGAAGCTGTGCACGGTGATGTACGCCTACGAGCTGGACCGCCGACTCCGCAGGACGGGAAGCTCGGTGGTCTCGATCGCCTACGACCCCGGTTCTGTGCCGGCGACGGGGTTTCTGCGCGGGATGCCAACGCCGATCCGGTGGTTCTCGGCTACGCCACTGATGAAGTGGGTGTCCAAGCGCATCGGCGTCACCACCTCGGATGTCGAATTTTCCGGCGCGTCCCTGGCGGCGCTCGCGACGGCTCCGGACTATTCGGAGCACTCCGGCGAATACTTCCAGGCGAACGACGGGACCCTTGCTTCCACACGATCCGCCCGGCTGTCCTACGACAAACGACGCGCGGCGAAGCTGTGGGACGACTCGAAGCAACTCGTCCACCTGAGCGCCACCGAAGAACCGGCGCAACTGAAATGAACACCGCCGACCGACTCGTCGCCGCCGCCGCGAATCTGCTCGACGAGGGTGGGGACGCGGCGGTCACCCTCCGTGGAGTCGCCACCGCCACCGGGGTCTCCCACAACGCGCCCTACAAGCACTTCGCCAGTCGAGATGACCTGCTCGCGGGTGTGGCCACAGCCGATTTCCTCGCGATAGCCCAGGCGTGGAAGCAGATCAGGGCATCGGTTTCGGAGCCGACCGCACGCCTGCTCAGCGCGCTCGACGTGGTGATCCGTTTCAGTCAGGAACATTCGGCGCGTCATCGTCTGCTGTTCGGTAGTCCCGACATCGCCGCGCGAGGCGGCCCCCTGACTGATGCCGCCAACGCGGCGCTGCGCGTATTCGCCGAGATCGTCGAAGACTGCCAGGCGGCCGACGAGTTGCCCGCCTCGCCCAGCGGCACTCTCGCGATCGTCATATTCGCGACCCTGCACGGCCTGATCGACGCCGATGCCAGTGGCAGGCTCCGGTCCGAGTCCGGCTGGGCTGACATCGGGTCGGGCATGCGGTTGCTGATCGGTCTGCTGCACAACCGGTAGGTGACGCGTCGTCGTGCACGTACCCCTTCAGCGTCCACCAACACCCACCTATCGATTCGGAATGGCACGAGAATATGAATGATGCAGAGGTACCGGTCTTTTCGATCGGCGAGCGCGACCGTCGGTGGGGGGTGGCGAAGGACTTCATGGCGCGCGAGGGCCTCGATGCGCTGCTGGTCTTCGGTGAGCACGAAGACGCGGGCCCGGCGCCGGTCGCCCACGACACCTGGTTCACCAACGGACGCGCCGGAACGACGGTGATCTTCCCCCGAACCGGCGACCCCATCTCGCTGCTTCCCGGTCCCATGTTCGTCACCGACCACCTGGAATCCTCCCGCCGGGGCGACGACATGTGGATCCCCGCGCGCGATTTGCGCGGCTCCCGCCATTCCGGCGCGGTCGCCGAGACACTGGAAGAGCTCGGGTTGGGCGAAGCGGTCATCGGCGTCGTCGGCCTGGGGCCGCACATGCCATGGCACCCCGAAGGGATCATCCCGTACGGTCTCTGGAGCAAAATCCTTGCCCGCTTTCCCTCGGCCGACTTCCGGCCAGTCGATCTTGCGTTCGGGCAGCTCATCATGCGCCTGGGCGCGGAAGAGATTGCCGTACTCCGGCACTCGGCCAGCATCGGTGACGCGATGGTGGCGGCCATGGTGGCAACCGCCGCTCCCGGCGTTCCGGAGAGCCAGGTGTACGCGGCGGGGATGGCGCAGGGGTACGGCCACGGGTCACTTCCCCCGGCGATGCACCTGTGGTCGGGGGCTGATGTGGTCGCGGCGGGACCACCGGCGTGGGGTTACCGCCCGCAGGCGCCCCGCGTCCTCGCCGACGGTGACGTCATCTACGCCGAGGTGTTCTCCAACTTCGGCGGGCGGCACACCCAAAACCAGGTGACCATCACCGTCGGCGACGTGCACGAGGACTTCCACCGTGCCGCACAGGTCGCCCGTGCCGCCTACGACGCGGGCCTGCGAGCGTTGCGCCCCGGTCGAACCTTCGGCGAACTCGTCGATGCGATGCACGAGCCGATCGATGCGGCCGACGGTTGGCCGTTCTTGATCGCGGTGCATTCGCTCAACCCCGGGCTGTCGGTGGGCAAGGGCCGAGGGCTCTTCAGTCGCCTCCGCGGCGCCGAGGAATATCCCCGTGTACCCGACCACCCCACCTTTCTTCCCGACATGGAACTGGTGGCTGGCATGAGCTTCGCCTTCGAGCCGAACTACGCCTTCGGGCGTCACCTCGTCCATCTCGGAGGTACGGTGGTCGTCGGCGCGGACGAGCCGCTGGAGCTCAACCCGTACTCGACCCGACTACTGCGTGCGGCGGGAGATGGGCCGTCTGCCCTGAGCGTTCCCCTGCGCCGATAACCGAACCACCGTGCGTCACCGCGACGTCGCGTGTTCGCTGGACAGCACGATGACCGGCGAGTTGACGCCCGCGACGGGCGCTCACGTCGGTGATCAGCGACCGAACCTGTTGCGCGACTTGGACGGTACGGAAAACCCGTACCGTGTCCTCGTCGCCCTCCCCGGCGTATTTCGACCTTCCCGAAGGAAGGAATCAACGAAATGGTGAGCGGCGACAGTGCGGCGCTCACTGCGGCAGGGGCCGCCCGTTAGCCCCGGTGCGGTCGGTAGGACCGTGGCGCGCGGCAGGGGTGCCCGTTATTGGTCTCGACCGGGCGTTCTGGTTGCTCAGAGTCCTTGCGGCCGAGGCTGTTCCGTTGCACTTCGAAGGGGAAAGCCAGTTGCTCGGCGCATTGTTTCGGGCGGTACCTCCCAGTGTTACTCGGGTAACGTGCGGCTCGACGCCGATCGGCGCTGCGGTCCCGATCGGGTTGGTGGAATGTCGTATTCCGTGCTATCTCAGAATGTTTCGTCTCCTGTGACGTATTCGCTTCGTCACCGTTGTCGACACGATCTTGCGGCATAGTGAACCTTTCCTGGTGGATTCAGCACACGAAAACAGCAGACGGCTCGGACAGCGGTTCCGATGAACCGCGGTGTTCCTGCCGTGACATCAAGGTCGAGAAGAACTCAGGATCGTCCTGCACTCTGATTGGACGTGACTGGTCGCCGATCGGTTCCCGTCGAATCCTTCCGTGAGTTGGACGGTGCGCTCCGCAACCGCGTGCGCCGCATTACGGTGACGGCAGGTCGGTCTGCGGCGATGTCGACGGGCAGGAGGGAGCGGGTTCGAAACCCGTCATGCGCACGCCGGGCAGCCAGACGCAGGGGCGTGGGACGGCGACGTCTCATCCCCGCAGGATTCGGTGCCAAACGCTGAAGGGCGCGACAACCGACCGGGCGCCGAACCCCCACGCGAGGGGTAAACCGCGCTCGGAGATTCCGAACGCGGTTGGGGGAGAACAGGTGTCGACGGCCCGGACCGGGCCGTCGACACGGTTTACCTCACCTCGGTGAAGAACGCCCCGATGTCGTCGACCAGGGTGTCGGTCGCCTCGTGCGCGGCGTAGTGTCCGCCCCCGTCGTAGGAGTTCCAGCGCACGATGTTCTTGTGGTCGCGCTCGGCGAAGCGGCGGATCGACTGGAAATCGCCCTGGAACATCGCCAGTGCGATCGGCACGGTCGTCGGTTCTTGCGACTGCTCACCCGCGTGTGCGTCCTCGTAATAGAAGCGGAGGGAAGAACCCGCGGTGCCGGTGAGCCAGTAGAGCGCAACGTTGCCCACCACGAAGTCGGGGTCCAGGCTCGGGTCGAACAGCTGCGCATTCCAGCCGAGCAGGCCGACCGGTGAATCGGCCAGCGCGAAGGCCAGCGTCTGCGGTTGCTGGCTGTGCAGAATATTGAACGACATCTTGTTCTCGTGGAACCACTGGAGGTGTTGCAGGGCGGCCATGTCCTCGTCGGAGAGCCCTTCGAATTCGGTGGGGTCGCCCGAGGGGAACGAGAACAGTTGCGTCACATGGGCTCCGATCAGCTGCTCCGGCGCGATCTTGGCCATCTCGACCGCGACCATCGAGCCCCCGTCGTTGCCGATCGTGCCGTACCGCTGGTAGCCGAGCTGATCCATCAGCGTCACCCAGGCCCGCGCGGTGCGGTAGCGGCTCCAGCCGGTGCTGCGGGTCGGACCGGAGAAACCGAAGCCGGGCAGTGACGGAATGACCAGGTGAAATGCCGGTGCGTCGGCCGATTCCGGCTCGGTGAGCGGGGTGATGACCTCGAGATATTCCAGGATCGACCCCGGCCAGCCGTGCGTGAGGACCACGGGAGTCGCGTCTGCCCGAGGCGACTCGATGTGCAAGAAGTGGATCTCCTCACCGTCGATCTCGGCGGTGAATTGCGGGTAGGAGTTCAACTTCGCCTCGAGGGCACGCCAGTCGAAGCGCTCCAGCCAGTGCTCGGCGAGTTCGCGGACCCGGCCGTTCGGCACGCCGTAGGTGTCGCCGACGCCGGGAAGCTCGTTCGGCCACAGTGCCCGGCGCAACCGGTCGGCCAGATCGTCGAGCTGGGCCTGGGGGACGTCGATCCGGAAGGGCTTGATGGCGGCCATGTCGTTCTCCTTTTTGAAACGGAATGTTTCGTTCTGTTTGAACAGTAGCAGAACGGATCATTCCGTTTCAAGTGCTAGGCTGTCTTCATGCCGAAGAAATCAGAAACACCAGCTCAGAAGCCGTTATCCGGGCGCAAGGCGCAAGCCGCGCGCAACAACGGGATCATCCTGGACGCCGCCCGCGCGGTGTTCCTGGCCGACGCGAGCGCGCCGATCTCGGCCGTCGCCGAGAAAGCCGGGGTGGGGATCAGCGCGCTGTACCGGCGCTACCCGAGTAAGGAAGTCCTCCTGCGCACGCTCTGCCACGATGGGATCCGTCGATATAATGCGGAAGCCGATGCGGCACTGGAGGATTCGGACGGCTGGGACGGTCTCGTCGGATTCCTGGAACGCGTGGTCGACGCCGACGTCCACGCCCTCACCGTGCACCTGGCCGGTACCTTCACCCCCGACGAGTCGATGGTGCCCGATGTCGACCACTCCGGCGTAGTGACCGAGGAGCTCGTTCGCCGCGCCCACGCCACCGGTCGCCTGCGCGAGGAAGCGAACCACCTCGACATCGGCCTGATCCTCGAATCCTGCGCCGCCATCACCTCCCCCGCCCCCACCCGCGCCGCCGAACTCCGCCGCCGCGTCCTGGCCCTCCTGATCGCCGGCCTGACCTCCGACACACCCCTCCCCGGCCCACCCCCACAACCCGGCGAATTCGCCTGGCGCTGGGAACGCCCCTGACCCACCATTACGGTCACCAGGCCATCTCCGCAGCGGCTGATTCCTGAGTTCATCGTCGGCCGCCGCGTCACGATCGGCCTGCGCGGGCACCGATTATCCGTGCGCCCAACGTTGTTCCGGTGTTTCTTTCCTTGATCGAAGTGCCCGGCGCACGGGAGTGGCGCGGTTCAGTCGGCGGGCCGGTCGAGCCAGTCCAATAGTGCCTCGGTGACCTCGTCGGGGCGTTGCTCCATGATGAAGTGGTCGCCGTCGATGCGCACGAGTTGGGCGGTGGGGATGGCGCGGGTGAGTTCGAGTGCTGTCCGGAATCGGATGCCGGGGTCGTGGGTGCCCCAGATCACGGTGGTCGGGCAGGTGATGGCGGGTAAGCCCGCCGCGAGTTCGCGGCGCACCCGCACCTGGTAGCCGGACCAGAAGTGGGCGTACCAGCGGCGGCCCGCACGGGTGCGCAGTACCGAGAGGTAGTGGTCGAGTCGGTCGGCTTCGAAGGTTCCATTGCGGACGTACTTGCGCATACCCAGCCGGTGCACGAGGTGGATCAGCGGCGTGGTGAGCAACGGCCGGGTCACGCGGTGGCGGGCGGCGGTGGTGAAGATTCCGAACAGCTGGTAGTACGGGGCGGCGAGGACGCTGTGCCCGCGGGAATTGAGAATCGCGAAGCGCCGCACGCGATGGGGGTAGCGCTGCACGAATCCCACGCCGAGGAATCCGCCGTAGTCGTGCGCCGCCAAGTCCACCCGATCCAGACCGAGCGCGTCCAGCATGCGCGCGATCCGGTCGACTTCGGTGTCGTAGTCGTGACTCAGTGCGAGGTCGCGGTCCGATGCGCCCCAGCCGAGCAGGTCGGGGGCGATCACCCGCCGGTTCGCCGACAGCGGTCCGAGCTGGTGTTCCCACGCCAGATGGCTTTCCGGCCACCCGTGTAGCAGGACGAGGGGGTCGCCTTCGCCGCGCTCGGCGTAGCGCAGTGTCGCGCCGTCCACCGTGGTTTCCTTCAGGTGCGGGACCGGTGCGGTAGGGGGTGTCATCGCGTCTCCTCGGTGGTGGTGGTCGAAGCGCTCGGCAGCGCGTTCCGCACCGGTATCCTCGCCCGCATGACACGGACGGCACTTCCGCAAACGTGCGCTCTCGACCTCGCGCAGCTGTGGTTACGGCTCGGGCACGCCGTCTACCTGGGGCCGAGTCTCGGGTTGGCGGCGCACTCCACGGCTATCGCGTCGCTCGGTGTCGGGATCGATGCGCCCTTTCGGGTGCGCACCGTGGGCGCGCCGGACATCACCGCGCGTAGTTTCCTGTTCCGACCCAGGGTTGTTCACCATGTGGTGCACAGTGAAGGGCGAATGCTGTTCTGCTTCTTCGACCCGACCTCCACCCGCGTCCAGCGCGCACTCGGCGCGATGACCCGCACAGTGGACGGCTTCGCGATCGCGCACAGTGACGAAGGCGAATTGATCGACCTGTGCTCCGGCCCCGAGATCGACGTCGAACGCCTGCTCGACCTCGCGAGCATGCCGGTTCCCGACATCCGCGACCCCCGCATCGCGGCTATCGCGGCCGCGATCCGCGCGGAACCAGAACTGCCACAACGTGCTTCGGAAAGAGCCGCCGCCGCAGGACTTTCCACCTCCTATTTCCTGCGCACCTTCGCCGCGCAAACCGGCACCAGTTTCCGCCGCTACGTGCAGTGGGCCCGAATGCTGCGGGTAGCAAAAGAATTCGCCGCGGGCCACGATCTCACCCGAGCCGCCGTCGACTCGGGCTTCGCCTCACCCTCCCATTTCAGCGACACCTTCCGCAGCATGTTCGGCCTCACCCCCTCCGCCTTCACCACGGTGGGCAGCGACCTTCACATCATGGACCGCTGACCGGGACGTCGTGCACTGTCTCCAGCACCGGCGTTCGGTGATGACGACCTTCGACACTGGGATACCGCCGACAGCGGGTCGCTGGATTAATCTGTGCTGGTTTACACCAGGTTCTGCGTGTGCTCCTGGCGGAAGGGGATGTGGTCGGTGCTGCGGCCCTCGTGGAGTTTTTGAACCCATTCCGGGTCGGCCAGTAGGGCGCGGCCTACTGCGACTACGTCGAATTCGCCGTTGGCGTGTTGTTTCAGGAGGCGGTCGATGCCTGCGACGCCGGAGTCGCCTCGGCCCGCGCCGGGGGTGAATTCCTTGTCGAGGCCGACGGAGCCGACGGTGATGGCAGGCAGACCGGAGACCTTCTTGGTCCAGCCCGCGAGGCCCAATTCGCCGTCGGTGCCGGACAATTCGGGGAAGGCCGGTTGCCAGTGCCTGCGGGTGGAGGGGTGTAATACGTCGACGCCTGCTTCGACCAGCGGGGTGAGGATGCGGGTGAGTTCGTTGGGGGTCGAGGCGATGCGCGCTTGGTAGTCGCTGGCCTTCCACTGCGAATAGCGATACACGATCGCGAAGTCGGGGCCGACGGCCTCGCGGATGGCCGCGACGACCTCGGCGGGGAAACGCACGCGAGCCTCGAGTGAGCCGCCGTAGCCGTCGGTGCGCAGATTGGTGCGCTCCCAGAAGAATTGGTCGAGCAGGTAGCCGTGCGCGCCGTGCAACTCGATGCCATCGAAGCCGGTGGCCTTCGCGTTCACGGCGGCGCTGACCCACGAGTCACGCAAAGCTTCGAGATCGGGGGCGCTCAGTGCGCGGCCGGATTCGGTGCCGTCGAGGGCCAGCCCGGATGGGCTGACGGAGGCGACGTCCGGATTGAGTGTCGGCTTGTCACCGCGGCCGACACCGAGGTGCCACAGCTGCGGAATGATCTGACCGCCCGCGCCGTGCACGGCCTCGACTACGGCCTTCCATCCGCTGAGGCTCGCGTCGCCGTAGTGGCGCGGCACCGAGGTGTCGGGCCCGGCAGCGGGGTCGGGGATGTAGGTGCCTTCGGTGATGATCAGTCCGACACCGCCGGCCGCGCGGCGACGGTAATACTCGGCGACGTCCGCACCGGGGATGCCCTCGGGCGAGAACATTCGGGTCATCGGCGCCATGGCGAATCGATTGCGCAGGTGTAGCGATTTCACGTCGAACGGTTCGAAGAGTCCGTCCACGGGCAGCGAAGTATCGGTCACGAGCGGGTAGAACACCGGCCCAGCCGATCACTATTCCGTCGTGTGACTTTCCCGACCGGCCCGCCCCGCCACGCATCGGCACCCGAGGCCGACCGCGCGAAACTCCTGATCAACCCGGAGAAAGGATCCGTTCGAGGAATCGGCGCGTCCGTTGCTGTTTCGGCGCGCCGATCACCTCGGCGCTGCTGCCGCGCTCGACGATGACGCCTTCGTCCAGGAAAAGCACTTGATCGGCGACCTGCTCGGCGAAGCGGATCTCGTGGGTGACGATCACCATCGTCCACCCCTGCGCGGCGAGGTCGGTGATCACCGCGAGTACTTCGCCAACGAGTTCGGGGTCCAGCGCCGAGGTCGGTTCGTCGAACAACACCACCCTCGGTTTCAGCGCGAGTGCACGCGCGATGCCGACACGCTGCTGCTGACCGCCGGAGAGCTGAAACGGGTACGCGTCGGCGCGCTCGCCGAGACCGACCTGGTCGAGCAGGGTTTTCGCGTCGGCGATCGCTTCCTCGCGTGGGCGTTGTTGCGCGATCACCGGCCCTTCGATGATGTTTTCCAGCACGGTGCGGTGTGGAAACAGATTGTGCGACTGAAACACCATCCCGCTCTGTGCCCGCAGCCGCGCCGCCTGTTTGCGTCCGGCCTTGTTCGGCGGCAGGTCGGCGAAATCGATCTCGACGTCGTCGATGCCGATCACCCCGCGGTCGGGGATTTCCAGGGCATTGAGTGAGCGCAGCACCGTGGTCTTACCCGATCCGGAGGGGCCGAGTAGCACGGTGGAGGTGCCGCGCTGGGACTCGAAGTCGATTCCGCGCAGAACCTGCTGGTCGCCGAACGATATCGCCAGGTCGCGTACGCGGATGCGGGTGGGTTCGGCGTCGTGTGCTTCGGTCATTTGGCCACATACCTGTCGAGTCGGGTCTCGAGTCTCTTCTGCACGGCCGACAAGGCGGCGCAGATCACCCAGTAATACAACCCGGCGAAGGCGTACAGGGCGAGGAATTCATTGCTTTCGGCGGCCGCGAGCTGCGCTTCGCGGAACAGTTCGGTGAGCAGGACCACCGAACCGAGGGAGGTGTCTTTGAGCAGCGACAGCAGCGTGTTCGACAACGGCGGCACCGCGGTGCGCGTGGCCTGCGGCAGGATGATTCGCCGCAGGGTCTGCGTGTAGTTGAGCCCGACCGTCGCCGCGGCCTCGGACTGCCCCTTCGGGACGGCCAGGATCGCCGAGCGCACGACCTCCGCCGCGTACCCCGCCACATTGAGGCTGAACGCGATCACCGCGGCGGTGAACGGCGCGAATTTCAGCCCGATCTGCGGGAGCCCATAGAAGACGATGAACAACTGCAACAGCAGGGGTGTGCCGCGAATGATCGAGATGAACGCGCGCGACAGGCCCGAAAGCACCCGGTAGGAGGAGATTCTGGCGAGGGCGACGACGAGTGCGAGTGCGAGTCCGATCGCGAAGCTCAGCGCGGTGAGCGGGATGGTCACCTTCACCAAGCCGACGAACATCGGCCATGCCGTTTCACGCAGCACGGTCAGGGTGTCGCGGTGACCACGCCCGCCCGACAGGTCCGCCTCGCCGCCTTCGGCCACCGACACGTCGGCTTTGAAGTACTTCTGCGAGATCTCGGTGAGGGTTCCGTCGGCGCGCAGTTCCGCGATCGCCTTGTTCGCCTGGTCGAGTCGTGCTCGGTCGTCCTTACGGAAGGTGAGTGCCTGTTCGCTTGTTTCGGCACCGGCCTCCCCGGCGATTTCGACGGCGTCGGACCCCGTGGTGTTCAGGTAGTCGAGGACGGCGATGTTGTCGTTGACGATGGCGTCGACCCTGCCCTGCGCCAGCAGCGCCGCTGCCTGCGTGAACCCTTCTACGGCTTCGACTTTCGCCCCGGCGTCCCTGGCGATCTTGCCCCAGTTGCTGGTGCTGGACTGTGCGGTGGTCTTGCCTTTGAGGTCGGCGAGGGTCTTGATGCTGTCGTCGCCGGTGCGGCGGACGATCACGCCGCGGGAATAGGTGTAGGGGTCGGACAGGCCGTATTTGGCGGTGCGTTCCTCGTTGACGGAGACCTGGTTGGCGATGACGTCGACGCGGCCGGCGTCCAAGGCGGGAAAGACCGCGTCCCAGGTGGTTTCGACGAAGTCGAGCTGCCAGCCCGTCTTGGCGGCGATCGCTTCGATCACCTCGACGTCGTAGCCGGTGAGGCTTTGCGTTTTCGGGTCGTGGAAGGAGAACGGCGGATACGTGCCTTCGGTGCCGACCTGGACGACCGGCGGTGTGGCATCTTGCGCGGTCGCCGCGCCCGCCTGGGCGAGGATGGCGATCAACGACACCAACAACAGCATCAGGCCGCTGAGCACACGTCGCATGAGCGACCCTTTCGGTATGGCCGGTTCTTCGCAAACCCGGTGTTCTGGAAGGACAATAGTGCGAGCGGTCGTTCGCCGTGCGTTCTCAGGTGCGCTGCGCCCTCAACAAGATGTGAAGACCCGCCTGCCTCGGGTTCAGTGTCGGCGCATCTCCTCGGCGATCGCTGCGGCGAATCCGTCCACATCCTCGGGAGTGGTGTCGAATGCGCACATCCATCGGACCTCGCCGGTGCGTTGGTTCCAGACGTGGAACGGGTAGCGCTGCCGCAGGCGTTCGGTGACGTCGGGCGCGATCACCGCGAACACCACGTTGGCCTGCACGGGTCGAAGGATTCGTACGCCGTCGGTCTCGCGGACGGCGTCGGCGAGTCGGGTGGCCATGGCATTGGCGTGGGTGGCGTTGCGTAACCAGAGGTCTCCGGCGAGCAGCGCTTCGAATTGCACCGAGAGAAACCGCATCTTCGAGGCCAGCTGCATCGACATCATCCGCAGATAGGCGATGTCGGTGACTTTTTCGGGCGCGAGCACCAGCACCGCCTCACCGAACAGTAGGCCGTTCTTGGTGCCGCCGAACGACACCACGTCCACGCCGACGTCGCTGGTGAATTCGCGCATCGACACCCCGAGAGTGGCTGCGGCATTGGCCAGCCGGGCCCCATCGATGTGGGTGAGCATGCCGAGTTCGTGGGCGTGCGCGCAGATCGCGCGGATTTCCTCCGGTGTATAGCAGGTGCCGAGTTCGGTGGTCTGCGCGAACGACACCGCCGTGGGCTGGGCCCTGTGCTCGTTGCCCCATCCCCACGCTTGGCGGTCGATCAGTTCGGGGGTGAGTTTGCCGTCGGTGGTGGGGACGGCGTAGGTCTTGATTCCCGCCATCTTCTCGGGCGCACCACATTCGTCGGCGTGCACGTGCGCGGTGTCGGCGAGAATCACCGCACCCCATCTCGGCAGCAAGGCTTGCAGAGCAACGGTATTCGCGCCGGTTCCGCCGAATACCGGGTACGCGACGGCCTTTTCGCCGAAGTGTCGGCCGAAGATCTGCTGGAGGTGGACGGTGTATTCGTCTGCCCCGTAGGCGGGTTGGTGGCCGCCGTTGGCCACGGCGAGTGCGGCCAGGATCTCGGGATGTACCCCGGCGGTGTTGTCGCTGGCGAATCCGCGCGCGGCGGGGTCGTGTTTGCGTACCGCGTCGGTGGTCATGCCGCCGCACCGTGTGGTCGGGGAGGTGCTGGGGGGTGCGATCGGGAGATATCGTGCATTTGCTACCGCCGCTCGTGATCCGTCTGGGTGCGCTTGGTCCGCCTCGACGATATGCGGTGGATGCGCGCTGTTTCGGAGTGGGTTTGTCGGCGCCGATTTCGATAGCTGTCGGCGATGATTCAGGTTTGGTGGCTATCGGGTCCTGACGCCGGGCTAAAGCTGCTACATTCTCCTCCACTGTCGTCGAAATCAGCTGCCGGGCAGCGGCAGTGCGGTCGGCAGCGCCACCCCCCATCCGACGCTCATGAGGCGAGGTTGTCGCCTCGTCCCGGCCGCCGTCGATCCTTCCTGTTCCCTCGACTGGAGTTCCGTCTTTGACCTCGCCACAGCATGCCGCCACCGTTGCCCCCGTCTCGTATGGTTCGCCGGTCGACACCGGCGGTCCGAGGGTCGCGCTGTATTCCGAGGAATTCGCCGCGGATCCGCACCGCGCCTATCGCGAAATGCGCCGCGAATTCGGGTCTTTGGTGCCGGTCGAACTGGCGCCAGGTGTTCCGGCGACGTTGGTGGTCGGGTACCACACGGCGCTGCGCATTCTGAACGATCCTGATCATTTCGCGCCGGATTCGCGTGTGTGGCAACAGGATATTCCGAAGGATTGTCCGATCCTGCCGATGCTCGAATGGCGCCCGGCCGCGATCCGTTCGACGGGCCAGGCGCACACCAGGTATCGGCAGGCGGTGGTCGCCGGTCTCGACGGGGTCGACCTGTTCGCGCTGCACGGCACGGTGGAGCAGATCGCGATTCCGCTGATCAACAGCTTCTGCGCGTCCGGCACGGCCGACCTGATCAGCCAGTACGCGTTTCCGCTCACCTTCACGGTGATCAACGCGATGCTCGGTTGTCCGCAGGATATCGGGCAGCGCGCGGCGGCGGGGATGGCGGCGATGTTCGACGGCGTCGACGCCGATGCGGGCAATCGGATGTTGTGGCAGGCGATGGCGGATCTGGTGGCGCTCAAGCGTTCCGAGCCGGGCCACGACGTGGTGACTCGTCTACTGGGGCATGCGTCGAACTTGGACGAGGAGGAGTTGATCCAGCAGGTTCTGCTGTTCTACGGCGCGGGTATCGAGCCGACGCAGAATCTGATCGTCAACACCTTGCGGGTGATGCTCACCGATGATCGGTTCGGCAGTGGCATTCTCGGTGGGAGCCTTTCGACGCGGGACGCGCTGGAGGAGGTGTTGTTCACCGATCCGCCGATGGCGAATTATTCGGTGACCTTCCCGAGGCAGCCGATTCTCATCGAGGGCGCGTGGTTGCCCGCGCATCAACCCGTGGTGATCAGTATTACCGGGTGCAACAACGATCCGGCGATCAGTGTCGGCGAATACACCGACAACCGTTCGCATCTCGCGTGGAGCGTCGGCCCGCATGCGTGTCCGGCGAAGTCGCCCGCGTACCTGATCGCTCAGGACGCCATCGACCAGTTGCTCGACGCCTTGCCCGAGATCGGTCTCGACGGGTCGGCCGAGGAGTTGCTCTGGCGGCCGGGGCCGTTCAACCGTAGTCTCGCCGCGCTGCCGGTATCGTTTCCGCCCTCCGCGCCGATCAACTTACCGCTGTAACGAACATTCAACCAGGGCAACATTTTTCAGCCTCGGATTGCGGTAACCTTCGACTCGCTCGATCATGCGCGACCGTCGCCATGGGTGGGAGTACTCGGCGCGGCGATGGCCGTAGCCTGCATTCTCGATGTTCGAGCGGGAGAGGCGAAGGTGATCGGCTGTGTCGATGCGCGAGAAGAGGCGGGCGGCGGCGCTCACGGCGCGAATCGCGGGACATTATCTGCGTGATCGGGTCGGTGGTGCGGCGCGGGCCGAGGTCGGCGCGGTGCCCGCGGCACCGAACGCGTTGACGCCGGAATGGCTGACCGCCGCCTTGTGCGCGGAACACGCGGGCGCCAGGGTGGAGTCGCTGCGGCTCACCGGTGGCAGTGACGGCACTTCGTCGCGGCGCGGTCTCGTGGTGGAGTACAACGAGGCGGGGACGGCGGCCGGATTGCCGACCGAGCTGTTCACCAAATCGACTACGGCACTGACGATGCGGATCGTCTGTGGCCTGTGTCATCTGTTGGAGAACGAGTCGGGTTTCTACAGCAGGATCCGACCCGAGTTGGCGATGGAAGCGCCGATCGGCTATCACACGGTCTTCGATCCTCGGTCGTTCCGTTCGATGTTCGTATTGGAGAACGTCGCGCAGACCAAGGGTGCCACCTTCGGTAATCCGCTCACCAGGGTGCTCGACAAGGCGATGGCCGAGGACATGGTGAGCCAACTCGCGCTCTTCCACGGTGCGTTCTGGGACAGTCCACGGTTGACCGGCGAATTCGACTGGCTGCTCACCGGTTTGGATTGGCACACCACGATGAACAACATGATCAATACGGGCAAGATGTTTCGCAACGGCGTCACGCTCGGCGAAGAGGTCATTCCGCCGGAGTTGTTCGCGCGGCGGGACGAATTGTGGCCCGGCCTCTTTCGTTCGATGGAGCTGCACGCGCGCACACCCAGCACCCTGGTGCACGCGGACGTGCACGCGGGCAACTGGTATGTCACCGGCGACGGCCGTATGGGCCTCTACGACTGGCAGTGCACCCTGCGCGGCAACTGGGCACTCGATTTCGCGTACTCGATCATGTCGGGTCTGACCATCGAGGACCGGCGGGCGTGGGAGCGTGAACTGCTCGAGCTGTATTTGGACCGGTTGCAGGCCGCGGGCGGCGACGCACCGGATTTCAACGCGGCATGGTTGCAGTACCGCCAGCAGACTTTTCACGGCGTGTTCTCCTGGATCGGCACGCTCGGGCAGGGCCGGATGCAGCCGGAAATGCAGCCCCGCGACATCAGCCTCGCCAACGTCGAACGCATCATGCAGGCGGTCGCCGACCTGGAGTCGTTGGACGCGTTGAACGAGGAATGACCCCGGCCCGCGACACACCCGGTGGTGTCGCGGGGTTTCCGACCTGCGCTCAGATGTCCGAAAGTCACGACTTGAAACGGCGCGAAACCGATCTTGCTTGGCCCGAACCCTACTGTGTAGCGCTAGGATTGACTGGGCCGATCCTAACGCAGGGGGGTGCTGCATGAGTGAGACACCGACGGCTGTATGCCTGGTGCCGTCGCGACCTCGGATTCTCGTCGACCGGGACGACGAGCGGAACTCGATCATCGGGCGGATCGGTGCGCAATGGGCTGCCCGAACCGCGGGGGTTTTCGTGCTCACGGGGATGCCCGGCGTCGGCAAGACGTCGTTGGCCCTGTGGTGCGCGCACGAATTATTGTCCGGGGCTGGCGAACCCGCCGCACCGACGGAGGTTGTCGGGGCGGGCGCCCGGTTCGATGTCGTCTTGCATGTGAGTATGGGCGCTTCAGCCCGTGCGTTGTCGGTTGAGGACGCGATGACGATCTTCCTACCCGCGCTGGGTGTGTCATCGTTGCCGACGACCACAGACGGTATGGTCGCGGCCTATCGTGCCGCGCTGGCCGACCGCTCGTCGCTGATCCTGCTCGATGACGTGGCCTCAGCGGAGCAGCTCAACGCGTTGTTGCCGGGCGCTGCCCGCAGTGTGGTGATCGCGACAAGTCGTCGGTACTCGGAAGGATTCGAACATCTGGGATTCGACGTCTTTCCGGTGGGCGTATTCACTCCCGACCACGCGAAGGAGTTGTTGAGTCGCGGCATGGATCCCGTCCGTGCCGCCGCCGAGGATCGGCCACTGGGTGAGGTCGCCGAGTTGTGTGGGTGGCTGCCCTTGGCGCTCGGAATCGCGAGGGCGCATCTGTTGACCAGACATCGAGGTGTCGCCGGGTATGTCGATCGGCTACGTGCGGCGAAGTCGCGGCTCGCGGAGTTCCGTATCGAGAACCAGCGGCTGGTGGAAAATGTTTACGAGGTTGCCTACCAGGAGCTTTCCGACGATCAGCGCATGCTGTATCGACTGCTCGGCCTGCACGCCGGCAGGCAGTTCGATGCCGCGGTCGCGGCCGCTCTGCTCGGGCCGGACTACGCGGGCGAGTTGGACGACGATCTGTACGCATTGAAGTCGGCGTGCCTATTGACCGATATCGATGACGGTCGTTTCGAGCTCCATTCGCTAGTTCACTTGCACGCCAGGGGTTTGGCCACGGCGACGCTGCATCCTGCGGATTGCCGCGCCGCACTGCGACGGATGGTTCGGTGGTACTTGGAATTCGCGGTGGCGCGTGAGCAAGTGCTCAGCGGCCGTATCCGATTCGGCGAACTCTTCGATGGCCGGATTCCGTTGGCGTACACGGGACCCGAGGCCTATCAACGGGCGATCGCTGATCTCGAATTGGAGCGCGCGAACCTGCGTCGGGCATTGAGCACCGCCGCTGACGAGGGCTTCCACGAGCTTGCCTGGCAGCTGTGTGAAGCGTTGTTCACCTTCTATTTTCAGCGAGACCTCTACGCCGACGCTATCGCCGCCTACCGCGTCGGATCGGCGTCGGCGCAGTGGATCACTGCTGATACCGGTGACGCGCGTCCGCAGCTGCGGATGTGTATCGAACTGGGTACGGCGTATTTCGCGGTGCGTGAGCATGATGCGGCGATGCGCGAGTTCCGGAACGCCGAAGAACTGGCGACCGGACTGCGTGACGAGGTGTCGGTGGCGAGTCTGGCCAAGACTTTCGCATGGCAGGCCTTCGTTCATCAGCGACATGACGAGTACTCGGCAGCGGTCCGCGCGATTGCGAAGTCACGGGCGCTGGTGGACGATCCGGCATTCCCCGCGCGCATCCGTGAGCGGGAGCATCGGATGCTCGATATGAACAGTGGGCCGATGCTGGCCGCGATCGGACGCCACGACGAGGCGATTGCTCTCGGCCGTAGCGCGGTGGAGTATTTTCGTCCGGACGCGGAGCGCCACAACTACGCGAAATCGGTGGCCAACCTCGGGGGTACGCTCGCGCGTCTCGGCGGGTCGCACGACGACGAAGCGGTCGAACTGCTGTCCGAGGCTGTCGAGTTGGAGCAGGCGCTGGGTCTGGATACGTGGTTGGCCGATAGCTGCGAGGCGCTGGGTGCGGTGCTGCTACGGCTCGGCCGAGGCGCAGAAGGACGAGAGCTCAAAGCCAGGGCCGCAGCACTTTTCGGTGAGTTGGGCGGGCGTGGCTCGTCGGCATTGGGCACCGGCGCCTAGTTCGGTGATCATCAGAGAGACTGACCAGCAGTGTATTTCGAGCCTATGGCATCAGCCACTATGAAAACCCTTGAGGAACAACGAAGTATGAGCTGATCCGAGCTGAACAGCTACTTCTCCCTGGGCCGTTTGGCCTTTGATCAGTCTGCTGTAAACGACGATGGCCGCGATCCCCGCGTCGGCGGTCGAAATGGTGATCGTTATTTGCGTTCGTGTGCGAACAAGGCACGTTTCGCCGATATTCGTGGCGACCACCTGCGCCGAGGGGAATCTACGCAGCGTCTCGTCCAGCAGCTCGCGTGCGTCCTGGCCGACGGCGGGTTCGTCGGTGATCACCACGGGAGCCAGTTCGGTCAGCGCGTGCCACGGATGGTTCTCGTGTGCCACCAGGAAGGCATCATCCAGGTACGTGGCCTCCGAGCGGTCTACGTCTACACCAGCGGGGTAGCGGTCGATCGCCACTGCGTCACGGCTGAGCGGGGTACACACCGCGTAGTCAGTGTGTGCCGCGCACTCGCGGGTGTGCGTGCGCTGCCCGGCGCCGAGAAAATGTGGCGGTATCACCGGCGTGACAGGTGGAGTGCCGGGAACGCTCAGGCCGAGGTGGGAGTAGCACTCGGCCCGCAGACGTAGGATCGCTTCGCCAGGGTGTGAACTCATCAGCGCCCGCAACTCGTCGAAGGTTCCGTGCTCGTATTCGGCGATGGTACGGTGTATTTGCGTAGCCAGCGACTCGAATCGATGGAGCCTCGGTGCGGTTGCGCCGAGTATCGCCCCGACCGATCCCCGTGCCACGTCCGTATCCGGGAATGCGGCGAGTAGCACCGGTAAGTCCAGGGCGGCGCCATAACAAGTGGTGGCACCGTGGTCGCCGATGACGAGATCGGAAGCGATGAGTGTTGCCTGCCATCCTTCGGCCGGGCCGGTCAGCAGTAATCCGGCCCTGAGTGCGTCGGCGTGCCAGGTGCCCACCTGCCATTCGCCGTGGCCGTGCGAGGTGTTCGGGTGGATCAATCCGGCGACTCGGTATCGGTCGCGTGGTAGGCAGGCGAGCGTTTCACGAAACAGGCTGGGCCAGCTACCGAACAGAGAGCGATGCGACCAGGTGGTGCAGAGGGTCACGAGAATCTGGCCGGGGGCTACGCCGAGTTCCTGCCGGTATCGCATGCGCAGATGTCTGCTGAGCAGCATGCGGTCGTAGGCGGGGTCACCCGCTACTACACCGATGTGTGCGGCCGCGGGAGCGATGTAGGCCAGACGAGTGCGCTCGTTCTCGTGGCCGAGGATCAGTGTGTCGGCGACTGGAGCCCCGTTGTAAAGCAACCATTCCGGCGCGAGACCGAATACGCTCCGGTCTCCGGTCTCCGGTCTCCGGTCTCCGGTCTCCGGTCTCCGGTCTCCGGTCTCCGGTCTCCGGTCTCCGGTCTCCGGTCTCCGGTCTCCGGTCTCCGGTCTCCGGTCTCCGGTCTCCGGTCTCCGGTC